>NZ_JBIBKR010000002.1:923719-1097224 GCF_042959365.1 Streptomyces sp. NPDC007907
AGTTCCCCGTGGAGATCAGCCTCAGCCCGCTGGAGACCGCCGACGGCCTCCTTGTCTCCGCGGCCGTCCGCGACGTCAGCGACCGCAAAGCCGCCGAGGAGCGGTTCCGGGGGCTGTTGGAGGCGGCGCCGGACGCGATGGTGATCGTGGACGATGCGGGCCTGATCCGGTTGGTCAACGCGCAGACGGAGTCGCTGTTCGGGTACGGGCGCGCGGAACTGCTGGGTCAGTCGGTGGAGTTGCTGATCCCTGGGCGGTTCCGCCCTCAGCACTCCCGGCACCGGGAGGCGTACGCCGCGAGCCGGCAGGTGCGGCCGATGGGGGCCGGGCTGGAGCTGCACGGGTTGCGCAAGGACGGTACCGAGTTCCCCGTGGAGATCAGCCTCAGCCCGCTGGAGACCGCCGACGGCCTCCTTGTCTCCGCGGCCGTCCGCGACGTCAGCGACCGCAAAGCCGCCGAACAGCACATCAACCAGCTCGCCGCGCTCGTCGAGTCCTCTCAGGACGCGATCCTCGCCAAGACCCTCGACGGGCACATCACCTACTGGAACGCCGCCGCCCAACGCCTGTACGGCTACAGCGCCGAGGAGGCGATCGGCCGCCACGTGGCGCTGCTCGCCCTGCCCGACCGCACCCACGAGATCACCGCGCTGCTGGAACGACTGGCCCGCGGCGAGAAGATCGAGCACTTCGAGACGCTCCGCGTCACCCGCGGCGGGCAACTGCTCGACGTCGACGTCACCCTGTGGCCCACGCGCGCCGCCGACGGCACGGTCCGGGGCGCGTGCGCCATCGTGCGCGACATCAGCGACCGCAAGCGGGCCGAGGCCGAACTCCACGCCCTGTACGAGCAGCAGCGGCACATCGCCCTCACCCTGCAGCGCAGTCTCATGGGCACCCCGCCGGCCATCCCCGGCCTCGCCGCCGCCCACCGCTACCTGCCCGCCACCCAGGGCGCCGGGGTGGGCGGCGACTGGTTCGACCTCATCCCCCTGGGCGCGGGCCGGGTCGGCATCCTCATTGGCGACGTGATGGGGCGCGGCCTGGACGCGGCCGCGGTCATGGGCCAGCTGCGGGCCGCCGCCCATGCCCTGGCCAAAACCGGCATGGAACCCCGCCAGCTGATGCAGGCCCTCGACGCCGTCGTCGCCGACCTCGACCTGCCCGACCAACTAGTGACCTGCTGCTACCTGATCCTCGCCCCCGACACCGGCGAGATCACCGTCTGCTCGGCCGGCCACTTGCCCGCCCTCCTCGCCGACTCGGGGGAAGTGCGGGTAGTCGAAGCACCCATCAGCGCGCCGCTCGGCGTCGGCGGCATCCTCCACCAGCAGACCCGCACCGCCGTGCCCCCCGGGGCCACGCTCGTCCTCTACACCGACGGCCTGATCGAAACCCCCGGCAGCGACATCGAACACCGCCTCGCCGACCTCACCCGTGCCCTCGGGACCGCCTTCACCGGCACCGACGCCCTGGAGGCCGTCGCCGACCGTGTCCTGGCCGCCCTGCTGCCCGGTACCGACAACCACGACGACGACGTCACCCTGCTCCTTGCCCAGCTTCCCGCCGCCCCGCTGGCCACCGCCACCACCGACCTGCCCGCCCACGCCTCCTCCGTCGGCGACGGACGCAGCTTCCTCACCAAGACCCTCACCGCGTGGAACTGCGCCCACCTCGCCGACGACGCCCGCCTCCTGGTCTCCGAAGTCCTCACCAACGCCGTGCAGCACGCCCAGGGCCCCCTCGGGCTCCACCTGCGCCGCACCGCCACCGAGCTCACCGTCGAGATCAGCGACCACAGCCCCCATCTGCCCCAGCCCCGCCTGGCCGCTCCCGACGACGAATCCGGCCGCGGCCTCCTCCTCGTCGACGCCCTCGCCCACAGCTGGGGCGTACGCCCCACCGACCACGGCAAGACCACCTGGTTCACCCTCCCGGCACGCAGCCCAGCACGGTGACCTCCGAGCACGCGACCCAACTCTCTCCGGCCATCCGTAAGGGCACTTCGGGCAGGGGCGCCGCGCAGCGCTGATCCGTCCTCGCGAGGCACGAGCCTGTGCCTTGCGGGGCACCTCGTCGACAGAGACGACCGGCGCAGCCCGGACCACAACTGACCACGCCGATGCCGGCGATGCCGTCGACCTGCCGACGGGGGCGTCGGCAGTCGACGGGACCTGAGCGCCTGGCATGGCCGGTGACGGGCTGGATACCCCACAGGCCATGAGTGTGCTGGCTCTGATGCGTGAGACCGACCGGCGGCTGACCAAGTGGCTGGCTGCCAACGCCTCGCCCTGCGTCCACCGGGTGCTGTCGGCTGCGGAGGAGACGGCGGAGGGCACCAAGCTGTGGTGCGGGGCGGCCGCGGTGATGGCCTCCCTGGGCGGCTGGCGGGGCCGCAAGGCCGCCGCCGCGGGCCTGGCCGCTGTTGCCCTGGCGCAGTTGGCGTCCAACGGGGTGTGCAAGCAGTTGGCCGACCGTCCCCGGCCGCCCAAGGAGTGGTTCCCGCACGACGAGACCGAGGACCGTCCCGACTCCTCATCCTTCCCCTCGGGGCACACCGCCGCGGCGGTCGCCTTCACAGCCGCCGTCGCCCCGGCCTGGCCGCTGGCCGGTGCCGTGTGTGCGGTACCGGCCGCGATGGTGGCAGTCGAACGCGTGCAGAGCGGCGCCCACTATCCGAGCGACGTGGCCGTCGGCGCCGCCATCGGCCTGACCGGCGCCTGGCTCATCCGCCGCGCACCAAGCCTGGTTCTGCGCCACTGGCTCTGACGCCGAGCGGAACACCATCCGCGCCATGCACGCAGCAAGTCCCTCCCGCGGCCGAGAGGTCCTTGTCTCATGGGCGATCCCGGGGAAGTTGGCGACCGGATCCCTCAGGTGAGGCCGGGGCGGGAACGATCCGGCACGGACGGCCCCGTCGGCCGGTGCCGTACCCGTCGACCGGGGCGCCTCGACAACATCACCACCGGCACGGCTGTCAGCCTGCGTTTCCAGGGCCGCTCGGGCCCAGGGGCAAGAAGATGGAGGCACGGCCGGCAACATGGATCTCGCCCAGTTCCTGCCGTTGCCGGGACCGCATCGACCAGTGCAGGCATTGCCGGTCCTCGTCTCGGCCGGGCAGCAGACCGCTGGGCACTGCTGAACGCCGGAGTAGCCGACGAGAAGAGGCCGTCATGGGTGAGTCGTCGCAAAGCGTCACGGTCGTGGCTCTCCTGGCGGACCCGGACGCGCCGACAGAAGTCGTGCTGCGCATAGCCCGGGACCTCCCGCTCGGCTCGCGGACGAGTTCGGTCGGGAGCGGCGGTTCGACGTCGAGGTGGTGAGTGAGCCCTTCACCGCCGGGACCGAGGACCTGTCCACGTTGACACGCCGGATCTCGGACCGCGGGCGTTCGGAGGATTGGGACATCGTCGTAGCGCTCACCGACCTTCCGTTGCACTCAGGGGGCGCAAGCTCGTCGTGGATCTGGGTCATGAACACGGCATGGCGCTCCTGTCCCTCCCCTCGCTGGGTGCTCTGCACTTTCGCAGACGGGCCCGGCGGACGGTCGAAGAGGCCGTGCTCAGCCTGGCGGGAGCGCAGGCCGCTGAGGCCGAGGGAGGCCACCGTCGGTCGCTGAAAGGCTTCGCCAGTCGTCTTGCGCCTGTGCACCGGGCCCCGGTCGGCGACGACGAGGCCGCGGATCTCCGGTATGTCATCAGCGGTCCGCGCGGTTACCTGAGGGTGCTCGGCGGTATGGTCCGGGCCAACCGGCTCGCCATGGTCGGTTCCGTCGCACTCATGATCGGCTGGCTGATTGTGGACGCGCGCCTGTGGCATCGATCGGCGGATACCTCGCCGGAAGCGAGGAAGCGGGCAGCTCTCTACAACACGTCGACGGTCGTCACAGTGGGCATCGGGGTGCCCGTCTGCTATGAGGGGTTGCTGGTCATCAACTTGGTGTGGGCGCTCTTCATCCTCAACGGCCAGGTGTTCGCCGACACGCACCCCGCTGAACGCCGCGGAGTACTGGACGCCGGCCTGGTTCGTCGCTTCGGTCGCCACCGTGGGCGGTGCGCTGGGATCAGGCCTGGAGTGCGACGAGGCGGTCCGGGCGGCCGCCTATTCCAAGCGTGAACAGGAACGCCGCCGCATGCTGGACAACGACCAGGACGAGCCGGTTCGCCGAGCCGGCAGCTGATGCGAGGAATCCGTTGATCATTCGGTATATGGCGGTTTCGTGCCGGACACCGACGGGGACCCGCGCAGCACGCCGCCGGAGCGCCGAAGCTCCGCCTGGTGCGCCGACGGCGGCTCCACCGTCCACCTGATTCGGGTGAACGGCCCGCAGAGGCGTACCGAAGGCACAGACCCCGTCATCCGCAACTTCCGGGGTTCTGGCCTCGGGTGCCGTCTCTCTCACCGCCGTGCCGCGGTCGTGCCGCGGCACCGAGAGAAGTCACCATGAAAGCAGCGGTATACGAAGGCCCGCGAACGGTCACGGTGAAGGACGTACCGGACGCGAAGATCGAGCACCCCTGCGACATCATCGTCAAGATCACCACCACCAACATCTGCGGTTCGGACCTGCACATGTACGAGGGCCGCACCTCGTTCGAGTCCGGCCGCACGCTGGGACACGAGAACATGGGCCAGGTCGTGGAGGTCGGCTCGGCCGTGCGCAAGGTCCAGGTCGGCGAGTATGTCGTTCTGCCCTTCAACATCGCCTGCGGCTTCTGCAAGCAGTGCGAGCGGGGGCTGACCAACTACTGCCTGACCATGCAGCCGGAACCGGCCCTCGCCGGAGCCGCCTACGGATTCGCAGACATGGGCCCCTACCAGGGCGGCCAGGCGGAACTGCTGCGCGTGCCCTACGGCGACTTCAACGCGCTGCGCCTGGGCGAGGACGCCGCCGAGCGGCAGACGGACTACGTGATGCTCGCCGACATCTTCCCCACCGGCTATCACGCCACGGAGATGGCCAACGTCAAGCCAGGCGACCAGACGATCATCTTCGGGGCCGGTCCCGTCGGGCTGATGGCGGCCTACTCCGCCGTGCTCAAGGGCGCCGGCCGCGTCTGGGTGGCCGACCACCAGCCCGACCGGCTGCGCAAGGCGGAGGAGATCGGGGCCATCCCGATCAACACCGCCGAGCAGGATCCGGCGGAGGTCGTCAAGGAAGCCACCCTCGGTCTGGGCGCCGACAACGGGTGTGAGTGCGTCGGCTACCAGGCACACGACCCCGAGGGACACGAGGACGCCAGCCTCACGCTCAACGGCCTGATCGACTCGGTGAGGTTCACGGGCGACATCGGCGTGGTGGGCGTCTTCCTGCCCCAGGACCCCGGAGGCGAAGAGGCCCAGGGCGAGCTGGAGGCACAGGGCAAGGTGCCGATCGACTTCGGCATGATGTGGTTCAAGGGCCAGCGCATGGGGACCGGACAGGCGCCGGTGAAGAAGTACAACCGGGCTCTGCGGGACCTGATCGCCGGCGGGAAGGCGAAGCCGAGCTTCATCGTCTCCCACGAGCTCGGCCTGGACGAGGCCCCCACCGCCTACGAGCACTTCGACGCCCGTGACGAGGGCTGGACCAAGGTGGTCCTGCATCCCAACGGACACGGCAACGGCCACAAGCAGTAAGGAGACCAGGGTCGTCAGCCGCTCCAGCACCGGGCGGGCGGGGACGACCGGCGGCCGGCCCCGGTTACGGCAGGGGCCGGACGGGCCTTCCTCGCCTGAACCTCCCACAACGCCGGGCAACGGCGGTCGGCCGTGTCCGGCATTGCGTTACGGGCGGCGGGATTCCGCCGCCCGGCCCCGGGCGTGAGCACTGGAGAGGCCGAGCCCTTCCGGCCCTGTAAGACGGGCGGTGGGATCGGCCGTTGACGCTTGCCCGCGAGGCGCGCCCACACAGTCCCGGCAACCGAACGGCCGCGCCGGGACTGCGAAGAGCAGATGTGGATTGGCCGCGGAGCATGCGGATACTCCGGCGTCGTCCGCCGTGGGCGCTTCGCACCTGAAGCGGCTCGCCTTCCCTTCACCTCACCGCACGTGAGGAGCCACTGATGACAACAGACACCCGCTCCACCTCCCGCCTGCGGCACGATCCGCTCGTACGTGGTCTCGGCTGGGCCAGTGCATTCCTGGGAGTGCCCCAGGTCGTCGCCCCGGCGGGCTTCGCGCGGGCCCTGGGCGTGGGCGACGCCCCCCGGCACCGATCGGCCACGACCGCCGTCGGTGTGCGCGAACTGGCGGCGGCCACCGGGCTGCTGGGACGGCCGCATCCCGTCTGGCTCTGGGGCCGCGTCGGTGGCGACCTCATGGACCTGACGATGCTCGCCCGGGCCTTGAGGAACCACGACGGTCGCGGCCTCGGACGCACCGTCGCTGCGACGGCCGCGGTCACCGCCATCACCGCCACGGACGTTTACGCGGCCGTGACCCGCACTCGTAGGAGCACCCCCATGGAACTGACCGCGGCCACCACCGTCACCCGGTCGCCGGACGAGACGTACACCCTCTGGAAGGACTTGGAACGACTGCCGGAGTTCATGGTGCACCTGGACGAGGTGCACGTGACCGGCCCGCGCACCAGTCACTGGCAAGCCAGCGCACCGTTCGGCAAGACAGTCGAATGGGACGCCGAGATCACCCAGGACGTCCCCGGCCAGCTGATCGCGTGGCGGTCGGTGGACGGTGCCGACGTCGACAACTCCGGCGAAGCCCGTTTCGTGCCGGCCCCCGGCGGCCAGGGCACGGAGATACGGGTGTCCCTGCGCTACGAGCTGCCCGGCGGAGCGCTGGGCAAGGCGGCGGCGCGCTACTTCGGCGAGGAGCCGCACCAGCAGCTGGACGACGACCTTCGCCGCTTCAAGCAGATCGCGGAAACCGGTGAGGTCGTCCGCTCCGAGGGTGCGCCCGGCGGCAAGCGGGCCCGGGGCGAGTTCCCGCAGCACCCGGCCCGGCCGCTGACCGAGGACGAACTGAAGGAGGCCCTGGCATGAAGGCCAACTGCTGGACGGGACGCAACTCGGTCGAGGTGCAGGACGTCCCCGACCCCTCGATCCTGAACAGCCGCGACGTCATCGTGAAAATCACCTCGACGGCGATCTGCGGCTCCGACCTCCATCTGGTCGACGGCTACGTGCCGACGATGGAGAAGGGCGACATCCTGGGCCACGAGTTCATGGGAGAGGTCGTCGAGGTCGGCCGGGGTATCAGCGACGGCAAACTGCGCGTCGGCGACCGGGTCGTGGTGCCCTTCCCCATCGCCTGCGGCGCCTGTGCGTCCTGCCGCGCGGAACTGTACTCGTGCTGTGAGAACAGCAACCCCAACGCCGGCATCTCGGAGAAGATGTTCGGTCATCCCACCTGCGGCATCTACGGGTACTCACATCTCACCGGCGGCTTCGCCGGCGGCCAGGCCGAGTACGCGCGGGTGGTACTCGCCGACGCCAACGCCTTCAAGATCGAATCGGATCTGACCGACGAGCAGGTGCTCTTCCTGTCCGACATCCTGCCGACCGGCTACATGGGCGCTGACATGTGCGACATCAAGCACGGTGATGTCGTCGCCGTCTGGGGTGCCGGGCCGGTCGGCCAGTTCGCCATGGACAGCGCCCGGGTCCTGGGCGCGGAAAAGGTCATCGCCATCGACAAGGAAACCTACCGCCTCGACATGGCCGCCGCCCAGGGCTACACCACCATCAACTTCGAGGACACCGACGTACGGTCCGCTCTGCTCGAACTCACCGGCGGCCGTGGCCCCGACAAGTGCATCGACGCGGTCGGCATGGAGGCCACGCACGGCGCCTCCCACGTTCAGCTCTACGACCGTGCCAAGCAGGCGGTCCGCTCCGAGACCGACCGGCCGCATGCCCTGCGCCAGGCCATCATGTCCTGCCGGAGCGGCGGCGTGGTCTCGGTCATCGGCGTCTACGGCGGGATGATCGACAAGTTCCCGGCGGGTGCCTGGATGAACAGGTCACTGACCCTGCGAACCGGCCAGTGCCACGTGCAGAGGTACATGCAACCCCTGCTGGGCATGATCGAGCAGGGCACGATCGACCCCACCCGGATCATCACCCACCGGCTGCCCCTGACCGAGGCACCGACCGGCTACGACCTGTTCAAGAACAAGAAGGACCACTGCGAAAAGGTTGTCCTCAAGACGTGACGGACGCTGCGCTTACTGCGGCATGCCCAGCTGCCGCCGAAGAGCCGGACCGGCCCGGCCGGCTGCCCCGCACAGAGCGGATGCTGACCGGGCCGCCGCGGTCACCGGTGTGGCGCCGGCATGCTGTTCGGCGCAGCGACGCGGCGACACACGGGACAGCGTCGTAGCAGTCGTAGCGGTTTCTCCTTCGAAGGACGGACCGGACGTGCGTGCGCTCGCGGACGTTTCCCGGCCGCCGGATACTCGATGCGGGCCGCATGCCTCAGCGCCCGGCCCAGATGCTGAGGAACATCGACCTTTCCGGCCCTGACCGATGAGGAGATTGCGTGATGCGCTCCCGAAGGAAGCCGCTGACTCCACTCGCGGCGGTGGCGGCCGGCCTGCTGGCCGGGGCAGTGGGAACGGTGTGTCTGGATGCCGTCCATTACGTGAAGTACCGTCGGGCAGGCGCGACGAACAGCCCGCTGGCCTGGGAATTCGCTCCGGTGGAAAGCTGGGAGAAGGCTCCGGATCCGGGGCTGGTGGCGAAGCGGCTTATCGAGGGCTTCACGCAGCGTCGGCTTCCTGACGACTCAGCCTGGCTCACGAGCACCATCGCTCACTGGGCCTACGGATCACTTGCGGGCGGGGCCTACGGCATCGTGGCCGGATCACTGCCCAGGCCCTCCCCTGTATATGGCGTGCCTTTCGGCGCTGTGGTGTTCGCCGGTGATTACGTCGCCTTGCCGATCGCAGGGCTCTACAAGCCGATCTGGCAATACGACAAGAAGATCGTGGCCTGGGATCTTGGCGCGCACGTCGCCTACGGCACCGGCACCGCCCTCACCTTCTGGCTGCTCGACCGACTCCGCACCGGCGCCGTCAGTCGGAGAGGGTGAGCCGCCGCCGACCGCGACCGATGCCCGTGTGCGCTGCGGTCCCGTGCCCCACCGTGACGGCCTCACTCGACGGCGGTGTCGCAACAGGGCCGCGCACAGGCTCGTGAGCGTCGTGCTCGAACCAGGTGGGTCTCAGACTGCCAGGCGGCGGATTGCGACTACGGCGGCGTCGTCGTTGAGGTGTCCGTGGATGTGGACCAGCAGGTCGTCCTGGAGATGGTGCAGGAGTTCGTCGGGGTCGTCCTTGGTCCACTTGGGCGCTCGTTCGGCAAGGGGGTAGAAGAGTCCGTCGGTGTTGCGGGCTTCGGTGACGCCGTCGGTGTAGAGGAGCAGCAAGTCGCCGGCCTGGAAGGAGAACGTCTGGACGTCGTAGGCGGTGATGCCGAAGGGGCCGCCGAACCCGATCGGGAGATGGCTGGCCTCGGGCGTGAGTGGGGTGAGGTGGTTTCCGCGCAGGAGGAGCGGTGGTGGGTGGCCGCAGCTGATGAGGTGGACGACCGGATCGTGGTCGGGGATGTCGAGCAGTACGGCGGTGGCGAAGTCCTCGCTGGTGTCCTGCTCCGCCTGTGACCGCCACTGGCTCGTGTCCCATCGGAACGCGCCGTCCAGGTGGACGGCGAGACGGGGCAGCGTGGCCTGCCGGTGAGCGGCTGCGCGGAAGGCGCCGAGCAACAGGGCGGAGTTGTTGATCGCGGCCAGGCCGTTGCCGCGTACGTCGCCGATCAGGAGCCGGGTGCTGTGGTGGTCGGTCCGGGCGGCCGCGTACAGGTCTCCGCCCAGGTCGGCTTCTTCCTCGGCGGGCAGGTACAGGCCGGCGATCCGCAACGGGCCGGCGCGAGCGGGCAGGGGCTGCAGCAGGACACTTTGCGCTGCCATGGCCACCGACCGCACCCGTTGCAACTGCTGCTCCCGCCGGTCCCGCACCACGCAGACGGCGACACAGGCGGTGGAGACGACGACCAGGGCGATGATCTGGGCTTGGATGTTGGCGGTGGGCAGGACTCCTCTGAGTACGCCGATCAGGACCTGGGCCGCTACCGCCAGAGCTCCCATCAGCGCGGTCACACCGGCGCCGGAGAATGCCACGGTGATGGCGGGTGCCGCCACGAGCAGGGGCCCGAGGTGGATGTGCGGCGGTGACAGCACATCCACCACACAGACTGTGACGATCAGCCCCAGCGGGAGCAAGACCAGCGCGGGTGAGTGACCCGGCCGCCAAGGACGCCGGAAATCCAGCCATGGTCGAACAGCCATGCCCCAAGCCTTCCACCTCGCTCCGCGTACGGGGATGCGCCGCTCCGCAGGCGGGGTCTGCGGAGACGCAAGGTGTTCATCCGACGCCCAGCACAGCAGGTCGCCGGCAGCGTCTAAGGCTGCCCGCCCTGCGACGCCGGAGGTCAGCGCGGCCTGCACGGGAGACCGCGGCGGTCCGCTCGCCTGGTGTCAGAGCGGACCTCGTCAGCGTCGTGGTCGCGGCCGCGGAGGTGTCCGCTTGCGTCTCCTTCAAGCCTTGAGGGACAGCCGCCGAGCGCAGCAAGATGAAGTCATGACCACGGCCTCTCGTGCCCTGGCGCAGCTCGCGGCCTGGCCGGACCTCACGGAGGCCCGGTCCAGCTGCGGCACTGGCCGTGCACTGCGCTCAGCCACAGCGGAGATCGCGCACTTCCACTCCGGCCGACTTGTCGACCTGCACCTCTCCACCAGGATGATCCAGCATTTCGAGAGTCACCTGAGCCACTCGAGCGCCATCCGGCTCGTGCCGGGGTCGCACTGGGCGACCCTCAGCCTGGAGTGCGACTCGGACATCGATCTGCTCATGACCTTGGTCAGCGTCGCCCTCCAGGCCCACCAGGGACGACCGGATCACGACGATGCACCGCCCCCGCCGTGCAATGGTCATTTCGGCGTGGTGCTCGCGCCCGAGCGTGCCGGTGACGGCTGAGCCGACCCTCCAGGTCCGGGCGAGCAAGGTAGCGGCCGACCAACGCGAGGAAGAGGCCATCCAGGCACTCACCCAGCGCCTGACCGCCGCATACAGCACGCCCCGGTCCGCGCCGTTCTCGTCGCCGTGTGAGAACGCTCGCTGGGGGAGGGACATGGCGATGCGCAGGGGCAGCCCGGAGCGCATGCTGGGAGGTGAGTCCGGAGCCTCGCCGCTTCCGCCTTTTAGCACCCAGGAGCAGAACATGCCCTCTCTGCATTTCCACGTGAACTCCTCGTTGAGCCCCTCCGAGGTGATGGGGGTACTGACCAACTTCAGCCCTTCGCGAGTCGAACAGTGGCCCTCCATTGACGCCGAGCACTTCCAGGTCCATGAAAGGGGCGAGACCTGGGCCGAGGTCACTGAGGGGAACGACAAGTCGTGGGAGCACGCACGCTATGAATGGGATCCCTCACAGAACAGAGTCACCGTCACCACGCACGACTCGACGCCCTTCGGTTCTGGCGGGTGGAACTTCCAGATGACTCCCACGGACGACGGCACCCGCGTCGACGTCGAACTCGAACGGCATCCCAGTTCCTTCAAGGCAAAAATGCTGTCTCCGATCATTCCCTTTGCCGGGCCGGTATTCCGCAAGTCCTTCAAGGAACCCTTGAAGACCGTGTAAGCACTTTCTGAATTCGGCGACAGCAGCGGCGTGCGCGACACTCAGACTCTCGGCGACCAGGTGGTGGAGTCCCTTGCGGTCGTAGTACTGGGTGATGGCGAAGCCGAAGACGCCGGAGCGGCCGCGAACCCGATGGCGATCATGGTCCAGGCAGGCGCCGATGTGGTGCCTGCGTTTCACCGGCGTCGTCACTACGAGCCTGAACCCGGGCCGCGAGGACGGCGACATCGTCTTCGGCACGATCGGCGCCGAGTCCGGCGAGCAGGCGATCGAGGACCTGCTCCGGACTCGAGGCCGAGGCGAAGGTGAGCTCGGTGAGCCGGTGCAGGGACTGGTCGATGTCTTCGTCGCGTCGTTCGATGAGGCCGTCGGTGAACAGCACCAGCGTCTGGGACGGGTCCAGAGGGCGGGTGTGCGACTGGTATCCGCCGAGGCCGGTGCCGAGCGGCGGGCCGACCGGGACGGAGAGCAGGGACACCCTGCCTTGGGTGTCGATCACCGCTGGGGGGCGGCGCAGCACCGCGGCAAGCAGCAGTGGCGCCCCGGCGATCTCGCCGAGGAGCGGATCAAGGACCCGGCGGCGGCGGGCGCGGAACGGACGTTCGTCGACGGCGAGCGCCAGGAGTACACCCAGGAGCACGAGCGGGTGTTCGAAGCGGTGTCGGCGGCGCAGGCGGCGCACGACGGCGATGCCGTGCTCCTGGACGACATCGCCCGGCGGGCGGACATGCCGCCGAACGAGACGCGGGCGCTGCTGCACGATCTGACGCGGGTGCACCGCCTGGTGACGGAACTGGAGGGAGCCGACACCCCCGACATGGGCCCCCGCTGGGAGACCAAGCCCCGGCTGTGACCCGCACCGTCACCCGGTCACGTACTGGCACCCTCGGGGAGCGGGTTTGCCGGGTTCGGCGGGGCCAAGCGGGCCATCACCGCAGTGAAAGCGGGCGCTTCGCCGGCCTGGCCCGCAGTGGGCCCGTAAAGAGGCCCCGCCGGTGAGCCGGGAAACCACGCCATCGGACGCTCTCGCGGCGGGCTGCAGTTGAAGGTACTCGTCGGCATCCGCCTGAGCCACCGGCGTGGTGAACACCTGCTCCCACCTGCCGTTCACGGCCCACATCCGCAACCGCCGGATAAACGACCGGAAGGTCCAAACGAAAGGGCCTGGTCCGGCCCTGCCCAGTCGTCCTCCAGGTGGAATCGGCCAGCCATCGTCTGAAACCCTGCATCACCCGTGTGCTTCCCTTCACGAGATCGCGAGTGCTGAGGCCTGTCGTCCCGAACGCCCGCCCTGCACGGTGCTCAACCATGATCGGTATACACCTGTCCGAGCGCCGTCACCCGTACCTTTGCGGTTCTCCTCCGCCCCCGTCCGCCTTGATGAAGGTGCGCTTCAGCCGTCCGCCCGCCGGCCAGCGTGCTCCGGGCCCGGATGCAGACTGGAAGGGGACGCACCGCACCATGTGGGAGGCCGGTTGTGACAGCTGAACTCCACCCCGTCCAGCCGCCCGTGAAGATCACCGTGGTCGACGGCCACCTGGCTGAAGTGACCCTGACCGGGGATATCAGCGTCCCGCTGCTGCGCGATTTGGAAGCATGCCTGGCTGATGCGCGCCTGCGGGAGGTCGAGCGCTGGGTGCTGGACATGCACGCAGTGACCCGGATCGAGCTGGCGTGCGCCTACGCCCTGCTGCGAGCCGTAACCGAGCACTCCGGCACAGCTACCGTGCACGGGGCCCGGCGCACGGTACTGCGCACCCTGCGCGACGCCGGCCTGGACAAGGCAGCCGTGATCGGCGAGTAAGCGGCCAAGGGAATGAAGAGTCACTCGCCGAAGAGCGGCACCCCAGTCATGCCGATCTCTGAGCGGATGCGGTGTGCGCGTCCAGCCTGCGCTGTGTTCCCCGCCCCCCGCTGAACACGCCCCCCAGCCGGGCCGCCGTCCGGGCCAGCCACTGCACCGGGGCGGCCGGGTCGATGGTCGACGGGCACAGCGTCAGCGGCGCGGCCAGGCCATGAGCCGCGAAGAGCCCTTCCAGGGCGGCGCGCCGCCGCCGGTACGGTCAGCCGGTCAGATCGGTGCCCTCGACGCGGACCAGGTCGATGGTTCAGACGTTTCCCGTGTTGCCCGCACTCGCGGTAGGCCGGACCCGTCTGACCGTCCTCAGCTCCTGGCACCGTCGTCAGGAGCGCGCGAGCCGGGCCGCGAGATAGGGCGCGGTCGCGCTGCGGCGGGCCCTCGCCACCTTGGTCGGCGGGCCCGCCGCGACCACCTGTCCGCCCGCGTCACCGCCGCCCGGCCCGAGGTCGATGATCCAGTCGGCGGTGGCGACGGTGTCCAAGTCGTGCTCGACGAGGACGACCGTGTTGCCGGCGTCGACGAGCCGGTGCAGCTGTCGCAGCAGCAGCGCGATGTCCGAGGGGTGCAGCCCCGCCGTCGGCTCGTCGAGCAGGTAGAGCGCGTGCCCGCGACGGGCTCGCTGCAGCTCGGTGGCCAGTTTGATGCGCTGCGCCTCGCCACCGCTGAGTTCCGTTGCGGGCTGGCCCAGCCGCAGGTATCCCAGTCCCACCTCGCGCAACGTCTCCAGACTGCGGGAGGCGGCCGGGACGGCGGACAGGAACTTGGCGGCGGCGTCGACGGACAGCGCCAGTACTTCGGCGATGTTCTTGCCGCGGTAGGTGACTTCCAGCGTTTCGGCGTTGTACCGGGCGCCCCGGCAGGTCGGGCACGGCGCGTAGGTGCCGGGCAGGAACAGCAGTTCCACCGCGACGAACCCTTCACCCTGACAGGTCTCGCACCGCCCTTCGGGCACGTTGAAGGAGAACCGCCCGGCCGAGTAGCCGCGCGCCCGGGCCTCGTCCGTCGCCGCGTACAGCTTGCGCACCGCATCGAACATGCCGGTGTACGTGGCCAGGTTGGACCGGGGAGTCCGGCCGATTGGCCGCTGGTCGACCAGGACGAGCCGGTCGAACGACTCGACTCCCGACGCGTCCTGGACGTCGACCTCCAGCTGTGCCTCGTCGGGCTCCTCGGGCACGAGTCCGAGGTGGCCGCGGACGACCTCGGCGAGCACCTGCGTCACCAACGTCGATTTGCCGGAACCTGACACCCCCGTCACCGCCGTCAGCACGCAGAGAGGTACGTCGACGGACACGTCGCGCAGATTGTGGCGGGAGACGCCGCGCAGGTGCAGCCAGCCGTGCGGTGTGCGCGGGTGGTGATCGACCTGTTCGGCGCGCCCGAACAGGTACTGGCTCGTGGCCGACTTCCCGACCTGCTCAAGACCGGCGACCGGGCCGCTGTACAGCACGCGTCCGCCGCCCTCGCCCGCGCCGGGGCCGATGTCGACCACCCAGTCCGCCCGCCGTACGACGTCCATGTCGTGCTCCACGACGAACAGCGAGTTGCCCGCCGCCTTGAGGCGGTCCAGCACGTCCAGCAGCGGTTCCGCGTCAGCCGGGTGCAGGCCCGCGGAGGGCTCGTCGAGGACGTAGACGACGCCGAACAGCCCCGAGCGCAGCTGGGTGGCGATCCGCAGGCGCTGCGCCTCGCCGGGTGACAGGGTCGTCGAGCGGCGCCCGAGGCTGAGATAGCCGAGGCCCAGATCGAGCAGTACGTCGACGCGCTCGACCAGATCGCCGCAGATGCGGACCGCGACCTCGGTCGTCTCCCCGGACCGGGCGGTCGATGTGGTGGCGTCGGCCTCGGACCGCCCCGCGACGGGCCGCAGCAGCGCCACGACCTCGGTGAGCGGCATCGCGTTGATCTCGGCGATGGTACGTCCGGCGAAGGTCACGGCGAGCGCCTCGGGCCGCAGTCCGCTGCCCCCACACACGGGGCAGGGCACACTCCTGACGAACCGCAGCGCCCGTTCGCGCATCTTCTCGCTCTTGGAGTCGGCGAGGACGTGCATGACATGCTTGCGGGCACTCCAGAACTTGCCCTGGTAGCCGTAATCGACGCGGTCCTCCTCCGGCTCGATGTACACGGAGGGCTGCTCGTCCGTGTACAGCAGCCAGTCCCGGTCCTTCTTCCTGAGCCTGCGCCACGGTCG
Source organism: Streptomyces sp. NPDC007907 (assembly GCF_042959365.1). Taxonomy (NCBI): domain Bacteria; kingdom Bacillati; phylum Actinomycetota; class Actinomycetes; order Kitasatosporales; family Streptomycetaceae; genus Streptomyces; species Streptomyces sp. NPDC007907. Next base: position 939,417 of record NZ_JBIBKR010000002.1, read on the forward strand.
GTCGATGTCGATCCCCAGGCCGTTCACGACACTGCGCAGATTGGCGCCCTGCCAGGCGCCCGGCCAGGCGGCGATCGCCCCCTCGCGGATGCTCAGCGAGGGGTCCGGGACGAGCAGGTCCTCGGCGACGTCGTGCACGACGCCCAGTCCGTGGCACTCCGGGCAGGCGCCGGCCGCGGTGTTGGGTGAGAACGACTCGGCTTCCAGTCGTGCGGCCCGGGGCGGATAGGTGCCGGCACGTGAGTACAGCATGCGCAGCAGATTGGACAGCGTGGTGATGGTGCCGACCGTCGAGCGCGAGTTGGCCGCCCCGCGTCGCTGCTGCAGGGCCACGGCGGGTGGCAGTCCGGTGATGTCCTGCACGTGCGGTGCGCCGACCTGTTGCAACAGCCTTCGGGCGTACGGTGCCACGGACTCGAAGTAGCGCCGCTGGGCCTCCGCGTAGATCGTGCCGAACGCGAGCGAGGACTTGCCCGAACCGGAGACACCGGTGAAGGCGACCATCGCGTCCCGTGGAACGTCGACATCGATGTTCCGCAGGTTGTTCTCACTGGCGCCCCGGACATGCACGAAGGGGTCGTTCGCGTTCCTGTTCACCGTTCCTGATTACCTGATCGTGCCGGGAACCGCGCGACAGGCGCCGTGACCGGCCCCGGCTCACACGAGCGTCCGGAGACTCCAGGGATGAGCCGCTCCCACGGAAATACTCGAGTGTGCTTCACCGGTGATCCGTACGGGGGCGTGAAGGGCTCTGCGTCCCCGGGACTCACCCTTTGCTCATGAGGACGATCATTCGGCTGAAGTCTTATGGAGCCCCTGCCGCGAGGTGACCGCCCTTCGCGCCCGCTCCCGATCGGCCCAGGCTGGGCTCCCGCGAACCAGCCGGGGCCTTCTCCGGTCCCTGGCGATGCCCATCGGCGAGCGCGGCGATTCGCCTCCCGGCAGGTCCTGATCAGGCAACAGCCCGAGCGGGCCGACGCGATACCGCCCCAGCTCTTCATGGCGCCCCGGTCGACGCCATCGTGCCTCCCGATGGTCCTCAGTGCCTCTCCGCGAACCCACTGCGGATCTGGTGCCGGGGCCGGCCGGACGGACGTGGCACGGGCGGTGCCCGGGAATCGTCGGGTCTCGAGGCCGAGTCGAGGGGTTGTTATGACGGCCGTCATGATGGATGCTGCCTCTCGGCGTTCGCCGCAGTCAAGCAGGACGAGCCGGGAGGGCCTGAGAGTGTCCGATAGCGTCGCACGGGCGATGTGGGAGAGGTTCGAACCGGTCCACCAACTGGTCTACTTCACCCCAGAGGTGCGCGAAGCCGCGGAGGATCTCGGACTGCGCGGCTACTGGACGGGCTACTTCGCCCTGCGCGCCGCGCCACTCGGCCCTGTTCCTGCCTCCGTCGTCACCAGCTGCTTCTACGTCTTCCACCCCGACCGGGCGGCGAGCGCGCTGCCTGACGCCTGGGCTGCCGTCTCTCCGCAGCAGGTGATCGAGGCGCGCGAGCGGGCCGTGGGCGCCGCGATGACCTGTCTCTACGGCCCGGACGTCGTTGCCTCCGCCGAGCTGGCCGAGGCCGCTGACCTCGCCTGGGAGGCCGCCCTCGCAGCAGACACGGCGGGACGGGCGCTCGGCGCGGCCAACCAAGCTCTGCCTCGCCCGGCCCAGCCGCATGTCAGGCTCTGGCAGGCGCTGACCACCTTGCGCGAACACCGTGGCGACGGCCATGTCGCCGTGCTGGTGGGCCGTCGTCTGGGGCCGGTCGAGGCGTTGGTGCTCAAGAGCGCGACGGGGGAGACCGACGCCGAATTCCAGCGACGCATCCGTCAATGGGGTGTCGAGGAGTGGGGTTCGGCGCAGGCGACGTTGTGCGAACGAGGATGGATCGACGAGGAGGGCCGCCTCACCAAGGCCGGGGCGGCCGCTCACGAACAGGTGGAAGCGGACACGGACGCGGCGGCGGTCACACCGTGGCGGACGCTCGGCGCCGACGGCACCACTCGCCTCGCTCACCTTCTGGAACCGCTCGCACGACGCGTCCTCGACTCCGGAATGGTGCCGACAGGCAACCCTGTTGGGCTGACGGAGAGTACATGGGGCTCGCCGGGGTGACGCCGGTGTCCGCACCGCACCCAGATGACGAGCAGGTGGGGCCGGTGGTGGGAGCGGCCGTTGCGGCACGCTAGAGCTTGGGGCCGGGGTTTTTGGGTTGCCCTCCCATCCGGTGGTCGCTCCAGTCGATGCCGTCGTCGTGCTCCTTGCTCGCTGCGAGTCCGAGGAAGCCGAGGAGCGGGACTGCGATGAGGATGGCTCCGCACAGGCTGCCGATCGCGACGTAGGCCGCGGCGGCACTACCAGCCCAGAACAGGATGTCGCACAGGATCCGGGCCCACAGTGGGAACGGAGCGCGCCATGTGTGGTAGCGCCGGTAGATGCGTACGAGCCTGCCGGACGCGCGCTTGGATCGGCCGGCCGCTCTGGGACCCGTTCTTCCTGTGCGGCCGTTGCCGAGCGGACGTCCTCGTCTGTCGTCCATGGCCAGTGTCCCTTCGAGTGCTCCGCCGACCACAGCACCGCATGGCCCCCGATGGAGGTGCGTGGGCTTGCCGAGGGCGAGCAGGTGCTGTCAGGTGTGCAGGACACGCACCCGGGTCCGGTGGTTGCGCAGAGCGAGTGCCTACATGTGTTCGAGGCGTCGGAGCGCCCATCGTCGCCGGTTCCCCGGCATCAGACTGGTGCGGAGGGCGAGTTCGTCCTCCGCATCCGATGGCACGTCGCGTGCCCGGCGTGGAGCGGACGACGTAGCGGAAGGGCAGCCGCCCGGTCGGCGACCACGCCCGTGCTGTGGGGCGGAGAGTGGGAGTGCATCGCCGTTGCACAACGAGGAGTCGCTCTCGTCCGGGAAGAACGCCGACGCCTCTGCGACTGGCAGTCCACCGCCTGCGACGCTGTCTGCATCCACCACTCGGTGCTGCGGGGCGGTGAGAACGAGTTGACGTCCGGCACCAGCGTGGCCGTCGGCGACATCAACGGGGACGGCAAGCCAGGACTCCTCCTCAGCGCCGCCGAGGAAAGCGCCAGTACTGGGGCGGTATGGGGCCTGTCCGGGGGCACGAGCGGTCCACGCGGCAGCGGTCTCCTCGGAGTGATCTGACGCAGGCCTGCATCGGCTCGACTCCGGGCGGGACGTAGTGAGAGCTGCTGCTGTGCCCGGCAGCCGTGGCACCAGCCACCCTGCCCCGCGCCCCCGCCGATGACACCGCGGGCTCCGCCACGTCCGGGCCCGCACAGGTCCGGATCGTGTTCGCGCAGGGGAGGCCCCTCTCAGCGTGCTCATGTGCCTGGGACAGGAGGACCCGCAAAGGGGGTGGTAGCCGCAGACCAGGTGGCTGGGGTTTCCAAAACGGGGGCGGACACGCGATGGTGCCGGGAAGAATGGCCGCCATGAGTTACGAAGGCTCGTCGATCGACCCGGCCAGGCCCAGCATTGCCCGCGTCTACGACTACCTGCTCGGCGGCAAGGACAACTATGCCGTGGACCGTGAGATCGGTGACGTGTTCAAGCGCGACCTGCCTGGTTCGGTGGCCATCGCCTTCGCCAACCGGGCGGCCCTGACCCCCGGGCGGTCAGGGAGATCGCGAAGACCACCGGCATCCGGCAGTTCATCGACCTGGGCAGTGGCCTGCCGACCGCGGACAACGTCCACCAAGTCGCGCAACGGCACGCTCCCGAGTCCCGGGTCCTCTACGTCGACATCGACGACCAGGTGTTGGTCCACGGCCGCGCCCTGTTGGAGGACAACCACCGGACCCGCGTCGTCGCGGTCGACGTGCGCAACCCCGAAGGTAGCCGCTCTCACCCGGCCACGCTCGAACTCATCGACTTCTCTCGTCCCGTCGCCGTCATCCTCAGCGCGATCCTGCACCACGTCAATGATGACGAGGACCCGGCCGGCATCGTCCGCTACTGGCGCGACCAGGTCCCGTCCGGGAGCTACTTCTTCCTCAGCCATTTCCGCTCCGGCAACAACCCGGAGACCATGGAGGCCGAGAAGGTGCTCCAGCAGACGTTCGGCCGCGGCCGGTGGCGTACGGACGCGGAGGTCGCCTCCCTGCTGGACGGCCTGGAAATCCTCGACCCCGGGATCGTCCCCGCGCCCCTGTGGCGTCCCGACGAGTCCGACGGCCCGTGGAACGGCGGCGAAAGCCGGCAGCTCACGGTCTGGGAGCACCTCATCGCCGCCGGCATGGCTCGGAAAAACTAGTCGCGTGTCACACCAGTCGAACGCCGGCGGCTGCGCCCTGGGCCGCCGGATCGCCGGAGGTGTGAAGCCTCTCGGAGGGGCAGCGCCCTCAGGGTGTTGACCGCCCGCGATAGCCAGTGCTGGAGTCGGGACGTGGACAGCATCCCCGCCAACCGGCGGCTCTGGAACCGGATCAGCAGCGCTTACCAGCGCGAGCACGACCCGCAAATCGGTGCCACGCCCCGGCTGTGGGGCATGTACTCCGTCCCGGACGCGCACCTGCACGCCCTGGGCGACGTCACCGGCAAGCGCGTCCTCGAACTCGGCTGTGGTGCCGGCCAGTGGTCCAGGGCGCTCGCCGCCGAGGGCGCTCATGTGGTCGGGCTGGACCTGTCCGAAGCTCAACTCGCCGCAGCGGCCCGCGCCATGGGAACGGTTCAGTACCCGCTGGTGCAAGGCGCCGCCGAACAGCTCCCCTTCTCCGCCGACAGCTTCGACCTGGTGTTCTGCGACTTCGGTGGGCTCAGTTGGGCGCCCCCGCACCTGGCCGTTCCGCAAGCCGCACGCGTCTTGCGCCGCGGCGGGCGCCTGGTCTTCAACGTCGCCAGCCCTTGGTTCGAAGCGTGCTACGACGAAGCCGCCGGCCGCGTGACCACGACGCTGCAGAAGGACTACTTCGGGCTGAACACCATCGCCGAAGGCGACGGCGCGACCAGCTATCAGCTCACCTACGGCGACTGGATCAAGGTCCTGCGCGGCGCGGGTCTCATCATCGACGACCTCATCGAGCCGCGGCCCGAACTCGGAACGCCCAACGGCTACAACGAAACCGACCCACCCGACTGGGCACACCGCTGGCCGGCGGAACTGCTCTGGGTGACCCACAAACCGTAGGTTCTGCCGCACCGAGACGTGAAGGCACCCCTCGCCGCGCGGGGCCTTTCTCCGGGCACCGCTCTGGTCCGCCCCGGTGGCATCCTGGGCACCATCGTCGAGCTCGTCACCGTCCACCGCACGACGGTCACCCGCGTCGCCCGGACGTCATGTCGTAGGTCACCGGGCCGATCTCCAGCGCTACGCCAAGCGAAACGGCCTCGCCCGGCCTGCTCAGGACTACGCTGACGGCGTGACTTTGGTCTGGGTGACGGGCAATTCAGGCACCGGTAAGTCCACGGTCTGCGGGGCGCTACGGGCCCGAGGCCACATCGCGCTCGACGCCGACGAAGACGGCTTCAGCGGCTGGATCGACCGAGTCAACGGCGAGGCCGTCACCGACCCCCCGTACCCGGTTCCCCGAGGATGGCTCGACAGATACGGGTGGGAGATCGTCCGCGAGCGTGTCATGACCCTGGCTGAGGAATCGCGATCCCGGATCGCGTTCTTGTGCGGGTCGGCGGAGAACGAGGCAGACCTCCTCGACCTTTTCGACGTGATCGTGTGCCTGGTGATCGACGAGGACACTCTGCGCCACCGGCTCGCGACCCGCACGACGAACCCGTTCGGTCGACATCCCGAAGAACTCGCAGCGGCCCTGATGTGGAACCCCCGGATGCGAGCGACGTACGAACGCCGTGGCGCGACCATCATCGATGCGACCAAGCCGCTGCCTGAGGTGGTCGACAGCGTGATCCAGACAGTCCAGGAACTGAGCGGCGGGCCGTAAGCCGGCGTTCGTTCCATCCATGCGGGTACGGCCACGGCTGAGGGAACAAGGTGCTCGGCCTCGATCAGACTCTGCGTTCGCTCAGCAGCTCAACCTTCGGCAGGGAGCCGTTGACCTTCTGAGTGCTACCTCCAGGCCCATCGCCTCACCACCTTCCGTGTCGGCCGGAACTGCTGGAGGCCATCATCCGGTTGCATCGGGCAAGGGGACCTTCACCGAACCGGCGGGGCTGGTACCGGAGTTGGCTTGGGGACCCGACGGCGTAGTCCCACCACCGGCACGACATGCCGGTCCCGCTGAACACACCACCCCACCCGCGTTCGGCGCACCACAGCAGGTCTGGGAGGATGACCGCCAGCCGCCCGTACCAGGTCCGGGAACCCGCGGGTGGCGAGAGACGGGCGGGTACGGACAGCGGCCCGGCGGGTGAAGGAGCGGAGCAGTGCGGCACATGCCGGAGTACCCGGAGTACCTCGCCGCGCTCGTGTTCGCCGCGGGCGGCGTCGTCAACGCACTGCTGGCACCGCACCGGTTCTCCACCGCCGTCCTGTTCTGCCTCGCGGTGACCTCTGCCGGACTCGGCGTGGCCGGTCGCAGCGCGGCAGCCCACCCGACCCTCGCCACCGTCCTCGCCGTCGCCGCCCTGCTCCTGGCGCTCGCACTCGGCCTGCTGCTACTGGCCGACGGCGTCCTCCTGGTCCGGCGCTACGGACCGCAGGCAGCCCTGCTGGCGACCGGTGCCGCCGGCTGCGCGGTGCTGGCGGTGCTCGGCCTCGACGCGCTCTTCCACGCGGTAGGCGGCGAGGCGTTCGGTGCCCTCATGGTCGCGGTGAACGCGGCCGCGGGATACCTCCTCCTGCTCTTCGTGGTCTTCGCCGGCTACGTGTTCGTCCGGGGCCGTAGCACCCCCCTGCCGGAAACCACCCATGTCGTCGTGCTGGGCGCCGGGCTCGACGGCGACCGGCCCGGCCCGCTGCTGACCCGCAGGCTGGAGCGGGCCCTTGCGATCGACGCCGCCCGCGCACCGCACACGCCTCGTCTGGTGTTCGTCGTCTCGGGCGGCCAGGGCGACGACGAGGTCCGCTCCGAGGCGGACGCGATGGCCGACTATCTGTGCGGACGCGGAGTGCCCGTCGACCGGATCGTGCGGGAAGACCGCTCCGTGAACACCGGGCAGAACCTCCGTTTCAGCGTGGCCCTCATGGATGCCACCACGTCCGGCCATCGAGCCACGGTGGTCACCAGCGCCTTCCACGTCTACCGCACGACCCTGCTGGCCCGCCGCGTCGGCGTGCCCGTCCACGTCGTGGGTGCACCGACTTCCCCCGCCTACTGGCTGGCCGCGACACTGCGCGAATTCGCCGCCATCCTGTGGCTGGACCGCCTCCCTCTGATCGGACTCAGCCTGCTGCTCGCAGTGCCGGTGGCAACGGCAATCCTCCAGCACTGAGGCGTCGGGGGGCTGGACACTGCTCTGGGACTGTTGACGAAGCGCACGCTTGAGCGGTCGACCATCAGGCGCTGGACGCCTGGACGGTGAAGCGGACCGGCGGGCTGAGCGACCGTATGCCGGTCACGCTGACCGAGGATATCCACGGAGTGGCTGATCCCTTTTCCACGAGGTGGAACTCGAGACGGCGTACGAGCCCTGGGCCACCAAGCCGGCGGACGTACCCGGCGGATGTGTCACCGAGCTGAAGGTGCTGGGGCACAACGCCCTGACGTGCACCTGCTGCTCGGCGAACAGGGCATGCCGGGACAGGTGCTCGGAGCCGGGATCGACATCCTCGAAGGCCGGTACGCGGTCGCGCGCGGGCCGCAGCTGCCCGACGGCGGGCTGGGTCACGGATCCGTTGCCGTTCCCTGAGTTACGACTGGGAGGACGAGCGCTGAGCGGGACGTGCTCAGCAGCGCAGGCCGATGATGGCCCAGTTGCGCCGTGCGGCCTGGCCGACGACGTCGCCCCATTCGGTGACCAACTGTGAGAATGACGCGAAATTCTGGATCCAGCCCAAGGGTTCGGTGAGGTGGCGCTCGAAGGGCTCGCGCAGTGTGCCGAGGTCCGGCTCGACCTGCCTCCAGAAGTGGTGCAGCGCCGCCACCTCCTCCGGCAGCAGCCAGAGCATGACCTCCAGTCGAGAGTTCCACCTACAGGCGTGCGGCGCGACGCTCGCGGAGAAGCCTGAGGCCTGCGACGCGTAGGTGTGGCCATCCCAGAACAGCGGCGCACTGAACTGATCGAGAGCGTCGCGCAGCGGCGCGTCGACGAAGGCGCGCAGTTCGTCCCAGCGCTCGCCGGCCCAGAAATGCGCTTTATAAGAGGTCATGGTGTCGAGGAACTCGTAGCGCGCCCACCACCGGGCATTGACCGGTGCGGGCCACGTCCACCCCGGCGGCGGGACGTAGTCATACGCATCGTCCGGACCGAACGCGGCCTGCTCAACCAGTTCCTCCCTCGGCCCAGCCGCCACCGACTGCAGATAAGCCCAGTCGACTATCAGCACCTCCATGCACACGCCCACAAGGTCACGATATGAAATGGCTGGCCCCGTCCGTGGTGTGGGGGGCGAGGAGCGAGTGGTGCGAACCTGTCGGCGGTAGCGTCACCCACCATCCTGACACCCACCGACCCCACGGCCCCCACCGAGTCCATCGACCCGAGCGACGGGTGATCTGCCCATGAGGGATCTGGCCGGCGGTGGCGCCGAGCTCATCGCCGGCGTCCGCCACAAACTGCGCACCGCGGCCGACGCGGCTGCCGACCCTCGCATACACGACGGTGACCTGGCATGAACGAGCTCTGCGAACTACGGGGCCTGCGCGCCGGCGCACCTTTCCCGACGCCGGGCGGATCGCCGCACCGAGGGACCGGCTCACTGCCGCACTTCGCCCGGAGACCCGCCCCGGGCGCGCCGTTCTTCCCAGGCGCCGGATGATCCTTCTCGACCACCTGGCTCGGGCAATGAGACCGGCGGGCACGGAGCCGATGCGGACATCAGGCTTTGGACCTCACCGCGCGGCTCCTCGCCGAGGCGCAGCGGACCGGCGTGGTGCGCCACGGCCATTTCGTGCGGCGGCCCCAGGTCGTCTTCTGCACCGCGCACGGACTGGCCGTCCCGGCCGCCGACGGTCCGCTGCCCGACACACCGCTCGCCGCGGCCACGGACCTGGCCCCGGACGTTCTGCTGGCCGTGTTGCGCCCCGGGGGGCTGAAGCGGCGCACTGCTCGCAGGCCTCGGGCCCGGGTCGCCCGTCCGCGCCGCCGGGCGCGCATGAGGCGGGGGCCGGGGTCAGGATGGTGCTGCGTCTCCCGGGAGGTGTCGGCCCGCGCCTCCCGGCCGGCGGGTGGCCGGCCGACGGCCGCCCGGCCACCACGGCCCGACTGGCGTTTTGGAGGTACACCGTGCACGACATGCCGCTCACCAGGAGCGTCGGTGAACTGCTGCACCGGCGGCACCGTGCCTCCCGGGGCGCCCACCCCGAGTCAGGGCCTGACGGCTACGGCCTGGACAGCTGGAGAGCGGGTCAGTTCACCGCCGGAACGCTCGCACCGCAGGACGAGGCGAGGCTCGCCGACGAGGTCGCGGAACTCCTTCCGCACAGCTGGGACATCCCCACCAAGTCGCGGGAGGCCCTGACCACGATCATCGACCATCTGGGCGGCCAGCGGGAGTTGATGGCCTGGCTGGACCGCCACCCGGGCCGTCCGCGGATGATCGCACGGCTGTACGTCCTCATGGGCCACCTCGACCGCTACAGCGACGACGCCACGGTGGTCGGCGCCCTGCGGTCCGCCCGGGAACAGGACCCTTTCCCGGCGGGTCTGCGCGACTACCTGCTGCCGCAGACCACCGACGAGACCCTGGGCACGCTGGCCAGCCGCATGGAGAAGCTCCTCGCGGAGCAGCGGGAAGCGGACGCGAGTGCCCTGGCCCTGGCGACCACCGCATGGCTCAAGGGCGTCGCCGAAAACACGGACAGCCCGGGGCCGGCGGTGCTGGAAATGGGCAACGTGATGGGGCATCTGCATCGGGACATCGAAGAATCCGCCGCACACCGATGAGTCCCGGACGTCGCAAGCGCCGCACCACACGTGGGCGTTCGACGTGACTGTCTCCGGGCCCTCCGACTCGGAAGCTCGAACGGGATGACTCAGTCGTCGTTCAAGGCCAAGAGACTGTTCGGGCGTGCATCATCCTCCTGCGCGCCCACCAGCATCGTGTGCGGATCAGCGGGCGATCGAGATCGCGAAGGGCGCGAATCCGCTGGACCGAATCACGTGCGGTACGAACAGAATCGCTGCCTCGGTGGCTCGGGCGGTTTGGATCCCGCCGAGATCAGTGATCCACTCCTCGCGCCAGCCGAGGTCGATGAGCAGTTGCCGGACGGTCTGCTTGGCCTGCGGGTCGTCGCCGGAGAGGAAGGCGTCGGGCGCCTGCGTGAGCGTGGCCGGCGCGGTCATCACCGAGTAGAGCATGGTGTTGAGTGTCTTGACGACGCGCGTGTCGGGGAGCGCTTCCTGGAGTTGTTCGGCGAGGCTTGAACCGGGGTAGATCAGGTGCCCTGGCAGCCCGTCAGGTCCGTCGACAGTGGCGTTGGAGACGTCGACGAGGACCGTGTCGCGCAGTTCCTCGCTCAGTGCGACGAACCGGTCCAGCGAGCCGGCTCCCGGGGTGGCGTTGATGACGATCCGGGCGGTCCGGGCAGCCTCGGCGGCGGCGCCCGGCTCTCGGCCCGCCACGGTCACGTCGTGCCCTGCCCGGGTGAGGGCGGTGGCCAGACTGCCGCCGACGCGGCCGTTTCCGAGAACTGCGATCGTGGTCATGGTGATCCGATCCTTTCGTAATGCGGGTTGCGGTGCGCGGTCAGCGTGAGAGCGTGGCGACGGCCTCGGCGTGGACGCCGGGCGCGGCGGCCAGGAGGCTCTCGCTCTGCGGGGTCCAGGGGCGGCCCTCGGCGTCGGAGATCTGCCCGCCGGCCTCCGTGACGAGCAGCGCTCCGGGCAGCAGGTCCGCACGGGCGCCGGCGAACTGCCAGAAGGCGTCGATCCGGCCGGCGGCCACGTTCAGCAGGTGCAGGGTCGCGGGCACGGCGGTGCGGACGACGAGCGCGTCGAAGAGCATCGCGGTGATCGAGGAGCCGACGCGCCGCACGACCTTCTCGTCCTCGTCCGGCCGGGCCTGGCTGGTCGCCACGATGCTCAGTCCGAGGTCTGTGGTCCGGGAGACGTGCAGCGGCCGGCCATCGAGGTGGGCGCCCGCACCGGTGAGAGCGGTGTAGGTCTCGCCGCTCAACGGGAGGTGCACCACCGTGAGCACGGGCTGGTTCTCCCGCACGAGCGTGGCGGTCACCGCCCACTCCGGCAGGGCGTGCAGGTGGTTGACGTTGCCTTCGGCCGGATCCACGACCCACCACTCGCCGGGCGGCAGCGCCCCGCCGTCCAGCTCCTCCTCCACCCAGCCGGCGTCCGGGCGCAGGCGCGTGAGGCGGGGGCGCAGGATGTCGAGGGCCGCGTCGTCGTTGGCGGCGAGCGCGCGCATCAGCTCTTCGCGGGTCTCGTAGCGGACCACCTCGCCGAAGCGCTCGCGCAGCGCCGAACCGGCCGCGCGCACGGCGATCGCGGTCTCACCGAGCAGGTCGGCGTCGGAGGCGGCGACATCAGTGGTCTGAAGCGTTTCGGACATGGTGGTACTCCCGTCTGAGGAGGGGGATGAGGTGGGTCAGGGCAGGCTGTGCGTTCGATCCTGCGCTCCCGCCTCGAAGGTATGCAGCCCCTCAATTAACTGCAAGTGCATGTAAAGCACGGCTAGAGTTACTCACATGCAATTGGATCTGAACCTGCTCGCCGCGCTCGACGCACTGCTGGAAGAGGGGAGCGTGGCCGGGGCGGCCGCCCGCCTGCACGTCACCGCTCCCGCGATGAGCCGGAGCCTGGGCCGAATCCGGCGCACGACCGGGGATCAGATCCTCGTACGCACAGGCCGCACGATGACCCCGACGCCGTATGCGATCGCCGTCCGGGAACAGGTGCACGAGCTGCTGCACCAAGTCCAGGGCGTGCTGGCGCCGAGCCGTGAACTCGATCTGGCGACGCTGGAGCGCACCTTCACACTCCGCTGGCATGACTCCTTGGTCGCCTTGAGCGGCCCCGCACTGCTCTCGGCCGTGCGCGGACAGGCACCGGGCGTGCGACTGCGCTTCGTCGCGGAATCGAGCATCGACACCCCCGAGTTGCGGCGCGGCGAGGTCGACCTCGAGGCGAACGCCAATCTCCCTGGCGCACCGGACATCCGTGCCGAGAACGTGGGGGAGACCCCCCTCGTCATCGTCGTGCGGCAGGGACACCCCCTCACCCGCGTCAGGACCGTCACCGCAAAGCGTTACGCCGCCGCTGAGCACGTCAACGTCTCGCGACGTGGAAACCTCAGCAATGCCCTCGACGACGCTCTCGCCCGGCTCGGCCTCACCCGCCGCGTAGTGGCGACCGCGCCCACGGAAGCGGCCGCACTGGAGTTCGCGCGCGGCTCCGATCTCCTGATCAGCGTCCCCGAAGCCACCACGCGGTCAGTGGTCGCCGACCTCGGCCTGGTCGTGCTCCCCCTCCCGCTCGAACTACCGCCGGCACCGATCTACCTGTCGTGGCATCAGCGCTACGACACCGACCAGGCCCACGCCTGGCTGCGCGGGTTGGCGCGAACCGCGCTGACCACGCGCGGAGCGTCGTGGTAATCGACGCCACCTGGCCGCTTCACCCGCATGCCCGCGCGGAGACGGCGATGCCCAGACTTGCCCGTATGCCGACCGGTCGTACGGGTCAGACCCACTGGAACGGCGGTCAGGCGCGGCGTGCGATCAGGGGGAGGCGCCGCCCTTGGTGCCCACCGCCGTTCGCGCCGCCGCCACGAATGCTGCGATCGCCGGATGGGTGCCGCCGCCCGCACGGAAGGCCACCTTCGAGCGGCGGAACAGGGGGAGCCGGGTCAGGACCACGTTTTCGGGGGCGTGCGTGGTGGCCATCTCCGGTACGAAGCCGGCGCCTTGCCCGATGGCGGCCAGTGCCAGGACCGTACGGAAGTCGTTGACCTGATGGCGGATGCGCGGCTGGAATCCGGCCGCCTGGCAGGCCCGTACGGCCATCGCGTGACCGGTCGTGCCGTCCCGGGCCGTGATCCAGGGGGACATGGCCCACGGTCCGAGCAGCTCCGCCAGCGTTTTCCCGCGGGCGACGCGACCGGTGCCCGACACAGTGCCGGTGGCCAGGTACATCGACTCCTCCAGCAGGGGCACCTGGTCGACCGTGGTGTCCGGTGACGCGGGCACGAAGTCGTAGTCGTGGACGAGGGCCACGTCGAGTTCGCCGGCGCGCAGGCCGTCGGAGACCCGTGCCGAGTCGATCTCCTGCACCATCGGTTCCAGCGCGGGATGCCGCCGGGCCAGTTCCGCCAGTGTGGCGGGCACGATCGCGGGGCCGCCAGAGGGAAACGTCCCGATCCGCAGCGGCCCGCCGATGCCTTCGCGTGCCCCGGCCAGCTCGGAGACCGCCAGTTCGAGGCGCTCGAGGACGGCGTCGGCGTGAGTGACGAGGGTGCGGCCCGCGGGGGTGAGGACGACCCGTCTGCCGCTTCGTTCCAGCAGGGGGACGCCCGCCTCGCGTTCAAGGACGCTCAGCTGCTGGGAGACGGCAGAGGCGGTGAAGGTAAGCGCCTGGGCGACGGCCGCGATGGTGCCGCGTCGGTCCAGTTCGCGCAGCAGATGGAGACGTCGGACATCGAACATAAGGTGAGCTTACGCATGAGCGAAGAAATGTGAACTGGATCTACTGGGTTCATGTCGGTCAGGCTGGACGTATGAAGCCCGAAGCGAATCTCACCGGCCTGTTCGTCCCCCTGGTGACTCCGTTCACCGACGACCTGCGCCTGGCCCCGGACGCGCTTGCCCGCCTTGCCGACGAGGCGCTGTCGGCCGGTGGCGCCAGGGGACTTGTTGCCCTGGGGACCACCGCGGAGGCGGCCACGCTGACGACCGAGGAGAAGCGGGCCGTGGTCCGCATCTGCTCGGCGGCCTGCCGGGTGCACGGAGCTCCGCTGATCGTCGGCGTCGGCACCAACGACACCGCCGCCGCCATCACGACACTGCGGGAGCTCGCTGAGAGCGGTGACGTCGCCGCGGCGCTGGTGCCCGCACCGCCCTACACCCGGCCCGGCGAGGCGGGAACGATGGCGCACTTCACGGCACTCGCCGAGCACGGGGGTCTGCCGCTGGTCGTCTACGACATCCCGTACCGCACCGGTCAGTCCCTCAGCGTCAGGACGCTGAACGCGCTCGGAAGCCTGCCGGAGGTCGTGGGGGTCAAGTACGCAACCGGTGCGATCGACGCTGCCGCGATGGAACTGCTCGGCTCGCCGCCGCCGGGCTTCGCGGTGCTCGGCGGCGACGACGCCGTCATCTCGCCGCTGCTCGCGGCAGGCGCCCACGGCGGCATCCTGGCGTCGTCCAATGTCCGCACCGCTGATTACGCCGAGCTGATCTCGCTGTGGGAGCGCGACGCCGCCGGACCCGCCCGCAGGCTGGGAGCCGAGCTGGCACGGCTGTCCGCCGCGCTCTTCGCCGAGCCGAACCCCACCGTGATCAAGGGGGTGTTGCACGCCCAGGGCCGTATCCCCAGCCCGGCCGTCCGGCTGCCCCTGCTGGCCGCCTCCGCCGATTCGGTCCGGCGAGCGACAGACCTGGCCACCGCCAGAACGCACCGCGCCCACCACGACGCCGCGGCCTGAGCCGGGTCCGTAGTCCCAGCGCTGCGAGGACCTGACCAAGGGGGATAAGGCGACTGCAAGAGAAGCGTCGGCTCGGCGGCGTGGCCATGAGGGGGCGTCGGTGGGGGAGAGGTTGGCGCGTGTTCGGTGCAGCCGTGCAGGGCGACGCATCGGCCGTCGGCGTCGCGGCAACGTCAGCGCATCGGCTCCGTCCAGGCCCGCGTGGTCATGCGGTCGCTCGCTGAAGCGTCAGCACTTCCCGCCCCACCGGTAGGAGCCGTTCGGCGCAGCCTACCTGCGTCGCGGGTTCGCCCAGGTGAATCGGTCTTCCTTCTCCGTTCGGCCTCCGGTCCGCGAGCAGCCCGTGTCTGTCTCCCCCGCTCGGTGCCGTCCGGAATTGCGTACGAACAACGCGCGCGGATCACGCACGCCACGGGAACCGAGACGGCGTGGCGGCGTTGCAGCATCAGCAACATCTCGGCTTCGTCCTCCGCGTGTGGCCGCACGGTGATGGTGCCGCGCCGCTCCAGGGGGTCGCCGATGACCCTGAAGTCGGGCAGCGCCCCGTGACGGCGACCGGGACGCCCTGGAGATCCACCCCAACCTGTGGGACGGCATCGGCTTGGTCGTCAGCCGGTCGCCGAACGCAGCAAGGAGTTCGTCCTCTCCGGCTACCCGTCCCCCCGATGACGCAAGTGATCGCCCAGGCGGGCGCCCTCACCGTCTTCACGAAGGGCCGCTCGCTGAGGATGCTCAAGGGGGGCCTTTCCTGGTGACGGGGTTCAGGCCGCTGCCGCGGCCTTGACGGCGCGGGCCACCTCCGCGCGCAGCTCGGCGAACTCCCGGGGGCCGCGGAGTGCCCCCGCGTCGACGTCGCCGCGCGGCAGTGTGATCGGCAGGTCCAGCGCCACGGCCCGGGGCTCCTGGTCAGCACCACGATGCGGGAGCCGAGGAACACGGCCTCGTCCGCCGAGTGCGTGACGAACACCGTGGTCCGGCCGGTGAGGTCGGCGACCCGGCGGACGTCCTCCTGAAGCCGCTCCCGGGTCAGGGCGTCCAGCGCCGCGAACGGTTCGTCGAGCAGGAGGAGCGGATTCTCGGCGGCGAGGGCATGGGCGATCGCGACGCGTTGCTGCTGACCGCCGGAGATCTCCCAGGTGCGCCGGTTCTCGGTGCCTTCGAGGCCGACCCGGGCCAGCAACTCCGCACGCCGCCGCGGCCATTGGGCACGGGCGACACCTGCGTACCGCAGCGCCAGGTCGATGTTGCCCCGCACAGTCCCCCACGGGAACAACCGCGGCGTCTGGAACACCACCCCCGCTGTCTCGCCTGGTTGCGGCCGGCGGCCGGAGACCAACACGGAGCCCTACGTGAGCTGTTCGAAGCCGGCGATCAGCCGCAGCAGGGTGCTCTTGCCGCAGCCGGAGGCACCCACCAGCACCAGGAACTCCCCGTCCGGCCACAGGGGCTGGGTCAACGACAACACGAGCCCGGGTGTCGGCACAGGTCGATGACCAGGCGTCGCACCAAGGACTCGGAGATCATGAAGGCGCCCTTTCTGCCGTAGTCGCAGCCCCTACCAACTGGCGTCCACGCTTCTGGAACACAGGCCACCGGCCCGATCCGGCCGGTACACCACCGGCGACCACCGAGGCCACCGGGTGCCCCGCCGGACCGCGGCCGGAGCTCCCAGGAGGTGACGAACTCGCCCCGCGCGACCTCAGGGCGTCACCTCCTGGGAAGGGGTCGGATCCGTTGCTGCCGCTACTTGACGCCGAGACCGGCGTCGTCGACCTCGTCCTTGCCCTCGGCCTTGAGGATCTTGTTGAGCGGCGCGAGATCGTAGATGCCCTGGAGATCGGGCTTCTCCAGCAGACCGGCCTTCACCGCGTGCTCCGCCCCGGTGTTCAAAGTGGCGGCCAGCGGGTCGTCGAGGAAGGTGATGGACTTCCAGGCAGGGTCGAGGACATCGGCGGGCAGTGCCTTGCCCGACAGCTTCGCCAGTGCCTCGTTGGCGGATGCCTTGGCCTTGTCCGGATTCGCGTTGATCCACGCGTTCGTCTTCACCGCGCCGCGCAGCACGGCTTCGACGACGTCCGGGTGCTCCTTGAGGAACTGCTGCCGGACGATGATGTTCGTGATGACGAACTTCTTGTCGGGCCACAGGGCCGACTCGTCGAGCAGGACCTTGCCGCCCTCGGCGACCAGCTTGGACGCGGTGGGCTCAGGTACCCAGGCGCCGTCGATGGAGCCGGACTTGTAGGCGTCCGGGGTGACCTTGTTGTCGGTGCGGACGACGGAGACGTCGCCCTTTCCGCTCTGCGGGTCGATCTTCCAGCCCTGTTCGGCGGCCCAGTTGAGGAACGCGACGTCCTGCGTGTTGCCGAGCTGCGGGGTGGCGATCTTCTTGCCCTTGAGGTCGTCGACGGACTTGATCGTGTCCGGGTTGACGACGAGCTTCACGCCGCCGGAGGCGGAACCGCTGATGATGCGCAGGTTCTTGCCGTTCGACTTGGTGAAGCCGTTGATCGCGGGGGAGGGGCCGATCCAGCCGATGTCGATGGAGCCGCCGTTCAGCGCCTCGATCTCGGAAGGGCCGGCGTTGAACGTCGAGGGCTTGATCGTGGTGCCGCCGAGTTCCTTCTGGAGCAGTCCCTCCTGGACGCCCACCAGCGCGGTGGCGTGCGTGAGGTTGGGGAAGTAGCCGATCTTCACGTCATCGGTGGAGAGCTTCTCGGCGTCTGCCGCGACGCCGCTCTGCTTGTCGTCGTCAGTGGCGTCGGAGCCGTAGCCGCAGGCGGTGAGCAGGAGGGGGAGTGCGGCTGTGACGGCGAGGGTGCGCAGGGCGATGCGTGGTCTTACGGCAGACACGAAGGTGTCCTCTCAAGGATGAGCGATCAAGGAGAAATGAACGAGCGGGCCGCACTGGCCCCCGATGCCGGGAAGGTGCGGCGGGGTCAGGGTGGGGGAGCATCACGCAGGCCGACAGATGGCGCTGGCCGTGCGGTGGAGGTCGACGTGACGGCGTGAGGTCAGAAGGGGCAGCGACTGAGCTGCACGGCTGACTGTGCGCATGGCCACCCCCTCGATCCCTAGCTTTCCTACCTGAATGCTGGGGATAGTGGCAGAAGGTGGCCTGAAGCCAAAGAGACTGTCCGTATGGCGGACGCGGCTATCTCACATATTGAGATGAGGGTGGATGGTCACCGCGGCGCGGTGACGAGACGGTCGGCGATCAGGGCGCCACGGAGGTAGCTCCGCCGATGTCGTGGCTGTTCATGGCCTCGGACAGCACGACGTAGCCGCCCGCGTCGAAGCGACGCACCAGCTTGGCAGCACGATGGTCGAGAGAGGACTCGACCTGGTACCGGCCGCTGCCCCAGGGATTCTCCGTGCCCTGGGACGAGCGGCCGAAGCGGACCTGAAGCTCCGGCTCACTGCGATAGGTGACATGGGTGAGCCGTCGGGCCAGACCGAGCTCGGCGTGGGGACCTCGACCGGTGTCGTGGTAGTGGCCGCCTTGCCAGTTCGGGGCGGAGCGTACGGCGTGCACCTGGATGCCGGCCCAGGCGATCTGCTCGGCGCCGGCTTCGGCCGCCGCGGCCAGCAGCAGAAGCGCCCCGGTCCGTTCGGGACGGGACACCGTCCACTCCAGGGCCCGCATCCCTCCCATGGATCCCCCGACGACCAGGGCCCAGCGGTCGATGCCCAGCGCATCGGCCAGCACCGCTTCGGCCGCAACCTGGTCACGCCGCGTCAGAAAGGGGAAGTCGCCGCCCCAGGGCCGACCGGAAGGCCGCGCGGACGACGGCCCGGTACTGCCCTGGCACAGATCGGCCAGGCAGTCTCATTCGATGTGACGCAGGCGGACCCGCCAGCCAGCCGCCGACCGGGCCACTGCCCCCGCGTAGCAGCCAAGGTGATCGCGCCCAATCAACGACGCAGGACAACTCCTCCACCGCCGTGCGTAGTTCGGAACGGGCTGTCGCGCATCCGCCGACGCGGCCGGCACCGTTGACACGCTCCGCCCCACGTGCTTGCATCCCGCCATGCCGTCGCCGCAGCCTCTGACTCGCCGCCGCGCCGTGGATCTGGTCCGCGTGGCGGCCGCGCTGTGTCGGACGACCGGTTGATCGCGCGCTTCCCGTAGACCTGGCCGGCCGCCTTCCACGCACCTGGATGCAGGCGGCAGCCGCACCGCCGGATGCCCGCGCCCGGCCCGCCCGGCCCCTGCCGTGCCCCTCCGCCCCTCATGACGAGGATCCACCATGCCTTCTCCCAGCCCCGTCGGTCATCGCTTGGAATCCGACTACGACCGCCGAAGGCTGCGCCAGTGGCTCGCCGGCGAGGCCAGGGCCGACGGGGTGACCCGGCGGCGGCTGCTCACCCTGCTCGCCGCCACCGCCGCCGGAACCGCACTCGGGAACACCCGGCCCACCCATGCCGCAGACGGACCCATCGTCAAGCCCCTGCCGCCCGAGTGGTTCATCCAGCGCGGCACCAACGCCGAGACCCGCTGGGACGCGCTGCGCGGAACGGGCCATCACACCCCCAACGAGCTGTTCTTCGTACGCAACCACACCGCCACTCCCGTGCTGAACGCCGACGAATGGCGGCTGCGGCTGTGGGGGAGCGGGCTGCGCGGAACCCCGGGTGAGGACCGGCCGGTGGAGTTCGGGTACGACGATCTGCGGGCTCTACCGGCCGTCACCCGGACCGCCTTCGTCGAGTGCGCGGGAAACGGCCGCTCCTACTACACGAGTCAGCAGGGTGAGACGGTCAGCGGCACCTCATGGACCCTGGGCGCGATCGGCGTCGCCCGCTGGCGCGGGGTACGCCTGGCGGACGTGCTGCGCAGGGCCGGGGTGTCTTCGTACGCCGTGGACGTGCAGCCGCGGGGCCTGGACGCCGAGTACGTCAGCGGCGGCGAGAACCTGGGCCGGGTACGGCGTCCGCTGCCGCTGGCCAAGGCGCTGAACGACGTGCTGCTCGCCTACGAGATGAACGGTGAGCGGCTTCCGTACGACCATGGATACCCGGTGCGTGTGCTGGTGCCCTCCTGGGTGGGAATCTCGTCGATCAAGTGGGTCGGCGACATCGAGGTGTCCGCACAGCCGCTCTTCTCGCCCTGGAACACCGCTTTCTACCGACTGTTCGGCCCCTCCCACCCCGAGGGCGGCAGTGCGCCGCTCACTCGGCAGACCATGAAGAGCGCCTTCGAGCTGGCGAGCGGGGCCACGTTCGCGGCGGGCCGACGGCACGTGCTGCACGGACGGTCGTGGTCGGGTGCGGGCGCGGTCGCCCGGGTCGAGGTGAGCACCGACGGCGGGGTGAACTGGCGGGCCGCCCGTCTGCACGACCGGCCCAGCACCGGTACCTGGACCCGCTGGTCCCTTGGCTGGCATCCCGAGGCACCGGGAGCCACTCACCTACTGGCCTGTGCCACTGACTCAGCGGGCCGTACTCAGCCGGACCTCGCGGTGCCCAACACGCAGGGCTACCTGTTCGACGCGGTGGTTCGGCATCCGGTGAGCGTGGTGTGAGGACGGCCGACGCACTACGCCCATGACCCGGAGCGCCAGGACTGGTCCGAGCTGTCAACGGCCGATGTCGGTGAGGCCAGCGGTGTATTTTTCGGCGGCTTCTTGCGGGAGACCGGTCGGCGGTTGGGTAAGCCGGTGCTGATGCACCCGGGGGGTGCCCATGGTCTTCCGATGCTCGGATTCGATGTCGAAGCAGATCGAGTCGTCCTCCTTGCGGAGCCACTGGTCAAGTGACTGCGGCTGAGGGCCGGAGTTCGTGGAGAGTGCGGAACAGCACCCGGTTCAGCCTCCGAGGCGGTGTGCAAGGTTGAGCAGATCTGCCGCATGCAGCACCCGTCCGTCGAATCCTGGGAGGGGAACGTGGAGCGTGTGGGTCCAGCGGGCGGGGATTGCGTCCAGCCCGTAGTACGCCCCCGCGAGGCCTCCGGTCACCGCGGCGACGGTGTCCGTGTCACCGCCGAGGTCGATCGCCAAGCGTATCGCGTCTTCGAAGCTGGTGGTGGTGCGCAGGGCCCAGACGGCTGAGCCCAGACAGGGCCAGATGGCACCGTTGAACTCGGTCGCCTGCTCGGGGTGCCAGTTGGGCGCGAGGACGGTGGCATAGCGGCCGCGGTGGTCGGGGTGGACAAGAGCCAGGACGTCCGGGAGCGCGGCGAGGGGGTCAATGTCCTCGAACGTGACACGGATGAGCTCGTGGAAGATCGCGGTGCCTTCCCAAGCTGCGCGGTCCCCGTGGGTGAGGGCAGCGATACGGCGGGCCGCCTCCATGGTGGCTTCCTGGCCTGCGGCCGCGAAGTGGACTGCGGAGGTCGACGCCCGCATCAAGGAGCCGTTTCCCGCTGCTCGTTGGTTGACCTGGAAGTGGATCGCGGCGGCGAGGTCCCAGGGCATGCCGTTGGTCAGGACGTCTTCGGTCTGCAAGCCGATGTCCTTCGGCTCTGATGCCGCCCACCGCTGGAAGCGGGCGAAGATGTCCGGCAGATCCAGCCCTCCCCGCTCCAGCAGCGACTCCGCGACCAAGACGGCCATCTGCGTGTCGTCAGTGGCCTCGCCAGGGTCCCAGCCACCACCTCCGCACATCTCGCCACCGGCACCAGGCGCGGGAAACCGCGCAGAGAACGCTCCCGGGGGGCCAAACTCGAAGGGGGCGCCCAGAGCGTCACCCACCGCTGAGCCGACGACCGCGCCAGCGGCCCGCTGAATCCACTTCATTCGCGCAGATTATCCGCGGCGCGCGGACGGCTGTCCTGTCCCGGATCAGTGTGGGCGGTGCGAGGATCCTGACCTGCGGTGCCTGGAGTTGAGCGGGACACGAGAGCGGCCAATGCCCCACTCGGCCGTAGTCAGGACGATGAGTCGCTCACGACGACAGCGGTGGCCTGGTCACCACCTGGCGCGCAGCACGCCGTCGCTATCCGGCAAGGCAGCATGGAACAACGGGTGGCGCTCGTCGAGAATCAGGGGCAAAGAGCAAGCTGCTTTCGCGCCCGCGACCAGAGAGGCGAGCTGTTGGTGATCGGTTTCGTCGATGGTGACGTGGCGGATTGCTCCGTTCGGTGCCTCCCAGACGAAGTCCACGGAGGCGTCCGCGGGCAGCGCAGCAAGGACCTCGTCAACATCGGGGTTGAGGTCCGGCCAGATCGTCAGAAGCGCGCGAGGACCGAGCCCAGCGCGTACCGGGTCGAGATTGCTCGCGGTGAGGCGGTGCCAACGGGTCGCGTTACGGACGTAGGCCTCTTCCAGGAGCAGCGTCTGTTGCGACGCGAGTTCGACGCGGACTCGTTCCCAGAAGTCCTCGTCAGCAGCCTCGGTCACTTCAGGTTCCTCAAGATCTGCCGCGTAGGGGGAGGCGCTGATCGGTTGTGCAAACAGGCCGAGTTCACGTGTCCGAGCGACCGCTGCGTCGCAGGGTCGGTCGCTGCTGACGTACAGGTACTGGTCGCACCCGACGTGGATGGTCAACGTGTCCTCGCGCTCCAACCGGCACCAAGCACCCTCGTCGCGGAGCATGGTCCGCACCAGCTCCAACGCTACAGACAGTGAAACTTCGGCACCGTCGTAGTAGCCAGTCAGGTCCGGCGGGAACAGGCCGGCGAGGCCATGGCCGTCAAGCGGTTCTCCCAGGCCGAAGTTGACGAAGCCGGTCACCTCGGGTTCACGTATCTCCAGTGTGCCGATGCCCGCTTCCCGTGCGAAGGCGGCGATCGCTTCCAAGTAGGCCGCCTCGACCGGTCCGTGGTCGCTCACCGTGTCCTCAGCAGCCTTGTAGTGTCCGCGCTCGTCACGGTCGGCGGGGTTGTACTTGGTTATCTGATGAGCCAAGGACGGCGGCACGAAGCTCCCTGAGCTGATGAGGCGGAGCCTCAGCATAATTCGTGCCATCAGATGCGGATCCCGCCTACACATCGCTGGGAACGGACAACGGCCGCACGGCCCTATCTCCATCCTCGGCTCCCCGAACCATCGGTGGCGAACGCGTCTCGTCTACGGAGGTGCACCGCCTGAGACGACTTGGGTCTGAGACACCCGTACAGGTCACATAACTCCGTCCAGGCCGGTTTCTGCGGGCGGATGTGCGAGGGCGGCGGCCCGGTTCTCTTGAAACGAGCCGAGCATGTCCGTGTCCTGGCGGCAGCGCAGCAGCCCCCGCCCGCCGGCATACACGGCGAGCTGCGCGCGGTAGCCGTCCCACTTCGGCTCCGCCGCGTAGCCAGCGGCAGAGCAGGGCCTTCCCGGCCACGGGAGCATCGGCTCGGGCCAGGACCACGCGTCGGCGCATACGGCGAGGCCGTACGCGCCTGAACCCGGTCCCGGCGCGCGAGCGGGTGAACCGCCTCCGTTCCCCCCGCGCTGTGCGCAGACGCTGTCCCGGTGCTGATCACTGCCGCACGCCCCCGTGCTGGGGGAATCCGCGCCTGTGGCTGTACCTGATCGTGATCGGCTGCCTGCTCGTCGCCGCGTTCTTCGTCGCCCGCGTCATGGGCCTGTGAGGACCGCATGGGGGAGCGGACGGGGCACCGGGCGACCGCCCAGCCCTCACCCGAGGAGACACACAGGTGATGCACACCCTGCCCGGGGCCGCCCCGCGGCCCCGCCGCGCCCGGCGCCCGCCGCTGCTCACGGTCTGCTACGCCGTTGCCGCCCTGGGCGGACTTGCGTCGTCCGACGCCGCGAGCACCTACCGCTCACTGGTGGAGCGCCGCTGGTTGCCTGTGCCGCCGTTCTCCTGGTCGTACTGCTCGACGGCCGCCTTCGCGTCGTCGGCGCTGTAAGCCTTGCGTTCCTTCCACGTCCCAAACTGGGCGGAGTGGTTCACGGACCCGCGGACCAGCCTTGAGCAGGGGTCCGGTGTCGTACAACCATTGATCACACTCAGCTGTCTCCCTGTTCGCCAAAGCCGCATGTCAGGAGGGCGACTCCATGCCATGCGGGTGATCGACCAGCAGCAGGAGACTCTGCGTGCACCAGCACCTTCGTACCCTTCTGGCCACCGCCGCGGCAGCGGCACTGGCCGGCGGGCTTCTCACCGCCACGGCGGGCAACGCCGCCGCGCTCGTTCCGGGAGCACACGGCGACTTCAACGGCGACGGCTACCGCGACATAGCCGTCGCTGCCGCCGGCGCCCGCGTGGGGGACCGCTCGGGCGCAGGCCAAGTCGTCATCGTCTACGGCGGTGTCGGCGACCCGTCCTCTGCCAGGACCATCGGCATCAGCCAGAACAGCCCCGGTGTCCCCGGCACCGCCGAGAGCGGGGACGGCTTCGGCGACGCCATAGCGGTCGAAGACTTCAACGGTGACGGCTACGGTGACCTCGCCGTCGGAGCCCCCGGCGAAGACGTCGGCACCGACACCGACGGCGGGACCGTCGCCATCCTGTGGGGTTCCGAGACCGGCCTCACCAGCGGTAGGACGATCAACGACCCGGCCCCCTCGTCGCACGACAAGTTCGGGCGCGTGCTCAGCGCGCTCGCCGACAGTGACGGGAAGCCGGACCTGGCCATCGGCTCGACTACTCCCACCATCGACGTCTACCGGGGCGGTTTCAGCGAGTCGGGAGCGACGGGCGGCAACTACCGCGTCGTCCCGCCGTCCTGGGTCACGACGGCTCCGGTGTCGATGACCGCCGGCAATATCGGCGGCGGCGACGTGATCGCCGATCTTGTCGTCACCGGGCCCACCACGTACTACGTCCTCGGCTCCTCCCTCGGCCTGAACGGCGCCGGCGCCACCAGGCTGCCGTCCGGCAGCTCCGCCGCGATCGGCGACTTCGACCACAACGGGCATCAGGACGTCGCCATCGGCTCACCCGACCAGGACGGGGGCGTCGTCCGCGTGTACAGCGGTGCCGACAACGCACCCTCGGCCACTCCCTCGTACACCATCACCCAGGACACACCCGGCATCCCCGGCACCAGCGAGGCAGGAGACCGCTTCGGAGCCTCGCTCGCGGTCAGCCGCGCCGGCTACGGTTACCAGAACCTCGCTGTCGGCGTGCCCGGTGAGAGCCTGGGTGACGCCACCGGAACCGGTGCCGTCACCTTCCTCTACGGCGGACCCGAAGGGCTCATCGGCGCGAGGCCCATGGCCGGGACGGACCCGCAGTCCTTCTCACAGAACAGCCCGGGGGTCGCGGGGAACGACGAGACCGGCGACCGCTTCGGTGGTGCCGTCTACATCGCCGACACCGACAACGACCGCAACGAGGACCTCGTCGTCGGCGCCCCCGGCGAGAACTCCGGCGACGGCACCGTCGCCTACCTCCGCTCGGACGGGGGCATCGCCCCCAGCGGCACTCCCGGTATCACCCCTTCGGGCACTGGCGTCTCCACTACCGGAGCGCCCAACTTCGGGCGCCTGCTGGCGGGCTGATTCTCCTTCCCCTGCCGTCTGCCGGCCCGCGTCGAGCACGGGCGGCACGAACCCGGTGCCCCGGTGACCGATGCCGGCCGGTCTTCCCTGTACCGCCCCAGTCCATGAAGGCACCGGGGCCGTACCCACAATGGTCGGCGTTTTCCTCCACCACCAAAGCAAGGAGCATGACTCATGGCGGAATCAACCGCCCACCAGGACCCCGGGCAGACGATGGCCCAGCAGACGGCACCCCCGGGGACCGAAGGGCTCGGGCAGCTGCGGCAGACGTTCCTGCCCAAGCGCGTGGGGACCGTGCGGATCGCCGCCCTGCTGTTCATGGGGACCATCTCCCTGATCCTTCCTCCCTTGGGTGCCTACTTCCTCTGGCTCGCCGTCCAAACGCCCAACCTCTCGCGCAAACAGGCCGCCCGCCGACTGCACTTGTTCGAGCACGGCCTGGCCGAAGTGGGAAAGAACGGCGTGGTTTCCGCCTTCCGCTGGGACTCCATGACGGTGCTCCAGGAGATCACCGAACGGTACGCCAACGGGGTCTATGTCGGAACCACCTACGTCTACACCCTCCACCGCCCGGACGGCACGACACTCAAGGTGACCGGTTTCTACGACCAGCCCGAGCGCTGGGGTCCAGCGTTGCAGCAGGAGATCACCCGAGCGCAACTGCCGGGGCTCCTCGCCAGGCTGAGCCAGGGCGAAACCCTGACCTGCGGGGAACTGTCGGTCAACCCGGGCGGGGTGGCCACGACAAAGGGCAGCCTGACCTGGCCGGAGATCGAGAAGGTCGAGATCTCGCAGGGAGTGCTGGTACTGCGCAAGACCGGCAAGAAGCTGCCCTGGGCCAGGATGCCGGTCAAGAACATCCCCAACCTCTTCCTCTTCGTTGCCCTCATCGACTGGCTCCGGCACGGCGACCCCCGTACGAACGCCTGACCACCCGAGGAGACCGCCCGCCCACAGACCGCCCGAATGGGGCGGCCGGGTCGGGCGGGCCCGGTCAGGTGGGTGTGTAGGTGACAATCTGGTCGGGGTCGGACCCGTAGGGGTTCGTCATCGCTCCTCCCGCCTTTCGGCCGCCGGGCTCGGGACGCCCGGCGGCCGTGTCGGGTTCAGCCGCCGACGTGGATGCCGGGGCGGCGGTCGGGGTCGGGTTCGTGGCTGCGGATGATCTCGCGGGTGACCGGGGCGGTGTCACCGCGTCCGAGGAGGAAGTAACGGAACATGTGCTTCAAGGGGCTCCCTTCGGCCCAGGCGAAGTAGCAGTGCGGCAGTACGCCCGTGGCGTCGCGCAGCGCGAGGAGGATCGCGGCGATGGCGTTGGGCGCGGCCGGTGCACAGGCGCGCAGGACCCGGTGTCCGTCGACCTCGACACCGCGGACGGTGAGGGTCTCGCTGAAGTCGGACGGGTCGACCACGTCGATCTCCAGGAACAGCACATCGGCCGGGCCGGGGACAGGATTGGTGCCGCGCTGTTCGCGTTCCTTGGCGAGGTACTCGGCTGCGTCCCCGGCCTGGCGGCGGTTGGCGATGATGTTGATGGAGTCGTCGTGGGCGAGGGTGTCTGAGATGAAGCGGCGCGCGTTCTCGTCGAAGACCAGGCGGTCGGCGCGCAGTTCGGTGGTGCGCGAGACGCGCGAGACCAGCGACACGGTGATGATGCCGAGGATGAAAAAGCCAGAGATGGCGATGCCGTCGGGCTTGTCGACGATGTTGGCCGCCAGGGCGTAGAACAGCACCGCGGTGAGCACGCCGAAGCCTATGGTCGCCACACGCCGGCGGCCACGTGCGACGGAGACGGTGACGGCGAACGCGCCGGAGACCATCATCGCGAGGATTCCCGTGGCGTACGCGCCGGCCTGGGCGTCGACGTCGGCGTCGAAGGCGATGGTGATCAGGACGCACAGGGCCGTGTAGACGAGGACGACCGGACGCACCGCGCGCCCCCACTCCGGTGCCATGCCGTAGTCGGGCAGATAGCGCGGGACGATGTTGATCAGCCCGGCCATGGCGGAGGCACCGGCGAACCACAGAATCAGGATGGTACTGATGTCGTAGACGGTGCCGAAGGCCTCCCCGACCTGCTCGTGGGCGAGCCAGGCCAGCGCCCGGCCGTTGGCTGCGCCCCCGGGCTCGAACTCGTCGTGCGGAATGAGGACGGTGGTCACGAAACTGGCGGACAGCAGGTACACGCTCATGATCACGGCGGCCGTGGTCAACAGTCGACGGGCGTTGCGGATCCGCGCGCGCAGCCGCTGCTCGGCGTCGGCCCCCTTGGCCGCCACGAGCGGCATCATGCTCACACCGGTCTCGAAGCCCGACAGACCCAGCACCAGCAGCGGGAAGGCCAGCAGCGCCGGACCGGCCAGGTCGCCGAAGCCGCCTCCCCCCTCGACGAGTGCGTCGGTCCACGCCGACAGCGCTCCGTCCGTCGTGAACACATGCACCAGACCGACGCCGATGACGACCGCGTTGAGCAACAGGAAGACGGCGACCAGCGGGATGGCCACACTGACCGCCTCACTGAACCCGAGCAGGAAAACACCTCCGAGTATCAGCAACAGCACCACGGTCAGGGCTACTTCGTGGCCGTGCAGTACGGAGGGGAAGAAGGGGTTCTCCACCACGTGCACCGAGGCGTCCGCCGTCGACAGCGTGATCGTGATGATCCACGAGGTGGCCACAAAGCCGAGCAGGACCAGCACGAACAGCTTGCCCCACCAAAACGGCAGCAGATCCTCCAGCATCGCCACAGATCCCGCGCCGTGCGGGCTCTCCTTGGCCACCCGCCGGTACATCGGCAGCATCCCCAACAGCGTCAACGCCACGATCAACAGAGTCGCAAGCGGCGAAACCGCCCCAGCAGCGAGCGCGGCGATCGCCGGCACGTAGGCCAGACTCGAGAAGTAGTCAACCCCGGTCAGGCACATGACCTTCCACCAGGCATGCGGCTCGCCATGCCCCTCACCGGCCGCCGGCCCCACCGGCTGTACCTGGTGACGCAACAGCCAGCGCGCCGCCTTGCCTGCCGGTTGTGTCCGCAGAGCGGGACTGTCCACCACCTCCGGCATCAACGGCCGACCCGCGTCACCCATATTCCACACATCCTTCCCTGTCTGCTCATCGAATCGGTCACAGCAGCCACCGCTGAGGCGGCACCGCAACGATCACTGAGTATGCGTCCGCCTACTCCCTTCCCCCCAGTTCCCGGGGAGCGCATGAATGAGCAGGTGATCTTCCCGCCGAGCCTTCTCACAAGATCACCGCGTCGGACGGAGTCTGGCTGGTGGCAGTGAGGCACAGGCTCTACCAGCCGACCCGCTGCTGGGTCGGCATAGCGTTCGGTCGGGGGCGGCGAAACCGCAAGAGCGTCGGAGATGCGGGTGCCTCGGCGATGGCAAGGTGCCTTGTGGCTTCCCAGCCGCAGCTGGTAGTTCTGCAGGGCGAAGTACTTATCGCTGCCCTCGTGCAACGGAGTGTCTCGCACAGGTCGTAGCCGCTGTGGGGGACTCAAGCATGACGAGGGCGGCGGTCCAGGACGGCGTATCCGCGTGCTCCGCATCCAATCCGCAACTGCCTTCCACAACCCGGCGCGGCCGTTCGGTTGCGGGGCGGTGTGTGGGCGCCCCTCGCAGGCAAGTGTCAACAGCCGCACCCCAGGGCCCGAATCACAGGGGCCGGAAGGGCTCGGCCTGTCCAGTGCTCACGCCTCAGGCCGGGCGGCGGAATCCCACCGCCCGGCCCGCAATGCCGGACGCAGCGGACCGCCGGTACCCGGCGTTCGACGACGAGGTCCGCTTCGAGGCGGACGCGATGGCCGACTGTCTGCGCGGACGCGATGTGCCCGCCGACCGGATCGTGCGGGACGACCGATGCGTCGGCACCACGCAGAACCTCCGCTCAGCGCGGCCCTCGTGGACGACACCACTCCCGGTCACCGAGTCACGGTGGTCACCAGCGGCTTCCACGTCTACCGCACGACCCTGTATGGGGCACGGCTCGAACCCGAACTTGCCGTCGGCGTCAGCGAGGCCCGGACCCGGATCGAGCGGCGCGGCCTGTGCCCGGAGGTGCGCAGCGAACCGCGCGTCGAACGCTTCTGGCTTGAGCGGCCGCACGACCACGAGGTCGCCATCGGCCCGGACGACACTCGTGCTCGCCCCCAGCGCCGATGTGTGGCCGCACGTACGCGTCAACTGCGACGGTCCGCATCGTCGTACGGGCGGCCGCCTCGGGGGCAGGCACGGGTGTTCTCGTCCTCCGTGCTGCCGTGTCAAGAAGCTATGGCGCGCCTTGCCCGTTCAGGTTGACGGCCGTGCTGTCGACCCGGCACATACGGTTGCCGCGCAGGTCGATGCCCTTCGTGTCGCGTCCCGCGACGACGTTGACGTCGATCCAGACCCGGTCTCCGCGCTTGTACACGACGCCGGGCCGGAAGTCCGTGCCCAGCGGCTTGTTGCCGCTGCACGCGGCACGCTGGTTGCCGCTGGTGGTCGACAGCAGGCAGAAGTCGGCGACGAACAGGGCGCGGTGGGAGATCAGAATGTTGTAACTGCCCTCCGCAGCCTCGGCCCTGCTCGGTGAGCGCAGGCCGCCGACGCCGTCCGCCGTGGCGTAGGCGGGTGTGGACAGTCACGCCAGTAAGGCGATCAGGGCGGCCAGAGGCGCGAGTAGCTGCGCCGGCGTGATTTTGACGATCATGTGGAGTTTCATCCGTACCAGGCAACGGAAGAGGGAAGGGGAAGGGGTAAACGCGGGAGGTCAGCGGGGCTGAGCTACGACGACGCTGACCGTGGAGTGCCGGCGCCGCAGTGCCTTGAGCGGCTGGTAGTCAGGAGAGTCCCAGAAGGCGAGCGCGGCCTCCTTGCTGTCGAACTCATGGATGACCAGGGTGTTCGGTCGCCAGTCGCCCTCCAGCACCAGGCACTCGTCGTCCACCACGAGGTTGCGGGCTCCCGCCTTCTCGATCAGGGGGGTCACAGCGTCCACGTATTTCTGGAAGCCGGCCGGGTTCTCGATGTCAAGGTCGATCACCACGTAGGCACTCATACACAACTCCTCAGTGTCAGAGCTCGGTTGGTTCGGCGAGAGAACCGTATGAGCCGCCCTGGCGGAGTCTCCATGCGTCGTGCGCCGCAGAACATGCGCGATCGTCCGACCGCCGGAGGACCCCACGGGGTCGTCCACGGGATGAGCGACAGTCCCGATCGGACCGTCGACCACCTGCCACCGGACCTACGGCCGCAGGACCACGTCCCTGGTGACCGAAATCGGCGCCGCACTGGCCCAGGCGGATGACGCCGGTGATCACACCCTCCAGGAACTGGTGCACCAGACTGGTGCTCTCACGCCGAAGGCCCGCAGCGCCGCGTCTGGGACTCTCGCGGCTGATTGCGGGCCTGGGACGTTTGCCCTTGTGTCGCCGGCATCCGGTGCGCGGCGGGTGTGGAACCGGATAAGGGTCAGGTGGGCTGAGGGCGGCCGAAGAGCAGGTCGTAGCCTGTCGGGAGCTGGAGCAGGACCTGGTCCATGAGGTCGGGGTCGGCGGCGTCGGCGACGGTGCTGAGCACGGCGCTGACGTCCCAGGCTGCGGTCCGCTCGGTGGCTCCCTCAATCCAGGCTGCCGTCGCCCGTACAAATCTCTCCGGCGTCAGCGGCTCGGCGCTCTGCAGGGGGTTGAGCAGGATCAGGGCGAAGTCCTCTGGCAGGCGCGCCGCCAACTGGGCGCGCACCTCGCCGACCAGGTGTGCACCCAGCAGGGCGAGGACCACGCGCGCCGCCCGCTCGGCTTCGTGTTCCGTTGCGTACTCGCCGCGTTCCTTCACCCGCTCGAGGAACGCTTCGCGTCGCAGGGGCATGTGGCAACCACCCTTCTTTGGCTCTTTGCTCCAGTGGAGACGAAGGCGGGGGAGGGGGAAGGGGAGATCAAATGCCCGTCCTCCGTCCTTCGGCCGGACCTGGCCGCCATCGGCCGTCCGGGGATGTCCTCGCGGAACTCGCTGATGGCGATCTTGCGAGGCTTGGCGCGCTCGGCGATCGGGATCACCGGCGCGTCCTGGCCGAGCGGACGGAGGCCGGTCTGCGCGCCGACGGCGTGGCCGTACTCGGGGTGCCCCGGGGATTCCGGTGTCAGCTGGCCAGATCGGCCTTGCCGAACAGGACGGCGTAGCCGGAGGGAAGCTGGCTGATGATCTGGTTCAGCTCACCGCCGGAGACGGCGCCGGCCAGGGTGGTCAGGACCGCACTGGCGTCCCACTGGGCGGTGCGCGGTCGGGCGCCGATGCGCTCGGCGACCCGGCGGTAGAACTCCTCGATCCCGAAGCTCTCGGCTTGGGCCTGCTTGGCCTGGGCCAGTGCCTGTCCCAGCGGTGCGGGCAGCTGGGAGGCAAGGTCGTCGACCTCGCCGGGGCTGATGCGCTGGGCGAGCACGCTCAGCACCGCGTCGGTGACCTTCGCGGCTTCGTCCTGGCTGGCGTATTCGCCGAGCTCGCGTACGCGAGCGAGAAACTCGTGGTGCTGCATGGTTCGTCACCTCCGCATACCAGTGATCTCGGGGCACCGAAGGCGATGCCCACTTCCCCGGTACCCCAGGTAGGGGTAAGCCTGTCAGCTACGTTCAGGCCCGCGATCTTCCCGGCCTCCTTGGTTGATCTCCTGCGCGGTGTACCGCTTGCCGTCGACGTCCCCGTACTCGGGAAAACGCCGGCCGTGGTCGCCCATGTGCCGCTTCACGGAGTGTGCGGCGCGCTCCACGTTCGTCACGGCCTGCCGCTTGGCCACCTCGCCGACGAGTACCTCGCCGTTTTGGCGAACGCCACCACCGACGGGATCGTCCGCCCGCTTGTAGCTTCCCTCTCGTCCTCACCTCGTTTCTCGTCTCACCGGCCCGGGACCCACCGGACCGGCCCCGCGCGCAGCGGCGGCTCGGGGCGCACGTCCCCGAGCACCACGGCGTACCGCCGTGGGGGCCGCACGGGCTTGCTGGGGGCAGCACGTGGATCAGACGCAGGCAGCGTGCGTTCGAGGCGCTGGTCGTAGGCCGCCCGCCGGATGGGATCGTGCAACGTCTCGTACGCCGCCCGCACCTCACCGAACCGTGCGGTGGTGTCCGCGCCCACGCGGGTGTCGGGGCGCAGTTCCCGCACGCGGGCGCGGTAGGCCGAGGTGATCTTCTCGGCCGTCGCTGAAGGCCGCACTCCCAGCACCGCGTACAGGTCCGATTCTGACTCCGGCGCCTGCACGTCCGGTCACCTCCTCGCCCATGCTGAGCTGCCATTTCCTACTCACTTGCCTGCCTTTCTGAAATAGAACTTGAGTCATGCCTTGTCAAGTCTGACCAGGTAGACCTGTCCCAGTTGACCCATGTGCCGATGCCGACGGCCTCGACGTTCTGGTGTCCGTGCGGACGCTGCTGGACCAGGACCAGGGGGAGCTACGTCTGGTCGGCACCCGGGACAGCGCCCGCACGCCGGATGGGAGGTGCAGTGCAGCGATCTCTGAATGCCGAGTGGGAGGTCTTCTACCGCGACAACACCGCCGCTCTCCTCCCCGTACCGCCCCAGGGCCCACCCCTATACGAGCACTGCGGCCGCCGCTGGGTCGGACGCCTGATGGCGCGCCGGCCGCTGCCGCTGCCCGGTGACGCCGAGGCGCCCCGCAGCCGCAGCCGCAGCCGCAGCCGCGTCCCGGCCGAGGGCGGCCATCGTCCCAAGCGGCACACAGCACCGACGCTGCACGCCGCCGGCCACCCGCAGCCGCAACCCGGCGCACGAGCAGGGCGGGCGCCCACGAAGCCGTCCGGATGATCCCGACAGTGCGCGCCTGCCCCAGGGTTGCGGGCGCGCACCTTTGTATCCGGGATTCTGCGCGCCCATCTCCTGGGCGCTGCGGCGAACCCTGAAGGCGGCACCATCGGCACTCACGTGTGAGCTGAGGCATTGCCGGTTCACGCGGTCGGCCTCCACGATGACCGGACCAGACGAGGTCAAGGAGGGCAGCTCCTCATGGGTCATCATGTGCACGTGCGGCTCAGCCAGGGGCTGAGCGTGTCGGCCGATGGAGAACTGATCGAGCACTCCCGCTGCCGGTGCGGCGCCACCTTCACCAAGGTGTTCGACGCGGAGGACGGGAAGCCGGAGGACGGGGCACGCGGGTAGCCATGCTGTCACGTGTCGGCGCCCCGTGGTCGCCGATGGAGAAGGGGCAAAGACGGCGTCAGGGCCCCGGACTGATGCCCGAGGCCCTTGAAGAGAGGAGTGTCTGAGGCGTCAGCTGTCCAGTTCCTTGCGGTTGCTGCCGCCGCTGATGGTGATCTTGCGTGGCTTGGCCTGCTCGGCGACCGGGATCCGCAGCTTCAGCACACCGGCCTCGTAGGAGGCTTCGATCTTGTCGACGTCGAGGGTCTCGCCAAGGAACAGCTGCCGACTGAACGTCCCGACGGGCCGTTCGGTGACCACGGTCTCGGTGTTCTCGCCGTACGCCGGCTTGCGTTCAGCCTTCACCGTCAGGACATTGCGCTCGACATCGAGATCGATCGACTCGGTGTCCACGCCCGGCAGGTCCAGCTCCACGAAGAACGTGTCACCCTCGCGCCAGGCATCCAGCGGTGTGCCCGCCGGGTGTGCGGCCGTGCCCCAGACGCGCTCGACGAGCCGGTCAAGCTCGTGGAAAGGATCCGTACGCATGAGCATCTTGTCATCCCTCCTTCACGTCGTTCCTGCGTTCAATCCGCTCCACATCTGATGTACCACTACGCCGGAAAGTTGACAAGCATCCGCTCAACCTTGACCCGGCTGTTCTGGGCGATGACCTGCCGCAGGCTCCTGCTCGCCCTTGCCGCCGAAGGGGACGAACACGTCCATGAGCGTGGGCATCAATCCAGCTGTGGCCTTCCGCTCCGTGATCGCGGCACCGTGCTGCTCGGTGTGGCCGGCACGCTGATCGCCATTCGGTGGTAGCCACTCCCGCAGACGTTCTCTCAGTGCATCGGCGAAGCGGTACGACGTAGCGGATGATCTGCAGCCACAGAACGGCCGGCGTTACCCGCGCACGGAACGGTCCGTCGCTGTTCGCGCGGCTGCGTCGTCTACTGCGCCACCGCGGCCGTTCCTGACCGGGCTTGCGAAGGCCGCCGCCAGGTGCATCGGAGCCGGGTGGGTGACGATGGAGGTGTACGGCCGACCGTGCTCTTCCAGGAGGAGGCAGCGGCATGACTTATCCCTCTGATGCCTCGGGCGTCGGCCTCCACGCGGCAGCGAGCCACAAGACGCTCCCTTGACCGAAGGCCTGGGTGCGTTGGCGAACATGGGCTGGCAGATCCTGCTCACCATGGGCCTGGCCACGATCGCTCTGGGCGTCGTCGTTTTCGCCTGGCCGGAGGAGACGCTGCGGGTCGTCGGCGTACTCTTCGGCATCTACCTGCTGGCCACCGGCGTCTTCCAGCTGGCCGCCGCCTTCGGCACGCACGTCCCCCGGCATCTTCGGGTGCTGCACTTCCTCACGGGTGCGCTGTCCGTCCTGCTGGGGCTGATCTGCTTCCGGGGCACCCTGCAGTCCATCTTCCTGCTCGCCCTGTGGATCGGCTTCAGCTGGCTGATGCGCGGCATCATGGTGACGGCAGCGGCGGCCTCCGCCGAGGACACGCCGGCACGCGGCTGGCAGCTGTTCTACGGGATCATCAGCACTCTGGCGGGCATCGTGCTGATCGTCTCGCCGTTCACCTCGATCGCCGCATTCACCCTGGCGGTGGCCGTCATGGCCGTGGTCCTCGGGGTGGTCGAGGTGTTCCAGGCCATCAGGATGCGCGTCGAGGTCGGCCGCCTCGCTCCGCGCGGCACTGCCACACAGCGGCGGCCCCTGTTCCACCGCCCACACCCCCAGCACTGATCACCGGGACCGGACCGGGTACCAGATGATCCGCGAAGGCGGACGGGGCGAGCGGAGTGCAGCGCGTGCGCACGCTCCGCCGACCCCGGCGGGGCAAGGGATGCGGGAGTCCGGCACTCGGGGACGTCCTCTCAGTGGCGCCTCGCGTGCTCCGGCGGCATCCCCGGCCGGTCCTTCGGCAGCAGCAGACGCAGGGCACCCGGCCGGATAGCGCACACGACGGGCAGAGGAAGCCGCATCGCTTCGCCGTCGACGCCGGCGTCAAGATGCGGCGCCTCGCCGTGCAGTGTGATGCCGGGAGCAGACCAGACGACGGCACCATCTTCCGCCGACCCGGCACCGCGCTTGTCCTGTAGCAGTTCGCCGCGCAGATGCCGCAGGAGATCCGGCGGGGCCTGCGCCCGGCGCTTGAGAACGATGACGCCCAGCTGTCCCGTGCTGAGGGAGAAGCGCCGCCCCAGCCAGCGCGGTGTGGCCAGGTGGTAAGGGTTATTGGAGATCAGCACCACCTGCGGGAACTCGATGGTCCCCCATGGTGTGTCCATACGGGCCTCGACCCACTGCTTGCCCTTTACATAGTCGGGTGCCACTGCGGCGAACGCGCGCGGCTTGTCCTCCCGGTACCCGGGCTCCAGCAGGGCATCGGCGTACACGCCGAAAGAGACGTTGTTGACGAAGACACGCGAGCCGAGCACGCCCAGGTCCACCTGCGCGGGCTCACCGTCGATCAGGGCGTCCAGCGCCCGTCCCGGATCGCGCAGATCGAGGCCCAGGTCCCGGGCGAAGTGGTTGCGGGTACCCGCCGGGACCACGACCAGCGACCGGCCCGTCTCGGCGGCCACCGCGGCGACCGCCGACACGGTGCCGTCACCGCCGGCGACCCCCAGCATCTGCGCCCCCTCCACCACGGCGTTCCTCGCGAGCGACGCCGCGTCCTCCTGCGTGCTGGTCGTCCAGACCTGGGCTCCCATGCCCTCGGCCCGCTGTTTCAGGCTGTAACGCGACGCCTTGCCGCCGCCCGAGCGTGGATTCATCACGATCACCACCCGGGCGACTGTCCGAGCAATGGCCATCACCGCATCCCCTTGCGGTGCTCAGGCGGTGACATTGAGTGGCCAGCCCATGTTCGCCAACGTCGCCAGGCTTCCGCCGAGCAAGGGTCCTGAGATTCGATGTCGTGCGGGCGAATGGTGCCGGTGGCTGCTGCGGCTGCACAGGGGTAGGTCATGCCACCTCCCCCTCCCGGTAGAGGGGTGGATCGGTTCCCCTCCATCCTCACTCCGCCCAGCTCCGTATTGCCTGGCGGGAGGTGGGCAACGGAGATTTGCCGAGTCGGTGCCGTCGCCCTGGACCGCTTGGGGCGATCTCTCTGCGATGCCGGCAGGGCCGGGAGTTCCTCGCCCCAGCTTGCCGACGCCTCGGGCGGAGACTGCTCCAGTGCGCACCCTCTGGCTCACCCTCGACTGCGAGAACGAGCCGGGGCCCGGTCGGCGGGCAAAGCCCCAGCTGGGGAGCAGTAGCATCTGGGAGCCGGTCGGAGGCCGCGGTGCTGGGCGAAGGAACGCGAACGAACGAGCCCTGGCGCCGGATCGCCCGTAGATTGGAACTCCAGGCAGTCGCGCTCGCGGCCACGGAGAGCGCGTGATGACAGCGGACATCGATTTCACGGCGTTCTTCGACGCCACCCCAAGCCCGTACCTGGTGCTGGATGCGGACCTGGTGATCCGCTACGTCAACCCGGCCTGCCTGCGGACTGCAGGCCGGACCAAGGACGAGTTGATCGGGAAGTACTTCTTTGACGCCCTGCCGGAGAATCCCGGCTTCCGCAGCGACGCGGAACGAAACCTGAAAGCCTCCCTGCACCGGCTTCTGAGCACCGGGAATCCGGAAACCGCGGTGCTCCAGCGGTACGACGTTCCCGCCCCCGATCAGCAGGACGGTTTCGAGGAGCGATGGTGGTCCGTGATCCACACCCCCCTTTACGGACCTGACGGCATGGTGAAGTGGATCATCCAACAGGTAACGGACGTCACGGCCTTCGTCCACTCACCCCGGGCACGTCAGCTCAGCAAGGAGTCGCCCGAACGAACGGAGGGCATGGCAGCCGAGCTGTACGCGCGCGCCCGCGAGTTGCACCGGCTGAACCAGGAACTACGCCAGGCCCACGCCCGCGAACAGCAGGTCGCCATCACCCTGCAAGAAGCCATGCTCTCCGTCCCCGACCTGGACCGGCACACCAACATCGCCGTGCGCTACCTGCCCGCGACCGCGTCACTGAACGTGTGCGGCGACTGGTACGACGTCGTCGACCTGCCACCCGACCGCTACGCCGTGGCGGTCGGAGACGTCGTCGGCCACGGCCTGCACGCCGCGGCCATCATGGGCATGCTCCGCAGCGCCCTGAGCGCCGTCATCCGCGCCATCCCCAGCCCTGCTCAGGCCCTGGAAGTTCTCGGCCTCTATGCCCGCTCCGTGGACGGCGCCATGGCCGCCACCGCGGTCAAGGTGCTCATCGACACCCGCAGCAGACTGATCATCTACAGCAACGCCGGACACCCACCGCCGATCCTGCTCCACACCGACGGAACCTGCGAACAGCTGGACCAGGCCACCGACCCGCCACTCGGCACACGCGAGCACCACGTCCCCCGCCCCCAGGCCGGCCTCCCTTTCAGGCCGGGAGACACCCTCGTGCTGTACACCGACGGCCTCATCGAGCGCCGCGGCGAGGACATCGACGTCGGCCTGGACCGCCTGACCACTGCCCTGGCCCAGGACCGAAACCTCGCCCCTGACCTGCTGGCCGACTCGCTGCTGACCCGGCTCGACGTCGCCGGGGGCGCCTCCGACGACATCGCTCTCGTCATCATCCGCCTATGACGTGCGCGACTTTTCCGTAGCGCCCGGAGATACTCCAGCCCGGATCAGGAAAGGCACTCATCGCGCGGCGGCCAGTTCGGTGTGGATCTGCTCGCGCAGTTCCCGGCCTGCTGTGGTCGCGGCGTAGGGCTCGGCTTTTCCGAGACAGTTCGCCGAGCCGGTCGGCGACGCGCAGGGACCGCACCGCTCGGCCAGAGCTGCCGCGACCAAGATGGTCGAGCGCCGGCGTCTGAACTGCCGCCAGTCGACGCCAGCAGATCAGCGAGCATCCGAGGCTCAGGAAGGCTTCAGGGAGGTCGTCTCGAATCTCCCATCGGATGCGCAGGCGGCGGAACCAGTCCAAGTGAGCGAAGGTACGTTCCACGACCCAGCGCTGGACACCCAGGCCGCAACCGTGCCCGGCGATCGGCATCGTGGACGAGGGGCTCCGATTAGCGGAGCCGGGTTACTTGCCCCGTGTCCGCTCCTGATGGCTGACGGCACGTCGACCGCGATCGGTGATCCGAATGGAATGGCCCGGGTTTGGGGAGGCTGCTGGCGGTGGTGTGTTGAGCAGAGGCCGGGGATCAGAGCTCGGGACCGTGGGACCTGGGAGGGGTGGCGAATGGCTCGCTGGTGGGGGAGAAACCGGAGATCAGAAGGCGCCAGAGCCGTCCCCTCGGATCAGGACCCGTCAACGAGCACCGAGTACGGAACGCTGCCCGGGCAGGTCGAGAAACCTGACGGGCCGCGGACGGTGATGCTGTCCGTGCACCGCAGCGGTGTCATGCTGAGCGCGGGCGATGGCGGCGACGGGCAGGCGGCCCCCGCCCCTCGGATGTATCCCTGGGCGGAGATCACTCACCTGTGGTTCGCCAATGATCTCGAGGGACACTCCTCAGCGGGCGACACGGTCGTCACACAGTGGTTGTACATTCAGCGGCTGGAGTTCGCTGACGGCACCGTCGTGACGTCCCGACTGGCCGACCCACCGGTCACCACCCCGGGGGATGTCTTCCGTACGGGCCAGATCGCCGACCGCCCCCCTTCCTCCATCTGGCCACTGATGGCTCACATCCACACCCATGTGACGGAGGCGCAGCTGGCCAAGGCCAAAGCGACTCTGGCGGCGGGAGGCCGGGTGGACTTCGGTCCGCTGACCGCTGACGGAGACGGCCTGGACTACCAGGACATCCACATACCGTGGGAAGACATCACTGTGCTGCGCTACAGCTTCGTTCACGCAAGCGTCGACGAAGACGAGCTGGGCGCGTATCTGCGTATGGAGTTCCGCGACCGCGAAGCCGGCGCATACGGTTTCCCTTTCCGGTGGCTGCGGATACCGGCCCTCGACGTACCAGACGTCGAACTCTTGGAGCAGCTCGCTGCGGAACGTCGCGCCTGAAGTTCCCGAGTCAGTGCCCCCCATGCGGTCGACGAGGGCGGCCAAGAGCTCTGCTCGGGAGGTACGTTCGTCAGCCGGGCCGCGACCGTCGCCCAGCTTCTGCAGCACCCATCCCGAGGACCGGCGTTCCCCGAGTAACTCGTGGACGACCAACTGCCGGCGGCTCCAAGCGCTCGGTGACGACTTGTCCGTAGTCGGCGCCGTCGACCGACCCCACATGCTCAGGCGCGCACCCACTCCCGGTATTCCACCTTCTCCACACAGCCGTGCAACCTGGTGGCCCACCGCAAGGGGCCACGCACGGACAGCGGAAGCCGGCGCGCGGCCGGTTCCACTCGATAGGTCTCCCGGGCCGATCTGCACTGAGGAAGTTCATGAGGTGGCCTCTAGCGTTCTCCCCTCACCCGGTCCCACCCGGCACCGGCCCGCCAACTCGTCCCGGACCCAAGGTCGTTCGGCAGAGTCGGGGAGCTGCCAGCGTTGTGTACCCCCAATGACCATCGATATGTCCTTCGCCCAGGTGGGCTCCCCGATGGGGCACGATCAACCCCGGTGGAGCGGGGTCTCGTTACCATTCCTGGACAGGTGGGAGACGCTCACCACGGGCCTGTCCGCGACGGCGACAGCGGTGTCAGCGTCACGGCCCAGCGGTCAGGCCACGGTAAGACGAGTTCCTACCACGTCGCGCTGGGCGACGACGCCGACGGGGAATTCCTCCTGCAAGCGCTGCGCAGGGCAGTGACGGAAGCAAAGCAAGGCTGAACCAGAGCACCGCACCGCCCCCGCGTAGGACAGAAGAACGATGCCCAGCCACACCACCGGATGAGACCGCCCGGCCGACGAACATCCCTCCACCGGGGCCGTGCCCCGCACCTCTGTGAGGCCGCGCCCCACGCATCCCGTAGGCTCCCGGCCATGAACGACGGGGAATCCGGCAGACGGGTCATAGACGGGCGCTTCGAACTGCAAGGGCGGCTCGGGGGCGGCGGCATGGGCATGGTGTGGCGGGCGCGCGATCTCGTCCTGGACCGAGACGTGGCGCTCAAGGAAGTACGGCCCTCCGATCCCGGACTCGCCGAACACGATCCGCAGGCCGCGGCCATGCTCCGGGCCCGGGTGCTGCGCGAGGCACGGGCGCTCGCCCGCGTCGACCACCACAACGTGGTCACCATCCACCACGTGGTCGACACCGAGGCCTACGCCTACCCCTGGCTCGTCATGGAGCTGGTGACCGGCGGATCGCTCCAGGACCGCCTCGACAAGAGGCCGCTGGAGCCCGTCGAGGCCGCTCGGCTCGGCCGCGAGGTGCTGGCCGCGCTGCGCGCCGCGCACGACGTCGGCATCCAGCACCGGGACGTGAAGCCCGCCAACGTCCTGATGCGGCCCGACGGCCGCCCCGTCCTCACCGACTTCGGCATCGCGGCCATCAGGGAGTCGACCTCCCTGACCATGACCGGGTCCATCATCGGCACACCCGACTACATGGCGCCCGAGCGCATCACCGGCGGCGAGGGAGGCCCCGGCTCCGACCTCTGGTCGCTGGCGATGATGCTGTACGTTGCCGTCGAAGGACACCACCCACTGCGCAGGGGAACCACCCTGGCGACGCTCGCGGCTCTCCTGAGCGAGGAGCTTCCGCCGCCTCTGCGGGCCGGAGCGCTGACCGGCTTCCTGAACGCCGTGCTCGTCAAGGATCCTGCGCGCAGAGCGGACGCGGAGACCGCCGACCGGATGCTCGCCGAAGTGGCCGAGGGCCGCGGCGCGGCTCCCGGCGCTCTCGACGGGGCGGGTGCGGCCACTTTGTACCGGCTGGCCCCTCCGCCGGTCTCGACCCCCACACCCTCGGCGCCGGCCGGGTTCGGACCGCCCGTGGGCTTCGGCCCGCCGACCGGCTTCGGACCTACCGGACCGCACGACGCCGTGCCCCGCTCCACCGGGCCGTCGACCCCCGCCCCGACCCCCTACCCAGTGGGCCCCACCCGGCCGACACGGCCACGACCGGGAAGCCGGACGAAGAGCCGCATCACGATCGCTTCCTCCGTCGTCGCGACCGTTCTGGCAGGAGTCCTGACGTGGACCCTGCTGCCCGACGGAGAGCAGAACAACGGTGCCAAAGCAGCCGATCCGACCGCCTCGGCCTCGACCGGCGCGAACAACCCGGCCTCCGCACCGCCGAGAGCGTCCCGGTCAGCATCGGTTCCCCAGGCCGACGCCAAGACGGACCTGCTGACCCCGGACGGCATCCGGACGGCTGTGAAGGAGATCAAAGCCGCGACGGGCACGGACCGGGCGTCCGACCTCACCGTCTACCCGGGCTACGTGTCCGCGGAAATCATGGTCAAGGGCAGCGACACCAAGTACGACAGCTACACCTACCGCCCGGGTGAAGGCGTCCGGAAGGGCATCATCAGCAGCGCGCTCATCGGCGGCGAACGCCCGTTCCGCCTGGGCGACTTCGACTGGGACGTCCTTCCCCCCTTGCTGAAGCGGGCGGAGAAGGACCTGAACGTGAAGCGGCCGACGATGCGCTACGTCCTGGTCCGCCCGGCGGACGACACGTTCGGCACCCCGCTGGGGCTGGCCGTCTATCTCGCCGACGAGCACGTGACCGGCTACCTGGAAGCCGACCTCAAGGGCAAGGTGACCCGGGTCATGCCGGCCCAGGACTGATCCCTCGCACACGCCCGACCGTCTGCAGAGCGTGAGCCCGAGGTGTGAGCTGGAGAGAACGCACGGCCACGGATCGGGTGGTGGTGGCCATGGGAGAGCCAGTCCTGTTCAACGAGGCGATGCTCGAAGCCCGTACGCGCGGTTGCGCCGCTGCGCGAGACCCACCCCGTGCACTACGCCGACCGGATCGGCGCATGGATCGTCACACGGCACGACTACGTCGAGCCCATCATCCGCGACCCCGTCTTCTCCTCGGTGATCACTTTCGACGCCGCGGCGGCGACGGGGGACCGTTGCGGCACCTGCACGCGTGCGTCCACTCCAGCTTGGTCTCCTCCGACCCGCCCGGCCGCACCGGGCTGCGGCGGATGCATGGCCGTCGGACGGGGGAGCGACGTCCTGGAGGCTTCGCAGGTGCGGATCCACTCGGCCGTCGGTGGGGTCGTGGGGCGCCGTGTTGCTGGAGCTGGGTGCGTGCAGACCGGATCATCAACCTCATGGCGCCAGGCGCGTGTCCTCACCGATCCAGTTGGGCACCCCTTTTGCATCGTCAAAGCAGCTGATTCAAGAGCACGACGGAGGTGGGCCCAGCCATGCATGCCTACGAAAGAGGGGGGACTACACGCGGGGACAGGACCAGGGTGGTGACGTTCTGTCACGCAAGCAGGATGCGTTTGCTGAGGAGTTCGAAGCCCGCGCGGCCGAGCATCTGGCGTTCGACCATCTTGATCCGGTTGACGTGTCCTTCGACGACGCCGGAGTCCCAGGGCCGTGTGCGGCCGGCGGTGACGGCGTCGATGTCCCGTTCGAGGTGCTGGGCGAAGTGCCGGAGGCGAAGGGTTGTCCCGTGACTGTGGTTGCGGGGCAGCGGCAGCCTCGTCAGGCACTCGGCTACCTCCACAGATGCCGCTCTTCCAGAGTCCCGAACCGCACACCTCCGCGTTCAAGGTCGACGAGGATGGGCCAGCAGTCCAGCAATTGTTGTCGCGCATCGCGCGAGGCGAGGTACTGCACGGAGTTGTAGGGCGCGATCAGTAGCCCGTCGCTCTCGCGGACTCGCTCAATGTCGATGGCGAGAGGCGGCTCGTCATCGCGCTGGCTGTGCGCCAGGAACTCCACCGCGAGCTGCAGGGCCTCGTCCTGCTCCATCATCCGTCTCCAGTCCGTCGGAGCGACGAAGGCACACTAACGGCCTGCGATGATCTTCGCGTGGCTGGTGTGATCACTGCGTCGGAACCGTCCTGGACAGCCCCGTTCACCGGGCTGAGCCCGAGGCACTTCGCGAAGCTGGTGACCGTTCTGCGACACCAGGGCGCGGATGCCGTTCGCAACCGGCCGTGGAGTCTTCCACGGGAGGACCGGGCCCTGCTGGTCGCGGCTTACTGGCGCACGAACCGGACAAGGAGCCGGTCGCGGTGGATTCCGCCGCCAAGTAACTCCCTTTCCTGCCGCTGAGCAGCAGAGCTGCCTTCGGCCGCACAGCGGCATCGGCCTCGGCCGTCGGCCGTTGACTCGGTCGAGGGTGTGGGCACGCACGACACAGGTGGCTGTTATCCGCAGGGCGCCGCTCTCCGGCCAGACGCGAGCGAACCCGAACAGCCGGCCACTGATCCACTCGTTACTTGATCACCAACCATGCCGCCATGCACACCGTCGCGAGGCCCGCGAGCGCCATGGCGTCACCTGAGCCCGTGAGCTCGGCCACGGCACCGAACAAGACCGGCCCCACCCCCTGCACGGACATCAGCCCGGCGGTCAGCAGTGCGAACGCCTGGCCGCGACGGGCCTCCGGGACCGCTTCGAGGAAGGGCCGCTGGAGCCCAAGTGCGTAGGCGAACCCGGTACCGGACACCAGGAGCAGTGCCGCGCCGACCACGCGCGACGGCTCCAGCGCGAAGCCGACCAGAGGCAGGCCCAGAACCACGATCAGCGGGACGACCAGGTGTTCCCGGGCGGCTGGCCGGAGGAAGCGCCCGATGGCCAGGTCACCGACGAACATGCCGAGGGGCAGGCACGCGAGCAGCAGTCCGGCCGAACCGGCGGGCATGCCGTGGCCGCTCGTGAAGGGGACCACCAGGCTCTCGGCGCCGGCCACGAGCGCCGGTGGCACCCACTGGGCGAACAGAAGGCCGCGCACCCTCGGTTCGGCGAGCAGCTTCGTGGTGCCGGACCAACTGAGACGTAATAGCGAGCCGTTGGTCTGTCGTGCCTCGTGGCCAGCCGTCTGTTGAGCAGGGGGCAGGTCGGGCAGT
Organism: Streptomyces sp. NPDC007907; assembly: GCF_042959365.1. NCBI lineage: Bacteria > Bacillati > Actinomycetota > Actinomycetes > Kitasatosporales > Streptomycetaceae > Streptomyces > Streptomyces sp. NPDC007907. The sequence goes on from NZ_JBIBKR010000002.1 coordinate 983,548, forward strand.
TGAAGGCGGACGGCCGCAGCGGCTGCCAGATAGACGCCCGCGCTGACCAGCAGCGCCCTCTGTGGGCCGAGGAACCCGACCGCGGCACCGCCAGCGGCCAGGCCGGCCAACTGGGCCGCGGACACGGACATGTTCGACAGCGAGCGCCCCAGGACGTAGGCGTCACCGGTGAGCCGCTCGGCAATGAGCCGGTTGGACGCACCGCTGACGGCGGGCGTCGTGAAGGCCACGGCGGCGATGAGGAACAGGACCGCCGCCACCGACAGGTGGGTCGCCCCCATCACGGCGGCCGCCGCGCACTGGATTCCGTATCCGACGGTGATGACCCGGCGCGGGCGGGCGCGGTCGGCGAGTGCGCCGAGGAGGAGCGAACCGGCTACCTGCGGGAGGAAACCGATGCCGAACGCCAGGGCGCCGAACAGGGGTGAGCCTGTCGCCGCGAAGACAAGGGTTGACAGGGTCACGATACGGAGAGAGTCGGCGGAGACTGTCAGGATCCTGGTCACGAACAGCAACCGAAACCGCCGGTCGGATAGCACTTCCCGGTAGGTGGCCCGCTGTTCGGGAGTGGGGGCGGAGGTCATGCGCAGCAGGGTGGCTGGCCCTCAATGAGTCGGTCCATCGTTACGCTCGGGGCGAAAGACGACAGAGTTTCCACCAAGTCTGACGGGGTGTGGGAGGAAATCGGGGACAAAAGTCCCATTGGCTTGAGACCTGGTATGGCGAAACATGATGTTCCGGCGGGCTGCTTTCTGGCCTGTCAGGGTCCGTACTGTCAGTGAACAGAGGGGATGGAAAACATGCTGGTGGACACCATCGAAACGCCGGAGCTGGCTCCGCAGACGTACCTCGACGACGACTCTGCGCTGGTCGCCGTCGACGCGCCGGAGGAGCGCGCCTGGCTCCCGTCCTACCAGGCGGCCCGCACCGCCTGACGCGTGACCGGTCGGCATCGTACCCACGGAAGGGCCCGATGCCGGCCGCTGCCCCTCCCGCGTCCGTCATCCCGCTGCCGAAGGACGGTTGTCGTTGCCTTCTTCACCCTCCGCTGAGCCGGTCACGGACCGGGCAGCGCAAGCCGACACGTTGCTTTGCGCCGACCGGCAGTTCGGCGATTCCGATGCCATCCGCGCGCGCAACCTCGCCCGGTTCCGCTTGGGCCTGACCATGCTGGCGCGACATGACGGCGAGGCGGCGGACGTGCTGCGGACGACGGCCGCCGCATCAGCGGAGCGCCTCCGGCCGCTGCTGTACGACCCGGTGCTGCGCAACTGCCTCGAGGTCGACCTCGCGCGGCTGGAGAACGACCGCCTCGAGCGCAGTTCGTTCGGCTTGTACGTGCGTGGCCACCTGACTGTTCCGGCGGCGGAGATCCCGTCCTCGCTGGGCCCCTGCGAAGCCCTCATCCATCCGCACCGGTCTGCCTGGCCCGGTCTCGGGGACGCCTGGGTGCTGAGCGAGCCGACACCGCAGGGCCCCTCCCAGGACATGCTGGCCGGGCGCCTCATGGAGTTGTACCGCGATGCGCTCGGTGGGGGCCGGGCGGGCAGTCCTGTCGATCCGACGGACGCGGAGCGTGCCGTCCTGCGGGACGGCGCGGAACTCCTCGCGACGCTGCTGCCTGCCTCGGGAGCTGGTGTGCTCGGGCACGTCACCATGGTGGGTTTCACCCGCCGCGCGAGTGAAGAAGGCCCTCTTCAGTCCATGTCGGGCGGCGATCCACTTCCTTCGACGGTGCTCCTGGCGCCCGAACGCTGCACGTCGCCGTGGCTCATCGCCGAAAGCCTTCTGCACGAGGGCGCCCATCTCAAGCTCTTCGACGCACTCCGCACGGGCTCCTTGGTCAGGAACGCCACCGAGACCGTCCCCATTCCGTGGCGGATCGGTTCTTGGACTGTCATCAGGGTGTTCGTCGCCCTGCATTTCTATGTGCACCTAATGGTTTTCCGGGCCGCGGCCGAGGGGGCGGGCGAGGTGATCCGGGAAAGGTTCGGCGCGCCCCCGTCGGTAGAGGACCTGGACGAGCCCAGTCCGGGCACTCCCGCCGCGCTGAGCGGGCAGTACCGCACCAGTGCGGAGAGGGCCCGCTACCTCGCCGAGTGCGTACTGTCGCTGCCCGAGCAGTCCCTCACCGAGAACGGGCGCCGGTTCGCCCGCTGGCTGCTCACCGCCCTGCGTCTGGTGGATGTGGACGCGCCGGACTCCGACGAAGGGGTCGAGGTCGGGGGCACGCGGCTGCCACAAGCGGTGCCATCTCAGGAGATTGCGTCGGCAAGTGCTCTGCGTCGCGTCACGCCGGTGGACGCGTGCGCTCTGCCCGACCTGGGGCAACTCGTGGTCAGCACCGTTCGGTCCGGACGGATGCACTGGTTGAACGCGCGCTCATGGACGGTCTATTCGCTGTGTGACGGGCGCGACCTCGACTCGTTGCACACAGCCTACGCCGGAGCGGCGGGTCTCCCCGTCGGTTCGGAGGAGGCTGGCCGGCACGTGACCGACAGCTTGCGCCTGCTCGTGGCGGCCGGTCTGGTCAGGCACGACACGTGACTGTCCCGCCCGAGGTGCGCTTCCCCCCGGCCGATACGGCTCCTCCCGCTGGACGGCGAATTGCTCCTCACCCGGGGGCACCGACCGCCGCGCAGGCGTGAACGGATCGGTGCGGGCGGTCGATGGGTCAGGAGGCGACGGAATCCCCGGTCCGGGACAGGACGTGAGACAGCGACTGATCCAGGTCCTTGACGACGGCCGCGACGTCGTTGCTGTACCCGAGGGCCAGTCGCACCGTGCCGCGCGGGACTCCGATGCTCACCAGTGAGTTGTCGGAGTACTCGAAGTAGGTGAAGGACGTGCTCTGTTCGACGAGAGTGTGCGGTGCGCCGAAGTTCGAGGCCATGAAGGGCACGCGCAGGCGGTCGACGACCTCCGCGGTCTGCTCCTCGCTGGCGACCAGCACCGATCGCCGTGCCCGAGGAATACGACCTGAGTGACACGACTGTTCGATCATGTCGTCGTATGCCCTGCCGGCTCGCCCTCTTGCGCCGCAGGGTTCGCCGTGCCACCAGTGCCTGTTGCTGCCTGCAGAAGTGTTCACGCAGCTCCCAGTGGCTGTTCTCCCTCCGCGGGATATAGACACAGCTAGACCTTACAGCCGTGCAGGCAACACGTTCCCGGCATCTCTTGCTGATCACCAGTCCCTCACTTCGGCAGCAGCAATGTGGGCGAACTGCGGTCACACCCCATCAGAAGGAGTCGATAAGCAGCAAAGCCTCCGTATGGCATATTCCGTTCATAGACTCACGCAACACTCCACCGAGGGATGCCACTTGGAGGTTCCGCGTGCTGCACTCACCTCTCGGCGACGAGCAACAGCTCGTCCTGCCCGTCGGCTTCGACGAGATCGTCCGGGTGATCGACCGGTACGTCGCCGACCGGCGGACTGGTCTGCCACCCCTGTCACGATCCCGCGGACGCCGACTGCCGGCCCTGCTGCTGGCCCGCGAGCCGGATGGCGACCCGGCCGCAGGCGCTGCGGAGCCGGATCCGGAGCTCACCGCACTCGTGCTGGCATACGGGCAGCGCCTTGTGTCCCCGGCCGGGAACGTGACGACGCGACATCTGGCCAGCCTCGCGCCGCATGCCGTCATCGACGACCTCCGGCTCATCCGGGGCGGCGCGCGGGAGGACGTCGTGGGCGGGCCGCACGTGCTGCTGCTGGAGGACGTGGCACGGCAACTGCGCACCTCCATGCCAGAGGGGGCCGGGGCCCTGCGGCTACCCGAGTTCGACACGTGCCTGGCGGTGCTGCGCGCTGACCTCCCGCCCGGGGACGCGGAGGAGGAGCGGCGGGCCCTGCGGGGCATGCTCTGCGACAGGTACACCCAGCGGTTCCAGCCGGCCGCCGAGACCGCGCAGCTCGGCGAGGCCGTGGGCGGAAAGTGGGGCGCGGTCCTGCAACTGCTGACCGTCCTTCCGGGCGGGCTGCGGCGTCGGTGGTACAGCGTGCGCCTCGACCGACGCCACCCGTGGGTGGGCCGCATGCTGGGCCAGACCGGCCGGAGCTTCCTCAACGCGGCGGCAGGACTGCGCGCGGCGCACCAGCACACGCTGGCCCAGAACGCGGCGGAGAGCCGTCATCCGGAGGCGGCTTCCCTGGCGGCCCGCGACGAGGCAGTGGTCCGCCAGGTCCTCCTCACCGCGCTGATCCGAGACCTGGCCAGGGCGGCACGGCCACGGCTGTGGAGCCGCCTCCGTCCGCGGCGCAGATGGGCCTTCGTCCTGCTCCTGCCGACCGTGGGCGGCGAGGGATCCGCCTGCCGGAAGTTCCTCGACACGTACGCCGCCGTCTCCCGCGACAACGGCTCCAGTCCGCTGCTGGTCCTGGGCGCCGCCACGGACGAACTACCCTCGTACGCCGCTGGTCTGCCGCGCCAGACCGTGCAGGGCGTGCAGGGCGGCACCGACGCCCACCGAGCCGGCCGGGCGGCGGCCGCACTGTTCTCGGCGGCGGTCGCCGGCCGGGCCGCCGATGCCGTGCACGTGCTGCCCCTGCCACGCACGCCCGACGACGGCACCGCGGCGGAACGGCTGGCCTCGCACCGCGCCGTCCACTTCCGTCGCCCCCGTCGCCTCGACTGGGCGCGTCCGGTGGCTGCCGCCACCGCTGCGGCGGTGCTGTGCGCCGGTGGCGTCGCCTTGTCCAGGGAGCTGGTGGGGCTCTTCTTCGACGAACATCCCTCGGCTGTCGGGCACCCCACCTCCTCCTGTCGGCAGGTGCCGACCGGCGAGGTTGTCGGCCTCACCGACGGCATCGACGGCTGCGACCTGGCCCATGGCCTGTACGCGCCGGACCTCAGAGAACTGGTGCGGACCCTCGGCCGCCAGAACGCTCAGGTGGACACGGACCGGCCCTACCGAACGCTCGTCTTCTTCGCGCCGCTGAGCGTCGGCTCGGAATCAAAGCGCACCGTGCCCACGGGCTTCCAGATGCTGCGCGGAGCGCTGCTCGCCCAGAAGCAGATCAACGATCGCCACCTGAAGTCCCAGGTGCCCGTGCGGCTGCTCGTCGCCAACGCCGGCGAATACTTCCGCTACGGCTCACGCGGCGGCCTCAATACCACCAACCGCAGTGACGTGGACGTCACGCAAATGATCATCGACCGGGCGAGCAAGGACCACATCGCGGCGGTCATCGGACTCGCCCAGAGCCGTCCGGAGTCCCAGCAGGCCGCGATCGAACTGGGGACCCGGGGCATCACGGTCCTAGGAACCGGCGTCTCCGGCCAGCGCATGGTCGAGGGCAACTCACCCGTGTCGTACTTCCAGCTCTCACCGCCCAACGCGCGCATCGCCAAGGTCATGGCCGCCTTCGCTCGCCACTCGCCACGGCTGCGGACTCTGGCGGAGCCGGCCTCCGGCCACGCCGGTCCGGCCGCCGTCGTCGTGTTCGATCCTCGGGACGAGTACTTCAGCGCCGACCTCGCCCACCGCTTCGACGCCGCCTACCGCTCGACCGGGCCTGTGCACCTCGTGCCGTACGGCGAGAAGGAAGACGGGCGCCCGACGAGCGACGTAGCCGAGACCGTCTGCACGTTGGTCCACCGCACCAACGGCTTCGTCCTCTACGCGGGCCGCTCCGGCGTCATGGAAGACCTGTTCCACTCCATGCAGGGCGACCGGGAATGCCGCGCCCGCCAGGGCCGCGTGGCGGTGCTGGCTGAAAGCCCCGCCCCGGGCCTGACCATGCATCCACGGCTGATGTCGCAGAGGTACGGCGGGCTGACCCTCTTCTACAGCCAGTTCAGCCGGCCGGCCCCTGACGGGCCGTTCGCCAGATCCTTCCGGGAGGCGTTCCACCTGTCCGCGGAGAGCGACGCCGCGGTGGGCTACGACGCCGCCAACATCCTCTCCGAGGCCATGAACGCGATCTTCACCACGGACCGCTCCTTCTCACCCAGTGCGCTCGTGACCTACCTCCAGAATCCCGGCGTCCGTGAGTACGTCGGGGAATCCGGGGTCATCACACTGGACAGCGGTCACAACTATCCGCCGAACAAGGAGATCCACATTCGCGAGATAACCCCCGAGGGCAAGCGGGTCACAGACCTCACCTGCGGAGTGCTCGCCGATGGCGCGCGAACCGTCACCACCTGGGGGCCCGGCGGCCGCTTTTCCTGCCCGGTGGATGAAGTCCCCTGATGATGGCTCAGGCCGGAGCAAGACGAAGCATGAAGTGTGTTGCGGAAGGCTTGACGGCGGACATTTTGCCTGTCTGGGTGGGATGTTGAGGGTTGCGGTCGTGCATGCTTGTACTGCTGTGGCGGCGGTAGCGGTCTGCCCAGCGGGCGGCGGTGGTGTGGCTGACCTGGAAGCGTTCCGCGGCCCGGCGCACAGGCGGTGGGACAACGGGGGCCCCTGGCTGCCGGTTGTAGATGTCGCCATCCACACCGAACCCAGAGGCCCTCGCCCTGGACGCGCCTCGGCCGCTCCGAGTGTCGGTGAGACGCTCGGAGCGGGCCGGGGCCGGTCGAGGTGCCGGCGTCAGCAGGGCTGGGGGATGCCGTTGCCGATGTGGGTGGGCACCGGGTCGGTCTCGCTGTAGATGTCGGTGTCCTTCATCCAGCCCCACTTGCCGTTGTCGGCCTGTGTCCAGAGCCACCGGTTCGGGTGTGGGCCGCCGATGTAGGCGCCCGTGTCCCTGCGGCACTCGAACCAGCTCGGGTTCGAGTACATCGTGCCGACCGGACGGCTGGTGTCGGGAGTGGCGTAGACCGTGGCCCCCGAGACGTTGTTGCAGTACATGCGCATGCCGCCATCACCCCACCAGCACGGATTGGCTGCCTCAGCCGTGCCGGAGAAGACGGTCCCCAGAGCGGTGAGTGCCAAGCCGGTGACGACGGCCGAGAGCTTGCGCGCGGAAGTCTTCAAGGTGATCCCCCTGTGGTGGAGTCGGCGGTGCGTGGTCAACAAGGACGCACCGAGGTGGTCTCGCTGATAGTCGAGGTGTTCTTCTGCAGCAGGTTGCACTGTCATTGTCACGACGGGCCTGCGTGGGCGTGCTGCTGAGCGACGCCGAGCAAGCCGGGTTGCTGACGCCTTCTCCCCGGAGGGCGGCTCGGCACAGTTGTCAGTGGAGGTGTCGAGGACGCCCAGAATCGGGAACGCTCGACGCTTCGGCCGTATGAGGTGTGCTTTCCAGCCGACCGCAAGACTCATGGCAATGACGCCCCGTCCGGAAGCACCCCGATCGCGAGGCAGTTGCTTCCAGTTGGGTGTGCACCGCGGCTGCGGGCGGACGGTCACCGGGCGGCCTGTGGCAGGGGGCTGCCGACCGCACGGCTGTTACCAGATTCCGCTCTGGACGTACGGGTTGACGGCCCGGAGATTGCTGTCGTAGCTGGCCCTGAACACGTAGTTCGGGTCGGACTGGGTGAGCCACCCTGACGTGTGCGCGTAGCCGGTGCCGTCCGACAGATAGGTGCCGTCGGCGAAGGACCAGGTTCTGCCGCCGTCCCTGCTGATGTCCAGCCAGATCCAGCCACGCGGGTCCCAGCCGGAGCCGACCAGCCGCCCCCAGCCGTACTGGTAGCCGTTGTAGTAGCCGGAGCGGAGCTCGATGCCGACCGTTCCACGCTGGTTGGGAGCGTGGGTCAAGCGATTCGTGGTGGCCATCACCTGGTCGGTGTTGATCGTCGCGGGTGCCGCTTGGGCGGGTGTGGTAAGCGCCGCGACTCCCAGCGCGCCCAGCGATCCCGCCACCGCCGCGGACCCGGCCGACCTCAGCAGCGTCCTGCGATCCATGGAGCGACTCATGCGTTCCCCTCGTCTCGAAAGGTAAGGCGGTGACCTACGGACAGCGCCTTGGACAAACCCTAGCGAGGCAGCGGCTGCTCAACTCCTGACAGATGTCAGGGCAACTCCTGTCCTGGGGTCGCCGCGAGTCACTCGGAACGCGAGTCCGAGACCCCTCCGCCATCACGGTGCTGGAGGCGCTGTCCGTACCCTGGAACGCCGTGGGCTTCCTGGGAGGGCCGAGGCACGGCCGCGTGGGTCATCAGCGGCATCTCCGTGCCCTCATGCGTCAACACCGAGGTGGACGGGGAGAGCGCTTGGCACCCGGCAGGAACCTCCACGCACTTGCTGCGGGAACCGACCGAGTGGCCCAGCCTGCCGAGAACACTTCCCCTCGACGCCGAACGGGCCCGACCCACTGGCTTCTTGTTCTTGGACGCCGACCACCGCTGCTGCGCGCGCCTGGCCCGTCTCACCACGGACGGTGGGACTACGGCCTTATGGTGCTGCGGGGTCTGCGCCGTCCATGATCTTCTTCACGATGTCCTGGTGGAAGCCGCGCACATGTGCCTCCACCAGATCGCCGGCCGCCTCCGTGTCCCCGGCCGCGATGGCTTCGTAGATCGCGTGGTGTTCCGCCCGCAGCCGGGAGGCGACCTTCTCCCAGTCGTCGAGCTTGTTGAACACAGTGAGCAGGGTGTGCCGCACCGCATTGCGGACCGCGATGGTCATGTCAGCCATCAGCCGGTTGCCCCCGGCCTCGGCGATGGCAACGTGGAAGTCGGTGTCGCAGTCGTTGAAATGCTCTCGGGGCAGGCTTGCGTCGTCCATCCGGAGCAGGGGATCGCGGATGCGCTCGAGACCGTCCTCGGTGACGAGTTGCGCGGCCAGGCGAGCGCTGGCCCGCTCCAGCGTGGCGCGGGCCTCGACGACGTCACCCATCGGAAAGTTCGCCAGCGCGATATGCAGCCGCAGCAACTGGGTGAGACCGGCGTCCGGCATGGCCGCAATCACGGTGCCGGAGGACGGCCCCGTCCCCACGCGTGAGCGCAGCACCCCCTGGGCCTCCAGGACGCGCAGCGCCTCCCGCACCGCGGCCCTGCTGACGCCGAGCATGTCGACGAGCTCCCGCTCGGGCGGCAACCGGTCACCGACTCGCAGTCGGCCCGCGAGGATCTGCTCTTCGATCCGGGCCAGCACGAGTTCGAAGGTGCGTGAGCGGGGCACTGGCTCCCAGGCAGCAGCCATGTCAGCCATAGAAAGCCCTTTCCCGCGTCTCGTAACTCCCTGCGTGTTGATCATAGCTTGAGTGCCCCGCCCTTTGGTCTGACCAAACCGTAATTCGGTCGTTCGAAGCTCTGGACAAGCCTGGTGTCCGCTGCCTAGCGTGAACAACCAAGTAATGGTCTGACCAAGCCCCCAATGTGAGGGTTCATGTACCAGCCAGATCTCTCTCCCGTGGCCGACAGCCCCGCGCTCTCGTCGCTCGTTGCCGTCCTGCCACTGCTCACGCTCTTCGTCCTGCTCGGCGGCCTGAGGATGAAGGCTCACTGGGCCGGGCTCGCCTCACTGGCCGTCGCGGTGGCGGTGGCCGTGGCCGTGTACGGCATGCCGGCCGACCTCGCCTTGCTCTCGGCGAGCGAAGGAGCGGCCTTCGGGCTGTTCCCGATCATGTGGATCGTCATCACCGCCATCTGGGTCTACCAGCTCACCGTGGTCAGCGGCCGCTTCGCGGACCTGCGCCGGGCCTTCGGCCTGATCAGCGCCGATCCGCGCGTCCAGGCCATCATCATCGCCTTCTGCTTCGGCGGACTGCTCGAGGCTCTGGCCGGATTCGGCGCGCCGGTGGCCATCACCGGGGTGATGCTGATGGGACTCGGCTTCGCCCCGGTCCGAGCCGCCGTCACCGTGCTGGTCGCCAACACCGCTCCCGTCGCGTTCGGCGCCATCGCCACGCCCATCATCACGGCCGGCAACCTGACGAAGATCCCGTACACGGAGATCGGCGCCTACGTCGGCCACCAGACACCGCTGGTCGCCTTCTTCGTGCCGCTCCTTCTTGTCGCCCTGGTCGACGGACGCCGCGGAGTGCGCCAGACCTGGCCGGTGGCGCTGGTGTGCGGTGCGGTGTTCGGACTGGCTCAGTTCGTCAGCGCCACCTACCTCTCGGTGGAGCTGACCGACATCATCGCCTCGCTGGCGGCCCTGGCCGCTATCGTCCTCTTCCTCCGTGTCTGGCGGCCGCAGGGCGGTGAGGAGGCCAGGACCGATCTCCGCAAGGCGGCGCAGAAGGAGCAAGGGGACGGTTCGGCAGGACAGCCGCCGAAGCCCGGGCACGGCGACGGGCCCGTGGCTCCGTCCGGAGCGCCCGCCGGGCCGGACAGCAGTGCCGTGACCGGAACACTCCCGATGGCCGGTACCGCTCAGCGGATCGAGGGCCCCAGGATCCTGATGGCCTTCCTGCCCTACCTGATCATCATCGGGGTCTTCTCGCTCGCCAAGCTGTGGACTCCCCTCAAGGAGTTCCTGGCCGCCTCCGACGCGAAGTTCGGCTGGCCCGGACTGGACGGCGAGGTCCTCACCGCCGCCGGCCAGGCGTCGGCCACCACCGTCTACACCTTCCCCTGGCTGTCCTCGCCCGGGACCCTGCTGTTGCTGTCGGGCGTCGTGATCGCCGCCGTCTACCGGGTGACCCCGGCGGCCGCCGCCCGGGAATTCACCGCCACGCTGCACAAGCTGCGCTGGGCGCTGCTGACCGTCGCCGCTGTCCTCGCACTCGCCTATGTGATGAACCTGTCCGGACAGACCATCACCATCGGCACCTGGATCGCCGGAGCCGGTACGGCGTTCGCGTTCCTCTCGCCCGTCCTCGGCTGGCTGGGCACCGCGGTCACCGGATCGGACACCTCCGCCAACGCCCTGTTCGCCACGCTCCAGCAGACTGCCGGGAACAAGGCAGGACTCGATCCGACGCTGCTGGTGGCGGCCAACACCTCTGGCGGTGTCGTCGGCAAGATGATCAGCCCGCAGAACCTGACCATCGCCGCCACCGCGGTGGGCCTCATCGGCCGCGAGTCCCAGCTCTTCCGGGCGGCGATCAAGTGGAGCCTGATGCTCTTGCTGGCCCTGTGCGTGCTGGTGTACCTCCAGTCCAACGTCCTGGCCTGGATGCTGCCATGAGCCTCAAACCCGTACAGACGCCGTCGCCCGCCTTGCCCTCCCCTCACGGAACCATGCGGATCGCACTGTTCATCACCTGCCTCAACGACACGCTCTTCCCAGCCACCGGCCGGGCGGTGGTGACGCTGCTGGAGCGGCTGGGCCACCGTGTGGACTTCCCGCCGGAGCAGACCTGCTGCGGCCAGATGCACTTCAACACCGGTTACCAGCGCCACTGTGTGCCGCTCGTCCGGCGCTTCGCCGAGGCCTTCGCCGGTTACGACGCCGTGGTCACGCCGTCCGGCTCGTGCGCCGCCATGGTGCGCGAGTACCACGGGCGGGTCGCCGAGGTGTCCGGCGACGACCGGCTGTCCGCCGCGGTCCATGACGCACCACGTGTGTACGAACTCTCCGAATTCCTCGTCGACGTACTCGGTGTCACCGATGTCGGGGCGTACTTCCCGCACAGGGTCACCTACCACCCCACGTGCCACTCCCTGCGCATGCTCGGCGTCGACGACCGGCCCCTCACCCTGCTGCGGGCCGTCCGCGGCATCGACCTGGTGGAACTCGGTGCGGCCGACCAGTGCTGCGGGTTCGGCGGCACCTTCGCCCTGAAGAACGCCGACACGTCGGTGGCCATGTGCACGGACAAAGTACGGCACGTCCTGGCCACCGGAGCCGACGTGCTGTGCGCCGGTGACAACTCCTGCCTCATGCACATCGGCGGCGCGCTGTCCCGCCTGCGCACCGGAGTGAACGTCATGCACCTCGCCGAGATCCTCGCGTCCACGGAGAAGGCACCGGTACACGGCGCGGCGGAACCCACACCCGCCTCCTGGCGCGGCACCGAAAGGACGAAGACCTCGTGAACGACGCGACGTTCCTGGGCATGCCGGCCTTCCCGACGGCGGCGGCGAGCGCCCTGCGCGATTCCCAGCTGCGCGGCAATCTGGCCCGTGCCACCGGGACCATCCGCTCCCGGCGTGCGGCGGCCGTCGCAGAGCAGGACGACTGGGAGCAGCTGCGGGAGGCCGGGCGTGCGGTCAAGGAACGCACCCTGCGCCATCTGGACCGGTATCTGCTGCAGGTGGAGGAGAAGGTGACCGCGGCGGGCGGCAAGGTGCACTGGGCGCGCGACGCCGAGGAGGCACGCCGCATCGTCGTCGGCCTGGTGCAGGACACCGGTGAACGGGAGGTCGTCAAGGTCAAGTCGATGGTCACGCAGGAGATCGGGCTCAACGAGGCGCTGGCCGACGCCGGCATCGACGCGTACGAGACCGATCTGGCCGAGTTGATCGTGCAGCTCGGCCAGGACCAACCCTCCCACATCCTGGTCCCGGCCATCCACCGCAACCGGGCGGAGATCCGGGAGATCTTCCTGCGGTCGATGGGCGCGTACGGCACCGCGGCACCGGCCGACCTGGACGACGATCCGCGGCGGCTGGCCGACGCCGCGAGGCGTCATCTGCGGGAGAAGTTCCTGAGGGCCAAGGTCGCCGTCTCCGGTGTCAACTTCCTGGTCGCCGAGACCGGGACGGCGGTCGTGGTGGAGTCCGAGGGCAACGGGCGGATGTGCCTGACGCTGCCCGAGACGCTCATCTCGGTGGCGGGGATCGAGAAGGTCGTACCCACCTGGCAGGACCTCGAGGTCTTCCTGCAGCTGCTGCCGCGCTCCTCCACGGGGGAACGGATGAACCCCTACACCTCGACCTGGACCGGCACGACCGCCGACGACGGGCCCCGCGCCTTCCATCTGGTGCTGCTCGACGGAGGCCGCACGAATGCTCTCGCCGACCCGGTCGGCCGGCAGGTACTCAACTGCATCCGCTGCTCCGCCTGCCTCAATGTGTGCCCCGTGTACGAGAGGGTGGGCGGACACGCCTACGGATCGGTCTATCCCGGCCCGATCGGCGCCGTCCTCAGTCCCCAACTGCGGGGCACCACCTCGGAAGTGGACCGTGCCCTGCCGTACGCGTCGTCGCTGTGCGGGGCGTGCTACGAGGTCTGCCCCGTCAAGATCAACATTCCCGAGGTGCTGGTGCATCTGCGGGCCCGGATCGTCGAGGAGGGGCGCGAGCGGCTCGTGCCGAAACCGGAACGCCTGGCGATGGCCGCCGCACGCTGGGTGCTCTCCCGTCCCTCGCGTCTGACGGCCGCGCAGCGAGCGGGAGCCCTGGCCGCACGGCTGGTGGCCCGGCGCGGGCGAGTGGGCCGGCTGCCCGGCCCGCTGTCCCGCTGGACCGACACCCGCGACGTCCCCGTCCCGCCCGCGGAGACCTTCAGCGCCTGGTGGAAAGGGACGCATCGATGACCGTACGCCGGAAGGAGGCAGAGATGAACGCGCGAACCGAAGTGCTGGACCGGATCAGGCGCGCCCTGGACGACGTGCCCGCGGGCGAGCGTCCACAGGACGTCCCGGTGCCCCGCCAGTACTCCCGCGGCGGCCAACAGCCGGCCGGGTCGACGGCGGCCGTGGAACTGCTCGCCGAACGACTCGCCGAGTACGGGGCGTCAGTGCATCTCGTATCCCCGCAGGACGTCGCCTCCCGTGTGGGGCAGTCGGTGGCCGGCCTTGGCACCGGTTCCGTCGTGGTACCGCGTGGCTTCCCGCCCGAGTGGCGGTCCGCGCTGGACCCCGACCGGGTGCTGACCGACGAGCCCCGACTTCCGGTCGCCGAGCTGGACCGGGCCCGAGCGGTGGTGACGACCGTGGCCGCCGCCATCGCCACGACCGGAACCCTCGTCCTGGACGGCGGCCCCGGCCAGGGCCGGCGCGCCCTGACGCTGGTGCCTGACGTCCATGTGTGCGTCGTACGCGCCGGACAGGTCGTGGCGTCCGTGCCGGAGGTGTTCACCGCCCTGGATCCGGTGCGTCCACTGACCTTCGTCTCCGGGCCGTCGGCCACCAGTGACATCGAACTCGACCGGGTGGAGGGCGTGCACGGTCCACGCACCCTGGAAGCCCTGATCGTCGTCTGAGTCCGAGCATCTCGTCCTGACAGGAAGAGAGTTGAGCAGTGAAGCCCGCCCTTCACCCAGTACCGCACCGGCGCGCAGCAGCACCGACGGCGCCTCACTCGGTCCCCCTGCCCGACAACCCCTCGGCGTCGGCGAGCTGCACGCTCCCCGCCGAGAAACGTGCGGTAGCGACAGCCAGGGCGTTCGCCCGGGACCGGCTGACGGCATGGCGCCTCGGGGACGAGACGGCCGAGACGGCGAGCGTCGTGGTGTCGGAGTACGTCACCAACAGCGTTCAGCACAGCGGCGCCCACCACGTCACCCTGCGACTCGCATGCTGCGAGTCACACCTGTGGATCGAGGTCGTCGACGCCGGTGTGTGGCAGAACCGCACGGGGCCCGAAGAGAACGGCCTGGCCGAGTGCGGTCGGGGCTTCTGGCTGGTCGAGGCACTGTCCCAGCGGTCCGGAGTGCACCACACCCAGCACGGCACCACGGCCTGGGCGCTGCTGCTCCACGCCCCCGCCACGTGCAAGCGCCCCGACCGCTCGTTAGCCGGGCGCACCGGTACGGGGACTGGCTCGCGCCGCTCACCCGCACGCCGCTCGGTCCTTCGCCTCCCCGGTTGAGCCGCACACGGCAGGGGCCGGCAGGGCGCTTTCGGACGGCCACAGCCGGTGCCGGCCCTGGCGTACGGGCAACGGAATCCCGGGCTCCCAGGCCCGACCGTTGACAACGTCCCACGGCGCTGCGAAACCGGCAGTCCAAGGCGGGGCAACAGGCGCGCACGGGTTGTGCGTCAGAGGCGCAAGTTGGCGGAGTAGAGCGGCGGCCGCCCTCGGCTTCCCCGCAGCGCCCTGACACACGACGCCGGCGCATGCGACCACGCTCGGTGGACACCTCCGGCGCGGCCTCCACCAGCGCACGCCGGATCGACGGACTACTGCATGTGGCGTTGCCGGGGCTGGCGGCCCACCACGGCGTTCGGATGCGGGGCGTCCCCGGCGAGGACGCCCCGTCGCCCGGCGTCACGACCAGGGAATGACGACCCGATACTTGCCGCCCGCAGACTGCTCGGGTGGCTCATGGGCGCGTTCGACGCTCACGTGGCCCGCGCCGTGGGCGGTGAGCAGGGCGACCATCTCCTTTCGCACGGCCGTCCACAGCCGCTCCCGATCGGCTGCGGCGGCGGACAGGATCCGCACGCGGACGCAGGTGGGCGCCGTCTGGACGATCTGGAACAGGTCGATGCCCGGGATGCTTTCCAGGAGGGTCTCGAAGGCCATGGGCACGATGTGCACGGTGCCGCCGTCCCGGCGCGGGAACGCCAGCAGGTCGGCCGCGCGGCCGCGCACTCTGATCGCGGGGAGCGGGTCTCCGCACGGGCACGCGTCAGGACGCAGCACAACGCTGTCGCCGAGGTCGTAGCGCAGGATCGGCTGTGCCCATCGGCACAAGCTGGTCAGGAGCACGGCGAAGGACTCCTGGCCCGGCGGGGTGGGGCGGAGGTCGGGGCCGACGGGCTCGAGGATCAGCCAGTCACTGTGGACGTGGAGCCATCCCGACGGGCAGCCGTAGGCCAGGGCGAGGCTCTCGTTGCAGCCGTAGGTGTCGACCAGGTGCGGCCCGAAAGCAGAGCGGATCCTGCGGTGGTCGCGGGCACTGACGCCCTCGGCCAGCAGTGACACCGCGGCCGGGGCGATACGCAGCCGGCCGGCCAGCTGCTCGCCGGCGAGCAGCGCGATCACCGTGGCGTAGCCGGCCAGGAACACCGGGCGGTACTGGTTGAGCTGGTCCACCAGCTCGGGCAGCGGGCTGTGTACCGACAGCACCCGGCTGCCCCGGGCGGGCAGCCGACCGGCCGCACGGGAGCGGATGATGACGGTATGCGCGGCCAGATGGCCGCCCGTGGCCACGATGTGCGCCGCCCGCATACCTCGGGCGAGCAACCGGGCCGTCACCACGGGCGTCAGGGTACGCCGGGCGGCCCGCAGCGACAGGGCCCTGAACACCGCCGCCGCGCGGTCGTCGAGCAGGAACAGGCCCCGGTGGCCGGTGGTTCCGGAGGTGGTGGTGACCAGGTATCGGCCCGGGAAGCGCTCGCCGGCCCGCCGGGGATCCGCGACGAAGGCCCGTACGCGGTCGAGGGACACCTCGGGATCGGTGACCCAGTCATCGAAACGCGCCATCAGATCCTGCTTGCGCGTGACCGGCAGCAGGGCGGCATCCTCGACGCGTTCGGGTAGCGCCCGGTACAGCTCGCGGTAGTACGGGGAGTGGGTGCGGGCGAAATCGATCATCGCGGCCAGCCGTTCACGCTGCCGGTGCGCCAGGGCGTCCGGACCCTGCCGCAGCGTCCGGCGCCCCTCCCGGATCAGGGCGAGTGTCGAGGTCATCGCACGGCTCCTCCGGGAACGGGAGCGGGCTGCCAGAACGCGCAGTGGTGGTCGGCCGCGAACCCGGTGGTGGGTCCGACCCGGTCCGGGGCCAGCACCTGGATGTGGTCCCTGTCGGCCGTGTAGCGCGGCCAGGGCGCAGTCCCGGGCGCGTTGGGGTCGCCGGTGGCCGCGAAGCGGGCCCAGTAGGCGGTCATCGTGGCGGACAGTCGCCGCTGGGCGGGCGTCAGGGGCGCTACCGAGTCCATGGGGAACAGATAGGCCAGTTCGGAGGCGTGGAAGGCACCCTGCGGCGTGTGCGGTGCCGGGATGAACGGCGGTGCCTGCGCGTCGTGGAACTCGTAGGCGTAGACGGGCGCCCGGCTGCCGTACAGCCGGCTGTCGGCCCGCGCCGGGCAGGCGAACCGCTGGTCGGTGCCGATGGCGGAGTAGGCCAGGTTGGCGGACGGATGGGCCGAGAGCGGGTAGGTGTCCAGGACCGCGGCCGCGCGGCTGCCGTACTGGAGTCGGACGAGGCCGGCGTACGAGTCGGGGGTCAGAGGGCCGTCGCCGAGCAGATCCACGTACAGCGCGGTGAAGTAGCGGTGTTCGTCATGGGTGTTGCCGCTCAGCGTCGGTACCGCGTTCACTCGTCCCTCGGCCCACGCCGTGCGCGGAGGGCGGGGGAGGACACGGGGGCCGGTGTTCGGGGCCCACAGGGAGGTGGCACCTGTCCCGGAGGCGCGGATGAGCTCGGTGGTGGGCACGGCACGCAGGCAGCCCGCCGCGGTCGTCGGGTCGGTGCAGCCGACCGAGGCCGCGAAGCCGCTTCCCTTCCGCTCGGCCGCGTCGAGCGGGAGGGGTGTCAGACCGCCGTCCGCGGCGCACGCTCCGCTCTGCTGGATCGCCCGGTGGAACAGGCCTTTCGCGGTCGGCGAGGCGATGTGGAGGCAGGTGTCCGCCGATCCGGCGGACTGGCCACCGAGCGTCACCCGGTTCCGGTCGCCACCGAAGGCACCGATGTTGCGCCGCACCCAGCGCAGGGCGGCCTGTTGGTCCATCAGGCCGTAGTCGCCCGAGGCGTGGTCCTGGCTCTCGGCCGACAGGGCGGGGTGGGCCAGGAACCCCAGTGCCCCGAGACGGTAGTTGACGGTCACCACGACCACACCCCGCGCGGCCAGGGCGGAGCCGTCGTAGTCGCTGCCCGCGCCGTAGACGTTGCCCCCGCCGTGCAGCCACACCAGGACCGGAAGGGGGCGGTGGCCGGTGCCCGCGGGTGTCCGGACATTGAGATACAGGCAGTCCTCCACGGTGCTGCCCGTGCGGTTGGACTCGCCGGGCAGGACGGGGCCGCCGCCGGGGAGCAGCGTCAGCGGTAACTGGGGGCAGGGGTGGGCCGGTGCGGTGGCGTTGCGTACGCCTGACCATCGCGGCGCGGGGCGCGGCGGACGCCAGCGCAGCTCACCGGTCGGCGGGGCGGCGAACGGGATCCCCTGGAAGACCCGCCCGCCGTCGTGGACGGCCGCGCCCCGCACCCAGCCCCGGTCGGTCCGTACGACCAAGGAGTCGGGGCCCCGCGCGGCCAGGGCAGTGGGCGGAGGAACGGTCAGTGACAGGAGCAGGGCCGCGACTGCGGCTGTGGCGCGGGCCAATGTGAGGCGCAGGCTCAGGGCTCTCATTCCTCGCTCCAGGTTCCGGTGTCGGGGTTGGGGTCATGGCGTGTGCTCGTATGCACCGATGTCACAGGTGGCACCCTGTGGGCGAGGGACGCCCCGCTGATCGGTGGCCGGGCGGCCCTTCGGCCGCGTCCAGGCCGGGACTGCCCGGCAGCAGCGCCACGGTGTCAGTGCGGCCGGCGTGGTTCGCCAGCGGTCCGACCAGCGGGTCACGACTGGGCAGATGGCCCGCGGCCGAGAGTCGGCAGCTGCCGTCGCCGTCGATGGTGCGGCCCAGCGACGAGAGGGTGGCGAAGGCCTTCTCACGGTCGGCGAGATCGGGCGGGATCGTGAGCCGGTCATGGCCGGGGGACCGTGTGATCGTACTGGCAGGCCGGGCGTTGGCGGCCGTCACGGCGGCACGCAGGCTGCACTCGCCCGACGTGGTGCGGCACCGGCCGTCCGGCGGGTCGGCGTCCACCGCCTCGGACGTGTGGTCGACGACGAACTCCGCGGGGTCGACGAGTGGCGCCGTGAGGGTGGGGACGGTGGCGGCGAGTGTCGCAGGGGCGACCCGGACTCTCATGCGGTGAACTCCTCCCTACGAGGAATCTGGACGTACGAGAAATCGGTGGCTGCGGGAACTGAGCACTGGCGGGATGCGCGGCTCGTGCGGACACCGGCGCGTGGTCGCGCCGGAGCGGCGACGCCGACCGGACGAGCGGAAGCAGAACCGGCGGAGCGGGGGAACAGGTCCGCGCCTCTGTAGGGAGCGTTCCATTCAGTCCGGTTCGTGTCTACGCACCGGCAGAGAAAAGGCCGAAGTGGATCCCTGCGTACATCGGGAGCGGTCCTCGCCGACTGGGGGCGGGCCGGCTCCGAATCCCACATGCGGGCGTTCTCTGACGTGCGTACGGGGTCGCGGCCGCTCGACTTCACCCGGACGCCTGTGGGCTGGGCTGTCGGTGCTGGGTCAGAACGCCGCCATAGGATCAGCTGATGAGTGACGCTGTCTTACTGCATGCGGGCGCGACGCAGTCCGCACCAGGCCTTGTTCTCCGCCCCTGGTGCATGGAGGACTCTGCCGCACTTGTCGAGGTGTTCCGGGATCCTGTGCTGCGCCACTGGACGAGCTCGACCGTGGAGAACGAAGCTGACGCGCAGCAGTGGGTGCGGGGCCAGGAACGGGGATGGGCGGCGGGGAACCGGTTCGGCTTCGCGGTCCTGGAAGCTCAACCCGGTTCATCGCAGGAACTGTTGGTGGGCAACGTGGTGCTCAAGGAAGTGACGCCTGGCAAACCGTCGGCCGAAGTGGGCTATTGGACCGCGGCGCACGCTCGCGGGCGGAGTGTGGCACCCCGCGCTCTGGAGGTTCTCACCGGTTGGGCCTTCGACACCCTCGGCGCCGACGGCCTGGAGCGGCTTGAGCTCCTGCATCAGGTGGACAACCTCGCCTCTTGTCGTGTGGCGCAGAAGAGTCAGTACGACTTCGACCGAGTCCTGCCCGCATCGCCGCCGTCCTTCCCGCTCGATGGCCATCTGCACAGACGGCGTAGGGATGCTTGAGATCAGGTTCTGACGGGGGACGAGGCCGGTCAGGGCTGGGGGAGTGGCAGGCCGGGCATCCGCGGTGCTGCAGGTGCTGCCCACTGTCGTCGGTGTGCAGGCCGAATGTTTCCGGCCCGGGCGGTCTGCTTCGTCGTACCCGGACAGGATGGTCTCGATCCGCTGCCACGGTTTCACCGGTCAGCCCTCGCGTGTCTCCACCGGCCTTTCACCGGGATGAGGGCCTGACCTCTGCTCACTCTCCCTGTCGTACCAGGAACGGCTACCACAGCCCGTCCTTCCCTCAGCGACACGGAGACTCCGCCCCCACCGGCAACCACCAACCAGCACATTCGGTTGACCGAGGCTGCGCATCTGAGCCAATCCGCCCAACCGTCGTCGTAGCGCGATCAATTGAGATGCATACTGGGCGCCGTCAGCTCGCTTCGACCCGGCCTGACACCACACGGGGGCGGATTCGGAGGATCGCGATGAAGGTGCGGCTGCTCTGGGGTGCCGCTGCGGGAGCCGTCGCTGCCATCGCGGCGCGGGCAGCGGCCGGCTGGATCGAACGCCAACCCGACCCTGTCCCCTACGAACGGCTCCGCCGCGAACCCGAGGGCGAGGAAGCCTTCCTCCCCCGCCCCGACGGGACGGTGCTGCGCACCATCGTCGCGGGTGAAGGCCCACCGGTGGTACTGGCCCACGGATACGGTGCCTCGCTCCTGGAGTGGAATCTGGTGCAGGCCACCCTGGTGGCCAGCGGTCACCGTGTCATCGTCTTCGATCAGCGCGGCCACGGAGGGTCGACGCTGGGTGCGGACGGTATCGGCTCCGGCCCCATGGCGCAGGACTACGTGGCGGTACTGGAGCACTTCGACGTACGCGACGCAGTACTAGTCGGGCATTCCATGGGCGGGTTCCTCGCGCTTCGTGCCGTGCTCGACCATCCCGCCGTCGCCCGGAGGCTGCGCGGCCTGGTGCTGTTCGCGACCTGGGCGGGCCGCATCTACAACGGAGCACCGCACAACCGGCTGCAGATCCCGCTGCTGGAGATGGGCATCCTCCAGCGGCTGGCCCGCACCCGCACGGGCGGACTCCTCTTCGGAGCCGCCCAGTGCGGCAAACGCCCCTCTCCCGCGATGATCGAGGTTTTCCTCGAGGTCTTCCTGCAGCAGGCCCATGCCTCGCTCGTACCGATCGTGCGGGCGTTCGCCCGCGAAGACCGCTATCCACGCCTGGCCGAGATCGCGGTTCCCACCGTCGTCGTGGTCGGCTCGGCCGATCGCAGCACACCGTCCAGCCACGCCCGGCGCCTCGCCGCCGGCATACCGGGCGCACGGCTGATCACCGTGCCGGACGCCGGACACATGTTGAACTGGGAGGGCCCCCACGCCCTGGTGCAGGCCGTCAGCTCCCTCCACGATGGTCGTTGCCCCCCTGACGCGTAGCGACTTCCGCACCACCGTGCGCCGCTGTGACGGGAAGAGCGGGGTCGGTTCTCGGCCGGAGGCGAACCGGCTCGGGCAATTGGCCGGTAGCGCGGTGTGATCCGCCCTCGGATGCGGCTTAGGTGAAGGGGTCGAATAGCCGTGTCGGGCGAGGGGGACAGGTGTACGACTACATCATCGTGGGTGCCGGATCGGCGGGGTGCGTGTTGGCGCGCCGGCTCAGCGAGGACGAGACCACGCGCGTTCTGCTCATCGAGGCGGGGCCCGTGGACGACGCCCCTCAAATCCGCATCCCGGCAGCGTTCAGCAAGCTCTTCCAGACCAAGTACGACTGGAGTTACCTCACCGAGTGCGAACCGGGACTGGACGGCCGCCGTCGTTATCTGCCCCGCGGCCGGATGCTCGGCGGCTGCTCGTCGATGAACGCGATGATCTACATACGGGGCAACCGACGTGACTACGACGCCTGGGCGGCCGGCGACGCCGACGGGTGGAGCTGGCAGGATGTGCTGCCTTACTTCCTTCGCGCCGAAGACTTCGAGGGCGCTCCGTCGCCCTGGCACTCCACCGGCGGGCCTCTCACGGTCAGCGAGGGCCGTTCCCGGCATCCGTTGGCGGACGCCTATGTCACGGCAGCACAGGAGGCGGGCTACCACTACACGAGCGACTTCAACGGCCCAGAGCAGGACGGCGTCGGCTATTACCACCTCACCCAGCGAGGCGGTCTGCGCTGCAGCACGGCCGAGGTCTATCTGCGGCCGGCCCTGTCCCGGCCCAATCTCGAGGTGCTGACCGGCGTCCTGTGCACCCGCGTACTCCTGGACGGCGACTGTGCGACCGGTGTCGAGGTGGAACGAGACGGCGAACTGCTGCGCCTCCGTGCCGAACGGGAGGTCGTGCTGTCGGCCGGCGCCTACAACTCGCCGCAGCTGCTCATGCTCTCCGGCATCGGCCCGGGCAGCGAACTCGCTTCCTACGGCATCACGCCCCGCGTCGACCTTCCGGTGGGGGAGAACCTGCAGGACCATCCGCATGTCGGTCTGTGCTATCTCACCGAGACCGAGTCGTTGTTCACCGCCGAGACACCGGAGAACGTCCGCCTGCTGGAGACCGAGGGGCGCGGTCCCCTCACCTCGAACGTCGGCGAGGCCGGCGGATTTCACCGCACCCGTGAGGGACTGGACGCTCCCGACATTCAGGTGCACGCCACCCCGGTGATGTTCCACGAGGAGGGCATCAGCCCCGTGACCGACCACGCTTTCATGTTCGGCGCGGTCCTCCTCGCCCCCACGAGCCGGGGCAAGGTCTCCCTGCGGTCGGCCCTGCCCAGCGCCAAACCGCGCGTTTTGCACAACTACCTGACCACCGAGGAGGATCGCGACACGATGATCCGGGCACTGCGGATGTTGCTCGACATCGCCGCTCAGCCCAGCCTGGCCAAGCACCGTCGTGCCGACTTCCGCGTGCCGCGCTCCACGGACGACGCCGGCCTGCTCGACTTCGCCCGGCGCGAGTTGCAGACGCTGTACCACCCGGCGAGCAGTTGCTCCATCGGTCCCGTCGTGGACTCCCGGCTCAGGGTGCACGGCGTGAGCGGCCTGCGGGTGGTGGACGCCTCGGTGATGCCCACCGTGGTGCGGGGCAACACCAACGCCCCGACGGTCATGATCGCGGAGAAGGGCGCGGACATGATCCGCGGTCTTTGATCTCCAGACAGGGCAGGGCAGGACTCCGTTGGGCCCGCCCGACCGCCCGGACAAGGCGCGTTGAGCGGTAGGTGTGGCAGGGATTGAGAAAACGCCATGCCGAGTGCGTATCGGTTGACAAGGAGACCGTAGGGACACTTCTGCGGTCCGGCTCATCAACAGACGACATCGACCCGATCTCCCGCGCTGACCGGCCAGTCCAGCAGATCACTGGAGTGGCCGGCACGCGTTCCACGGAGCGCTACGCGGGCCGTGGTGGCGCCCCACCCCGGACCTGGTTGGTCGAGGAGGACTACCGATGGGATTCGACGAGGCCGAACCGCCACGGGCCCTCAACTGGGGGCGCGAGCCCGCGCAAGAGATCCAAGATTCGTTTCAGGCAGTTCTGAACGCCCTGGATGCCGCTCGCGCCGATCTCTACGCGACGGAGGAGCACCAAGGGCAAGGAAGCCCGTTACCACCCTTGGACCACCCCAGCGCAACAGCCGGATGCGGCGGCCCCACCCATCCCGTCCCGTCCCTGCCGCCACCGCAGCCGGGTACGCAGGGCCTGGGATCCCGGCCCGAGCTGGTTCCGGTCCGTCCGGAAGGCCTCCCACCGTCTGCCGACCCGCCTCAACCCGCTCGGTACCGGCCGGCCGCCAGGAACGCCGTGGTCGAGCCGCTGTGGTCACGCGGTGTGCGGCAGGAGGCGGTCACGCCCCCCGGGGCGGTCGCACCCCGGGAGGCCGGACAGCCACCCACTGCGCGCGGCGGGGGCCCGGCGCAGGCCGAACCGCCGGCAGCTTTCCCGCCGCCAACAGCCGCTCTGCAGGATCGTGCGCGCCGATGGACCGACTCAACTGAGGACTGCCCCTACCCATCGCAGGCCGCGCAGCCGAACCGCTTCGTCGCCCCGCCCTCCCAGACGCCGCTGCGCCCAGAACCGGCTCCCCCGCCTGAGCCCAGGGGGAGCCAACGACATCGCCGCTTCACCGACCGGCGACACAGCCGGCTCGCCGGAGTCTTCGGCCTGGGCGCCGTGAGCGGATTGGTCCTTGCCTCTTCGCTGCTCAGCAACGGCGACTCCGCACCGGCGGCACCGCCTGCGTCCATGGAGCAGCCCGACCGGCCATTGCCTGAGAATCCAGCACCTGCAGCCCCGTCCTCACCGACCGGGCAACCGAACCGGCCGGCTCCCGGCAACGCCTCGCTTCCCGAGATCCCGGGCACCGGGCTGCTGCGCCCAGGCGACGCTGGCCACGGTGTTTACGAGTTGCAGGTACGTCTGCTCCAGATCCCTCACGTCTATGACGGCGGCGCCATCAACGGCCGTTACGACACGGAGGTCCGTCAGGCAGTGGCCCGATTCCAGAACGCATACGGCATCAACGGAGACGAGACCGGCGTCTACGGGGACAACACTCGACACGCCCTCATGCTGCGGACGAAATAGCCGCCCCAGCCACATGCCAGATGCTGCGACGACTGCACGGGCTGTTGGAGGTGGAGCAGTGGCGCATCGGCGCGGAGACCACGGCCTGTGCGGCATGGCGATCCATCCGACGGAATGCCCCCGCGTCGGCGGGGAGGACGCGAGGTACTTGGTCCCCGGCCAGGTGCGGAACCGTGCGCTGCTGCCCGTCGACCAGGTCGTCGCCGCCTTCACCTTCACCCGCCGTTCATGCATCGGAACGACGTCAGGACCGGAGTACCAACTCTCCGTCCGCGTAGGGAAGGACCTTGGCGCGCGGCAGGTGCACCAAGACCTCCTCGCCGACCGGAACTCCCTGATCCCGCGGCGTCTTGGCCCTGACGGGCTGTCCGGCGATCTCCACCTCGAGCACGCGCTGCGCGCCGTGGTCGCTGACGCCCTTCAGACGCCCGGGGAAGGTGTTGGGGCCGGGATCCGTGACGATCCTGACGTGCTCGGGCCGGACCCCGACCTGGACCTCACCGGCCTTCAGCGTGCTCGCCGGGACATCCCAGGCCGCGGACAGCGGTCGGCCGCCCAGCGCGAAGGGACCGTCACCGTGGTCCACGGTCAGGAAGTTCATCGCCGGTGAGCCGATGAAATAGCCGACGTAGGTAGAGGAGGGTGCCTCGAACAGCTGTTCAGGGGTGCCTTGCTGCACCGCGCGGCCGTCCTTCATGACGAGCAGTTCCTGCGCGAAGCTCATCGCCTCGTACTGGTCGTGCGTCACATAGATCACCGTGGGCCGGAACTGCTCGGTGATCTCCCTGATCTTGCGTCGCAGCGAGTGCTTCAGCTGCGGATCGATCACGGTGAGCGGCTCGTCCATCAGGACGGCCGCCACGTCGTCGCGGACCAGGCCGCGGCCGAGTGAGATCAGCTGCTTGTCGTCGGCGGTGAGCCGGCGCGCGGGTTGCCTGAGCCGGTCGTGCAGGTCCAGGGCTTCGGCGACCTGCTGCACCTTGGCGTCGATCCTCGCCTTGTCCCAGCGCCGGCACTGCAGCGGGAAAGCCAAGTTGTCGTAGACCGTCATCGACTTGTAGATGACGGGGAACTGGAAGACCTGGGCGATGTTGCGCGCCTTGGTGGGCAGGGCGGTGACGTCGACGCCGTCGAACCGCACCCGTCCCCGGGACGGTCTGACCAGTCCGGACAGGATGTTCAGCAGCGTCGTCTTGCCGCAGCCCGAGGGTCCGACCAGTGCATAGGTCTTGCCGGACTCGAAGGTCAGGTTCAGCGGCTTGAGAGCCCACCGCTCCTCCTCGGCACCAGGCGCGTACGCGTGCCCGACGTCGACGATGTCCAACTGCGCCATATCAACGGCCTTCCACTGAGACGAGATCGTGTGAGGGTGTCCGTACGAGCGCACCCCGCTCGTCGAAGGCGAACAGCCGGTCGGGGCGGAGCCGGAGTTTCACGAGGTCGCCGAGGTCGACGTCGTGGATGCCCTCGAGCTGCACGACGAAGGGGGTCTCGCCGACGACCACATGGACGAAGGTCTCCGAGCCGGAGATCTCCACGTAGGTGACCTCGCCCTCGACTCCGCTGGAGGCCAGGCTGATATCGGTGGCACGCAGGCCGAATTGGTAGGCTCCGTCGGATAGTTCGGCCAGGTGTGCGGAGACGTGCGCGGCCTGGAAACCGGCCACCGTGACCTGGCCGCCCTTGAGCCGGCCTGCGAACACGTTCATGGGGGGGTCGTTGACGATGGACGCCACGGTGGTGGTCGCCGGGCGTTCGAAGACCTCCTGTGGGGTGCCGGTCTGGAGGATCCGCCCCTCGTGCATGACGAGGACCACGTCCCCGAGCATCATCGCCTCGGCAGGTTCGGTGGTCGTGTAGATGACGATCGTGTCGCCCTGGTCCGAGAAGAGGGCCTTGAACTCGTCGCGCAGTTGTTCGCGCAACTTGTAGTCCAGGTTCGCCAGGGGCTCGTCGAGCAGGAGGATGCTGGTGCGGCGGGCCAGGGCGCGAGCGATCGCGACGCGCTGCTGCTGACCGCCTGAGAGCTGGGAGGGCTTGCGCTTCTCGAAGTCCGTGAGCCCCACGCTCGCCAGACTCTGCTGGACCCGGTGCCGGATCTCGTCCCGCGACAGCCCGGCCCGCTTCAGCGGGAAGGCCACGTTGTCGAACACCGTGAGATGGGGGTAGTTGATGAACTGCTGGTAGACCATGGCGGTGTCGCGCCGCCACACCGGCGTCCTCAGGAAGTCCTCTCCGGCGCGCGTCAGTGAGCCGGAGTCCACGTTCTGCAGGCCGGCCAGGGCCCGCAGCAGCGTCGTCTTCCCGGCCATCGTCCGGCCGATGACGGTGTGGAGCCGTCCCGGCCGGAAGGTGGCGGTCACGTTCCTGAGGTGGTCGACGCCGTCGACGGTCAGGCACAGATCAGTGGCGTTGAGGTTCATCGGACCGCTCCCGACAGGTTTCCCTTGGACAGCAGGCGCTCCACCCAGAGGGCGAGCAGGATCAGCGGTGCCACGCCGAAGAGCGCGGCGGCGGACAGCGTCCACCACGGCGGGATGGAGGAGTTGAGGGCGACGACCGCCTGGGGCAGGGTCTGAACCTCGGTGAAGGTCAGTCGGAAGGCGAAGAAGAAGTCGTTCCAGCCGAACACGGCGCAGAACATCGCCGC
This sequence comes from Streptomyces sp. NPDC007907, assembly GCF_042959365.1. Classification (NCBI taxonomy): domain Bacteria; kingdom Bacillati; phylum Actinomycetota; class Actinomycetes; order Kitasatosporales; family Streptomycetaceae; genus Streptomyces; species Streptomyces sp. NPDC007907. Next base: position 1,010,273 of record NZ_JBIBKR010000002.1, read on the forward strand.
GACGGTCAACCCGGGCAGGGAGTTCGGCAGGATCGCCCGTACGAAGGTCTGGAACGGCGGGCAGCCGTCCAGCATCGCCATCTCGTCGATCTCGCGGGGGATGCCGTTGAAGAAGTCCACCATCACCCAGACGGCGATCGGCAGCAGGAGCGCCACCGTCACGATGACCAGGCCCGGGATGGTGTCCAGGAGGCCGCCCCACTGCAGGAGGTAGAAGAAGGGGATCACCAGGACGACGGGCGGCATGATCCGCTGGGAGACGAAGAAGAAGACGATGTCGCTGTTCTTGATGAAGCCCAGCCTGAACCGGTACCGGGACAGCGCGTAGGCGGCCAGCGAACCCAGTGCCAGGCTGATGGCCGACGCGGCGACCGTGACGATGGCACTGTTGACGAAGGGACCGACCACATCGACGCCCCCCGCTCCACCGAAGATGTTGCGCCAGCCGGTGAGCGTGGGCTCGTACTGCGCCCAGGGGATGTAGGTGGGACCGCCCTGAACAGCGTTGGCGTTCTTGAAGCTGGTCGTCATCGCCCAGAAGAACGGTCCCGCGACGAAGCAGGCCCACAGGGCGATCACGGTGTACTTGAACACGGGATACAGGCGCGACCTCATGAGTCTCCCTTCAGCTTGAAGGCCCTGGTGAGCAGGGCGGCGACGACCGTGAGCGTGACGATCATCAGGACGAGATAGGTCAGCGACATCGCCCCGCCGTAGCCGGTCTGCTGGTCGCGGAGCCCCTGGATGTAGAGGTAATAACCGGGGGTCTCCGTGGAGGAGCCCGGCCCGCCGGACGTCAGGACGTAGACGCTGTCGGAGAGCTTGGACGCCTCGATCAGCCGGATGACGACCGCGGCGACCGACACCGGTGCCATCAAAGGGAAGGTGACCTTCCAGAACGTGCGCCAGGTGCCGGCGCCGTCGATCGCGGCGGCCATGAACGGTTCCTTGGGCAGGCTGAGCAAGCCGGCCAGCAGCAACAGGAACATGAAGGGGGTCCACTGCCAGATCTCGACGGTCATGAGCGCGGCCAGGGCCGGTCCGGACTCGGTGAGCCAGGGGATGCCCGTCAGGCCCAGCATCTCCAGCAGGTCGTTCACCGGCCCCAGCGACTCATGGAAGATCGTCTGCCAGATGGCGGCCATCACCACGGGCGTGGTCATCATGGGGACGAGGAAGAGCACCCGCCAGAACCTGCGGCCGCGTGCCTCGCGCCAGACCAGCAGGGCCATACCGAACCCGATGACGTACTGGATCAGAACCGTGCCACCCGCCAGCAGGACCAGCCGGGTGATGGAGGCCCAGAAGCGGCTGTCGTGCAGCACCGCGGTGTAGTTGGCGCCTCCGATGAAGTCCATCTGAGGGTTGCTGACGTTCCAGCCGGAGAAGCTGACGCGGATGGTGAACAGAAGCGGGAAAATGATGATCAGAAAGAGCGTGAGCAGTCCCGGCAGCAGGAACGTGCTCTTGTGCCGGCGCAGGCCGTCCATGGTTCTCCTCGCGGAAGGGGGGCGGGAGCCGCCGGGTGGCCGGCCGGTGAGGTCCGGCCACCCGGGGGCCCTGCGCTCGGATCAGGACTTGTCCTCGAGCGCGACGACGTTGCGATAGGCGCTGCGGACCTTGTCCTTGCCGATCTGGTCGGTGATCTTGGCCCATTCGTCGGCCACGCCGTCCAGCGCCCGCTGCGGGGGCTGCTGGCCCGCCAGCGCCGCGGCGACGCCGTTGGCCAGCGCGGACATGTACTGGTTGACACCGGGGACACGCAGGTCGAAGACGCGGTTGGGGTTCTCTTCCATGCCGGAGAGCGTCTTCACGTACGCCTTGGCGACGTCCTTGTCCCAGCCCTGCTTCTCCCAGAACGCCGGGTCGAAGTGGGAGATGCGGTAGGGGTTGACGCCGAAACGTCCGATGGTCAGATCGAGCGCGGTGTTGGCCTCGTTGCTGAAGAAGCACAGGTAGTCGAAGGCCATCTCCTGGTGGCTGGACGCCTTGGCCACCGCGGAGGTCCAACCCCAGGTGAAGTAGGCAGCCTGGTTCGCCTCCTTGTCCCACGACCTCGTGGTGCGGTTGTAGACCTCCGTGGAGCCCGGCAGTGGCGCCGCCTCGACGGTGTTGCGGATCTTGCTGTCCGGCTGCTGGGCCTGGATGAAGGCGTCGTCCCAGGAGTAGGACATCAGCGTCTGGCCGCCTCCGAAGGAGAAGATCTCGTCTCCCAGGCCGAAGTTGGCGCCGCCGGGTGCCCAGGTGGACTTCGCCTCGACCATGTCCTGCAGAGCGCGGACGAAGCCCGGTGTGTTGATCAGCGGCTTCATGGTCTTGGCATCGAAGAAGACACCGCCCTTGACCTTAGGGTTCTTCACGTACGGCGCCGCACGGCTGATGAACGCGGAGAAGGTCAGGTCATCGCGCTTGGTGACCTCGGCGCTGCCGTAGTTCCTCTTGCCGTCGCCGTCGAAGTCCTTGCCGCTGAAGAACTCAGCCGTCTCCTGGTATTCGGCCCACGTCGTGGGGACCTTCAGGTCCTTGCCCGTGGCCTTCTTGTATTCGGCCTGCCACTTGGGGTCCTTCAGCACATCGCTGCGGACCTTGAGGTAGTGCCGGTCACCGTCCACCGGATACTGCACGACCTTCCCGTCCCAGGTCGCCACGTCCATGTAGGACTGGGTGACGTCCCGCATGCCGGGGGTGTTCAGGTACTCCTCCGGCACCGGTGCCAGGTACGGGGCCATGTCGCCGATCCACAGGGATGGGTAGAACATGACGTCATACGCCGGCTGGCCTGCCTGGAGGGGCGTGAGAATCTTCTGGTGCAGCTCACCGAAGGGGACGTTGACCACCTCGACCTTCCCGCCGGTGATCTCCTCGAACTGCTTGGCGTGCAGCTGCGTCGGCTCACCGATGACCGGGACGGCATGGCTGATGATCTTCAGAGTCTGCCCGGAGTAGTCCTTGCGGCTGATCGACTCGTAGCTGCAGGAGCCGGGCCCGTCCTTGACCTTCGTCGCCGGGTAGTTCCTGCCGTACTTCTTGTAGCTGATCTCCGAGCCGGGCTTGAACAGCGCGGCCTTCTTCTTGGGCTTGTGCTGTGCCTCGCTCTGTGTGGTGCACGCGGTGGCGGTCAGGGCCGCTACGGCCGCGACGGCGACCACACGTGTGTACGGTCTACTGCGCATCGGGGTTCTCCTGCGGTGTCACGGGATCAAGATCGCTCGGCCGCGCACGGCGCCGGCGTCCAGGTCGTCGAGGGCCTGTCGGAAGGAGGCGAGGGGGTAGCGCTGGGTGTGCAGGGTGACCTTGCCGCGGGCCGCCAGCACCATCAGCTCGGAGAGGTCGTTGTAGGAGCCGACGAGATTGCCGATGAAGTTGATCTCCGTGGAGATGACGTCGATGGTCGGCACATGGAGGTGGCCGCCGTAGCCGATGACGTAGTAGTTGCCGTTGCGGCGCAGGCAGGCCACGCCCGTCTCGACGGCGCCCCCTTCACCGACGAAGTCCAGGACCGCCTCCGCGCCGTGCCCCGAGGTGAGCTCCCGTACGCGGTCGGCCTCGCTGCCGTCCGCGAGGAGCGTGTGGTCGGCACCGAGCTCCTTGGCCAGCGCCAGGGCCTCGGGGCTGCGGTCGATGACGATCATCTCGACCGGCGACAGGGCCCTCAGCACCTGGATCCCTATGTGCCCGAGTCCGCCGGCGCCGATGACCACGGCCTTGTCACCGGGCCACAGAGCCCGGGCCGCCTTGGCTACGGCGTGGTACGCCGTGAGCCCGGCGTCGGCCAGGGCTGCCACCGAGGCCGGCTCCAGGGACGGGTCGAGGGGCACCACCGAGCGGGCGCTCGTCTTCAGGTACTCGGCGTAGCCCCCGTCGGCGTCGATGCCGGGGAAGGCAGAGTTCGTGCAGTGCACGTCGTCACCGTCCCGGCAGGCCCGGCACAACCCGCAGGTCACCAGCGGGTGCACGATGACCGGGTCACCCACCTGGACGTTGGTGACGGCCTCCCCGACCTGGGCGACCCAGCCGGCGTTCTCGTGACCGATCGTGTACGGAAGGGCGACCCCGCTCTTCTCCTTCCACTGCCCTTCGAGGATGTGCAGATCGGTCCGGCAGACCCCGGCGCCCCCGATCTTCACGATCACATCCAGTGGGCCGGTGATCTGCGGGTCCGGCACGTCCACGAGCACGGGCGGCTCGTCGTACTCGATGACCTGCACGGCTTTCATGGCGGCTCCCTGCGAATCGGCGGGTGGGTGGTGCCGATTACACAGGCCGCCGCTCGCAGGTCGATGTCTCAGAATCCGTCCGCGGATGTCTCAATGTGATACACGTCGTAGGCGCGCCGCCGCCGAGCTGGTCCAATCACTGCACCGAGGAATGTGACGCGCGCCGCACGGGAGTGTTAAATGCCCCGACACCAACCCGGGACCTCACTGAGAGCAGCCAGAGAGCTCTATCAGGAAGTCACCAATGATCCGAGCGCCCGGCCGCTCGTGGTCGCCTCATGGCAACGCTCGATCGAGTACCAGGTGAAGTCCGGCAGCCTGGACGCTCCCTACCTGGACAACCCCAACCTGGACAGCCCCCTGGCCAGGGCGGCGCTGCCCATCGTGGAGACGCTGCACAAGCAGCTCGCCGACGACCCGGTGTCGACGATGATCACGGACCGCAGCGGCGTCGTGCTGTCCCGGAAGGTGTCACACCAGGGCCTGACAACCCACCTCAACCGCGTGCGTCTGGCCCCGGGCCATGTGTTCTCCGAGCGCTACGTGGGCACCAACGGCATCGGAACCGCGCTCGCCAGCGGTCGCCCGGTCCTGATCGCCGGAAGGCAGCACTACGTCGAGGAGCTGCGGGAGTTCCGCTGCGCAGCCGTACCGATCCTGCATCCCACTCGGCGCACTCTGCTGGGAGCGTTCAACCTCACCACCATCCATCAGGGCTCCGACGGCATGCTGATGGCCTTCGCACGCTCCGTTGCCGCCCAGATCGAGGCTGAGATAGCGGTGATCACCTCCCGGCGCGAACGGGCCCTCTTCCAGGCCTACATGGAGGCCTGCTCCTCGGCACGCCCCGGACCCGTGCTGGCACTGAACCGCGATGTCGTCATGATGAACGAGCAGCTCAGCGCCGCCGTGACCGGGCCCGATCAGTACGCGCTGCTCGACCACGCCCGTGAGATCGCCGCGCATCACCGGCTGGAGGGGACCCGCAGCATTCCCCTGCCCTCGGGACGGGTCGCCGAACTCAGGGTCAGTCCCTGCCAGCGCGAGGACAGCGACGCCGGCGCCGTCTTCCGAGTCCGGCTGATCGGACGGGCCCAGCCCACACCGGCGGTCTCCGCCACGCCCGCCCGCTCCGAGCTGGGGCTGGTGGGCTCGTCCCCGCACTGGCTGCGCGCGGTCGCCGACAGTGAAACGGCATTCATAGCCGGAACATGGCTTCATCTCCTGGGTGAAGCCGGCGTCGGCAAGAGGACGCTGGTCGAAGCCCTGCACCGGGCCCACGGCGCCGGACGCCGGCTGGAGATGCGGGAAGCGCCGCTGTCGGATGCACCTGCCGCCACCGAGCACTGGCTGGACGATATCTCGGAGCTGCTCGTCGTGCCGTCCCACGTGCTCCTCCTGAGCGATGCCCATCTGCTGGGCGACCAGCTGCGGCGGCTGACGAACCTGCTGACGCGGCTGCGCGGCAGCGCGACCGCGCAACTGGTCATCACCAGTCAGCCGTCGATGGTCGGCGCCGACGACGAGTTCGACCAGCTCTGCGGCGCCTCGGTGGAGGTGCCTGCCCTGCGTCACCGCTACGGGGACGCCGAGCTCCTGGCGCGGTTCTTCCTGCGCAAGTACCGGCCGAGCGGTGAGGGCAGATTCTCCCCGGACGCGCTGACCACGCTGCAGAGATGCCCCTGGCCGGAGAACGTACGCCAGCTCGAGTCCGTGATCCGGGGCCTGGCGCGGCGACCCACGGGCCGGACGATCAACGCGGACGACCTGCCACCGGAGTGCCGGGTATCGTCGAACAAGGTCCTCACCACCATCGAGGCGCTGGAACGCGACGCCATTCTGCGTGGGCTGATGGAGCGCAACCTCAACGTCCAGCGAACAGCGCAGGATCTCGGGATCTCGCGCGCCACCATGTACCGCAAGATGCGCCGCTACGGCATTGTCCCGTCCAGCCTCACGTGACGGTCGTTCCGCACGGTCCGATAGGGGCGGTGTCCGGGGTGGAAAAGCGGATGACAGTGCTCAGCGAGGGCCCCCACGATCCGTTCGCACCGCACCTCGCCGCCTCGGCAGTGTCTGGACGCCGCCGAGCGCGCGGCTGCTACTTGATCAGGAGTCGGGGTTGCTCACCTGCATTGAGCGGCATTTGCGCTTTGTTGGCAGGTCTGTGCGGGGGAGGGGGCGGCGCTTCGACGCCGTGTGTGCTGCGGCCATGCGGCCGGGCGTTGTCGCTCAAGCAGACTCCGCCTAGTGCTGTATCCGGGAGGCTCGCCGGGTCGGTGCCTTCGGCTTCTCATGGCCGGGGTGCGAGCGAGGCGAGTGCGGTGGGCCGCACCGCATTGGCGGCGGCCGAGGTGAGTAGTAGTTCGGTCAGGTCATGGGGCTGGGCGGGTTCACCGGTCGGAGCGGCTGCCGTGATCCGGTCCAGCCGGAAGCCCCGGCCGGCCCGGCGTGTGCGACACCAGGCGACGAGGTACCAGCGGCCGTTGGCGGTGAGCAGTCCGGCCGGTTCCACGACACGGTTGCTTTCGTGTCCTGCCGCGTCGGTGTAGGACAGCTGGAGCGCCATGTCGTTGGCGAGGGCCTGCTCCACCGCGGTACGGACATCGAAGTTGCTGCGTGTCGGCAGGGCCACGATTCGTGCGGCGAGTTCTTGTGCCGCTGCGGAGGCGGGGCCCGTCATCGAGGCCGCGATCTTCTGGGCCGCCGTGCGGGCCGCGCTGGCGTAGGGGGTGGAGGCGTCTGCCGCGGCGAGCGCGGCGGTCAGTGCCGAGGCTTCGTCGGCGGTGAAGTGGATCGGGGGCAGGGTCATCTCCGGGTCGATCGACCAGCCGCCGCCTCGCCCGGGTATGGAACGGACCGGGACACCGGTCTCCATCAGGGTGTGCAGGTCACGCTGTACTGTGCGTGTGCTGACCTCGAACCGCGTGGCGAGCGCCGCGACCGTCAGCGGCCGCGGCGCCGCCGCACGCAAGTCCTCCACCAGCGCGTACAGCCGGGCAGTACGGTTCATGCTGCCGACGCTACCGTCATGCGGAGGCCAGGAAGTGCCGCTCTCGCCGTAGTTCCCGCTCGGTGATGGTCAGGGGAAACAGGGTGAAGCCGTGCATCGCGCCGGCTACGACGCCGAGTTGCACGGGCTCACCTGCCGCCTGCCATCGTGCGGCCAGGAACAGCGAGTCGTCCAGCAGTGGGTCCTCGGTGCCGACGACGATCCGAGCGGGTGGCAGCCCGGTCAGGTCCGCGAACAGGGGCGAGACCTCCGGGTTACGGCGCTGCTCTTGACTCATCCCTGGCGTGAACAGTTCGTAGCTGCCGCGGATCGTGTCGGTGTTGCTCAGCAGCCGGCGCGGGCCAAACGTCCGCTGGCTTGGTGTCATCGACAGGTCGTAGGGGCCGAAGAGCAGGTGGGCCGCCCGGAACGCGCCGGTGATGCCGTGCCGGTCGCGAAGGCGCAGCAGTGTCACGACGCTGAGGTGGGCACCGGCCGATTCACCGCCGATCAGCAGACGTTCGGTACCGAACTCGGCTGCGGCGTGTTTCACCAGCCATCGTGCAGCCGCTTCGCAGTCGTCGGGCCCGGCGGGGAACGGGTGTTCCGGTGCGAGCCGGTAGTCCACGCTTACCACGGCCAGCCGTGCTTGTTCGGCGAGCCGCCAGAGCCGTTCGTCCTGTCCGTCCGCGGACCCGAACGCCCAGCCGCCTCCGTGGATGTGCAGGTACACGCCGTCGACGTGGTCCGGCACGAAGACCCGTACCCTCATTCCGCCCTCGACGACACGGTCTTGGCCGTGCGGAAGTCGTACTGGTGGCGTGTCGCCGCCAAGCCGGTTTCGCCTCAGGAGCGCCAGCACGGTTGCGCTCGGCGCTTGGTCTCGAGCTGGACGGCTCGCGGCGGCGGCCTCAAATTGCTCGTTGAATGCCAGGGTCTTGGGGAGGCAGTCTTCATCTGTGCTCGTCATGCCGCCGACAGTTGCAGCTGCCCGCGACAACGTCCTGTCACCCTTTCTTTGTGAGCTGCGTCATGCTCTTGCCGTGCTCCCGCTATGATCGGGAGCTTGGCCATGTGCTTGTCGGAGTGGGCCGCAGCAGGCTCAGGCAAGCGGTGACGACCTCGTCGGTGCCGATCCGCAGCAGCAGCGGGTCGGGGATGTCGCCGTGCGGATCGCCCGGCGGGCCGGGCTTGCGCAGAGCAATGTGGCGCTGTGCGCGCGACGGACCCCAGTGCTGGGGTGAGACCGGTCCGTAGAGCGTCACGGACGGGGTGCCGTGGGCCACCGCGAGATGCGCCAGGCCGGTGTCTCCGCAGACCACGAGCGCGGCGTGCCGCCCTCCCGAGTGGCGGCCGGATGAGCACGAGCGTGAGCGATGGTGCCGCTTCCTCGGGGCGTACGCCAACACCGCGGGGACATCGCCGCACGCGTCGGCCTGCCCGCTCGGGATCTGCTGCGCGGCGGGCTGCCGTTCGGCGAGCTGTCGGCGCTCGTCGCGCGACGGGATGGTCCCCGGTTCGGCTCCCTTGCGCAAGCACTTGCGCCATCCATTGCGCCCGGGCCGCGTCGGTGTTCACCGGCCTCGACAAGCCGGAAGACCCGGCGAAAAAGGCCTACACCTTGCTCTCCTCGTAGGTGCACTGCACTGTGAAGTCACGCGCTGACAGTTGGCATCCTCCCCCTGAAGGGTGTGAGGATGTCAGGAAGTGTTCTCGGTGTTCTTGTTCTCCCCGGCACCTTCCGTGGTCAGTTCCTGTCGGTTCGGTGTCCCGGTGAGCTGTTGGTCCAGGCGGAGTTGGCGTAGGCGTGTCAGGAGGTCCTGGACCGCGGGCAGCGGGAGGGTGGAGAGGTAGCCCGAGATGTCACCCCCGCCGCCGATGAACTGTGGGACGTCGAAGCCGGCGAACTCCCGCACGATGCGGATCATCGCCACGTTGTCGCGGCCGAGAGCCTCGACTTCGGCCTTGATCTCCATGCCGACACGGCGGCTCTCCGCACGGGCGAGATATGTGTCGATCGCGTCCTCGCGCTCGGCGTTCTTGACGGCCTGGTCGAGCTTCTTGCCCTTCAGTTCCTCGAAAAGCTCCGCCTTGAGGGCCTCGAGCATAGCCGGGTCGGCGGGCTCGAAATCACCCAGGTTGGTCTCCAGTGTCTCCACACCCCACTTGCCGAGCGCGTGCTTGACCCGGTCGGTGAGGTTCTTGCGGACATCCTCGTAGCTCTCCAAGAACTCGAAGACCGAGTTGGTCATGGCGATCTCGTTGAAGTATCCGGTGACGGCCACCCCGAGGACGTCCCGCACGAACCGCCTCATGGGCGCCGGATCGTCGACGAGTCCGCCCAGTCCCGCGGTGCTGGTGCCCCCGAACTGGCTGACCAGCGTGGGCGCCACGTGCGGCGGAATCTGGAGGTTCTGCCACAGGTCGACGGAGAGCTCGAAGCGGCCCTGGACCTTGACGGTGATCTGCCCGAGGTCGGCGTCGTAGTTGTCGGCCTCGGACTGTTCCTTGTTGTGCCATTTCAAAATCAGCACCCGGGTGGGAATCAGCATCACGCGCACGAACCACGGGTTGAGCGCGTACGTGGGACCCTTGCCCAGCGTCTCCTCCTGCACGCCGCGTCGACCGCCGTTAGCCAGGAACACCCAGGGCAGACGGAAGTTGCTGTGGCCGGGCACCCTGGGCGCCACGGCGCCGTCCGGTTTGTCTTCGGGATCGGCGCCGTCGAGGGTGATGACCACTCCGGTGTAGTCCTCCGCGATGGAGATCTCCCGCAGATGCGCCTCGGTCAGTCCCTCGCGGGAAGCCGTCACATTGTCGATCGTGATGACGTCGAAGAGCTCGGGGTTGATGTCGTAGTACATCCCGCCGCCCAGGAGGGCAAGTTGCCGTCCCTGCTGGCCGCCGTCGGCGAGGAAGGCCTCACCGTCCTGGAAGCTGTCGCACTCCACATGGCGGCCGAAGCGCTGGTCCGGCGGCCGTACACCGCCTTCCTTCGCCTGGACTAAGCCGATCGTGCCCGCGGGCACGAAGGTGCGCGGCCGCATCTCGACCCGGAAGAGCCTGGGGTTGATGTAGTAGGATTGACCCCCGCTCAGCGTCCTGACTTGGACGCCCTGCTGGCCCTTGCGTTCGCCGTCGCCGAGCAGGAACTTCTCCCCGTCCTGGAAGTCGTCGCAATCGACGTGCCGCGCCAGCCTGCTCCGTCCGGGCCGGTTGTGTCCCTCCAGGGCCGTCACCACGCCGATCATGTCCGGCGGCACATGCACCCTGGGCACGCACTCCACCGAGTTGATCAGCGGCCACAGCCAGTGGACGCCGGGGAGCAGGGTGCGGGCGAGCACTCCGCGTGCGTTGTACGGGTTGACATGCTTGTACGCCCGGTCAGGGTGCTGGGGGACATATCTCCGGGTGATGACGCCGAGATGGTCGGCGGGGACCACGACCCGGGCGTTCCAGGCCACCGCCAAGGCGACGACGGACAGGACGAGCAGCACATACATCATGGTCTGGTTCCCCATTCACGCAGCCGCGCGTGCAGCGCGAGCACGGTCGAGCTCCAACGGTCGTACCAGTCCGGGTCGTTCTCGTGGCCCGGGTCGCGCATGGTCGGGTAAAACCCCGGCCGGCTGCCAGGTCCCGCACGGCGGGCGAAGTCACGGTAGAGCCGGGGGACGGCGGATTCGGCCGAGTCGCGCCAGCCCAGTGCGGCGCCCAGGTCGGGGAAGCCCGGTCCGCGGCGGCCGCCGGCCGGGGCGAGTGCGAGCTGGTGCCGGAAGCCATGTCGGCCGTCCGAGTGGCGGTGCCAGAGGGCGTCGATGCCCGCGAGCAGTTCACACGGGATGCCCGCGGCCTGCCGGGCGCTGAGCCAGCCCTCCGCCGTCCGTCCGACCGACTCCATGACGAGGCGGGTGGTCAGCAGGTCGGCATGCTCCAGCTCGGCCTCCGCGAGGTGTGCGCGCAGCCGCTCCAGGCCTGCGGAGGGTGTCAGTCGTACCGTGCGAGGTGCGGTGCCACGGTGTGGTTCGGGCAGCCGGGGCGGGCGGGCCCTGGTGACGTCGTCGTGGAGGCGTTGCAGCAGGCCGAGTTCGTTGTCGTCGAGGAGGGCGCGGTCACGGGCGTCGATGTGCCAGACGGCGGCGAGGTGATAGTTGACCTCCCCGTCCAGCAGGACGGGGACGAACGGCCGCCCGTGCACTTGGCCTTCGAGGATCATGCGAGTGATGTCGTCGGAGTCCTGCGACTGAGGTGTCATCACGACCACGACCGCGAGTGCGTTGCGCAACTGCTGCCGAATCGTCCAGAAGTGGGCGTCGCCGGGCTGCAGGTCGTCGATCGACCAGACCGGCAGCTCAGCCTGCCGTAACTGGCCGGCGAGCGCCCGGCCGTAGTCGGCGTCGGCCGGGGCGTAACAGACGACGAGGGCGGGACGCTCGGGCGGGGTGAGCGGGCGCGTGGCAGAGCGGTGGGCAGCGCCGAGATTGTCCTGGGCGGCCGCCGCGCCGGCGCGGGCGGTCCGTCCTGCGACGACCGCGGCAAGTTCGGCGGCCTTCTCCTCGAACTGCTCCTCGGTGACTTCGCTGAAGTCCCGCCAGACACGGTTGGCGGCGAAAGGCGGTACGGCGACATGTCCGAGCAGTACGGGGATGAACCGCAGGCCGCGCTCGGCCGAGGCGGTGGCCAGCGCCGCGTATTCGTCCATGGCGCGGGCGGATCGTACGGAGGCCGGGCTTATCACGGCGATCCCGTTGACGGAGGCGCGCAAGGCCTCGTCGAAGCGGTGGACGATGACGTCGCTCGGTTCGATGCTCCACTCGGCGAAGAAGGGCCGCAGCCCGTGCGCGACGAGTTCTCCGGCCAGCCGTTCGGCCCAGGCGGCGTCGTCGGCCGCGTAGGAGAGGAACACGTCGTTCAAGGGGCTGGACCTCCTGGGAGTAGTCCGCTTCTCGGGACCGATCCGTCGGCCTGCGGGCCACCAGGCTAGGGGTTAACTCCCGCGTGTGCAGCGGGCGTTGAATTTGTCGTACTGACTGGGTTCTTCTGCGTAGGAGGTGGTACGGCGAGAGGGTGACGGACGGATCGGTCCTCGCCCTGCGGGTCGGATCGACCACCGCGGCGGCGATGGGGCGGGCGGAGTGTGCGGGAGCGGCTCGATCAGGGGCTCCGCCAGGGCGGCCAGTTCCTGCCGACCCTCGTCCGCCGCGCCGTGCCACGTCTGTCGCAGCAGGGTGTCGGCGCGCGGGCGCAGCCCGGGGTCCTTCGTCAGGCCGGCGTCGAGCGGCCGGCGCAGCGAGGAGGGGATGCCCCCGACGGGTGGCGGTGCGGTGGTGTGCCGGGACATGAGACTGAACAACTGCGGTACGGCGAAGGGCGGTTGACCGGTCAGGCACTGGTACAGCAGACATGTGGCGGCATACACGTCCGCTGCGGCGGACGCGGCGCCGGTGCCCTGCCAGAGTTCGGGGGCGCGCAGTTGCGGATCTCCGGTGGTGAGCGCCGCGAGGCCCAGGCCGGTCACCCTCACCTTGCCGTCGGTATCGACCATGATCTTCCCGGCATGCAGGCCGCCGTGGGCCGTCCCGCGTGTGTGTACGGCGGCCAGTGCGCGCAGGAGGTCGAGGAAGACTACGCTCGCGGCGTGCCGGGACAGAGCCCCGTGGTGCTCCAGCAAGCGGGCCAGGGTGGTCCCTTCGACGGCGTCTTCGATGAGGGCTCCGCCGACAGCTGCAACCGAACGTTCATACGCCGACCGGAACGCGGGTGCTCGCACGAACCGTTGCGGCACCGCCGCTTCGGGCAGCAGCAACCCCCTGAGTCGTTCGACGTCCTCCTGGAACGCGTCCGCGCGCGTGTGGTGCACCAGCAGCCGCGCGGGCACATAGCGTACGACGGCCGGACCCTTACGCCCTTCATCGGCCTGCCCAGACTCCAGCGTCTCACCACTGCCTGCCCGTGACGGCGTCGGCCAGGCAAGGACGGTCCGCCCGCAGCGTCCCTGGTGCAGTTCGCGTACCTCGGTCCACCGTGGCAGTTGCCACGGCCGGGTGACCCCCATGTCAGGCTCCCGCGGCGCGCCGAGGCGCGCGGATGATCCGTACCAGCCGGGCAACCTCCCGGTCGTAGTGGTCGGTGCCCGGCCGGGTGAGGTCGAGCGGCTGGTGGATGGCGGCGAGCGGGGGCAGCTGGTCCTGGGTGGCGCGTGCGGGCACGAACCGCAGGCTGCCCTCGTACTTGCGGTGCAGCAGCGCCGCGTACTCGTCACGGGCACGCAGATCGACCTTCGTGCCGGAACCGAATACCAGCACACCCCAGCCGGACTCGGTCAGCGCACGTTCGGTCTCCAGCAGCGGGACCAGTCCGGGTTCGACCCAGCGCGCCAGGAACACGTTCAGACCCGCCTCGTGCAGCCGACGGGCGAGGACTTCCGCGGCATCAGCGTCGCCTGCGGCGTACGCCACGAGGGCGTCGTACGGCCCCTGCGGCCCAATGGGCGCCGGCGGGTCCGGTGGCTCCGGTGTGCGCCGCGCGCCGGATCGCCGCGCGCGGTAATCGTGATGGGCGAACCAGACACCCGCCGCCGCGGCGAGGACACCCGCGATCCCGATCACCAGGTTCGCCGTCTCAACCCCCGTCATGACCGGGAGTGTAGGGGTGGTGTCCGACTGTTGGGGCCGGTTCGCCCCAGATGCCTGCGAAGTGCGGGCGAGTGTCTCGCCTGCCGCCTGTTCCAGAGTGCCGCGGTCCGGGTGACGTGGCAATTGCGGACGCCGACGGTCGAGGGTCGGCCTCGTTGAGGGACGACGAGGACACCGTGCCCCATGCCACCCGCACGCGAACCTCACCCCGGGCGCCTCGTCGGCCGCGCCCTGGCGCCGGGCGGACCTGCACAGCACTCGTTCATCACCGGCTGTCATCCTGCCGCCGGACAGCCGCTACGGCTGTCCGGCGACGTCTTCACCCGATTGAGCAGCGCAGTACTGAGGAAACGAGTGGTTGATCAGGGGCAGTTGACGGCCGTGTCGCCGGTGTCGCGGTTGCAGGTGTCGAAACCGAGGCCGCCGTCGAGGCCGTCGTTGGCGATCACGTTGTCCACGGCGTTGAGGGTGTCGCTGCCCTCGCCGCCGATGTGCGTGTCGTTGCCGCGGCCTCCGGTGAGGGTGTCGTTGCCCTGGGCACCCTCGAGTGTGTCGTTGCCGTCGTCGCCGTTGAGGGTGTCGTTGCCGGCATTGCCGTAGATGGTGTCGTTGCCGGCCAGCCCGGAGATCGTGTCGTTGCCGGGGCCGCCGTTGATGGTGTCGTTGCCCGGCGTCGCCCGCAGGCCAGTGGCATCCGGGTCGTCGCCGACGAGCCGGTCCGCCCGGGGACCGCCGTTGAGGCGGTCGTCACCCGCACCGCCGATCACCGTTCCGGCGGCTTCCAGGTTCGGGGAGATGCTGACGCTGTCATCGGAGTCGTTGGCGTTGACCCGTATCGACGTGACGGGCAGCGGACACTCCGCTGTGTGCGTCCCCGTCGGCTGACACGGGGCAACGGCGGACACGGTGTCCCCCGTGTCCGTCACCACGACAACGTTGCCCTGACGCCGGATGGTGATGTCATTCGCCACACCCTGGGCGGCCGTGACGCTGAGGGTGTCGCCCACCTCTTGCACGACCGTGGTGTCCGCCAGGCTTCCGCCGGGGGCCGCACCGGGCGCGGCGGAAGCGGTGGTCAGCGGAGCGCAGGTGAGTGCGCCGAGGGCCACTACCGTGGTGCAGATACCACGTGTTCTCATCGGTGCCCGCCTTTCGTGTTGTCTCGCCGTCTACGGGTACTGGCGTGCTGCTCACTCACGCTGGTCAGGGGCATCCGCTGACGTTGTCGCCCAAGTCGGCGCGGCAGTCGTCCACGTCAGCGCCGCCTTCGACGTAGTCGTTGCCGCTGACGTTGTCCACGGTGTCGATGGTGTCCCGGCCGTTGCCGCCCTCGGCGTAGTCGTTGCCGGCGCCGGCGACGATGCGCTCGTTGCCGCTGCCGCCGTAGATCACGTCGTTGTCGGCACCGCCGTCCACGATGTCCGAGCCACCGCGTCCCTCGATGGAGTCGTTGCCGGAGCCGCCGAAGATCCTGTCCGCCTCGGCTCCACCGGTCAGGGTGTCGTTTCCTGCGCTGCCGGAAAGGAAGTCGGATCCCTCGTCGCCTTCGAGGGTGTCGTTGGCGGATCCGCCGTAGAGGTTGTCGTTGCCGGCTCCGCCGATGAGGGTGACGCCGAGGGACGCCAGCGAGGAGGTGACGGTGTCGTCCTGGTCGCCGGCGTTGACCACCAGTTCGGTCGTGTCGGCGGCCCTGCAGGCGACTTCGGTCGTGCTGATGGCGGTGCAGTCGCCGGACGGTGCGACCGTGTCTCCGGTGTCTCTGATTCTGATGTTGCTGCCCGACTGCCAGACGCTGATCGTGTTGCCCCGGCCGACTCCGGCGGTGACCGTGATCGTGGTGCCGGTCTTGTTCACCAGCGTCGTGGCGAAAAGACCTGGCGTCGGTGCGTCGGCCGCGTGGGCCACGCCGGGGAGGCACAGAGTGAATCCGCACACCGTGGCCAGAAGTGCCCCGGTGCGATGGTGCGTTCTCTTCATGACCTGCTCCTGAAATAGGGCGGTGAATGTCGATCTCGCAACTGTGCGCAGTGCTTTCCGGCCGAAAATGCCGTGTTCGCTCGAAGGAGCGCTACCTTTTGCGGTCTGCCGACCGCGGCCGGGACCCGATAACCGGCTTTGGCGGAGTACCGGGGGAAAGGGTGTGGCCGCAAGCGCCGAACGTTCGGTGCGGCCCACCCCGGCGCGACACCCGAATGTCCCTGCTGCGTTCCATAGCCTGAGTCCGCGCAGACTCCTCCCATACCGCCATGGCAGACGCCTGCTCGACCGGTCATCGGCGCAGGCGCTTGGGCACCCAGAGCATGTCGGGATGTGAAGCCGTGATGAAGCCGAATTCGCGCCATTGCCGAATACAAGGGTCTGCGCGCGTGGATCGTCGCCCTGGCCGGGAATGGGATTGACGATTCATTCGTACCGCATTCAATTGATCGCGGTACGGGTGATCCGCGCAGCCCGCGAGCTGGACCTGCCGATTGTGGCGCTGCACTCCCGCGACGAGGCGGACGCGCTGCACGCCCGCATGGCCGACGAGGTCGTGGTGCTCGACGGCGAGGGGTCGGGGGCCTTCCCGGACGCGGCAGCCACGGTCGGAGCGGTGGTAAGCGCTGGCTGCGCCGCTGTCCACCCCGGCCACGGGCTGCTGGCCGAGAACGCCGACTTCGCGCAGAGCTGCACCGGCGCCGGACTCACCTGGGTCGGGCCTCCCCTCAAGGTGCTTCGGACGCTCGGCGACAAGACCGCGCAGGCTCGCCTTGCCGCGGCGCCGGCCGTGGAGGCGTTCCTCGCTGGCGGCTGCGACGACTCCGACGGTGTTGACCTGGCCGACGTCCTCGGCACCCGCTCGTGAGTGACACATCCTGGCCCGCGCGCCTGTCGCCCAAAGCGCGAAGGGTTCCTGAGCGCACACCCAACGGCTTCTCAAAAGAATGATCTGTTGCGAGAGTTCTGAGAACGACCTGGAGCCACCAGCTTGATGCGTTACGGCTGGTCTGCGTCGGCTTGTCATTCGGCGGGCTGTGGGCGGACGCGGTAGACGTGCGGCCAGTACTTCCCGGTGATGAGCAAGTCGTGCGTGGAAGGGTCCACGGCGATGCCGTTCACGTTGCCGGGACGCCGAGCTGCGGGTGGAAGATCTGGGAGGGCACCGATGTGCAGGGTCGCCTTCACGCGCCCTGTGCCTGGATCGATGCGGACGATGTCATCGGTGGGCCAGACATTGGCCCACACGTCCCTGCCGGTGCACTCAAGCTCGTTCAGCCCGCCTACGGGCCCGTCACCGTCGCGGACCGTGATCCGGCCCAGCAGCTCAAAGGACTGCGGGTTGCGCAGCGACAGGGTGGCGCTGCCGTCACTCATGATGAGCCGACCCCGTGGTCGATCGTGGCACAGGCCCCAGCCCTCACCGTCGTAAGTCACCCGGCGCAGCTCGGCCAGGGTCCGGCCGTCCCGGAACACGGCCGTGTGCTCACGCCACGTCAGGTGCCACAGCCCGCCGTCGGCTAGGGTCAGCCCTTCGCCGAACCATGAGGCGGGCAGCACCACCCGTCGGCTCACCCGGCCCGAGGACAGATCTGCCTTCTGTACCCAGGACTGTCCGTACATTCCGGAGCTCTCGTACAGCGAGCCGGCCAGAACCTCAAGGCCCTCGGTGAAGGCGCTGGAGTCATGCGGCAGTACCTGAATCACCTTCGCTTCCAGATCCATTGGATCGGCGGGCCCTGCCATACGGTCAGCCGGGGGCACACTCGTCAGCGCAGAGAACACGATGAGGCACGCACTGACCGTCAGACCATGCAGGACTGACCGTCGCGATCCAACGAGGGGCACAGTGGGCCTCCAGGGCAGAGAGCAGGACTACTTCCAGGGCGTGAAACGGGCCATCCGGCCATCGTGGGCCAAATCTACTTTGGATCGCGGAGGAGGCCTGTCATCCGTGCGGTCGGCACCTACCCGGCGTCGACCGCCCGGCGCAAAGAACCCGTACGTCACGAGTGCGCTTCAGAACGAGCCCCATCGCCTTGCCGGACACCCGCACGGGGCCCAGCCGCAGCCTGTTCCAGCTCGAGCTGGGCGATGGCTCGGTGGAACCACAGGCAACACCTTCGAGCGAGGCCTCCTGCTGCGGCTGACCGGACATCGGCCCCGGCGGGCTCCATCGCCGCGGGGCTTCACCAGAACTGGTGATACCACCTGTTGCACCTGCTGGCGTCGACGAAACCGGCGCTGAGCTGCTTGAAGCTCAAGGGTTGGCCTCGTGTCCCAGCTCGGACACCAGCCCCAAAGTAGGTCTCGGACAGTCCCCGACATGCAGCCCCTCGTCACCGCGGGCGTTCGCGTACCGTCCTGACGCCAGGTCCTCCCTGGGGGCCAGGGAAGGTGGTCTGCTCACCGATGGCCTGAGCGACGTCTTCCGGGTGTGTCAGCTGGGGCTGGTGCCCCGCGCCGGCAATCACTGTCACGGTGGCGTGCGGGAGGGTGTCCAGCAGGGACTGTCCCTCAACGGTGAGCGGATCGTGGGAGCCCGTGACGATGTGGACGCGCCCTGGGTAGCGCTGCAACTTGGCCCGGAGGTCTGCGCGCCACTGTGAGTTCGCGGTGGCGGCCAGGAGCCGGGCGGTGGTGGCCGCGACAGTGCCGCGGCGAAGATCTGCGACAGCCGATTGCAGTGCGGTCGCGTGGTCCGTGGTCCCGGTCAGCCGTTCGGCCAGCGCTGTGGGAGTTGTCCGGCTCAGGTGCCAGCGGGTCATGGGCGTCCACCTGGCGGTGCGAGGCGGGTGCATCTGCAAGAAGAACGGTGATACGAGCGTGAGTTGGTCCACCGCACAGGGGTGGGCGGTCGCGGCCTCGACGGCGGCCGCGGCGCCGATGGAGTGGCCCACCAGGTGACGGGCACCGGCCTCGGTCACCAGTGAGGTCAGCCAGGCCCTCCAGTCGTCGCGGCGCCCTGTGCTCATCCCCAGGCCGGGCAGGTCGACGGCGCGGGCGTGCCCGACCGCCGCGACGACCGGCGCCCAGGTGTCGGCGTTGACCGGCAGGCCGGGCAGGACCACAGTGGGTGCGCCCGCCTCACCCAGTTCGAACGTCCGTATTCCGCCCGGCTTGCCTGGTCTTCCGGGAGAAGATCTCCACTCGCGCCACCAAGCGCCCCAGCCGGCGGCCGCTGTGGAGCTCGCCGGGGGGGATCCGTTCCTCCGGCGCTCCCCTCACCTTCGTCCTCGACGAACGCAAACGACTCGGCCGGGGCATTGAACTCGTCATGCTCGGCGAGGGGCTTGGGGCTCGCACGATCCCTCCGGGACGCGTTCACGGTGCTCGCCGCGAGTCCGGCATGGAGCGCGAGTACTTCCGCGACCGCACTCTGGAAGGCCACGAGTCCGCCCGCAAGCGCGGCAAGATCATCGGCAGTGCGGATGTCACCGATCAGTCCATGCTGTCCATGGCTCCGCACCTACGTGACAGGAGACCAACCCGGCGCGACATCGACAAGCGGCTCGTCACCGCCACGGGCGCGAGGAAGGGCTGGCACCCCTCGCCCGCCACCGTCATGCCGATGCTGCGGGAACACAACGCACCGGCCGCCACGGCGGCGGGCGCGTAATCCTCCGGTCGTTGATGATCGCTGCACGAGAGGCGTGCCCAACCACGCGACCATGATCGACGATCAGAAGCTGACGCCTCACCGCTTACCGTGCACGAGCTCGTTAGGGCGTGTATCGAATGTCAGTCCCCGCCCCGGTCACGCTGCGCGCGTCCTCGCCGGCCAGGAACGGATGCAAAAGTGTGAGCAGGGCGCGCGGCCGGTGCAGCGGGATGATGTGGCCGCAGTCCTCGATGACATGTGCGGTGAGATCGTCGGTGACCGGGCGGAGTTGGCGTTCCAGCGCTGCACCGACAGGCCGGGCGCCCAGCGCCATCGTGGGCACGGTCAGTCGGGCGGTGGCGACCGCCTGCTCGATCTGTACCGCGCTCTCGGGCAGGGCCCGATAGTAGGAGAACGCGCTGCTCAACGCCTGGCGGCCGGTGTAGGCGCGGACGAAGGCGTCCCGGAGGGCGGGGCGCACCCCGTCGCCGAGAGTGCCGGTGCTCAGAAACCAGTCGACGTAGGCGGCCTCGTGGCCATCCAGCACGGTCTCGGCAAGGCCAGGTGCGGCGGAATGGAAGCCGAACCACCACGGCGGACCGTCGGCGAGGAAGTCCTCGGCGCCGGGTAGCCTGCCCAGAAGTGACTCCATGACGACCAGGCGCCGGACGAGGCCGGGGCGGCGCAGGGTGAGGAGGAAGGCCGGCGCGGTGCCGGCGTCGATGCCCACCACCGCGGCTGAGGACACGCCGAGCGTGGTGAGAAGCGCCGCGGCGTCCTCGGCCAGGGTGCCCGCGTCGTATCCGGAGGCAGGCCGGCTGCTCGCGCCGAACCCGCGCAGGTCCGGCGCGATGACGCGGTAGCGGCCGGAGAGGTCGGCCATGACGTCCGTCCACAGCTCCCACGTGTGCGGGAAGCCGTGCAGCAGCAGGACGGCCGGCCCCGATCCGCAGAGGGCGACGTTCAGGTCGACACCGTTGGCGAGGACGCGTCGCAGCTCGGGCATGGAGGGACTCCAGGAATGGTGAGGGATAGTGACCAGGTCACGCTAGGGAACTAACCTGGTCCGTCCAAGACGGCACTTTCCCTTCAGGTGGTGAGCCCCGGGTGACCACGTCGAGGCCCGGTGAACCCAGCCGGCGGCCCGGTGAGCGCGGTGACTTGCTGGATCCGCGCTGCCCGACCCGCCAGTTGCTCGACCGTATCGGCACCAAGTGGACGTCGATGGCGGTCAAGGTGCTGGCCGAGGAGGCTCCGGGCGAGCTCCGTTTCGCGGAACTGCGGCGCCGTATCCCGGGCATCTCACAGAAGATGCTGTCCGTCACTCTGCAGAGCCTGGTCCGCGATGGCCTGGCCGCGCGCCGCGTCGAACCCACCGTGCCGCCCGCCGTCCACTACCGGCTCACCGAGCTCGGCCTGTCCCTCGAAATACCGCTCTCCGCCCTGCGGGTATGGGCCGAGACGCACATGCCGGAGATCGACCGCAGCAACCAACTCGCCGACGAGTCATCCCCCGACTAGCTAGAAGGCGGAGTTGGTGAACCAGTGCGTCAGGAGGTCCTTGTCTCCGTCGTGTGTGAAGGCCGTCGCGTCGTGGTGCAGGCGGCCGTAGAGGAGCAGCAGCAGGTCCGCTGCGGTTCCCCGGACGCTTGCGTCGGCGGTGTCGGTCGAAGCGGGGCTCGCCTCGAGTCCGAAGCCGTCGGGCCTCAGGCGGACGGACCAGTCGCCGTCACCGTCGGTCGCCTGGAAGCGGATGACCTTGTCGGGAGCGCGCAGGTTGGCGACGTCGGGTGCGAAGAAGGTGGCGAAGGGGAGGTTGACGAGGAACTCGTCGATACCGTCGACCGCCAGCGGGCGGTCGATCGTGGGCCGGCGACCGAGTGCCAGGTCGGCGTCGACCCGGTGCAACAGGGTTTCGAAGAGCATCCGGCGCACCCAGAAACGGGCGTGCTGATCGACGCCCCATGCCCACATGGGGAGTTCCGGGTCGGTGGCGGCGAAGGCCTGGGCGGCCACGGTCGCGCTGTCGGCCAGCCATTCGGCGTACTCCTCCTGCCGGTCCGGGAGCCGCAGGTCCACCTCCCGCTTGCGCGGGGGTTCCTGAACGCGTGCGTGCAGGAGGCTCGAGAACCAGCGCTGGACGCTGCCGGTGTGCTTGACCAGGTCGGCCAGTGTCCAGTCGGGGCAGCTCGGAACCGGGGTCGTCAGGTCGGCGTCCTCGAGCGCCGCGACGAATCGGGTGGTCTCCACCGCGATCGCGGCGCGGTGGTCGACCGTTGCGGCTCCGTGTGCCGGGCGGTTCAGGGGGTTCATCGTGGGTGCCTTTCCAGGGGTGAGGGGCGGAGGTGACGGCGGGTCGGACGCCGTCATGCGGGGGGACTTGCGTTGTGCCAGCGCTGCGCGACCGGGGGGGAGCTGGTCTTCCCCAGGGCCTCGTAGCCCGTCCTGCGGGAGCAGGCTTCGGACCACCTCGTAGCCGGTCCGCAGGGAGGGGGTTCGGATCCGGCACGTATCAACCACGTCGCCCGGTCAGGGCGCGAGCAGCCTGCCGTTCACGCTGACTTGGCCCCGGACTCGGCCCCCGCGAGCTCCGCCGTCTCGGACGTTGCGAGCTTGCGCATCACGGGAGTGCGAGGCGTGGACGCCGTCCTGAGTCCGATGAGGGCGACAGCGGCGACCAGGATGAACGCGGCTCCGGCGAGGGCGAAGCTCAGCGTGAACTGGCTTTCCTGGGGAAGGGCAGGCATGCCGGCCGGCAGGGGGACGGACTTCGACGCCAGGAGCGATGTGATCACCGCGCTCGCGACAGCGCTGCCGACGGAGCGGGAGATCGAGTTGATGCCGTTGGCGATGCCGGTCTGGTGGGCCGGGACGCCGGCGACGATGAGCGCGGGCATGGAGGCGTAGCCGAAGCTGATCGCCAGACCGATGAGCATGCCCGCGCCGATGACCGAGGCAGTGGTGTCGTGCGCGGTGGTCAGCCAGGTGAAGCCGAGCACTCCGAAGCAGGCCCCGGCGGCCAGCGTGAAGCGTGCGCCGAGCCTGCCCACGAGCACGCCGCCGAACTGGGCGCCGATGAGGGAAACGAGCGTCGTCGGCAGCAGGTAGACGACGGAGGCGGCGAGGACGGACGCGCCGAAGCCGTAGCCGACGAGGTCTTCGGGCATCTGCACGAGGTACGAGACGCCGATGAAGTGCGTGAACATCGCGAAGCCCAGCAGCAGGCCCGCCAGGTTGGTGAACAGAACGGGCCGGTGGACGAACATCTTCATGTCCACCATCGGGTCCTTGACCCGGCTTTCGGTGAGGACCCACACCCCCGTCATGACGACAGCACCGGCGAAGGCGCCGAGCGTACGGCCGGACGTCCAGCCCCACTCATGCCCCTGCGAGATCGGCAGCAGCACAAGCACCAGCAGCATCCCCAGCGTCAGCGCGCCCAGCCAGTCCGTGCGTCCGCCGGCTTTCGTCCGGGAAGCGGGCACCGTGATCAGCACACCCGCCAGGGCCACCACGGCGAGTACGGCGGCCAGCCAGAAGACCCGGTGGTAGTCGGGGTCGGAGCCCCGGGTGAGGAGGCCCGCACCGACCAGGGCGAGTCCACTGCCGAACGCGAGGGTGCCGCTGACCAGCGCCATCGCTCCGTGCAGCTTCTCCGGCCTGATCTCCTCTCGCAGCACGGAGAGGGCGAGCGGGAAGATCGCGGTCGCCGCACCCTGCATCACCCGCCCGACGATCAGCCACGTCAGCGAGGTCGTGGTGGCGGCGAGTACTGACCCGGCGATCATCACGATCAGCACGCCGACGAGCGTGGGCTTCTTGCCGTGCTGGTCGCCGAAGCGGCCGAGCAGCGGGGTGAACACGGCGGCCGACAGCAGGGTGGCCGTGGTCACCCAGCTCACGTTCGCCGTGGTGGCCTTCAGGTCGCTCTGGATGATGCCCAGGATCGGGACCACCAGGGTCTGCATCATCGAGACGACCATCGCGGCGAGCCCGAGGACCAGGACGATCCCGGTGTGCCCGGAGGGCCTCGTCGACGCTGCGTGCGTTTCGTGGGACACGGAAGCTCTGACCTAACTGTTTGAGAACCTCGATGCTTGATAACTTCAAGCACCAGCCCAGACCGTATCCGGCAATATTTGAGATGGTCAAGCTTCCTGGCTTAGGGTGACTCACATGACAGGAACCCGCGGTGTCGACACGGCGCAGCTCATGGAGCTGCTCTCGGTGTCGCTCGGTGCCTACTACGGCGACTTCACGGTGGCCGCAGCGAGCGAGAACCTCACGGCCAGCCAGGGCAAGACGCTCAACGTCCTGCGCCGCGGTCCCGCCGCGATGCGCGTCCTGGCTTCCATCCTGAGCTGCGACGCGTCCAACATGACCGGGATCGTCGACCGGCTGGAGAAGCGCGGTCTGGTGCGCCGCGAGCCCGGCCTCACCGACCGTCGCGTCAAGAACGTCGTCCTCACCGACGAGGGCGAACGCGTCATCGACGTGATCCGCGGCAAGATGCACACCACGCGCGCCGGCCTGGACAACCTCAGCGCCGAGGAGCGGGACACCCTCTACGCCCTCCTGGAGCGCGCTTTCACTTCGCAGCCCACCCGCGTCTGACCGGCCCGCCACGGGCCCCCGCTGCGACGAGTCGGGCAGCGCCCGTCAGCGCTGCGCATGGTTGCCGTGAGCGGCCGTACGGCGTCCAGGACGAACATGCTCGTTCACTCGCCCCACGACAGGAGCCATGTCCGCCCCCGGCGTCAGGTCCGCAAAGAACCGCTTCCGGCCGGATCAGGCACTCGCCGCCGCCGGACGAGTCGACCGGGGGCCGGAACCGTTGTCGACCACGATCACCGGGGGCCGCTCGGGAAGGGCGGCCAAGGCGTCCAGCGTGCGCAGCACGCTCGTGGGACGGTCGCGGGTGATCACCGCGGCCTGACACGCCCGTCGGGGCCGTCCGCGCGACCTGGTGGGGCGTGGGGGGGGGAGGGGGGATTGGTGGACCACGAACGTCATCTCCCTTGCGTGGCTATGTGCTTGTCGGAGTGGGCCGCAGCAGGCTCAGGCAAGCGGTGACGACCTCGCCGGTGCCGATCCGCAGCAGCAGCGGGTCGGGGACGTCGCCGTGCGGATCGCCCGGCGGGCCGGGCTTGTGCAGAGCAATGTGGCGCTCTGCGCGCGGCGGTAGATCGCCGGCCCGTCCCGGTCCGCAGGTGCGCGCAGACCGACCCGGCTTAGGATGGCCGCAGCCGCCGAGGGGGCCAGGGGCCGGTTCTTGGCCGACAGGGGATCAAACGACGGCCGGATCACGGCGACCCACCGCCCGGCGAGCCAGCCGGGAACGTACTGCTCGCGGGAGAGCACGTAGGCATCCGCCGTCTCCAGCCAGGGCCGCAGAAACGCCCATGCCCGGGCGGTGTGCACATTGGGGTCCTCCGTGCCGACATGGCACCGCCAGATCACTCGCGCCCCGGCCCGCCGCAGGTGGGGGCGAGGCCGCCGGTCTGCGGATCGTGGAGGGTGACCACCTCTCCCGGCCGTACCGCGCCCAACAGGGCGCGTGCATTGGCCTCGCACACTGCCGTGTAATGCTCGGCTCCGGCTCGGCCGAGCGGTGGGCCGGGGGAGTCGGCCCCGTGCAGGAAGTGGTGCAACCGCTTGGTCAGGGCGAAGAAGGCGGGATCTCCCCGCATGGTGAACCAACGGGCGTCGAGCCCCGCACCACGGGAGTGTCGCTGCAGCCGGCGCAGCATCTCGGCCACACCGCCACCGTTCATCGTCGAGTTCACGTCGATGATCCGGCGGCCGGCGAGCGCTTCTCTTACTGGGGGAAGGCGGTGTCCAGCTCGTCGGCCCGCGCGGCCCCGACCGTGCCGCTGAGCAGGAGCGGATCGGCCCCGGTGGCGTGGGCTTCCGGGAGTACCGGTGGCGCGGCATCCGGTCCCTTGGGGAGGACGGTCAGCGCTTGTGGTGTGCCGATGTATGCCATGGTGCCACCGCACGTCGGCTGCAGCCTTCGGGGCCTCTGCCCGTCGGTCCAGGCTCCGGTCACGGGCAGTCCGCTGCATGCCCCCGGCGGTACCAAAGCCACAGAACGGGTTAGATCTGCCAGTGCAAGCGGTGACGGGGGCTCGACAGAGGCGGTGGTCTCCTCCGGCGGACCGCGTGTGTCACGCCGGGGCGTCCCGGACACGGCTCGGCGGAAGAGTGGATCTACGCCGTACGGTGCGGCCGGCGAGGGCCCCGGCTGCCGGGTACGAACCCGTCCTTTGACGGAAGCAGGCGGCCCGCCGTCCGGTGAGGGTGCGTCACCCGCCGAAGAGTGGACCACGAGCTGGTCGAGGCCACGGACGAGAAGGCGCTGACCAAGACCATCGCCTGCGACCGGCTCACCTTCGGCGGCAACCTCATCCGGACCGGCACCGACTCCCACCGCCTGGCCCTCACCCAGGCCCGGGCAGCAGCGCAGAACGCCGCCGCCCTGACCTCCCCCGGCCTATCGGAGCGATACCGGCTTGCCCCACTTGCGAGAGGCCGAGCGGCCTTCGGCTATTGCGGTGCGATGGCTTTGACCCAGTCCTCGACCGCGAGGACATCTGCCCACTGCGGGAACAGCTTCTCGGTGAGCATCCGGTGCACCTCGGGGTCGGTGTCGAGGCAGGCATCCGCCAGGACGGTGAGGCCGAAGTCCAGGTCGATGGCGTGCCACAGGGTGGACAGCACTACAGCGCTGGTTGCGATGCCGGTGAGAACAAGGCTGTCGATATCGCGAGCCCTGAGTACCAACTCGAGGTCGCTGCCCGAGAACGCGCTCCCGCGCCTCTTGGTGACCACGACGTCGCCCTGCTGTGGCGCGACGTCATCATGGATCTCGGTGCCAGGGGCTCCCTCGGTGAACAGGCCGGCCCGCACGGCGTTTGTCATCACCTTGTTGCGGGGGCTGACTTCTGGATCGCCCGGCCGTAACCCGAGCACCACGTAGATCACGGTGATACCTGCAGCCCGGGCACCGTCGATCGCCCTTCGCAAGCGAGGCAGATACCCGGAACCGTCATCGGCGATGGCCACGACGTCCCGTTGGACGTCCATCACCAGAAGTGCGCTGTTTGCCATGCTTGCCGTCCCTTCTCCGTTGGGACAAGTCTGGTGGGTCAACCGAGCTGTGGTGGAGGTTCCGGAGATCTTCGCAGTGTGGTGTCGCAGTGCCCTCACGACCGGTGTCAGTTCTCATCGACATTTTCTTACCCTGCGATCACCGAGCGCTGCCCGAACCCGGTGACAAACGGTGTCGCAAGTCGGTTATGAAGCCGGGCGCTTGGGCTCGTGGTCGGTGGGTGGTCCGGCTGATGCGGAAGGTGGGTTGCTTTCAACTCTTTGGTACGGGATCGGGGTCCGTCGGGGCGGTTGGACTGTTACGGGGGCGGCCTCTCGACCAGGGCGGGTCCGGTGGCCCGGCGAGGGTTGGTCGTTGGGTGTGTTACCAGGAGGTTTCGCGGATGCTGGCATGGTTTTGGGGCTGGGTGGTGGCGGTGATGTCGGATCGGTGGTGGCTGGCGGTAAAGGTCACGGTGAGGGTCTGAGCTCCTGTGCGGTGGGTGCTCACCGTGAAGCCTTGGTTGGGAACCGCTGAGATGAGGCATACGGCGTCGTCGCCGAATCGGACTGTGGCTTTGCCGCCTTGGGAGGGCACGGTGTAGACATCGGCGTCGTCGTCCTGGCAGTCGGGGCCGTTGGTGGCGGTCGGCGCCGCGGGGGGCGGGGTGCGGGTGTTGGGTGTCGGCGTGGAGGTGGGTATGGGGCTGGGGTCGGCCGCGGCTTTGCTGCTTGGGGGTGGGCTGGGTGTGCGCGGGCTTGCCGACGGGCTTGGGGAAGCTTTCGCGGTGGTGGTGCTGGGTCGTGGGGTTTTGGGGGGTTGGCTGGGTGCGGTTTGTGCGACGGGTGCGGTGGGGCGAGTGGAGCCGGTGACGAAGTGGATGGTGAGGATGACGGCGGTGGCGCTGGCTGTGGTGCAGGCGAGCCATAGGGTGAGGTAGCGCAGGAGGCGGGGCACGGCACTATGGTGTCGGACCGGCTACGGTGCTTGCTCATGGCCTCCATACTTGTCGTTGAGGACGATCCGGTGATCAGGGCTGCGTTGATCGAGGTGCTGTCCGGGCACGGTTACGTGGTCCGCACCACCCACCTGGGTTTTGAGGCGCTGCGTGAGATCACCCAGAGTCCGCCGGACATGGTGGTGCTGGATCTGGGGCTGCCCGATCTCGACGGTCTGGACGTGCTGCGCATGATCCGGGGTATTTCCCGGGTGCCGGTCCTGGTCGCCACGGCCCGTGACGACGAGAGCGAGATCATCCGGCTGCTGAACGCGGGGGCCGACGACTACCTGGTCAAACCGTTCTCCGGCGGCCAGCTCGCCGCCCGGCTCGCCGCCGTGCTGCGCCGGTCGGTGCCCGCCGACACCGCGGCGGCCCGGCAGCCGGTTGTGCAGGTGGCGGACCTGCGTATCGACCCGATGGCGCGCACCGCACATCTGGCGGGCCGGGAACTGGCGCTGACCCGCCGTGAGTTCGACCTGCTGGCCTACTTGGCCGCCCATGCCGACCAGGTCGTCACCCGCCGGCGCATTCTGGCCGAGGTGTGGCAGCAGCCGTATGTGGAGGACCAGACGGTCGACGTGCACCTGTCCGCGCTGCGCCGCAAGATGGGCGAGAAGGCGCGAAAACCGGGCTATTTGCATACGGTGCGCGGTCTGGGTATCAAGCTGGTCAGTTCGCCATGAGACGTGCCCTGGCGGGGATCGCCCTGGCCGTCACTTCGATGGTGGCTCTGTCCTTCCTGATCCCCCTGGCTCTCCTGGTGCGTGAACAGGCACGGGACAGGGCCACCACGGCTGCCGAGCAGCGGGCGGCCGCCTTGTCCCCGGTGCTCGCCCTGACCACGCGGCGGGCGGATGTGCAGCAGGCCGTCGCCGAGCTCGGCTCCTCCGACCAGCTCGTCGTACGGCTGCCCGACGGCGCCTTCGTCGGTACCCCCCACGCGCCCGGTCAGGCGCTCGAGCGGGCGGTGCGCGGGCGCGAGACGCTTGCCGTGGACACTGCTGGCGGCTGGGTCTATCTCCAGCCCGTCGTCCTGCCGGGCGAGCGGGTCGCGGTCGTGGAAGCGTTCGTGCCCGCGGCGGATCTCTCGCGGGGCGTGGCCGCGTCCTGGGGTGTCATGGCGCTGCTCGCGCTGGGTCTGGTCGCCGGGTCGGTCCTGGTGGCCGACCGGCTGGGTGCTCGCGTGGTGCGCTCCTCACGCAGCCTCAAACGCGCGGCGCTGGCTCTGGGGTCGGGCGACCTGGACGCGCGTGTTAAGCCCGACGGCCCGCCCGAACTTGAGGAGGCGGGTGCGGCGTTCAACACCATGGCCGACCGCGTCCTGGACCTTCTCGCCGTCGAGCGCGAACTGGTCGCCGACCTCTCACACCGCCTGCGCACCCCGCTGACCGCTCTCTATCTGGAGGCCGACCGGATGGGGTCCACGCCCAGCGCCCGGCGGATCGCCACGGCGGCCGGGCAACTGGAGAGCGAACTGGATGCGATCATCGCCGCGGCCCGCACCCCGCTGGCCGCGGCGCAGCCGGCCCGCGCGGCCGCAGGCCAGGCCAAGCGGTGCGACGTCGCGGAGGTGGTCGCCATGCGCCTGGACTTCTGGTCGGTCCTGGCCACCCAGCAAGCACGATCGTACGAGCGCTCGCTTACGCCGCGCCCTGCGCCCGTTGCCTTCCCCGATGATGACCTGGCGGCTGTCGTCGACGCCTTGATCGGCAATGTCTTCCGGCACACCCCGGAGGGCACCGCCTTCGCCGTGCGCGTGGAGCGGGCCGAGCGGCATGTTCTCCTCACGGTCGACGACGCAGGGCCGGGCGTTGCGGACCCCGACGCGGCGCTCACGCGGGGGGTGAGCGTGGGTGGTTCGACGGGGCTGGGCCTGGACATCGTGGCCCGGGCCTCCCGCGCAGCGGATGGCGAACTGACGATCACCCGGGCGCCGTTGGGCGGCGCCCGGGTGCGGGTGTCGTTCGCACTGGCCGACACGGCCGGAACCGGCGGCGCGGCGCGGTGACCGCAGTGCAGTGACCGGTGCCCGATGGTGGGGTGCCTGTGGCCAGCGACGGGCAGTCGGCGAGTAACCGACCCGGTGGCAGGCTGACACCATGAACAGTGGCGCCTGGCGAAGCCTGTCGGGTCAGGTGCTGAGTGCGTGTCCGGTTGTTGAGTCGACGTGCTCTGGGATCTCGTCGTGGCGATCGCCTACGGTCGGTGTCCCGGTGGGCTCGAACATGAGGATGGCGGCGCCGGAGGGAGCGTACGGCTTGTGCTCTGTGCCTCGGGGGACGGTGAAGACCGCCCCCTGCGGGAGCAGGACCGTGCGCTGCCCGTCGGGCTCGCGCAGGCAGATGCGCAGCTCGCCGTCGAGTACCAGGAAGAACTCGTCGGTGTCGTCGTGCACGTGCCAGACGTGTTCGCCCTCGACCTTGGCGATGCGGACGTCATAGTCGTTGACGTGAGTGACGATGCGGGGGCTCCACAGGGCATCGAAGGAGGCCAGAGCCTTTCTGAGGGGGATGGGTTCGCTGCTCATGGGTTCATCCTGAGCCGTTTCGCATGGCCGCCGTGAGTGCTAGAAATCGCACATGGCGAAAGAATCCTCGCACGCAGCTCACGCGGCGGGTGTGCACAGGGTCGTCGTGATCGTGGACGAGAACTCCAACCCCTTCGAGCTGGGCTGCGCCACCGAGGTCTTCGGTCTGCGCAGACCGGAAGTCGGCCGTGATCTCTATGACTTCAGGCTCTGTTCGCCCGAGCCCCGCACCCTGATGCGAGACGGATTCTTCACGCTCACTGGAGTCGCCGGCCTGGAAGCGGCCGACGCGGCGGACACCTTGATCGTCCCCAACCGGCCGGACATAGAGGTGCCCCGTCGTCCCGCCGTGCTCGCTACCGTCCGCCGGGCACACGCCCGCGGTGCGCGCCTGGTCGGCTTCTGCAGCGGCGCCTTCACACTGGCCGAGGCGGGCGTCCTCGACGGGCGCCGGGCCACCGCGCACTGGCAGTGGGCGGATTCCTTCCGGGCCCGCTACCCCTTCGTCCAGCTCGAAGCAGACGTGCTGTTCGTGGACGACGGTGACATCCTCACCGCGGCAGGCAGTGCAGCCGCGCTCGATCTCGGGCTGCATCTGGTCCGGCGTGACCACGGCGCGGAGATCGCCAACTCGGTGAGCCGACGGCTGGTCTTCGCGGCACACCGGGACGGTGGGCAGCGGCAGTTCGTTGAGCGCCCCGTGCCCGACCTGCCGGATGAGTCCTTGGCGCCTGTCCTGGCCTGGGCGCAGGAACGGCTGGACGCACCGCTCACGGTGTCCGGCCTTGCGACGCGTGCTGCGGTCAGTCCGGCGACGCTGCATCGCCGCTTCCAGGCGCAACTGGGCACGACGCCGCTGGCGTGGCTGACGGGGGAACGGCTGGCTCTGGCGTGCCGGTTGATTGAGCGAGGCGAGTCCCGGTTCGAGGTAGTCGCGCGAAGCAGCGGGCTTGGGACCGCTGCCAATCTGCGCGCGCTGATGCGCCGCGAGACCGGCATCACGCCGTCGGCGTACAAGCGTCGGTTCGGGCCGGGGGCGAACTGACGGACGGGCCTCCCGTGGTGGCGCATTACGTGGGGTGCGGTGGGAAGTGCTTCCGGCCCCGGAGTGTTGAACGTCTCTTCACCATGCCCCGGCTCTCGGAACTGGGGTCTCTGCGACGTTTTGCCGCTTACGTTCGGCTGGTGCCGAAGGAGCCGGCGAAGCCGGGGGTGGTTGGCGATCACCTTGATCGCGTCCGCCAGCCAGGGCGCGTGCCTATGTGTCGAGCAGTGGTAGCACCGCCGCGGAGTCGGTCTCGTCCTTGTCCCGGGTCGCCTTTGCCTTGGAGAAGAGCCGTCGTGGCCCGGGCCTTGGGGCGGGCGATGGCGAACTGGCGGTTATGCGGGGGCGGTTGGGCGGCGTCCGGGTGCGGGTGTCGTTCGCGTGGGCCGACAGGGCCGGGACCGGCGGCGCAGAGCAGTGACCTGGGCCGGCGGCCGGCGCCGGAAGCGGCGGCCGGCCCGGGCCGCCGGGGGGAGTTGGGTCCGGTCAGCGGCCGGCGCCGGCGGCCGGGGCGGGGAGGTGAGCGGGATCAGCGGCCGGCACCGGCAGGGGCTGGCGGAGGGGGGCTGCGGCCGGCGCTGGCGGCCGGGGCGGTGAGCGGTGGTTTTGTTCGCGTGTTTGGGCGGCGGTCGTTCACCTTGTGGGAGGTGGTTGGATCGAGGTGGGGCCGGTGGTCTCGAGGGCGGAAGGCGCCTGGTCCGGTGCCCGTTTCGGGTACCGATTGGACAGTGTCGAGGGGCAGGAACGTGGAGTGGTCGTGGGCGTTGCTCGGTCTCGCCGCTGGGTTTCTGATTTCCGTCGTCACCGTGCCCGTGGGTGTCTCCGGAGCGGTTTTCCTGTTGCCCGTGCAGGTGAGTGTGCTGGGTGTGCCCAGCCCGGCCGTGACACCGACGAACCTGCTCTACAACGTTGTGGCCGGCCCCGGTGCCCTCCTGCGCTACGGGCGGGCCGGACAGTTCGGCGGACCGCTGACCCGGCTCTTGATCGCGGGTACCGTTCCGGGCGTCGTCATCGGGGCCGTGATCCGCGTCTGCGCTGTTCCCGGCCCGGGAATCTTCCGCCTCCTCGTAGCGGTGCTGCTGCTGCCGCTCGGGTTGTGGCTGTGGCTGCGGACGGTACGCCCGGCCCCACCTCACACGCGGCACCAGCCTTCGCCCCGCGCGACGACGTCGCTGGCCCTGGCTGTCGGCGTAGCCGGCGGCATCTACGGAATCGGGGGCGGCTCGTTGCTGGGCCCGATCCTGGTCGGCCGCGGCGTACCGGTCGCGGCCGTCGCACCTGCCGCCCTGGCCTCCACCTTCGTGACTTCCCTCGTCGGCGCGGCCACCTACGCGCTGCTGTCCCTGGCCACCACTGGCCACGTCGCCCCCGACTGGCTGCTGGGCCTATCCTGCGGCGCCGGCGGCCTCCTGGGCGGCTACCTCGGGGCACGCCTCCAGCCGCACCTGCCTGAGAGGGCCCTCCGGCTCCTGCTCGGTGCCCTCGCCACCGCGATCGGCGCGCTCTACGGAGTGCAGACCCTTCGCTGACCGTGCGGTGCCCAACCGCTCCGGGGCAGGCACCGGGGTGCTGTCGAAACGGGTGAACCTTGCGGCCCTGCGCCGGGCCGTCCGGTGTCTGTTGAACCGGTGTCGAAGTGCTGTCCGTTCTCACGTACAGAGCCGAGCGGGGCAAGTGACCGACGCCGGCGGCCTGGCGGCCATGGGGGAGTGGGGTCAGCGGCCGGCGCCGAAGTCCTGGGTCCACCAGGGGCCGCCGTCGCCGAAGTGGACGCCCACGCCCAGTTCCTTGAAGGAGCAGTTGAGTATGTTCGCGCGGTGTCCGGGGCTGTTCATCCAGGACTTCATCACCGAGGCGGCATCCGCCTGGCCCTGGGCTATGTTCTCGCCCAGGGTCGACCACTCGTAGCCTGCGGCCTCGACGCGGGTGGTCATCGTCGAGCCGTCGGGACCGGTGTGGGACATCACGCCGCTGCGGGCCATGACGTCGCTGTAGTCGTCGGCGGCCCGGGTGAGCCGCTCGTTCGCCGTGAGCGGCGCACATCCTGCCGCGGCCCGCTCCTTGTTGACCAGCGCGAGCACCTGCGCCTCGGGCCCGCCACCGGACCCCGTCCCCGGCCCGGAGTCCGCTCCGCTGCCGCCCGGCCGCACACCGCCGGAACCGCCCGCCACCGCCCCGCCGCCGCTCTTCGCCGCCGTCCCCGCGAGTGGCCTCGATGTGGGAACGGTCGTCTTCCGTGCCCCGGGGGAGGGACTCGCCGACTGCTTGTGTTTGTGCTTCGGCTTCGCGCTCGGTGAGCTGCTCGCCGTGGCGCTCGCACGCGCACGCGCCGAAGCGGAAGCATCCGGCGCCGCCCCGCCGGAGGCGCCCTGGGCGCCCGACGGCTGGTCCGCGCTGTCCGCGATCACCCGCTCCGAGGCGTCGCCGTCCTCACTGCTGACGACGGCCACGGTGATCCCGACGCCCGCGATCGCAGCGACGGCTCCCATGGCCAGCGCGGGACCGCGCCTCTTTGGCCCACTGGGGCGGCGGGCGTTCGAGCGGGAGGGGCGGGCGGCTCGGCGGGAACCCATGTAAGGACACCTCGGTCTGTTCGGTCGGCTGACGCGCCCCCTGTGTCCGGTGGCCGCGATCGCGGCCACCGGACCCTGTGGGGGGTGCTCGAGAGCCTAGAACCCGCCCGGGCCGCAAACCCTTGTTCGAAGGTCTTCTTCAAGAACCCTTAAGACAGCCCTCAAAGTCCGCTGAGAAAACGGCCGGAAGCACCCTGCCCTGCCTCACGCCCACCCTGCTCTGGCGTCCACCCCCTCGCCCAGGACGCCACCCGCCTGTGCAAGCTCGCACGCAACACAGCTGCCGCACCTGGCCACATGGTCGGCGCGCCAGGGAGGCGGCCGGGCCGCACCGCAGGGCAGCGGTTGCCGCGGCAGCGACGGGCTGCGGGCCGCCGCCCCGAGGCTCTACGTGGCCGCGGAACCGGGTCTGGATCGCGGTTGGCGCGCGCACTGCGTAGGGGATCGAGGCGCTGCGGGAATGCATCGAGGTCCTGCCGCCGCGTCCCGGAGGTGCAGATCGAGACCGAAGTGCCCTGCAACCGGGGCGGCCTGGCTGCAGGGCCGGCTCCCCGGGCGGGTGAGGTGCTGTCCGCCGAGTGCACAAAGCACCGTGCCGAAGGCGGGGTTGGGGGCCGCAGCCGGCGTGCGCTGCGCGGGCCTGTCCCCGGCCGTGCCCCGGGGCGGGAGGGGTGCAGGAGGACCGGCCCTCCGGCCCGCTTCCGGCCGCAAACCGGTTGCTGGTGCCGCTTCGTGTCGTCTACGGTGGCGGCATGGGTTCCCTGTGATCAGTACGTGTGGTTCGCAAGGGCGTGGGACGTCGAGCCTGGCTCCGTTCCTGCGTCCGACCGTGCACGCCTGAGGAAGCGAACGCGCTGCGATTGTTTCGCCATGCGCTGTTTTTGCTGGACGAAACCACTCCTGACTGCCGGATGATCCGGCTGTCTGCGTCTTCCTGAGGCTCTGCTGTGTGCGCGGCGACATCACTCGACCCCGTGCTGATCAGGAGGACTCCCACGTGTCGACAGCGCAACTCGCTCCGCATGACATCACCAAGCGCTACCAGGACCACGTCGTACTCGACCGGATCGGCTTCACCATCAAGCCGGGGGAGAAGGTCGGTGTCATCGGGGACAACGGATCAGGCAAGTCCACGCTGATCAAGCTGATCGCCGGGCGGGAACAGCCGGACAACGGTGCGCTGAAGGTGGTCGCGCCCGGTGGCGTCGGCTATCTGGCCCAGACACTGGAGCTGCCACCGGACGCCACGGTCCAGGACGCCGTCGATCTGGCCTTGGCCGATCTTCGGGAACTGGAGGAGGACATGCGCCGGGCCGAGGCCCAGCTGGCCGAACGGCCCCACCCAACGGGCCAGGATCCCGAACTTGCCGGGCTCCTGGAGAGCTACGGCGCGCTGGTGGACCGCTACCAGGCGCGCGGCGGCTACGAGGCCGACGCTCGGGTGGAGATCGCGCTGCACGGGCTCGGGCTGCCCGGCCTGGAACGCGGCCGGCGGCTGGGCACGTTGTCCGGCGGCGAGCGCTCCCGCCTCGCCCTGGCCGCCACCGTGGCCTCGGAACCGGAGCTGCTGCTGCTGGACGAACCGACCAACGACTTGGACGACCGGGCGGTGGGCTGGCTGGAGGAACACCTGCGCAAGCACCGCGGCACAGTAGTGGCGGTCACCCACGACCGGCTCTTCCTCGACCGGCTCACCACCACGATCCTGGAGATCGACTCCGGCAAAGTGATGCGCTACGGCAACGGCTACGAAGGCTATCTGGCTGCCAAGGCGGCACAGCGGCAGCGCAGACTGGCGGAGTACGAGCAGTGGCGCGCCGAGCTGGACCGCAGCCGCGACCTGGTCGCCTCCAACGTGGCGCGCCTGGACGCCATCCCGCGCAAGCTGCCCTTCGCCGTCTTCGGCGCCGGCCAGTTCCGCATGCGCGGGCGGGGGCACGGGGCGATGGTGCGCATCCGCAACGCCAAGGAACGAGTGGCGCGGCTGACCGAGAACCCGGTCGCGCCGCCGCCCGAGCCGCTCACCTTCACCGCACAGATCACCACCGGGGCCGCACTGCTTCAAAAGACGGTGGCCGAACTGACCGGTGTCAGGGTCGGCGACCGGCTCAGCATCGACTCCCTGCGTCTGGGGCCCGGTGAACGGCTGCTGGTCACCGGCCCCAACGGGGCGGGCAAGACGACGCTGCTGCGGGTGCTCTCCGCAGAGCTGGCACCCGACAGCGGATCCGTACGGGTGCCGGGCCGGGTGGGACACCTGCGCCAGGACCACACACCGTGGCGCAACGATACGACGGTGCTTCAGGCGTTCAGCAGCGGGCGGGCGGGCGACATCGACGAACACACCCAAACGCTGCTCTCCCTGGGGCTGTTCAGCCCGGACGAGCTCCGCCAGCGGGTGCAGGACCTGTCGTACGGGCAGCGGCGCCGCATCGAACTGGCCCGGCTGGTGACCGAGCCGGTCGACCTGTTGCTGCTGGACGAACCCACCAACCACCTCGCGCCCGCGCTGGTCGAGGAACTGGAGCAGGCACTGACCGGCTATCAGGGCACGGTCGTGGTGGTCACCCATGACCGGCGCATGCGCTCCCGCTTCAACGGCGCCCACTTGACGCTGCGCGATGGGCACGTCACCGAGTTCACCACTGCCTGATCGGCAAAGCCGCGCCGACGCAGGGCCGCCCGCCAGGCCCAGGTCGTGCACGACCACGGCGTGCACGACCGCCGGCCCGCTCGCTGAACGTGCGCGGGCCCGCCCTCCAGCGCCCACGGGCCCGCGCACCGCCAACACCGCCCCCGGTACCGGCTTCCCTGACCACCCGGCGCGCCGAAATGCAGCAGGCCGTCGCCCAGCTCGGCTCCGCCGATCACCTCATCGTGCACCTGCCCGACGACGGCTTCGTCTGCACCGCCCCACGCGCATCGCAAGCGGCCGGGGACGCACAGCATCCGGGAGCGCGACCCGCCATGGGCGATGAGCGTGGGTGCAAGGGGACTTAAGCCGTCCCCGTGCACCCAGGCTCACGATCCCTCCACCACTTCCACCGCGCCGTCGTGTCCGCCCGGCGGCCTGCCGAGGGCCGGGGCCACCTGTGCCGGACTCTTCCTGCGCCGGCTCAGACACCCAGAGAAGCGATCTCGATGGGTGAGCGATAGTTGGCGGCGGCGGTGACCACGCAGGCGCGATACGTCCGGTTGTTTTTGACGGCGAGAAAGTACTCGCGCAGGTTCTTCCCGTAGCTGACCAGGTAGCCCAGCCCGGGGACGAAGCCGGGCGGGCGCGGCACGAGCGCGAACGCTTCACTACACCGGAGGATCTCTCCGGTGGCGGTCGACAGGATGTCGGCCACGTCCGCGTTCATGTTCCAGCCGGCCGCCAGTGTGGGGCTCCATATCGCACCGGCCACTTCTCGCAGCTTCTCCTGCTCCTCGGGCGTCGGGTCGCTCCAAGCGCTTCGTGTCACTGTCAGCGATTCCCGGGCAGGCGTACCCCCGGCCGCCACCGCGGGCGGTGCTGCCATGGCCGCAGCGATGGCGAGCGCCGACAACATGACCACGGCCGCTGAACCTCTGCGCGTTCTCTTGCCCGTCGTCACCATGTTTTCCTCTCAGTCGAGTGACCACCCCCGGCGCGAGGGCGGTCTGAACGTCGCATGAGCGGACACAGGGGTCAACAGCGGCAATGCGCCACGAAGCACGGCACCCGGCAGGAGCGTCAACTGCTCACCGCTCACAGCAAGCCGCTGATGCTCGATGAGATCGCTCCCCGCCGGGAAAGCAGCCAGCCGAGCCGGCTCGCAACACGCCCCCCGGCATCTGCAATTCCCGGATCAAGCGGCGCCGGCGTTGGACCGGCGGCGCGTCAGGCAGCGGCGCACACGCGCACCGGCTCATGGACGATGACCAGAGCACTGACGGTAGCGACGGGGGCCAGTGGCCCGGGTGCCCTCACTCTTCGATCGTTCGGGCATGATCTGTCATGGAGCCTTGGCCCCACCCTCGCGTCGCGGTGTGTGGTTCAGGGAACGGCCGTGTGCCGGCAGGGTATCCATCGACGGGGGAGATGTCTGTGATCGTCTGGGTGAACGGCGCAATCGGCAGCGGGAAGAGCACGCTGGTGGACGAACTGCGCCCGCGCTGGCCCCGGGCGCTGGTCTATGACCCGGAGACGGTCGGCTATGTGCTGCGCGAGATCGTGAAGGTCCCGACCGGCGATTTCCAGGATCTGCGGCTGTGGAGGCGGCAGGTCGCGGCCTTGGCCGTGGGACTCGTCCAGGAGTATCAGCGGCCCGTACTGGTGCCCATGACGCTGGTCAACCCCGGCTATGTCGCAGAGATCTTCGGTGCGCTGAAGGACGCGGGGATCGTTGTTCACCACTTCTTCCTCAAGGTCTCCGAGGAGGTGCTGGTGAAGCGGATCGAGGGGCGGAGCTTCACGCCGGACGATCCCGCGCAGGATGAGCGAGTCCGCACATGGTGCAAGTCCAAAATCGAGTCGTGTATGGCTGCAGTGAACACCCTCCCCCATGACACCGTGTTCCTGGACGGCGAGCTGAGCCCGCGAGAGCTGGCCGCTGACGTGCTGGCCCGAGTCGGCGCGGTCCCGGGCCGATGACCCGGGCTCTTCCCGGTGCGCGATTCGGTTGGTGCGCCGTCTTCCAGAGTCCCGCTCATCGAAGCCCGCGGCGAGAATACCGACGCAGACGCCCCCTGGCGCCGTCCCACTGACCCCGCTGATCACGCCGGGTCAGCGGGACGATGCCCCGCACCTCATCCCCCGTCATGGAACGCATCCGGGGCCACCGCCTCGGCGGCGGGCACCCCCGCACCCGGCTCCCTCTCCGGCAGGGTGGATCTTGCTGGTCAGGCCGCCCCGGCAGCATCTGACCCCTCATCAGGGCGGTGCCGCCGGGGCCTGACTCTCTTTTCCCGGCACCCGAGGTGCTTCCCTCGAGCCCCGGCGGCGTACTGGCGGGCCCGACAGGAGGGGGAGTCCACGCTGGCCGCTCATCACCCCAGCCGAACAGGTCCTTCGCTGCTCCGCGACCCACTGCCCGACCGGTGTTACTCCTTCGCGGTGTCCGAAGAGCACACGGACATGGCCCTCCGCTCCACGCACGCCTTGAGCTCCGCCCAGCCCCAGGCCCGGTCCTGCCCTGCGGTGTCGACACGTTGCAGCTGCCCCAGTCCGCGACCATCACCGGATCCCGCGGAGCCGCGAAACACAGCAACAGACGGGACTCTTCCTCGCCTTCCCCCAGCGCGATCTTTTGAGAGAACGAAGGTTTGACAGCTCCCCGGACGGCGGCGGGTGGAGGGCTTGGCTGTAGGTCTCGCGCGCCCGACAGCAGATCTCCCCGAGTCCGCACGAAAAACCCGTTGCCCAATGGTCAAGAATCGTTGACCATTGCTGGTATGCCTACCGATGATCTTCCCGAGACGCTTCACGTCACCACTGACGAGCAACTGCGCGCCGTCGCCAATCTCACGCGCCACCGGATCATGGCCGTGCTCCGCTTCGAGCCGGCGACGATTACGCAGATCGCCGAGAGGGTCGGCCTTGCGAAGGGGAGTTCCAGCTATCACGTGCGACTGCTGGAACGAGCCGGCCTGGTTAAGGTCGTGCGGACGCGGAAGGTACGGGGGGTCACCGAGCGGTATTACGCGATGGCCGCGCGGACGATCGTGGTGCCCGATCCGGGCGAGGGAGGGC
Source organism: Streptomyces sp. NPDC007907 (assembly GCF_042959365.1). NCBI lineage: Bacteria > Bacillati > Actinomycetota > Actinomycetes > Kitasatosporales > Streptomycetaceae > Streptomyces > Streptomyces sp. NPDC007907. The sequence continues at coordinate 1,049,643 of NZ_JBIBKR010000002.1, forward strand.
CCGATGTGCTGATGCGGCATGCGGTGGCGGACCTGGAGGCGGCGCCGGCAGATGCCGCACGGCACGTGCGGATGGCGCATCTGCGCCTCACCGACGAGCAGTTCACCGAGCTGGGGGCGCGCCTGCAGGCACTGGCCGACGAATACCGGGAACTGTCCGATCCGTCACTGCCGGACGCGTCACTCGTCTTCGCACTGTTCCACCCGGCACCGCGCCGGCACCCCGAAGGGGACGCCAAGTGACCTCAGACCTTCGGAAACTGCCGGCCGGGTTCGGACGGCTGTGGACCGCACAGACGGTGTCCTCGCTCGGCGACGGGGTGACGCACGCCGCGCTGCCGCTGCTTGCCTTGACGCTGACGCGCGATCCGATGGCGCTCGCCGCCGTCACGGCCGCGGGGACGCTGCCATGGCTCCTCTTCGGAGTGCTCGGCGGTGCGCTGGTGGACCGCTGGGACCGCCGGCGCACGATGTGGGTCACGGACACCGCACGTGCGGTGTTACTCGCGATACCCGCGGCGGCAGCCGCGCTCGACGTCCTCAGCATTCCGCTGCTCGCGGCCGTCGCCTTCCTGCTCGGCCTCGGCGGACTCTTCTTCGATACGGCCGCCACGGCCTATCTGCCCGATCTGCTCCGCCGCGACCCCGCACTCCTGGAGCGCGCCAACTCCCGCTTGCGCGGAGCCCAGACCGCCATGTCCGGCTTCGCCGGGCCACCTGCAGGCAGCGCGCTGCTCGCGTTCGGGCGTGCGGTTCCGCTGCTCGCCGACACTGTGTCGTTCATGCTCTCCGCACTGCTCGTACGTACGCTGCCCGCCATGCCCCGGCCCCTGCCGGAGGTCCGCGAGTCGCTGCTTCGCCAGGCACGGGCCGGGGCCTCGTACGTTCTCCGGGACCGGGTGCTCCTCGGCCTCGCGCTCCGCCCGGCGGTCGGGAACGTCGCCTTCCTCGCTGTGGAGACCGTCCTCGCTCTCTTCGCGCACGACCGCCTCGGCATTGATACCTACGGCTTCGGCCTGCTCCTCACGGCGGAGGCCACAGGCGGCCTGCTCGGTGCCGGCATCGCCTCCTACCTTGGCCGACGACTCGGCACCGGCACCGCACTGACCTGCACAGCCGCTGTCGAAGGGCTTGCCATCCTGGGCTTGGCCGCTGCCCCGAACCCGTACGTGGCCGGGCTGGCACTCGCCGTCTGCGGGGCCGGCATGGGCGCCACGATGGTGCTCGGACCCTCCCTCCGGCAGGCCATCGTCCCGGCCCGCCTCATGGGCCGGGTGGCCTCCACATCCCGCATGCTGGCCATGTGCGCCGCCCCCCTCGGGGCCTTCCTCGGCGGCTGGCTGGCCACGACCTACGACATCCGCACCCCCCTCTACGCCGCCGGCGTCCTCCTCCTGGCGATGACGACCGTCACGGCATCCATGAACAGCAACCGCCGGGTCGAAGCGGCGCTGCATGCCGCCGCCCTGGCCAACGGTCCAGATCACCCGACACCCGAAGATCCCACCCGGGAGAACGCACCCGACGTGTTGTAACGCCTGCCGCGAAGGCGTCACAAAGAGTTGGGCGCCAAGCCCCCGCAGGGTGCAACGAGGGACCAGGACGGTCCGGTGCGCTGCCCGTCAATCCCCATCGGCTCGGCGACGCCCGGGTCCCGGAAGGAGCGCAGGCCCCGGCCGGGGCCACTGGCTTTGATATGGAACAGGCAGCGGTCCAGGAAATCGACGTGCCGGTCCTTGAGTGGGCAGAGGCGGGCAACGACTTCGTCCGTAAAGGCGTGGCCCACGGCGCGAAGCCGGGCGAACCGGCCCGCGGCCCGGCCGCGGCCACCAGAGGCAGGCCCCTGCCAAGTCCGGGTCGTAGGCTTCCGGCCGGACACCGGGTTGATACCCGCTGCACCTGCCGGACCGGTCTATGCGCTCGATCGTCTACGGCGCGAGCGCGCCCAAAGCGTCCCAGCCGGCTACGGCGTGGCGCTTCCCCCGACCGACACGTTCCGGGGGCATTGGAGTGGCGGGCGAACAGCCCGGTGGCGTGTCTCCCGCACCGGCACGCGGCGCTTCCTAAAGTCGGCGAGGGGTACGGCACGGGGCCGACCGTCGGAGCACACAGACGGGTGAGTCATGGAACGGATGACGGCCGGATCGGCCACGAGCGGCCGCAGGCCGACCCGGAGATGGTCCCGGCGGCTGGCCGCCGCGCTGGGACTGGTCCTGCTCTGCGCGCTGCCCGCCGGAGCGACGGACGCCGCCCGGGCCGGTGACACCCGCACGCCCGTCGGCCCGGCCCCGTACGTGTCCGACTACGGCGGCAACCGGGTGCTGACCCTGTCCGCGTACAGCGGTGAACAGGTCACCGTCCCCCTCGACGGCCTGGTGCGTCCGACCGGTATGGCCTGGGATGCCGCCGGCCGGCTCTACGTCTCCGACACCGGCAACAACCGGGTCGTCGTCCTGCCCCCGGACGGCGGGGAGCAGTCGGTCGTACCGGCGGGCGATCTGTCGCGCCCACTGGGGCTCGCGGTCGACCCGGCCGGGAACCTGTACATCGCCGACAGCTTCAACGACCGGATCGTGAAAGTGGCCGCCGACGGCGGAGGCCGGACCGTGCTGGCCACGCAGGGACTGCTGCACCCCTGGGGGCTCGCCTGGGCACCTGACGGGCATCTGTACGTCTCGGACTTCGTCAACGACCGGGTCGTCAGGGTCGCGGTGGACGGCGGCGGCCAGCAGACCGTGCCCACCACGGGTCTCTCCCAGCCGACCGGGCTGGCACTCGGCACCGGAGGCGACCTGTACGTCGCCGACAGCGGCAACAACCGAGTGGTGAAGATCGCCACCGCAAGCGGCCGGCAGAGCACCGTTCCCGTCACCGGACTGAACTCCCCGCTCGGACTCGCCCTCGACGGCAACGGCCACCTGTACGTGGCCGACGGGTTCAACAACCGCGTGGTGCGCGTCCGCGAGACAGGAGGAGGACAGGTGACACTCGGCTTCACAGGCCTCAACACACCGACCGGTCTGGCCTTCCCCCCTGCCCCGGACAGCCCGGGCTACGGACAGGACTGACAAGGCTCGAGCCGCCTTTTCGCAGCGCCATACTGTGCATCAGGGCCGCGTCGGCGCCCGGGCGACGCGGTGCGGCATACGAGAGCGGCATGCCACGCGCTTCACCCGAACCCGCGCAGCACCTCGTACGCTCCGCACCGCCTCGATAAAGCCGGTGATCGCCTCCAGGCCGTGGCAAAGCCGGCGGATCACCACTTGCCCAGTCATCGTTCCCCCCCTGCGCTCGCCGGAAGGTCGTAACCTCCCGTGCACCCGCGGGCGCCGGGCCGGCATAGCGCTCCGGGCCGCCCGATCCGGGTACCGAGCTGTCCTCACCCACCGGCAAAACGCCGTACGACACACTCCTCGATGGGGACAGGACCACACAGGCGCGGACGCGAACAGCAGGCAACCCTCCGGTGCCACGCCGCAAGGCCGGGACAGCAGGAGACCCCGGGTCGCCCTGCGGTGATCGAGGTCGTCGTCGTTCTCAAGGACCTGCTCCGGCCTGCACCGCAGGAAAGATCGCCGCTCTGTTGCGGAGCGGGGCAGGCCACCGCCTGAAGAGACGCGGGTGGCTGCCCCGCATACTGAGGCAGTTCTCGCTGCGGCAGGGCATCAACCGCCATGGGATGGGGCGCAGATGGATGTGGGATCGGTGCTCGGCAGCATAGGCCGAGCGGCGGCCGGGGCGGGCCGACTGGTGTGGGCAGTGGTGACCCCACCGACCACGGGCACCGAGTATGACGCCCACTCCAAGATCGACAGGCTTGCGGAGAAGATCGAGAACGAGGTGCCGGAGGAGTTGCGGGACCGGGCCTGGGGTCTGGTTCTGGACGCGCTGTATGGGGTTCCCCAGGAGGTCGGTCAGTTGGTGGAGGGACACCAGGCGCCCCATGACGAGGAGACCGAGGGCCCGTCGGCCAAGTACTGATGCCGGGAACCGAAGAGCCTGAAGTGCGCCTTCGTTGACCACGCCGCTTCGGTCAGGCCGGGGCGGCGTGCTTCGCCCAGCGCAGCGCGCGGGGAGCGTCGGCCTCCACCTCACGCAGCTGCTCCCAGAGGACCCCAGGCCGCCCGTGCGCCTAGGCACCGAGGCCGCAATGAAGGGCTACCGCGTCCGCTACACGCTCGCCACGAAGCTGGTGAACGAACTGGTCGAGGCGGCCGACGAGAAGCATCTGAACAAGACCATCGCCCGCTACGGCCGCGTTGACCTGCTCTGCATCGACGAACTCGGCTACATGGAGCTCGACCGGCACGGTGCTGAGCTCCTCTTCCAGGTCCTGACCGAGCGTGAGGAGAAGAACAGCGTCGCGATCGCCTCCAACGAGTCCTTCGGCGGCTGGACCAAGACCTTCACCGACCCCCGCTTCCGCGCGGCCATCGTCGACTGCCTGACCTGCAACGGAACCATCATCGAGACCGGCACCGACTCCTACCGCCTCGCCAGCACCCGAGCCCGGGCCGAACACGCAGAAGCGGGCTGATCAATCGTTTCAACGCCTGGCCGGCAACCGTGGAGACGGGCCAGGCCGACGTCATCCAAGCGGGACCCGCCCTGCGGCCCGGGGCCCGGCATCCAGATGAGCTGCGATGCGCGTGACAGTCCGGGCGTTGTCCTCGAACAGATGCGCCTGCATGCCCGCCGCCTGGGCGGCCTCAATGTTGACTGCGACGTCGTCGATGAACAGGCAGTTCTCCGGCCGCACGTCCAAGCTGGCGCATGCGGCCTCGAAGGCACGCAGGTCGGGCTTCTCGATGCCGATCTCGTGTAGACGATCTGCTCCACCAGCTCGTCGAAGTGATAAAGCGACGCCTCCCGTTCCCGGGCGCCCACGAAGCTGTTGCTCAGGATGCCCAGCCTGCAGCTGCCGCGCAGCCCTCGCACATAGTCGATCAACTCCTCGTTCGGCGTCCCCAAATAATCGGCCCAGAGATCGACCATGAAAGCTTCAACCTGTGGAGTGGCAAGACCCAAACGGGCCGCCACCTGCTCGTGCACCTCGCGCTCGCTGATACTCCCGACACTCCCAGCCCGCCACACGTCGTGCATCCGCTCATGGACAGTGCCCAGTGGCAGCTCCAACCGCTCCTCCCACCGTTGCACCCATCCCGTTTCCGGCGCGATCTCCAGCACGCCACCGATGTCGAGAATGACGCAGGTCGCGGTCACGCGAACTCCCCCTCTTCGTCCTGGACCAGCGAGCACAGATCCCCCGCTCAGGTGATCGACAGAGACACTGTCGTCTCTCCCTCCGGGGCAAGGTCAAGCGATCTTCGAAGCTTGTGACAGCCTTGCCGCAACCCGCCGACCCGACTCGCCTCAATCAGCAGGTGCCTTCAAAACTCGTGACGATCCGCGAAGCCGTTGACCGGACGCTGCTGTCCAAACTCGTTAACAAACGCTGTCGCAAGAAGTGATCGAAACCAGACGACGGTCGTCTTGTCGGTGAAGGCCCACTCGCGAGCTCCGGTCGCTACCAACCGGCCCTGGTCCACCGCCTCCACCCAAGACCTGGACGAAGCCACCGCCCCCTCCCTCGCCACCGGCACGCCCACATACGCCGCCCAGACCATTCCGCTCGCCGAAGCCGTCGGGAGCCTGCCGCTTGCCACCGAATCCCGCCACGGCTACACCCGCGAGGCGTTCAAGCACTGGAACTCCGGCGACGACCCGGCCGACGGCTACACCACCCGCACACGCATAAAACCGGTTGGTCAGGGGCCCTTCGCCACCGATTCGAGGATGGCAACGTACTGCACATGATGCGTCACGAATATCGCATCATCCGCCATATTCGAGCTCCCTCGTCCAAGAGTGGAACAACAGGACTGCCGGGCGCGGGCCCTGCATAGGGTCCTGGGCACGGGCGGGGAGGGCGATGATGCCCAAGCCGCGCAGAGACCCCAGGAGGAGATGCTGGAATGAGCAATGTGGAGGTCTCCCTGAAGGAGATCATGACTTCGATCGAGGGCGCATTGGGGACTGCGCTGGTCGACTACACCAGCGGTATGGCGCTGGGCACCATGGGGGGCGGCAAGGACCTCGACCTGACTGTGGCGGCAGCCGGCAACACGGACGTGATCCGCGCCAAGGTCCGCACCATGGAACACCTCGGACTCAAAGGTGAAATCGAGGACATACTGATCACGCTCGGCAGCCAGAACCATCTCCTCCGGCCCCTCAAGGGCCGTGGTGGCAACGGCTTGTTCCTCTACCTCGTGCTCGACAGAAAGACATCGAACCTGGCCATGGCCCGCCACCAGCTCAAGCGGATCGAGGCGGGGCTGGCCGTGTAGCAAGCCGCGTCCTCCATAACCCCGCACGCCCACCACTTGAAGATTTCTTCAACTGGCTACATCCATATCAGAGCAATCCCATGGGTGTGCGGGGCCGCATCCACGAGGATCGGTTCGCAGCACCGGCCTGCGATGGCACGCAGAAGGCCGCCGTGCCCCGACACAGCCCTCACCCGGCAGGGAGCGATTCACATGCAGGTCCCCCTCTACCAGGCCAAGGCCGAGTTCTTCCGCATGCTCGGTCACCCGGTACGGATCCGGGTCTTGGAACTGCTGCAGAACGGCCCCGTCCCGGTACGCGACCTGCTCAGCGAGATCGAGATCGAACCATCCAGCCTCTCTCAGCAACTGGCCGTGCTACGCCGCTCGGGCATCGTCGTCTCCATCCGGGAGGGCGCGACCGTCAGCTACGCACTTGCCGGCGGTGATGTGGCCGAACTCCTGCGCGCAGCCCGCCGCATCTTGACCGAACTGATCGCTGGCCAAAACGAACTGCTTGCCGAACTCCAGCAGGCAGACGTTCAGCCGGCCCTCATCCCGGGCGGAGCCGACCTACCCTCGACCGGTCTGTAGCAGCACGTCGCGGCGTGGCCGGTCCCAACGACGCTGAAGGGTGTTGCAGAAGGCTTGGTGGCGGGCATTTTGCCTGTACAGGTGGGGTGTTGCGGGCTGAGCCGGTGTGGGTGGAGACGTTCACCGGGGTGCCGATGGGGCGCTTTGAGAAGCTGCTTCGGGTGGTGCGGGAGCGACGCGGTAACGGCCCCGGCGGTGGCCGGCCGTGGTGTCTTCCGCTGGCCGAGCGGGTGCTGCTGGTCGCCGTGTACTACCGCACGAACGTCACCATGCGGCAGCTCACCCCGCTCTTCGACTGCTCACCTGCCACCGTCTGCCGGGTCGTCCAGCGTCTTGGGCCCTTGCTTTCGATGGAGCCGGCGCCCAGGCCGGTACCGGGCGCCGACCGGCTATGGATCGTGGACGGCACCCTGATCCCGGTGCGTGACCGGACGGTCGCGGCCTCCTCACGCAACTACCGGTTCTCGGCGGATGTGCAGGTCATCGTAGACGCCGGCACCCGCCTGGTGGTGGCATCGGCCCGGCCGGCACCCGGCAGCAAGGCGGATGCGCATGTCTGGCGCGAGTCGGACCTGCCGGCCATCGCGGCGGGCACGACGGTGATCGCGGACGGCGCCCTGGGCACCGGGCCCGGCCAGATCATCCCCGAAGGTGACAACTGATGGCCGGCCCCACAGGCCGCGGCCACTGCCTGGGCGCCGCCCTCAACGACCTCCTGCGCTCCCAGGCCACTCCCCGCCACCGGCTGTCGTCGTACAACGCCAAGCACTGGCACGCCCAGCTCAGCCAGCTCACCGCCACCCACCGCGGACAGCAAGCCCTCGAGGAGGTCGGCCTCCACGTGACGACCAAAACCCTCATCAACTGGCTGTCAGACTCCGAGTACAACATCCGCCGCTCCTACCGCTACCTCATCCACACGGCCTACGAGAACGTCGCCGTCGTCCCCGCCGACCCGCTCCCCGACCACATCAGCGGGGCCAGTACGAGATCAGCGGCATCGTCAAGACCGGCGACGACGAACGCGAACGCGGCAACCGGCGGGCCGCTCCTCTCCGCATTGACGGCAGCAGGGGCAACTGGGACGCCATCGAGGAACCCTGGCTCGCCGGCGAGCTCACCGACGACGACTTCGAAGACCACTTCCTCGACGACGTCATCCTCGAGGACATCGGCGAAGGCACCGACGGCTGGGCGTTCCCAGGCGCCTCGTACTCCGTCGAGGTCCGGTAGCACCCCGGCTTCGGGGTCGGATGGCGGGCGACATCGCAACTGTCTCAGGACCGGGCGCGTCGTAGGCGCGCTGACGATGGGGGAGGAATGGGAGTCACGGCGACGACGGTCCGCGCGGTGAACGGGACGTCAACGCACCGTCCGCGCGGTCAACAGACCGAGAGCACGCTGAGCCGGACTCCAGGCGAAGGCACCGACGGTCGGGTGGCGCGGGCGCTACAGCCCAGCATTGGGCACTACGGCAGTGACCCAGGTCTCGCTTCTGAGCCGGTACCAGCGGTCCGCTGACGGGCGGTCCGGGAATGCCGGGCGCGCCCGTCCGGCCGGCACGGTGCTCGTCGGGCAGCGCCAGGCTGATCGCACCGACCAGCGAAGCCGGGGGGATCGCCTCTTCGCTCGGGCTCGCCAGGCCTTTGCCTGACGTGTGCTCACCGCGGCTTGTGATGCCCCTCATGCTTGCCCGGGTGGCATTTCTTGGGGCTCACGGTGGTGGTCGCGGTGGCGGAGTTGTTCTCCTGCGCCGGGTCGGGTTCCGCGGCGTGGGCCGTGGCGGTGTCGGAGATGGTGCCGGTGGCCGTGGGTTGGACGACGACGGTCACTGTGGCGCTCGTGCCGGGGGCGAGGGTGCCCAGGACGCAGGATGCACTGGTGGTTGTGCGGGTGCAGGTGCCCTGGCTGGGTGTGACGGACCGCAGTCGACCGGGTCCGGTGAGGGTGTCGGTCAGCGTGAGGCCCGTGGCGGGGGCGGTGGTGCTGTTATTGGTCACCGTCACGGTGTAGGAGACGCGATGGCCCACCTTGACGGTGGCTGGCCCGGCCTTGGCGACGGACACGTCCACGCCGGCGGAGGCGCCGCTGTCGCCCTGGTAGCGGGCCAGCGCGAAGTCCCCGTTGGAGCCGACAGCGATGATCTTCCCGTCAGTCTGCAACGCCACCCCGGAAGCCCCGGAGTCGCCGCCGAAGTCGGTGGTTACCTTGCCGCCGGTGCCGAAGGTGGCGTCCAGGCTGCCGTCGGAGTTGTAGCGGGCCAGCGCAAAATCGAGGTTGCCGATCGCCCCGCCAGTACCGACTGCGATGATCTTGCCGTCGGTCTGCAGCGCCACCTCGCGAGTCCAGTCGCGGCCGCCGAAGTCGGTGGTTACCGTGCCGCCGGTGCCGAAGGTGGTGTCCAGGCTGCCGTCGGAGTTGTAGCGGGTCAGTACGGAACGGCGGTTGTCGCTCGGGCCGCCACTGCCGACTGCGATGATCTTGCCGTCTGTCTGCAGCGCCACTCCGTACAGAATGGAGCCGCTGCCGAAGTCGGCGGTTGCCTTGCCGTCGGTGCCGAAGGTGGTGTCCAGGCTGCCGTCAGAGTTGTAGCGGGCCAGTGCGAAGCCGCCTTGGCTCGAAAAAACGCCGACTGCCACGATCTTGCCGTCGGGCTGCAGCGCCACGCCGAAAGCCACGCCGAAGCCGGAAGTCACCGTGCCGCCGGTGCCGAAGGTGGTGTCCAGGCTGCCGTCGGTGTTGTAGCGGGCCAGCGCGAATTCAGCGCCTACGCCTGGGGCACCACCGCCGACGACGACGATTTTGCCGTCGGGCTGCAGCGCCACGCCGTTGGCTTCGTCGTCGCCGTCCCACGGGTCACCTTGCTCGTCGCCCTCGAAGTTGGTGGTCACGGTCCCGCCGGTGCCGAAGGTGGTGTCCAGGCTGCCGTCGGGGTTGTAGCGTGCCAGCGCGAAGTCGTGGTAGGTGTTCACGCCGCTACGGCCGACAGCGATGATCTTGCCGTCGCTCTGCAGTGCCACGTCGAAAGCCGCGGCGTCGTCGCCGAAGTCGGTGATCACCGTGCCGCCGGTGCCGAAGGTGGTGTCCAGGCTGCCGTCGGTGTTGTAGCGGGCCACCGCGAAATCGGAGTTGTGGGGCGAGGGGGTGCGTGCCGACAGTGATGATCTTGCCGTCGGACTGCACGGCCACTGCGTCAGCCCCAGCCGCAGCGCCGAGGTCGCCGGTGAAGTGGGTGGTCACCTTTCCGCCGGTACCGAAAGTGGGATCCAGGTCGCCCGGGGCGGCCAGCGCGACTCCCGGGCAGAACAGCACGACCGCCGAGCTCAGGGCGGCTACCGCCCCGGCCCGGCTGCTCCTCGACCGCCGCTGACCGGCGGCATGTCTGGTACGTCGTCTGAACGCGAAGAGCGGATCAGGAAAGACCTTGGGCATGGACAATGCAAGCTGCCTTCCATGTTCGGGCCGCCGCTGCCACCGCAGTCGACGGTCATGCCAGTGACGGCATTTCTCATGGGTGCCTTGTGCACCCGCTCAGGGGACAGACCGTGCAGGAGGACGGCGCGGCCGGGACGCTCGCATGCGCCTCCAACTTCTGTTGCTTCTGCGCGGGGCATGCGGCCTGCCCCGCTGCCGTACTCCCGCCACTGGCGGAGAGCGCCCGCACTCGAAAAGAACCGGTGGCTCTGCCGGCCGGTGGGAGCCGCGCCGGAGCCGGCCCCCGCATCCCCCGAACGGCCGAGGGGCAACGACTGGTGTGGCGCACCCGGCGGCCGGACGTGGACAGCTCGCAGACCACCGGCCTTCGACCGGGAGGCGCACAAGCAGACGTTCACCGACCCCCTGCTCTGCACGGCGCTCGTGGACCGGGTGACCTTCAACGCGCACATCGTCGAGACCGGCACCGACAGCTTCCGCTTCAAGAAGACCCAGGAGAAGCACCGCAAGTCGTGAGTACAGGTGTCGAAGCCCCGCATGACAAAATGCGCGGGGCTTCGGCTCAGGTCAGGCCATGGTTTCTCTGGGAGGATCCGCCCGCTGGGCTGCCATGGGGTTCAACGGGCAGCAACGGCCAAGCTGACCACGTAGTGCTCCTCGACCCTGCCGCTCGGGAAGACTTCGGTCAGAAGATCGCGCTCAGCAGCCAGGAACGTCCTGGTCCCGTTCTCGCCGAGAACAAGGAAATCGGAATAGCTGGCCAGGCTCGCGAGATGGGTATCAAGCGGGACGCTCCTGGTCCACACGACCTGTCGGGTGACGAAGCTGAGTTGGGCTGGCAAGCCGCGGAATCGGGCCATCAGGTCGGGTTCGTTGCTTCGGCACCAAAGAGGCGGCGCAGGCGGGAGTCCTGGTCGGCTATCCAGGACACAGTGCTGTCTGAGTCGTTCCACCAGAGAGCGAGTGCACCACCGGGGCGCAGTACTCGGAGGGCCTCTGGGACGGACTTGCACTGGTCGGTCCAGTGCCACGCTTGGGCATAGGTAATGACGTCGATGGACTGGGAGGCAAGCGGCAGGTTGTTGCCATCACCGCGTACGAGGGGGACATGGGGCAGTCCGAGGCGGAACTGCGAGGCCATTCCAAAACCGGGTTCCACCGCGATGACGCGCGCACCCCGGGCATGCAGGAGGGCGGTCGCCAGTCCAGTGCCAGCACCGATGTCCGCGACGCGGGCACCGTTCAAGGGCCGGCCGGCGAGTTCCTCAACCGCATCGAGCAGCGCGGGCGGATACGAAGGACGGTTTGCGGCATAACTGGCGGCTGCCCTGTCGAAGGAACGGGCCTGCGAAGTGATCGTCATTTGACCATCCTCGGCCGTCCGGAAGCGCCTAGCACAGCACTTTGAAGCCGTTTCCCCGCCAAGGCGTCGCAAGGCTACCCAGCCCCCGACAACCGTTCCGGTCGGCGCCCGACAACCCCTCCGCTGACGCTCGGGGCACGGCTTCTGAGCCGACCCGCTTCAAGAACCGAGGCGTCGAGCACGGAGGTCAGCCTGCCGAGTGCCGAGCTACGCCTGCGGATGCGGGGACGCCCCAGGGCGCCACGCGAAGTCGTGCAACTTTCGCCTCTCTTCCTGCTTTTCTGTTCACCATGCAGAAGAACTCGGAGAGCCTCGGCGAACTGCTGTGGTTGATAAGGCGATCGTCGTCCCCGCACGAGGTATTGGCCTGGCTCGAGCACCGGATCGCCGTGGATGCCGCGTGGGTGGGGCGCGGGTTGGCGGTGCAGGCCGCAACGGCCCGGTTCCCTGCGGAGATCCTGGGCGCACTGAGAGAGCAGCTGGAGCGTCTGGCGGACGGGCGGTTGGCCGCGGCCACGCTCCGCGTGGGTACGCGCGCAGTGCACATCGAGGCATTCGGCCTAGGCGCACAACGCCCGGTGCTGGTCACGGTCGGAGCCTCGGCGCTGTCGCGGGAATCGGCGGCGCTTGCGTCCTACGTCGGCACTCTCCTCGAGCTGCAAGGGCGGGCGTCGGCGGCCGACAGCAGCCTGCGCGATTACGAGGACAAGGCCCGGCAGTTGCGCTTCGCCGTGCTGACCGCGCTGATGACCGGGGATATCACCCTGGCCAGACGGATGACCACCGGCGACGTGCCGCCGCTGCTGGATGCGGAGCGCGTGCGGGTGTACCTGCTGAGCTGCCCGGACGCTGACCGGGACCGGCTGGTCAGAGCTCATCTGGACTCTTCGGGTTACCACGGGTCGGGCCTGATGGTGCACTGCCCGGCCTTCAATGACCACCTGATCTGCCCGATCGCCGAGGATGCGGAGCCCGATGGCCGTCCGGACCAGGCCGAGGTGCTGCGCCGTCTCATAGGGGACAACTCCGGGTACGCACTGGGCATCAGCAGAGCCCACCCGCTCACCTTGACAGCCACGGCATACGGTGAGGCTCTGCACGCCCTGGCCGTCGCCCGCAACTCCCCCCGGCGGATGGCCGCCTACCGCGGTCGGCCTTCGCTGGCACACCTCCTGCCCCGCCAGGAGGCCCTGGCCTGGGCGACCGCCTTCCTGGCTCCGCTGCACGACCTGCCGAAGACCACCGTGGACGTCACGCGCCTCGCCGTGACATTCCCGCGATCCGCCGTGGCCCGACTGCTGCACATCAGCCGCACCACGGTCGCGGCCCACTGCCGCAGGGCGGAGGACGCCCTGGGAGTGGACCTCAGTGATGTCCGCGCCCGCGCCACCGTCGACTTGGCCCTGTCCCTCACAGGACCCCAGCCCATTGCCCCGGGCTTGCCACACCTCGCGCCGCCGCACCTGGAAGACTTGCTGCGCACGAAACCCGCCGTCGACTGGGCGGAGTCCTTTCTGCGCCCCCTTCACGGTGCCCGGCCCTCCACCCTCCACATCACCGTGAGCGCATGGATCGACGCCGATACCGACGCCCGGCGGACGGCGGCACGCGTGGGATTGAGCCGGAATACCGTCCGGGCTCATCTGCGTGCCGCCGAAAGCCTCCTCAACCGCGATCTGGTGACCACCGGATCGGGCATCCACGACCTGGTTCACGCTCTGAGTGTGACCGGCGGCCGCCAGCACACCGCCCCCCGGGCAGACGCGTTCTGACGGAGCCCGTGACCGTTCCGTGGCCGCCCAGGGAGGCTCACGTGTGGGCGTTCACCCAGGAGCCGCAATTCCAAGGGGTGCCGCCGGAGCCGTCCTGGAGACAGCCCCGGACCTGGATCGACAGGTTCTCTCCCAGGTCCAGGTCATTGTCGTCCTGGTAGCTGTAGCCACGGCCGTTGAAGTACGAGTGGATCGTGGCGCCGCTGACGGTGTAACGCCACTGCCCGACCGCACCGTGGTCGTCCCGGGACCCGTCCATGACGTAGAGGTGCTCGCCGTACGCCGTGAACGTGACGAGCGATCCGTTGCTGCAACACGACTTTGCGTCAAAGACGTCATAGTCGCCTGCACTGGCGGGAGATGCCACCAATACGCAGGTGGCGGCGAGCGCGAGGAACGAGCCCGCCAGGGTGGCGGCCCGTCTGTGACCGATGGACGCGAACATGAGTGAACGGCCTCTCTTGCAGAACCTTCCGGCCGGCGGCCGGACCATCAGGTAGGACGTTAGAAGCAGCCGCACTCGCGGTACCACGGTGCACGCTGACCACATTCGTCCGTCAGCTGTGCACGGTGCCCAAATGCCGGGGAATGCCGGTGGGACGTTGCGGTCCGACGGTCCATAACCGTGGTCCCCCGCCCCCTCGGTGCCGGCGGCGCGTTCGAAGTTGCGGCAGCTGGCCCGCGCCCGGGGAGCCGTCCAGGCCGCGTGACCGGGCGCCTCGGTCGACCGCGAGCACGAGGTTGCGCCTATCGGTGCGCTGGATGTTGCGCCAGGGGTTGCGCCTACTGTTGCGCGCCCCGCAGGAGCGTCCCCGTGCCCGTGCAGGTCACCACGCCGGTTAGGCCGTGGTCGGAGGCCGGACATCTATGCCCCCGGGCCAGCCCCACAGCAGGAAGAACAAGGAAAGTGGGTGGGCGGGGCAAGCTGGGCGGCTGGCGAGGGGATCGGGGTGCGCTCAGCCGGTTGCGCGTCGGCGACGACCAGCGGGGGACGTCGGCGGGGGAGAGGTGGGGGCGGGCACGGTGCCAGCGTGCGGGGTGGCGCCAGCGGCCGGAGGCGTCGCGGGCGACGCCGACTTCCACCACCCAGAACAACCAGCCTGTCCACGGATGAGCGCGCCGGGCGGGAGCGAGTAGCCCGGCGACCGTGCTGCTCCCCGCCTGGGCGAGAGTGGTGGTGCGGCCGGTGTACTGCAGGCGGCCATGGTCGTCGTACCTGCCGAGCAGCAGGGTGTGGGGCGCTGCCAGGGAACCGGTGATCGCGCCGACGATCGCCTCGGTGGTCTCGTGCACCTTGTACTTCCGCCACCCGCATACCGAAGGCTCATACACGCTGTCCAGCCGCTTGAAAGCAGGCCCTCTGTTCCGACCGACGCCCACGTCAGCCCCTCACGCAGTTTGCTGTGTGGTGGGGGAGTGGGCGTTGCTCGGCTTGGGGTGGGCTCACTCCGGTTTGATCACGGGGGGCGCGGTGGGGGGAGCCAGGTGAGGGCTGTGCTGTGGCTGGTTGGTGTGGTGGGTGAGCTTTGCTGTGATGCGTTGGCTGCTCTTCAGGATGGCTGTTGCCGCGGAGGTGGCGGGCCAGGCGGTCAGCAGGTAGCGCTCGATCGGGTCGGAGTAGGTGCCGTGGGGTTGATGTTGCGGCCTTGTGCGTGGACGCGGATGCGGTACCAGCCGGGGCCGGCACTGGCAAGGTCGGGCAGGCCTTCGGCTGGACCGAGGTCGAGGGACTCGACGAGCAACTGGCCGGTTTCGCACAGGACGCTGACCTCGACGATTTCGCCTTGGCGAGCGGCCAGTGGCCCGTGAGGACTACGGGCGGCAGACCGACTCGCTGAGTGCGCTCCAAGGGGCCCTGCATCCTGCACGACGGCTGACCGACGATCCCGTGGCGTGGGGTAAGGTGCATCTGACCATTGGCTACGCGCCAGTAACATGACAGTCGACACACAGCCGACCTGTCCCGGGGAATCAGGATCGGCTCGTCGGTGGACCGCCGACGACGGCCGGTCAAGGAATGCATGCACAACAAGTTCACATCAAGACTGGCGACGTTCATCGTCGCACTGGCTCTCTTCTTCACCGGGGGAGTGGGATCCGCCGGCCAGGCCACGGCCGCGGAACAGAGCCGTGCGGAGCGGCTGGCGCAGATCGTGCGGAAGGTGGCGCAGTACGCGAACTGCGACCGCCTGCCCCTGCTCGAACGGCCCCGATGTCTGAAGGAGTTCGCCGGGAAGGCCGTCAAACTCGGCGCCGGCGTGGGGGTGTTCCTGTTCATCTCGCAGGACGCCATGAAGGATCACGGAGCGAGCTTCAAGGAGCTCGACAAGAATGTCGAGGCCCTGCGGGCGCTCAAGCCGCTGCAGCTGGTGGATCCCGCCACCGCCCCTGACCCAGCACAGCAGTTGAAGCTCCTGGAGCAGGCTGTCAAGACCTACAGGAGCGCCGGGCCGCACCTGGACAAACTCGGCACCAACCTGGCCAGGGCGGATGACCTGCTGGGTGACCAGAACGACTCGCTGCTGGCGCTCACGATCCTGACCGTCGCGCTGGGCGACTACTTCCCGGACTACACGCCGCCGAAGTACCCCGATGCAAAGCCGATCTTCGACTTCGAGAAGGACCTGGCCGACCTCAACGCCGCGTTCGACCAGATGAACCAGGGCTTCGCGCAGATGAACCGCGGTCTGCGGGAGATGAACGCGGGCATCGCGGAGGTCAACAAGGGACTGTCCCAGGCCAACAAGGGCATCTCCAAGGCCAACAAGGGCATGAAGGAGATGAACGAGGGTATCGCCCAGGCCAACCAGGGGGTCAAGGAGGCCAACAAACACGTACCCGGCATCAAGAAGGGCGCGGAGAAGCTCCGCGACATGTCGGGCCTCGACCTCGACTTCTCCCACATCGGGGACACCTGGGGCAGCGGCTCCTCGCTGCTGGACGACGCCGAGCAGCAGCGCCGTATGTCGCTGCTGCTTAACCTGCTGCCGGGCGTCGGCGACGGCAAGGGCGTCGTCGAGGCGATTGTCGGCAAGGACGTGGTGACCGGTCAGAAGCTGGGCACCAAGGAACGGGTCCTGGGCGGGCTGTCCGTCCTGCACTGGCTGCGCGCCGGGGACCGGCTGCTGACCGCCGACGATGTCAGAAAGGCCCGTAAGGGCGAGGAGGCCGTCACCTGCAACAGCTTCCCCAGCGGCACCCCGGTGCTGATGGCGGACGGCTCCCAGCGGCCCATCGAACAGGTACGGGTGGGCGACCAGGTCCTCGCCGCAGACCCGGACAGCGGCCGCACTCAGGCCGAGCCGGTCACCGCCCTGATCACCGGTCAGGGACACAAGAGCCTCGTCGACGTCACGGTGCGCACCGATCACGGTGCCTCCACGGTCACCGCAACCGAAGGACATCCGTTCTGGATCGACGACCTTCAGGCGTGGGCCACAGCCGGACAGCTCGAGCCGGGCGCCTGGCTGCGCACGAGCGCGGGCACGCGGGTGCAGGTCAGCGCGGTCCGGGCCTGGACGGCCCAGGGCCTGACGGTCCACAACCTCACGGTCGGCGACCTGCACACCTTCCATGTCCTGGCCGGCGGTACGCCCCTTCTGGTCCACAACGCGAACGGGTGCGGCGTATGGAAGTCCGAGTTCGACAGCCTTCCGCAGGGGAAGCAGTCACACGTCAGGGAGATGTCGAGCGTCGCGGAGATGCGCCGGGCCTTCGAGAAGTGGACCGCCGGGGCGCAGCGTCTGCCGGCCCGCGGTCCGAAGATTCCTGACGTCTACAAGCTGCCGGACGGCACGGTCATCCAGTGGCGTACCTCGTCCCGGTCCGGCGGTGAGACGATCGACATCTTCCCCGTCACCGGCAAAGGAATGAAGGTGCATCTGCCCGATGGACAGTAAGGCCATCATCCGTGACCTCCTCCTCGAAGGGCTGGACGACTGGGTCCCGGTGGACCGGCTGATCTGGCTCGCGCGCGAGGAGAGCAAGCAGTCGGGCGGCGACTTCCGGTCCTTGGCCATCGAGCTGCTCACCGAACTGATGCGGGACGGCCTGATGGACATCGGCGAACTCGGCGACACCGGGTTCGAGCCCTGGAGGGGTGACGCCGACGCCGTCCTGGCCCGGCTCGTGACCGCCCTCGACCAGGTCGACTGGATGCCCGCGGGCGGCGTCTGCTGGCTCGCGAACACCCCCAAGGGTGACCGCATGGCGTCCGAGTGACCCTGCCGCACAACCGCGGACGCTCAGACACAAGCGCCCTGCCCCGCACCGAGAGCATCACGGTGCGGGGCAGGGAACGAAGACGAGGCCTGATCGTCAATCGCCAAAATCCCGTCAACAGCGTGGGATAAGCTGCGGTCCCTCGTTCCGGGCCCGGTCCACCAACATCGCAACGAGCTGCTCGTCCGACGCCGCACTCGACGGTGCCTGAACCACCTGCTCGGCCTGCTCGTTCTCCACGGCGGTCTCCGTCATCAGACTGGTCCCCTTGATCAGCAGCTCCGCCATGGATCAGACACTCCCCGCTGATCTCGGTATACGGCCGGGCTCAAGGGTGGGTTCTGACAGGAGAGCGGCGTTGATCATCCACGTCACCAGAATCTTGGGGAACCAGGCCCTGGAGGGCGACAGTTCTGACCTGCTCCGCGCCTCCGTGCACGTGCCGACGAACGGGTTGCCATCCCGTGGATGGTCATGGAAGAACTCGCCGCCCGATGGCGTCTACTTGACCGACGGCTTGGCGGGCTTGTCGGTGGGGTTCTCGGGGCGTTTGTTCGGGCGGTAGCCGGGGCCGTTCATGATGACCTGGCGGCTGGTGTTGATGACCCGGTCGAGGAGGGACTCGGCGACGACGGAGCTGGGGAAGAGGGGATACCAGTCGCTGGGCGCCCGGTTGCTGGTGATGATCAGGAACCGCCCCGGCCGCTCGCTGACGAGTTCACAGAGGTCGGCGTGGGCCTTCAGCGTGGTGTACACCCGCTCCCAGGTGCCGTCGACGGCCCACATCCGCGGCCGGTTGTAGACGCCCCTGCAGTTGCCGTACTTTTCCGGGAGGTGAACCCGCTGGGTGCAACCGCATGCTCCTGGCCTCGCTGCCCGGCTACGCCCGCCGGCCGCACCCCGGTAAGCGTGCTTCCCGTCCGAAGGACGCAGTGCGGCTGGGCTTTGAGGACTTCACCACCCGGCTGCTGGCCTGGACGCTCTGGTGGAACACCGAGCACCGCCCGGCGCCGTTGCGGGGCAAGACTCCGCTTCAGGCGTGGCAGGACGATCCCACCCCGCTGCGGGACGTGCCGGCCGCGGATCTGTGGACGTTCACCCTGGCGGACGCCGACACCCGCACGCTGACCATCCGCGCAGTCCGCTTCCGCAGACGCGACTGCGTGGGCGGGTGAGGGATCCGATGCGGCCGGCGGCGCGCTGGTGGAGGTACGGGCCGGGCGGGCGCTGCTCGCCGGGGCGCTGCTGTCGGGTGGCGACCTCAAGAACCTTGTTGACGGCGTCGGCCGCCACCTCGATCGTCGAAGCAGGCGCACGCGACGTCGACCTGGCCGTGGCAGTCGCCGTCTTCGTCCTCGTCGCCTGCTGTACGGTGCCGGGTGCCGTCGGCGTTCACCTTGCCGGAGGGCAGTGCGTCGTGACGTTTTTCGAGGGCGTCCGACAGTTCATGGTCACCAACAGCACCGTCATCGCGGTGATCGTGCTGCTCTTGCTGGGCGCAAGCGTCCGGACGGGTTGTCCGGTCTCGGCCGCTGACCACGCCGCCTGGGTTGTCCTACGTGTCGTCGGCCGGGTGCAGTGCATCGGCGTAGAGGGTGAACAGGCGTAGGGGGCTGCGGTCGCTGGTGTGTGGGGTCTGGTGCAGGTGGTGCCAGCAGTCGGCTGCCAGGCGGCGGGCGTGGGTCCCGGGCCAGGGTTGGGGGAGGAGTTGTGGTGGCAGCAGTGGGTCGGGCTCCATCGCTGTGGTGAAGTGGGCGGCGAGTTCGACGGCCATGCCGAGCCGCTCGGCTTCGGACGGAGGATCGTTCTCGGTGAGCTGGGCGAGGCAGGATCCGGCGAAGGCGGCCAGGCGTTGGTGACGCTCGGCGATCTCGTCGAGCGGCCACAGGGTTGCGGCCAGGGTGAGCGGGTCGGTGATGTCGCCGATGCGCAGGTCGGTGGTGGACATGCGGGTGAGCGCGTCGGCGACGCCGAGGTGGCGGGCGTGTGCGTCGACGAGTTCGCCGACCGGGTTGGCGGTGACGTACAGACCGCTCTGGATGGGGGCGGCGCCGAGGTGGAGGAGGCGCTCGCGCAGGGTGTCGCGGGCGGTGCGGCGGGATTCGGGGATGGCGAAGGCGAACAGGTGCCAGATGCCGTCCCAGGGGGCGAGCCCGGCGTCCTGCCGGTAGGCGTGGCGGACGTAGGCGGCATCGGGTGCCACGGAGCCGGTGACGTCGGACACGGCCCGCAGCGTGGCCTTGCGACCGCGGCCGTCCTGGGTGAAGCGGCCCTCGGTGACCAGGCGTTTGACACAGAGCCTGACCTGCGTCTCGCTCATGCCGAGCAGTGCCGCGACGGCGTAAAGTTCGCCGGCATCGACGGTTGCGTCTTCGCGTACCAGGGCGTGGACGAGCAGTCGGGTGGGGATGTCCGGCCTGTGGTCATGGGGTTGCTCAGGTCCGGGGGCGCGGGGCGTCATCGACCCTCCCGTGCGGCGGTGAGGTCCGCCCTGGTGACCGGACGGTGCATGGTCGTCACGGCGCCGAAGCCCAGCAGGCGCCGCAGGTAGGGGGTCTGCTCGGTGTGTACGGCTGTGAAGCCGTGCCGCTCGTACAGTGCCCGGGCGCGGGGGTTGTCGTCGATGACGTCGAGGCGGACGCGGCGGCAGCCGGACTCGGCGGCGACGGCCGCGATCTGGCGCAGAAGCAGGCTGCCGATGCCGCGGCCGCGGTGCGCGGCATCGACGGCGATTCCGTCCATGACGAGTTCACCGGGCGCAGGGGTGCGTTCGAACAGGGCCAGCAGTGCAAGCCTGGGCAAGCCGCGAAGGGGGCCGTAGGCGGACAGGACGTCCCTGACACCGCCGCCTGTCAGCGCCCGCCCGTCAAGGCGGTAGCCGGCCACGGCGACCACCTGCCCGCCGTGAAGGGCGACGACGCCCCGGTCGGGCTGCAGGTGGGCGGCGATGAACGCGCGTCCCTTGTCGGGGGGATCCAGTGCCGGCGCCAGCTTGCGGTCGAACGCCTCCCAGTACAGCGCCGCCACCCGGCCTTCGCTGCCGCCGGGCACCCCCCGCTGGACCACCAGCCTGTCGTCCACGGTCATCTCCAGGCCCTCCCATGTCCGTTCACCGATCCACCTTGCGCTATCGATCCTAGTACGTTCATCATCGCTACGACCGTTTTCCAATCGATCGGTTTGGTGGTTGTGGTGTCACGAACAGGGGGTGCGCCGGTGCGGCGCAGGCGGCGATGGCTGGTGTGGAGCGCGGTGGGACTGCTGCTCGTGGCCGCCTCTCTCGGCGGGGTGGTGGCGTGGCAGAACACCTACTCGCTGCGTGAGGAGAAGGTGTCGCTGCGGCACGACGGGGCGCTGCTCGATGGCGTGCTGGCGCTGCCGAAACACGGTCAGGGGCCATTCGGCCTGGTCGTGTTCGTGCACGGTGACGGACCGATCGACGCCACCCATGAGACGTTCTACCGCCCGCTGTGGGAATCGTTCGCCCGCGCCGGGTACGCCTCGTTGTCGTTCAGCAAGCCCGGTGTCGGTGCTTCGGAAGGCGACTGGCTGAAACAGAGCATGGACGACCGGGCCGACGAGACGCTGGCCGCAGTGGCCTGGGCCCGAACCCGCCCGGACATCGACGGCCGCCGCATCGGGCTGTGGGGGGCGAGCCAGGCCGGCTGGGTCCTGCCCAAAGCCGCCGCCCGCGACAGCCGGTTGCAGTTCGTCATCGCCGTCTCCCCGGCGGTCAACTGGCTGCGGCAGGGACGCTACAACCTCCTCGCCGAACTTGACCGGGCCGGTGCGAGCGAGCAGGAGAAGCAGGCGGCGCTACGCAGGCGGGAGACCGTACTGGGTTTGCTGGAGCGGGGCGCCACGTTCACGCAGTACCGGGCCGCGATCGGTGACGCGGACGGTATGACCGCGGCACGGTGGGGATTCATCGCACGCAACTACCGTGCCGACGCGACCGCCGACCTGGCCGCCATGCGAGGCACGCCGCTGCTGCTGGTGCTGGCCGGCCACGACATCAACGTGGACGTCGCCGACACCGAAGCCGTTTACCGCAGCATCCTTCCCCCCACGTCCCTGACCGTCACCCACTACCCGGGCGCCACCCACTCCCTGGCCGACCACGAACTGGAAAGCTCCGCCTGGCGCCTCACGATCACCGCGATCGCCGCCCCCCGCCGGCTCTACACCGACGGCTTCCTCAGCGACCAGGCCCGGTTCGTCCAGCGAGTCGACTCCAGCCGGGAGGAACAGTGACCCCTACAACAGCACCGGAGAGCCTGCCGAAGGCCGGGCGCGTGATGAGCGTCGACGCACTGCGCGGCTTCGCCCTGCTCGGCATCCTGATCGTCAACATCACCTACCTCGCCTCCGCCTACCACGGCACCGGCGTGGAGGACCCCGGCTTCGACAGCCCCACCGACAACGCCGTCCGCACGCTGGTGGCGGTGTTCTTCGAAGCCAAATTCTTCCTGCTGTTCTCCTTCCTCTTCGGCTACAGCTTCACCCTGCAGCTCGCTTCCGCCGCCCGGACCGGCACCGGGTTCACACCCCGGTTCCTGCGTCGCCTGACCGGGCTGTTCGCCCTTGGGGCAGTGCACGCCGTGGTGCTCTTCCCCGGCGACATCCTCACCACCTACGCCGTCCTCGGCCTTGTCCTGCTGGCGCTGCACCGCATCCGCCCCCGCACTGCGATATGTACCGCCGCAGTGCTGCTGGCCGTCACCTCGGCCGCGTACGCGCTTCTCGCTGCCGCGCTGTGGCCGGCCCACGGCAGTGTGGACAAGGCCGCGGCGGCAGCCGAAGCAGCCGCTGCCACCGACGCCCTGCGCGGGAATGCCGCCTCCGTCATCACCGCACACCTGGAGCAGCTGCCGGACGTCGCGTTCCTGCTGGTCTTCTTCCAGGCACCCGCGGCGCTGGCCGCCTTCGTCCTCGGCCTCGCCGCAGGACAGCAGCAGGCGCTCACCCGCATTTCGGCACACCGCCGCATGCTTCGGCGCCTGCAGACCGCAGGCTTCAGCCTCGGTCTCACAGGCGGCGTCGTCTATGCTCACGCCAGCCTCGCCCACCCCGGTACCGCCTACCAGGTCCTCGCCCTCGGCATCGACGTGATCACCGCACCCCTCCTGGCCGCCGCGTACGCGGCCACCCTTCTGCGCCTCCTCGACAGCCGCCCCGCCGGCACCCTCGAAACAGTGCTCGCTCCGGCCGGCCGGATGGCACTGACGAACTACCTCACTCAGTCCCTGGTGGGCACCCTCCTGTTCACCGGCTACGGAGCAGCACTCATCGGCCACGTTCCACCCGCCGGCGTCACTGCGATCGCGCTGATGCTGTTCACCGGTCAGGCAGCGGCCAGCCACTGGTGGCTCATCCGCCACCCCTACGGCCCCGTCGAATGGGGCCTGCGCACATGGACCAACCTGTCCCCGCCCCGGTGGAAGACCCTGGGACAGTAGAACGCAACGCCCAGCGCGCGCCGTACGCGATGTCCCGCACCGCACCGGTGCGCGCACCGCAGACCGCCCCCCGTGACCAGGCTCGGCCGGCGCGCACTGACCCAGGGCGGGGCGCGGCGAAGTCGTCTGCGCCACCGCCGCAGCGTCTCGTCTCAGAGGCGACCGGGGACTTGCCGGGGGGCGGTGCGCCTCGGAGTGTGGTGTTGCCTGCGGGAGCGCAGATGGTGCGGACGTCGTCGGTGCGGGCGGTGGCCGAGGCGGCCGGACAGGGGATGGCGACCCAGGGCGCAGTGTGTGTGTTCGGCGACCTGGCCCGGGGCAAGACCGCGGCTGTTCGGATGGCGCTTGGCGAAGCGCCCTGCCGATCCAGCAGGTCACCTCGTTCTTCGGCGGCCGCTACGTCGACCTCTACTCCTCCAGCGTGGGCCACGACACCTGCCAGCCCGCGGACATCAAGTGGGTCGAGGGCATCTACGGCGACGCCGCGGACTACTGGCCCGCCAAACTCCCCGGCACGCTGCTGAACTGCGGTCTCATAGGCAAGCGTGTCACCCTCGTCCACCCCAACGCGGAAGACCACGCCGACACCGCCGCCCACGTCGAACGAGCCATCCGCATCGCCCTCCTCCACCAATGACCAACAGACCGAACCCGGCGCGAGAGCCACGGCCTCCGACGCTCGACTTCGGCTGACCGACGACAGCGGGTCCGCACAGGATCATTTTGCCCGGCCCCGCAGTGAGGAGGAGGGGCCGCAGCGAGTATGTCTGCGAGCCGGCCACGGTGACCTGGAACAGACGGCCTGCTGTCGCAGGTGGCGGTCTTGCTCGCGTTCAGTACGCAACTCGGACGTTGCTGCGGGTACGCAGTACGTCTGGGCTATGTCCAGCGCATGCCCGATGGCGGAGAGCTGCTCGATGCGTGCCGGGGACAGGGACGCGGCTCTGGAGCGCTGGTTCCCGGCCCATGCTTCTAGGGTAACGCGGAAGTCACGGGACCGATGATCTGGGCCCCCGCAGCGAGCCTGCCCTGTACGACCGAACGGGCCAGCTCGACCGCCTGTTCCCGGGTCTCCGTCGCTGTGGATACCTACACGAAGTCAGTCATGAGCCGGAGCCTACCCACCAGCGTTCACAGCCACCGGCCCGACCGGAGACGGCCGTTACCCCTTCGGGAGCGCCCACTCTTCGGGCCCCCCGAACTCGGGCTCATACACAGACGGGCAGGCCTCTACTTGCGCCCACTGGGAAGGCGATCAGCCCGGCGGCACAACGGCCCGGCAGGATCCTCTCGCCCATCGGGAACTCAGGCTTCGGCAGGTCGCCACCCGAAGACCCGGTTACTTTGACGTTCGTACCGTCCTCACGTGCCCGGCGAAGTCTTCCCGTCTCGGCAGTAACACGTAGGTAGGTACGAAGAAGCCGACGCTCCGGACATGGAAGTGCGCTCAGGTCGGGGGACTTCGGGCGCATACCCGACAGAGTCCAAGACGGGCCGATAGGTTCTGTGGGCGAGAGTGCGTTTAAGGGGAGGCGCCCATTGAGCGAGAGCAGATCTCCTAGGCCGCAATGGCGTAAGCCATCACCTTTAGGCTTCGGTGCTGCCGTGGACGCCGTCAGCAATGTGGCCGCACCGCTGCTGGCGGGTTTCGCTGTGGCCGCTATCGGGGTGGTCGCCGCGGACAGCGACCAGTTCCGCTGGCCCGGTGCGGTGCTGCTCTGCCTGACTCTGGCGGCTCTGCTGTTCGTCACCTGCGTACAGTTCGGATTTCACGCCCGTCGGCACCTGTACTCGCCCGCCGACATCACAGCCTGGTGGTCGGAGGAAGAGGCCCGAGAACGCCACGACCTGCTGCGTGAGGAGCACGCCACCGACTTTCAGTACTGGGAGAGTTGGCGTCGCAGGGCTTACGCGGCCTACACCGGCGGCATGGTCATGCTGTGGATGGGGGTGTCCCTGGTTCTACTGCCGCCGACGCCGGGTAGTTCCCCGGACTCGGTCTTCCGCTGGGCGGCCGCCGCCGTCGCGGCAGGCGCCGCCGTAGTCGAGGCCGTATGGAGCACGTATCCGTCGATCAAGCGCCGGCTACAGCGGCGCAGACTACTTCGAGGGAACCCATGACAAGCGACGAACGGCCACAAGACGTATACCGTGACGAGGGTGAGGAGGGTGACCCGAAGTTCGTCCCGCCGCCTCCTCGACCTCCGGCGCCGCCAGAGGCCACTTGTCCGGCCTGCCACCACAGGATGACGCACCACCAGGGTTGCGAGCTGGCCACGATAACGGTGAGGACCGCCGCACTACTCGGCTACGAAACTGCACTCGAGCGCATCAGCGCGCGTACAGATGACGACCGTATTCCGGCGGCGCCACCGGAACCAGCGGATGCTTGTCCGGCTTGCGGCCACACCCGCAGACATCAGCGAGGGTGCGAGCTGGCCCCTCTTTCGGTGCAAAGCGCCGCCCTACTGGGCTACGAAACTGCACTCGATCGCGTCCGCGCGCGTAGCGATGGCGACGATGTAGTGCTTCCTTCTCCGCAGCCGCCAGGGTTGCGCGTGTGGTTTCGACGGCTGTGGCGGCGCAACGCTTCCAGCTGACGCGGCGTAGACTCCGGGCCTTTCCGGCGAGGGAGAGCCCGGGCGGCAGCGATGACCCCGGCGCACGTTGAGGAAGGCCCGCGGCAGCCGGTCAGGAGGGCGCCGGAAGGGGGGGGCAGATTGTCTCCTGACGTGTCGGATGGCGGGAGTGTCGAACTGTCGGCGCTCCCGCTCTTGGTCCGTGTTCAGACCGTTGCGGGCCAGAACTGCGCGAGGTACTTCTCCACGCCTTCGCCCGTACCCTCCTGCTCCGACAGTGCCGCAGCTTCACTGCGCCCAGCACAGCTCACACGGACCCGCCAGGAGCCCCCGGAACCGGCAAGCGTGATCACATCATCGGCGCGCCCCAAGTCTCGTTCTCACCGGCATTGTCTGTACCGGAACGATGCTTCACGGTGGGGCGTGCTCCCCACCGGTCGGGCATCACGCCAACGTCTGCGACGGCCCGAGGGGCCCCCAGTTCTAAATTCGCACCACCCCGAGAACCCACCTGATGTCACAACCGCAGCAGGCCTTCCCTGATCCGTTCCAGCAGGGCGACGGAGGGCCTGTCGTCGTGCCCGGACAGGTGACTGTGCACGCAGACGTGGGAATCCATCGACAGATCGGCGACGAGTACCCGGGCCACCCCGAGCGGCACCGCAAGCATGGCGGCGATCTCGGCTACTGAACGCGGGCACTGGCACAGCTCCACGATCGCTCGCCGCTCGAAGTCCAGCGGCGCGGTCAACGCCGCAGGCACCGCCGACACGAGTGTTTCCAGCCGCAGTTCATTGCTCACCGGTCGGGTCCGGCCGCGCGTCACGATGAACGGCCGGACCACTTGCCCGGTTTCGAATGCATCTTCGGCCGGGTTCATCGCACCGCGGCCAGATCGGCCTGCCCGGACAACAGCCGTCCGGGCAGGAGGACGGAGGCGGTCACCCCGGCCATCGGCGAGGGCGCCA
This sequence comes from Streptomyces sp. NPDC007907, assembly GCF_042959365.1. NCBI lineage: Bacteria > Bacillati > Actinomycetota > Actinomycetes > Kitasatosporales > Streptomycetaceae > Streptomyces > Streptomyces sp. NPDC007907. The sequence goes on from NZ_JBIBKR010000002.1 coordinate 1,076,362, forward strand.
GCCACACTCGGGCGCCGAGCCCGACGGCCAGCCGGCCGACAACATAGTGGCCGAGCAGTCGGGTTCGCCCCACCAGGAAGCTCTCCTGTCCGGACAAGCGCCGGTTCGCCGTGGCGAGCTCCGCTTCGGAAAGTCCGCCGCCGTGGTCCACGACGGCGATCATGTAGTCCGCCCCGTGCTCTTGGGCGTAGATCTCCACATCGGTCTCGGGGGACGAGGCGGCAAGAGCGTTCTCTATCAACTCTGCGAGGAGGTGAGCCACTTCGGATACGGCTCCGCCGTCGAGCAGCGCAGGGGTGGTGTGGCGCAGCAGCACCCGCCGGTAGTCGTCCACCTCGCCCAGGGCGGACCGCAGTACATCGCCCATTGGCACCGGATCCGCCCAGCGGCGCGGGCTGCGCTCCCCGGCCAGAACCAGCAGGCTCTCGGCGTTGCGCCGCATTCGGGTGGCAAGGTGGTCCAGTTCGAAGAGGTTGGCCAGGGTCCCCGGGTCGTCCTCAGATCGTTCCAGTGCACTGAGGAAGCCGAGTTGACGGCTCACTAGCTCCTGATTACGGCGTCCGAGGTTGGCGAGGGACTCGGTACTGGTGCGCTGCAGCACAGCCTGATCGACGGCGAGTCGCAGCGCGGTGTCCGCGACCCGATCCAGCGCGCCTGCCACGTTGGCGATCTCGTCGCCGCGCGCGGCCAGGGCGGATCCAGTGAAGCCTTCGGCCAGCTCGGCCGGGTCGGCTTGGCGCTGTGCCTCCCGCACCCGAGCCACGGCCTGGGGCAGAGCCAGGTCGGCGATCCGGTGCGCCTCCTCGGTGAGCGCGTGCAGTGGCCGCAGGATGGAACGGGTCGCCGCCAAGGCCAGAACCGCTGCCCCGGCGATCGCCAGGAGGGCCAGTACCGCCTTCATCAGGAGCTGCCGCAGTGCGTCCGAGCGCAGCTGGTCGGCGCGAGCGCTGGTGTCGTCGGCGACACGGATCTGCACCTGGTGCAGTCCGTCCACCAACGCGGTGGCGGGCTGCCACCAGTCGGCCGGAGCGACCGGCAGCTTTTTGGCATCGTGCGCGGTCAGCACCTGCTGTTCCATGCGAGCGACCGCGACTGCGGAACGGTTGCGCAGCACAGCGTCCAGCGCGTGAGTCTGGGCCGCTGTCGCGGTACGTGGCACCTCGGCAAGGGCATCGCCCTTGGTCCCCAACAGCGTGATGAAGGTCCGGTAGTCGCGGTCGCTGAAGGACCCGGTGGCTAGGATCCCGTTGAGCGTACCGCGTTCCAGCGCAGCCGCTTCAGCCCCATCGCCAAGCTTGCGCAAGGTGGCGAGGCCGTCCGTGAGTTGACGGTCTTCGAGCTCCGTACCGCCGTGAAAGGCCGCGTCGGTGAGCGCGGTGATGGCGCGGGTGTAGAAGGCGAGTGCCTCGGCACGACCGACGCTCCCGCCGTCGGCCTCGCCACGTACGGTGGCCAGGCTGCCCAGCTGGGCCAGAGCCTCGCGCACAGCGCCGACGCCGGGCGAGTTCCCGGCGAGCTGCCGGTCGAGCGCGGCACGCGCCTGGTCGGAGGCCTTGCGCTGGGAATCCACCCGGCTGCGGAAGCTTTGGTCACCGCCGAGCAGCCCTGCGGTCAGCCCGCGCTCCCGCTGCAACTGGTGGACCAACTCCTGGGCCTCGAGGACGAGGACGACCTCCTCGCGGGTGCGGCCCGCTGCCCCGTATTGGGAGGACTGCGTGATGGCTCCCACGGTGGCGACCACAACAAGGGCGCACGTAGGCAGCGCCAACAGCAATGGCAGCCGACCGCGGATGGTGCGTGGTAACGCCCGAGCTATGAGGGCGGACAGGCGTGTTGGCTTACTGGGCACGGTTTCGGATGTCCCCCTTGGCACATGGACGGACACGGGTGGCCGCGGGGAATTGACGCGCTACGCGGCCTCGTCAAGCCTAGAGAGCCGGGATTGCCCCGGAGTTCCGGCCTGCTCATTCGGTCCGCAACTCCATTGGGAAATATGGGAAATTGGCCAGTCAACGTCCGGTAGCGCACCTGTAACCATCGGTGGGCGGGCCGGTTCTCCCGGCCAGCCCCCACACCACTGGGTTGCAAGGCGATTGCCGCACTGCCGACTTGTCACGGTGTCACGAGAGCCGTCGTTCGCTCCCGCGGGTATCGGGCGAGCCCCGCGGGCCCCGTTTCTGCCCGCGAAGCCGCCGACGCGGGCAGGTCACCGCGGGAGGCGATGGGCCGATCACCGCCGCATCTTGGAGGCCATCGCGTGGAAGTACCGCACCTGCACGCCTTGGCGCGACCCGCCGGAAGAGCTCGGCTCGTTCCAACCGCTCACAAGCGCCTGATCACAGGCACAGCCCGCGGACGACCTGCGCTGGCGGCTGCGGCCGGACGACGTACGCGTGGGCAGCTCCCTCGGCCTCGCTCCCGACGAGCTGCGGCACATACCGCCGCTCGAACTGGCCCGGCGGGCCGCACTGATTCAACGCGGAGACCTGACGCCGCCGCGGCTTGTGCCCATGCCGGACGGACCGACGGTGGGAGTGCCACCCAAGCTGCCGATCGAGATCCTTCCCAAAATCGGCGGGCTGCCCCTGCCGGAGCGTCTGCTCGCGAAAAGGCGCCTGCTCGGAGCAGCCCAGACCAAACCGGCCACGATCACCAGCGACACCACCATCACCTTCGACGTCTGTCTGGTGCGCATCTCCCGGCCGTGGCTGTTCTGGCCGCTGCTCGACGATGCCACCTGGTACGTGCCCGGTGTCTCCCACGAAGGCGTCACCCGAGGTGCCGTGACCGGCAGCTTGGCCTTGCTGCCGACCGCCTTCCTGGCCATCCGGAATCTCAAGGTCACTGCGCAGTGGTCCCAGCAGGACGTCGCGGCCTCTCAGTTGGCGACGAACCTCGGCCCGTTCTCGGTGGACTCGCAGATCGTCGACGGTGTTCTCGCCAACCCGGGCCTGCAGGTGGTGGGCTGGCAGCTCGAACGGCTGCCGGCGCTGCCACCGAACGACGCGCCTGCGGCGGCGCCACCTCGGCACTATGTCGTGGTGAAGGGCGACACGCTGGCCCGTATCGCCCTCACTTTCTACGGGGACCGGGAGCGCTGGCCGGAGATCGCCGAGGCGAACAACCTCACCCAACCCGACAAGCTCGAGGAGGGACAACAGCTGACGATCCCCTGAGGCCGCCCGGCCGCGGAATGACCGCGCTCCAGGAGAGAACCGATCGAGGCCGTCCGGACATCCCGGACGGCCTCGACGCGTGCCGCGCGGACCGTGACGAGGAGGCCCGCCGGTGAGGTGGGTGCCACTCCCATGATGACCGCCCGCATCAGGGCCCCCATACCATCGCCCCGCCTCCACTTCTGCCCGAGCATGGTGCGTCGACCCGACCGCCGCCCTCCTGCTCCCGCATTCCGCTCCATGGCCAGTCGGAGATTGGGTTCGGCATCACCCGGCTGCTGAACTTCGACCTGCTGCCCAGGATCAAGCGGATCAGCAAGGTGAAGCTGTACCGGCCGGTAGCCGGTGAGGCGGACGCCTACCCGCAACTGACGCCGGCGCTAACCCGCCCGATCCGCTGGGAACTCATCGTCCAGGGCCCCAACGAGGGCCTGAACGCCGCCCGCGCCCGAGGTGCCCGCCTCGGCCGACGGCCGGCCTTGACCGACGAACAGGTACGTCACGCACGTAGCAGCGGCCGTCTTGGTCCTCCCGGTCGCCTGACGGCGATTCGCCTCTCGGGGCTGTCTACGCCGCCCGCGTCGACTCCACGCTCGTCGCCTCCCGGCTCAACACCGCGCTGGAGGCGGCCCGTCCGCACCACACCGCTGAAGTCCACGATGTACGGGCTCGGGCGCGGTATCTCGCCGCTGCCCGGCCGACCACTTTGGCAGCCGCCGCACTGCCGCCGCGCCTACCTGCGCGAGCTCGACGGCGGCGCGGCCGCGGTGGTACCGCCCCCATGGCCGCCGTCGCGTGACACCCCTGGCCAAGACCAGGCTGTGGGGCACCGCCGGGGCCGACTGCTGTACGCGGGCCCCCTCACGCCGGCGACCTTCGGAGAGTGCCGTCACGAGCGCGTCCAGGTCTCCGGTGTGGACGATCACTTCCTCTTCGCCGGGCGGTGGGGCGAAGCGGGCGAAGAAGTCGTCGAGGGCTTCGGGGGTGCCACGCGGAGATCCGCCCATCGAGTGACCCCGCCTGGATGGATGCGGGCGCCGCACCGGGAGGACAGAGCGGCAACGATCGCGATCCCGCGGCCGTGCTCTTCTGGGAGGGTGTCGCGGCCCCCTCGCCGGGACTGTGCCGCCGGACCGGCGTCGGTGACTTCGATACGCAGAGTGCAGCGGCCATCACCCTTGACGCGGGACAGCCGCAGGGTGGCCGGCGAGAGAGCATGCGTGACCGCGTTCGTGATCATCTCCGAGGCCACGACGAGGGCGTCGTCCGCGACATCGGGCGAAAGGTCCCAATCGATCAGGATGCCGCGGACGCGGCGGCGTACCGCAGCAAGCGCCTCAAGGATGCGTGGCAACGGCAAGACCTCTTCGGCGACCTCGGGCGGCATCCATCCGGAGCGTGCAGTAACACCGTCGTTCGACCTGCTCATGATGCACACCCCTAGATCACCGGAGCGATCAGGACGGGTGCAGTGTGCGGTGCGCGACTTCCGAAAGACCTGACGGCAAGGTCGACATCGCAAGGGGAGTCAGCCATGGCGAGCTCCTTTTGTCTCCACTGACGCTCTTCGCGGCCCCCGGTTACCCCCCAGCTGGATTGTCAGACAATGAAATGTTGTCTGTCAATAGTTCAGACCTGACATATGAGACAATGGTCACGGAGGTTGTTTCATGGCCCAGGACGCCGCGCTCCGGCTGCCCACCGTCTCGGTCGTCGAGGCGCTCGCTGCATCACTGCACGACCGGGTGCTCAACGGGCAACTTCCCCCTGGCACGACCCTCGCCGAGACCGAGATCGCGAACGAGTACGGCGTATCCCGGCCCACAGCACGCAGCGCCATCACCGCCCTGGTATACGAGGGGCTCCTGCACCGCGAAGCCAACAAGGCCGCCTACGTTCCCCGCCTGACCCGCACAGACGTCGAGGACCTCTTCCTGGTCCGCACCCCCTTGGAAGCAGAGGTGGTACGGGTCCTGGTTGAGCGCGGCACCGTTCCGGTGGCCGCCGCCGAGCGTGCGATCATGGATCTGGACCGGCTGGAGGACGACGCGCCTCACAGCGCCTTTGTCGAACCGGACCTGCGATTCCACCAGTCCTTGGTCGACACCGTCGCCAGCCCCCGGCTCAGCCGGCTGTATCGGGGCATCAAGGGCGAAGTGCATCTGTGCATGGTCCAGACCCGGCACACCCTGGGACGCGAACGCATCGTTGCCGAGCACGGCCAGGTTCTGGAGGCGCTACGGGCCGGAAACGCCGACCAGGCGGCCGACCGCATGCGGGCGCATCTCGACGGAGCCTGCCGCTCACTGCGGCGAGTCTTCACAACAGCGGACGCCGACGGCAAGCGATAGGGGTTTTTGATCCGAGGGCCTTGGCCCCCGAATCCTGGACACGGCCTGTGCGGTGCAGGTTTCGGATCCTCTTTCGCGCGGCGGCTGGCTCGGCCTCCACCGACTCCGAAGCACCCGCCGCAGCCGCAGGCCGGGCCGCGTGCGACCCGAGCGCCAGCCGTCCGCGGTCCGGCGGCAGATCCCAGCGGGTCAGACCCCTGCCACCCCTGTCGTGCGAGCCAACTGATGCGGTCCTCGACGAGGACGGACGAGGACGCCGGCCTTCGACCGCTCGGCGGCGTGCGCAAGGGCAGCATCTCGTACGTGGACCTGGAGCGGGCCGCAGGCGCGGGGCTTTTTCGTGCATGCCGCTTCGATGTTGCCGGGTCCGGGCCACCGCCCCTGCGGCCGGCGGTCAGTCGCCCTTCTCCTCGAAGAGCCGCTGGAGCGAGCGGCAGGCGCCGTCCAGGTGCTCGCGCATCCGGCGCACCGCCTCCTTCGCGTCCCCGGCTCGCAGTGCTTCCAGTACCCAGCTGTGCTCGGCGACGATGCGTTCGCGTCCCAGGGTGTGCCGGGTCTGCACCATGCACAGGTGCACTTCGCCCTGGATGCCGCGGTAGAGCCGGCTGAGCCGGGGGCTGGCGACGGCATCCACGAGTGACTGGTGGAAGCGCAGGTCGGACTCCACGAACGCGCTGTGTGACGCTTCGGGTCCGAGCCGGTCCAGATCCGCTATGGCCCCCTCCGCCGCGGTCACCGGCACGGTGCCGCGCTCGACCAGCACCCTGACCACCTGCGTCTCCAGTGGAATCCGCACGAGGAACAGGTCGTCGACGTCGGCGCGCGCAAGCTGCGGCACATAGGCTGGTTTGTTCGCTTCCCGCTGGAGCAGCCCCTCGTGGACCAGCGCGGTCACCGCGCTGCGGGCGGTGGGCCGGGAGACGCCGTACTCGGCGGCGATCTCGGTCTCCGCGAACGTGGTGCCGGAGACGAGCCGTCCGTCGAGTACCCGGCCGCGCAGGGATGCGGCGAGCGCGTCGACGACGGAGACAGTGGACAGCCGGACAGCGGCGTCCTGAGCCATGAACACCTCCAGAGGGAACGCCCGACATTCTCTCACGCTGTCTTGCACGATCCATTGACAGTCATGAGTGGTTGTCTGACAATCGACCAACCCAGCAGCCAGGGGTGACGGGGGTCACAGAATGGCAACGGACAAGGCAAGGACGCTTTCATGGCCGGTTACCAACAGATCTTCAACCCCGTAGGGGGCTCTCTCGGGTGGAGCGCCCTGTGCGCGGCGCTCCCCCTGGTCACGCTCTTCGTGCTGCTCGGCGGGTTGCGCTGGAAGGCGTGGAAGGCCTCGCTCGTCTCGCTGGGCGCCGCCCTGGCGGTGGCCGTCCTGGCCTACTCGATGCCCGTCGGGCAGGCCGCGCTCGCGGCGAGCGAGGGCGCGGTGTTCGGCCTCTTCCCGATCGTCTTCATCGTGCTGAACGCCCTGTGGATCTACAAGATGACCGAGATCACCGGCTGGGACGCGGTCCTGCGCCGCGCCTTCGGATCGCTCTCCGGCGACCAGCGCGTCCAAGCCGTGATCATCGCCTTCTGCTTCGGCGCTCTGCTCGAGGCACTGGCCGGTTTCGGCACCCCGGTCGCGGTCTCCTCGGTGATGCTGATGGCCGTCGGACTGCGCCCGATAAAGGCCGCCGCCGTCTCCCTGGTCGCCAACACGGCACCCGTGGCGTTCGGCGCCATCGCCATCCCGATCACCACCCTGGGCAAGATCACCGGCCTGGACGCGGCCGACCTCGGCGCGATGGTCGGGCGCCAGACACCGCTGCTCGCGCTGTTCGTGCCGCTGATCCTGGTGTTCATGGTGGACGGACGGCGGGGTGTGCGGCAGACCTGGCCGGTCGCCCTGGCCGGCGGTTTCGCCTTCGCAGGCGCCCAGTTCGTCACCGCGAACTACCTGTCGTACGAGATCGCCGACATCGTGGCCGCCTTCGCGGGCGCGCTGGCCGTGGTGGCGACGCTGCGCGTGTGGCAGCCCTCGCAGGTGCTGGCCGCCGAGCGGACCACTCCGGTCATCGCCGGCGGGTCCATCGCGACCGACGCCTCGGACGCGGTGCTGCGACGCCGGCAGACCGGTGAGGGCTCCGCGCTGAAGGCGTTCGCGCCGTACCTGATCGTGGTCGCCCTCTTCGCTCTGGCCACCTCCGGTCCCGTCAAGACCTGGCTGGAGGCGCATTCGGGCTGGAAGTTCGCCTGGCCTGGCCTGGACGTGGTCAACGCCAAGGGCGAGCCGCTGTCCGCGCTGACCTTCAACTTCAACATCTTCAACGCGGGCGGAACGATCCTTCTCCTGGCCGGCCTGCTCACCGCCGTGCTCTACGGCATCGGGCTCCGCCGCGCGGCCGGTTCCTACGCGGACACCGTGCGGCAGTTCCGCTGGACCATCGTCACCGTCATGGCGGTGCTCGCCCTGGCCTACGTGATGAACCTGTCGGGCCAGACCGTCACCCTCGGCCTGTTCCTGGCGCAGGCGGGCGGCGTCTTCGCCCTGCTCTCTCCCATCGCCGGCTGGCTCGGCGTGGCCGTGACCGGCTCCGACACCTCCTCCAACTCCCTGTTCGGCATGCTCCAGGTCACCGCGGCCCAACAGACCGGCATCTCCCCCTACCTGCTCGGCGCCGCCAACACCACCGGCGGTGTCCTCGGGAAGATGATCTCCCCGCAGAACCTGGCCATCGCGGCCGCGGTCGTCGGCCTGGAGGGCCGCGAGGGCGAGCTGTTCCGCAAGGTGGTCGGCTGGGGCCTCGGCCTGCTCGTCGCGGTCTGCGCCCTCGTCTACCTGCAGTCCACCTCCGTCCTCGGCTGGATGGTGGTGGGCTGATGCCAGCCGGAACCGATCTGGCCAGGGACCTCGCGGCCATCGTCGGGGACGGCCACGTCCGGGTCGACGAAGGCGCCCTCGCCGCCTACGCCCGCGACGCAACCCCGCTGTTCACCGCGCGCCCGCAGGCCGTGGTGCTACCCGCCAGCACCGAGGAGGTGGCGGCCGTGCTGCGGTACGCCACCGCCCGCGGCATCCCCGTGGTGCCGCGGGGCGCCGGCTCCAACCTGTGCGCCGGCACCGTCCCGCTGGAAGGAGGCATCGTGCTGGTGCTGACCCGGCTGGACAAGCTGCTGGAGATCAGCCCCGAGGAGCTGCTGGCCCGCGCGCAGACCGGTGTCACCACCGCGGCACTCGCGGACGCCGCGGCCGCCAAGGGGCTGCTCTACGCCCCCGACCCGGGCAGCCGCACAGTCTCCACGGTCGGCGGCAACGTGGCCACCTGCGCCGGTGGCCTGCGCGGCCTGAAGTACGGCGTCACCCGCAACTATGTGCTCGGCCTGGAGGCGGTACTGCCCACCGGTGAGATCATCCGCACCGGCGGCAGACTGTGGAAGGACGTCGCGGGCTACGACCTGACCCGGCTGCTCACCGGCTCCGAGGGCACCCTCGCGGTGATCACCGAGGCCACCGTGGCCCTGCTCCCCGCACCTCAGGACACCGGCACGGGAGTGGCGTACTTCGACTCGCTCGCCGACGCCTCCCGCGCCGTGGCGGCCGTCATCGCGGCCGGGATCGTCCCGGCCACGCTGGAGTTCCTCGACCGCAAGTGCATCACCGCGGTCGAGGAGTACGCCGGGCTGGGCCTGCGCGGCGACGCGGGCGCGCTGCTGATCTTCGGCGACGACGGCTCACCGGCCACCGTGTCCGGCAACCTCGCCCGCATCCAGGAGGTGTGCGCGCAGACGGGCGCCCTGGAGGTCACCCTCGCGGAGAACGTGGCCCGCGCCGACGCGCTGCTCGCGGCGCGCCGCTGCTCGCTGCCCGCGCTGTCCCGCCTCGGCTCGCTGACGATCCTGGAGGACGCCACCGTGCCGCGGCACCGGATGGCCGAGATGGTGGACCGCATCGACGAGATCGCCGACCGCTACGGCCTGCGGATCGCCACCTTCGGCCACGCCGGGGACGGCAACCTGCACCCGACCTGCGTGCTGGACCCGGACGACGCAGACGCCGCCGGGCGCGCCCACGAGGCGTTCGCGGAGATCTTCGCGGCCGCCATCGCGTTCGACGGCACCATCACCGGCGAGCACGGGGTCGGCGCCGCCAAACTGCCCTACCTCACCGATCGGCTGGGAGAGGACCAGATGGCCCTGCTGCGGCGCATCAAGCGGGCCTTCGACCCGGCAGGCATCCTCAACCCCGGAAAGCTCGGATCATGACCGACCATCCCATCGTGGACCCGACCGGCCACACCCCCGCACCCGCGCCACCGGGGCCGGGCCTGGGGATCTTCGACAAGGAGCTGCTGGACCGCTGCATCTCCTGCGGGTTCTGCCTGCCCGCCTGCCCCACGTACGCCCTGACCGGCGAGGAGACCTCCTCCCCGCGCGGCCGTATCACCCTGATGCGGGCACTGGAGGCCGGCGACCTCGCCCCCGACGACCCCACCCTGGCCGAGGAGTCGTCGTTCTGCCTGGGCTGCCGGGCCTGCGAAACGGTGTGCCCGGCGGGCGTGGAGTACGGACAACTGCTGGAGCAGTGGCGTGACCACCAGTGGAGCGGTCCGAACCGTCCGTGGATCGCCCGCGCCCTGATGGCACTGGTGTCCCGGCCGGGCCTGCTGCGGCTCCAGGGACTCATGCGCCGGCACGCGCGCGGTACGGCGAAGGCCACGCCGTCGACAGCCACCCCGGCCGAGTCCGTGCCGGCGCAGTCCACGCCACCGGCGACGGCCGGCCCCGACCCCGCGGAGACGCCCGCGGACGACTCCTCAGGGCAGCTGTCGGCCGGACAGCAGGTGTCGCTGATGCTCGGCTGCGTCGAACGCGGCCTGCACCCCGGGGTGTCCCGGGCCGCACAGCAGCTCTGCCCGGAGATCACCGTGCCCACCCGGCAGGGCTGCTGCGGAGCGCTCCACGCGCACAACGGCGACTCCAAGACCGGCGCCGAACTGGCCCGCACACTCGGCGAGCAGCTGCCCGGCACCATCCTCACCACCGCGGGCGGCTGCGCGGCACACCTCGCACACCACCTGGGCCGGGACAGGGTGCGGGAACTGAGCGAGTACCTCGACGCCAAGGGGCACCAGACGGTCGGCCAGGTGACGGTGAACGGCCGCCGGGCCCGCGCGGCGCTCCAGGACTCCTGCCATCTGCGCAACGGCCTGGGCGTGACCCGCCCGCCCCGCGAGCTGATCGCCGCGGTCGCCGACTACGTGGAACTGCCCAGCGCCGGCAAATGCTGCGGCGCGGCGGGCACATACGCGATGCTCAGGCCGGAGGACAGCAAGAAGGTACTCGAACCGAAGCTGGACGAGGCCGAGGAGGCCGACGTCGACTACGTGGTGACCGTCAACCCGGGCTGTCTGCGGCAGGTGCAGCAGGGCCTGCGCAGCCGCCGCTCCCGGGCGAAGGCCATCCACCTGGCCGAGTTCCTCGCCCTCGCGGCGCGGTCGGCACCGGAGGTGCCGCCCTCTGGCAACCCGGCCCAGCGGTGAGGCTGTGATGCCCACCGACCACGCCTGCCACTCCGCAGCCGAACTGGCGGCCCAGACCCTGGACCAGCTGCGGACGGCTCTGCTCACCGGGGCCTCCGGCGAAGGCAGGCCCCACTTCGCGGACACTCCACCGGACGGCGCGGCCGGACTACTGGCCTTCCTCGACGGCCTGTCCGCCGAGCTGCAAGGCGCCTTGACGCCATGGCACACGACCGTGGGGGGCCGGATCCGCGACGCCGCAGGCGTCCCGGCGCCAGAAGGGTCGGCCACCCCGCCCGCCCGGCAGCCGTCCGGTTGGGAGGCCCTCGGCCTGGTCCGCACCCGGGCCGAGGCAGTACTCACCGCACTGGCGCACGCGCGAGGCGGCGGGCCTGTCGGCGTGGCCGGTATGGCCATGCGGCTGAACCTTATGGAGGACGTCCTCACCGGTGCACTGGGCCGGGTCGACGTCCCCGCCGAGCAGGCCGCGCGCTGCGCGGCCGGGCTGGCGGAGGCCACAGGATCCCTCTTCGGCCTCCGCCCGGCCCACCGGCACCGCCCGGCGCCGTCACCGGATCCGCAGCCGTCACCGGATCCGGTGACGTCCGCCTTCCGACGGATGAGCGACTGGACGACCGGCGGGCTGCCATGACACGGAGATCTTCGGGGACTTGCGGCACCACGGGGCCAGGATCTTGGAGGAGAACCGGACGAGGATCGTCGCCCCGCGCCAGCCGATCGAGCCCGTGAAGGCTCCCCGACTGCGAGCGGATGACGAACTGGTCGGCCCGCTCACCCTGTCGCTGTTGAAGCCGGGTCAGTTCAATGCCCTGCACTCCCAGTACCTGAACCCGAAGATCGCGCCGGGGGCCGCGACTCTGGCCGTTGCGGTCAAGGACGGTAAGGGGCGGGTGCTTGCCCCCCGCGTGTTCGCTATGGCTCCGAGCTCATTCATGCCGGATGAGGTGTATCTGCTGTCAGACTCCGTGGTCGCGCCGACCGACTACCCGCGGCTGTCCAAGTTGACCACAGCGTTCAGCAACAACCCGGTGTCGACGAAGTACCGCGGGTGCAGCTGACCAAGCGCGGTCCTCGAACGAGGACGGCTGGAAGTCCAGGTCCAGTAACAGGGGGCTCTGGGCGAGCAGGGGGACGCTGGCCGAGGCCCTTGAGACGTGGGCGAAGCGGTGGGGCGCCCGGACGACGAAGACGGGAGTCTGACCGTGGAGGAGACTACTCGGCTCACCCCGCCGCAGATGGTGCAGGGCGACCCCGCACGCTGACCCTGCTCGACCTCAACGCCCGGTCCCTGCCGCACGAGCAGTTCCGGCAACTCGTGACGAACATTGAGTGGGACGGCTGCCTGACCTCGACGCCGCTGGTGTGGAACGACCGCGGGACGGGGCGGCTGGTCGTCCTGTCGGGCAACCACCGCACGCTCGCCGCGATCGAGGCCGGCCTGTCACAGATCTGGTGGATGCAGATCGACGAGCCGCTGTCCCGCCAGCGGCAGATCGCGCTGCAGCTCTCGCGTAACGCGATGGCGGGCGAAGACGACCCGGCGATCCTCAAGGAGGTTTACGACGAGCTGGAGTCGGTGGAGTGGCGGCAGTACACGGGCCTGGATGACAACGCCTTGGATCTGCTGGAGAAAGTGAACGTCGCCTCCCTGAGCGAGGCGAACCTCGACTTCGCCAGCGTGCAACAGAGCCCTCACACCGCCTCCATCGAATGGGGCGGTGTCCTGCGCACCCATCCTTCGGACGCGTTGAGGACGATCCTGTCCCCGTCCCGCAGGAGCCGGGTGCCGACCCGGGAGCCGATGAGGGTGGGCAGCCGCATCTCGCGGGCGATGATGCTGGCGTGGCCGGTCAAGCCGCCCTCGTCCGCTACCAAACCGGTGCACTGGTTGAGGAGGGGGACGAAGTCGGGTGTGGTCTGCGGCACGACGAGGATGGTCTCCTCACCGACCAGATGTCTCTTGGTCTCCAGTGAGTCGGACCAGTCGATGACGACCACGGTTCCCTCTACCAGGCCGGGGTAGCCGGTGCTGCCGGTCAGCGGCCGGTCGCCGAGCGGTTCCAGGGGCGTGAGGTGGTGACCGCGTACAGCGGTGTCGGTGCCGTTGTAGAAGAGTTCGACGAATCCGTCGGTGCTCAGTAGGACGTACGCGGATCGGTCATGGTCCTCGCCGCTGGTCTCGCGGGCCTCCTGGGTGATGAGTCCGGCCGCCTCCGGGCCCAGCACCTCGCGGTGCTGTTCCATGAGGTACCACAGCTTGAGCCAGGTCTGTTTGGTCATGAACCGGTAGTACGCCAGGCCACGGGCCCGCTCGGCCCAGTCCAGGGCCGCCCCGGCACTGTGCAGGGCGGTCGGTACGGGCGGTAGGTCGCCGTCGGCGATCTCCCTCAGCCGCCGTGCCTGTTCGGCTGTCTGGTCGAGGCACCGGCGATCCGCGGTGAGGCGCGCGCGGAGTTCGGCTTCGGTGGTGGGCTGCTTGGAGTCCCCGGCGGTCAGATAACGCCACGTGTCCAGGTGGTCGATGAGCCGCTGGTCGGTGTGGTCAGGGGGCACGCACAGCACCTGTTCGTACCAGTCGAGACGTTCCTGCAGCACCAGGGGCAGCCGTCGGGGGCGCAGCAGCCAGTCCATGGCCTGATGGCGCTCGTCGCCCTGCATGCCGATGGCGTCCAGCGCGAGGGTGAGTTCCTGCTCGACGACCTGGGTCAGGTGCGGCTGGCTGCACAGGTGCAGGCCGATCGCCTCGTGGAAGAGCGGCTCGATGCGGTCCAGGGCATCGAGCGGGTCCTCGCCCGGCGCCGGGTGCCAGGGCAGTGTGTCGACGTGTCGGCTGAGGATCTCGATGTCACGGAAGTAGTTCTCCAGCCGGGTTCGGTCGGTGTAGAAGGCGCGGGCCACGGGTGCCAGGCGCTGAATCTCGCCCTGGCTGATGTGGAAGCTGAACCCCGACGCGTCGCACGAGGCGATCCAGTCGCGTTCCTGATCACCCAGTCGCGCCTTGACGAGGTTCTTGGCGTACACCTCGTGGATGAGGTGATGACACCAGTAGTAGTCCAGTTGGGGAGACTCCCACTGCAGGAGGAAGTCAGACACGGTTCACCTCGTTGAATCGCCAGGTGCTCAGGACCTGGAGCATGGCCTCGCCCGGATTGCCGTAGAAGGTGCCGGCCTCGCCCGGTTCGAGCAGGCGTTGCAACTCCTGCTGCTGGTACAGGGTCTGGACGAGGTCGTCGTCGGCAAGGTCGGGCAGATGACGCTCATAGAGATCGCGCAGGGGGCCGCCGTCGTGGCGCGGTTTGGGCAAGGGGGCCTTCTGGCGCCGGATCACTCCGTCCGGAAGCAGGTCGGCGAAGGCCTTCTTGAGGTGGGCCTTGCCGGTGCTGCCGTCACCGATGTGGTCGGCCGTCGGGACGGCCAGCGCCGCCTCGGCCATGGCGCGGTCGACGAACGGCACGCGTACCTCCACGCTGTGCCGCATGGAGAGGGCGTCCTCGAACTCCAGGATCGCGCCCAGGCACGTGCGCACCAGAAACAGGGTGAGCTTTCGCCCGGATTCGCCACCGGGATCGCCCTCGTCGACGCTTCGGTAGACGTCGGTGGCGAGTGCGGCGAGGCGCGACTCGTGCTCGGGCCGCAGGATGCCGTGCAGCGGGGACGACGACCAGCGGCCGGCGAAGTACTGCTGGTAGGAGGCCTCCTCATGCGGCTCCTGGTACAGGTTGGTGAACCAGTTCCAGATCTTCGGATAGTAGCCGTACCAGAACTCGTCCGCCCCTTGCCCGTTGAGGAAGACGCGGATGCCGTGCGCGGCGACGGTCCGGTACATCTCGTCCCACAGTCTGACCCGTTCGTCGTACAGCGGGCCGCCCAGAGCGGTGACACAGCGGTCGATCCGGTCGAGGGACCAGGGCTTGAGCTCTCGCAGGACGATGTGGCGGCCGTGCAGGCCGGTGATGCCGTCGGCGAGCAGGCGGGCGTAGTGGCCGTCGTCCCCGTAGTCGATGCCGTCCGAGCCGAGATCGACGGTGAACGCGGTGATGTCGTCGTGGTGGTGCGCGGCCAGTGTGGTGATCAGGGAGGAGTCGAAGCCTCCTGAGAGCGCGAAGGCGACAGGCGCATCTGAGACGAGATGCTCTCGTACCGTTCGCTGGAACAGCGCGCGTAGGTCCGGGGCGGGGCCCGCGGTGTGTGCTGCGGCCGGCAGGTCGTAGTACCCATCCTGGGTCACGCGGCCCTGTCGCCAGGTGAGCAGGGACCCTGGGGGAAGGCTCCGCACTCCGGCGAAAGAGGTGCGGTCGGGCTGGAAGCCGATGAAGGGGTCCAGGAGGATCTTGCGTGTCAGCAGGTCCGTGTCGATGTCGCTACGGAGGGCGGGTTTGAGGTACGTCAGGGACGCGACGTCGCTGGCGAAGGCGAATCCGCCGTCCCTGCCGTGGTGGTAATACAGCGGCTTGACGCCGAACCGGTCCCGGGCCAGGTACAGGCTGCCGTCCGTGTGGTCGTACGCCGCGATCGCGAACATGCCGTCCAGCCGGTCGACGGCGCGATGGAAGCCCCAGCTGCGGACGGCCTCGGCCACCACCTCCGCGTCACCCGTGGTGAGGAAGCTACGGCCGGCGCTGCGCAGTTCGTCGCGCAGCGGGTCCGCGTTGTAGATCTCCCCGTTAAACAGCAGGGTCACATCACCGCGGGACAGGGGCTGGTCGGCGGCCGGAGACGGGTCCCTGATCGACAGGCGGGCGAAGCCCATGCGCACGGGAGCGCCGGGTGAGGTGAACTCGGCTTCCCGCAGGGCGTCGGGGCCGCGGTGTCGCAGGCGGCGCAGCGCCTCGGGAACGCGCTCCAGCATCCGGGTGCAACCCGCGGCTCCCACCAGACCACACATCTTCAGGCACTCCTCGGTTCTTCGGCGGCCACCGTCATGGGACGCGCCTGCAGCAGGTGGAGCGTGTCGCCCTCGAAGGCGAACTCGATGTCCACGGGACAGCCCATGCGGCGCTCCACCGTCACCAGCAGGCGGTCGATACTGCGGACGTCCCGGGCGCTGAGCTTGCGCGCGCTCTGCCTGAGGGTGGGAACGGGCAGGAGACGGGTGCCGTGCTCGCCGACCACCAGCTGCCGGCTCTGATGGTGGACGTCGTAGGAAACGACTGCCGCGTTGTCGGGGTCGATCACGATGCGGTCACCGCCGACGGAACCGCTGACCAGCAGTTCACCGAGGCCGCGTACCACCTCGACGACCCGGCCGCGGCTGCCGGGCACAGGGTGGCGGGAGAACGCCACCCCGGCGAGGCGCGGGCGCAGCATCTTCTGCACGACCACGTCCATCCGGACGCTATGCGGATCCATCCCGATGCGTTCGAGATAGGCACGGGCGCGGGCGGTGCGGGCAGATTGCCGCACGGTGCGCACCGCCTCAGGGACGTCGGCGCGCCGCACTCCCAGCAAGGTGTCGAACAGCCCCGCGAAGCTGTGTTCGGCGCCGTCCTCGCAGTCGGCGGAGCTGCGGACGGCGAACAGGTCACCGTCCAGGCCGTTCAGTGCACCCGTATCGATGGGCTCGCCGTGTCGGATCACCGTCCATGCGGGTACCGGGGCGGGCAGCTGCCAGGAGTCGAGGAGGGCGAGATTCGCGGCCTTGCTCATGACAGCTTCGGCAGGAGGGCGAGCACCTCTTCGGTGAGCAGGGCGTCCGCGCCCTCGCGCACCGGGTCGGCGACGGGCAGCCCGGTGATCGACGCGAGCCGTTCCTTCTCGGCAAGGTACTCGTCGTCGCCGACGCGTGTGGAGTCGAGGCTGACGGCGATGCACCGGGAATCGACCCCGAATGCGGCGCCGAGGTGCTCATATGCCTCTAGGGCCTGCGGCACGGAGGGGACGGGCCAGTCGAATCCGAGGTGCTTCTCCTGCCCCACGCGCGCACACAGCACGAAGGCCTGCGGTGCCACAGTGTGGAACAGCGAGGTGGTCAACCCGGAGTAGCTGGGGTGGAAGACGGACCCCTGACCCTCGACGATGACCACGGTCTCCGGGTCGTCGACCTCCAGCAGCATCTGTTCGATGTGCCCGGGAACGAAGTCGACCGGTATGGAGTCCAGCACCCGCCCCTGCCCGGCGATCACCAGGCCGGTCTGGCCGGTCGCCAACCACCGCACCCGGTCGCGCCGCCGGGCCAGTCCGTCGTACAGCTGGCATGTCGCGGTCATCTTGCCCACGGCGTGCGAGGTGCCGACGGTGAGGATCCGGTAGGAGGACAGCGGACGGCCCTGGGCGATCGGCCGCTCACCGGTATGCAGGTGGCGCAGGTTGACCACGCCCGGAAGGTCCAATTCCTGGTGCAGCCCGTTGAGGATGCGCACGCCGGGGCGGGCCGCCGATGCCAAGTCCTGGTACTGCTCGTCGGTCAGGCCGCCGCCGATCGGCGCAAAACCGATGACGAGGTCATACTCCTCCGGTGCGTCGTCGAGGTCGGCGACCACGGGCGCGCCGCACGTCACGGCGGGCACGATCTCGTCGACACGGCTGCCGGCGTGCTTGGTGTCCCAGATGCTGTGGACCCGCTCGGGGGCGAATCGGGCAATGCCGTACGCGGTCTTGGCCATGTCCGCGTCGGCGAGACTGGTGTCGGTGTAGATGACGAGCGGCCTCATGGGCGGTTCTCCTCTGAATCGGTGGCAGTGCGGCAGGGGTCAGAAATCGGTGGTCACCGCTCCGACTGTGCGGTAGCGGTCGTCGATCAGGGGCAGGTACCGCCACTTGTCGAAGGCCGTGCACGGGTGGGAGATACCGCAACCCACCCACTCACCTGGTGACAGCTCGTCGCCCCGGGGCACGGTCAGGTACGCGTGCTGGTCGTTGAGCGCCGTGACGGTGAAGCCGGTGGCAGGCCGGGGAGAGCCGCCGTCGAGGTCCCGGATCGTGTGCGGCGTCGGGAGGTCCTGGTCGTACGGAGCGTCCCGGCGGCCGAAGTCGAGGATGGCCAGCTCCGGTTCCGGCCGGGAGAGTACGCGGCCCCACAGTTCCAGGGCCGGGCGCAGCCGGAAAGCGCGGCCCGGCTGCGCACACGCCGAGGTGCGGGCGTACATGCCGTGGTCGTGGCTGATGTATCCACCGGGGCGGATCAGCAGCTGCCGGTCCTGCCGTGTCCCGTACCGTTCGAGCAGGTGCTCCGTGACGATGTCGAAGAAGGCGCCGCCGACGCTGATCAGCACCCTCTCCGCGGCGAACAGCGCGGCTTGCCCGATCGCCTGCGCGGTGTTTTCGAGGAGGTCGCAGAAGTCTGAGACGGCGTCCGTGGTGTGCGGGTCGCGGTCACATCCGATGACGCCCTCGTAGCCGGCCAGGCCGATGAGGCGCAGGTGGGGGCAGGCTGTGATGGCACGGGCAAGCTCGACGGCTTCGGCGACGCTGCGGCAGCCGGCCCGTCCCTGAGCGGGTGCCATCTCCGCCAGGACGGGTAGCACGACATCCGTTCCGGACTCGGCCAGTCTCCGGTCGAGCAGCGTGGCGCCCTCGACGGAGTCGACGTAGCAGATGAAGGCGTTGTGGGGATGCCGACGCAGGTCGTCGGCGATCCAGTCGATGCCGGCGGCGTCCACCAGCTGGTTGGCGAGGAGGACATGGGTGACGCCGAACGAACGCAGGCTGCGGACCTGGGCCATGGTGGCGGCGCTCGCCCCCCAGGCGCCGGCAGCTAGCTGACGGGTCACCAGTTCTCGGGACATCGCGGTCTTGGCATGGGGAGCGACCAGCACACCGTGCCGACGGCTGTAGGCGGCCATTTCGGCGATATTGTGGTCGAGGGCGCTCTGCTTCATCACCATGATGGGGGACAGCAGCTCGCCGCCGAGGACGAAGACCCCGTCGTCGGCGACTTCGAGGCCGCGTCCCGGGGCGGACTTGTAATGGAAGGGACCGCCGTGCGGGGCCCGTTCGGACATGTCGAATGCGGTGACAGGTGTGGTGAGGCTCATCGAGGTCTCTCAGGAGTAGGCGACAGCACCTGGTCGGCGTGTGCTGTCTCATCGGGTGTCGGAGACGTGATGCGGCGCTGCACTCGGTCGGAAGGCGTCGGCGCGGCAACGGCCTGGAGTCTCGGGGTGCCGAGGGATGCGGACAGGGCAGGGTGAGGCTCTGTCCCTAGGCTGTCGCGGGCAGCGCGGCGGCAGGCTGGTCGGCCGGGCCGCGTGCCGGAGGAAGTGGGTGGAGGGTTAGACGGTGGTGGACGCGTCGGCAGCGGGCTCGGCGGTGACGGGGGCCGAGGAGGCGGGCACCTGGAGCAGCGCGGCGCGGGCCGCGCGGAGTGCGACGAACGAGGCCGCCGCGAACAGGGCTGCGAGGAGGACCCAGCCCGGCGCGTGCAGCGGCAGCAGGAGAGTCACCAGCAGGGTGGGGCCCACGATCTTCTGCGTGGTGACGCCCATGCTGAATGCTCCGAGGTACCGTGCCCGGGCCGAGGGCGGGGCCATTGCGTAGGACAACTCCCAGCTCGCGACCGAGTGGAGGTTCTCCGCGATCGTCAGCAGGAGTACGGCGGTCACGGTGGCCACCACGGTCGCCGGCAGGGGAACGGCCTCCGCCACCGCGAACAGGGCGCAGGCGGCGACCATCAGGGGGCCGGTCCATCGGATCAGCCGTACGGAGGGCTCCGGGCCGGACACCCACCGGGAGATCGCGATCTGCATGACAACGGTCAGCACCGTATTGACTGCCAGAAGGCCCGGAAGAAAGGCGACGGGCAAATCAGTCCGTTGCACGAGCCAGATCGACAAAAGCACGGTGATCATGGTGTCGTACAGCATCAATACACCATTGGACACAGTGAAAAGCATGAACCGGGAATTTCTGATCGGTGATCCTGGATCGGATCTTTTCTGCCCGGTTTTCTGTTCCTGCGGCTGTGCCGTCTCCGTTGTCTCCGCCATTCGCCAGGCCCACGGAACCATGACCGCGAGCACCGCATAGGTGAGGCCGTCCATGAGGAAAAGTGAGGTGTAGGCCGCACGTGAGCCCGCGGCCAGCACGATTCCGGCGACGAAAAGGCCGCCGGTGATTCCCACGTTACGGACGGCACGGATCGATCCCAGGGCCCGGGTCCGCTCCTTGTCACCGCAGACACCCGCCACGATGACCTGCAGCAGGGGAGAACATCCGCGGTCGGCGGCGTACAGCAGACACGTCAGCGCGGCATAGGCGCTGACGCTGTCGACGAAGGCGTAGGAGGCGTACCCGGCACCGCGCAGGACCACCAGGGGGACATAGATGCGCACGGCCCCGAAGCGGTCTGCCAGCCGGCCCACCGGTACGGCGCTGACCAGGCCACAGACGGCGGCAGCGGACAGGACGATGGCCACCGACGTGGCCGGGAAGTGCTTAACCCCGACGAAGTAGAGCGTCGAGGACGCGCCGAACAGCCCGGAACCGAAGGAGTCCACCAGCGCGCCGACGACGAGCAGGCGAGCCGCCGTCCCCTCGGGGACGAGCGCGTCGACCAC
This sequence comes from Streptomyces sp. NPDC007907, assembly GCF_042959365.1. NCBI lineage: Bacteria > Bacillati > Actinomycetota > Actinomycetes > Kitasatosporales > Streptomycetaceae > Streptomyces > Streptomyces sp. NPDC007907. The sequence goes on from NZ_JBIBKR010000002.1 coordinate 1,096,914, forward strand.
CCGGGAGAGCAGGGACTTCAACACGCCGTCTCCGTCGTACACTCCGCGGTGTCTGTGTCCACGGTCACCCACGATGTGAACCAGGCTGCGGTCTCCTCCAGCGCCTTGACGGCCGCGTCCGTGTCCGGCGCGGCCACCACAACGCGACCGGCTCGGGTGTTGGAGTCGGCGGTCGCGTCGCCCATAACCTGCCCTGCGGACACCTTCAGTTCGGCGTGTATGACGCCGGGTTGGGAGCGGATCTCCTCCAGTGTGGGCATGGTGTGGATGGTTCCGGTGGGGGCGGTCAGGTGGACGAAGCCGAGGGTGTC
>NZ_JBIBKR010000003.1:0-952807 GCF_042959365.1 Streptomyces sp. NPDC007907
CCTCCGCTTACGCTCCGCCAGATTAAAGCTCAAGCGCGGGAATTGAATTCCGCAAGCGGAATTCTGAAAGCGTTCCAATTCGCGCAAGCGCGAATTGGAGGAATCCCGCAAGCGGGATTCCTGGGGCTGGCTACGAGGGGCGGGTGCATCACGCGCGGGTCCTGTGTAGCCACTGGGAAGCCAGCCCACCACCCCCACAAGAGAAGTGACGGGCCGTCGGGGCTGGATCGGGCGGCGGCCTCCGCCGCCTGGTACGGGCTCCGCTTCGCTCCGCCCTGATGCTTCCTCAACTTCCCAAGACCGTCGTGGCCAAGATCCAGGGATAATCAGCGTACAGGACAATCGGCAGCTGCCAGAGGGGATTCAACCGGTCATCATCCTGGAGGCAGAAGTCGGCCATGGTGCTGCATCACGGTGATGCGCTGTGTAGTATCTGGGATGAGACACTACTCCCCCGAGCCGCATCCGCCGTAGTCGGAATCCGCATTTTGATTGCGTGCGACATCCCGCGACAAGGAGAACACGGGGCATGGCCGTGAAACTGCGTGATCACCAGATCGAGGCCGTTGCCGCCATTGTGCGTGGTCTCGATATCCCGCCGGGCGGTATTCCCTTCAATGGTCTGCGCGGGCAGGTGCACGCCGCGTGCGGCACAGGGAAGACGATTATTGCTGCGGCGTCGGCGAAGCGGATTGTGCCTCGCGGGCGGGTGCTGGTGCTGGTGCCGACTCTGGATCTGCTGGCGCAGACGGTGAAGGCGTGGCACGAGGTGGGGCATCGGGGGCCGGCGGTCGCGGTGTGCTCGCTCCAGGACGATCCGGAGCTGTGGAACCTGAAGGTGCGCTCCACCACGAACCCGGTGCAGCTGGCGCTGTGGCACGGGCAGGGGCCCGTGACCATCTACGCGACGTACGCCAGCCTGGGTGTCCTGGCGGAGGCTTTCGAGGGGGCCTATGGCCAGAAGTTGGCGCCGGTGGACCTGGCGGTGGTTGATGAGGCGCACCGGACTTCGGGTTCGATGGGTAAGGCGTGGGCGGACATCCACGACCAGGCCGTCATCCCGGCCTACCGTCGGCTGTACCTGACCGCTACCCCGCGGATCTGGGAGGAGCGTCTTAGCCGGGAGGTTGCCGAGGGGGTGCGGGATCCGCTGCCGCGGGAGATGGCAGCCTCCATGGACGACGAGAAGATCTTTGGGCCTGTCCTGTACAAGCTGTCGCTCGCCTCTGCCGTGTCGCGGGGGTTGCTGGCGCGGTACCAGATCATCGTCCTCGAGCTCCAGGACCCCGTCCTGACCCTCGATCGGCTCTACGGCGAAGACCGGTACACCGAAGAGGTCCGCGGGCAAAGGCTCGGAGCCCTCCAAGCCGCGCTCCTGCACACCATGGCGCAGCACCAGCTCAGCACGTGCATCACCTTCCACCACCGGACCATCGAGGCACAGGCCTACGCCGAGGGCCTGGAGCGCGTGGCGGCGAAGCTCCACGCCAACGAGCCGGAGAAGTACCCGAAGCGGATCTGGGCGGAGTGGCTGTGCGGAGAACACGCACCCGAGCACCGGCGGGAAGTGCTGGGCTCGTTCGGCTCCACCGCCCAGCGGGCAGTCCTCTCGAACTGCCGCGTCCTCGGCGAGGGCGTCGACATCCGCGCCGTGGACAGCGTCGCCCTGCTCGACCCCAAAGGCGCCCCCCACGACATCGTCCAAGCCATCGGCCGCGCACTGCGGCAAAAGCCCGGACAGGGAAAGCTCGCCTCTTTGATCGTGCCGGTATTCCTCCAGCCAGGAGAAACACCCGAGGACATGATCGGCTCGGGATCGTACCGGCCCCTGGTGAAAGTCCTTGAAGGCCTGCGGGCCCACGATGAAGAGGCCGTCGAACTGCTCGCCATCCCGCAAGAGCCACAGAAAGACGTCGCGCAGCCATCCGTGCACATCGGAACGGAACCCGAGGAAGACGAGGAAGAATCCCGCCTGCTACTCCGCTTCGCGGCCCCACGTGACCCCGTGATGGTCGCCAACTGGGTGTCCTTCAACGTGATCGACACCGAACGCCAGGACTGGGCCCGCGGCTGGGCAAAGCTCAAGGCATACGTGGAGCGGGTCGGCCACGCCCGCGTGCCCTACGGACACCGCGAGGGAGCAACACCCCTCGGGCAGTGGGTCGCGGAACAGCGAAGGGCCTACGCGGCCGGGGAAATGAACGGCCAACGCGCCCGCCGACTCGAGAACCTCGGCATGGTCTGGTCCATGGCGGATGAGCGGTTCCAGGAGAACCTGGAAGCGGCCAAGGCCTACTACGAGGAGCACTGGACGCTGTGCGCACCCCGCACCGCCACCATGCTCGACAAGCCCATCGGACAATGGCTGTCCAACCTCCGCCGCCCCGGCGCACTGGACGGACACCCCGAATGGAGGGCCGCTCTCGAGTCCGTAGACCCGTACTGGAACCCGGCATGGCCGGCCGACTGGCAACGCCACTACACCGCCCTACGCGAACTCGTCCGCGACGAAGAGAGCCAAACCGACGTCCTGCCCGGCGTCACGGTCCACGGCATGGACATCGGACGATGGCTCGCCCGACAACGCAAGCCCGAGGCCTGGCAGACCCTGACCGACGGACAACGCCAGCTCCTCGAGCAACTCGGCATCACACCGCTCGCCCCGGAACCGGAGGAGCCCGCGAAGCGGTCCACAGCACCTCTGAGCGCCTTCGAACGGGGCGTAGCCGCCCTCACGCAATACAAGGAGCGCACCGGCTCCCTGACCGTCCCACGGGCCCACGTCGAGCAGCTGCCGGACGGCACAGAAGTTCGACTGGGCGTATGGATCATGAACCAGAAGAGCCGGCGCGCCAAACTCACCACCGACAAACTCGCCGCGTTGGCGGCGATAGGGCTGGAATGGGCCGGCGGCGACCTCCTCCAATGTGACGGTGAGCGCCAAGGGCGCCTCCGACACCGGGGAGACGACGACGGCCCTTGGAAGGTTAAGGAATGGGATAAGTTTGTGGTTAAGCAAGCTTGTCTGGAGTGAGGGTGCGGGGTCATGGCATCTGAGGAAGAGCTGTTCGCGTCCGTCGACGCTCTGTTGAACGAGGAGCCGCACCTGCCGCCTCCGGCGGAGCGTGCCCGGCTGCGTGAGGCCGCCGGCATCACGCAGGCCCGCCTCGCCACCGCGTTGAAGACGACGACCCAGTCGGTGAAGAACTGGGAGAACGACCGCAGCGAGCCGAAGTCGCCGCGGCTGGAGGCCTACCAGCGGCTGCTGAAGGGGTGGGCGGCGAAGTATCCCGCCTCCGGTGCAGTCCCGGCAGCCGCTCCGGCGCCAGCGGCGTCTACCAAGCCGGCCGCGTCCAGGGTGGAAGCGGCAGATGCCCCGCAGGCTCCCTCCGTTCCGGCCGCGGCGCCGGCTCGCCCCGCCAGCCCCCGGCCCGCTGCGACATCGCGGCGTCCGGCCACGAAGAAGGCGGCGCAGCCCGCAGCCGACCCGCGCTTCCCGCACGGGCCCCTCGCGGTCCTGGACGGTGAGGGCTGCGCGTACGGCGTGGACGGGATCGTGCTGGACTGCCCGGCGACCACGGTGGTGGAGCTGGTGGAGTGGACGCTGCGCGAGTCCGGCCTGGGCGCGTCGAAGCTGCATCGCAACGGCAAGGACTGCGATCCGCTGATCGTGCTCACCGCGGCGGCTGCCGTGAAGCTCGGGCTGCCGGAGCGCCTGGAGGGCCACGAGCAGCGCCGGTCCCTGCGTCTTGCCGAGGACCATATTGTGGTTAAGCAGGTGGTGAAGGCGAAGTGGCGGCTCACACAGCGCGGGTTCGGGCCGTGGGCAAGGATCTATCGCAAGGCTCAGGGCCGCGAGCGGCAGTGCGTGCGGCTGGCGGTCCTGTCCTGGGACGCTCTCGATGAGCGGGCCTGGCCCGGCGTTGCCGAGATGGAGCCGGCCGACGTCGCCCGCGTCCTGGGGATGTACGCCCGGCGGGTGATCACACCGCGCGGGTCGACGGCCGTGTCGGGGCTGGATCTGATGACGGCGCTGCGCCCGCCCACGCGTGCGGTGCGCGACGAAGCGACCGGGAACTGGGTGTCCGCCTACAACCCGGGCTCACTGGGCACCGAGCCGATGGACCCGGCGCCGCCGGAGGCCACCGCCGAGCACCCCGTCGTCGTCGACAGCGGCTGGAGTGGCGGGTTCCTGAACGAGGAGGCGTACCAGTGGGTGCGGCCGGTGGACCTGCTCACCGATGCGGAGTGCACCCTGCCCTACGCGGTCGGCCTGGACCTCAACACCGCCTTCCTCGCCGCCGCGGCCCGCCTGGTCGTCGGCCTGTCCGCCCCCGACCACTTCCATGCCCCGACGTTCAACCCGAAGATCCCCGGGAGCTGGCTGGTCGACCTGTCCCACGTCGAGGTGGACCCGCGTCTGCCCTCGCCCTTCACTCCGGACGGCACCCGGCCGACCGGTCCGGCCTGGTACCAGACACACACCGTCGCCTACGCCCAGGAACTCGGCTACAACGTCGCTCCGCTGGAGGCGTACCTGCGGCGGGAGACCGGCGCCTATCTGGATCCGTGGCACGACCGGTTGAAGAACGCCTACGTCGACACCCTCGCCGACCTCGGCGTCACCAAGGACCTGTCCGACACCGAGTTCCTCGCGGCGATGGAGCGGCACAAGGACACAGACCCCGCCATGGCGGCTGTCCTGGCTGCCATCAAGGCCACCGTCAAGGGCGGCATCGGCAAGCTCCGCGAACGCCCCCAAGGCAAGAAGTACAAGGAGGGCGAGCGGTGGCCGGCCCTCCAACGCCCCACCTGGCGCCCCGACATCCGCGCCGCCGTCATCTCCAAGGCCCGCATCAACATGCACCGCAAGCTGCGTAACATGGCCACGATGACGGGCCTGTATCCGCTCGCCGTACTCTCCGACTGCGTCGTCTACCCCAGCCCCGGCGCCTCGCCGCTGGACTTCCTGCCCTACGCCGCCTCCGGCAAGCCCCAGCCCGGCGCCTTCCGCCTCGGACCCACTCCGGGCCTGGCCAAGCTCGAAGGCGTCCAGTCGATGCTGTGGGCGGTCGACCTCATGGAACAGGGCCACAACCCCGCCCGGCACATCAAGGGCGGCGACGCCGTCCTCGACGAAGGAGAGTAGACCGTGGGAGAGATCGACGACGCCATCGAACGCGCCGACCGGGAAGCCTTCACCCGCCAGCCGCCCAAAACACTCCAGGCCCGCATCAACTTCCTGATGAAACAGCTCAAGACCACCAAAGCCGTCGCGGCGCAGATCGGGGTCAGCCAGCGGTCGGTCGAGCGCTACCGCAAAGGCGAACGCAAGCACCCGCCCAAGCCCATCGCGGACCGGATCGACGCCGCCGTACGAGCCCGCTGGCAGCCACAGGTCCGCACACGCCGGCAAAAGCAGGCCGCCACCACACGCGGCATCACGGTGGAGACCCGGGCCCGCTTCGGCTACACCGCACCCGTCGGCACCACCGACGACGGACGCATCCGACGCCTCACCGTCCACCTCCCACCCACCTACGCCAGGCGCCTCTTCGACGCCCGCCAGGCTGGAGCCGGCGACCAGCAGATGCGCCAGATCATCGCCGAAGGCTTCAAAGACGTCTACTTCCAGGACAACGGAAACCGCGCCATGACACTCACCGACGTCACCCTCAACGACATCGACTACCTCGACCTCAACTACTAACCCCGACACCCGCTCGCCGGGCCCGGCACCTGCTTGTCGATCTGCGCCAGTAGCCCCGCGGCCAGGGCGGCTGTTCTGTTCTGTTCTGTTCTGTTCTGCAAGCCCCACGAGACCTGAGGTATGACGCGTACACCTCATATCTTGCTCAAGTTCACTCCACACGTGATCAAGACATGTTCTGATCAACCTGACCAACCGGCCCGACCAGGGGCCGGATACAAGGGGGGATCATGTCACAGCGATTTGGCATGGGCGTTGTCGCCGCTGGCCTGCTGATCATGGGTAGTTCCGTACCGGCGTTTGCCGACGAGCCGGCTCAAGAGCCCGGTCCCGTACTCATTGCGGAGGGGGCCGGGGTCGTACCGGGCACGGTAACGGACGCCCCGATCGCCGGTTCGGAAGTGGCAGAGGGGGTCGACAGCGGAGCGCCGTTGAACGAGGACCTGCCGATCCCGGGGGAGACCGATGGCCCTGAACTGCTGGGGCCCAAGGAACCGCTGTCTGAGTACTGCGGTCCCGGCCATTGGTTCGCCCACATCACCAAGAACAAGAAGAACACGATGAGGGTCTGGGACTCGGCTTTCGTCAAGAACACGAAGTCGTACAGCATGGACTTCAAGTTCACCTCCAAGAAGTCGGGAACCACGACTGTCGGCGGGTCGGTGACACTCAGCGGCGAGTTCAAGGCATTGTGGCTCGGCAAGATCAAGGCCGATGTCAACGTGAATGCCTCTAAGTCGTGGACTTCCGAGCTCGGCGTTGAGGCCTCCGGCAAGGTCAAGGCTCATGACACCGTGTACGGCGACTACGGGATCATGAAGGAGAACGTGTACGGCTACACCGCATACCGGTACAGCAATTGCAAGACTGGCTCCAAGGAATACACAACGGCGTGGGCGCCTTACCGTGAAGGCTGGCTCATCCACTAACCGTTTCGCAGCGCGCCCCGGCTTCCGCCGGGGCGTGCGTCTCCGAGGAGAGTGCCCTATGGGCCGTTACGCCACAGCGCCTGCCCTGCTCATTCTGCTGTTGACCACAGCCTGTTCGGGAACCAGCGACGGTGACGGAACATCACCCCCGTCAAGCGCTACCCCTTCCGGGACCGGGTCGAGCAGCAGTTCCGACGCTGCCCCTAGCTCGCCTGCCACGCCACGGGCACTCGACTTGCCTGCCAAGGCGAGGATTCTCGTGCCAGTGACCACGGGTGAGGGCAGCACCGACCTGCCCGTTTTCAAGCCGGAGTCAGACGTATATACCGTGTACGTCACTTGCACCGGTAAAGGCAAGATGACGCTCGTCGATCGCAATGCTCCAGACGATGACCCCAGCAAGATCGGCTGCAATGGGCCTGTTACTCACGGGCGTATCTATACGGACGTTGTCCCCCAGAAGCTCGCCGTACGGACAGACGGCGGCACCGTGAACTGGACGCTTGCCGTCGTGTCCGGCGAGCATCCCGTGTGAACCATCGGGCCGCAACGGCCGAGTGGTGATTCAGTTCTCTGGAGTTCAGCTCGGGGTTGGATCCTCCGGGGCTGGCCAGTCCCTTCCCCTTCTTCTTCCCGTCCGAAGAGGGTGAGATGACGCTGTCGTTTCTGGGGCGGATCGCGGACAGGTACGGCATCCGTCCCCCAGCCGCCACCCGACCCACCACCGGGCGGGCTACCGTCCGGGGCCCCACCCGCTGGCTCAGGCAGTACCAGCCAGTCACCGGCGTCCGCATAGACGCAGGGGCGGGAGGACTTTTGCCTCCTCCTGACACTCGGTCTGAAGCCTGAGACGGCCCTCGCAGACGCCCCAGTCGTCACGGCCATGTGCGCCTGTCGGACCCGTGCGGGCCCCGAGTGCGCGCCCGCAAAAGGAGCGGACGTCGCCTCAAGCTCGGGTCCTGGCCGACCTGGACCCGTGGTGGAACCCGCCTGCCCTGGCCGATGCGGCGGCAGCACGCCTACCACCACGCCCGCAGCCACCCCAATACCTCACGGGCCACACGATGGATTACCGCCCAGGGCCAGGCATGGCCGCTTCTGAAACCTGGCCAGCAGAACTACTGCCCGCCCTGGCAACAGTGTGGGCAGGCAGCTCTCGTTTCAGCGAGGGCGCTCCTGCTCGCTGTGATAGGCCCGGGCCAGTAGCCCAGCGAACGCAGCGGCCGCTCGACGCCGTACCGACCACCTCGGATCTGGTGAAGCAGCGCCCGACCTACCTGCTCGGGGGTGAACCCGTTTCTCGCCAGCTCTTGAACGATCTCCTCGAGGGGACAGCGCACCGGGGTCTCGCGGCGGGCACACCGCCTGCTCGTCAGCCCGCCGCTTGCTGGAGGCCGTCGAGGATGAGGTCAAGACCGAATTCGAACTCGTCGCCGTAGGCGTACCCGGGGCGCATGACGTGAGCCGTCGCGATCTCGGTCAGGTACGGGTACTCGCCGTCGCCGAAACCGCTCATGATGGACTCCGCCAGTTCGGCGGTCTCGTCCGGGGTGTTGAAGGGCAAGGTCTTCTCCTGCAGGGCGAACCCGTAGATGTAGCTGTCGAGGACCGAGACGGCGTGGGCGGTCAGGGTGAGGGAGAACCCGCCCTGACGCAGGCAGCCGAGTACGGCGTCGTGGTGATGCAGGGTGGCCGGTCCCGGAGTGGACCGTGACTCCATCAGCCCGATCGCCCAGCGGTGACGGGACAGCACGTGGCGCATGGACAGTGCCCGCTGCCGCATCGCCTGTCGCCAGTCGTCATCCGGCGTGGGCAGTTCGACCTCGGCGAAGACCAGGTCGATCATGCCGTCGAGCAGGTCGTCCTTGTTGGCCACGTGGTTGTACAGGGACATTGCCTCGACTCCGACGGCCTCGCCGAGCTTGCGCATGCTGAGCGTCTCCAGTCCGCCGGTGTCGGCGAGTTCGACGGCGGCGCGCAGTATCCGCTGCCGGGTGAGCGTCTCGCGGGCCTGTTGCGGGGCGGTACGTCGGGGCACGGTGGACGGTCGCTTCCTCTCGTGGTCTGCCAGCGTTGACGAGCTTACGCTGTAAGTGCTGTACTTACAGCGTAAGTACAGCACTTACGCTGTAAAGCGCGTTGTGAAGACTGAACCGGGAGCAATGGCGATGCGGAACATGAACGAGCCCGTCGCAACGGCCGGTGGGGCCAGGACAATGGCCGCCGTCGTGCAAGAGCGGTACGGCGCCGAGCCGGAAGCCGTGCTGCGCACGGCGCGGCTCGCCCGGCCCGGCATCGGGCCGGGCGAGGTATTGGTGCGGGTGCGCGCCTCCAGCCTGGACCGGGGCACCTGGCACCTGATGGCCGGTCTGCCGTACGCGATCCGGCCCGTGAGTGGGCTGCGCAGGCCGAAGCTCCCCAATCCCGGCCGCAACATCGCCGGTGTCGTCGAGGCGGTCGGCTCCGACGTGACCGGGTTCGCGACCGGCGACGAGGTCTACGGCACGGCAGTCGCCGCATTCGCCGAATATGCCGCCGCCCGTCCCGACAGGATCGCTCCCAAGCCGACCGGGCTCACCTTCGAGGAGGCGGCGACGGTACCCGTCAGCGCCCTCACCGCACTCCAGGCGGTTCGCGACAAGGGCAAGGTCCGGGAGAGCCAGCAGGTCCTGATCACGGGAGCCGCCGGCGGCGTGGGCACCTTCGCCGTCCAACTCGCCCACACCTTCGGTGCCCGGGTCACTGCCGTCGCGAGCACCCTCAAACTCGACGCCGTACGGGCGCTGGGCGCCGACCACGTGATCGACTACACGCGCGAGGACTTCCTTGCCGGCCCGCGCCGCTACGACGTCATCATCGACATTGCCGGCAACCGCGGTCTGCGGGATCTACGTCGAGCCCTCACGCCCCGCGGCAGGCTGGTCATCACCGGCGGCGAGACGAACGGCCGCTGGCTCGGCGGCACTGACCGGCAGCTCCGCGCACAGATGCTGTCACCGTTCACCGGCCAGCACCTGGGCACCTTCATTTCCTCCGAGCACGCCGACGGGCTGCGCGACCTGACCGCCCTCATCGACGCGGGCACACTCTGCCCTGTGGTGGACCGCATCTACTCGCTCACCGAGACCGTCGCAGCCATCCGACACCTTCTTGACGGCCGAGTCACGGGCAAGCTGGCGCTCGCCCTGCCTGCCGAATGACGCCGTAAGGCGACGCCGACAGCATGCCCTCTACCGGCAGCTCCTGACATCGCCACGTCCGGCGGCTGACTTCCCCACGTACCCGACAGCGGCAGGGCGACCCCAAACGGCCACTGAGCCTTTTCCGACCTCCTGCAGGCGCAGGCGTGCGGGCCCGGCTGCGAGCGCGTCCTGGCGCGGTTTGAGCCTGACGTCGACTCGAGAGTCAATCGGTCTGGGTGCGCAGGCTCCGCGCCAGGGTGGGGATCATCAGCGTCGCAGGGACGAGGTGCAGCCCGAGGAGGGCGGTAGCTGACGGTGCTACTCCCGTTCTCGCACAGGATCTGCAAACCGGTGCTGAAGCGGCCAGGTCCGGTGTGGCCCGAACGAGCGCCATCGACTCCAGTGTCTTCAGAGCCTGTGTGATCTGGCGCCGACGGTTGACGTCCTCGGACGCCAGCTGGATGCCGGGACCGGCGTATTGGCTGACGGAGGCCGACAAGCTCATCCATGACACCGGGTGCTTCGCCGTCGACTCCACGGGGTAAGGGGTGTCCCACTGCTTGCCCGGCCCTACGGCGCACTGTGCGGCGTACGGCATCGTCAGCATGAGCCGGAGCTGGAGTCCCTTGGGGGTGACCATGCGGGCCGCGAACGGCTGCTCCTCCTTCGGGAGCGGCTTCCGCTCGTCCTCCAAGATCCTCATCTCGTCAAGCCGGTAGAAGGCCTGGCGGACTCGGATGGAGGCGGGCTGTGGTCCTTGCTCCCAGATCTGGTGCATGACCTGGTTGACGCCCCCCGAGCATGCGGGTGCGAAGGGTCTGGAGGTGTGCAAGGCGTGTGTCGACCTTGCCGTCCTTGGGGCGCATCTTGGCCTGCCTTTTGAGAACTACGGATTGATTCTCATGCCGCCGTGATCCATCGATTACTCAGTCAACTGGGCCGTCCGGGACCAGCGAGGGCAGATCCGCGGAGTCGTCCATGCAGGACGTCACGAGCAGCTCCCCGGAGATGGAGTGGCATGGCGGTCCGGTCAGTTGCATCCCCGCAGCATCCGGTACCAACCCCTCGACCAGATCGGTCATGTCGACTCAACGAGCGATCACGCCGGCGCAAACGACGACGTCTTATCAGCCTTGCCTACGAAGTGCTACGGAAACCGCTGTTCATCCCCCTGACAGCGAGTGATGGGTATATGTCTCGAAGGTCAGTGGGCTCCCGGCATCTGCACCGTCTCTCGTGCATCCGGCGGGAGTCCTTCCGGGGGGGAAGGGACCACATGTCGCGGCAAGTTCCTGAAACGTTGTTCTTCGGCCGGGCGCAAGAGCTGTCACAGATGGGTGCCTGGTTGGTCCGGGCCGCGGGGGGTGAACCACAAACCGTCCTCATCGACGGACCGGCAGGTATCGGGAAGACATCGCTCTTGCGCTGCTTCCTCGCCGGTCTCACCGCGGATCACTGCGTTCTGCGGGCGAGTGGGGACGAGCTGGAGATGCAACTGCCGTACGGGATCGTCACGCAGCTGATACCGCACCGGGTGCACGGCGTCGCGGATGCCGGTGCCCCTCAGCCGGACCCCATCTCCATCGGTGCTTCCCTCATCGACGCTCTCGGCAAGTTCCAGGACCGCGCACCGGTCATTCTGGTGATCGACGACGTTCAGTGGGCTGACACACCTTCGCTGCACGCGATCACCTTCGTACTGCGGCGACTGCGCGTCGACCGGGTGCTAACGGTGCTCGTGACCCGGGACGCGGCAGATCCCCGGTTGCCGCACGGACTGCACCGCATCCTCGAAGAGGACACGACCGCGAAGCTGACGCTGGCCGGACTCGGCGTCCCCGAACTCGCCCAGCTGAACCAGGCGCTGGGCTTGTCACCGCTGCCTCGCTGGGCCCTCGCTCGGCTGAGGGACCACACCTACGGGAACCCCCTACACACCAAGGCGTTGCTCCAGCAGTATCCCGGCGCGTTGCTGAGTGCCGGCGACACCGTCCTGCCCGCACCGCGCAGGTACGAGCGGCTCATCGCTGAGCGGCTCGATGGTTGTGCCCCGTGCACGCGACGGCTCGTGGGCGCCGTCAGCGTCGTCGGAATGTCGGCTCCCCTGCATGTGGCGGCTGAACTCGCCGCCGTCGCAGACCCCTTGGAGGCGCTGGCGGAAGCCATGACACAGGAACTGCTGATCGAGGGCGCGGCCGGAGCCATGCCCAGGGCCGGGTTCCCCCACCCGCTGCTGCGGGCCGCTGTATATCGCGGGCTGGACCCCGGCGAGCGCTCCCGCCTGCACCGGCTGGCCGCAGGTCTCTCGGACGCGCCGGGCATCGCCCTCCAGCACCGCGTGGGTGAACCGCGAGCCGGGCCCTGCCTGGAAGGAGCACGTCAACTGCACCTGGTGGAAATCGAAGGCACCGAACTGGCGCCGGAGCTCAGGAGTGGCCTCGGCCTGCGGGTCCAGCGGGATGACGACGGGCTCACCGATCGATATGTAGCTCGGCTCCCGGAACGGCAGGGTTACCTCTCCCCGCCCTGCCTTGACGGCACCGGACCCCAACTCGTCTTCCATCAGCAGCACATCCACCTCGGATGCGTGACCTTCTGCAACGAAAAGTGGCCAATTCTCGCTCATATGCAGGATTGTGCTGCATAAGCGGCAAGGCTGAAGGCAGAACCCCTCATTCCGTTCGGACCCGGCACGAATCCGGTGCCCGGGGGCGCGGTTGCTGGGTGGGTCTGCCCGGCGAGCCCGGGGTACGGCTGCGCTGCTTCCTTGACCTGCGCCAGGAACCCAACTCGTAGCACGGCGGGCGGCAATGCCCCGATGACCAGCAGTGGTCGGGGTCATGGTCGGAGTTGGCGGCAGCGTGGTCGGGGGCGGGGGGGTACGAGGGGTCCGGTTCGGCTGGGAGAAGCTGACAGCCGTGCAGCAGTGGATGTGCGAACACATCCTCGGCATCCAGCCCGCCACCGAGGACGAGAAACCCAAACCACGGACCAGCCAAGCCGACAAGTGGGCCCTCAACTACGAGGCTGCCAAGCAGTACTTCAAGCGCGAGGGGCACCTGCGCGTGCCGAGAAAACACATCGAACGGGTCGTCATCGGTGAGGACCAGGAGGAGCGAGAGATCAAGCTCGGAGCCTGGATCAGCAATCAACGCTCACGCGCCGCCACACTCACCCCAGAACGCATCGAGCAGCTCTCCACCATCGGCATGCGCTGGACATAGTCACTCGGCTCGGGACTCTGCCATCGCGCCGCCGGCAGGCCAGTATGCCCGCCTATGCGTCAATCGCACAGGAGGGCGTACCCCTTGTGTACGACCTGGGCTCGTTGGGGCGGCCGTGGCGTTGCAATCCTCCTCGGTCGCCTAGGAGAGCGACCGCCAGTCGCAGCGTTCGAGAGCGATCGGGCCGGCGAGCAGTGGTTGCGATCCTCGGTCGCCCCGGAGAGCGACCGCCAGAGGCTGATGCCGTATGCCTCCAGCCTCGTCTCGTCGTTGCGATCCTCGGTCGTCCCCGAGGGCGACCGCCAGCGCATGACCTGGCGCAGGGCGCGCTCGCGGGAGCGGTTGCGATCCTCGGTCGCCCCGGCGGGCGACCGCCAGCCTGAGGTTGGAAACCGACCTCAGCCCCGTCTTGGGTTGCGATCCTCGGTCGCCCCGGAGGGCGACCGCCAGGATGTCGTCGGGTGCGTTCCTGGCCGGGCTCATCGCGTTGCGATCCTCGGTCGTCCTGGAGGGCGACCGCCAGTGTGTGCGCGAGGTCGATGACGTCGCCGTTCGTCAGGTTGCGATCCTCGGTCGCCCCGGAGGGCGACCGCCAGGGAGCTGCTCGGCACCCTTCCGGGCAAGGTGACGGCGTTGCGATCCTCGGTCGTCCCGGAGGGCGACCGCCAATCGGCGAGCCCGCCCGTGCCGCCCTTGTTGAACTGGTTGCGATCCTCGGTCGCCCCGAAAGGCCACCGCCAGGCGAGGTCTTCGCGAAGTTCTTTTTTGATGGCGTCGTTGCGATCCTCGGTCGCCCCGGAGGGCGACCGCCAGCTGTTCTCCGTTCCACGGCTGTACGCGGCGCTGCTGTTGCGATCCTCGGTCGTCCCGGAGGGCGACCGCCAGTGGCTATGGTTTTGGCTGGCGCCGCGCGGTCGTCGCGTTGCGATCCTCGGTCATCCAGGAGGACGACCTCCAGCCACGGCGGCGACGTTGCTGTCCGGGCCGTCCTCGCAGTTGCGATCCTGAGACTACCCGGAGAGCAACCACCAGACGGCAGTTCAGGGGCGGGCCGCCGTCGGTCGAGTTGTTGCCACCCTCGATCACCCGGAGAGCGACCGCCATGCCGCTGACGGCCATGGCGATCTGCACGGCCTCGCTGTTGCGATCACACGGTCGCCCCAGAGGGCAACCGCCAGCCGCACCCTTGCGACCGAACACGGCCAGACCGGTGAAGTTGTGATCCTCGGTCATCCCGGAAGGCGACCGCCAGACGGCCGTTGCCGAGATTGACGCACTCGAACCCGTAGTTGCGATCCTCGGCCGCCCAGGAAGGCGACCGCCAGAGGGTGCCTGGGACACCCTTCACCACCGTGACGGTGTTGTGATCCTCGGCTGCCCTCGGAGGGCGACCGCCACGACGCCACTGTTCCGGAACACTGTATCGATCGGTGGGATCCTCAGCCTCTGCCCGTCTCGCTGCACGGCGGGTTCGATTCCTCGTTGGGGGTGGTAAGGGCCTGTCCACTCGCATAGGTCACCAGCGATTTCGACGGCGTGTCCAGCGTTGATCGCTGTCTCTAGTTCTCGTTGTGGGATGGATGCCATGTGGTCCTGGAGTTTGCGGTAGGTCTCGGGGGTCGGTAGGCCGCTACGGAGTTGTTTGATGGCGTCCTGTGCGACCTGCCGGTCGTGCTGGTCAAGCTGGAGGCGGATGGCCACAACGGCCACGGAGTGCTCGTTGTCGATCACGCGCATTTTGCGGGCGGTTTCCGGGTAGTCCAGCTTTTCTCGCAGCGCTTCGATGGCTTCTCCGGTGGCTCCGTTGGGGTCTGTGGAGGAGCGTCCGGCCTGGAGTCGGTAGCGGTGCTGGTAGTAGGAGCGCAGTGTGTCCAGGTCGTCTGGGTCTGCGAGCCCCTTGCCGAAGCGGCGGGATGCTGCGGCGATGCCGCACCGGTTGTAAATCACTTGTGGCTGGAGACCGTCCGTCGGTTCGAAGACGGTCATGATGCTGTCCTCGGTCGGGCGGTGCCCCTCGCGGTTGATGCGCCCGGCGGCCTGTTGTTCGGACTCCGGCAGCGATCTGGCGCGGTATCCGCGCGGGAAGTCGAGGTCGACACCGGCTTCGATCAGCGATGTCGACACCAGCAGCGTGTCCAGACCGGCGTCAAGGCGCTGTTTTGCCGCTTGGATGATCTCTCTACGGTGGCCGCCGGTCATGCGGGTCGACAGGTGCAGAGTGCCGGGGTCCTCATCACGGGCGCCTAGCCAGACGTTGTGCACGTGGCTGGCGTCTTTTGTTCCGTTGACCACCATCAGAGCCTGGCCGTGCGTTGCGGCTTCTGTGGCGATGCGTTTGAGGGTCACCTCTGAGCCCGTGCGCCAGTCGTACCGGACCCGGCGGAGCTGCTGGAAAAGCGGTGCGGGGTTGGCGACGATGTCGCGCTGTGGCAGGCCAGTCTGCCAGGGGTTCAGCGCGGCGAGTTCCGCAGCGTGGGCCTGTCGGACATCAGGGAGTGGGTCGCCTACCCGGAAACCGGCCCGGGCCCGGTGAAGCGACCGTACCTCGCGGTCCGTGACGCGGCGATCACCTGTGCCTTTCCGATCGAGGACGTGACCGCTCTGGGGCTCGTGGACATGCCCGGTCTCGGTGAGCTGGTGCCGGCGGCGGAGATACATCACGTGGCCGGTCTGCGCAACGACGTCGACTTCGTGATCGTCGTCAAGCGCCCCACGGACACCAACGCCATGTGGGCGAAGGAGGATGCCGATGCTCTGGAACTCGTCGGGAACGTCTGCGGGGTCGCCGACGTACGGGACTTCACTCTCATCCTGGTGAACACGGGAGAGTGCCTGCCCGATAACGTCCGGGCACTCGACGACGACCTGCGCGAACGGCTCAACGGCCCGGACGGCGGGCGGGGTTACTGGGTGATCCTCGCGGACGGCGCGGACCGTGACATCGTCCGCGGCGAGGTACTGCAGCCGGTCCTGGAGCACTTGGCCACCGCTCTGCCTCGCATGGACGAGGCGGTCATCGAGAGCGCGGTCGACGTGTGCCGTGACCGCACGGCCCGCATCGAAGCGCACCTGACCGACTGGTCTGCCGCGTTGCGAACGACGGCTGTGCCCACCGCCACGGAGCACGTGATCGCCCGAGCTGCCGCTGCACCGAGCGACGGCTGTGTCCCGCTGTCAGCAGGGCGTGGACGGCGGCATGCCGATCCCGGGTCCGATCGGCGAATCGGTGCCCGCGCGGCCAAGGAGAACTGTGCGAGTCGGCTGCCGGGACGGCCTCGGGTTGGGGAGCGGGTGCGGGAACCGTGGGGACCAGCGCGCGGAGGCAGCAACGGTGCTGGGCGACGCTCCGCTCGGTGGCCTCGCTGAGGTTGTGCCAGAGGTGCCACCGGTCCGCGACCTGGACGGCCTGCGGTGCACCGGCGGTGGCGCCCTCGGCGAAGAACGGCGCCCGGTCCCGGCATACGACCTCGACGCCGGGCCGATCGGCGAGCGAGGCCGCCAGGCTCGATGCCTCCCGGTCGGGCAGCAGGTCGACAGGGCGGCGGGTCTCGACGTCGACGAGAACGGTGCCGTAGTGGCGGCCCTTGCGGGTGGCGTACTCGTCAACACCGACCACACGCGGGGCGGGCACTTCAGGCTCGGGCAGGGCGTCGACCAGGCGCAGGACGGTGCTCCGGCTGACGCATACCCCGAGCGCGGAGCTCAGGCGGGCGCCGGCGCGGCCCGCCAGGGCGAGGCCGACCGCGGCCAGCGTCGCGCGCAGCCGCTCGGTCCGCTGACCGTGCCGACGGGTCAGGCCGGGTATCTGCTCGACGAAGGTCCGGCGGGTCATGCCGAGTTCCGGCAGGCAATCCGGCGCACCCTCAGCTGAAGAACAACGCTTCGTCCGGCGCTGGGCACATCAGCTGGAAACCGCAGGTAGGAACCATGGACCCGGTTCGACCAGACCTCGCACGCCGGGCAAGCGGCGCCGTTTGCAGGGCATTCCGCGTCGACCCGCACTATCGCGATGCTCACGTCCACCGACAGCACCGCGACGTCCGCGATCGACGGGAACAACAGCTCCTTCAACCAGGGCACGATCTCTTCCACGGACCCGAACTGTCAGCCCAGCTGCCTTGACCACGGCCTATTTTCGGGCGACTTCACGCACTGCCCGGAGAAGCTCAGCCGTCACTCAGCGTGAGCGCGTCACAGAACCTGAGCCACAACCCGTTCTCATGGACAGAGCCAGCACATAGTTGTCACCAGCGACGGGATGGGCGGGGGGAGCTATTGCTGGCCGCAGGTGCCCTTTCGGGTGGCTCCCCTGCCGGGTGAGATGACGCTGCCGTTTCCGGGGCGGATCGCGGACACGTACGGCCGGACGGTGCGGAGTCTGCTGTCGTCGGTTTGCCGAAGTAGCTGGCCAGCAGGGCGTTGTCGGGGCTCTACGGGCGACAGCGAGGTGCTCTTGAACGGCCCGGGACCGGGTCGCGGCGCTGTGCCGTGTTCCGCAGGTGGGCTTACGCCGTGCGTTGCCGGCCTCGACGCGCCAGGAACCGCTGGTCCCCTCGAAGGAGCAGCCGGCGGCGCGGCTCCACAACGGCGTCGAGACGGTTGCTGCCCGGGGGTCCGGCGTGCCCGGGCTGTGTGGCTGCGCGGACCGGTCGCGCTACACCAGCCCGGGTGTATCTGGCAGCGCACCAGCGAGTCTGCCCACGCCACCGGTGCTGGCCGTGGGCGTGCCGCCACCTTCCGACGGAGCTGAGCTCGAACCCGCAGGACTGGCCATCGGGCCCGGATACAGGTGAAGTGCCTGGGCGGTACCGGGCACCGACGCCGCTCGTTCACCGTGCACCGGTACTGGAACCGTGCACCCGGCCTCTCTCAACGAACCTACAACACGCCAGGCCAGCAAGCCCCCTCCGAGCGTCAGGGGCCGCTGCGCTTACAGTCGAGTGCCATCAATGTGCTCGAGCAGCGTTCGGGCTTCGACGGTGCGGCTGTGGTCCGGACCGAAGGAAGCCTGGCACGCATCATGAGCGGCTGCAGCCTGGTGACGGGCATCGGGAGCCCGTCCCAACCCCCACAAGACCATAGCGAAGACCAGTTGGACGGCGCCCGTGTCAGGGTGGCGCTGGTCATCGGGCAGAGTGCGGTACAGCTTGTCGGCGCCCTGTACCTCGGTGAGGGCCTCTTCGTAGCGGGCTTGGCCGTTGAGGCTGCGAGCCAAGCCGAGTCGCAGGACGACGGACCCCCGGTCACGTTCGCAATGGGCGGCCAGGGCCTCGCGGGCGACTGCTTCGGCCTCCTGGTGGCGCCCCTGCGCATTGAGGGCGAAGACCAGCCCGTTGCGGGCGGCCGCTGCCAGGAATGACATCTCCGGGCCGGTACCGCGGCCCGCGGCCTCGGCGACGGCCGCACATTCTGCCTCGCACTCGGTGTACTGGCCGAGCGAGGTCATCTGCTGGGCGCGGTCCGAGCGCAGCTTCAGGGTCAGCCAGTGATCGGCTCCGAATATCCTGCTGAAGGCAGGAAGCGCCTCGTCGTAGGTGGCCAGTGCCTCGGCGTGGCGGCCTTGGGCGCCCGTCGCGAGCGCGGCAATGTTCAGCGCCACAGCTGCGTACTCGTCGTCGCGAGGTCGCGATCGGGCCACGGCGCGGGCTTCGGCCTCCGCTTCGGCGTAACGCCCGGCTTCGTAGAGGGCTTTGGCCTGCGCCACAGGCGTCCCCGTCATTTGTTGGGCGTCGCTGCGGCTACGCCGCCGTAAGAATCTCATGACCGGGAGCATACGGATGCTGCGCAGGCTACGCGGCGGCGGTGCAGGGAGACGGTCGGCACCCTGGCGTCCTGGAGGTTCACGCGAGGCCGGCCATCACGGCTGTCTCGCCGACGACCAGCACGGTGCTCCAGGCGAACACCGTCGCCGTGGACGTCATGACGACTGTCCGGAGCGTCTTCATCCAGGTCCTGTGCTGTCGGGAGGCCGGCCGCAGGGATCCGGCAGCTCCATCCGAAGAAGGCCGCAGCACACCCCGGGCGGGCTGGCACCCAGCTCGCAGGGCCGCCGGACCGGAAGTCCTTGGTCCACCCGCACCTTTTCGGGCGGGCCGCCGAACGTGCCGTAGGGGTCCTCGCGCAGGATCGCGAAGCGCAGCGCGGCCAGCACCGACTCCCGTGATGGATGTACCGGTGTGCCTGCGACGCCGGTGAGGGCGGTGGTGGCGCAGTCAATAAACCACGTGATCCACGGCCTGCGAGGCTTGCCGTCGACCTTGACCAGCACCGGAAACCCGCACATGGTCGGTCTCTCAGTCCCCTTATCGGCCGTCCAGGTGAGCCTGAGGCCCCGGCTCGGCTGCCCGTGCGGGTGAGGCCTCTCGTGCGGCCATGGAACGCACCCCGAGACCCGAGCCGTTGCGGCAGCACCTCACGAGCGCCCTCGCCAGGGCCTCCTGATCAGAGCTGAAGGAGTCGGCTGTGGAGGGTGTATGTGCTGCTGGTGTAGCAGCATTGATCTTGTCGATCTCGAGCGCGAGAAGTCATAGACCTGGCGGGAGGCTGGAGCTGAGCTGCTGTCGTGGACGGCTTGTACTCTGCACTCATTCGACGATCGGACGATCACGACGCGGGCATGCGAGTGCGGGGCGGGCGTCCAGGGGCGGGAGCGCGGGGATTTCAATGAGTGACGCACATCCGATACGAAGCCGTAGACCGGGCCTCTCGGCTGGTGCGCTCATCATCGCCGGGGTCGTCCTCGTCGCGATCGGGGTCGTCGGCGCCTGGCTCAAGCACGACGCTCCCGGCCAAAATGCGGAACCGCGTACGGAGTTCACCGCGAACAACCCGCCCGCCGGTCTGCCCGCCGCGCTCACCACCGGCCAGCACCTCCGCTGGTCCCGCTGCGCCTCGCCGCCCACCGCGCGCACGGGCTACGACTGCGCCACCATGAAGACCCCCCTCGACTACCGGAAGCCAGACGGCAAGAAGATCGACGTCGCCCTGATCCGCCGAAAGGCCACCGGCCCGAACACCCGGCGCATCGGCTCACTGGTCCTCAACTTCGGCGGCCCAGGCGTGTCCGGCGTGAACGGACTACCCGAACGCCTCAACCAGTACAAGCCGCTCCTCGACCGCTACGACCTGGTCTCCTTCGACCCGCGCGGCGTCGGCGCAACCATCCCCGTGCGCTGCGGAAAGACCGCGGCCGGCACCGGCTACGCCGGGCCCGAGGCCTGCGCCAAGCACTCCGGGGCGCTCCTGCCGTACATCGGCACCTCGCACACGGCGCGCGATCTCGACCTGATGCGCTACCTCCTCGGCGACGAGCGGTTGCACTACTTCGGCGTCTCGTACGGAACGGCGCTCGGCGCGGTCTACGCCCACCTGTACCCGTCGCACGTCGGGCGGCTCGTCCTCGAAGCGCCTGTCGATCCGACCGAGGACCTCAGCGCGGAGCAGGTGTCGCAGGTCAAGGCGGTCCAGGCGGCGTTCGACCGGTTCGCTGCGCACTGCGCGGCCCGTATCCGCCACTGCCCGACCGGGGACGGGCCCGAGGAGGCCGCGCGACGCATGGCGCGCCTGGCCGACCGCCTGGAGAAGAAGCCCGCCCCAGCCGGCGGCGGAAGAAGCCTGGACGCCGACGACCTCGCGCACCGTGTCAGCGATCATCTCGTCCTCGGCACAGACGGCTGGTCGCCGCTCGCCAAGGCCCTCACCGCGCTGATCGACCACAACGACGGCCGTCCGCTGAGCGAGGGCGCGGCAGACGTGGGTTCCGCCGACCGCGCGGCGCCCGCGCCCGACAGCAGCCGCGTCGCCCAGACCGCGATCACTTGCGCGGACTCCAGCCTGCGCCCCGGCTTCGAACGCCTCGACAGGGACGAGGCTCGCGTCAAGGCCGCCTCACCCGTCTTCGGCGCGGCCTGGTCCACCGGCGTCTACCTCTGTTACGACTGGCCGTTCGACGGCGAGCGCGTCACGCCCCAGGTGAATGCCGACGGCGCGGCCCCCATCCTGGTGGTCGGCGGCACCGGCGACCCGACCACTCCGTATCCCGGCGCCCGCCACATGGCCCACGCCCTGGGCGACGGTGTCGGCGTGCTCCTGACGGCCGAGGAGGAGGGCCACGGCACGTACCCGCAGAACCGCTGCGTCAAGGGGGCGGTCGATCAATACCTCCGCACGGGCCGCACCCCGGCCCCGGGGACGGTGTGCCGGGGCAGCATGTCCTGAGACCCGTACCGGCCGTCAGCGCACTGGTTCGCTGACAGGGGCCCCTGGGCGTGCACCACGACACCGCCCGGTCCGAGACGGGCTTTGGGAGCTGATTGCCCGTGAGATCTCGACGAAGGTGTCCGATCAATCCGGGCTGGTCACCTGTGCCGCTGTGCCCCGGTGCCCGATCGCTCGGGTCCCGGGGCACGGCTGGGTGGAGCACAACACTGCTGACCAGTGATCACTGATAGGCCGGTACGGCCCAGGTGGCCTTGTAGCGCCGGTCCAGGATGTTGGCCGAGTGGATCGAGTATGGGCCGCTGGTGCCGATGAAGCGGATCCACGCGGTGTCCCAGGAGTTGGTGCCCGGCCTGTCCTGTGTCTCGGGGCACCCTGCTGAGCAGGTGGAGATCACGCGGTCCGTTGTGGGGTCGTTGCCGACGCTCTTGATGACCGTACGCTTTGCCACCTGGTCCCGGTTCACACAGTTCGTACACCAGTGTTTTTCGGCGTCCCCGGTGACGTACTCAGGCAGCAAAAAGGCTCCTTGCCCACCACGGCCGCCATCATCCGCTCCGCCACGACACGCAACCGGATGTTGCTGCGCTGGGATACCTCCACCAAGATCTCCCACGACTCCTCGACCGAGCAGCCGAGCTGAGTTATCAGGATCCGGCGGGCCATATCGATCCGGGGCCGACTCTCCATAGCCTGCTTGAGCTGCTCGTTCTCGTCCCGAAGCCGCTCGATCTGCTCAGCATCCGGCTCCGCTGAACCACCGCCCGCGTGCTGCGGAGCATCGGCGGACGGCGGGTCTGCACCCGCATGCTGATCTTACATTTCCGGGGAGGTGGCACACCGGACGCCTGCCCCCAGCGCCCACCGGCACACAGAACCAACCCCAGAGCCCTTGGTGATCTGCCCTACTCCGGGCCCGTGCACCTCACCCTTGCCCGAGGCGGGCTGAACACGCCGACCCACCGTGCCGTCGGCGTCGCGCCGTCGTTGAACAGCATGACTCCATACACCGGGCCCCGGGGATGTCATGGCTGATCCCCCGGGGCCCGTGGTGGCGGAACGGCTACTACATCAGCGCAGCGAGTGCCTGCTCAGCCATCTGGATGCCCTGTGTTGCCGCCATGGTGGTGGCGCCCTCCAGGAGTTGTTCGGTGCCGGGCAGGCTGACCACGGCGTCGAGACCGCCGGTCGCGGCGGGGGCGGAGGGCAGCGTCGCCCCCGCTTGAGCCTTACCGGCAGCCGTGACTACGCGTGGAGATCGGCTTCGCCGACGACGCGGACGCCCGTCTCCTCCCCCGGACCGACCGGCAGAGGTCCCGCGACCCGGACGGCGACAGGGATGGGGTGGCTTTCGACAGCTACGGTGACCATGGCGTCGTGGCCGTAATAGTGGATGTCCGTCACCGTGCCGCTGACCGCGCCGTCGGAGTCCGCGTCGGTGAGACGGAGTTGCTCCGGGCGGAGCAGGACGGTGCCGGAGCGGAGGCCGGCAGGTCGGGCGGCGAGAGGTACGGGGCCCAGGGCGGTCCTCGCTGTGCCGTCGGTGTCGACGGTGGCGGGAAGCAGGACGGCGTCGCCGACGAAGTCGGCGATCCAGGGGTCGGCGGGGCGGCCGTAGAGGTCCTGCGGGGTGTCGCACTGGGCGACCCGGCCGTCCCGTACGACGGCGACGAGGTCGGCGGTGGACAGGGCCTCCTGCTGGTCGTGGGTGACGAGGACCGCCGTGGCGCCGGTCGCCCGTAGCGCGGCCCGTACGTCTGCCCGCACTCCCGTGCGCAGCGCGCTGTCGAGAGCGTTGAACGGCTCGTCCAGGAGCACGAGTTGGGGGCGCGGGGCGAGAGCGCGGGCCAGCGCGATGCGCTGTTGCTGGCCGCCGGACAGCTCGTGCGGCATGCGGTCGCCGTATCCGGCGAGGCCGACCAGCTCCAGCATTTCGTCGGTGCGGCGCCGTCGTTCGGCCCGGTCGGTGCCGGTCAGCCCGAAGGCGACGTTGCGGGCGACGCTCAGGTGCGGGAAGAGGGCGCCCTCCTGGGGCACGATGCCGATGCGACGGCGCTCCGGCGGCAGGTGGACACCGGGGCCCACGAGAAGGCGGTCGCCGAGGCGGACGGTGCCCGCATCGGCGTGCAGGAAGCCGGCGACGATCCGCAGGAGGGTCGTCTTGCCGCAGCCGGACGGGCCCAGGACTGCGGCCAACGCGCCTTCCGGCAAAGTGAGTTCGAGGCCGCACAGGACCGGCTCTTTGGCTCCGTAGGACTTGGTGAGTCCTTCGACGTGCAGTGCGTTCATGTCCGGTGCCTGCCTAGGAGGTATGAGGGGACGGCGGCCAGCAGGATCAACGTGGCGGCGTAGGGGGCGGCAGCCGCGAACGATCCGGCGCCGGTCTCCGTCCACAGCCGGGTGGCGAGGGTGTCCATGCCGGTGGGGCGCAGCAGAAGAGTCGCGGGGAGCTCCTTCATGCAGACCACGAAGGTGAGCGCGGCCCCGGCGGCCACGCCGGGCGCGGCAAGCGGGACGGTGACCTCGCGCAGCACCTGCCACGGCCGTCGCCCGAGCGATCGTGCCACGTCCTCCAGGACCGGAGGCGCCTGAAGCACGGCCGCGCGGGTGGCGGCCACCGCGACCGGCAGGAAGAGGACCGCGTAGGCACCGACCAGCAGCGGGAGTTGCTGGTAGAGCGGGTAGGCGTAGCGCACGGCGAAGAAGACCAGCGCGAGGGCGACGGTGATGCCGGGCAGTGCGTGTCCCGCGTAGGCCGCCTGCTCCAGCAGGCGTGCTGTGCGGCCCCTGTGCCGGGCGGCGATCACCCCGACCGGCAGGGCGAGGAGTGTGGTGAGGGCGGCGCCTGCCGCCGCGACCCCGAACGTGGCCCACGCCGTCTGGGCGAGTCCGCCCAGGTCCCAGGTGGCCGAGCTGCCGACGGCCAGCCAGTAGCCGAGGGTGCCCAGCGGGAAGGCGACGGCGACGGCTGTGACCGCCCCGCACCACAGCAGGGCGAGCGGCTGCCACCGGCCGAGGGCGACCGGAACCAGCGGGCGGGCGGCGCCCGTTCCGGTCCTGGCGTGCCCGGCCCGGCCGCGCGTGCGGGCCTCCGCGGCGACCAGCGCGACCGTCATGACCACCAGGACGACGCTGAGCGCGGCGGCCGGGGTGCGGTCGAAGGAGGCTCGGTAGGACGTGTGGATGGCCCGGGTGAAGGTGTCGTACCGCATCAGTGAGACCGCGCCGAAGTCGGAGAGCACGTACAGCGCGACGAGGAGTGCGCCGCCCGCTGCGGCCGGTCGCAGCTGCGGCAGCGTGATGCGGAGGAACGTGGCGAGCGGGCCGTGTCCGAGGGAGCGCGCGGCCTCCTCCTGGGCCGGGTCGATGCCCCGCAGCGCGGCGGCGACCGGCAGATACACGTACGGGAAGCTGACCAGCGTGAGCGCGAGCGCGGCGCCGCCGAAACCGGCGAGGTCCGGGTCGGCCGACAGCCAGGCGAAGGCGGCCACATAGCTCGGCACGGCCAGCGGCAGTGTGGCCAGCACGGACCAGGCGCGGCCCCCGGGCAGTCGGGTGCGTACGGTGAGCCAGGCCAGCGAGACACCCAGCACCAGGCAGGCCGCCACGACCACGACGGTCAGACCGAGGCTGCGGCCGAGCAGATCCAGGGTGCGTTCGTCGGCGACGACGTCCCAGGCGAAGGCAGGGCCGCGTTCCAGGGCCCGCACAGCGAGATAGCCGAGGGGCAGCAAGGCGAAGAGGGCGGCCACGCAGGCCGGGACGACCAGGATCAGGGGCGGTCTGCGACCGGCCATGACGAGTCGCCCCGCCAGGCGAGTTGCTCGTCTGCGACCCCTGTCCGGCCTGCTTTCCGGCTCACCCCCGACCGGAGCGACGGGGGCTTCGGTCGGGAGCGCGGAGGATGGCGAAGTGGGCATGGCCGACTAGACCAGTCCGACGTCCTGGAGCATGGCCAGCGTCTCTTGGAGGGATTCCAGTTTGCCGAGGTCGATGTCGGGGGACTCCAGGGACTCGAACGGCGGCAGGCCCTCGACCTTGCTGGTGACGCCCGCGGCCAGCGGGTACTCCTTCGTCTTGTCCGCGAAGTACGTCTGCCCCTCCTTCGACAGCAGGTAGTCCACCGCCTTCTGCGCTGTCGCGCCCTGCCCGCTGTCCTTGAGAATGCCGGCGCCGGCGACATTGATCAGCGCGCCGGGGTCCTTGCCGGGCAGGAACTTGAGCTTGGCGTTGACCTTGTTCTCCCCCTTCTCCGCGACCCGCTCGTACCAGTAGTAGTGGTTGACCAGCCCGAGGGAGACCTCGCCGGCCTCGACGGCGTCCAGGGTGGCGAGGTTGTGGGCGTAGGTCTTGGCACCGTTCGCCTTAAGGTCCTCGAGCCACTTGCGCGTGACGTCGTCGCCCTTCAGGACCCGCATGCCGGTGACGAACGCCTGGAAGGAGGCGTTGGTGGGCGCGAAGCCGACCTTGTCCTTCCACTCCGGCTTCACCACGTCGAAGACACTGTCAGGAACCTCGCCCTCAGCGGCCTTGTCCGGGTTGTACGCGAGGACGCGGACGCGCCCGGAGAGGCCGACCCAGTCGCCGTCGGAGCCGCGGTAGGCGTCGTCGACCTCGTCGAGGGTCGCTTGCGGGAGCTTCTGCAGCATGCCTTCCCTGGACAGGGCACCCAGGGCGCCGGCGTCCTGGGAGAAGAAGAGCCCGGCCTTGGTGCGGTCGCCCTCTTCCAGTATCTGGGCGGCGAGTTCCGCGCTGTCGCCGTACCGCACCTCGACCTTGGTGCCGACCGCCTTCTCCAGCTTGTCCAAAAGTGGCTTGACGAGCTTCTCGTTGCGGCCGGAGTAGATGACGAGGGAGGAGTCGCCGCTGCGGCTCTCGCCGTCCTTGTCCTCGGAGCCGCAGGCGGCGAGGGCAGAAAGTAGAAGACCGGCTGTGACCAGGGCGGTGATCCGACGAGCCGTGGGGCGTCGCATGGTGTGTGTGCCTTCCTACGGGGCTCGCCTGCACGCCGCCGGTCCTGTCGGTGGAGAGCGATGGGCGAAGCGATCCTGTGACCTTGCTGTGGCTTGTTTACGACCATGCTATGAATAAGGTAAACCTTGCCTAATAGTCAAGGGTTGCTAAAGCGGACGTTGCCGCGGAAAGGGCACGCCCCGTGATCCACTCCTCTCTGCCCCTCCCCGCTCCGCTTCCTGCCACCCGTCCGACAGACGCCTCAGGGGCCTTCGTCCACCCGGCCGTGCCCGCCCCACCGCTCCCCCGTCCGAAGGGAGTGCCGTTCGCCCGCGAACTCGATGCATACGGTGACCGCACCGCTCTCATCACGACACAGGGGCAGCTGTCGTATCGCGACCTGGCCGACCGGGTGGCCGTCACCGCCGAGCGCCTGGGGCCTGTACGGCGGCTGGTACTGCTGGCCGGCGCCAACCGGGCCGACGCACTCGTCACGCACCTGGCCGCCCTGTCCGCCGGCCACCCCGTCCTCCTTGTCCCAGGCGACAGCGAGAGCACGATCCGCTCGCTGACCGAGGCGTACGCCCCCGACGTCGTGGCCCGCCCACACGCCGACGGGACCTGGAGCCTCGACGAGCGGCACCCCACGAGCGCCCACACTCTGCACCCGGACCTGGCCCTGCTGCTGAGCACCTCCGGCTCGACCGGATCGCCCAAACTGGTACGGCTCTCCCACCACAATCTCCAGGCCAACGCTGAGTCCATAGCCACCTATCTCGGCATCGACGACACCGACCGGGCCGCCACCACCCTGCCCATGCACTACTGCTACGGCCTGTCCGTCATCCACAGCCACCTGCTGCGCGGCGCCGCACTCGTTCTCACCGAACGGTCGGTGTCTGACGCCGCCTTCTGGGAGGAGTTCCGCACCGGCCGCAGCACCTCGCTGGCAGGCGTGCCGTACACCTTCGACCTGCTCGACCGGGTCGGGTTCGAGCAGATGGAACTGCCCCACCTGCGCCGCGTCACCCAGGCCGGGGGCCGGCTCGCGCCCGAACGCGTCGCCCGGTACGCCGAGTCGGGTCGCCGCTCCGGCTGGCAGCTGTTCGTGATGTACGGGCAGACCGAGGCCACGGCCCGGATGGCCTATCTCCCGCCGCACCTCGCCGCCGAGCGCCCCGAGGCCATCGGCCTGCCGATACCCGGTGGCTCCTTCCGGCTGCAGCCGGTCGACGGCCATGGTCCGGACGTCGGCGAACTCGTCTACTCCGGCCCGAACGTGATGCTCGGTTACGCCGAGAGCCCTGCCGACCTCGCCCTCGGCCGGACCGTCGAGGACCTGCACACCGGGGACCTCGCACGGCGTGTGTCCGACGGGCTGTACGAGATCGTGGGCCGCCGCAGCCGCTTCGTGAAGATCTTCGGCCTGCGGATCGATCCGCAGCGCGTCGAGACGATGCTGGAGGAACATGGCGTCGCCGCGTACTGCGCGGGGGACGGGGAGGCGCTGGCCGTGGCCGCGCTCGGGGATGCGGGCGGGGAGGCCCGCGTCCGGCGGTTGATCGCGCAGGAGTGCGGGCTGCCGGCCCGCACCCTACGGGTCCGTGCCGTGGCCGAACTGCCCCGCCTG
Source organism: Streptomyces sp. NPDC007907 (assembly GCF_042959365.1). Lineage (NCBI taxonomy): Bacteria > Bacillati > Actinomycetota > Actinomycetes > Kitasatosporales > Streptomycetaceae > Streptomyces > Streptomyces sp. NPDC007907. Next base: position 27,846 of record NZ_JBIBKR010000003.1, read on the forward strand.
GCCTCGGGCAAGCCCGACTACGAAGCCGTACGGCGCCTGGCGCGCCCCGCCGAGGAGACGGCACCGGCACCCGGTCCCGCCGAGTGTCTCGTCCGCCTCTACGCGGAGATCCTCGACCGCGCCGACGTCACAGAGGACAGCAGCTTCGTCAGCCTGGGCGGCGACTCGCTGTCCTACGTCGAGATGTCCCTGCGCCTGGAAGAGGCGCTGGGCCAGCTGCCCGCCGACTGGCACACGAGACCCATCCGCGATCTGCGGACCCTGACCGCGCCCGTGCCGCAGACGCCAAACACGCGAGGCGGATCCGTGCCGCGGCCGGGTCGCGGGCTCCGCAGGGCGCTGCACACCTGGACCAGCCCCGACTCCTGGCGGATCCGCCGCACCCTGGAGACCGGCGTCGTCCTGCGCGCCGTCGGGATCGTCCTCATCGTCGGCTCACACGTCCGAGTCTTCGACATCAAGGGCTTCGCCCACATCCTCCTCGGCGTGGCGGGCTACAACTTCGCCCGTTTTCTCCTGACCGACGCCCCACACCGCGAGCGCGTACGACGCCTGTGGCGCAGCATCGCCCGCATCGCCGTGCCGAGCATGGCGTGGATCACCGGCGCGGTGCTCCTGACCGACTTCTACGACCCCGCCAACGCCCTGCTGCTCAACACCCTCCTCGACCAGGGCAACGACCGCTTCGACTGGGCCTACTGGTTCGTGGAGGCCCTCGTCTACTTCTTGATCGCCCTGGCCCTTCTCATGGCCGTACCGCTCGTGGACCGGCTGGAGCGGCGCTACACGTTCGGTGTGCCCCTGGCGCTCATGGCCATCGGCCTGGTCGGCCGCTACGACCTGCTCGACCTGGCGTCCGCTCGTCCCCAGCTGAGCCCCTCGGTTGTTTTCTGGCTGTTCGCCCTGGGGTGGGCGGCCGCACGTGCGGACACCGTCCGGCAACGGGCCCTGCTGACGGCGGTCTTGCTGCTCACGGTGCCCGGCCTGTTCCAGGACCAGCCCCTGCGCACGACCCTCGTCATCGCTGGGCTGGGGCTGCTGATCTGGGTGCCGACCCTGCCCAGTCTCGGCCCGCTCAGCGCGCTGGCGGGCGTCCTGGCGAGCAGCTCGCTGTACATCTACCTGACGCACTACCAGCTCTACCCCCACCTCCAGGAGGACTTCCCGCTCACCGCCCTGTTCGCCTCGCTGGCACTCGGAGTCGGCTACGCGGCGGTCGTGACCCGGGTTGCGCGAGCCGTCCGGTGGCTGTGACGACGGTTCGCCGCCCGGGTGCGACCGCCGGCCTGCGAGTAAGGCCGCCTGCAATCCTGCGCACGATCAGGCGCCGCACTGTGCAGTCCGGACTGGGCGGCTGGTCAGGGGCAGCTCTAAGGTTCTGTCTCTTTGGTCAGCGCCAGGTCCAGATGAGGATGCCCGCGACGTGGAGTGCGGCCTGGTAGGCGATCGCGAGCTTGTCAGTTCGTGTGGCCAGGCCGCGGCTGGCCTGCCGCCGCCCTGGCAGCCAAAGCCTGCTCATACGCCAGGACCCGCTCCATGGCGGCCGGCAGTGGCGCGGCTAGCCGGGCGCAGCTGCCCGCAGCTCGATTGGGCGCCGGGTGCTCCCATTGCGCGCAAATGGTCGGTTACGTTCTTCTGTGGCCAGCCGCCAGCGGTGATCGGGGTCAGGCGGCGGGTTCTGGGTGGCGGGCTGCCTTCTTCACATCCGCATCAACGTGGCGGATCTCTCTGCCCTGCTCAAAGGCGTATGCGCTGATCGCCTCTTGGACTTCGCGGACATCGTCGACCCAGGCCTTCCAAGCGGTGTGCCAGGCCGTGCGCTGACTCTCGGCCCACTCGTCTACGGGGCTTCGGCCGTAGTCGTCGAAGAGTTGCTGCACGCGACCGTGCGCCTCGTCAGCCGTGCGCTGCAGTGTCACGAGGTCTTCGAAGACGGGGGCCACTTTCACGCTGGTACCTCAGTGCTGCCGGGTGGAATTGCCGGCTCTCATCTGCGGGCGGTGGTGTCGGACAGCGGGATGCGGGCGGTGATGCGTTTGCCGACCGGCTCCTGCTCGATGAGCAGCGCCTCGGTGGCGGCCTTGACGATCTCCAGGCCGTGCTGGCCGATCCGGCCGGGGTCGGCGGGCCGGGCCGCGGGGACTGTGGGCTCGCTGTCCCACACCACAACCTCCACAATCCTGGGGGTGATGCGCAGCTCCATCAGCACCGGCCCGGGCGCGTATTTGCGGGCGTTGGTGACCAGTTCGCTGACGACGAGCTGGGTGAGGTCTCGGGCACGGTCGGGCACGACCAGGTGGTGCTCGCCGTGGGCCTGGCCGAGAAAGGCGATGGCGTGGTGGCGGGCGTCGGCGATGCACCTGTCGTCGCCGCCCAGGGCGTAGCCGGCCCGCATCACGTAGCTGTCCGGCGCCGTATCAGCCTCACCGTCGGGATCCACTCCCATCTGCTCTGCCCCGTCCCTACTTCTTAGACCTGCCGGTACCCCGGCTGTCCCCGTGCATGCCGCACCGATCGCATGCGAATGCGCATGCAGATGCGTCCGGCCGTGTCAGTCGGGCACAATCACCCCCGCGTGTCCCGCCCCCGAAGGGGGCAACACTAGATCGCAAACGAGGAGAACGTGCCCCACACCGAGCAAGCCGACCGGCCGGATCGTCTCACCGCCGAAGACCGCGTTGTCGAGGGGGTCCGTGTCGTGACCCTGCGGGGCGAGATCGACCACGACGTCCAGGACAAGCTCAGCAAGGCCCTGCTGGGTGAGGAGGGGCCGGTGCCGGCGCGGATCGTCGCTGATCTCAGTGGGGTGACCTTCATGGACTCCAGCGGCCTCAACGTCTTCGTCGCCGCTTACCAGCAGGCGAGGGACGCAGACGGGTGGGTGCGCATCGCCGGTGCTCAGGAATCCGTCCTGCGCGTGCTGCACATGACCGGCGTCGATGAACTCATCACCTGCCACCCCAGCGCGGAGCAGGCCCTGACGGCTTGAGCCTATCCGGCCTGGCCCGAGTCGTGGTCTCGGCGCGAACGCCGCTGCACGGCCGCATCCAGCTCCCTGCCCACAGGATCCGTCAGTGGTTCCCCCAACGCCCAGCCGATCACCGTCTCCGCGACGGAGTGCAGCTTGATGTTGGTCTGCTGGGAAACCTCGCGCAGCACCTCGAACCCGGCGGCCGGCGCGATCCGGTGGACCGCGATGAGCACGCCGATGGCCTGGTCGACCGTCGCGTGAGAGGTGACCGCGTGGCGCAGCTGGTCGTTCTCCTGCTGCAACTGGGTGGGCGAGGCCTCGCCCCTTCTCTCGGGCAGCTGCGGCGTGCGGGAGGTCGTCATCACCAACTCCGTCGGGGACAGGGTTCTCCCCAGACGCCTGCCCTCGACCCGTGACGCCAAGACATGTGATCTTCACCAGCCGACAACTCCGGCAGCACTGCCCGTCGACATCGGTGGTGTTCCTGTGAGGTGCCACCCGGATGGCTTTCGCACACTCGTTGCACTTAGGCTTCCGCTGGTCCGCGTCGCGCCCGGTGGCTGCGGGAGGTCAGGGAAGGTGGAAAGCCGATGCCCGAGCAGGCTTCGGCATCCGAGGACGGCGTTCCTGGCAAGCGCCTGCATCTGGTGCCCGACGAGGTCGTCGAGGCCGGCCGGATGGAGGCGGTGCGCCGCTACGACATCCTCGACACCCCGCCCGACGGCGCGTTCGACCGGGTGGCTGCGCTGGCAGCCCGCCTGTTCGACGTCCCCGTGGCGACAGTGACGATCGTGGACGAGGACCGGATCTGGTTCAAAGCCGCGCACGGCCTGAACGGGGTCAGCGAGATCGGCCGCAACCCGGGCCTGTGCGGCTCCGCGGTCCTGCGCGACGATGCGCTGGTCATTCCCGACACCCTGCTCGACGACGTCGCCTGCGGCAACCCGCTGGTCACCGGTCCGCTGGGGGTTCGGTTCTACGCCGCCGCTCCGATCACCACGACGGACGGGCACAAGCTGGGTACCGTCAACGTCCTGGACACCCAGCCCCGCTCCATCACCTCCGAACAGACTGCCACCCTGACCGATCTGGCGGCGATCGTGATGGACGAGATGGAGCTGCGTCTGTCCGCGCTGCGCACGGTGCGCCAGGAGCAGCGGGTCGCCGAGGCTGAGCGGGCGGCCCGGGAGCAGGCGGAGAGGGACAAGGCGGCGATCGCCTCCTTCGCCTCCACCTTGCAGCGCACTCTGTTGCCGCCGGCGCTGCCGACGGTGCCCGGCCTGGAGCTGGCCTGTCATTACCACACCGCGTCCGTGCACGATGTGGGCGGCGACTTCTACGACGTCTTCCCCCTGCCCTCCGGGAAGTGGGGACTGTTCCTGGGGGACGTGTGCGGCAAGGGCGCCGAGGCGGCCACTATCACCTCCCTGGCCCGCTACACCCTGCGGGCCTCCGCCCAACACACCGACGATCCCGTCGCGGTACTTGAGGCCCTGAACAGCGCCTTGCTGGCCGATGTGTGGGCGGGCAGCCGGTTCTGCACAGCTTTCTTCGCCACCTTCACCCCTGATGCGGCCGGGGGCTTCACCGTGGAGCTGGCCACCGGTGGGCACCCCCCGGCCTACCACCTCAGCCCCGCCCCGCCCGCAGCCGGGCCAGCCACGCACACGCGGGCGGAAGCGGTCCGCCCCAAGGGCGGCATGCTCATCGGGGCCTTCCCCGACGCCCGCTTTGCCTCCACCACCCTCCACCTCGCCCCCGGTCAGGCCCTGCTCCTGTACACCGACGGCCTGACCGAGGCACACACCAGCACCGACGCCATGCTCGGAGACGAGGGCCTGACGGCCTTCCTCACCGCTCGCCCCGCCTCGTGTGGGGCGGCGCAGTTGATCCAGGACACCGTCGGTCTACTGGACGCCCTGCCCGAGGGCGCGAGTGACGACGTCGCCCTGCTGGCTCTGTCGGTTCCCGCTCCCGACCAGGCCGCCGCCGCGACGGGGGCCAGATCCACCGCCCACACCACCGCCGCGCCCGCCGGCGAGGAGCACTGACCGCGATGACCGACGACATCGAGCTGACCCTGACCGCCACCCCCGGTCCCGCAGCAGTCGCCACCGTCACCGGCGAGATCGACCTGCATACCGCGCCCGGCTTGCGTACCCGCGCGCTGGAGCTGATCGACCAGGGCCACCACCACTTGATCCTGGACCTGTCGGGTGTGGGCTTCTGTGACTCCGCCGGCCTCAGCGCACTGATCGGCATCTGGCACGGCGCCCAGGGAGCGGGCGGCTCCCTGGCCCTGGCCGCCGTCCCCGACCGGCTGATGCGCATGCTCACCCTCACCGGAGTGGACAGCCTCCTGCCCCATCACCCGAGCACCGCCGACGCGCTCAGCGCCCACCAGGGCGCCCCCGACGTCGCCTGAACAGCTTCCAGTTTGGGATCCGGATGCGTTCGTGATGCAGTCCCTGTAAGCGGCCCTGGACGTCTCCGACACCGACCGGCCCCACGTCCTGATCGACATGCGGCAGGTCGCCTTCATGGACTCCAGCGGCATCAACATCCTCATCGCCGTCCACCAGGCCGTCACCGCGGCGGGCGGCTGGCTCCGCCTGGCCGACCCCGCCGGATCAGTGATGCGCACCTCCCCCGATGGTGCGGCGCAGCTACAACTACGAGCGCGGCCCTGACGACCAAGGGCTGATCTTTTCCTGTTTTCAAGGCGTTTTAGAGAAGGGATTCGAAGCGGTACAGCGCCGGCTCCAGGGCGAGGCCATGGCCAAGTACACCCTCACCACAGGAGGCGGCTACTTCTTCGTCCCGCCAGCGGGCGAGGCCTGGCTCAGCGCGCTCACTGAGAGCCGACACGACCAGCGGTTGCGGCCCTCGCTGAACGTGGACCTCACCCGGGGTCCTCATCACTGGGACTGTAAGACGTTCGGTGTAAAGATGCATCGATGACCAGTGAGAACGTGTCCGAGTCCGAGACGGTCGAGCCTACGAAGGCTGCGTCGGCGAAGGCCGTGGACGACCAGTTGATCGACGAGCTGGTTGGCCGCGCCCAGGCCGAGGGCCTGCAGCTGACCGGCGAGGGCGGGCTGTTGCAGCAACTGACCAAGCGGCTGCTGGAGTCCGCCCTGGAAGGCGAGATCACCGACCACCTCGGATATGACAAGCATGATGCGGCCGGGAAGAACGGCGGCAACTCCCGCAACGGCAAACGCTCCAAGACCGTCCTGACCGACGTCGGTCCGGTGGAGATAACCGTGCCTCGCGACCGCGACGGCTCCTTCGAAACCGAAGATCGTCAAGAAGCGGCAGAAGCGCCTCACCGGCGTCGACGAGATGGTCATCTCGCTGGCCGCGAAGGGCCTGACCACCGGCGAGGTCCACGCTCACCTGGCCGAGGTCTACGGCGCCGACGTCTCCCGCCAGACCATATCCACCATCACCGACAAGGTCCTCGAGGGCATGGCCGAATGGCAGAGCCGACCCCTCGACGCCGTCTATCCGGTCGTCTTCATCGACGCCATCCACGTGAAGATCCGTGACGGCGCGGTGGCCAATCGACCCATCTATGTGGCTCTGGCCGTCACCACCGAGAGCCGACGGGAGATCCTGGGGCTGTGGGCCGGCGACGGCGGCGAGTGCGCCAAGCACGAGATCAAGAACCGCGGCGTGAACGACCTGCTCATGCTGGTCTGCGACGGGCTCAAGGGCCTGCCCGAGGCGGTGGAGACCGTCTGGCCGAAGACGATCGTGCAGACCTGCGTGGTGCATCTGCTGCGGAACTCCTTCCGCTATGCCGCCCGCCAGGACCGGGACAAGACCGCCAAGCTCCTCAAGCCCGTCTACCCCGCCCCGACCGAGGAGGCCGCACTGGACCGGTTCGCCGAGTTCGCCGATGCCTGGGGCCGGAAGTATCCGGCCATGGAAACTCTGGGAGAACACGTGGGAGGAGTTCACTCCGTTCCTGCCGTTCGACGCCGAGATCCGCCGCATCGTCTGCACGACGAATGCGATCGAGTCGGTGAACGCGCGGATCCGTCGGGCGGTGAAAGCCCGCGGGCACTTCCCCAACGAGCGAGCCGCGTTGAAGCGCGTCTATATGGCGATCATGTCCCTCGACCCCACCGGCAAAGGCCAGGCCCGCTGGACCATGCGCTGGAAGACCGCGCTGAACGCCTACGACATCACCTTCGACGGCCGCCTGTCGGCGGCTCGCCAGTAACCCCAACTATCCAGTACACGCCTCGTTTGACAGTCCCTACGCCGGTGTTGCAGGAAGAGCAGAAACCGCGAAAGGGCGGCCCGCAACCACGTGGCCTGATGCGGTCCGATCGTCGAGGCGGCTACTTGTAGGGCAGGATGACCACGGCGATCACGAAGGGGCGGGGCGTGCGGCTGACCATCGATACCGAGACCGACAGCTATGAGCAGGCGATCGCCGCGGTGCAGGCTGCCTACAGACTCCGTCCCGACGTTCCGGCCTGCTGGAAGGACGCGCCAGCGACCGAGCCACGCCCTGGCCCGGAGGACCTGGGCGAGGACGACCTTGGGGACGGCTGGACGGACCGCCTTCTGTTCCAGCTGATCGGGTCCCTGATGCCCGGAGCCCGGGCAGTGGTGCGTCACATCGTGGAGATGGGCGGCACGGCGTCGTATGGCCAGGTCCAGCAGTACTTCGCCAATCACCCTACGGACCCGATACCACGGACCAAGATCGGTGGGTCCCTTACGAGCGTCAAGGCGGTGCAGCGCCGCGTTGGCCCGGCCGGCGCGGATCATGTGCTGCAGCGGGATGAGCAAGCGCGGCTCTACCGCATCGATCGTGCCTTGGTGGAGGGGCTTATCCGGGCCTTCGACCTTGCTGACTGCCGCCCGGATCTGATGCGCCGTGGTCCAGACAGCCAGGAACGCGACCCCCTCTGAGCGGAGGTCCTACGGCGCCTCGCAGTCGTACAGACACGGTGCCAATCTCCCGTGGGCAGCCGCGCGGTCATTTGACTGCGCAGTCGGCTCATGCTGAAAACGATTTAGAAAGCGTCGCTCTTGGCGATCGAGTACTCCTCGGTGAACGTACCGGCGCGGCCGGGGGCGAGGCGTCCTTCCATCTCCTTGGAGCCGATCGTTACATAGGCCGGACGGCACGGGGCCGTCCGGCCTGCTGCGAGCGCACGGCGGAGCGCGCCGAAGCCACTACAGATTACTCGGCCAGAACTGGAGGACATGCTCCTCTGGCGCGCGCGCTGCGATGAGTAGGCGTCCCGTCCAGTGGTAGGGCGGTTCGATGCCGGGCCTGTGGAATAGTCCCTCTGGCGCTGGGTCCTGGAACATGTCGTCTGGGTCTGTTCCTGTTGTGAAACTGGCCCGGGTGTCGGTCGCGGTGCAGGTGAAGGTCTCGGTGTGCCTCCACTCGCCGGCCGGTGGTTCGGGCTCCTGGTCGTAGACGAGGAAGCTGATTTTGACCGGCTCCCACTCGCTTGATCCGGCGGTGATGGTGAGGCAGCTGTTGCTTTCCGTGGCGGTGATGCGGATGTCGGAAGTCATGGAGGGCAGTGCGATGCCCTCGGGTTCTCCCATGTCCACGACGTAGAAGGCGTGGCTCAGTGTGGCCATCCCGGTGTATTCGTGCACCGGCCGGGTCTCTGCCATGGGCGTTGCTTTCCTCTGTCATGGGGGCAGGCCCCTTGCGCCGCAGGGCGTGAGGGGCCTGCCAGTGCCGGGTTGTGCCGTGCTATTGGCCGGCCTGCACGTAGAACTTGTCGCCGGGCAGGAGGTGGTAACGGCCGAAGAAGGTTCGCAGTATGCCGCCCTGCTGACGATTCTCCTTCAGCGGCACCCACTTGATGGATCGGTTGGGCGGGTTGTAAGTGTTGCCGCCCTGCGTGGTCTCTGCAAACGGGTACTCGTCGCAGGAGGGCTTGGTGCCGTCGTCGTTGGGGTCGACGGTCCACCATATGTCGCCCGGCTTGGGCCTGACGCTGGGGCCGCAGACTTCCTTGCGGTTCTCGTCGGCCTTGGCCTTGGTGGCCCGGGTGAGGGGGACGGTGGAGCCGGGGCGGCCGATGTGGAGTCCGGCGCGCTGGACCTTTCGGATGTTGTCACCGATCCCGGGCATGTTCGCCATGTCGGACAGCTTGGTCCAGTCCTTCTCGACGGAGATGCGGGTCGGATATACACAGCCGGCGCCGTACTGGCGGTCCTCGTCGTCGCAGCGGTAGGTGGAGCCGACGTAGGCGGCTTCACCACTGGTGTAGCCCGGCTTCTTGAAGTCGAACTCGTAGCGGGTGTGGCTCGAGCGCGGGTGGCCCCTGCTGACGGTGAAGGTGTAGCTGGCCGATCCGGTGTGGGCGGAGCCGTTCAGGGTGAACGGCGAGGCGAGGCTGCCGCCCGCGCGAACCTGGCAGCCGGAGCCACAGGAGGGGTGAAAGGTGGTGATGATGCCGTTGGCGTTGCCGGTGATGGTCGCCTTGCTGACAGTGATCTTCTCGGACCACTTGACACTCTTGAGGTTCAGGTGGATCTCGTGCCACACAGTGAACTTGGCTGTTCCGACAGTCCGGCCGTTCTTCTTGACGTCGACTTGCAAGGGCGCGCTGTAGCAGTCCATAGTGCGGTTGACCGCAGTGGTCATGGGGTTGGGCTGCTTGCAGTACCCGGCAGGCTCGCCCGCCTGCGGCGCTGCCGCCGCGCTCTTGAAGTTGTTGGCGCTGAAGTCAGACGTCACACGGCTGGCAGTAACGGTGATCTCGTTGCTTCCGCTGGCCCCGCTCGAAGGAGCGGAAGCAGCGATCGTGCCGGCGGCAGCGATGGTCAGAGTCGCGGCCACGGCGGTCAGCTTTCTGCTGTGCAATGTCAAGTTGTACCCCCGGAGTTGGTCGTCAGCAGCAGGGGGCACACATACAACTCACGTCTCTTCCAGCCACGTTGCAGTCATGCAAGCACAGGAAGCGCATACATAGCACCGCAATTTGATCATTTTTGGCCATGGGTAAGGCAGGGTCCGACATGCCGACCCGCACGGTCTCCTGACGCTGCCCCTGGGCAGGCAACGCCGCCTGCTGAACAGCCCTCCCTGCCGTCGGCCAGCCTCCGTGCCCCGGCGGAAGCCCCCCAGCGGGGCATGCACTGGGGCCCGTTGTTCTCCGTCTTCACCGTCTGGACCCCATGGAGCCGGCGCCGGGCCTCAGCCAGGCGACTGGAGCGTACGGCTTTGTCCCGAGGAGCCGCGCTCTTCACCGAGGTCTCCAGCGAACCCGCAGCGCGCTCCACCTGCCCGGACCGCAGCAGGACCTTGCCCTCGGTCGACTTCAGCTGGGCCTCGCCGAACCAGTTGAGCCAGTCCGGGTTTTCCTCCGTCGTGTGGCGCTCCCAGTGCGACACGACACGGTTGAGCGCTGTCCCGGCGTTGCGGTGGTCGCCGTCGCGGGACAGCGGCTCGGCCTTGTACAGGTAGAGGAAGGACTGGGAGTACGACGAAAGCGTTCGAGGCACGTTGTCGATGGCCGTGGAGGTGAGTTCGACGCGCTCGGTGGTCCGTCCGGCCTCGGAGACGTGAACGCCCATCTCCGCGAGGATGAAGGCGCCGAACGCGTCGTCGCCAGCGGTACGGGCGCTGCGCAGAGCGCCGACGTAGTAGCGCTGGCCGGCGGACGGCAGCCCAGCGTCGTAGGCCATCCAGCAGGTCAGGTGCGACACCCGGGCCGCCAGAGCGTAGAGGCGGAGTCGGATGCTCTCCGTGTACCTGCAGGTACTCAGGGCGAGATCGCCGCGCGCCTGCTCCAGGAGCGTGGCGCCGCCGAGTTGGTCGTCGAGGGTGCGGAGCATGCTGATGCGCTGCTCGATCGTCGAGACCATCGTGTCCGTGACCTGATCCCCGCCCAGGGCCGAGGCGAAGGCGGACGGTGCGTCCACCCAGCTCGCCAAGAGGCCCGTCAGGCCACTCCCCACGAGTTCGGACAACGCCTCAACGGCACCGGCCTCAGTCCACGGGGCAGTGAGCCACCGGGCCAACCTTCCCTCCGCGCCTGCTCGTACGGGACGCTCAGTAGGTCGGCGAGGACGCGCTGGGCGTCCGCGTCCGGCTCCTGGCCCTGCTCCCACTTCCACACGTAGTCCGGTTGGTCGCGAGCGGGATTCCGAGTAACCGCCCGTGCGCCTGCATGAGACGGGGCGAACTCGGCCTTCCCCCACCCACGCGTCTGGCGGAGGAGGCTCAGCGGGTGGACCGCCAACGGCTCACCAGGCATGTCATCACTCCGGTCATCCCCTCACGGCGTAGTGGGGAGGCTACTTCGCGTCGCCGCGTACGGGGAGGGGGGCGTCCCCAGGAGGAACCCCCTAGAAACGCTCCGCCGTGCTGACAGGGGCTGTTGACTGAATATCAGCCGTCCACGGAGCCCGCGCAGGGTGTCAGCTCCTGGAACGGTTCTCCGATCGGCGGCTCCGCCCCTGTTTTCCCGTCGGGAACGGAGTCGCTCTCCAACTCCTCGGAGGCGTCCGTCATGCCCACGCTTGCCCATCGGTTCGTCCTCGCGGATGAGGAAAGGGAAGTTTCCTTCGCCCGGCGCAAGGTCGTCGAGAAGGTGTGTGCGTGGGGTGCGCCGTTGACCGACGACTCGGCTGACTCGATCCGTCTTGTGGCCTCCATCAGCAGCGCCGTGGTCCATGGGGAGGGGCCCGTTACCGTCACGCTGTACCACCGGCCCGGCCGCCTGGTGATCGACGTTCTCGATGCCAACCCCCGTGCTTCTACAGGGGAGTTGTGCTCGAGTCGGTGATGAGGGCGGCGCGACCTGGCGCTGGTCGAGCTTCTCGCTTCGCGGTGCGGCTGGGAACCGGTCGGCCAGGGGAAGGGCGTATGGGCGGAGATCAGGCTTCACAAGGCGGCCCCCGCCATCCGAGCAGCCGTTCTGCGCAGGCTTTTCGCGCTACGGCCGAAGCACGGCGTGGTCGCCGAGCCTGAGTCGCTCACTTTGGCGGTCGTGTGATGGGACGACACTCGAGACGAGCGAACCGGCTTCCTGATCCCGCCGTGGTCTTCCGGCCCACCCGCCGAGACATCGACCCCGTCATCAGGAAGCCCATTGACTACGCGCCATGGGATCGCCACGAATGGCAGGCACGCGGCGAGTGCTGGCTGTGGTGCGGACGTGACGACGTCGAGGTGATGTGGATCAGGCCCGTCCGGTCGAGCGGTATGCACGCGGCCCTCTACGCCTATCGTGCGTGTCTGTACGAACCTGACCAGCGCGTTCTGGAGACTAATACGCGCGACGACGTCGACGGTCTGAAGAACCACCGCTGACCTGCCCCGTCCCTGGCGTCGGACTGCCGCTCATCGAGCTGCCAATGGACTGCCGCCCCACCGCAACCCACGTCTCCCACGGCCGTGGGGCGGCCATAGACCTCCCGTCAACGCTCGTGGGTGCAGGCGGCGTTCATAGCTGCCTATCACCTGCCGAGGGTCGGCAGTGTGGCTGTGGGCACTGATGAGCCCGCCCATCTGGGCGAACTCGTCGGCGCCCTGGTCGGCGAGGTCGACGAACGAACGGCCCAGGAGTACCGGAGTCTCCTGCGAGTCCGGTCACGCGACCAGGTCTGAAGCTCCTTGGTGACCTCTTCGGCCATGCGCCGGGCGGGTTCCAACCGAGGGTCTTCCGGGTGCGCGTACGGCCCGAGGATCTTCGAGCAGGCGAATAGCGTCATCAGCTTGCCGTCCCGGCTCTCGAAGTCTGACCGGCGCTCGTGCCATACGCGATCGGCCAGAGCCGGGACGGCAAAGGAACTCGCCCACAGCGAGGCCGAGTCCAGCCCCAGCGGCGCATGGCCCCAGTCCTCCCAGTCGAAGAGACTGAACGCCGGGGGCGGTCATGTTGGCCCAGTTGAGGTCTGCGTGGGCCGGCACCCACTGCTCGATGGTCGTATCGAGATCGCCGGAGAGAACACCGCAGATGGACTCGGTGACAAGGGCCTGGGTGATGGTGTCGGTGTCCGGTGTGGCGACCCGGTTCGTGCTCTGGGCCGCCAGCGCATCCAACGACGCGTTCAGTGTCCCCCACCTGTCATCTGGCAGCTCTGGGGCTTCACTCAGGATGGCGTTTCCGATGGGAGCCCCTGGGAGGAGCTCGGTTTCATCGGCCCGCCACATCACCCGCCCGTCCGTGGCCCGCCAGACGACACATCCGTGCCATTCGGGCTGGGCAATGCCCTTCAGACAGGCGGCACCTTCAGTCCCGTTCCACCCTGGTCGGAGATCTTGTCGAGCAGGCGCCGCTCGATCCGTACCCAGGTGTCGCGGTCTGTTCTGGCCCCCACGGATCGGCGCTTGCGCACCATCGTGTCCGGGAGGAGCCCCACTTGGAGAGACCGCTGGACGCGGTCAAGAACCTCGTCAACCGGCTGTACGCGTGGGTCGACAGCCTGACCCGTGGAGACCGAAAGCGTCATGGACGCGACCGTAGCAGTGGTGCGATGAAAGGTGCCCGTTTACCTAGGTGCGGGCGGTAACCGCCAGCCCTCCAGAAACCCGACTAGGGCCTCCACCGCCGTCCTGCCGTTTCTGAACTCTGCTCAGGCCGCCCATCCCGCGTACGGCCTGAGCTGGGAGCGGCTGTGCGAGATGGGCGCCCTGACCGGTGCGCCCGAGCCCCACTGCCCGAAGGCAGGGGGCGGGGCGGACCGGTCCTGTTGGGAAGAGGTACTGGAAACTGCTCAAGCCCAGATTGTCCGTGCGGCTGGCTACGGGGTGAGCCGGTTCGGCCCTCGGAAGAGGAAGCTGGCTTGGCAGATGGAGTCCAGACCGAGCATCACCATCAGCACCCGCCCTAGCCGGGCGTGGCGTGCACCCAGCAGCGCGCGGTGTGGAAGACCACCCACGCCGAAAGCCCGGCGTCGTGAAGTGGGCGGATTCCTTGTGCCAGGTCAGATCCAGCAGGCAGGCGAAGACGAGAGCGCCGTCGACGTCCATCTCTGCCGACAGCGGCCCGCGGGGCGCCTCCGCTTCGGCGAGCGCGCGGTAGACCGAGGCCACAGAGGGATGCTGGCCTGCCTTCTTGCCGGTCTGAAGCGCTCCGAGCCGTCTCTGCCCACGCCTGAGCCCGGAGGATGACTCGCACGGTGTGGGCCCGGCGAGGCGGCCTTGCGGCCTTCTCGGGCCGCCCTACTGGGCGCGCGGCCACGACTAACCGAAAGTTACACCCCCGTGCAGTTGCCGCCAGTGGGTGAGGGCCTCGTAGGCCACCTTGCCTTGTCCAAATCCGAAGGTACTGGGCGCCGGTGGCGAGCCGAGCTCAAAGGTGTGGAACGAGAGTGCCTCTCCTGCTGCGCGGGGCTCCCCATTTATGATCCCTGCGTAGGTGATCGACACGGCGTTCTTCCGTGGATCGTGCAGTTCACCTGGTCGGGGTTGACGGTAGTACTGGTACACGCCGACCAAAGCCAGACTCGCCATGTCGACGCTCACGGCAGAACCCAGCGTTGCGCTAACATGTCGATCCACCGCCTCGACTAGGGACTCATCGAGCAACACCCCGCCACCAACGAGGTTCAGGCCCCGGCCTCCGTTGTACGTGTTCCGCTTGATGAGTCCGAACCTGTGTGTGCCTGCGATCACGGGGAGCAGGTCGACGCACAGAATTGGCACTCGCGCGCAGATGAAGTGGTAGTCCTCCTCCGGGATCCAACGGTCTCCGGCGTTGGTGTGCTCCTGCACGATCCCTCCAAGGCTTCGGCTTCAGCCCGCCAGTTCCTTCAACCACCTATCTCGTCTTGCGTACCGCATAGTGCGAATCAGTTCCCCAACTTCTCCGAGCAATTCCGAGAGTCGGTCCTTGTAGGCCTCTCGCTCGGGACCGGTCATCACTCTCATAAACTCACGGTAGGAGGCGGCCCGCTCGAGCAGGATGTCGGCGCGCAGCAGGTCCATCTGTCCCCGTTCCGCTTCCGAAGACGCCCTGTCTAGATCCTCTTGCGCTCGAATGTAGTCGTAGTCCTCAATCTGATGGCGGAGTCGGTGGAAGCGCGCTCGTTCCAAGAGACCGCGCACGCTGTAGTCGGCGTAGCCTGCGGTCCGGAACATCGCTACGGCGTCGTCCAAGATTTCTTGTGCCCCGTGGACGAAGTCGGTGCTCCGGACTCCTCGCTCCATCAGGCTCAGCCGGGCCGCACCTAGTACGAGCAATCGGATGGCCTTGGAGAGGAGGGAGCTGTCCTGGCCATTGGTGCCCCACTCCTGGTCGCGCTCCGCCTGAGCCAGGACCTGATCTGCGTGGCCGGTCTCGATCAGGAAGTACCCGTAGCGGAAGAGGCTCTGCGAGTACAGGAACGGCGGACGCGGCCGATCCTCGCGATCAATCTTTCTGGCCTCCTCAAAGAGTCTCTCAGCCTCCGGATTCTGCCCGAGCATGAAGTGCACCTCGGCGAGTGAGGAACGGGCATGCATTCTGAAGTACGGGTCTTCCCCGCAGTCGGCGTACTCGACTGCGGATTGGCCGCTGGTGAGTGCCGAGTCCGACTCACCAGCTGCGGGGTTGGCGAGTCTGCCCGCGATCACGAGAAGCTCACAGTACTGGGCCGCGGCGTAGGACGCGTCCTCCATCTCTTCCTCGGCTGCGGACGGGCCGATCTCCCGGACGACCGATCCGAAGCATTGGCGAGCGTCGCTTAGCCGCCCGAGCTGCCGCAACCGGACGCCGGCGTTTGTCATGACGAGGGCTCGTGCGCGGTTCGATAGGGGGAGTTCTCGGAGTTCGGTCCAGCGGCGCTTGAAGAAGTTGGACAGGGCGCCCAGGTCGGATCCGGTCATGCCGAGCCTTCGGGTCGAGAAGTTCATTCGGCGGTCGCGCCAGACCCGCTTCAGAAGCACTTGCTCGAATACCTCTTCATGCAGGCCCGCCGCACAGCCGTGGTTGACCGCGGAGTAGAGGTGCGTCATGCCGTGGGATTCGGATGGCAGGCCTGGCGCCCGCGACCGGTAGTACTCGAATAGTCTCCGGTTGCCCTCCTTCCATGTGCCGGGCTCCTGCTGCAGGAGGTCGCGAAAGTACTCCCGCACTAGCGGGTGGGCGTCGAGGGCACCCGGCCAGTCCGGGATCTCCCGGTTCAGCAGACCCATACCTCGCAGCGCACCGACGCGCCGGTTCCACTCGTCGCTCCCCACGCTGCCGAGTCCGGCCAGTGCGGCGTCGATAGCTGGCTCCGCCAAGAGCGCCCCCATCGCCTCCGGGAAGGCTGGGCGGTCGAAGAGACCGATCACGCGAAGCACTGCTAGCTCGGTGTCCCGCTTGTGTTGCTGCAGCCATTGGACATAGGAGGCCATGATTCGACGGGCGTGTGCTCCCTCCCTGCCCTCGCCGGTCAGTTTTGCCAAGTCTGCCCGGCCGTTGATGTCTCCATGATGGACGTCACGCAGATAGTTGCCCAGAAGGGTCACCGCTAGGGCGTGGCAGCCGACGTCTCGAACGACCGGCTGAAGGTCTCTGAAATCCCGATCTCCGCCGATCAGAGATCGAAGGAGCTGACAGGCGGCATGTTCGTCCAGGTTCTCCAGCTCTCGTTCGATGACAGTGCCGGCGTCTGGGTCCTCGGACGGTCTGAGATCCACGATGGGTACACGGGTCGTGATGACGCAGAGGCCCTGCCAGTCCGGCTTCGCCAGTTCTTCGAGCAGGGCGCGGATGGAGTCGTCCGTCAGCTGACCGCCGACGTCTGGGGCGGTGAGTGGGTACTGCAACGGCTCCAGACCGTCCAGTATCAGCAGAAAGACGTTCTGCTTAATGAGGGCGGCAAGTTCCAGGCCCTTCTGCCACGGGTTCAGGGACTTCTTCGAAGTGCCGCCCAGCCAGTCGGTCGCGAAGTCGACGAACGGGTCAGCGGAAACCAGGTTGTCCCTAGTGCCCTGGCTGTAGAAGGACCACGCCAGCACTGTCTGGGCGTCGAGGAAGTTAGCTGCCTGCATCTCGCCAAGCCAAGTGTTGATCAGCGAGGACTTCCCGGTGCCCCCGGAGGCGACGATGGTGAAGATCCGGGTCTGCTGCGAATCCCAGGCAGATCTGAGTTCGGCTAGCTCCTTGGTGCGGCCGAAGAGATTCCGGGTGGTCATGGGCAGCCCCCGGTTGTAGTAGCTCCCGATGAGGCGGGACGGGGCAGGCGGGTCGATGTCTGGGTAGCTGTGGACTCGTTTGGCGGGGCGCCCCTTGATGTCGACGGGGGTGATCTCCAGCAGCCAGTTAAGGGCTTCATGCGCCTGCCGCGCCTGTTTCTCGGTGCCTGCGATCACCATCAAGGGGAACCGGTCATGCTCGGCCGCCCGTCCCCTGACTATGTCCACAGCTTTCCGCACGTCGCGCCAGGTATCCAGGGCCCGATGGTCATCGGCCTGTTGATCACTGAGATCCACACCGATCACGCCGATGGGGAACCGGGGCATATCAGGGCGGGTTATCGCCCTGGCGGCCAGACTCAAATCGTGGTGGGAGTCGTAGATCCGGTAGCGGTGCCATCCAGCTCGGGCGAGACATGCAAGCAGTCCCTTGCTCTGATCCCGATCCTGCTCTCCTACGATCCACAGCACGCGAATGCTGCCGCCGAACTCGTTCCAGGGTGCTGCCACCAGCCACCGGTCCAGTACCATACCGAGGTCCGAGAAATCCTTCTGAAGATTCGGGAGTCCATTCTTTCGGAGAAGATAAACGTCGACGGGCATCCGGTCGATGAAACGGTACACCGGCTGCACATCATCCGTGGCGGCGCGGCCGATTTCCACATCTGCATCGGTCCAGATGGAAATTCCGGCCGACTCGGCGTCGGCTTCCCATTCCGCGAGGCTAGGACTAGGTTTGTCTACGCAGACTACGCCATCCCAACTATGGGGATTTGCTCTCATCGCCTCGCCATTGCATTTGAGGACTTTCCTGCCCAGCTTCTTTTCTCTGAGGAGAGAAGTAACTGGTGTGACATAGCCGCCAAGGCTTGTAGAGGACCCTCGAGTTGCAACCATCATGCCGACGACGGCATCACGGCCGGGCGAAACCAACGGCGCGCCAGAAAGACCGGGATCTGCGCTTCCTTCCTTGAAGGTGAGGAATGCATCGCCTTCCACTCCCTCGAACCGGAAAGTGGCGGGCGAGCCGGGTGGTTCTAGACCGCTCTCGCGCTCCGGGAAGCCGAATCCGTGGCAGATCTCCTCCGGCATTGGCCTTCCTTTGCGGTCCAACACAACACAGGGGTGCTCGAACCGCTCCTGGAGCTTCAGCAGCGCGATGTCCGGATAACGCACCTCCTGGCCGTCTACCGACCCACCCCATGAGGTCTTGACCTTCACCGGCATCGGGGTGTTGTTGAGCGGTGGGCTTGGGATGATCGCAATTTCCTGAACGCCCCTCACCACATGAGCGCAAGTCATGACCCAGCCAGGGGCCACGAAGAAGCCTGTGCCGAGTGTCCCCGTCCCATCGACGCTGCAAATTCGCACGACAAACCTTCGCAGGGCGACTGTATCGACTGATCTCAGCATCTTATTTCAGGCCGCGTCGGCCTTCTTCCAGTTGAGGGTGACCTTCAAATTTGCAGACCCGTCCGCATCGACGATGAGTCCGGTCAGCAGGCCGCCTTTGGCGGTTATCGCAAGCCCAAACTCCACACTCGCCGAGTCGGGCTTGACATTGTCCCAGACATCGGCCATTTCCCGCGCCACCGCCTCGACCGTATCGCGAACCCCCTTCAACGACATCGCTTTGCCGATGCCGACAACTTTGAGCCCTCCGGTCTCCACGACTTCCACATAGAATGTGGCGTCGCCGGACTTAACCAGTTGAACGCGCCGGGTCGTTGGCGCCTGCGGGATCGGCACACCAGTCTCCCTGCATATTTTGCATCGCCCGCACGGCTCCGGGAAAACAGCCGCTCTGGTCCCCACGCCGTGGCTCTGCCCGGAACGGGCCTCCATCACCACGATGCCTCTACCTCCAGTTGATTACTCCCTAACCTGCCTGTCAAGGTCCTCCAGAAGATCGAACGGCAGCCGCGGAATTGGATACACGCAGGTTTCAATCAAAGGCTGCCGAGGACCGTGCGTAACCGATGGGCAGGGAATCCAGCTGTGGCGCAATCTCGACCGACGCCTCTACATTCCGCACTCCTGGACCAGGGCCTAGGCCGGTGCCGGACGGCAGGCATCCTCGAGGATGTGGGGTTCGCGACCAGACGCGTTGGCTACCGAGGTGATCGCCAACGCCCTGGACGCCAGCGTCCAGGCTGCGTGAGTCACCGGCGACGAGGTCTACAGTGGTGATCCGCACGTGAGCACCGAGGACGGTGCCGCCGAGGACAAGCTCGAGGTGTGGATCGCTGTCGGCGTACGCCTGAGCGTGCTCAACCGCGTACAGGTGAACGTGCTCAGTTGATGATGCGCTGACCAGGGGTTCTCGTTAGTCCGCAATGGACGGTCGACAGCGTCAGTCGGCCGGGCACTTCTCATGCCACCTTGATGACGACCTTGCCCGAGGTGTGGCCGTTCTCGACGGTGGTGAGGGCGGCCGGGGCGTCGGAGAGCGAATGGACCGCGGTGATGAGGGGTGCGAGGAGTCCGTCGAGGGCCAGCCGGGCCGAGCGCTCCAGGTTCTCGCGGTCGACGCGGCGCTCGACGAAACGCCCACCGAGATCGGACACGGACATATCCCCCACAGCGATGACGTTGCGGGGATCCTGGGCCAGCGGAGCGACCATCCGCAGCGAGGTGCCTCCGGCCAGGTCGACGATCCCGTCGAAGCCGTCCGGAACCAGCTCGCGTGCCGCGGCGGCGACGTCCTGGGCGGTGTAGTCGATGAACCGCACCCCGAGGGCCTCGGCGTGCTCGCGTTTGGCGGTACTCCCGGTGCCGATCACACGCAGCTCGCGCCCGACAGCCAGCCGGGCGACGGCGAGGCCGACCCCGCCCCCGACTCCGTTGACCAGAACCGTGGCACCGGCCGGGAGGCTGAGCTGGTCGAGCACGTCCACCGCGGTCGTCCCGGCTACTGGCAGCGTTGCCGCCACGGTCGCGGACAAACCCTCCGGGATGCGCGCGGTGTTCGGCGCGGACAGCACCGTCGTCTCGGCGTAGGTGCCGCCACCGGTGAGTGCGAAGCCGAAGACCGCGTCACCCACCTCGAGCCCGTTGACGTCCTCGCCCCGGGCGAGGACGGTTCCGGCTGCCTCCATGCCCAGCACGCGGGGAAACGGACGCCCGCCGTCGAGCCCGTCGACCAGACCCGAGCGCAGCATGTGGTCGAGGGGATTCACGCCGGCGACGTCGACCTGGATCAGCACCTCGCGGCGACCGGGGACGGGGTCGGGACGATCGAAGAACTCCTGCACCTCGGGCCCGCCATACCTGCCGAAACCCCACGCCTGCCCCATCTTCCGCCGCCTCCCGGGTGACCACCCGGTGGTTCCGGGCGTTGTCACCATCCTCACCTCTGACATCGATGTGAGGGGCAACCGGCTGAGATGCAGATCACAGCATCAGGCCGAATGCGCCACCGGTTCCTGGGCCGTGGACAGCTCCGCCCGGTGCCGACTGTTGGCCCTGATCAGCACGTCGAGTGCATCCCGCATCTCGATCAGGTGCGCGATGTCGGCGTCGATCCGGTCGCGCTCGCGCATCATCGCCGTGAACGTCTCCTCGGCGACGCCCAGGTCACCCGGGACATCCACACACGGCAGCACAGTCGCGATCACCTGCTGGACATACCCGCGTCGAACAGCTGCCGGATGAGTGACACGCGCTGGACCGCGGCATCGGAATAGTGACGCTGCCCCGCCTCGGAGCGTGAGCTGGTCAGCAAACCTTGCTCTTCGTAGTACCGCAGTGAGCGCGGACTCACGCCCGTGCGCTTGGACAACTCGCCTATCCGCATCCCCAGAAGCCTACGCCCGCCTGCTCCAGGGTTCAGACCGCCATAGAGTCGTCGACGCCCGCGGACACCCACCCCCACGGCCGCAGGGTCGCCCTCCCCGTCCCACGACTGAGCACATTCGCCTGTACACCCCTGAGCACGCCGCACCCGATCCGGCGCGCCACCTCTATGTCGACCTCGGCCGCCCACACCAGCTCGCCACGCACCTGATCCCCATCTCCGAGCGGCACGGCGTCAACGCCGAGCACGACCCGGTGTACGGGCACGCCCGGGCCTGGGTCCGACCCGCGCCAAGAGCTGGCCGATGGCAGAGGAACTCTTCGCCACCGCCCCCGCCCCCGCCCCCGTCCCCGCCCGGGTGATCGACAAGCAAGGGCAAGAACTTCGAGCAGCACTGGAAGCCCTCATCTCGGACTCCGCTGCCCAACTCCCCCTCGCCTGAACCGCCCCTCACCGCCACCTCCTAACGGACCACCCATGCGCGCACCCATGCCCTCAGCCTCGGCTCCTCCTTCGCTTCTCCGCCGTGCTCTACCTGGCCACGCCAGCCGGAGCTGACGTACGAGCCGTCATGCAGGCCGGACTCCTGGCCTGTAGGACGACCCCGGCCCAGGGCAGCTACCGCCCCCCGGGCCGCCGGGTCTCCGCATGGCCTTAACTGATCGTTTCAGAATGAGGTTACGAGTCGTCTCAAGGAGATGATGCTGCAGGCGAGTTGAAGCAGTCCGAGGTGGAGGTCGGCGCGTATCTCGTAGCGGATCCCAAGTCGCTTGAACTGGTGAAGCCAGGCGAAGGTCCGCTCCACGACCCAGCGGGTCTTTCCCAGTCCGGAGCCGTGCGTGGTGCCTTTCCGGGCGAACTTCGGTGTGATGCCGCGAGCCGGAGAAGCCGACGGTAGTTGTCGTAGTCGTAGCCGCGGTCGGCGAACAGCCGGCCTGGTCGGTGACGTGGCCGGCCGCGAACGCCCCGAATGCGGGGTATCGCGTCCAGCAGGGGCATCAGCTGAGTGGCATCGTGCCGGTTTCCGCTGGTCAGCGAAACGACCAACGGAGTGCCATGCCGGTCGACGATCAAGTGGTGCTTGCTGCCGGGCCGAGCCCGGTCGACCGGCGAAGGTCCGGTGTGAGCCCCCCTTTGAGCGCTCGGACGTGCGAGCCGTCGATCGCGGCGTCGTCCATGTCCAGCAGACCCGCGGCCCGCAGCTCCGCCAGCAGCACCTCATGCAGCTGAGGCCAGATGCCGGCTTCGGTCCAGTCCCGCAGACGCCGCCAGGCTGTCACCCCGCTGCATTCGACCTGTTCCGCCGGAAGGTCCCGCCAGCTCACGCTCTTGCACAGAACGTAGACGATGCCCGCAACGCAGCCCGGTCATCCGCCGGCAACCGCCCGGGATACCGATGTCGCCTGGTCGGACGAGGAGGTAACAGCGGAGCCACTCGTTCCAGACACCCGACAGATCCTGCCGACACGACACCCGACTGCCAAGCCCCACAACGAACTTGATTCTGAAACGATCAGTTACGGCGGCCGGGGTCTAAGGCGGCAGTCGCACGGGTTTGGGCGCGGAGGCCGGTGGGCGTACTGGGGCCGTTCATCTGAGATGGCTCCCCCACACCATGACGCGTTTGCTACCCGTCACCCGACTGACGCAACGATATCGACCTCACCCCGATGGCGCGCTGATCTCCCTTTTGAGGATCTTGCCGCTCGGGCCGGTCGGCAGGGTGTCCACGAGCCACACCTCGCGCGGGTACTTGTACGCCGCCACGCGCTCCTTGACGAACTGCCGGAGTTCGTCGGGCGTGGCCTGCGCCGTCGAGCGCAGCACCACCGCGGCGGCGATCTCCTCGCCCAGATGCGCGTCGGCCACGCCCACCACCGCGGCCAGCGCGACGGCCGGGTGCTCGTGGAGCACCTCCTCGATCTCGCGCGGGTAGACGTTGTAGCCGCCGCGGATGATCATGTCCTTCTTGCGGTCGACGATGTACAGGTAGCCGTCCTCGTCCTGCCGCGCGAGATCGCCGCTGCGCAGCCAGCCGTCCGGGATGGTGGCCGCCGTCTCCTCCGGGCGGTTCCAGTACCCCTTCATCACGTTCGGCCCGCGCACGGCCAGTTCGCCGATCTCGCCGGGAGCCACGTCCTGGCCCCTGTCGTCGAGGAGTCGCACCTCCACATCCATGATCGGGGTGCCGATGGACCCGGCCTTGCGCGGCCGGTCGGGGTGGTTGAACGTGACCACCGGGCTGGTCTCGGACATGCCGAAGCCCTCCAGTACCACGCAGCCGAAGCGACGTTCGAAGCCGCGCAGGATCTCCACCGGCAGCGAGGCCCCGCCGGAGACGCACATCCGCAGCGTGGACACGTCTGCCTCCGACGGGTGCTGGAGCAGCGCCGCGTACATGGTCGGTACGCCCTCGAAGATCGTGGCCCGGTCGCGGGCGATGGCGTCCAGCACCGTCTGTGGGTCGAAGCGGGGGATCAGGGTGAGCGAGGCACCGGCGCGGACGGTCACGCTCATCGTGCAGATCTGGCCGAAGATGTGGAACAGCGGAAGACAGCCCACGACCACGTCCTTCGCCGTCACCCGCTGCACATGCACCGTGTTGACCTCGGTGTTGTGCCGCAGCCCGGCGTGGGTGAGCGTGGCGCCCTTGGGGCGGCCAGTGGTGCCGGAGGTGTACAGCAGCACGGCCACGTCCTCGCCGTCCGGCTCGCTCACCTCCGGCAGCGGCTCGTGACCGGCCAGCAGGCCCGCGAAGGCGGCGGGCTCGACCGCCACGTGCCGCACTCCGGCGGCGGCCGCGCCCTGCGCGCCCTCGCCCGGCGCCTGATGCCACTCGAAGAGCATCTCGGCGCCCGAGTCGCGCAGGTGGTACTCGGTCTCCCGGGTTTTCAGCAGCGGGTTCATCGGTACGACGACGGCTCCGGCGCGCAGCACGCCGTAGTACAGGACGACGAACTCGGGAACGTTGGGCAGCATCAGAGCGACCCGGTCTCCCGGTCGTACGCCCTCGGCCCGCAGCAGCGCGGCGGCGCGGGCGCTGCGCTCGTCGAGCTCCGCGTAACTGGTGACCTGGTCCCCCAACCGCAGTGCGGGGCGTTCCGGCTGCCGCCGTGCCGTCTCCACCAGGACCTGAGCCAGATTGGCCATGACCGCCTCCACGAAAGTCGCCGTCGAAATCCGCTGTTCACACTGACGACATCGTGCAGACGTCGAAGGCGGCGGCCTATGTGCGGCATGACAGCGTCTGCCCTCCCGGATTGTTCCCCTGAACAAAACAGGGGCGTTACGCTGCGGGAATGGACCTCTCAGGAGTGGTCTCGGCGCTGCACGCGAGGCTTCCGGAACTGGGCGAGCGGATGGCGCAGCGCATCCGCTCGGACGTCGACGCCTACAAGGACGAGACGCTGATCCCCTTCGACTCGCTGCGCCGCTCGTGCACCGCCAACGCGGACCTGCTCCTGGACCAGCTCGGCCGCGCGGGCGCACAGGACCCGAGCCCGGCCCGGGACACCGGCCGGATCCGCGCCGAGCAGGGCGTCCCGCTGGCGGATACCCTGCACGCGTACCGGATCGGCTTCGAACTCCTGTGGACGGACATCCTCGCCGAGGCACGCACCCATCCCGAGGTCACCGACGCCCAGTTGGTCTCCCAGTCGGCGGAGATCTGGGCCCTGTTCGGCCGCTACGCGGAGGCGGTGGCGGCGGCCTACCGGGAGACCACCGCCGAACTGACCTCGCGGCGTCAGGCGCGCCGCTCGGCACTGGTGGAGGCGCTGTTCACCGGCGTCATCGCCGACCGCACGCTGTGGGAGGCCGCCCGCGAGCTGGGGCTGCCCGACCGCGGGCCCTATGTGGTCGCCGCTGCGGCGGCCGACGCGCCCGGCGAGGAGCCGCTGGCGGGGACAGAGGCGGCGCTGCGTCAGGCCCAGATCCACTTCACCTGGCGGCTGTTGCCCGACCAGCAGATCGGTCTGGCCGCCCTGCCCACGGCGACGGTGGAGAACACCTGCCTGCGCATCCTGCGTCGCGCGGGCGCCCGCGTGGGTGTCAGCCCGTGCTTCCACTCGCTGCGGGACACCCCTCAGGCTCTGCGCTTCGCCCGTCTGGCGCTGGCCAGCCTCCCGGGCACCGGGCCCGGCATCGCGCGGTTCGACGACAACCCGCTGGCCATGGTCGTCGCCGCAGCCCCGGCGGAGGCGGCCCACCTGGTGGAGGTGGTCCTCCAGCCCTTGCTCGATCTCCCCGCCGCCGAGCGTGCCCGTCTCCTGGAGACCCTGGAACACTGGTACGCCGCCGCCGGCTCCGCCACGGACGCGGCGCGGAGTCTCTTCGTCCACCCCAACACCGTCCGCTACCGGCTGCGCCGCGTCGAGGAGCTGGCGGGTCGTTCCCTGTCCGATCCGCAAGCGGTGGCGGACATCGGCGCGGCGCTCCTGGCGGTCCGCCGGGCAGGCACGTCATCCAGTGACGTCATTCAGTAATTCGGCTGCGTAGTTCTACCGGCCCTCTCGACCAGCTCAAGGGGTGCTCCTTAAGAACCTTGTAAATGTCCTTGCGTAGACCTTCTCCTTCTCTTCGAGCCTTGCGATGGGCGTGTCAGGGTCACCGGCGAATTCTGCCCAGGAAAGGTCCTCAATCGTTGGTGAACCGTACGCGTCGGATGCCGACATATTGCCTACTCAGCCTGTGCGATGATCACCACGATCGAAGAAATGAGAACCGGGTCCGTGCGGTGACTTCCGTCACCCACAGAGACGCGTTTCGTCGGTTTTTCAGGCTGTCCGCGTGGCACGCGGAGGACTCGGCGGCCGAGGTGATGTTGACTGGTGGCGAGCGCGAGACGGTTCACCGAATCGATCGCACAGCGGGACCAGTCCAGCTCGCCGCGGGAGCCGAACTCGTCGAGGACCAGGCGGTGGAGCCTGGCCCATACTCTGGCCTTCTCCACTCGGAGAAGCGCCGGTGGGCCGTGGCTCCCCATGGGCCGAACGACGCGGAGGGCAGCTGCTGCCACGTGCATCCAGAGGCGGCCACGAACACGATCGCGGCCAGAACCTCCGGGTCACCGTGTCGGCGGCGGCCGCCGCCCTGCGGCCGCGACTCCGGCAGTGAGGCGGACGAGTCGCTTGTAGCAGCACAGAGTTGCAGCGAGTCCGAGAAAGGCCAGGTAGTTGCGGGGGGGACGTTCGTTGCGGGCTTGTCTGCGGTAGCCGATGAGCCAGGACTTGGTGCGTTCGATGACCCATGTGCGGGCGGTCGAGTCGTTCGCTGGACTCGATGCCTTTTGCGGGCGATGCGGACACCGATGCGTGTTCGCATCATTCTGGGTGGACCTCATGCAGCCGAGGCGGAACTGGCCGCGCAACGACGGCCCACAGCGGCTCATGCCGATCGTGCCGGACTACGCGGCGGCCGGCCGGAGGTGGGCACGGTGCCGCTGATCTCGCTCGGATGAACCGGTTCTTCTGGGTGGAGCGTCTCAGGTGCGCCGCAGGAACGCGACCCGTTGATCCGCTAGTCCGCAGCGCCTTCAAGATCCGTCGCCAGCCCCGCATGCTTGCCGGTGGAGGGCTCGGGGGCCTGCTCGCCTGCCGTCAGCCGATCACAGCGGCAGCGTTATGCCCAGCTGCTGCATGGCCGCGGAGGGGGCCCGCCTTCGGAGCGCTCGGTCTTGGTGCCCTTGATGCGTGGTTCGAGGGTTCGAGGGTCAACTGCTTCGGCCGGGGCGCTCTTGGCGTAGAGGCCGCCGGGTTGGCTGTCGCGGTCTTGGGGCAAGAGCCAGAAGACACGGCGGCGGAAAGTGCGGGATGCGCGGGAGGCTTTGGCGTCGGGGCCGAGGATGGCGTATCCGACCATGGCGCCGTCGCGGTGGTAGGGGGGTTTGCCCTTGCGGGTGGGGAGCCGGTCCAGGCTCTGTCGGACGTAGTCGAGTCGATCGGTGTCCTCCAGCCACATGAGTTCGGTTTCGTGGCTGATCTCGTCCGCGCTGATCAGGGAACTCATTGGCTGGTGTCCCTTTCGTCGTCGGTGAGCAGTCCGATGCCCGGGTAGTGCTTGCGCTGATTGGACGACGAGGTGATCCGCTCGCACTACGAGCAGTGGCTCCGCCCGTGGCCCGTCGGCCCGTCTGGACCTGCTGAAGTCGCCTGAACCGGCTCCCACCAGCCCAGGCGTCCGACGGCAGGCCTCCACGTCCCGGTGCCGAGGGAGTGCAGATCGATTACCGTCGGGCGGTGCGTGCGGTCACTGGTGGTCCCCTGGCTCACGATCGAGGAGCGGGACGCCCTTGCAGTTCGGGCACACCCACACCTCCGTGTCGAGGATGTGAGCGCCGGAGCAGCCGCGGGCTGTGCCGGGGCTGACCGCTCCGGTCGTGAGCTCACGGCGCACCAGACGCAGTTGAGGCCATGAAACCGGCCATAGGACAGTTGGTCGACGGGCGGCAAGTCGATGCGGCTCATGGCTGGTCCCCGAGAGAAACCAGGTCCAAGGCGTGCCGGCAGGGCGGACAGGCGAACAGGCCGCGGGCGGCCGGCCCCGATCCCTCGTCCCACTCACGCGCCGGGCGGGCGCCCCATGCGTACCCCTGGTGCCACGAGCAGTAGGCGTGTGACCTGGCGGTGACGGGCGGTGGGGTTTGCTCGGCGGGTGCCTCTGCCGCGTCGTCCGGGTGGGTGGTGGGAGTTGCCATGTCGGCGGCCCTCAGCAGCGTTTGGCCGCATCGCGCGCTTCTGCCGTGGAGCGTGTGGCACGTAGAACGGGGGCTTCCCGTCGCCCTAGTGCCCACCGCCGCCACAGCACGCCGGGTCGCGCCCGAGGGCGTGCCCGGGGCTGTCGGGCACGGGGACGCCCTTAAAGGTGATGGGGGCATGGCTTTCTGGGGTGACGGGGTGGAGGTGGAGGGCGCCGGGTGTGCGCGGGAGGGGGACACGCGCACACCCGGCGCCGGTCTATGCGGCGGGCGTGGTCGGCGGGCCTGCTGGCTCGGACGTAGACGGTGAAGAACTACGAGACCGGCAGGGGCGAGCCGAAGTCGCCACACCTGGAGGCGCATCAGGGGCTGCGGGAGGGCTGGGCGGCGAAGTACTCCCCCCAACGGCGCCCCGCCACCCCGGCGGATCCGGGGCATTGCTGGGCGCGGCCGCGCCCGAGGTGAACCTTGGGCGTCCTGGTAGTCAGGCGCTCGTACGAGTAGGAGGAGAGGGGGCATCGAAGACACCAACGGCCAATTCCAGGACGTACGGCAGCCGGTCGGCACCTGGCGTTCGGTCGGAAATCTCGCACACGTGGGGCCTCCAGCGCGGCCGACTTCGGGGCCGCATGCTCTGCCTGGGAAGCGCCAGCCGACCGCAGGACGGAACTCGCTGCGCGGGCGGTGCATCGCGGCGAGCTGGATGAGGAAGGGACGGCTGCCAAGACTGGCCGATAGCCTGACGCCATGAGTGACGGCATTGCGTGGATAGGCGCACACCACCACACCCCTTCATCGGTCCTGCCAGGAATGCTCGGCGGTATCTCGCTGACCTTGGCCCGAGGCGTGGAGACGGACGAGTTCCTCATCAACCTGGGCGCCGACCTCGACGAGTTAGCCGCGCGCACTCCGTGCAGGGAACTGCGCGCGCCGGCCGGGCAGCCGGGCCAGCGCTCCCCTCAGCTCAACGGCGCCATGTACGGCACGTGCGGTGAGTGGACGTACGTGCTGGAGGACTGGGGCATGGCAACCTGGGCGACCGGCTACCAGGGCAAGGTCGAGTCGATGCTTCCCTGCGAGGGCGCAGAGATCCTCTGCCTGACCGCCAACCGTTTCAGCCCACCGGCGCTGATCATCCATGCCCCCGATGCCTGCGCCTACCGGGCGGACTTCGGCACCGACACCGGGCAGAACTCGGCCCTCGATGCAGCCCTCACCGCCGCGGGCGCGGTGTTCCCGTCGATGCCGGAGTCCAGTGAGGCCGAAGTCGTCGCGTACTTCGAGGAGCACGGCGAGCGCCTGCCCGAGCGGGTGTTCACCGCCGTGGGCGCCTACACGGGCGTTGCCATCGACCAGGACGCCGTGATGGCCGGTGACCTTCCCGGCGTCTTCATCGCTCCGGCTTGACCGTCCGCCGCGCACATGAGAGCGGCCCCCACCATGATCGGTGGGGGCCGCTGCCTTTGAGGCCGGAGGTGTTACTCCGCAGCCAGCTTGCAGATCACCGGCTGACCGCCGCCGGTGCCGTACTTGCAGGTGCCGCCGTCATCCATTCGCGTGTCCAGCCAGTACGCATCCTTGTCCATGATCCGCATGTCCCGCATGAACGTCGCGAAGTGGTTGCCCATGGATTCCTGGTTGTGCATGCCGGAGATGGCCGACCGGCCGCACACCTCGCTGAACGTGGGGTCGGTACCGTTCAGAGAGAACAGGTGGACCATGCTGCCGTGCTTCATGGCGTAGGTGCCGATACACGCCGCACCTGTCGGCGTGGTCCCGCCCGGGAGCAGGGCGGGGTTCAGGCCGCCTTCAGCGGACGACATGCCACCGCTGTTGTAGGAGGAGGCGAACGCGAACTCGTCACAGTTCAGCGCGTCGGCCGCGTCCACCAGGGCGGAGGCGTCCCCGTTCGCCGCGGCCCACCCGGTGGGGCAGATCCGGTTACGGCTACGGGTGTTCTGCGCACTGTCACCCATGTAGTACAGGGGCTTTTGATCGGCCATCGAACCCGGGTGCTTGGGCGTAGCCTTCTGGATCAGCCACGCGTGCGCCGCGGCCTGCGGATAGGCCTTAGCGTTGAAGATGTAGGTGGGCGCGTGGTTGACGAACACACAGCCCGTGCCCGGCCCGGCGTTGGTGGTATCGCATCGGATCTGGTCAAGATCCTTCGTGCCGCCGTCGTAGTCCAAAGACCACTGGTAGCCGGTCTTGAATGGGCGGATCCTCCCGTCCGCAGGCAGAATGTTCGCGTCGATCTTCACGTCGGGCTTGTACAGGTACGTCTTCCCGGCAACCGAGGCGTCCCACGTGTACGTAGTGGTCAGCGATGCGGAATGCATCTCGCCAGGAACCCACCACGTCTTACCCTTCCACGCGCTGCTATCAGGTTCATGCGGCGTACACGACCCGTTGCACAGGTGCTCCACACCCACGAAGTTGATCTCGCGGAACGCGGGAGGAATCTGCTGCGCGGGCTCGATCGTCAGGTGCTCGGTGAAGGTGTTCTGCCCGTCGAGCTGAAGCATCCGCAGAAACATGAAGCGAGCAGTGGCCTGAATGACACCGTCCATGCGGATGTAGACCGGCACTGACCTGACATCGCACTCGATGAACCGGGTGGCGAGGATGCTTTCGAAGTCGGTGTTACACCATTCCACCCCGGCCGTCGCCGCACCCGCGGTGCTCGCCTCGCTCTTGTGCGCTTTGCCCTTGGCCACCGGCGTCGACTTGCCGAAGCACACCTGACGGCCGTCCGCATCCGCCTCGCTGCACTGCTCCACCGCCGGCTTCGACGAACTCGCGGAAAGCGGTGCACCGGCCGGGACCAGCGGCTTCGTCTGGTAGTAGTTCGGCGGCGTGTTCAGCGACGTCGGATCGGGCGCACTGTAGTTGGGCGTCGGCAGCGTCAGGTCAACCGGCAACTCGAGGCGGAACCTCGCCCACGGCGACCACTCCGTTTCGTACAGGGAGCCATCGAACGCTGACGTGTGGAAAACGTAGTTCGTGTTCAGCGCCAGTTTGCCCGCCGGCACATCCACCGTGACCGTCGTACCCGATGCCACATAGGGCGAGACGATGACCCCCCACTCGTTGTCGGCGATGCTCACCTTCTTCACAGGCTTGCCTGCCGCATCCGCAGTCCACACCTCGAACGTCAGCGTCGACTTGTCCCCGTCGGCGTCGGTCACCTTGTTCTTGAGCTGGACCTTCTGAGACGTCACCCGCTGGAAACCGCCAGGCGCAGCATTCCGCGAAAGAGGCGCAGCCGTCGGGCTCTTCCCCGATACCGGCCGCGCTCCCGCGTCAGCCGACCGCGTGTCCTTCTCCGGCCCGGCAGCAGGCCGGGTTGAGGGAGCGGCGTTGGGGTCGGGCTGGGCGGTCGGAGCCGCCTCGGCTGTTCCGGCCGCACCGCCGGCACTGAACAGCACCATGGCCGCCGTGCCGACGGCTAACCGCGAGAGAGTGTGCTTCCTTCTGGTTCTGGACCTTCTGAACAAGACATGTCCCTTCAGTCTTGCCCTCCCACGAACCGAGGGCAGGACGTTGCTGGTAAGTGTCGTGCCGCCCCTTTCCTATGTGGCGTGCTCATGATCAGGCAACGCACTCAACCTGGGCGGTTCGTCACTAACCGGAGCTAACGGAAGTGACCTGGCGCACGGTTGCACGGGGCAGCGTGAACAATCTGCGAAGGCCTCCCCGCGCTAGCACTGCCATCGCCAGGCGCCGCTCCTCGAGGCGGGCCGCTTGCGCCAACTCTGCGCTCGCCCGCCGGACGATGGCGCAGGGCCGGGTGCGTTGGACTTTGAGGAACAGACCGGCTCGTACACCTCGCGGTGTTCGGCGAGATGGTCCCGCCCGGCCTGGGTGACGTGCAGCAGCGGCCAGTTGTCCCCGTAGTGGCCGTAGGAGTCGAAGCGGGACAGGTTCGTGTACTCGGCGAGGCCCCGGTGACGAGGACTCCTGGCGCCTTCGTGCTGCGGGTCACCTGCTTGGGCCACGACAGTTCTGTTCAGTCGGAGCTGGAGGACGGGTCGCCGCCGGGGGACAGTCCGAGGGACTCGGCGGCTCCCTTGGCGATGGCCATGTGGGCGATGGCGTCCCGGAAGATGGGCACGTTCTCCTGGGGAGGGCGGCAGCGTCAGGGACGTCATGAAGTGGCTGCCCGACCCGAAGGAGAAGGCGCCGCTGCGCCCACGGTGCGGGCAGACCTGCGCCGCCTGGGCCGGCGGCTCGTCACCCGTGCCGGATCGTGCGGGCCCTGGTCGTTCTCTTAGGCCAGGGGACCCTGCGACTGAAGCCCCGTCAGGGTGGGATCATGCAACAGCACGTCAGATCCGTACGACGGGGAGTACACGTATGCGCAGGGCAATGACCATCACGGCGCTCATAGCGGCAGCCGGGCTACTGACCGCTTGCGGGAGCAGCAGCGACGGTGACAAGACGGAACGCGCCGATGAAGGCACGCCCACGTCTTCGCCGAAGCCAGCCTCTAAAGGCGAGGACAGGACGTACCAGGTCTCCTTCGAAGTCGGCGGCAAGGGCAAGTCCCACGTCTACTACAACCTCGACACGAACCACTTTGAGCAAGTCACACTTCCGTGGAAGAAGTCGGACAAGCTCACCTTGAACGGCACCGAACGCAAGGTCGGAATCACCGTGTCCGTGGTGCCGGGGCCAGTAGTGCTGTCCAACGGCCAGGCTGGCGCTGCTCCTTGCTCAATCACCGTCGACGGGAAGAAGGTCACCGAGGATCCGGGTGGCGCCGACGGTAAGCACATGTGCGAATACACCCTGCGGTAAAGCGCAGGAGTGCGCGGCGACCTCCAGCAGGCTGGTCGACGTGGCTACTCGTCTCGACGGGGCCGCACTCGCCGAGGGACGCCGCCTCCTGACCTGCCGTAGAACCGAGGGCCGCCGGACCTGACTCGGCGGCCCCGACCTTATCTAAGGTTCGAGGGGCTTCTGTGCAGCTCAGAGGCGTGATCGACGGTGCAGGCAAGTAAGGCACGTGAACGGTTCGGTCAAACGTTGCACAGGTCCACGTTTGAGCTGACCGCGCTCGGCCAGACGCTACGGGAACCGCTGAAGGCGCTCACGGAGTGGTCCGTGCTGCACATCGAAGAAGTCATCACCGCCCGCGAAGAGTACGACGACCGCACTGCGCGCGCCAGGTAATCAGCGGCAGCCAGCGGTCTGGTCATAGACGGCCGCCTCGCCGAGACCGGCCCGACAATCAGACCCACCTAAGCCACCCGGCGACATCACGAGTTCAGCCTCAGTAGCCGTTGACGGGTGTCGCAGGTTCGAATCCTGCCGGGGGCACCAGGGAAAGGCCCGGACCAATCAAGGTCCGGGGCCTTCGACACCCACTTCTGACGGCGACGACGCGGAAACGGCTGCGGGCAGGCAGATCCCCCCGCCACCCCATTTGCCCTGGTAAGAGACTGTACCCGGCCGGCCAGGCGAAGCGCGATCGAATGCTCAACTCACCACTCGGTGCAGAAGGTCAGAACTGTTTCATCTCATCGCGCCAGCCGCTGCTGTAGGACCTGTTCCAGGCGATCCACAAGACGAGTGCCGTGCCGATCGCCGTGCCGGCCAATTCCCAAGCTGCGCGCACAAGTAGGTCAGTGCGGTCGGCGACAGCCCAGTCCTGGCCCGCGTACAACGAGATGTCCGTCAGAAGCTCTTCGTCGGCAGCGAAGGAGAGACCGCGGATCTCACCCCTCCCACGCTGCCCTGCAGGCAGACGCCACGCGCCGCGACATGGGCCGCTCCATTCGCAGTGGACATATCCTTCCGTTTTCGCGTGGTGACCGTCGATGAACCGGTAAGTGTTCTGCGCGGCGAACCACAACGGCAGCGCGAGAGCACACAGGCACACGAACAGCACCACCCGGGAAAACGGCTTGAGCCCGCTCAGTAGCTCGGCACCCCATGACGACGAGCCCATGCCACGCCTCCTCATCGGTGACACGTGAGCATTTCGAGGATGTCCTGGGTCGCCCGAACCGACCGCACGGCACGGGGCGAAGCGATGCTGTGGAACTTCCAACAGATCAAGTCCCGTGAGGTTCAGAAGAATGAACCTTGTCCGGCGTGCTCAGGAGCAAGGTGCTGGAGAGCATTCTGCGCACCCATCGGGTCCTAAGAGAGCATTTGATCTAGGTAGTTGGTGTTCTGGGATGTTTTTGTGACTGAAGGCGTTAACGGTCGTTGCATGAGGCGTGAGTGTTCGTCGTCCGTACCGCAGTGACGTGTCCGACGCCCGCTGGGCCTTGATCGAACCGGTCTTCACCGCCTGGCGAGCGAGACGGACCGGTCCCGGAACGGCGGCGCGGGTGCACGACTTGCGAGAGATCGTCAACGCGATCCTCTTGTCAACCGGACCGGCATCCCGTGGGAGTACCTGCCGCACGACTTCCCGCCGCACAAGACCGTCTACGACTACTACGCGAAGCGGGAAGCCGGCGGCACCACCCAGCAGGTGCACGACCTATTACGCGACAAGACCCGCCGATCCCACGGTCGCAATGCGCAGCCCACCGCGGTCCAACACTGGATCTCATGGGACATGGCCCGGCACCCGGCTCAGGTTCCGGGGAGGATACGGCGCGTTTCGTAGGCCCACATCGCGATCTCGACCCGGTTGCGGGCGCCGAGTTTGGCCATCAGGCTGGCCAGATGCGTCTTCACCGTGCTGAGGCTGATGTGCAGTGCATCGGCGATCTCGGTGTTGGTCAGCCCGCGGGCGACGGCGAGGAGCACCTGCTCCTCGCGGGCGGTGACGGGAGAGACCGGCTGTGCCGCGGGCCGGCCGGCGGGCAGGTCCGCGAATGCCTGGAGCAGACGGACGGTGACGCTGGGCGCGATGAGCGCCTCACCGTCGGACGCCGACCGTACGGCCTGCGCCAGAAGGTCCGCTCCCGTGTCCTTGAGGAGGAATCCGCGGGCGCCGGCACGCAGTGAGCCGTAGACGTACTCGTCGAGGTCGAACGTGGTGATGACGACCACGGCCAGCGGGTCGGCGACGCCCGGGCCGGCGACCAGCCGGGTGGCCTCGAGCCCGTCGAGTACGGGCATGCGGATGTCGAACAGGCATACGTCGGGGCGTAGTTCGCGGGCCAGCCGTACCGCTTCGTGTCCGTCGGCGGCCTCGCCGACCACCTCGATGCCGGGCTGGGCGTTCAGCATGATCCGCAACCCGGTGCGGATGATCGTCTGGTCGTCAGCGACGAGGACGCGAATGGACACCGCTCTCGCTCCTGGCTCTCGGCAGTTCGGCTTCGACATGCCAGCCCCGGTCGGTACCCGGGCCGGCTCGTAGTGTGCCGCCGAGCAGGGTCGCGCGCTCGCGCAGTCCGGTGAGTCCGTATCCGTCGCGGCCCCGGCCGGTGCGCCGGCCGTTGTCGTGCACGCTCACCCGTACCGTGTGCCGTTCCGCGGCGACCCGGACGACGAGCTCGGTCGCGTCGACCGCATGGCGCAGCGCGTTGGTCACCGACTCCTGCACGATCCGGTAGACGGCCGCGTCCACGGCCGGGGGCAGCGCGTCCAGTTCGCCGTCGAGCCCCAGGTCGACGCTGAGGCGACCACCCGGGGTGCGCACCAGGCGCTCCAGATCCGCGACCCCGGCAGGGGGCGCCAGCTCGGCGCCGACCCCGCGGTCGCGCAGCGCGGCGACCATGGCGCGCATTTCCTCCAGCGTGCGCGCCCCTTCCTCCTCGACCCCCTCCAGCGCTGCGACGGCGGCGGATGCGTCGGTGCCCGCGAGCACCCGGCCCGCCTGGGCGATGATCACCATGGCCGACACGTGGTGGGCCACCGTGTCGTGCAGTTCCCGGGCGAGCTGCTCGCGCTCGCGGGAGCGCACCTGCTCCAACTGCCGCTCGCGAGCGGTCACCCGGAACCGCACGGCAGCCCCGACCACGCCGGGCAGCAGCAGGAAGACGAGGCCCACGGCATTTTCGACGACCGGGGTCTCGTCCGTGACGGAACACAGCGCGCCGGCCGCGAGGATCACCGCACCGCCCAGCACGATCTCGCGTCCCGATCCCCACCGGGGCAGCGCGTACACCAGCACGAGCACGACCGCGCCGGTGTACAGGCCGACGGGCTCGCGCGGTGCGGCGACGAGCCAGGCCGCCTGAAGCAGGATCACCGAGCCGAACGCCAGCGTCACCATCGTCAGCGGGCGGGTGCGGCGCCACAGGGGCAGCAGGCACAGCCATACGGCGAACACCACCGCCACCGGCCGCCATACGACGTTCACGCGCAGGGTGGCCTCCAGCGCCACACCGGCAAGGCCCGCGGCGAGCAGCGCCCAGTCCCGCCGCACCCGGGCGGGCGCGTCGGGCGGCCGGGGTTCGGTCCACAGGGTTCGCAGGTCGTCTCGGAGCACGGTTCTCAGCCTAGGGACCGGCGCGTGGCGCGCATCAGCCGAAAGGACGGGTCCTCACTCCGCCCCGGGGCCGACGGACCCGCGGCCCGCGGGCCGATGCCGCAAAGCGCCGTGGCGACGAGCCTCGGCATCGGCGGCCGTACAAGGACGGCCGACGAGGTGGTTGGAGGATTCGATGCTCTCGAAAGCCCTGTTGCGCCTGGGCGGGGGCGCCGCCCGCCATCCCTGGCGGGTGATCGCGGCATGGCTGATCGCCGCCACGCTCGCCGTCCTGGCCGCCGTCGCCTTCGGCGGGCGGACCGCGGACTCGATGACCGCTGCAGGACTGGACTCGCGACGGGCCGCGGAACTGATCGAGCGGGCAGGCACCGGCCAGGAGGGGATGACCGCCCAAGTGGTCCTCACCCCCCTCGACGAGGGTGCGACGTTCTTCGACGACGACGGAGCGCGCACCGCTCTCACGCGGCTGCGGGCCGAGGTGAAGCGGCTGCCGCACGTGCTCGGCACGAGCGACCCGGCGGGGGCGCTCGAGGCGGGCGGGGACACCGCCGTGCGCGGCGGCCTCGTTTCGGCCGACGGGCGCATCGCGGTCGTCCGGGTGCAGTACCCCGACCAGAGCCGGCTGTCGGCCGAAGACCTCGACGCCCTCGTCGGTCTCGGCGACCGGCTGCGCGCCGAACTGCCGCTGCGCATCGAGATGGGCGGGAACCTCTTCTACGTCTTCTCCGACCCCGACGGCGGCGCGAGCGAGCTGATCGGCCTCCTCGCCGCGGCCGCGATCCTGTTCCTGGCGTTCGGTTCGCTGGTCGCCGCCGCGCTGCCGATCGGCATGGCGGTCTTCGGGCTGACCGTCGGGGTCGCCACGATGACGGTACTGGCCGGGGTGACAGAGGTCCCCACCTTCGCGCCGGTCCTGGGCAGCATGGTCGGGCTCGGAGTGGGCATCGACTACGCGCTGTTCGTGCTCGCCAGGCACCGGGAGTACCTCGCGTGCGGGCTCGATCCGCAGGCGGCGGCCGGACGAGCGGTGGCAACGGCGGGCCGGCCGGTGGTCTTCGCCGGCGGCACCGTCGTCGTGTCGATCCTCGGCCTGGCGGTCGCGGACGTGCCGTTCATGACGGTGGGCGGGGTTGCCGTCTCGATCGTCGTTCTGATCATGGTGGTCGCGTCGGTGACGCTGCTGCCGGCCTTCCTCGGCGCGGCGGGCCCGCGGCTGGGCCGGGCCGGCTGGATCGGCCGGTTTCTGCAGATCAGGAAGCCGGGCCGACTTGCACTGCGGCGGGACCCGGCGGCAGGCGCCGCCCACGCCGCCGGGTGGCGTCGCTGGATCGGGCACGTCAGCCGGCACCCGGTGCCGTACGCGGCCGGCGCGGCGGGGCTGCTGCTGACCGCGACGCTGCCCGTGCTCGGCCTGCGCGTCGGCCTGCCCGACGACGGCTCACTGCCCCGCAGCCGTACCGAGCGCCGGGCCTACGATCTCGTCGCCGAGGGGTTCGGCCCGGGCATCAACGGTCCCCTCGTCATCGCCGCGGAGCCCACCGGTGATCCGGGAGTGCTGGACCGGCTCGTCGGGGCGGTCGCGGCGGATCCGGGCATCGCATCCGTCGCGCCGGGGCACATCGATCGGGCCACCGGCATCGCGACCCTCGTGGTGTTCCCGACCACCAGCCCTCAGGACAAGGCCACGGCCGACACCATCGCCCGGCTGCGCACCGACGTGCTGCCCGCGGCGATCGGGCACGGCCCGGCCAGGGCCCACGTCGGCGGCGCCGCCGCGAGCCTGTCCGATGTGGGCCAACGCACCAGCCAGCGCCTGCCGGTGTTCGTCGCCGCCGTGCTGGCGATGTCGTTCCTGCTGCTGATGCTGGTCTTCCGCTCGATACTCGTACCGCTCAAGGCTGTTCTGCTGAATCTGCTGAGCATCGGCGCGGCCTACGGGATCATGGTCGCGGTCTTCCAGTGGGGCTGGGGAGGCCCACTCATCGGGCTGGAAGCGACGGTTCCGATCGTGTCGTTCATCCCGATGTTCCTCTTCGCCATCCTGTTCGGCCTGTCGATGGACTACGAGGTGTTCCTCCTCTCCCGCGTACGCGAGGAGTACCTGCGCACCGGCGACAACGGCACGGCGATCGTCGAGGGCGTCTCGCGCACCGCCCGGATCATCACCTCGGCCGCCCTCATCATGGTGGCGGTCTTCCTGTCCTTCGCCCTCGCCGAGGACCCCTCCACCAAGATGTTCGGGCTCGGCCTGGCCACCGCGATCTTCATCGACGCCACGGTCGTACGCATGGTGCTGGTACCGGCGACCATGACACTCCTCGGCCGGACCAACTGGTGGCTGCCGAAGTGGCTGGACCGGATGCTTCCCCGCGGCCCGGTCGGCACCGACGACACCGACGCGGAATCCACGGGTGAGGCCCCGCGTCCACGGCTGGTTGACCGTTGACTCAACTCCCCGCCCTGGGCGTCCGGCACCTGAGCGCGTCACCCAGGGCTCTACCGCACCACCCGGCAAGCGCGCAAACGCCTCCTCGGTGACCTCTCAGGCAGTGTCCTACGTGGTGGGGCGGATCACGCTTCGAAAGCCCACCTCGCCCGCTCGTGCTCTCCGAACGGACGCGGCACAGCGGACAGCCGAAGTCGCTCCGTCCGCTGCCCAGGATCTCCCCGGGGGTGCCTCTACGTCTTTCGCCGAGCAAGGCACGGGGTTCTGGCTTCGTCCTGGCGGTAGCCGGCGGCGCGCTCCCCTTGCCCGGTGCCCGAGGGATCAGGCACCACCGGCTTCGCGGGCTGCGCGGCGGAAGGAGCCCGGCGGTACGCCGTGCTCACGCTTGAAGGCGTGGGCGAAGGCATATTCGGAGGCGTAGCCGACCTGCCGGGCGACCGAGGCGATCGGCGCGTCGGTCTCACGCAGCAGACGGGAGGCCGTGGCCAGACGCCACCAGGTGAGGTAGGCGATGGGTGACCGGCCGACGTAGGCCGTGAAGCGTTCCGCGAAGGTGGTGCGCGAGAGCCCCACGCTCTGAGCCAGATCACGCACGGTCCAGGCACGGGCCGGATCGCGGTGCAGACGGTCCAGCGCGGCACCTACGGCCGGGTCCTTGAGAGCGGCGCACCAGCCACCGGCCTCCTGCGGGCACTGGGCCTCCAGCCACACCCGTAGTGCGTACACCAGCAGGAGGTCGAGGAGGGCCGGCAACGTGGCCTGCGCCCCGGGACGGTCCTCAAGGGTGTCGGTGCCCAACAGGCCGAGCACCGCGCCGAGTTCCCCGTGCCGCCGACCCAGCTCTGCCGGGATGTGGACGACATCGGGAAGGCCACGCAGAAAGGGGTGCACGGCTCCGCGTCCGAGCCGGTAGGCGCCACACAGCAGGAGCGTGTCGTCGAAGGACCGGCCCGGGTGCGCGAGGGTGGGGTGGGTGACCCTGCCGACGAGCGTGTCCGTCTGCACAGGGGCCGGGGGCAGTGCCTCCAAGGGGCGGTCCGGCGTATCGCTCATGCCGTGGACGCTGCCGTGCGCCAGCAAGACCACGTCCCCGGCGGACATGCGGGCCGGACGCCCGGACGGAGGTATCAGCCAGCACGCCCCGCTCAGCACCACGTGGAAGCCGGCTCCCGGGTACGGACCGTATCTGCTGCCCCATCGGCCGCTGTAGCGGGAACGGGTGAGCTTGGCGTGACCGGCCTTCATCGTCGCGATCACATCACTTAACACGTCCATACCCAACGGTATCCCGCGGCCAAAGTGCCGGACGATCACGCAAGAAACGCGGTGCCGCACGCATGGGAGCACCCCTGCGCCGCTCCGTACGGTCGTTGTCACGGCCCAGCGGACCACCCGCCGCCCAGTCAACGCCATCCCGAGCTCACACCGGCGAACCGGGCCCGCGGTCCCGCAGGCGCACCGGCACGAACTGCTCTGCTCACCACGAAGCAATCCGCACACCAACCAGGAGCGAACCATGAAGGCTTTCGGCAAGAAGCTGACGATGACGGCGGCAGCACTGACAACAGCCGCGGGACTCGCCACCGCAGGGGCACCGAGCGCCCAGGCGGCCGGCAGCTACAAACATCCGTATCGACGTACAGGAGACGGCGTTCGTCTCCGACTACTGCCTCCTCACCGACACGAGCGGCAACAGCCGGGCCCACTGCAGCGGGAACAAGGGCGCCTACAGCTCCTTCCGTCTGGGAGTGGTGCACAGCCCCGGTGACCGGGCCTGGATCGACGTCAACATCGTGGGCGGCGCGGATCGCAAGGGCATAGACCTGCGCGGCAAGCACTACCTCCGGGTCTCCGGCAGCCTCTTCGCCGTGCAGGTGTGCGGGTGGAGCAGCCTCGACTCCTACCACAGCGGCCAGACCGGAGCCTCCCTTCACGGCAGCGGCCTCTGCGCGGGCGGCTGAGCCCGCAGCCTCAGCCGGCGGACCGGGGCTCGATCTCTCCTCGACCGTAGAAGCCGAACGAGTCGCCCACCCTCGCACGCTCCGCGTCACACCGTTCGCGCGCAGGCCGACGCCGCCGACGAACCGGTCCGGCTTCCAAGCCGTCGCGACGAGTGAGGCGAACCCGTGGCCGATAATCCAGATCCGTGCCAGCCGGCCGGCCTCTGGACGGCCGGACCCCGCAAGGGACCCGGGCCCCGGGAGCCGGGCCAGGGAGCCCGGGCCAGGGGAGCCGGGCCAGGGGAGCCGGGCCAGGGGAGCCGGGCCAGGGGAGCCGGGCCAGGGGAGCCGGGCCAGGGGAGATGTGGAAGCCGCCGGCCCAGACGTGCAGTTCTGCCAGGGCGCCGACCTTCCTGCCGGCCGGCGCGCGGCGGGAGGTCGCATGGGT
The DNA here is from genome assembly GCF_042959365.1 of Streptomyces sp. NPDC007907. Taxonomy (NCBI): domain Bacteria; kingdom Bacillati; phylum Actinomycetota; class Actinomycetes; order Kitasatosporales; family Streptomycetaceae; genus Streptomyces; species Streptomyces sp. NPDC007907. The sequence continues at coordinate 68,646 of NZ_JBIBKR010000003.1, forward strand.
GGCGGCGAGATGGATGTGCTCGGTGGGCGGCGCGGCCGTGGAAAAACCCGATGAGGCGATCGCGAGGTGGGGTGGTGAACCCATCGGGGGCTGTGATGCGCAGGCCGACGCCTTTGGACAGGAGGCGGACGTCGGCGGGCCAGTTCCGGCCGTGGTCGTCGCTGGTGTGACGGTTGCCGACGACGAACGCGGCAAAGGCCGCCTGGTCGCCAACGTCCTGCCGGACATCGACGACGACCTCGCGGCGGACATCCGCGGCCTGCCCCAGCGCGGCGGCCACCGCGATGCGCGGACGCTGGCCGCGACGCCACCGGCGGCGGACTCGGCCGTGCTCGTCATGGGCCCGGTCGGCGCCCTGGCGCCGGCCGCGCCGGCGACCACCTGCGCCCTCCTGCTCACCATCGCCCTGTGGCCGGCCGGACAGAGCCGGACCTGCTTCCCCGCCTGCCCGGGCCTGGCCGCCACCGACGTCGCCCTCCTGCTGCCGCGGGGCCGCGCCTCGCGTGAGGAGACGGCACCCGCCACGGCGGCGCACCCAGGTCAGCCGCAGTGAGGGCCTGGTCGTCAGGGCCTGGCAGGATGAGCCACCCGGCAAAGGAGGCAGACCTGTGTGACCTGTTCACCAACGAGGCGCACTCCCCCGCCGGTCATGACCGGCTGTTGAGAAAACCGATCGTGACGGCCCCCCACCACCCGAGTTGGGAGACAACGGCCGAGACCACTCCACGCACCAGCAGCCGCCGCGGCCACGCGCCCACATGGCCGCCCAGGGTGCGGTGCAGAGCTTGCGCGTGCACTCCGTTGAGCGCGATCAGGAGAACCAGCACCAGCTTCACCCGTGTGAGGGGAGCCCGTGGGTCGGGATCGAGGACGATTCCGCTCAGCACCAGGCCGGCCAGCCCCGTCCACACAGGCACGTGCAGCGGGTCGGCGAACTCCAGTGACTGGCGCAGGCTCCGCCTCCCCAGCAGCCACAGCATGCCGTAGTAGTCGATGGTCAGCACCGAGCCCAGTCCGAGGACCAGCGCCCCCAGATGCAGGAACAGCGCGACGGTACGCACCGCGGGACCGGCCTCCACCTGTGACGCCGCCCCCACGCTGCCCGCCCACGCCAGACAGATGAGCAGGTCGGCGACGATGAGCGTACGGCTGTGCGGGGGTCTGCGGGGCCGTCCGGGATTCATGCGATCACCTCCGTGGTGAGGCGGTGGGACGGCATTCACGCGCCCCACCGCCTTCTCGAGGCGTATCAGTTCCGGGCCACCCAGCCGGCCATAATCCCCATGACGTCGTCGTGCGAGTGCCCGTCGATCTCGTACCTGCTGGTGATCTGCAGGACATCCCCTCGGTGGATCACGCCCAGGGAGTCACCGCTGCAGGGCGGCATGTCCGAGATCTCGGTGTGTCCGTGGAGGTCGATGAACTCGGGGCTGCCGCCTTCCTCCGCCACGACGTTGCACAGAAGCCGGCCGGTGGTGAGGTTCTCGGTCCGCACCGAGTGACCGCTGTGGTGGAGATGGCCGCGCATGTGCACCAGCGTCCCGGAGATCGTGGATCGCCACCGCCGGGTCTTTTCGCTGACTCCCTCGGGAGCGTCGTACGCGCTGCCCAGGCATCCGCCCGCGTCCATCCAGATCGGTGTCACCGGTTCGAGTCGCGAACCAGTGGCGGATTCATGGGTGTACGTCACGGAGATGTAGACCGTCTTGTTCTGGGGGGCGTGGTTCATCAGGTCGTAGAGCATGTTCCACCGCTCGCCCCTGCCGACCTTGATGCCGTATCCGGAGGGCAGGACACTTTCCACACGCTCGTTGCCGGAGGCGAATATTCGCTGTGGACCGTTGCACACAACGTCGTTCTTCCAGTGATTTCCCATCACCATGTGATGCAACATTGGCCCGGTGTTGACGTTGGCGTTCGACCCGTCCGCGTAGACGAGTTTGGGCTTGAATCCGGTGATGAAGCAGTCATCGCACGGCTTCCGGACGTTCAGGGAGAGTCGGTTTCCCGACTCCCCGTGGTCGTGCCCCGACGCGGCCGGGATGGTGAACGGCCCGTACCGTACGGTCGTGACCTGCGGGCCCCGGTGCTGCCGCCCTGGGTCAGGGGCGGCAGCGGCTGCGGAGACGGCCGCGGGCACGGCGCCGGCCGCCAGTGCCGCGGCGACGATGACGGCGGTCAACGCGAATTTTCGCTGAAACATGTTTCCTCCTTGCCGGAAAGAAATTCTTCCGAATCGGCCGGAACGCACGGAAACCACATCGCGAGGACAGGAGATGCCCTGAAGTGCGGGCAGCGCATATCGAGGGGTCCCCTCGCCGGTATTTGCCCCGCTTGGCTGACCGTAGAGTGACGGGCGGCCTTTCCACTGTCAACCGGTCCCCGCCGCGGTGAAAAACGGGGAAGTTCCCGCTGAGTTGCTGACCAGCGTCTACTCGAGATACTGGCCCCCAGGGCTGGCGCAACACCGGTGACTTCACCGGTTCGCGGCGGTGATGCAGGGTGACTCAGCCGCTGCTCCGGGCCGAGGCCAGCCTGGCGAAGAGCCTGTGCACCAATGCGGTCCACGCCTTGCGGTCCGGGCCCTCGAGGCCCGAGGCGGTGAGTACGTCACCCCCGAGGGATACACACAGCACCAGGCGGGCGCAGGCCGCGCTGTCGACCTCGGGGGCAAGTGAGCCGTCCTGTTGGGCGAGTTCGACCAGGTCCGTCAGCTTGGCCTCCGCCCTGCGCAAGGCAGCGTGGACCCTGCGGGCGACCTCGTCGTCCCGCCGCGCGGCGGCGAGCGCCTCACTGACCAGAGGCGCCCACGTTTGTCGGCGGGGGTCGGAGAGGTCGGTGGTGATCATCTCGAGCAGGTCGGTGGGGGCCGCCCCGCGGTCGAGTGCCTCGACCAGCCTGCGCGCGGCAGCTGCCAGACCGCGATCGACCGCCTCGGCGAGAAGTTCGGCCTTGTTCCGGAAGTTGCCGTAGATCGCGCCGGTGGACAGCCCGGCACGACGGGCTATGTCCTGTACCCGCGCACGGTCGTAACCCTGCTCTCCGAATTCGTGAACGGCTGCCTCGATCAGCCGGTCACGGATGTCGGCACCGCACTGCCTTGAGAGGGAATCAGGCTCTGCCACGACCCAAGCGTAACCGCGCAGCGAGGTTCCAAGGGGCCCTGGCAGAACGGCACTTCGGGCCGCACCAGTATTGCGCTCACCCTCGAGAATAGTCATTATTCTCGACCTGAGGCGTCGAGCCGGGAGGCGTGCGTCATGACGTACGGCACCGAGCAACCCCACATCATCGGCAGACAGGCCGAGCGCCGGCAGCTGGTGGCGGCGGTCGAAGCCTGCCGCGGAGCAGGCGGCGGTGCCCTGCTCCTCACCGGTGACCACGGAATCGGCAAGACCGCGCTGCTGCGGTACGCGTCCCACCTGGCTCATGGCTTCCGCGCTGTCAGGGCCGACGGGGTACCGGCGGAACAGGACCTGGTGTACGGAGCGGTGCAGCGGCTGGTCAGGCCGCTGGCCTCCGACCTCCCTCAACTGCCCGCGCGGTCCCGTGAGGTGCTGGAGCGGCTGCTGCTCGGGCACGTCCCGTCGCCCGGGGACCGATCGCTGATCGGCGTCGCCGTGCTGGCGCTCCTGGGGAGGGCGAGCGGCCGCAGTCCGGTGCTGGTCGGCGTGGACGATCTGCACTGGGTCGACGCCGAGTCCCGTGACACCCTCGGTTTCGTAGCCCGCAGGATCAGCACCGAGCGGGTCCTGATCCTGGCCGGGACGGAGAGCGACGGGTGCGCCGCCGTGTCGGGGGTGCCGGTACTCCGTCTGGCGGGCCTGCCCGACCAGGACTGCCTGCGGCTCATCGCACGGATCCGGTCCTCTGCGGTGGCGCTCCCGGTTCGCGAGGTGCTCCTCCATGCAGCGGGCGGCAATCCCCTGATCATGCTGGAGTTGTTGCGGACACTCACACCCGCGGAGCTGAGCCAGGTTTCCCGCCTGCCCGACCCCCTGCCCCTGGCACCTCGTCTGGCGCGCCGCAGGCTCGCCGAATTCCGCCGACTTCCCGGCGACTGCCGGAGGTTGCTGTTGCTGCTGGCAGCTGAACCGGGCCTGGCCCCCCAGACTCTCCTGCGTGTCGCCCAACGGGCGAGCATCGACCCGTCGGCCCTGAAACCGGCCGAGACCGCGGGTCTGATCACTGTCTCGAACACCGTGATCTCCTTCCGGCACGACGATCTCGGCCGGGCCATCTGCCAGGGAGCGGATCTCGCCGAGCGGCACTGGGCGCACGGCATGCTGGCTCGAGCGTTCGCCGACACGCACGACGATCGTCGTTGCCGGCACGAAGCTGCCCTGTTGTCGGAGCCCAACGCCGAACTGGCCGACGAGCTGGAACGCCAGGCCGTATCCGCCCGTCGGCAAGGCAGCCCGGCGCATGCGGTGGAGCTCATGGAACGTTCGGCCCAGCTGACCCAGGAGGACGGCCCCCGGGGAAGCCGCTTGGTGGCCGCGGCCGACTGCTGCCGACGCGCCGGACGCCCGCGGCGCGCGGCCCGGCTGCTGGAACGCGCGGAGCCGCTGGTGGGTAGCGATCAGCTGTCCTTACGGGGGCGTATGGCTTACCTGAAAGGCGTGATCGCCCTCCAGCACGCCGCTGCGCCGGATGCCTACGACGGACTCCTGACCGCCGCCGACCTGCTGGCCGGTGAGGACCCGTCGCTGGCCGTCAAGGCGCTGGTGGCAGCGGGGGAGGCGGGCCTGTACGCGGGAAACGCGGCCTTACCCGTGCAGGCCGGCCGGCGTGCGCTGGCGGTGCTGAACAGCATGGGACACGAACAGCCGGCGAGCCGGTTGGCCGCCGATGTTCTGCTCGCGGTCGCCGATGCGCTTCAAGGCCGGCTCTCGGCCGCGGTGCCCCGGTTACGTGAGCGTCTCGACACGGCGGCGCAGGTCGACGATCCTCTCCTGCTCGCCTGGGCGTCGCACGGTGCGCTGTTCATCGCCGACGATGCCCGCGCGCGTGCGCTGGCCACCCGAGCGGTGACGCTGGCACGCACGGCAGGTGACACACCCACGATGGCGCACGCCATGCAGTACCTCGCGTACCCGGAATGCTGGCTGAGCGGACCGGAAGCGGCGACGCTCACCGCCGCCGAGGCACTGCGGCTCGCCCGCGAGAGCGGCCAGCTGAACTGTGTCCGCAATCTGATGGGGATACTGATGCTCGCGGCCGGGATCACCGGAGACTCGGCGGCCTGCGGGCAGTACGCGGACCGCGTCGTCGGCGAAGCGCAGGCGCACGGCCTGGGCCTCGCTTCCGCCCTCGGCCTGTGGGGACTGGCCCACCTGGATCTCGCCTGCGGAAACTGGGCCGAGGCGGCTGCCAAGTTGCGCCGACTCGCCCGGACGAGGCTCGGACATCCTGGTGTCGCGATCGAGGCGGTGCCCAGTTACGTGGAGGCCGCGGTCCGAGCCGGGGACCGGCCGCGGGCGGAGCGCGCCGCGACGACTTTCGCCCCTTGGGCGGAGGCGATCGGCCGTGGGTGGCCGGCCGCGTTGGCGGCCCGGTGCCGCGCGCTGCTGGAAACCGGCGACACCGAGGAACACTTCCGGTGCGCTCTGCGTCTGCACCCGATCGGCGATCGTGAACTGGAACTGGCCCGCACAGGCCTGCTCTACGGCGAGTACCTCAACCGTGAGCGCCGACGCTCGGACGCCCGCGCCCAGCTGCGGGAAGCAGCCGACATCTTCCGCAGGCACGGAGCGCGGCTGTGGCTCGACCGGACCCGGGCCGAGCTGCGCGCCACCGGGGACGACTGGGACCCCGCGGAGAACGAGTCCCCCGCTCTTGAAGTCCGGTCCGCAACACTGACCTCCCGTCAGCACCAGATCGTCCGGCTGGTCGCCCAGGGCGCGACCAACAAGGAGGTGGCAGCCCGGCTGTATCTGAGCCCCCGCACAGTCGACTATCACCTGCGTCGCATCTTCGAGCGCCTGGGTATCACCTCGCGTGCCGACCTGATCCGCTGGTTCGCAGCCGGCACCGGTTCCGGCACATGATCCCCGGTTGGCCGGCTGATCCCCTCTGCTTGCCGTCTGGACCGTCCGCGGACACAGAGCTCCTTCCCACTCAGCGGGTGAGCCGATGGAGGGGCTCACCCGCTCGTCCCCGCAGGGCTGGTGCCTGCCGTCAGTGAGACTGCCGCTTGCCGTTGTAGCGCTGGGCGAGCCGGGCGAGGGCCACCGCGCCGAGCAGCAGGCCGAAGTCGCGCAGCGCGACGTCGTAGTGGCCAGGGATGGTCAGCAGGTTGACGATGATCCCGGCGAGCCATCCGGCCACCAGCCAACCGCCGAAGCGCGGGGCGAGCGCGACGACGAGGCCCGCCACGATTTCGATCGCGCCGACTGCGTACATGGCCGCCTGGGCACTGCCCGGTGCGATGTCGTTGATCCACGGGGCGAGGTAGGTAGGCCAGTCCACGAGCAGATTGGCGAACTTGTCCAGCCCGAACAAGATCGGCGCCGCGGTGAACCCGGTGCGCAGGATGACGAACGCCTGGTAGCCGGGATCGCTGAGCGCAGGCCGCCGGGAGGTGACGGATGTGGTGGTTGTGGTTGGGGACGACATGACGCCCGCCCTTCTATCGACAACTCTCACTAACTATAGAAGCGCGGAAGCCTTCTTTAGTCAATCGCTGTTGGTTTTACACTGGTGTTCGTGGACCCCTCGAAAGAAGCAGCCCGCTCCGACGTCTCCGCCGTCGCCGCTCTCGACGAGCCGACCCGCAGGAGGCTCTACGACCACGTCGTACGCCAGCCCGAACCGGTCAGCCGCGACGAAGCCGCCGAGGCCCTCGGCCTTGCCCGGCAGACAGCGGCCTTCCACCTGGACCGGCTGGCCGACGAATCGCTGCTCGACGTCGTCTACGAGCGGCGCAGCGGCCGCACCGGGCCTGGAGCAGGCCGGCCCGCCAAGCTCTACAAGCGGTCCGCCAAACAGGTCACCGTCAGCCTCCCGGAACGGCATTACGAACTGGCCGGACGGCTCCTTGCCCAAGCGCTGGAGGAATCCGAATCCACAGGAGAACCAGTTCGTTCAGTTCTGCACCGAAAGGCCCACGGGCTGGGCGCCCAACTCGCCGGCCCGGGCCAGACGGATGTATTCGCCCTGCTGGAAGACAACGGCTTCGAACCCCGCGCTGACGGTGATGCCATCGTCCTGGGCAACTGTCCCTTCCACGCGCTCGCACGCGAGCACACCCAGACGGTGTGCGGCATGAACCTCCACCTGCTGCGCGGTCTGCTGGACGGGCTCGCCGAAAGCAGCCTCCAGGCACGCCTGGCGCCGAGCCCCGGTCACTGCTGCGTCCGGCTGGAGCCCGATTCCCCACCCTCCACCGGCGTGCGCCCATCCTGAGGACACCACCTGCCACTCCCCCGTTCCACATCCCCCGAGGAGGACGCCACGGACACCACCGCATCGGCGACGGTGCGGAGCACGGAGCAGTACTGGCTCACGACGACAGCCTGGAAGCCCCGGCCCATCACGTCATCCATGACCAGCGAAGTGCGGCAGGCGATGCGCCTCGGCGTGCGTGGAGCAGAGGGGCCATCACAGGCAGTTCCCCACTCAGTCGGGTGGCGCCAGAAGCACAGAACCCTAAATGCCCACTGCACGTAGTCCCAGTATGAGGCCGATCACCGAAGCACACGAGGCCCAACCAAGCCCGGCCCTGGTCGAGGTCGCAGCCGCAGGCGACCAGACCACACCCGTTTGTGCGATGGCCCGGCCTGGGAGAACTCGACGCCCGCGAGTGGGACGAGGTCATCGCGATCGTCCGGGCTCACCAGGCCCTCGGGCGCGGCACGTGACATATGGCGTACGTCTTCGAGAGCACAGGGATCTTCCGTCTTGGTCGAGGCGGACAAGCGGCAGAACAGCGGCCAGGCCGAGCCTCATCACCTCTGCGGGCTCGCGGCTGGGACGGCTACGGATGCAGCGTCGCCTCGCCGGTAGCGCACGCGCGCGCCGAACGAGCCGGACAGCGGGCATCGATACGGCTGTTGCCTGCGCGCGTGCCTTCGTCGCCGAACACGGATGCCTGGCCCTGGTCACCAAGAACATCTCGTACCAGGGGTTTTTGCTCGGGAAGTGGCTCACTGCCCAGCGTTGCCTCACCCGCCGCCAGGACGAACCCGGCGCGCATGGCTGGGCCTGCGACGCAGGCCCCGGGCTGGCCCACGCGCGCGCGTACGCCTCCGCACACGGCCACCTCGCCACGCCCCAAACAGCGCGCCCGGAAGGGTTTGCGCTGGGGCGGTGGCTGAGCGAACAGCGCCACCAGGCGCGGGAGCACCACCGCAGTACAGGCGGGACGTGGCCGGTCAGCACGCTCCTCGCAGCGCTCGACCCCTGGTGGAACCCGACCTGGCCCTTGGACGGACAATGCATTTGGAGCCGCGTGCGGAAGCGGTCAGAGTCCGCATCCTCAGCCGACGCCGGTGGTACCGGCATCGCGGACCTTGAGAGGACTTGGGCGTGCCAGGCCCGTTGACTGTGCGAACGCTTGTTGGTTGAGTGGCTCATCCACCAAGCCACTGGGAGGACGGCGTGGAGGCACTGCCCCGCGAAACGATCGTCGATGTTCTGGAGAGCCGGCTGCGTGAGGACATTCTCAGCGGACGCCACCCGGTCGGCGCATACCTGCCGCCCGAGCGCACGCTCGCCGACGGATACAGCGTCACCCGCACCACCCTCAAGCACGCCTTCGGACGGCTCATGCAGGCCGGCCTGCTGGAGACCCGGCACGGCGTCGGCACCCGCGTGCGCGACTACCTCCGGCTGGGCGGAGCCGACCTGCTGCCGATGCTCGTACGGCACAGCCCCGACTGGGTCGGGGAGATCTTCGAAGTGCGGCGCAGTATCGGAGCGCTGATCGCCGAGCGTGCCGCGGCCCGGGCGACCGACCGGCAACGAACCGAGCTGCGCACGCTGCTGACGGCCGTGGGGGACGCGCCGGACGCCGACGCCGTGCAGCTCGCGGACATTGAGGTGCATCGGGCCCTGGCCCACGCCACGGGCAACCGCGTCTATGTCCTGCTGACCAATACCCTCTTCAACGCCTACCTGCCGGTACGCGCCGCACTCAAGGCGCCGTTCACGGATGCCCAGGTGGCACGCGGGCGGCTCGAGCCGGTGGTCGACGCGGTGGTGGACGGTGACGAGGCGGGCGCCCGAAGGGCCGCCGAGGGGTATCTGACGGCAACCGAGCGGATCATGCTGGAGAGCCTGGCATGAGCGTGGACACCGCCCCATCCGCGCCCGCTCGCGGCACCGTCTTCCGCGAGACGATGCTCGGCACACTGCGGCTCGACACCGAGGACCGCACGCGCCGCGTCCGCCTCGATCTGACGGTTACCGCCGACCGCCTCCTGCGGCTGTCCGGCACGACCGAGGCCCGTGCCGCCGGCCGGATGCGGATCGCCGGGTGGGCCGACGATCCCTGCGCCGAAGGCGAGTTGGAGATATCACCGTGGGCGCGACGCCGTATCCGCTACCGCATCACGTTCACCTCCGGCGGCCACCGCCTGACTCTCGACGGCTGGAAGGCCGTCACCTGGCGCAGGCCCGTGGCCTCGATGACCGTGCTGCCGTACACCCTCCGGGAGGACGGAGCGCGGATCGGCACTGGCACCCTGCGGTTCTCGCTTTCTGCACAACTCCTGCCGTTCCTCGCGAGTTTCCGTTTCCCGCGGCAGGAGGACCCCGATGCCCACCTCCCGCCACGGTGGCGCGGCGAGCCGGGCCGTACCGAGGTCTGGTACACCACCGTCACCGACCCGGCCACCGGCACCGGGCTGTGGCTGCACCACGAAATGACCGCCCCCGCCGACGGATCCGAACCCTACGGACACGGCTGGGCCGCTGTGTTCCCCAAGGACGGACCCGTGCGCCACGCTCGCTTCGGTCCCGCCCCGTGGACTCGCGACGAGTCCGGCTTCAGCGGGGACGGGGCAGCGATCCGGCCCGGCCGCCTGACCGGCTCGGCCGAGGACGGAGCCCTGCGCTGGGACCTCGCCGAACGTCCCGGGGACCAACCCCTGTTCACCTTCCCCCGCTGGTCCTGGCGCCGGCCGCTGCTGCCGGCCGCCCAGATGCTCCCCGCCGCGCGGGCCTCCTACGACGGCATCGTCACCCATGACGGCAGCACGCTCACGCTCACCGCCGCGCCCGGCGCGTCCGCCCGGATCTACGGCCACGGCAACGCCCGCCGCTGGGCCTGGCTGCACGCCGACCTGGGAGGAGGGGACGTCCTGGAGATCGTCGCCGCCGTCTCCACGCGCCCGGGGCTGCGCAGGCTTCCGCCCCTGGTCTTCCTGCGGTTGCGCCGGCACGGCCGCACCTGGCCCCGCCGCCCCGAGCGGTCGGCCGTCGGGTGGGCGGGAGCGGGCCGCTTCCGAGCCGACATCGCTCTGCCCACATGGACGGTCACCGGACGCTGCGGTCTGCGCCGGATCCGGGTCGAGGTCACCCAGCCTCCGGACCGCACCCTCGCACTGGACTACACCGACCCCGACGGCGGGCATGCGACGTGCCGCAACAGCGAACGCGCCGACGCCCACGTCCTTGTCGAGCGGTGGTGGTTCGGGGGCTGGCGCACCGAGGCCGCCTGGACGCTGGACGGCACGGCCCACGCGGAGGTGGGCACCCGATGAGCCTCGACGGCCTGGTGGCCGCCCTCCTCGCCGACGACGACACTGCCGACTGGCCCCGGCGCGTTCCCGCCCGACTGGACACGCTCCTCGCCACGATGCCGCTCGCCGCCCGCTTCGGCCTGCGCGCGGCGGCGCACGGGATCGACGTCTACGCCACGGCACGCACCGGACGCACCCTGGCAGCGCTCACAGCGGGCGAACGCGAGTCCGTGCTGGGCGAACTGGCCGCACGGCCCGCGCTCCTGCCGCTCCTGGACCTGATCAAAGTCCCCGTCCTCCTGTCGGCCGGGACGGAGCGGATGCTCCAGGACGGCGGCTCGGCGCCGCGCACACTCCTGCGAAAGGATCCGCCGCTCGACCTGACGCCCGCCCACGCCTGGCCCGCCCGCTCCACCGCCGACGCCGTGGTCATCGGCTCCGGCGCCGGCGGGGCGATGGCCGCGCGAACCCTGGCACAGGCCGGGCTGGACGTCGTCGTCCTGGAAGAGGGCCAGCACCATTCGACCGAGTCGTTCGGCCGGCGACCGCCCCTGGAGCGGTTCACCGACCTCTACCGGGACGGCGGAGCCACTGTCGCGGTGGGCACACCGCCCCTGCTGCTGCCGATGGGCCGAGCCGTCGGCGGCACCACGGTCGTCAACTCCGGTACCTCCTACCGCACTCCGAAGCACGTCCTGTCCCAGTGGAGCAAGGACTTCGGCTTCACCCTCGCCGACGGCTTCGACCGGCATCTGGATGAGGTAGAATGCACCCTGCGCGTCGCCACTCAGCCCTTGGACGTGCTCGGCGGCAACGGTTGGGTCGCGCTGGCCGGTGCCCGTGAACTCGGATGGCAGGCCGCGCCCTTGCGGCGCAACGCCCCCGGCTGCCATGGCTCCTGCCAGTGCGTGGTGGGCTGTCCCACCGGCGCCAAGCAGAGTGTGCAGCTCTCCGTGCTGCCCGACGCCTGCACGGCGGGAGCCCGCATCGTCACCGGCGCGCGGGTGGAACGCGTCCTCGTCGACCCGGACCGGCCCGGAGGCCCGCGCGCCTCAGGCGTGCGCGTACGCCGGTCCGACGGCGGCTTCGAGATCCTCGCCCCTCTGGTCGTCGTAGCGGCGGGCGCGCTGCAGTCCCCGCCGCTGCTGCGGCGCTCCGGTCTCGGTGGCCATCCACGCCTCGGCCGCAACCTCAGCGTCCACCCGGCGACGAGCATCGCGGGCCGCTTCGCGGATCCGGTCACCGCCTGGGAAGGCGTGCTGCAGAGCGTCGGAGTGGAGGAGCACCACAGGGACGGCGTCCTCATCGAGGCCACCGCCACCCCACCCGGCATGGGTTCCTTCGTCCTCCCCGGACTCGGTGGGGAGCTGCGGCGCGAACTGGAGTGCGCCGACCAGCTCGCCACGCTCGGCGCCATGATCGCCGACCGACCCTCCGGCCGTGTCCTCGGACGCGAGCGCATGCTGCTCCGCTACGACCTGCACCGCCGCGACGCGGGCCGGCTGATGCGGGCCGTGCGTGCCATGGGCGAGCTGCTGTTCGCCGCGGGCGCGGACGAAGTACTCACCGGGATCCCCCGCACCCCTCGCGTGCGCGACCTCGCCGAACTGGACGCCGTCCTAACCGGTACGAGCGCCCGGCATCTGCACCTTTCGGCCTATCACCCCACCGGCACGGTCGCCGCGGGGGCGAGCCCGCAGCAGTGCCCGGCCGACCCGGCGGGCCGGCTCCGCGGGGTGCGGGGAGTGCTGATCTCGGACGCCTCGGTCCTTCCCAGCTGCCCCCAGGTAAACCCGCAGCTGACCATCATGGCGGCGGCACTGGCGGTCGCGGAAGAGCACCTTCGCAGCTGAAACTCCAGGAGGAACGGAGCCATCACCGTCGCCACCGGCACGCGCGGTGGCTCCTGGACGCGGACGCTGACCAGCCCCTCGAGTATCTGGACGTGCGGCACCTGCCGGAGGTGACCACGGCGCAGCGGCGGTGAACCGGGGTGGCGCGGGGGGCGGTGCGGGCCGGTGCGGGGGCGGAGCGGGTGTTCACGCTGGCGCATAACGGGCCTGGCGACATACCCGGAGCCGCAGGACGACGGCAGCACCGTGTGGCGAGGTCCCGCGGACGAGGTCCTTCGTCCTCGGCACCTGGACCCAGCCGGCCGGCTGATCCGTGCCGGAGTGAGGGGGTTCACCCGGGTCACGGGTGCACCCCCTCACACGCACCACCCATCAGGACCGAAGGGGGACGCTGGTGATCAAGAAACAACCCACAGGCCTTGGCCGGGAGCTGGACGCCCTCACGGACGGCCCCGCCGCCCGCCCACCGGGGCCCCCGCTGCAGCGTCGGTGCCCTTCTGAAGGCCGCAGACGCCGTCGCCCCATCGCTCCGCGCAGTACTGGTAGACGCCCAGCGTCTCCGCCACGGCCATCGCCGAGACGCTGAGCCGCAGCTAACAGGTCATCTCATTTGGCGTGTTCGACAGCCTGTTGCCGTGGGGACCGGATGAGTTGTGGGAGTTGTTCCAGCGGGTGGTGCCGGAGGTGCCGACCCGTCCGCAAGGCGGTGGTCGGCGCCGGCACGGAGATCGGGAAGTGCTGGCCGCGATCGTGTTCGTCGCAACGTCGGGCTGCACGTGGCAGCAGCTGCCGTCCGCCTCGTTCGGGCCCTCAGGAGCCACGGCCCACCGGCGGTTCACAGATTGGTCGAAGGCCAGAGTGTGGGCCAAGCTCCACCGCCTGGTCCTCGACGAGCTCGGTGCCCGCGGCGAGCTGGACTGGTCCCGGTGCGCGATCGACTCGGTCAACATGCGGGCCCTGAGGGGGAACTGACAGGCCCGAGTCCTGTCGGCCGGGGCAAGTACGGCTCGAAGGTCCACTTGATCACCGAGCGGCCCGGTCTGCCCCTGTCCGTCGGCATCTCCGGTGCCAACGTCCACGACAGTCAGGCCCTGATCCCGCTCGTGCAGGGCATATCGCCGATCCGCTCCGGCCGCGGTCGACGGTGGCGCAGGCCCGGCAAGCTGCACGGTGACAAAGGCTATGACTACCACCACCTGCGGCGATGGTTACGTGACCGCCTCATCACGCCCCGGAGCGCCCGCAAAGGGACGGACTCCAGCCAGCGGCTGGGCCGGCACCGCTGGACTATCGAACGCACAATGGCCTGGCTCGCCGGATGCCGACGCCTCCACCGACGCTACGAACGCAAAGCCAGCCACTTCCTGGCCTTCACCAGCATCGCCTGCACCCTCATCTGCTACCGCCGACTCATCAAATGAGATGACCTGTTAAAGATGGCCAGCAGAACGGCGGCGCCGGTCAACTGCAGGAGAGTCTGCGCGCTGCCCCACCCGGTCTCGGGGGCCCTGACGATGGCGAAGGCCGCGAAGGCCAGGTCGGCGGTCACCGCTGCTCTGCCCTTCATCGAGATCCCATTCAGGTACACCCAGGGGGTATCTGGCTTCGCTTTGCCGCTGCTCGACCTCGCCGCCCACAACAGTCGGCCGCAGCAGGTGTGGGCGGCCACCCAGGACGTCGAGACCGCCCCGGCGACGGCCTACGGCCGGCAGGAGGCCGGTGGCGGCGAGGGTGGCGATGCCAATGGGGATATAGATGATGAGGATTCCTCACCGCCTGCGTTGCCGCCTGTAAGGCCTGTGTGGACGAGTGCTCCCCCCACGCGGACATGCGCGAGCACTGCCGCATCTGCAGCCGTCGCGACCGGTGAGGATGCGGCCGTCGGTGCCGAGGGTGATGAGCAGGCCGGGCTCGGGCGATCCAAGCGGGAGTTGAGCGGAGCGGAAGAGCGCTAGGCAGCGCAAGGAGGCTGGGCAGGGGCGGCGTGTGCCGTCCCTGCCCGACCGGTGTGCCGGGTCAGCTCCTGCCGAGGAGCTTGTTCATCTGCTCGATCTCCGCGGACTGGGAGGTGATGATCTCGGCCGCCATGGTCTTGGCGTCGGGGAAGGCACCTTGCGCCTTCTGCGTCTTGGCCATCTCCACGGCGCCTTCGTGGTGATTGATCATCAGCTCCATGAAGGCGGTGTCGAACGCTTTGCCTGAGGAGTTCTCCAGCTTCTCCATCTCCTGCGGGCTCATCATCCCGGCCATGCCGTGGGCTGAGTGGTCCATCTCGCCCTGGGCGGGCACCTGCTCACCCCAGGAGGCCAGCCAGCCCGACAGGGTCTTGATCTCCGGGTCCTGGGCCTTCTTGATGTCCTTGGCGAGCTTCTTCACCTCGGCCGACTGCGCGCGCGAGGGCGCGAGATCGGCCATCTCGATGGCCTGGCGGTGATGAGGGATCATGCCCTTCGCGAACGCCACGTCGGCGGCGTTGTGCTGTCCCTGCGAGGCCGGTGCGGAGGCGGGCGGCGAGGTGGCGGTGTGGCCGTTGTGGCCGGCCGAGCCGTCGATACCGCTGTCGTTGCCGCAGGCGGCCAGCACGAGTGCGGCCGCCGCGGCGACGGTGGCGGCCGCGCTGCGGCGCAGGAGGGAACGCTTGCTGATCATGGTGGTGCTACTCCTTGACTGCGCGGCCCGGTCAGCGGGCACACGCGAGGAACGGATGATGAGAGCCCGGAGCACGAACCCCGCCGCCGGCAAGGGCACGGGGTCGTGCGGGCGGCTCTATATCCGCAGGAGCTGCAGCTCAGCCAGATCAGGCGGTGCCCGGCCGCTCCACGCGCCGCCCCCGGTGCTGCCCGGCAGCACCGGGGGCGCCGATACCGCGTCGAGAGCCGCGGCCAGCTGCGGCGGCGCGTACGGGGAGGCGACACCCGCGGCGGCGCACGTCCCGTCCGCGTGGGCGAGGTGTTCCGTGCCGCCGGCCGAGTGCGAACACGCCCGATCCGTCACGGCCTCGTGCACGGCGGTGTGGGAGCTGGGGGCTCCGTGGGGCGCGGAGGCCGGAACGGCATGCCGGACGTGACCCTGGTGGCCTTGCGCCGTCGATGCGGGCGCCGGGCCGAAGCCGTGCATGGCCAGCACACCGGCCAGTACCGCCAGCACCAGCAGCACGAAGCCGCGCCCGGCAGGGCGGCGGCTCGGCGTGCGCTGGACGGCGGCGATCATAGGTTCATCGTAGGGGCGGCCGGTGCACCGCGTTTGAGGAGCAGACCATCCGGGCGACCCCCTCGCCCGCTTCCTCCACCTCGGGGCGGGCCTCGCTCGCCGCCGCGGGCCACCGCCTCGGCCGCACAGGCGTGCAGGTCAGCTGCCGAGGAGGACGGCCAGCAGGCGCTGCGTGGTCACTGCGGTGTCCGGGGCCGATCCGGGGGTGCGGGTCATCAGCAGGTGGTGGGTCGTGCCGACGAGCGCGAGCGCGATGGCTGCGGCATCGCAGCCCGCAGGGATCCGGCCGGCGTGCTGTTCCGCCTGGAGATAGGCGGTGACGGCGTGCTGGATCGCATCAAACGCGGGCGCGCCGGACTGGAAGCCCTCGCGGGTGTGGGCCGCGGCCGCGGGGCGGGTCATCGCCAGGCCCACCACCGCAGGCGGCAGGGAGTCCAGCAGGGTTTCGACGACCTCTTGGAGGTTCTCGGCGACCGTGGCCTGTCCAACTTTGGCTTGCAGGGCCTCGGCCTGACGGGCGCTGCGCGCGAAGCGGTCCAGGACCAGTTCGGCGACGAACTCGTCCAGTCCGGCGAAGTGGGTGTGCAGGACGCCTTTGGCGCAGTCCGCCTCCGCGGTGACCGCGCGGCTGGTCAGGGCCACGGCGCCATCGCGGGCCACCACCCGTTCCGCGGCTGCGAACAGCCGCTCGCGCAAGTCCGGAATCGCCACTCCACGAGGTGACACAACAGCCCCTTCCCCTCAGCCGATTGCAGGTATGGGCGTTCGCCCATACTGTTTGGGCACTTGCCCATTCTAGGGCCGGGGCGCCCCGCCGCGCCTCGGCGGGAGGGAGTTCACCCATGGGGCAGTTCGCCAACACCGCGCAGGCCGAGGCGTGGAACGAATACGAGGGGGCGCAGTGGGCCCGCAGCCAGGAGCGCTGGGACGCCGTCAACGACGGCTTCAACCAGCCCCTCCTGGACGCAGCAGCCATCTCGGAAACCGACACCGTCCTGGACATCGGCTGCGGAGCCGGCCGTACCACCCGCCTTGCCGCCCGGCGGGCCTCACGCGGCCGGGCGCTCGGCTTGGACCTGTCGGGGCCGATGCTGGGCAGGGCGCAGGAGAGCGCCGTACGTGAGGGGGTCGCGAACGTGGCCTTCGTGCAGGGCGACGCCCAGGTCCACCCCCTGGACGCCGAGGCGTTCGATGCGGTCATCAGCCGGTACGGCATGACCTTCTTCACCGACCCGGTCGCCGCGTTCGCCAACCTCCACCGCGCGCTGCGCCCCGGCGGCCGGCTGGCCTTCATCTGCGCGGCCGTGGCCGAGGCCAACGAGTGGCTCGTCGCGCTGGCCTCGCTCAAGGACATCCTGCCGCTCGGCGACTTCGGGAAGGCCGGCGGCCCCGGCATGTTCTCCCTGACGGATCCCGGCCACATCCGCGACCTGCTCGCCGCAGGCGGGTTCGACGGGGTGGACGTGCAGCGCATCGAGGCGGCGGGGAAGTGGGGCGCCGACGCGGCGGACGCCGCGGCGTTCCTGCTGGACTCGGGCCCCGGGCGTCACCTGCTCGACGAGGTGGCCCCTCCTGCACAGCAGGCAGCGCGTCAGGCGCTGACGGCCGCCCTTCAGCGCCATGAGGCGGACGGCGGGGTGTGGCTGCGCAGCAGTTCCTGGCTGGTCACCGCCGAATGCGGCGACTTGGCACGCAACTGACCGCAGCCGCGCCCCGCCCCGACCCGGGGCGGGTTCAGGCACGGACCATGCGAGCGATGGCCTGGGACGCTTCGGCGATCTTGTCCTGGGCCTGGTCGCCGCCCTGGGCAATCGCGTCGGCCACGCATGAGTGGAGGTGGTCGTCCATCATCGTCAGGGCGAAGGACTGCAGGGCCTTGGTGAGGGCACCGACCTGGGTGAGGACGTCGATGCAGTAGGTGTCCTCCTCGACCGGGCGCCGCAGGCCCCGCACCTGGCCCTCGATGCGGCGCAGCCGCCTTAGGACGTCGTCCTTGTTGGCGGTCTAGACAGGCGGGCGAACACCTCCCGCTGCAGATCTGCCTCCAAATCGGTGGACACGTCCCAGAGCGGATCCATCTCTCCCGCAGGGTCTGCACGGCGCCCTGGTCACCGACGGGGCCGCCACCTGGGTACCCTTCGCCGCCGAACACCACGTCCACAGCACGACCACCGGCTACCCGGCCGACCACGTCCGACCGGTTCTGGCGCGCCTCTGACACCCACCACGACGGCACCGGCCTCGGCCTGCGCATCGTCGTACAACTCACCCGCTCCGGCGGCGGCCACATCACCCGGCAAGCCGCCCCAGACGGGGGCCTCGACGCCACCGTCCTGCTGCGCCCGGTCCACCCCACCGCTCCACATGCCCAAGCACCCAGCGACCGCCCCGCACAGCCCCACCGCAGCCAACTCCCGGCCGCTCCACTCAAGCCCATCGGCGCCCCGGAACACGCACACCGCTGACGGGCCACGATCCTGCGAACCCACCGCCATGGCTGGGTGTCGTCCCCGACCCGCCAGCGGACCGGCACCGGTCATTGCGTTCCCGGACAAGCCGTGCCTGTTACAGCCGTAACATCGCTCCACGGCCGGTGCTCCCAGAACTGACGAAGGCAAGAGAGAGGCGCCAGGAGCAGGGAGCCAACGTCGGCGATCCTTCTGTTACGGGCGTATCATCAACCTGTGAGTGATGGTGAGGTGGACGAGTCGGCCCCGGCCAGGGCTGAGGACGCCTGGCTGATGGTGGCGGTGAGCACCGCCGGCGCTGCCGACTCCCTGCGGGTGCATGTGTGGCGCAAGCTGCGCGGACTCGGGGCGGTGTATGTGCAACAGTCGGTGTGCCTGTTGCCCGACCGTCCGCCGGTCGCGGGCACCGTGCGCAAGCTGGTGGACAAGGTCCGCGCCGAGGGCGGCACGGCCCGCCTGCTGCACCTGACCCTGACCGACCCGGTCGAGCGCGGCGAAGTCATCGGCGAGTTCCGCGCCTCCGTCACCGCTGAGTACGGCGAGGTCCTGGCACGCCTCCCGGCGTTCTTCGCTGAGATCGAAGCCGAGACGGCCAAGGGCCGCACCACCTTCGCCGAGGTTGAGGAGTCCGAGGCGGATCTGGCCCGATTCGAGACGTGGGTCGGCAAGATCGCGGTCCGTGATTACTTCGCCGCGCCAATCGGTGCCGAGGTCCGTGCCGAACTGGAGCGCGCCCGCACCGCGATGACGGCGTTCGAGGCCGCCGCCCTCGCCGCCGACACCAGCCCCGACACACGCACGGGGCGCGACCGGGCCCGGCTGCGCGCCGCCGGAGGAGAAGGACACCGCCCGTGAACATCTGGTGGTCCACAGCCCTTGCCCTGGTCGGCGGGCTGATGCTGCTCTGGCTGCTCGCCCTCGCCGCCCTCGCTCTCGTCCTCCCGCGCGGGAACCTGCTGACCGAGGCGATCCGGCTGCTGCCAGACCTGCTGAGGCTCATCCCACGCCTGGCCCGCGACCACACCCTGCCGCGCGGCGTGCGCGTCCGGCTGTGGCTGCTGCTCGGCTACCTGGCCATGCCGATCGACCTGGTACCGGACTTCATTCCCGTCCTCGGCTACGCAGACGACGCCATCGTGATCGCCGCCGTTCTGCGCTCGGTCGTCCGCCACGCCGGGCCCGAGGCCCTGGCCCGGCACTGGCCCGGCACCGACGACGGGCTCAGTGCGATACGCCGCCTCGCCGACCTGCCCGCCACCCGAACCTGACGAGCACCGCCTGGAGAACCTCCTCACCCCGAAGTCGGGCTCGGGTCCACGTGTGAGCTGTCAGGCGCTTTGAGGGGCAGGCGTGCCGTATCCGGTGCTCCTTCGTGGGCCTGGCGGGAAGGAGAGGGGTATGGACGACTTCGAGGTGGACCAGGTGGTCCAGCGGGCGCTGGACCGGTTGACCCTGTTGGCGGAGACCACCACCGCCATGACCAGCACGCTCGATTCGTATGCCGCGGTGCGGCGGGTGTGCCGGATCCTGGTGCCACAGCTGGCCGACTGGTGCGCGGTCGACCTGCTCGACGACGACGGACGCCCCCGCAGGGTCAGCGTCGTGCACCGCAATCCCGACATACTGCCGGTCGGCGGACTGACCGGGCTACTGCCCGACATCCCGGAAGATCCGGTCGGGCCGCTCTCACGCGCGCTCATCGGTGCCGGCCCCCTGCTGCTGACCGCAGGCGACATCCCCAGCCCCGACAAGGCCGCCGACCCGCTGCACGCCCGCCAGCTTGAGCTGTTCGACCAGCTCGGCACCCAGACCGCTGTGGTCGCCCCCGTGCGCGCCCGCCGGCAAGTCCTCGGCGCCCTGACCATCGGCCGCTCCGCAGACCGAGCCCCTCTCACAGACGACGACCTCGCCATGGTGGAGGACCTGACCCACCGCATCGCTCTGGGCGTGGACAACGCGCGGCTGCACCGCGAGACCCAGCACATCGCCGAACGCCTCCAGCGCTCCCTCTTGCCCACCCTTCCCAAAACAGGCCCGTTGCAAATGGCCGCCCGCTACGCACCTGCCGCCGCCACCGCCGAAGTCGGCGGCGACTGGTACGACAGCTTCCCCCTGCCAGGCGGAAGCACCACCATGATCATGGGCGACGTCACCGGCCACGACCTACGCGCCGCCATCACCATGAGCCAGCTGCGCAACATGCTGCGCGGCATCGGCTGCGACCGCCAAGAACCCCCCGGGCACATCCTGCGCCGCCTCGACCTCGCACACGGCATCCTCTATCCGCAGGCCACAGCCACGTGCCTGTACGCCCTGCTCGACCAGGACGACGACGGAGGCTGGACGATCACCTACTCCAGCGCCGGCCACCCACCACCTCTGCTGGTCACCCACGAAGGCGACACCCACTACCTCCGAGGCGGCCGCGGCCTTCTGCTCGGGGTCGACCCCAGCCTCCCGCGCCACCACGCCACCGAAACGCTGCCAGCCCGTTCAACCCTTCTCATGTACACCGACGGCCTCATCGAACGCCGAGGCGAAGACCTCACCCACGGCATGACCCGCCTACGACAACACGCCGCCGCCCTCGCCCGCGAAGACCTCGACACCTTCTGCGACGAACTCCTCGCCGGCATGGCAACCGACCACGCCGACGACATCGCCCTCCTCGTCACACGAACCCCTACCCAGCCACAGCGCCTTATGTAGTCCCCGACAGGCAGGTGCCGAAAGCTTGATGACGATCTTGAGATCGTCATCAGGGCATTGCCGGAGGAACTCGTCCGGTGGTGGGCCGAGCCGACCGGAGTGAATCCAGGCATATCGCGCATCCGTCTGACCAGCGACCAGATGCCCTTCTGCCGGTTCAGGTCCGGCGCATAGGTGGGGAACCCGCAGGACCACAGCCTTCCTCGCACCAGGTCAGCTCAGAGAGGTGAGCCGTCGCGGGGGTGGAACAGCTCGCAGCAGCTCCCATAGCGGCCGGGACCCGGAGGCCCACACGGCGAGGGTCTGGCGGTCCACGACGCGCAGCAGCTGCTGCTTGGCGAAGGTGACGGCCGGCCGGGTCACCCGGCCGTTGGTCACGATCACTGCGACATCCGCGCCGTGTACCTGGCGGGCCGTGCCGTTGAGGACCTGCGGATCCGGTGTGCCCATGACCGAGCCGCGCGCGCCGTTGCGGCGGTGCTTGCACCGGATCACCCAGCGTCGCCCGAGCGGGTCGGTGGCCTTCACGTCCGCGCCGAGGCCGCCGCCACCGCCGACGCGCTACGTGTTCTGGCGGCAATGGGACACGTTGGGTAGCGGAATGCCGCCCATGCAAGACGCACGGCACACGCGGCACTGACAAAGCTGAACCTGGCGGCAAGCTCACAGCTTGCCCTCGTCTGCCGCATGGGGCGAGAGACTGGCCATCTGTGACTGCCTCGACGGCCCGAAACGGCATCTCGGCGGAGGGGACCAGCCAGGCCCAATCGGACGCAAACCTGCGACACAGTCCCTGCCGTTGCGGACGAGCAGCGCAGCGGCTGAAGACGGCAGGACAACAGAACCCCAGCGGCCGAGCGCAATCCCGACATGAGGCCGATCACCGAAGCACACGCGGCACGACCAGGCCTCGGCCGTGGTCGAGGTCGCCACCGCAGACGACCAGACCGCACTTGCGGTCCAAGAACTGCTTGTTGGCCGGCGGGCGACCGCACCTGCAGATGGCCCGGGAACTCGGTGAGCCCGGTACGACGCGCTGCCTGGACGTGCGCGAGCCCCTCAGTTCCAGCACCCTGGTCCGGGCCGACTACCCACCTCGAAGGTCGAAAACGGCTGCCGGACCGGACCAGATGCTGGAGCCCGCGCACCTGCGCCTCCGTTACGGCGCCCGCTCGTACTCCACCGTCTGACTCGGGCAGGTGTCAGCCAGCTGACGCAGGGCGACCAGCTCGCCTTCATCGGCGGCCAGATCCCGACGGAGTCTTGTGCCCACCCGCTCTGCGGCGTAGCGGCAGTGCGTATCGGCGGTGGGCGGAAGCCACTGGGCGGGACCCTGGTCGGCCTTGCTGCGGTTCGAGCGTGACCGCGGCGAGCGCCCCTTCGATTGCCGTACGACGACGCCTTCTTCGTGGTGAACCACCTGCACGCGAAGAGGGAACCGGCGGTGTTCGTGAACGGCGCTCGTGTGTGGCTGAAGGTCCTGCGCGAGCAGCATCCCGAAGACTACAGCGCGCTGTTCCAAAAGCTGACCCGGCAGGAGCAGCAGCCAGCCTGAGGCCGAAACGTAAAAGGCCCGCACCCCTGCGGCGTTCGCCGGGGGTGGGCTTCGCAGTGGCCAGCCGGTTCGTGAACGAGTTCCCGAGCTTCTTCGGGTCCTCGTGCCCTCAGCTCCTCGCAGGTGAACCTCGGTTCGTAGGTGGTGCCGCACCTGGTGTGGCCGGACCCGCCGCACTGGGTACAGAAGCCGTCCACGCCGTCCAGGTCCAAGGAACTCCCTGGACATCTACGTCCAGCACGAGAACCCGGGCCCCGACCGCGCGCGCTTGGCCCCCAGCACCCGCAGGCAGCTTCAACGTCTTCCTAGGCCTGTACTGGCCCCAGCAGCCCGCCCTCACCAGCGACTGGACCCCGCCGACGCTGCAACGTACCAGCTGAACCCTGCAGGCCCCCGGGTATCTCCCCTGCAGGGTTCCTTGTCGATCACTATGGGGTCCGCCGACCAGGGTGGCGAAACGCAGCTGGGGCCTCCTGCCTCAGGTGACCAGCTCATAGATGCTCACGGCCGTCAACCACAGGCCAGCAAGGAGGGAGAGCGTGACAATCAACTGCTCCTGGTGCTGGTCCAGCCAGTTCCGCAGGGCGTTGAGCCGGGCTTCCGCGGCCGCCGGTGCCCAGACCGAGTACATCTCCATGACGATGAGACTGAGCGTGGCCAGCAGGCAGTAGCCGGTCAGCGCGAGCCAGTCGCCGGCGGTGGAGAGGTTCGCCTCAAGGGCCGTCGCAGCACCGGCGGCGACCAGCGCCCAGGGCTGCACCAGCCAGGCCACACCGGCGGCCGCGACCGGAGAGGCGTTGTCGATCAGGGCGGCCCAGCGCGGTGGGCCGTGCGGGCGGGGCGGCCGGTGCCGCCGGTGCGCGCCGTACAGCACCAGGGCCAGACCGATGACGAGTTTTGCGGCGATCACGATCGTCGAGGGCGCGCTGTGCCGGGTCGGGGGCTGCCCGCCGGTCAGCAGCACTACGACGGCAATTACGGCGATCAGGTTGGCCAGCCACGACAACAGGAACACCAGGCCCTGACGGACTCCGCGCCGCGAGGAGAGCAGCAGGATGAAGGCGCTGTTGTGCAAGGGTCCAAGGGTGATGGCCGTACCGATCACCATCAGGTCGAGGACCATCGGACCAGGCACTCCTGGGTGTCAGGGCCGTCCGCCACTCATGGATCAGGGACCGGCCGGCAGAGGGAGGCAGCGCGGTCACAGTGCCGCATCCCGACTGTGCAGGTGGTGACCTGGCGGGTCAAGCACGCCACGCCCATGAAGCCCTGCCCCGTCGGGTTTGGGCAATGGCTCGTCGGTTAACGTCTGCCTCGGCTTCAACTAGGTTCTGTCTCCTCGGTCAGCGCCGGGTCCAGATGAGGATGCCCGCGAGGTGGAGTGCGGCCTGGTAGGTAGGCGATCGCGAGCTTGTCAGTTCGTGTGGCCAGGCCGCGCCATTGTTTGAGGCGGTGGATGCACCGCTCGACGGCGTTCCGCTGCTTGTACGCGTCCGCGTCGAAGGCGGGTGGACGGCCGCCGAGTCGGCCTCGTCGCAGGCGGTGACCGACTTGGTCGGAGGGCTGCGGGATGACCGCACGAAAGCCCCGGCGTCGCAGGTGGTTGCGGATGGCGCGGGAGAAATACGCGCGGTCGGCCAGAACGGCGAGGGGCCGCGTTTGTGGCCTGCCCGGTCCGCTTCGAGGCACGCGGATGCGGGACATCACGGTTTCGAAGGCGGGTGCATCACCTGCTTGGCCTGCGGTGACGGTGAAGGCGAGCGGTTGTGCGCGGCAGTCTGCGGCCAGGTGGACCTTGGTGCTCAGCCCGCCGCGGGAGCGTCCGAGCGCGTGATCGGCGGGCTCACGGGCCGCCCCTCGTGATCAATACCTCTAACCGCCCGCACCACCAGCCTGGTCGTGCCCCGGCCGTCATCGAGTAGCAGGTCGTGCGCCTGCGCGGCGAGCACCGCATCGGACGGGTGCGGCTGGCCGCCCGATGCGGCATCGCCGCCTCCGCCGCTCACCGCATCCTGCGGCCGTCACGGCCTGCCCGCCCTGGCAGCCTGTGACCGGGCCACCGGCGAACCCGTGCGCCGCTACGAACGCTCCCGGCCCGGCGAACTGCTCCATATCGACGTCAAGAAGCTCGGCCGCATCCCGGACTGCGGTGGGGACAACTTCGCCGGCCGGGCAGCCGGGAGCCTCAACAAGGACCGCCGCAACGGAGCCGGATGCGCCTACCTCACACTGCCGCTTGGTTCGCGCGACAAGGCGTCACCCCAAACTCTCCAGCAGGTCCTCGCACCGGGCCTGCCAGGACGCTTCGAGCCGGGTACTGAGCTGGTCGGCGCCACCGGGGTCGGCGCGGTCCAGTTCGAGGGCCGACCGGTCCAATCGCTCCAGGACCACCTGGGTTCGGGTCCGTCACCTGATCCGCGGTCCAGAGGCCATCGCTGCTTGTAGTGCCTTGGGTGTTGACGGGTGTGCGGGCAGGCTAGGAGAGCTTCGCGGCCAGCACCTCGACGGGCAGGATCTCGGGGGCTTCGGCGAGCAGCTTGGGGGCGTTGTCCATGAGCGCCGCCGCGATGTGGCCCTGGAGGTGCGCGGTGCGGTCCTCCTCGGTGCCGAAGGCGTCGAAGATGCCGAAGGTGGTGGGGCCTAGGCGCAGCGCGAACCAGAGGGTGGTGCCGGCTTCGTCCTGGGCCAGGGTGAGGGCTCCCGTGAGCAGTTCCTCGACCTCGCGGACGTACTCCGGCTTGGCCTCGATACGGGCGAGCAGTCCGATGCGGGCGGTGTCGGGGACAAGGGCGTTGGTCATGGAGTGCTCCTTGGTGCGTGGTGAGTGCGATGTGATGCTGCGCCGTTGCGCGATGTGATCACCGTAGGAGGGGCCGGTGGACTGCAGTCAGTGGCGGATCCGCCGGATGCTTTACCGTTTCCGACATGAGGATTTCGGTGCTGGTGATGGACAGCCTCTTCGACTCCGGGCTGGCCACGGTCTTCGATGTCCTGCAGATGGCCAACGAGCTGCGAGAGGAACTGCCCCACCCCCCACCACGCTGGGAGCTGACCCGCGTCAGCGGGCACGGTGCCGTTCGTACGGCTTCCGGGCACGTGATCGAGGCTCAAACCATCGAGGACGCTCCACGGCCCGATGTCCTCGTCGTGCCCGGAGCCGGCCCCAAGCAGCCCGCCCCCCTGCTGGAATGGGTGGCCGCCCCGGAACGCGGTCCCGAACGTGAAGCGGTCCGGGGGGCCAAGGCCGACGGTGTCCCCCTGGCCGCGGCCTGCACCAGCACGTTCCTCCTCGCCGAGGCCGGCGTGCTGGACGGGCTGGCCGCCACCACCAGCTGGTGGCTGGCGCCGGCTTTCCGGCAGACATACCCCCAAGTTGTCCTGGACGAGAGCCACATGCTGGCCCACGCCCCAGGCGTGACTACGGCCGGAGCCGCCATGGCCCACCTCGATCTCGCCCTCGCCCTGGTACGTCAGGCCAGCCCAGCCCTCGCGGACCTCACGGCCCGCTATCTCGTGGTCGACCACCGCCCCACCCAGTCTGGTTACGCCATCCCCAGCCACCTCGCCCGCACCGATCCCACCGTGAGCGCCTTCGAGAGCTGGGTGCGTGCACACATCGACCAGCCGCTGCGCATGGCCGAAGCGGCCAGGGCACTCGGGACAAGCGAACGGACCCTCCAGCGCGCCGTGGACAAGGTACTGGGCATCTCCCCCCTGCGATTCGCCCAGAGCATCCGGCTCGAACAGGCCGCCCACCTGCTGCGCACCACGGACCTCCCCACGGAGACCGTCGCCCGCCGCGTGGGATACGAGAACGCCTCCACGCTCACCACACTGCTACGCCAGCGCCTGGACACCACCCCCGGCCGCCTGCGGAGCGGAGCGACGCCTGCCAGCACCCAACGCGCGTGAACGTGATGCTGGTCCCGGCTCCCGTCATCGCCACGAGCCCCTGCGGGACAACGGTTGCTGCGGCGGAGTTCCTCTTCGTGAGGGTCTTTGGTTGGCCGGTGCCCTTGCCACCCGCATTGCGGATTGGGCACCGGCCGCTTTCATCAAGGCCTGTCCGTCCCCATGCATGCCGCACCGATCGCATACGAATGCGCATGCAGATGCGTCCGTCCGTATCAGTGGGGCACAATCACCCCCGCGTGTCCCGCCCCCGAAGGGGGCAAGCCTAGATCGCAGCCGAGGAGAACGTGCCCCACACCGAGCAAGCCGACCGGCCGGATCGTCTCACCGCCGAAGACCACGTCGTCGAGGGGGTCCGTGTCGTGACCCTGCGGGGCGAGATCGACCACGACGTCCAGGACAAGCTCAGCAAGGCCCTGCTGGGTGAGGAGGGGCCGGTGCCGACGCGGATAGTCGCTGATCTCAGTGGGGTGACCTTCATGGACTCCAGCGGCCTCAACGTCTTCGTCGCCGCCTCTCAGCAGGCGAGGGACGCAGACGGGTGGGTGCGCATCGCCGGAGCCCAGCCATCCGTTCTGCGCGTGCTGCAGATGACCGGTGTCGACAGCGTCATCCCCTGCCGCCCGACCACCGAGCAGGCCCTAACGGCCTGACCACTAGCCAGGCTGGTCCATGCCGTCCCCAGCATCCAGATGGCGCTGTAGGGCTGCCTCCAGCTCTTGGTCGACCGGCGGTGGCAGACGATCCTTCCTCAGCGCCCAGCCGAGCACCATCTCCGCAACCGTGTGCAGCCTGGTGTTGGTCTGCTGGGAGACCTCCCGCAGTACCTCGAACCCGGCCGCCGGCTCAAGCCGGTGCACCGCGACGAGCACGCCGATGGCCTGATCGACCGTCGCATGCGAATCGACCGCTCGGCGCAGCTGCGCGTTCTCCCATTCCAGCCGGCCCACTACGTCATCACGACCGTCCACGGGCAAGGGGCGCTG
The DNA here is from genome assembly GCF_042959365.1 of Streptomyces sp. NPDC007907. NCBI lineage: Bacteria > Bacillati > Actinomycetota > Actinomycetes > Kitasatosporales > Streptomycetaceae > Streptomyces > Streptomyces sp. NPDC007907. Next base: position 96,024 of record NZ_JBIBKR010000003.1, read on the forward strand.
CGCACGGGAAGTCGTCATCACCGGCTCTCCATCAAGAGGTCTGGTCTACTTCCAGTACGCCTGCCCGTTCCCGGAGCGCAAGACATCCGTTTGGCAGGCGACGATCACACACAAGGGGCCAAGAAGGCCGGGACGCCAGCCGTGCAGCACCTAGTCCGCGATGCCGAGCGCCGGGTCCGGCCTGCACTTCGTACGCGCCGGTACCTGCTGGCGTAGCGCCTCGATGGCCTGCGCCCGAGTCGCGGGCTTCGCCCGCTTACCCGGGTCGCCCCCCGGTGGGCAATGGAGCCCAAGTGGGCTCGGCTACCGCGCCCAGCTCGCCATGCACGCGGGCTGGCGGTGCTGCTGCGCTCCAGGTAGGCGGAGCACGGACATGACGACGTCGTCTCCGGCACATCGTGGCCGGGCCGCGTCGCAGCTGTGTCCCCGCGGCCCGCCCGCAATGCCACATTGATCATCGCTTGTGGCCCGCGAATTCAGGAGCGAGGCGAATCGAGCAGGAGAACGGCCTACCACCCTCGTATGCGCGGACTTCAACCACCCACACATTCACGCATTCTTCTCGGATGGGTGTAAATACCCTCCAAACAGCCACTCGGATGAAGCATGAGGTTCATGGGGCTAGAGGAGAGTGCTGATGAGTGAGTCCGTGAGTGATAGGGGCGGCAAGCTGCAGCAGGCCGGGCAGACAGCCATGGCCGAGACGTCGGCCACCGCCGATCAGGCCAGACAGGCCGCAGGCCAAGTGGCATCAACCGCCGTCCAACAGGCGAAGCAGGTCGCGGGAGAGGCGCGGCAACAGGCTGACTCCGTGGTCCAGGATCTGCGCAGCCGTGCCGTGGACGAAGCCGAAGGGCAGACCAAGCGGGCCGCGGGAGTGCTGCGGCAGTGGGCACAGGATCTGGCCGAGCTTGCGGAGAAGGCTCCGGGCGACTCGCCTGCCCGCAGCGTCGTGACCCAGGTGGCCGACCGCGGACACCGGGCGGCCGACTATGTGGACAAGCAGGGGGTCGAAGGCATCGTCGGCGACCTTCAGAGCTTCGCCCGTCGGCGTCCCGGGCTGTTCCTGGGCGGGGCGTTGCTGGCCGGGCTGGCTGTGGGGCGTCTGGGGAAGGTGGCGGGCAAGGCCGCGCAGTCCGGCGACGGCGGGCAGGAGCAGTCCACGGGAGCGGTGCGAACGGAGGATCCGGTTGATCCCGACATGCCGATGCCGCCGCCGGGGGCTGGTCAGTGGACCCCACCGCAGCCGGTGTCACCACCAGCAGCGCCGTACACAGCGCCGCCCGTGCCGCCCACAAGTCCGACTGCCGGTGACCTGTCGGCGCCTCCGCATCCGGGGGTGTGAGATGCCCTCCATCCAACCGAACCAGGGCGGCCCCTACGGTGAGGACCATTCCGTTGGTGAGCTGCTGTCTCAGGTGACCTCAGACGCCCAGACCCTCTTCCGTCAGGAGGTGGAGCTGGCCAAGACCGAGGTCAGGCAGGAAGCGACCAAGGCCGGCAAGGCGGCAGGCATGTACGGGGGCGCCGGGTTCGCCGGCTACATGACCCTGCTGTTTCTGTCGCTGGCCGCCGTCCTGGGCCTGGCCAACGTGATGGACGGCGGCTGGGCCGCGCTGATCGTCACCGCGGTATGGGCCGCGGTGGCAGCCGTCCTCTATGCGCGGGGCCGCGCCCGGATGCGCACCGTCTCCCCCACGCCCGAACAGACCGTCGAAACGATGAAGGAGAACGCCCAATGGGCACGTCACCCGACCAGATGAGAGCGGACATCGACGCCACTCGCGACCGCCTGTCCACCAATGTCAATCGGCTCGCCGACCGGGCCAGCCCCCGCCAGATGGTCCACCGCCGCACCAACCGAGTGCGCGGCAAGGTCACCGGCCTGCGGGACCGGGTCATGGGCTCCGCCTCCGACACCGCACACAGCGTCGCAGGCAACGCTCAGTCGGCAGCCGGTTCCCTGCAGGAAGGCGCCGGAGAGGCGACCGGTGCTGCCCGTGACGCGGCCCAGCAGGCCGGTGAGGCGGTCAGGCAGGCGCCCGAACAGGCCATGCGACAGACGCAAGGGCATCCGCTGGCCGCCGGTCTGATCGCCTTCGGCACCGGGGTGCTGGCCTCATCTCTGCTGCCGACCTCGCAGAGCGAACAGCAGGCCGCATCCGGCCTGATCGAACAGGGTCAAGAAGTCCTCGAACCGGCGAAGCAGGCCGCAATCGAGTCCGCGCAGAACCTGAAGGAAGGCGCCCAAAAGGCAGCACAGAGCGCGGCGGAGGAAGTGAAGGACACCGCTGGCCAGGCCGTCCGCGCCACCCAGGATGAAGCCCGCGATCAGACCGGCACCGTCGCCGACCAGGCCCGCGACTCCGCTCAGCACATCACCGACCAGAGCCCACAACAGTAGGTGCTCATGTCAGCGGCCCGGGCGGTTACAGCTCTCCTTTTCAGCGTATGGTCCATCGTGATCGCACTCTGAACTAGACGAGTAGTTCCGTTGGCGGGGTTCACAGACGCAGGGAGGGTGTCCAACATCGGGTTGTGACGACCGAGTTAGACACCCTCTTGACCGCACTGTACGTGCACATAGACGACCGCTTGAAGACCTCGCCCCGACAGGGCCGACCGCCCCGGCTGACCGACGCTGAACTGGTCACCCTGGCCGTGGCCCAAGCCATGCTGGGCTTCCACTGCGAGGCCCGCTGGCTGCGATTCGCCCACGCCCACCTGCACGGCCTGTTCCCCTACCTGCCCCAGCGGCCCGCCTACAACAAACGCCTGCGGGCCGCGCTGGGCCTGGTCAAACGGGCCATCCGGTCCCTGGGCGCAGACACCGACCTGTGGCTGGACCCGCTGTGGATCGTGGACTCCTCGCCCGTCGAGTGCGCCCGCTCCCGTGAGACCATGCGCCGCTCCGACCTGGCGGGGTGGGCGAGCTACGGCTACTGCCGCTCCCATTCACGCTTCTACTGGGGTCTGAAGCTGCACCTGGTGTGCACTCCGGCCGGCCTGCCGGTCACCTGGGCCCTGGCTGACCCCAAGATCGACGAACGGCAGGTCCTGGCCGCACTGCTCGACAACGAACCGCACCTGACCGGTGAGCGGCCCGGTCTGCTCATCCTGGCCGACAAGGGCTACATCGCCGCCGCACTCGACCGCCAGCTCTTCCCGACCAGCCGTAGCTGCCGTCCGGACGGGAAATGTGGGGCCTGTCGACGATCAAGTGTTTCCCCAGCTTGGCCGGTTTGAGCGTCATGTAACTTCCCATGCCGCACTCTCCTGATTGGCCATGGGTAGCGCGGAGGTCGGGATCGAGGGACCTGGTCGTCGCGGAGCTGCTCATGTTCCTCGTCCCGTGGTTCGGATGGCGTCCAAAATCGGCGACGCCTGCCGCGAGGTCATCGACCAGCTGCTGGAAGTCAACGTCTCTATCAGCTTCGCGCTGCCCAGGGGTTCTTCAGGCTGCGGAAGAAGCACGGCGAGACACGGCTGGAAGCCGCCTGCGCCATGGCCATCGCGGTCGGCGACCCGTCCTGCCGCGCCATCAAGGGCATCCTCATCGCCGGCACCGAGACCGAGCCCGAGACCAGCGGAGACGCCGGAGCCACCGCCTTCCTCCACGGCCCGTCCCGGCTCTTCGCCACCGTCACGACCCCCGACACTTCTTCGGCCCGGTCGGCATTGGGCAAGACCCACATCGCCCAGGCCCTCGTCCACCTCGCCGTCCGCCAGGGCGCCCGCGTCCGCTTCGCCAAGACCAGCCGCATCCTCGCCGACCTCGCCGGCGGTCACGCGGACCGCACCTGGGAGAAACGGATCCGCGAACTCGTCCGACCCGACGTCCTCATCCTCGACGACTTCGCGATGCGCCAGCTGACCACGGCCCAGGCGGACGACCTTTATGAGCTGGTCAGCGAGCGGCAGGGACGGTCCCTGATCATCACCAGCAACCGGGCGCCCAGCGACTGGACCGCACTGACAAGACCTCAATCAAATGCGCGGCCGTTTCAGTCACGAGGGTGGGGAATTACATGAACTTACCCCTGGGGAAATGGCGTCGAAGACGGCCAGGTGGACCTGAACGCCGACGACCGCGTAGTCGAAAGCGTCACCGACTTCGTAGGCCGGTTCCATCGCCGCAGCGATCGCCACATGGTCGTTGGCGAACGAGCGTGTGGCATCAGGTGCCACTACATGTCGGCGGCGAGGTTCATCTCCTCGGTGCGCGCCAGGCGGGCATGTGCGTCGCTGTGCGGCCGTTTGCTGACCCCCATAGTCCCACCAGGGAGGCCAGCGCTCGCACTGGTCGACGTCGACGCCCGCGACCGCGTCGACGCTCAGGCGCCCAGACGCTCGATCCCGTCCAGGATCGGCACCCACCGCCGGCCAGGTGCCACCTCTGCTCCGGGCACGGGGGGGTGGCGTAGGCACGGCCGGGCAGCGTTCCTTTGATGGGGCATTGCCTCGCCGCCTTCGCCTGCGCCCCGGCCGGTGACCTCCCGCAGGACTTGCCGGCCCAGATCGGTCAGAAAGACGTGCGCACTCTCCGTCCTGGCCGGTGCGGCACCGGGCCACAGATCCGGAAGCTGGTCGAACGCGCGCAGATGCCCCTCGCTCAGCATCCCGGTGAACATCTCCAGCCTCGGGCTTGTCGGCGTAGGGGTGCGCCTTCTGGCTATATGCAGGGCGGTACGCCGCTGGCACGGGCCGGGAGGCATGGTGAAGTGCTGGGCGTGGTTTGACGGGGCCGTCCAGTGCCCGGAGCGGTCGTCCTGCCTCTAGCCGATGCTGCGGCCGTTCCGGGGCCCCCGCAGCGCCTACGGCAGGGCGCCGAGCGCGGCCAGCATGCAGGAAGACGGCCGCGCGCGTCTGCTGCACAAACTCGCCAAACGACAAGCCCCCGCCCGGCAGACGGCCGCCGCCCACACGCACCCCCTCACGGCGATGGTCGACGCCCTGCGCCCCCGCTCCTCGGCACAACACATCTCGTCACTCGGGATGGGGTCATGACCGCACTCGCCACCTGATCAACTCTTTGCCCCAGCGGCCGTCACCCATCGCGGTCCCCGCAGCGCCGCACGGACCATGCAGACACGACCTCCAGGGGCACGTACTGCCCATCCGATGTCGCCACCGTCGGGCGGGGACGGGCTGTGCCATCCCGCGCTGCCCATGCGGACCACCTGCTGGACCGGCTGCGAGTGCTGGACGGCAAGACGGAGTACAACCTCAAGGCCAGCCACGACGATGAACCGGTCGCCGACCTGGTGCGATGGGCGAAGATGCGCTGGCGCGTCGAGCACGACTACCGCGAGCTCAAGCACGGCTTGGGCCTGGACCACTTCGAGGGCCGCACCTGGCGCGGCTGGCACCACCACGTCACGCTCGTCACCGCCGCCCAGGCCTTCCTCACCCTGCGACGGCTCGACCCAAGAGCCGAGATGCCGGCCTGGGCCTCTACCAGGTCCTCGATGTCCTTCAGGACCTGCTGAAGTGCTGGACCGGTACCTGCACCACCTGCGGCCGCCCCCTGCCGACCAGCAGATCCAGAACCCAACGAGGTACTACCTGTCCGGTGGATCATTGCCCGCGGCAGGTGAGCACGGGCAGTGATCCACTGGACGCGAGCGGGAAGGGGGCGTCAGGCCATGGAGAACTTGGCGACGTACTCGTCGAAGGGCTCGATGCCGACCTCCGCACGGAGTTCGTCCCTGCGGTCGGGCTCTTCACAGGGCCAAGGAACCGGGGCCCCGTCCTTCACACCGGCGATCTGAGTTCCGTAGACCTGCTTGCGGCCCTCATTGACCAGCGTGCGGTCGCGCAGGAAGGCCAGTTCGCGCGGGCTGGCCGAGCCTGCCAACACCGCCTGCTGCATCAGCTGGAGGGCGCGACGCTGAACGTCGAGCTGCCGGTCGGCGTGCTGAGCGATGAGCCATGCCGCGCGTGCGGCCTCCTCGCCGACCAGTTCCGCCGTCGGCCAGCCGTACTCCTCCATGATCTCGTTGAGCCGGTCACCGTGCCGAGCGGTCAGTCGCCGCCACGCCAGCTGCTCGGTGGGGTCATCGCTGTTCGCGCGGACTGCGGATTCGTGATCGGCAGCAGCCATATCCGTGAGTTCCACCGCCAGCGCGGCAACATCGTGCGCCACTCTCAACTCCCAGGTCAGATCCATGCGTTGCGTCCGCCCGCAAGCCTAGAGGTGCAAATCGGATGTAAAGATCATTCCGGAGAACGGTGACAGACACATCCCCGCACCGAGATAATGGATCTACCCCCGAAGCCAGAGCCGGATTGCTGCGACGGTCACGGTGCCCTGGAAGACATAGACACGCTTGTCGAACCTCGTCGCCACGGCCCGGAAGTTCTTGAGGGCGTTGATCGTGCGCTCGACTTCGTTTCTGCCTTTGTCGATCGTTTTGACAGGTTCGAGCAGGACCGGGTTGTGGAAGGGCGGCGAGGGGCGGTCAGGGGGTTGTCGGGCGGCGCAGCCTGCCGGGGGTGACGCCTAGCCTGTCACGCAACAACGTCGTGAGTGTCGAGGCGTTCTCGCATCCGACCCGGCGGGCGACCGTGTCTGTCGGAAGGTCGGTGGTGCGCAGCAGGCGGGCGGCTTGCTCGAGTCGTATGGCCTGCGCGAAGCGGAGCGGGGAGACACCCAGTACGCGGTCCACTGCACACTGCAGGGTGCGTTCGCTAGGGTCCGTCTTCAAAGATCGCTAGATGGTGGATCATGGTGGGGTTGTACACCGTCATGAACTCACCGACCAGGAGTGGGAGTTACTCGCTCCGCTCATACCGAGAGTCTCGACAGGGCGTCCGCGGGTGGAAGACCGCCGGGTGATCAACGGCATGGTCTACAAGATCCGGACCGGGATCTCCTGGCGTGACCTGCCGGAACGCTACGGGCCGTGGAAGACGGTCTACACCCGCTTCGTCCGCTACGCCCTCGACGGCATCTTCACCCGAGCCCTGCATCAAGCCAGCCTTCGCCTGCCTCCACCAGCTCGCCGCCGCCCCGAGGGGCGCCCAGCGGCATTCCGCCGGGCCCAACCTCGCGGAAGCCCAACGGCCCACCACTGAGATCACAGGCGCCCTAGCCGGGCAGTGTCCTCCCCGCTGTGTCCGGCAGGCGTGCACCACCGTCCCTTGGTGCGCGTGCGGGGCCACTCACGCTGCCGCTTCCGTTTACGCCTGGTGCCTCTACGGGCTGGGGCACGGCGTGAACGCTGGCGGTGCGGGGCACCGCGGCGGCGACCTCCGGCATCGGGCCGGTGCGGCGGGTGCCCGGTGACCTGCGCCGCTGCCGCATCTCTCCGTGGGTGCCGCTACGCGGCGCCAGCCACTGTCAGAAGCGCGACCGGCAGGAGCAGAATCCACTGTGGCAGCCGGAGCAGTGGCTTCGGCCAGCCGACCGACAGCGTGACAACCAGGAAAGCGGCTGCGTACGCGATGAAATGTGCGGCCACGAACCACGCCACCAGGCCAGTCCCTGACGTACCGTCCGTCAGCGAGAGGTAGACCAGAGCGATTGCAGAGAGCACCAGATCGACGCTCACCATGTGCCACACGGCATGAAGGACGCGCTTGGGTTCGTCTGCGAGTCCGCACGACAGCAGCGGGCGCACCACATCCCGGTGCCCGCCGACGATGTGCGCGACGGCCACACCGAACGCCGTGATACCCGCTGCGAGAAGCCAGCCGTTCATCGGATCTCGATTCCCTTGGCGATGACAGCAGCCAGCCGGCCAGCCAGCTGCGGGTCGGGGTGTTCCCCGACCAGGCCGACGTGGAAGAACACGGCTCCTGCCAGAGTGTCCAGGACCAGGTCCACGGGCGTGTCGGCCGCGATCTCGCCGCGCACCACGGCGCGCTGAAAGACAATCAGCAGCCGCTCCTTCGACGGGGCCAGGAAGTCGCTGCGGATGCGCGCCTTCAGGACTGGATCGGCGGCGAAGTCAGCGAGAAGCCCCGGGAGCGCCGCTGCAGCGGCAGGTGCGTGAAACTCGTCGACCAGGCTCTGTAGCAGCGCGGTCAGGTCCCCGGCCAGCGTTCCTGTGTCCGGGGGCGGAGCATGGTCGGTGGTCGTGAACACGGCCTCGAAGACCAACTCCGGCTTGCCCGACCACCGCCGGTAGACCGTGTCCTTGCCGACACCGGCACGGGCAGCCACCGCCCCAATCGATGTCGCGGCGTAGCCGACTTCGATCACCAGCTCTCCGGTCGCGCTGACGATCGCTTCGTGCGAGCGGGGGTCTCTGGGACGTCCCCTGGAGGGCGGGAAGGAACTCATACCCAGTTAACTTACGGGTCGACCCGTTTGGTAATCAACCTGCGGTCCGCATCACGAGGACATCACTGGCTCTAGCGGAAGTTGTGATCGTATGACTTTCGGTGTGGATGGTCGTTGGTCTGGTTGTGGGAAAGCGACAGTCGCGGCCGTGGATCTTGTCGGATGAACTGTGCTCGCTGATCGAGCCGTTACTGCCCGATCCGGCACCGAAGCTGGTGGAGGGCCGGCCTCGGGTGCCGGACCGGCAGGCCTTGTGCGGGACCCTGTTCACGCTGGATACCGGCCATCCAGTGGGAGTACCTGTCCCAGAAGCCGGGTTCCGTCTCGGGGATGCCGTACTGGAGAGGCCTGCTTCTGTGGTGCCTCGCCCAGAACGAGGGACATCACCCCCCGATCTACGAGGACCTGCCGCTTGAGCGAGGAGACGTCGTGACAGACGCCCAGTCCGCTGCCGAGCACGCGCAGCACCAGGCGGCCCGGCTGCCGGGCAGGCACCCGCTGAACCAGCCGCCATACCCGGGGTGGCATATGAGCCCCACGGTGCGCTGTAGCAAGTGGGTCGCAGGCAGACAGCCGTCGACCGGGCCAAGTCCCTCCCCCGTTATGTTTTCCGCCCACTGGGACAGCAGCGTCCCGTTGTTCCCTGGCGCCGGTCTGCACCACGATGGTGTTTCGCGCTGGGGAGTGACGGCCCCAGGGGTCAGCGCAGCCGCTCGGCCTTCGCCACCACCCGCTGCCGCTCGCGCGGGGCGTGGCCCGGTCGTCAGGCCGGACGCGGTCGTGGGGCAGACGGCAGGGAGGGGCCCAGCCGTACGTGCCGGACGCCTGGCGAGAAGTGCACCACCGGCTCGGTCAGCGGGGCGGGCAGGCAGGCCGCGGTGGTCAGGGTCTCCTCCAGCACGTCGACGGTGGCGTCGGCCAGCGGCCAGGGCTCGTGCTCCACGGGCGTCTCCCAGAGCATGCCGAGCTGGCGTGTGTACGCCCGCCAGCGCGACGTCAGCCATACGTCCCGCTCCGTCGGCTCGATCGAGTCGCCGGGGCGGACGATCAGGCGATAGGAGGGCCCACCGCCCCATCTCGAACCGGCGTAGGAGACGGTATCCCCGCCGGTGGAGACGCTGAGGGTGCCGGGGTTGTACGGCGCGCCGACGGCACGAGCCGCCGTCATCAGGGGGCAGGCGACCTCGAGGGAGAGGAACCACAGCCCGTCGCGCCCGTTCCGGTGGCGGACGTAGGTCCGCAAGTTGGTCTCCGCGAAGGTCGGGACTCCAGGCAGCCAGGCCGGCACGCCGGGAGGCCGTACCTCTGCCATGACGAAGGGCGTCAGCCCCACCCAGGCAGCTCCCTCGCGCACGTCCACCGCCAGGCCCTCCGGCAACAGGGCCTGCACCGTCTCGGGCGGGTAGGGCCAGTGCACGAACGTCTGCGTCAGCCACCCGGCCCGCAACGCCGGCAACCGCACCCTCTGCTCCGCTCCATACGCCACCACGGACGGCGAGTCCCCCTATGCGAGATCACGGAAACGCCCGACGGACGGGCGCGGGACCTCCACTGTCTTCGAACACGACCACTTACCGAGCCTGCGCGGTTGCCGGTGTGGGGTAGTCCACTCCTGAGACCATTCCTCCCCTGCCCCCACGAAGCCAGGAGTCCGTGCGTCAGATCCACCAGCGTCACAGAGGTATTCGCAGGGACGCCCTGTGGCACTGCTACAGCGTTTGCCGTACCGCACGACGGCGACCCGGTGAAGGTCATCTGCCCCTGTTCAGAGAGGGGGCGCGCGCAGTATCCCGAGATGGACGACCCCCCGGCTCACCACGGCCATGCGGACCGGCCAACTGCGGCGGCAGTACGAAGCCCGCTACGCCAGCCTCCGCCGCGCCCTGCTCAATCGTCACGCAGCCGGTGTCTGCGTCGTCCCTCCGCCGGAGACGGACCCCGAATCCGCAGCAGAACGCGTCCGCGTTCGGTCCGGACACCCCGGTGTTATCACTGATCGCACGAAGTGCTGTCGGCGTGGTCGTCTGCGGATCGGCTGCTGCCCTGCGTGGTGGCGGTGTGCCCGGTCAGCCGCTCCCAGTTGCCGGACCCGATGGCGGCCTTCTCCTCCTCGATGAACGGTGCTTGCTCCAGGAACGAGCGGGCGACTCCGCGGCTGGTGTCGAGGAAGGGGAAGCCGCCGGGCCGCGTTCCGAAGGTGTAGGGGTAGTCGGTGGAGTACAGCATCCGCTCGGTTCCGACGACCTCAGCTGTCCACCGCAGGTAGCGCTCGCTGACCGTTCCGCTGCCCGCCACCCAGAAGTTCTGGCGGAAGTAGTCGGCCAGTGGCCGCTCCAGCTTCGCCATGTCCTGCAGGACACCGATGTGGTCGAGGTAGAACAGGACGACCTCGCCCCAGTGCCCCGCGATCACCTGCAGTTGGGGGTGGCGGTCGAACACGCCGGAGAAGATCATCCTCAGGTACTGCACGCCCAGGTCGTAGTACCAGCCCAGGCCGGCGGTCGCGAGCGCGCGGCCGACTCCGTTGGGCAGATCCGAGTAGTACGCCTCTTGGACCGCGCTCACAGGGGTCTGGGGGTGGAAGTGCAGCGGCACCCGGAGCCGTTCGGCGGTGGCGTAGAGGTCGTCGAACTCCGGCGCGTCGGCAGGCTTGTCACCGGTGCGCCCGTACAGCATCGCGCCGCGGAAGCCGAGTCGGGTGACCGCGCGCTCCAACTCCGCGGCGGCGGCTTCGGGTGCCGGCGTCGGGACGGCCGCGAGCGCCTGGAATCGGTCGGGGTGGGCGTCGACGACTTCGGCGAGCGCGTCGTTCGCCTCGCGCGCCACGCTGACGGCGTCCGCCGCGGTCAGATTGTGCACGCCGGGTGTGGCCAGCGACAGCACGGCGACGTCCACGCCTTGATCGTCCATGTCGGCCAGGCGGCGGTCGCCCACGTCGCGCAGCCGCTGCGCTATCGGCTCGTCGCCGTAGCCGAGTTGGGGGATCTGCGGCACCCCTGCCCGTGTCCAGGCATCGAGCAGGACCGGCAGGGCCACGTGCTCCTCGAGGCCTACGATGCGCAGCTTCTCAGGCATAGCGCGTTCCTCTTCTCTCGCCGCTTCCAGTGATACCAGCGTTACGATAACACCGATATCATCAATGGAAGCAAGAGGGCGCTATCATTGATTCATGTCTGAGGGAGCGAAGAACGGTGCCTTTCCCGTCGCAGCGTCGGAGCCTGGAGCCGACGCCCGTGAGGTCACCCGGCAGCGGGTGGTTGAGGCAGCGGCGGACCTGCTCGCGCGCGAGGGCCGCGACGCGGTGACCACCCGGGCGGTCGCGGCGGCCGCCGGGACACAGCCCCCTGCGATCTATCGCCTGTTCGGCGACAAGGACGGGCTCCTCGAGGCAGTGTTGGAGCACGGCCACGCCACCTTCCTCGCGACAAAACACAGGGACACCCGCCCTGAAGACCCGTTGGAAGATCTGCGGGCGGGCTGGGACCTCGCGGTGGAGTTCGGGCTCGCCAACCCCGAGCTGTACGCGCTGATGTACAGCGACCCCCAACGCGGCACGGCATCGGCTGCCTTCCAGGCCGGCATGCAGATCCTGCTGGGGCGCATCCGCCGTCTCGCCGCCGGCGGCTGGCTCCGCGTCGACGAGCAGCTCGCGGCCGCTCTCATCCACGCGACCGCGCGCGGCGCCGTGCTCACCTGGCTGTCGCTGCCCGAGGACCAACGCGACCCGGCCCTGCTCACCACTCTGCGCGAATCCATGGTCGCCGCCGTCACCCACGAACAACCCGTGGTGCAGGACGCGGGCCTCGCCGACGCCGCCCGAACCCTGCAGGCCCTCCTGCCGGACCAGACAACGCTCAGCAGCGCGGAACAACACCTCCTCAGCGAATGGCTCGACCGCCTTGCCACGGACGGCTGACTGATTCCACACGGGGTCTGTCAAACCGCGAGAGCGACGGGCGGCGTGGGTTCGTAGCATCGTCCGTCGCGAAGGAGGGCCCGGACAACGTCGACGCGCGTGTGCGTTCGTCGAACCGGCGGGACGCAGTGCCCGACACGGAACAACGGGCAGCACGAGGCTGCCAGTGCCACGGTGGTTCCTTTGAATCTCGTGCAGCACCGGGCGCCTCCCCGTGTTCTGCAGCTGGTGCGCCGCTCGCTGGCCCGCAGGCCCTGGGCGTGGTCGCCATCGCCGGCACCCTGACAGCCCTGCTGCGGGACGGTGACGGGAGCGCAGGCCAGTCTCCCCCCATTGGCCGTTCCCGGCCGCTCGGACGGGCGGTTACGGTCCGGGCATGGACGAGCTGACCAGGATCATCCGTCACGCCGCCGAGCATGCCGCCGCCTACCGCCGTTCGCTGCCCGGGCGGCCGGTGGCCCGTCCCGTGGACCACGCAGCCCTGCGCACCGCCTTCTCCCGCCCCTTGAACCACTCCCCCGCCGACCCACTCACGGTGATCGACGAGCTGGTGGCCGCTACCGAGACGGGGCTTGTCGCCACTGCGGGGCCGCGCTTCTTCGGTTTCGTCGTCGGCGGGGCGCTGCCCGCGGCCACCGCTGCGGAGATCCTGGCCGCCGGGTGGGATCAGAACGCCTTCAACGCCGCGCTCTCACCCGCCGCCCTTGCTGCGGAGGAGGCGGCAGGCGCCTGGCTGAAGGACCTGCTCGGGCTCCCCGCCACGGCGTCCACCGGGTTCGTCACCGGCGGGCAGGCGGCCAACACCGCGGGACTCGCGGCCGCCCGGCAGCACCTGCTCACCGAGGCCGGCTGGGACGTCGCGCACCAGGGGCTGGGCGGCGCCCCGCGTCTGCGGGTGGTCGCGGGCGATGAGCGTCACGCCACCATCGACCGCTCACTGCGGCTGCTCGGCCTGGGCACCGACTGCGTGGACACGGTCCGCACGGACGAACGCGGCGCCCTGGACACCGAGGAGCTCCGCCGCGTACTGGCAACCGACCCGGACACACCGGCCATCGTCTGTACGCAGGCGGGCAACGTGAACACCGGGGCTTGCGATGATCTCCGTACCGCCTGCGATGTCACGCACGCTCACGGCGGCTGGGTGCACGTCGACGGCGCCTTCGGCCTGTGGGCAGCCGCGAGCCCGGCGACCCGCACCCTCGTCGACGGGGTCGAGCTGGCCGACTCCTGGGCCTGCGACGGCCACAAGTGGCTGAACGTGCCCTACGACTGCGGCTACGCGTTCTGCTCCCGCCCCGCCGTCCACGCCGACGCTCTGTCGTACACCGCCTCCTACCTCACCCGCGCCGACGGCGCTCCGGTCGGTGGGGCCGACTACACCGTCGAGTCCTCCCGTCACGCACGCGGCTTCGCCACCTGGGCGGCGCTGCGCGAACTCGGCCGGGACGGCATCGCCGCCCTCGTGGACCGCTGCTGCTCCCTCGCCCGCCGTTTCGCCGACGGCCTGACGGCGGCGGGCTTCGACGTGGTCAACGACGTGACGCTCAACCAGGTCCTCGTCGGCTTCGGCGACGACTCCCGCACCGACCGGGTGGTGCAGGCCGTGCAGGACGACGGCACCTGCTGGATGGGCGCCACCACCTGGCGCGGCAGACGGCTGATGCGCATCTCGGTCTCCGGTCACTCCACGACCGAGGCCGACGTCGACCGGTCGATCGCGGCGATCGTGCGACTCGCGCGAGCGTCGTAACCCTGGCCACGTTCGCCTCCTCCGTGACTGCCAGGCCGGCCGAGCACACCCAATCGAAAAGGCGTATGTTCCGTGCTTTTCCGGACTCCTTGTGAGATCTGGTCTCATGTACGGATGACGGGCGATGGCCGGCCAGTCGACCACCGCCGCCTGTACGAGCGGAGGCGGAGATGAAAGCGTCGATACGGCGGTTCGCGATCTTCGCGAGCCGCTCTTGTGATAGCCGTCTGCGGTACGACGGGCACCGCCCAGGCCGATCCGGGCGATGGTGAGCTCCAGTTCGGCTACGTCCTGCCGGAAACGGGACAGCTGGCCTACCTCGGCCCGCCGCAGATCGAGTCTCTCAAGTTCGCGCTAGAGAAGATCAACGACGCCGGCGGGGTTCTGGGCAAGTCCGTGCCGACCGTGGTCTCCAGTGACGAGGCGGGCCAGGAGGCCGTTGCGGCCCAGTCGGCGGACCGGGTCCTGGCGGCAGGCGTGGACGCGATCGTCGGAGCCGCGGCTTGCGGCATGTTGCTGGCGTTCATCGACCGGGTGACCGGTGCGGGCGTCGTGCAGTGCTCGGGGTCGAACACCGCGCCGACCTTCACCGACTACGAGGACGACGGCTTCTACTTCCGTACCGTCCCGAGCGACGCGTTGCAGGGTCCCATCCTGGCCGATGTCGTCCGCGACGACGGTCACGACCGGGTGGCTCCGGTCGCACGGGCGGACGACTACGGGCGCGGCCTAATGGAGGCCACCCGCAAGACGCTGGAGGAGCGCGGTGCGACGGCGACGCTGGCCGAGACCTACGACCCGAAGGCCAGCAACTTCGACCAGGTCGTCCAGCAGATGGAGAACTCCAACCCGGACGCCGCCGTGGTGATCGCCTTCGCGGAGGGCACGCAGATCCTGCAGGGCATGATCGAGTCCGGACTCGGACCCGCCCAGATCGGCGTCTACGGCGCCGACGGCCTGCGCAGCGAGGAACTGCCCTCGCTGGTCGCCCCGGGCGAGCCCGAAAGGCTCTCCGGGATGAAAAGGGGACGGCGCCGGCCTCGGCGTCGAACGAGCAGTACGTGAAGGGCCTCCAGGAGTTCGCGCCTGATCTGGAGGAGCTGCAGTTCGCGCCGCAGGTGTTCGACTGCGCGACGACGATCGCGCTCGCCGCCGAAAAGGCGGAGTCCGACGATCCGGGCGACTACTGAAGGAGATGAACGGGATCACCAAGGACGGCGACAAGTGCAACTCGTTCGCTGCCTGCAAGGAGCTGATCGCCGACGGCAAGGACATCGACTACGACGGTGTGAGCGGCCCGCTCGACTTCACCGACAAGGGCGAACCCGGCCATGCGTCGATCGAGGTGTACGGCTACGACGACAAAGGCAAGCTGCAGACCCTGCGGACCGAGACGAGCAGGGCCGAGGAGTGACGGAGAGGACCGACAGCGGAGATCAACGGACGCGGGCGAGTGGGCCGAGGTAGAGCTCGATCACCTTCTCGTCGTGCAGCAGGGCCGTGTGCCCGTGCCGGTGTACGCGTTGCGGCCCTGATCGAGGACATAGCCGCGGTCGCAGACCTGCAGGCACCTGCGGGCGTTCTGCTCGACCATGAGCACGGCGACACCCGCGCTGTTGATCATTCTGCACCGGTCGAAGACGTGGTCCTGATGGAGTGGTGACAGGCCGGCCGACGGCTCGTCGAGCAGCAGCTGTGGCTCCATCATCAGGGCACGGGCCATCGCGAGCATCTGGCGCTCGCCGCCGGACATGGCGCCGGCCTTCTGCTTGCGGCGGTCGGCCAGCAGGGGGAAGAGCCTCGACCGCCGCGACCCGCCGCGTGTGCTCCTTGGGCCGTAGGTACACGCCCATCCGCAGGTTCTCCTCGACGGTCAGCGTGGGAAACACGTTCTGCAGCTGCGGTACGTAGCCCACGCCGCGCCGGACCAGCTCGTGCGCGGGCAGTCCGGACATGTCCTGCCCATGCAGCCGCACGGTGCCGCTGCGTACCCGCAGCAGCCCGAAGACGGCCTTGACCAGGGTCGACTTGCCCGAGCCGTTGGGGCCGATCACGCCGACCACCTCGCCTGGCCGCACCTCGACGCTGCATCCGCGCAGTACGTCGACGCCCGGCACGTAGCCGGCGACGAGCTCGTCGGCCGCCAGCACCGGCGAGGAGGCCTCCGACCACGGCCACCAGCGCCCATCCGACGATCATCACCCAGAGGTCGCGGGAGCTGAACCTCACGAGCCACACGCCGTAGGTGCCGGGTTCGATGGGGCTGAGGGCGTAGAAGTCGTTGGCGAAGCGCTGCAGCCCGAACACCCCGCCGGTGACCGGCTCGGCCCAGCTGGACCGGTAGAAGAGCCGTAGCGTCTCCCCCACCGCGATCGGTGATCGCGAGGTAGTCGGCGCGCAGCCGCAGGGTGGGCAGGCCGAGCAGCAGGGCCAGCACGATCGCGCAGGCGATTCCGCCCAGGACGCCGAGCCACATCGGGCCGCCGTACGTCGAGACCGTGATGGCGAGGCCGTAGCCGCCGACCAGCATGAATCCGACCTGGCCGAAGTTCAGCAGACCGGTGTATCCGAAGTGCAGGTTCACGGCAGGGCGGCGCGGGGCCGCGACCGGTCCCCCGATCCGGTCCTGGCCCCGCGGGCTGGGGTGTTGAGGTCGGTCACGAACCGCAGCAGCCGCCCGCCGGAGCCTCCTCGGCAGCGGGGCCTACGGCCACCGCGGCGGGGGCGCCGAGCTGAACTAGCTGGGGCGCCGGGGCGCAGCAGCCGCCGCCGCTCTGGTCGGCCTCGGGGGCGTCGAAGAGGCCGGCGCCGCCGCACACCCCGGTCTCGGGCAGGGTCAGTTCGACGCGGTCGGCCGCGTCGAGGTCGCCGGCGATGGCGGCGGCGACGGAGCGGACCTGCTCGTAGCCGGTCATGGCGAGGAAGGTGGGGGCGCGGCCGTAGGACTTCATGCCGACCAGATAGATGCCCTGCTCGGGGTGGGAGAGCTCCCGGTGACCGTGGGGGTAGACGGTGCCGCAGGAGTGCTGGTTGGGGTCGATCAGCGGGGCGAGCGCGACGGGGGCCTGGAGGCGCTCGTCGAGACCGAGGCGGACCTCGGACAGGAAGGAAAGGTCCGGGCGGAAGCCGGTCAGCACGATCACCTCGTCGACCGGGTCGAGGCGGCGGCCGTCCTCGGCCACGAGCACGAGCTGCTCGCCGTCGCGCTCGATCACCTCGGTGCGGAAGCCCGTGATCGCATCGGCGTAACCCTGTTCGACAGCGGCCTTGGCGGCCAGGCCCAGGGCGCCGCGGGCGGGCAGCTGGTCGGCTTCTCCGCCGCCGAAGGTGGAGCCGGAGATCCCGCGGCGCAGGATCCACACGCCCTTCGTGCCGGTCCCGCCGCCTGCCTTGGCCAGGTCGGCGAGGTAGGCGAGAGCGGTGAAGGCGGAGGCGCCGGAGCCGATGACGGCGGTGCGCTTGCCCGCGTACCGGGCGCGGACGGCCGGGTCCTTCAGGTCGGGGACGCGGTAGATGATCCGGTCGGCGGCCGCGCGCTCGCCGAGTGCGGCGAGTCCGCTGGCGCCGGCGGGGCTGGGGGTGGTCCAGGTGCCGGAGGCGTCGATGACCGCGCGGGCCAACAGCCGTTCCTGGCGGCCGTCGGCGTAGGTGACGTGGATGACGAAGGGCTGGGCGTCGCGGTCGGCGCCGACGATCCGGTCCCGGCCAGCCCGGGAGACCCCGGTGACCTGAGCGCCGGTGCGTACGCGTTCGTCGAGGACGTCGGCGAGCGGCTGCAGGTACTGCTCGGCCCAGTCGCCGCCGGAGGGGTAGGTCGCCGGGTCGGGCCGCGTCCAGCCGGTCGGGGCCAGCAGCTTCTCGGCGGCCGGGTCGACGACCTCGCCCCAGGGGGAGAACAGCCGCACGTGCGACCACTCGCGCACCGCCGCTCCGGCGGCTGGGCCGGCTTCGAGGACCAGGGGCTCGATGCCGCGCTCGAGGAGGTGGGCGGCAGCGGCCAGACCGGCGGGTCCGGCGCCGATCACGATGACAGGCAGCTCGGTGGTGGCGGGCGCGTTCACGGCGGCTCCTTGCGTATTTCGACGTCCGTCGATGGCTTGCGCGGCCCAGCATGGCACCTGTATCGACAGACGTCAACATAGACATTCATCGAACCCAGGGGGTTCGTTCATGGAGCACATCGACGTCTCGGTGATCGGGGGCGGACAGTCCGGCCTCGCCGCCGCCCACGTCCTGCTGCGCAAGGGTGGTGCTGGAGGCGTCCGGAGCCGCGGCCGGGTCCTGGCCGCGGCACTACGAAAGCCTCACCCTGTTCTCCCCGGCCCGGTACAGCTCCCTGCCCGGCATGCCGTTCCCCGGCAATCCGGACCGCTACCCGCAACGGGACGAGGTCGCCGCCTGCCTCACCAGCTACGCCGCCCGCCTGGACGCGGACATCCGCACGCGCTGCCGGGTTACCGGCGTACGGCGCGGTGGCGCCGGCTTCGAGGTGGAGCTCGCCGACGGCGGCGCGCTGGCGGCGCGGGCCGTGGTCGCCGCGTCCGGCACGTTTCGGCCACCCCCACCGCCCCCGCCTGCCGGGTCTGGACGGCTTCACCGGCACGGTGCTGCACGCCGCCGACTACCGCCGCCCGGATCCCTTCACCGGCCACCGGGTCGTGGTGGTGGGTGCGGGGGAACTCCGGGGTGCAGATCGCCGCCGAACTCGCCGCAGCCGCCCGGGTCACGCCGCCAGCCGCGCGCCGGCGAAGTTCGCCCGCCAGAAGATCGCCGGGCGCGACCTGCACTTCTGGCTGCGGCACACCGGCCTGGACATCACCCCGCTCGGCGGCCTGCTGCGCCGGCCGCCCACGCAGCTCGTCATCGACGACGGCCGCTACCGCACCGTCCTCGCCCAGGGCGCTCCGGACCGGCGGCCGCTCTTCAGCGGCATCGATGGCGCGAAGGTCTGCTGGACGGGCGGAACCAAGGAGGAAGCCGACGCGATCGTGCTCGCCACCGGCTACCGGCCCGACCTGCCATACCTTGCCGGCCTGGACGGCGCGCTCGACGCCGCCGGGCAGCCTGTGCACCGCGGCGGCGCCTCGGCCACTGTGCCGGGCCTGGCCTTCGTCGGGGTGGAGTGGCAGCGCTCCCTGTCCTCCAACTCGCCGCGCGGAATTGGCCGGGACGCTGACCGCACCGCCGCCGTCTCGCCGCCCGCCTGCGGAGCCAGTGACCCTCGCCCGCCTGGTTCGACATGTGTCAACATAGGCGCATGTCGAATGCGAAGGTGCTGCCGCTGCTCGAACCCGACGGCCAGGGCGTCACGCCGTGCTGCCCGCCGCTCACCGAGCGGCCGTTCACCGCGGACGAGGCCGAGACGGCCGCGCGGATGTTCAAGGCGCTGGGCGACCCGGTGCGGCTGCGACTGTTCTCCGCGGTGGCCTCACACGAGGGCGGCGAGGCGTGCGTGTGCGATATCTCCGACGTCGGCGTTTCCCAGCCGACCGTCTCCCACCACCTGAAGAAGCTCAAGGAAGCCGGGCTGCTCACCTCCGAGCGGCGCGGCACCTGGGTGTACTACCGGGTCGAGCCCTCCGTACTGGCCGCGATGGGCAAGCTGCTGACCATGGCGCCGACCGCGGCCTGAATCCAGCTGAAGCGAGGAGAGGCGCAGTCGTGTCCGGCGTGGCGGCTCCGCCGAGCGAGCGGTCGTTGCGAGGACGCACTCCCCTGCAGACTGGTCAGCCCTCCGCTTTCCGACCGGGCGCGAAGATGAGTGCCACCAGCGCCAGGCCGACCGCGCCGCCGATCATCTGCATGGCGATGAAGCCCGCCAGAGACCCGGGGGCGATGCCCGCGAAGGTGTCGCTGAAGGTACGGCCGACGGTCACCGCCGGGTTCGCGAAGGACGTCGACGAGGTGAACCAGTAGGCGGCGCCGATGTAGGAGGCGACGGCCACCGGGGCGAAGCGCAGCTGGTCGGTGCGGGCCAGCCCGAAGATCAGCAGGACCAGGCCCGCCGTGGCGACGACCTCACCGAGCAGCAGGTGCCCGGACGAGCGGTCGTGGGTGGACCACTCCACGAGCGGCATGCCGAACATCGCGTCCGCCAGGATCGCGCCCGCGATCGCACCCGCAGTCTGCGCGGGGATGTAGACGGCCGCCTCGCGGATCGTCACCCCGGCGCCGCCGCGTCGGCCCGTCCACCACTCGGCCAGCGTGACGACGGGGTTGAAGTGGGCGCCGGAGACGGGGCCGAGCAGGAGGATCAGCACGCCGAGGCCGAAGACGGTGGCCAGGGAGTTGGCCAACAGCTGCACCCCGACGTCCTTGGTCAGCTCGGTGGCCTGGATACCGGAGCCGACGACGACGGCGACGAGGACCGCGGTGCCGACGAGTTCGGCTGCGGCCCGCGCGGCCAGCGGCCGGCGGGGCGGGGTCGCGCCCGGAGCGGGCTGCGGGGCGGCGTCGGGTATCGCCGCTTCCGCGGCGGACTCGTGCGTGACGGTCAACAGGACTCCTCGGTGCGGTCGCCGGGGCGGCGACAGGTCAGGGGCAGGACCGCTTGTTGTCGGCGGCGCTGCGGGCCGACTCGGCCAGCTCGGCGAACTGTCCGGCAAGCGATGCGATGACGTCCGCGCGCAGCTTGTAGTAGGTGAACCGGCCGCACGGCTCCGTCTCCACGATCCGGGCTTCGCGCAGCACTCTCAGATGGTTGGAGAGGTTGGTCTGCCTGGCACCGGTCTCCTCCACGAGGTGGGTGGTGCACAGCGTCTCTTCGGCGAGGAGGGTCACGATCTGCAGCCTGAGTGGGTCGGCCAGAACCCGGATCAGATCAGTGTCGACTGACGTCAGCATGCACTGATACTGTCACATCAGCGGTGACTGATGTCACCTGGCGCTGACGCATTGGCGCCTTTCCCTCCGCCGCCGTGCAGGCGCGAGACCAAGAGAGACCTTCGATGTCCGACAAGCCCTCCGTGCTCTTCGTCTGTGTCCACAACGCGGGCCGTTCCCAGATGGCCGCCGCGTGGCTGACCCACCTGGCCGGGGACCGTGTCGAGGTCCGCTCCGCCGGCTCCAACCCGGGCCAGCAGGTCAACCCGGCCGCCGTCGAAGCGATGGCCGAGGTCGGCATCGACATCTCCGCCGAGGTCCCCAAGATGCTCACCGTGGACGCCGTCAAGGAGTCCGACGTCTGCATCACCATGGGCTGCGGCGACACGTGCCCCGTCTTCCCCGGCAAGCGGTACCTCGACTGGAAGTTGGAGGACCCGGCCGGCCAGGGCGTCGAGGCCGTCCGCCCGATCCGCGACGAGATCAAGATGCTCGTCGAGGGCCTGATCAAGGAGATCGCGCCGGAACCCCGGGCATAGGCACAACGACCACCGCGGCCGGGGATATCCGCAGCGCCATCGTCGGAGCCAAGCCCAACGCCGGCCTGGAACGCGGACTCGCCGACCACATCGAGGCCAGCGCATGGCGCGCAGGCCGGGCTGTGGCCACCGGTACATGCGGGTGGAGGCGTTATTGTCGCCGCGCAGGTCGATTTCGACCTGATAGTGGACCGTTCCGTCCGCCCAGTCCTGGCGGGCCTGGGCGGTGGTATCCCGCCACTTGTGACCACACGGCCAGGACTGAAGAATGCCGAACAATTCGCTGACCTGCATTAGCAACATCAACTGGCAATGTGGCCGGCAGTCGGCGGCGCAGATGCATCGGGAGCCCTGGTCGGGATCGAGGGACATGACCTGTTTCTGACGCGCCGTCACTGGCACCCACCCACCGTCACCAAACCGGCACATCGCACCGTCGGCCTCTCAGGGTGTTATTCCACCGCGGTGAGCGTCGCGTAGACCACGACGTTGCCCTGGTATCCGGTGTGCTCGGCGTAACCGCCCCCACAGGTGATCGCCCGCAGCTCGGCCCGCTCGGAGTCGCCGTAGACCTTCTCGCTCGGGAAGCTGTCCTTGGCGTAGACCTCCACGGCGTCGACGGTGAAGACGGCCGTGCGCCGGTCCTCCCGGTCGATCTCGATCGTGTTGCCCTTGGCCAGGGCGCCGAGGCCGTAGAAGACGCCGGGCCTGCCGGTCCGCAGGTCCACGTGCCCCGCGGTGATCGCCGTGCCGACGGAGCCGGGCGTCGTACCCCCGCCGTACCAGCCGGCGAGGTCGGGCTCGTCGGCGGGCGGGGGGCGTAGCGCCCCCGCCGGGTCCAGGCTCAGCCTCGTAAGGGGGGCGTCGACCTCGATGGCGGGAATCCGGATCCGCAGGGGTTCGGATGGCCGCAGCGGCTGCACGGCGGAGTCGGCCGCGGCGGTGCGGCCGGCCGCCGGGGCCGCCGGGGCCGCAGGGGCGGAGAAGGCCTGGCCCGCCGAGGGCTGCGGCGGCTGTCCGTCGTGCAGCGCGCCGGTCATCAGCACCGTACCCACCACCAGGGTCCAGATCAGAAGCCTGACCGACGGGATGCACGGGGGCGGGGAAGCGCTGTCGTCGTGCCTGGATGTCATCGCGGTGGTGCCTCTTGCGTGCCGTGAGGTGGGTGTCCCCGCCTCGCGGTCTCCGGGGCGCAGGGCGCTCGGGGGGCCGTGAGGCGGGGAGAGAGGGCGGTCAGGTGCGGTTCGCACTCGAACGGTGACGCACCCTCACCGTCCACCCGGCGGCAGCCGCGGCGACCAGTGCTCCGCCCAGGGCGAGCTGCGGGGCCGAGTCCCGGGGGCTTCCGAATCCGGCCTCGACGGCCCCGTCGGGCTGGCGCTTCCCGAGCTCGTACGACTCCGTGATCTTGGTGCGCGGTGGGCACTTGACGGTGATGGTGTCGGTGTCTGGCAAGGTCCCCTCCGGCAACGTGAACTCGCCGGTCAGCACACCCTTGCTCTCGCCTTCGAAGAGGTGGAACTTCCCTGCCACCTCGGACTCGCCCTTGCCGTAGGTCACACCGTCGCCGCAGGCCCCGGTGGAGACCGTGACCTTGGATCCGGGCGAGGCGCCCCACGACCTGATGTCGAGACCGGAGCCGTCCGCGGCGGCGGCGACCGGAATCTGCAAGGCCAGGGCACCGACCACCAAGCCGATACCGATGCCAATACGTGTGTTGCCCAAAGCAATCCTCCTGTGAAAGAGCGTCCGGCCGGCCTGTACGGCGTCTCGTTGTACGTCACTGATGAGGCAACCGACGGTCCGTCACCTCCGCAACATGACGGATGGCATCTGCGTCGCCCGGGCAGCGGTACCGATCACCCGTACGCGATCATTTGTGCAGGTCGCGGAAGTCGCCGCCGCCGCGGCGGAGAGATCGTCAAGGGTCGGCGAACAGGCTAACGAAGTCCCACCGACGGCCGGGGCCGTGTGCCGGACGGTGACCGGCGGGGCCGTGCCGAGCGGGTCCCGCGGTGAGGCCCGCTCGACCGGATCGGGAGCGTCACAGGCTGAGCGCGTCCTCCGCGTTGTCCGCCCGACCGCATCCAGCAACTCACCACACCCGTGTTGACCCCGCGCAGACGAAAAACCCGGCAGGGACGAAGGTTCCAGTTCGCCCGCCCCACCTGAGTCACATGCAGCATTCAGGAGAAAGCGCCACCATGAACGGGACCAACCGCTCCGCCGCGCAGGGACCCGGCCGCCTCGGGCACATCTGCGCATGGAACCGCTGCCGTCGCAGCGCCCTGATCTCCAGCGCCCTGCACGCGCCGCTATGGCAGCGGAGCCGGCGCCGTCGGCCTGATCTTCGGTGGCTGCGCCAGCTGGTCTGATCTCCCCGCCAGCCTGGGCTGCAGGTGGTCGGGCGCTGGGGGGGGCGCAGCAGTTCGGGGCTCACCGGCCTGCGCGCGGTTGAGCACCGGGCCCGGGCGGGCCTGCGGGCCGCGGGTGGCAGTGGGCCAGGTCTGCAGCAGCGCGGCGATCATCCCGGCGGTGCAGGCGGGATCGAGGAGCAGGGCCTTGAGGGCGACGGCGTCCTCAAGGACGGGCTTGACGGATATCCCGGCTGCTTCGAGGTACATGACGCCGGACGCCGCGGCGACGGCCATGTTGGCGCGCTCCAGCCAGCGGCAACGGCCCAGGGTGTGCACCAGGGCGGCGGCCTTGGCATAAGGGCCGTCGTAGACGGGGTGCTCAAACAGCTCGGCCCGATGGCGGGCGACCGCCGAGACCGGGACACCGTAGTCCTCGGGGCCGGGTCGTCCGCCCCGGCAGCCTCGGTGACCTGCAGGATCCACGGAACGTCGATGCGCGGGTCCATCAGGCCGCGCGCGCTCGCCGGTGTGCCTGCTGGGCCTCTTCGGCCTCATCGAAGACCGCCTGGTGGTCGACCAGGAAGCGGGCGGCCGCCCCCACCGCTCGGGCACGCGGTCCGCTGACATCGTCCTGCACCAGTCGCGCGAGGTAGTCCCTGATGCTCACCCCCAGGTCGGCGGCGCGCTTCTTCGCGAGTTCCGCAATCGGATCGTCGGAGTCGACGGTGCGGTGGCTGGCGGGGTTCTTGTAGGCGAACATCGCGCCGGCGAACAGGGTGAACGGTGGCGGCCTGTTCCCCGCCCTCGGCTTGCGAGTTGGGGAGCGCGCCGCCGGTCTTGCCGTTCTCGTGCGGCCGGTGCGGCCGGAACGCTTCCCGCATCAGCTCCACTCCGACCAGTGAGTTGTCGAGTCCGGAGGCGTCGCGGACGGCGACCTCGACCGCCTTCATCGAGGGGAAGCACGCCGTCTCGTAGTCCCCGAGGTCGAAGTTGGTGCGTACCGTGCGTTCCAGGTCCGGGTGGAGCGGGCCGGAGAGCCGTTCGCGGGCCTCGAACCGGGCGAAGTTCTTCCGAGAGCAACCGGCCGAGCGCTGAGCGCTGAGGCTGTCGAGTGTCGCCGATGAATGAGTGGAGGTCGGATCACCCGGCGCGCTGGGTTGTCTCCCCGGCCTGAGCGGGTACGGCGGGCAGGGAGACGGTGCAGGAGGCGCAGCGTCGGGCCTGGGCGGGTACGGGGCTGAGGCATTCCGGGCAGTCCCGTTTGGGGGCCTGGACGTCTTGGTGCGGGGCGAGGCGTTCGTGGAGCTTGTTGATCGGGAGCACGACCAGGAAGTACAGGGCGCTGGCGAGGAGGAGGAAGCTGATCGCCGCGTTGACGAAGGCGCCGTAGGGGAAATCGGTGGCGCCGAGGGTGAAGGTCTTGCGGCTCATGTCGCCGGTGGCGCCGGTGGCCAGCCCGACGAGTGGTGTCAGGAAAGCTCTGACGAAGCCGTTCACCACGGCGGTGAACGCTGCCCCGATGACGATGCCGACGGCCAGGTCGACCACGTTGCCGCGCAATATAAAGCTGCGGAAGCCCTTCACCTATTCACCCCTAAGAGGCTCTCGACGTCGACGGGCGGCAGCGAAACCGCGGTCAGCCCATCCCGTTCACCTCGGATGCCCTGCCACCGCTCACCCATGCCAACTCTGCCGCGCGGCGGAGTGATGTACTGGATACCGGTGTGCAGGACGAACAGGATCCCGCACAAGGCTTGGCGGTCAGGTCGTCCCTCGACCAGATTCGGACCCGGCTTGGGCAACAACGGCTCGACGAGCGACCAAACTTCGTCCCCAGACGATCCACGGCCGCGACTCCCTCTCCCCCACGACAAGACCAACGAACAGACAAGCCAGCAGTCCCATGAGCAACAGCCTCTGTTAGGGCTTCTAAAGCGGTCTCGGGATGAGGGGGTGCCCTCTCCACCGGTGCGCTGTGACCGCTGAGCGCTGGGGTCAGCCGCCGGCGAGTATCGGGCCGGCCGGGACAGAGAGCGTCTGGTGAACGTGGGGGCAGGGCGTGGCAGAAGTGGTTGTGGGAATGCGCATCCGGCGCAGGAGATCACGGGTGGTGCGCTTGCGCAGCGTGCTGTGCCAGGTCAGTCCCGGATGGCGGGACCGTAGGTGTGACAGCGCACGGGTGCCCAGGCCGGTGCTGTGGAAGCGCTCGTCGATGACGACGGCGGTGATGACGCCCTGGGCGCAGTCAGTGCAGATCCGGTAACGGACCTGGCCGACGACCTGGCGGGTGTGCACGAGAAGCAGGCATTCGTCGCCCGGTCCGGGGTCATCCGGGATGTGCGTGGACAGGAAATCGATAGCCCGGTAGGCGAGGACGCGGCGGCGCAGGCGGCCGGTGCGCCGGCCTCGGCGTGAGTGCTTGGCGCCGTTGTGACCGGGCGGCGATGTCTCGTCTGTGGAGGCCTGGCCGAGGAGAGTGCTGCTGGTGGGACGCGCATGTTGTCCGTGCATGACGTCTCGTGTGCCCGAACATCCGACGGATACCCGTGCAGAGTCAGGGGTGCCGCTACCCAGCACTCGACGAAGAACCCACAGACAGCCCGCAACCTAACGAAGCACTACCACAGTAGTGACCTGAGTCGGAGAGTGCCGGGTAATTCTCGCGAGCTGCCTGGCGTGGCCCGGCCGGACTCCAGCAGGCCGGGCCGGACCTGGCGGCCGCACAGCATCCGGCTAATGCCCGCCGATGTGGCGAGAATGTCTGACTCAGGTCACTAGCTGCGCGGCGTCGGCACGGTCTTGGAAGCAGTCAGCCTGTCGAGGCAGCACTCCCACTTGGTGTCGGCTGTCAACCACCGACCGCGGCACAGCACAATGCGCGATCTGCCCAACAGCGGCGGTCCACAGCCGGGCGTCGTGTCGTGGTTGCCGGCGTGGTCAGCTGAACGTGTCGCAGCTGGAGACGCGGCCGGAGCGGTAGCCGGTGGAGAACCATTGCTGGCGCTGGCGCGCGGAGCCGTGCGTCCAGGTGTCGGGTGCGACCCTGCCCTGGTAGCGCTGCTGGATACGGTCGTCTCCGACGGCGGCGGCCGCGTCCAGCCCGCGGTTGATGTCGTCCTTCGTCAAGTCGGTGATCAGTGGCGTACCGCTCTTGGGGTCGGGGGTGGTGGTGGCGTGGTGGGCCCACACTCCGGCGTAGCAGTCCGCCTGCAACTCGAGTTTCACCGAGCCGCTGTTCTGGCCCTTTCCGCTGCCGCGGGAGATCGTTCCGCTGAGGTCCTGGAAGTGATGGCCGTATTCGTGCGCGATGACGTAGGCCTCGGCGAACGGGCCGCCCTTGGCGCCGAACTTGCTGCTCAGGTCGTTGAAGAAGTCGAGGTCGAGATAGACCTTGTCATCGGCTGAGCAGTAGAACGGGCCGACGTCGGAAGTCGCGTTCCCTCAGCCGGTGTTCACGCTGCCGGTGAACAGGAACGTCGGGGCCTGCTGGTACGGCTTGCCGACGGCTGTCTCCGTCTGCTTCCAGAATGCCTGCACGCTGTTGACCACGGCGACGATCCGGCACTCCTCCTTGCGGTTGGCGTCGGCACCGGTCCGGCAGTCCGCCGCGAGATCCGCGGCTGACTTGCCGGACGAGGACGTGTCGCTGCTGCCCGAGCCGAATATGCCGGGGTCGACACCCAAGAGCACGGACGCGACCAGCACCACGAGCCCGACCAGCCCCCCGCCGACGGTCTTGCCGCCGCCCGGGATCCCGCCCAGCGCGCCTCCCAGCCCGTCCGCGACCTCGGACGTGTCCAGAGCAGCATCGTCGTCGAATTGCATACGTTGACCCTCCCTCAAGCAGCGCGCTGGACCGCCCCGCGTCGTCCCGCTCGCCTACCCCGTACGAGGACATCCCCATCCCGTCCTTTTCCTGCTCCGTCTCTGGGAGGAGCCGGCGGGCGACGCCGCGACGCCGCTCTGCGGGTGAACGGCGGTCCGCCGTGCGCGGCGACGGCTGCTCCATGTCGTGGACCGCGCGGCGGGGCTCCGCCTGCGCCGGTGCGGGATGTGCCTGCAAGGTTCAGGCGACGGACGGCCGCCGAGGGTCGGTCGGGACGATCGCGTACTCGTCGAAGAGCCGTTCAGGCTTCGTGACCGTGCGTGCGGCCGTCGAAGACGATCAGGTTGTTGGCGTGCAGCAGCATCCTCAGCGGGCGGCCGATGAACAGCACCGGCACCGGTAGAGCGTTGCCGCGGACGTTGACCTGGCCGAAGCGGCCGACGCGGGGTGAACCACCGGCCGGTTTCGAACAGGTCCAGGCAGTGGCGGGCCAGCGTGAGGGGGTCCAGGGCAAGGGCGAGTTGCACCTGGTAGAGGCCACCGTGGTGGTAGGCCGCCATGTCGTCGGCGGCGATCAGCGGGTTTTCGGCCGCCGCGTAGTCGTCACGCTGGAACAATCCCCTCATGACCACCAAAGGGGTTCGTATCCGGGCGGGACTGCCACAGGAGGCCGCTGCGCTGAGCGCGCTCGCGTTGCGTTCCAAGGCTCACTGGGGGTACGACGAGGCGTATCTGGCGGGCTGTGCGGACGATCTCCGGCTGGCGCCGGGAGATATGGCCGACCGCAGGGTGAGGGTGGCCGAGGCGGGCGGCCGGATCCTGGGGGTGGCCACGTTGGACGGGGAGCCGCCCCGCGCGGAGCTGGGCATGCTCTTCGTCGATCCGATGTCGATCGGCCGGGGAGTGGGCCGGCTGCTCTACCGGCACGTGCTCACGGAGGCCGGGCGGCTCGGCTGCGACCGGGTGACCATCACCGCCGACTCGCACGCCGTTCCCTTCTACGTCGCGATGGGCGCGCGGCGCGCCGGCGCCTCGCCGTCCTCCGGACAACTGGTCAGGATGGAGGCGTGGACGTCCGGGGCGGATCCCTCATGGGTGCGGGCGTGGACGGGTGGTCGGCGGTCTGTCCACCTCGGCAATGTCGCTGAGTTCCACGCACAGTTCCCCGGCGTCGCACCCACGGAGGGCGCCCCGCACTACGCCTGCCTCTCGGCCTTCGCAGGCCCGCATCCCGCCCTGGTGGTCCTCCCGCTGCCTGTCGAAGCGGCCTGGATGCGCGGCCTGGCCCGGCTGCTGGAGTGGGACGAGGTGGAGGTGCACTGCGTCGACGCCCCTGGCGGCGCCCTGACTCAGGCCCTTCTGGGCCAGCCGGCGCTGACGCGGCGGATCAGGAACTCCGGTCTCCCCGTGCTGCCCTGGGGACGCACCGAGGCGTCCGAACGGCTCACCTCGGGGCCGCCTCCCCGGCTCGGCCACGAGTCGAAGGCCGCCTCCCACCGGCTCTTTTGCACACTCGCCGCCGCTCACCCCGGCATCCGTGTTCCCGCCCAGGAGCCGGTCCGCTCACGACGCGAGCTGGCGCGGGCGCTGTCAGCACGGGCGTCGGCCGGGATGACGAGCGTGGTGAAAGGCGAGTACGGCGTCGGTGGTTCGGCCACCTTCGTCCTCACTCCCGAGGACGTGCTGTCGGGTGGCGGCACGCGGGCTGTCACGCGACGGCTCTTCGGCGAGGGACTGCTGGTGGAGGAGTTCGTGCCCGGCGCCGACCTGTACCGCAACCCGACGTTCGACGGGGTGATAGCCGAGGACGGGACCGTCCACGTCGTCGGCACGGGCCTGATGGAGGTCACCGGAACGGCCTACCGGGGGGTCACCGTCGGCCCGGGGGTCCTGCCCGCGGAACTGACCGAGACCGCGACCGCGTTCGGTACTGCCGTGGGGCAGGCGCTGTCGGCGGAGGGCTACCAGGGCTGGTACGACGTGGACTTCGTCACCGACACGGCCGGACGGGCGGCGCCCACCGAGATCAATCTGCGGCTCACCGGCCCCGCCGTCGCCTTCGTGCTCCAGACCCGCCTGGACAGCGTGCGGGGAGGCCGTCACCTGGTGCGCACCCTGGACTGCCTGCCCCTGGGCGCGCGGCTGCCCGCTCCCGCCCTGCTCGAGCACTGCGACGGCCTGGCCCGCCGGTGCAGAGCCCTGGGCGCCGTCCTGCTCATCACCATCCCCACGGCGAGCCTGGAACCCGTGCCGTACGTGGGGGTCGCCCTCGCCGCACGTTCGCGCCAGGCGCTCGACGAGGCCGAGGCGCTGGTCCGGTTCGGTAACGGCGCGCTGAGCGGCTCGTTCACCGGCCCAGCTGCCGCCGCCACTTGGGCGTCACGGCGGCGAACGAGGCGACCACGGCTGCGGCGATCATGAGCGACACGTTGAACGTGTAGACGAGGGCGGCCTGTGCCGGCCAGTCCGTCTTGGCGGTGAGCCGGTAGAAGTTGTCCTGCGGCCACCACGCCACCAAGAGCCAGACCGCGGACAGGTGCGCCACCGTGGTGAACCAGCCCGTGTGCCCGGCCCGTGTCATGCCCGGCCGCCCCACCAGCAGGAAGGCCATGCCCGCGCCGAAAGAGACGTTCTCGCAGAAGTACAGGACGCGGAAGTACTCCGCGTGGGGACTGGGCACCGCTGAGACGTCCGTCGAGTTCGGCCACAGGAGATCGGTGAACAACCATGCCAGCAGCGCGAAGAACGCGGCCAGGACCAGGACGCCGACGGACATGCACCCTGTCGCCCGCTCCGGCGACGCAGGGCCGCGCACGATCCCTCCCTTGCTGCTGAGGGCCGTGCCGGCGTCGACCGGCAGGGGGAGGTTCTTGCGGTCCACCTTGTCGGCCCGGGTGCGGGGCAGCGACGGGACAGGCACCACCGCGTGCGGCTGCGCGTCACCGGGCAGGGCGACGCACACGTGTCGGTGGACGTCCACCGGGTCCACTCGGCGGCCCTCGACGGAGACCGCGTAGGCCACGACCTTGATGTCTCGGGGGTCCGTGGTCTCGACCTCGGCCACCAGGCCCGCGCGTACGTCCGGGTGGCCGTGCAGCGCGCGTTCGGCGGAGGCGTACGTGCCCTGTCGGCCCAGGAACTCCAGCAGGCCGTCCTCCCGGACACGTCCGTCGTCGCCGGTGTGGACGCCGTTCAGGACGATGGGGCCCCGCGCGCCGGGAACGGGCCCGCGGACGGTGAGGTAGGTGTCGGGCAGCGGGACGCCGATCAGCGAGACCGGTTCGCTCCCGTGCTCCGACGGCAGATGTCGCTCCGGCAGCTCGAAGTAGGTGCCGGAGCCGAACGCCTCCGTAACGGTGTAGGCGTTGACCACACGCACGTCGTCGCCGAGCGCCTTCTTCAGGGCACGCTGTTCGTCGAGGTACCAGACGTCGCCCGTGACCGTCACCAGGCGCAGCCGCGTCCTTTGGGGCGGCTCCTGGACTGTCAGCAGCCGCACGGTCGGCACACCGCAGGCCAGCACGGTCGCCTCCTCGTCGGCTATGAGCCGCCGCAGAGCCGCTCCCCGGGCGCCGGGGTCATGGGGTTCGTCGCCGTCGGGGAGGACCAGGGTGCCTCCTGAGCCGAGGGCACGCACCCAGTTCGCCGTGAACTCCGCTGACTCGGGCGGGGCCGTGTGCAGGTGACGGTCGCGGTCGTCGAAGCCGAAGACCTGCTGCCAGGCGCTTCGCGCCATGGCGAGGTCGTGGTGGCTGACCGGGACGAGTTTGGGCGGCCCCGTCGTCCCGGCCGTGAGCAGCACACATGCGGTGGCGCCACGGACGGGTGGCGCGTCCTGTGCGTCGTGCGCGTGCGGCTGTGTCCCGCCCTCGTCGGTCGGCCCCGCTTCGGTGTCGACGCACACCACCCGCCGGTGCGGCCGGTCGCCGACCGCCACCCGGTACAGCTCGCGGGTGAGCACGACGTAGGGATCGACGTCCGCCAGGACGCGGTGCAGTTCCTCCCTGGGCAGGGCCGGGTCGAGCGGCAGGTAGGCGCCTCCGGCCCTGAGGACGCCCAGCATCGCGGCCAGAGCGGCGACGGGGTTGTCCAGCACGACAGCGGCCAGTGCGCCGGCCTCCAGGCCCACGGATTGCAGGCGGTCGGCCTCGGCATCCACGAGACGGCCCAGTTGCCCGTAGGTAATCCGTTCGACGCCGCACACGATCGCCTCGGCCGACGGCGTCGTGTTCACCCACCTGGTCACCAACTCGTCCACGCGCTGACCGCCGAGCGGCACATGTTCCCCCGACATCAAGCCCCCTGTCGCTCCGTGTGCTGGCAGAAGTATGCCCGCGCGTCGTCCGTTTGGTGCGTGCGGGCAGCGCGGCGTCCTCCGGGGGTGGAATCCGGGTCAGTGGTCGTCCGTGATGGTGGTGGCGATGCCGTTGACCACGACGACCTTCGCGGACACACCGCCTGCCTTGGCGGCCGCCTCCAGTTCGTCCTCGGTGCACGCGGTGCCGCCCTGCCCGCCCTCGCCGCCGTGGGCGTCGCCGCAGATGTCGCCCCAACCCCAGATCTCGGTGTCGGTGGCGACGAGGAATTGCTGCTCGGTGCCCTTCAGGTCCGACACCGTGTACTTGCCCGGCGCCAGGTAGGTCACGGTGCCGAACCAGGTGCCGGAAACGCCCTTGCCCTTGTTGATGCCGTCGAGGACCGAGTCCCGGCCGTTGTCTTCCTCGTCCTCGGCCGGGCCACCCTCATCCGGTGCCGGGCGCTCGGTGACCGTGGTGGCGACGCCGTCCTTCATCACCACGTCCGCGGCGATGGATCCGCTCTTCAGCACCTTGTCCAGGTCGTCGGCCGTGCAGGGCGTGTCGGCGGCGGGGTTGTACTCGCCGCAGATGGTGCCAGCGCCGTAGATCCTGGTGTCCTCGGCGACGAAGAACTGCTGTTCCTTGCCGGCTGTCTTGACGATGTGTTTGCCGGGGGCGAGGTATTCCACCGTGCCGCCCTTGAAGGTCCCGCTGACCCCCTTGGGCTTCTTCGCCCCGGACTTCGCTGCCGCCTCCGCCGACGCCGCGGGAGCATCAGTCTTCGACGACGAGTCGGCGCCCGTGGCGTCGTCCTGACAGGCGGTCAGCAGCGCGGTGCCGGCGAGGAACGCGGCGGCGACGAGTAAGGACCTGGTGCGGAGGGTGGAAGCCATGGTGGCGTATCCCCATTTCATGCGGTCGTGGAAGGGTTCATGGAAAGGGTCCGGCGGCGGATGCCCGTGCCCTGTGGTGCTCGGTTGTCGTGACCACGATGCGGGAGGCGAGCGGGGCGGCGGAAGGAGAATCGTCGGCCCGCGACAGCGCTGTCACCATCTCCGGACACTGCAACGCCTGTTCACACAGTCGGCTGTAGAGCACAACCGACTCCCCGATCACCGGCAGGGGGGCCACAGGTTCCCTGCTGAACGGGCCGGTAGGCGTCATTGGCGTCCACCGGGCTGCCACCGCCCGCGACGCCGCCGCCGGGGATGTGGATCGTGCCGCCTACGGCGACGGCGGCTGTACCGTGGCGGGGCACCGGCATCGGGGCAAGTCGCCGCCAGCGGTCGTGGACGGTGTCGTACACCTCGGTCTCGGCGAAGACGGCGTGCGGGCCGCTGCCGTCGTGTTTTCCCTCGCCGCCGAACGTGTAGATCTTCGTGCCCACGGCCGCGGTGGCGATGCCACCGCGGGCGGTCGGCATCGAGGCACGCACGAACCACCGGAGGGAGCGCAGGTCGAGGGCGTAGACGGTGTCCCGCACGTTGACCTGCCCCCGGTCCCGGCCGCCGAGCACGTAGAGCGTCGTGCCGACGACGGCTCCACCGACGTGGTCGCGGGCTTGCGGCAGGCTCGGCAGCGCCTCCCACCGGCCGGTTACGACGTCGTACGACGACACCGTGTCCACGGTGTCCTGGAGGCCGCCGGGGCTCGGCACCAAGGTGCGCATGCCGCCCGCGAGGTAGATCCTCGGTCCGTGCACGCCCATCGCGGCGCTGCCCCGCGCGATGCCTGCGGGCATCGACGGCAGCCGTGTCCACCGGTCGGCACGCGGGTCGTAGACGAAGCTGTCGCGCAGGGCCTGCCACGAGGCTCCGCCGGACAGCCCGCCGAGGACGTAGACCTTGGCGCCGACAGTCGCCACGTTGGGGTGGTTCATCGCCACGGGCAGCGGCGCCGCGTTCGACCAGGTGTCACGCCGGGCGTCGTAGACCTCCACCCGGCCGGTGGTGGCGAAATCGCCGGCCGGGTCGGTGATGATGCCGCCGATGACGTAGACGTTGGCGCCGACTGCGGCGACCCCGTGTTCCTGCCGGGGTCCGCCCGCGATCGGGGCCAGCGGCCGCCATCCCGTGCCGTAGGGCGGCTCGGCCGCCACCGGCACTGCGCTGAGCGGCGCCGGGTGGCCCGGGTGCGCCTGCGCCCGCCCGGTCGAGGCCGCCGCCAGGGCGGCACCCAGGAAGAGCACGGTCCGCCGTTTCATGGCGGCTCCTTCCAGACCCGGACGGCCGGTTGAGGCGGTCATCAGGGCACCAGGACGATCTTGCCGGTGACTGCGCCCGCAGCGACGATCTCGTGTGCCTTGACCACCTCGGCCAGCGGCAGCACCTGGTCGACGTGGACGGTGAGCCGTCCGGCTGCGACGAGAGCCGCCAGGCGGGCCAGGTCGGGTGCGGACGGATGTACGAAGGTGACCGCGTGCCGGATGCCGAGTTCGGTGATCAGTTCCGGGGTGACGCCGGTGTCCTGGGGAGAGGCGCTGACCAGCATGCCGCCGGGGGCGACGATGCGGGCGCAGCGTGCGCCGTCCTCGCCTCCGACCAGGTCGAACACCACGTCGGCCGGACCGGCCTCGGTGAAGTCCCGGGTACGGTAGTCGACCGGCTCGTCCGCCCCCAGGCGGCGCAGTAGGTCGTGCTTGCCCGCGCTCGCTGTGGCGATCACATGGGCGCCGCGGGTCTTGGCGATCTGCACGGCGAGGTGGCCGACCCCGCCGGCGGCGCGGTGCACCAGCACCCGCTGACCGGGCTGGACATGCGCGAGACCGACCAGGCTCTGCCAGGCGGTCAGCCCGGCCATCGGCAGGCCCGCCGCCTGCTCGACGGTGAGATCGGTGGGCTTGTGGACGATCTCGTTGACCGAGGCGAGGACGTAGTCGGCATAGGTGTTGCCCGCTCCCGGAAGTGCCAGCATGCCCAGGACCTCGTCACCGGGAACGAAGGCGGACACGCCGGGCCCGGCGGTCTCCACGGTGCCGGCGATGTCCCAGCCGACGGTGAACGGCGCATCGCCGAGCATCGGCAGGGCACCGGAGCGCACATGAGCGTCAACCGGATTGACGCCGATCGCCCCTGTCTTGATCAACACCTGCCCATGGCCCGGTTTCGGGCGGGCGGCCTCGACGAGTTCCAACACGGTCGGGTCGCCGACGGTGCGCTGGGTGATGACACGCATGATTGTCTCCGAACGATTGGTAATTACGTTTCGCCACATGTCAGTTACTGGTAGTCACCACAAGTGGCGTGCTGGACACCTCGGGCGGTCTGCAGGTGTTGTGCAGCGGCCGGTGGGCCGCGGAGTGAACGGGCCGGCCGGAGAGCGGCGGTGTGGCGCGGTGGCGCGCCACGGATAGGGTTGCTTACCGCACGGTGGCCTGGTCGTCGGCGAGTTTTCGGGGGCCGAGGGCGGCGAGCAGGCGCAGCTGCTCGACGGCCGGGCTGCCCGCCGGGGCGGTGAAGAACTGCAGACGCTGCCGGCCGTCCTCACTGAACAGGTTCTGGCAGTTGATGTCGACGACGCCCAGCTCGCGATGGAGGATGCGTTTGCGCTCGCCGCGGCGTACGGCGACATCTCCGGTATCCCACAGGGCGACGAACTCCACGCTGGCCCGGCGCAGTCGGGCGACCATGTCCATGGACCGCGGGTCGTGGCCCCGGCGTGCCACGGCGGCCCGCAGATCGGACACCAGGACCCGGGAATGGTGCGGGTGGTCCTCCTCGGGATAGAGCGACCGGCTGCCGGGGTCGGTGAACCAGCGGTACACCAGGCTCGCCGCATGCCCCTCTGCATGCACGGGCGGGCCCAGCAGCGCCGCGGCGAGCCGGTTCTGCACCAGGGTCTCGTGCAGATCGGTGAGGATCAGCGCCGGGGTGGCGTCGAGCCGGTCGAGCAGCGCCAGCATGGCCGGTGGCACGTGCGCCGCGGTGCCGTGCGCCGTCGGTGCGGGACGGTCCGCGAGACGGAACAGGTGGTCCCGCTCGTCGCTGCCGAGCCGCAACGCACGGGCCAGGGCGGCCAGCATCTGCGTCGACGGCTGCGGGCCGCGACCGCGTTCCAGCTCGATGTAGTAGTCCACCGACGCGCCGGCCAGCTGGGCGACCTCTTCGCGGCGCAGACCAGGCACCCGGCGCCGCGGCCCGGCGGGCAGTCCGACCTCCACGGGGATGATCCTCGCCCGCCGGGATTGCAGGAAGGCTCCGAGTTCAGACAGGTTCACCCGGTCAGTATCCCGACCCCCGACAGAGGCAACCAGGGGACGCCAACCCCTGGCTGCGGAAAGCGGCCAGCACCCGCCCCGATCATGCGCATGCCTCATGGGCAGCGAGGCAGGGCCCGTCGGGGCCAGAGTCGGCGGGCTCCCTCACCCCACGTCTTTCGCCCTCGCTGCACCGAGCGGACGGTGACGCGCAGGCCACGGGCGACAACGGCCGCGTTGTGACCTCTGGCGAACCGCTCGGCCACCTCCATGCGTAACTGTCCCGAAAGGCCCGGCGCCTGGCGGTCGGGTAGCCCGCTCAGCAGCCAGCGCCGTCAACTTGGCCCCTACCAAGGCCCTCGGTAGGCGGCCGGTCCGCCGGATCGCGGGGCGAGTAGTGCGCCTGCCCGGCCGGCGGAGACCCGCCGGCCGGGCAGCGGTCCACCGGCACGCGGCCGTATTGCGTGTGGCGTACGACATACATCCGCTTCGGAACTCGGTTCTCGCCCGTTCCGACTCCTTCATCGGTACGGCTCGACGGGCGCCGTACGACGCGATCTGGAGACCCGGTGATGGACGAGTCCAGGCAACCTCCCACCGGCGCGGGTGTGGTGCTGCGCAAGCTCATGCCCCCGCCCGCGCTCTGCGGCTTCCTCCTGCTGCTGGCACTGGTGTTCGCGGCGTCGTACGCCGTGGGGTCCGCCGCTGGGCCGGTCGCGCCCGGCATGCACGGCACGTCCGGCAATAACACCGGCGGCACTGGCGGCAGCGGGGACATGGACACGCACGGGGGAGGCCACTGATGGGTGCGGAACCGGTGGTCGCCCTGGTGACGACCGATCTGACCGTCGGCGGCATGACCTGTGCGGCCTGCGTGACACGCGTCGAGAGGAAGCTCGGCAAACTGGACGGGGTCACGGCGAGCGTCAATCTGGCGACCGGGCGGGCCCGGGTGAGCCATCCGGTGGAGATCAGCCCCGAGGAACTCGTCGCGACGGTCGAGAAGGCCGGCTACACGGCCGCTCTGCCCCAACCGCCGAGGATGCGGCAGCGGGAGGAGGAGAACGGGGAGCCGGACTCCGAGGAGGCCCGGCAGGAGCGTGACCGTCTGCTGATCACGGCCCTGCTCGCACTGCCCGTTCTGGTCCTGTCGATGGTGCCCGCGCTGCAGTTCCGCAACTGGCAGTGGCTGTGCTTCGTGCTCGCCGCGCCGGTGGCCGTGTGGGGCGCGTGGCCGTTCCACGCGCGGGCGGTGCGGGGGTTGCGGCACTCGGCGGCGACCATGGACACCCTGGTGTCGCTCGGCGTGATCGCCTCCTTCGCCTGGTCCTCCTACGCGCTCTTCCTCGGCGGCGCCGGTGATCCCGGCATGCGCATGCCGTTCAGCCTGGTGCCCTCGGCTTCGCAAGGCGTCGCGCACGTTTACCTCGAAGCGGCCGTCGCCGTGCCGCTGTTCGTTCTCGCGGGGCGGTTCCTGGAGGCACGGGCCCGGCGCGGGACCGGGGCGGCACTGCGGTCGCTGGCCGATCTCGCGACCAAGGAGGTGTCGGTCCGCGAAGGTGATGGCTCCGAACGTCTTCTCCCCGTTGAGGAGTTGGGTGTCGGGCAGGTCTTCGTCGTACGTCCCGGGGAGCGGGTGGCCACCGACGGGCAAGTGGTAGAGGGCAGTTCGGCCGTGGATCTGTCCCTGGTCACGGGGGAGAGTGAACCGGTCGAGGTCAGTCCGGGCTCAGGGGTCGTCGGGGGCGCCGTCAACGCCGGAGGGCTGCTGCTCGTACGGGCCGGCGCCGTCGGGGCGGACACGCGGCTTGCCCGGATCACCCGGCTGGTGACCGAGGCGCAGGCCGGCAAGGCGAGGGCGCAGCGGCTGGCCGACTCGGTCGCCGGTGTCTTCGTTCCGGTCGTCCTCGCGCTGGCCGCCACCGTGCTCGGGTTCTGGCTCGGCGCCGGGGCCGACCCGCAGGCCGCCGTCACCGCGTGCGTGGCCGTCCTGGTCGTGGCCTGTCCGTGTGCGCTGGGACTGGCCACGCCGACCGCGCTGATGGCCGCCACCGGACGCGGGGCCCAGCTGGGCGTCCTGGTCAGCGGTCCGCAGGCGTTGGAGGGGCTTCAGCACCTGGACACAGTCGTACTGGACAAGACGGGCACGCTCACTTCGGGGCACATGAGTGTCGCCCGGGTCACGGCCGTTCCCGAGGGCGTGGGCAGGGACGCGGTGCTCAAGCTGGCGGGGGCGGTCGAGCAGGGCTCGGAGCACCCGTTGGGGCGGGCGATCACCGCGTACGCCCGCCGGGCTCTGCCCGAGCGGCCGTTGCCGGAGGTGAGT
Organism: Streptomyces sp. NPDC007907; assembly: GCF_042959365.1. Lineage (NCBI taxonomy): Bacteria > Bacillati > Actinomycetota > Actinomycetes > Kitasatosporales > Streptomycetaceae > Streptomyces > Streptomyces sp. NPDC007907. The sequence goes on from NZ_JBIBKR010000003.1 coordinate 134,343, forward strand.
GGGTTCACCGCAGTGCCGGGGCGGGGAGTGCACGGTCGCGTCGAGGGACGGCTGGTCGAAGTGCTCGCCCCGGACGAGGAGTTGCCCGCCGCTCTGGCGGAGGCGGTGGCGGCCGCCGAAGCCGCCGCACACACGCCTGTGCTCGTCCGCGTGGACGGCGTGAACGAGGCACTGATCGAGGTCGGGGATGTCGTACGGCCCGGCAGCTACCGGGCTGTGGACCGGCTGCGGCGCCTCGGCGTGAAGCCCGTGCTCGCCACCGGCGACCAGGAGGCACCTGCCCAGGCCGTCGGCAAAGCCCTGGGCATCGACGAAGTACGCGCCCGCTGCGCCCCCGAGGACAAGGCCGGTCTCGTGCGGGACCTGCGGGAGCAGGGGCACCGGGTCGCGGTCGTCGGCGACGGTGTGAACGACGCCGCCGCGCTGGCCGGCGCGGACCTCGGCATCGCCATGGGCACCGGTACCGACGTCGCCATCGGGGCGGCCGACGTGACGCTCGTGCGCGGCGACATCGAGGCCCTGGCGGACGCCGTACGGCTGGCCCGGCGCACGCTGGGCACCATCCGCGCCAACCTGGTGTGGGCCTTCGGCTACAACGTGGTGACCGTGCCGCTCGCCATGGTCGGTCTGCTCAGCCCGATGATCGCCGCGGCGGCGATGTCGCTCAGTTCGCTGCTGGTGGTCGGCAACAGCCTGCGGCTGCGCGCCTGGCAGCCCGCGCCCGCGATCCGGAGGCGTATCCGATGACCGACCGGAACCTCTGGCGGCCGACCCGCCACCGGCTCACCGACACCGTGCTCGCCGCGCTCGCGCCCGTCGCCGCCTGGGGGCTCGCCCTCGGCGGCTTGAGCGTGTGGACCGCCTATGGCAACGCGGGCAGCCCGGCCCGGATCACGGTCACTGAGGGACGGCTCTTCCTGCCCACGGGCGACAGCACGGAGACAGCGGCATTCTTCCGGATCACCAACAGCGGAGGCTCGCAGGACCGGCTGCTGAAAGTGACCTCCGCCGAAGCCGGCGGTGCCACCACGCTCAGCCACCACCGTATGGTCACCGCCAACACAGCATCCAGGCAGACGGTGACGTCGGTGCCCGTCCCGGTCGGCGACAGCCTCGCCATGTCCCCGTCCGGCCTCGACGTGATCGTGCCGGTGAAGGGGAAGTGGCGGGCAGGTGATCTCATCGCGTTCACGCTGCACTTCGAACGCAGCGGGGCTGTGAAGAACCTTGCCGTGGTGGTCCGCCCGGGCCAGGACGGCGCGTAGCCACCCCAGGGACGCACTGTCGACGAGCGCCCACGGGGAGGGCGCCCTCACTCAACTGACAGCAAGAGTCGAGCAGCAGAGTGTCCTCGGCGGACAGACCGGCGTCAGGCCGACGCCACGGTCAGCCGGTCCAGGGCGCCGGCCTTGGCCTGGGCAACGAGGTCGGCGAACTGCTCCTCGCTCATCTGCACCTGCTGCCCGAAGTCGTCGGTGATGCGCACCCGCTTGTCCTCGGACGCGTCCGAGTCCAGGAAGAGCTGGGGACAACCGCAGTTGCAGTTCCCGCAGAAGGTTGCGATCGGGTCCGGATTCGCATCCGCCATGGGTGCCACCTCGTCACTGCCGCGCGCCGGACGGTCCGGCACTTCAACGATGCCCGGCGCGCGACCAAGACGAAACCGCACCAACGCATGAGGAAAACCATGCGAGTTGGCGGGAACCGATAGCCATCGCCGAACGACCTGTGAAGGGTGGGCTGCCCGCTCACGGCGTTGGGTACCGAGTCCGGTGGCTGCGACGTCCACTTCGACGGCCCGCGGGCTCGCCGCCGTGCGCCGTCGACCGCCGTGCGGGTCACGGTGGCGAGACGTGCCGCACGGCTTCGCGAATTCGCCTGTTCGCCGGGAACTCGCGGGCCTCCTCCCCCGACTCCTTTCGGGGAGCGAGCAGGAGGTGGGATGGACGGTCTGGATGTGCGGATGCGTGAAGTCACCTGCCGGCACGGCCGCGTCGAGGCCGTGAGCGGTGTGGATCTCGACATCGAGGCGGGTGAGCGGGTCGCGCTGACCGGTACGAACGGGTCGGGCAAGACCACGCTGATCCGTGCGGTGCTGGGCCTGCACCGCCAGGCCGGCGGACAGGTCCTGGTCGGGGGCCGGGGCACGAGGTCGGCGGCCGAGTGGGCGTGGCGGCGCCGGGCGTGTGCCTGGATTCCGCAGAAGCCCGCGGTGGGCCGATTCCCTCTGCTGGCAGACGAGTTACTGGCCAGCAGCGGAGTACAGGCGCAAGCCGTGGAGGCGGCGGAGAAGCTGGGCGTCGGGGCGTTGACCGGACGGCCGCTGCACACGCTGTCCGGAGGGCAGTTGCAGCGTATGTATCTGGCCCGTGCGGTGGGTTGTGTGGCCGCCGGAGCGGGGGTGCTGCTGGCCGACGAGCCCACCGCCGCGCTTGATTTCGCCGGGCAGGAGGAGGCGGCCGACGTCCTGCTGTCCCTGCCGGTGACCGTCGTCGTCGTCACGCACGACCGGGCGCTGGCCGAGCGCTGCGACCGGGTGCTGGAGATGGCCGCCGGCCGGTTGAGGGAGGTCCGGTGAACAGCCTCGCCGCCGCCGACCTGGGGCTGCTTCTCCAGCTCGCACCCGTCCAACGGGCGGGTGGTGCTTTGCTGCTGGCGGCTGTCGGACTGCCCGTGATCGGTGTCGTGATCGTCGGGCTGGACATCATGCCGGTCCGGTTCGCGATGATGCACGTCGCCCTGCTGGGCATCGCGGTCGGGCTGCTGACCGGGCTGGATCCCATGCTGTGCGCGCTCGTCGCCTGCGCCCTCGCCGGGGCCGGGGTCGCCCCGCTCGCCCGCACGCCGGACGGCCTGTCCGGTGCGATGGGTTTGTTGATGAGTCTGGCGATCGCCGCCGCGCTGCTGGTCCTGGCCGTATCCGGAGTCAACGCGCAGGGTGCGTTCGCACTGCTGTGGGGATCGATCCTGTCCGTGGGCACGGCGGACCTGTGGCTGCTGGGCGTGCTCGCCGTCGTCGTACCGGCCCTGTTCTGGTGGCGCCGCCGCGAACTCGCCCTCCTGCTCTACGACCGTGAACTCGCCCTCTCAGCCGGGGTACGCGTCGACCTGCTCACCCTCGTGCTCCTCGTCCTGGTCGCGGTGTCCGTGGCCGGGGCCATCAAACTGACCGGCGCGCTGCTCGTCGACGCGCTGACCCTGCTGCCCGCGCTGGCCGCGCGGCGACTGGGCACTTCCTTGAAGTCCATCACCGGCTGGGCGGTCGGCATCGGCGTCGTCGTGAACCTCACCGGGTTCCTCGTCGCGCTGAAGCTCGACTGGCCGCCCGGGCCCGTGCTCGTCCTGACGGCCGGCGTTGTGGTTCTGGCCGTCCATCTCATTCCCGAACGGAGAATCAGCTCATGGCGCGCATCCGCGTCCGCATCGCCCGTGTCCCTTCCGTCCTCGCACTGAGCCTGAGCACAGCGCTCGTCCTGACCGCCACCGCCTGCGGCTCCGACAAGGTCGACAGCGCCGACAGCCCCGGTACGAAGGGGAGCAAGAGCGACGACGCGCCCGTCGTCGTGGCCACCACCACCTGGGAGGGCGCCTTCGCCAAGGCCGCCGGCGCGAAGGACGTGAAGGTCATCGTCCCGTCGTCCGCGCAGCACGCCCCGGACTACGACCCCAAGCCGTCCGACCTCGCGGCGGTTGCGGGCGCCGACTTCGTGCTCTACGCGCCCTTCGAACCGTACGCGGCGAAGATCAAGGAGGCCGCCGGGTCGAGCGCCAAGCTGGTCGAGGTCAACCTCGACAACGACGCCGACAAGGCGAGCGCCCAGGTCACGCGCCTGGGCAAGCTGTTCGGCACCGAGGATGCCGCCGCGAAGTGGGACACCTCTTTCAAGAGTGAGTACGGCACGCTGCAGAAGGAGCTGAAGGACGCGTGGCCGGGAGGCAAGGCCCCGGCCGTCGTCGCGCAGGTCTTCTCCCTGTGGTCGGCGAAGATGACAGGCGCGCAGGTGGCCGGCACCTACGGACCCGAGGCCGTGACCGCCAAGCAGCTGTCCGACCTGGCGAAGAAGAAGCCCGCATACGTCTTCGACAACGTGCACATGACGACTGGCGAGGTGCTGCCCGACTCGGGGGCGAAGCAGGTGGAGATCGTCAACTATCCGGGCAAGGACCTGGACCTGCTGGCGGTCTACAAGAACGCGGCGGACACGATCACCAAGGCGATGGCCTCCTGACCTCTTGACGAGAGGTTCGTCCTGATACGCGTGCGGGGCCGCCGGGAGACTTCCGGCGGCCCCGCTCGCGTACGGGTCAGACGGCCTGGGCGAGGGATTCCGGCTCCTGCGCGATGCACCGCTCCCGCAGCAGTGCCCGGTCCGGCTTGCCCGCCGGGGTCAGCGGCAACTCGATGACCACAAGCAAACGTTCGGGGTGTTTGCGCCGCTCCAGGCCACGTGCGTCCAAGTGTGCGCACAGGTCCTCCAGCGTGGGTGCTTCGGCCCGCGGTACGACACAGGCCGCGAGCCGCTCGCCCATCAGCGGATCCGGCACGCCGACGCACACCACGTCCCGGACGAGGGGGTGCGTGGCGAGTTCGATCTCCACCTCGGCCGGGCTGATGTTGGCCCCGCCCCGGATGACGACGTCCTTGAGGCGGCCGACGATCCGCAGGTTCCCGTCCTCCTCGATGAGACCGAGGTCGCCGGTGCGGACCCAGCCGTCGGCGGTGCGGTAGCGGGCGTCGAGGTCGGGGGCGGCGACGTAGCACAGGGGTGTCATGGGGCCGCGGGCGACGATTTCACCGACGGAACCCTTCGGTACCTCCTGGAGTCCGGGTGTGCCGGGGACGGCGATGCGTATGTCGGCGACGCGGGGGTCCGGGTGGCCCGCGAGGATGCCCGGCCCTTCCCCGCGCAGGGACTCGTCTCCCAGGCCGGTGTGGCAGTTGACGCCGTCCGCGGAGCCGTAGAGGTTCACGACCGGGCAGCCGAAGACGCGCCGGGCTTCCTCGGCCGTGGCCTCGTCCAGCGGGGAGCCGCCGACGATGACGGCCGTCGGCGGCGTGAAGGCGGGGTGGTGTCCCTCGGCGATCCGGTCCAGCATCATCCGGATCATGGTCGGCACGCCCAGGACGTGCGTGGGCTCGTGCTCGGCGAGCGCGTCCAGGGCCGCCTCGGGGGTGAAGTGGTCGAGCAGGACGAGCGTGCCGCCGTGCCGGGCGAGGGTGACGGCGGTGCCGTTGCTGCCGAAGGCGGTGGCGAGCGGGACGAGGAAGAGGCAGCGCGGCGGCCGGTCGTCGGGGATGAGGGAGGCGAGGAAGTTGCCGCGGCCGCCGGCCAGGGCATTGTGCGAGTACGCCACCATTTTCGGCTCGGCCTCGGAGCCGGAGGAGACGAGGATGCGGGCGGCGGAGTCGGGGTCGGGGCGGGCCGCGGTGAAGGACTTCGGGTCCTCGCGCAGCAGCGCTGTGAAGGCGACGGTGCCGTCGGGGACCGTACCGGGCCCGGCGGCGATCACCGTGCGCAAGGCGGGCAGTTCACTGACCAGGGTGAGCAGGTCGGCGGCGTGGTGGTTGCCGCGGTGCTCGGTGGCGGCGATGACGGCGACCGCCTCCGCTCTGCGCAGCAGCGAGGCCGCCTCGCGCTCGCCGCGGCCGACCGGGAAGGGCAGCGCGACGGCGCCCAGCGCGGCCAGGGCGAGATCGGCGATGACGGCGGCCCGGCCGTTGGGCAGTTGTATGCCCACCACGTCACCGGCGCGTATGCCGAGGCCGGACAGCCCGGCGGCCAGACATCGCACCTTGCGGTCCAGAGCGGTGTAACAGAGTTTCCCCTTGGCATCGACGACGGCGGTGCGGTGCAGGTCGGCGATCTGCCGGGCGCGGAAGAGGCCGTACAGGTCGAGATCGGGGCACGTGCCGTCGACCGCCCAGGAGCGGCGCAGTTCGGCGGGCAGCAGGTCGTGCAGATCCACGGTCATGCGAAGCTCCAGGGAGTCGGGACGGCGGGGGCGCCGTGGGCGTCGCGGCTGATCGAGCCGGAGAAGAGGAGATCGGCGAGGTCGGTGACGACCGGGACGGCGGGCAGACCGCGCTCGCGCATCCGCTCCAGCGCCCGGTCCGTGGGCAGGTCGCTGACGTCGTACGGGATCGCGCAGTGGTCGGCGAGGGCGATCCAGCCATCGGTGGTGCGCAGTGGCCGGCGGAAACCGGCAGGCCGGCGCGGGTCAAGGCCCTGCGCGGCCAGCGCCCGGGCGGGGGCGGTGAGCACGTCGGCGGCACCGAGCAGGGACGAGTCCACGCGCACCCCGCGGCCGGTGCGCTCGCGCAGCAGCAGCCCCGCCAGCATCGCCTCGGCGCCGAGCAGGCCGCCGAGCACGTCGAGCAGCGTCATCAGGGACGGCGCCGGCGGTTCGCCGGCGGGCCGTACGGCCTCACTCACTCCGGTGCGGGCCTGGACCATGAAGTCGGTGCCCATGGGGGCATCGGTCAGTCGCCCGGCCCAGCCACTGGTGTACGCGTAGACGAGGGCGGGGTTGGCCGCGGCCAGGTGCTCGTGGTCGAGGCCGAGCTGGGTGGCCTTGCCCGGCGCCCAGTTGTGCAGGAACACATCGGCACCGGCGGCCATCTCGCGCAACCGCTCCCGGTCGGAGGCGGACTTGATGTCCACCTCGACGGCTTTCTTGCCCCGGTTCAGCGCCAGCCACCGCGCCGAGATCCCCGAACAGGCGGGCGGCATCCCGCGCAGCGGGTCGCCGCCCGGCGGCTCGATCCGGATCACCTCCGCCCCCAGCAGGCCCAGGACGTGGGCGGCGAGCGGAGCCTGGATACGGCGGCCGGCCTCCAGGACCGTGAATCCGGCCAGCGGTCCGCCGTCGGCGGCGGGGCGCGGGACGTACCTGGCGTCGTGCGGGGTCAGCTCCCAGGGCGCCGCACCGTCGTACTCGGCCGCTCTCTGGGCCAGAGACCCCAACAGGCACACTTCAGCGCCGGACGATCGGGCGGCGTGCCGGAGCTGCTCCCAGGTGCTCGCCCGCACTGTCTCGTGCAGCACCTGTGGGAAGGGCGCGCAGGCGGTGGCGTACCGGAACTGGAAGGGCCGCCACCCTCGGCGTATCGCCTCCTCGGGAGCGCCGAGGGTGCGCCAGAACGCCGCCCACACCCCCGGGTCGAGCGTCTCCAGCTCGAAGACCGTTCCGTCGACGGACCTGAACGGCGGTCCGCCCGGAGCGAGTTCGGCGGCCTCACCTTCCTCGGCCCCGGCGGCGGCCAGGTACTGGGAGACCGTGAGCAGACCGGCCCGCTCGGCGCTCACCTCGACCTGCGCGATGTACCCGTCTCCGCGTACCTGCGCCAGCAACCCGGCCAGCAGGCCCTGCACGGCGAGTACGCCGGCGGCGGTGGCGGCGTAGTCGACGGCGAGGCCGCGCGGGGCACCGTCGCGTCGGCCGTGCACCGCCATGATGCCGGTGGCCGCCTGGGCGGTGGCTTCGTCGGTCGCGGTCTCCCCCCAGGTCGTGCGGGCGCTGACCTCGCCCACGTCGCGCCCGGTGACGGTGAACCGTCCTCCCGAACCGCCGTCAGGGCGGGCGCCGAGCAACCGCAGGTGCTCCGCGACCAGCGCGTCCGCCGCGGCCGGTGGACCTGAACCCTCGAAGCGGAGCCCGTCGAGCGGTCCGGCCGTCCGCGCGACGGCCGATGTGGCGGGAGTTGCCATGCCTCTCCTTTTCCTGACGCGCGGGAACCCGGGGGCGGTCGCCCCCGACCAGTTCCACGGAAGAGGGAGTCGGACGGTCGGCGGCCGGGGTTCCCGCGATCTCTGAGGAAAGTGAGGAAAATCCGCATGGAGGACATCGCCGGGGCTCCCCAATGCCCTGCGGAAGCAGCGGAGTTGAGAGATCGCGTCGCAGCGTTCGTACGCGACCGGGTGGTGCCCCACGAGCCAGTGCTTGACGCCGGCGGACCGGAAGCCGCCGCCACCCTGCGCCAACTACAGGCAGAGGCGAAGACCGAGGGGCTGTGGGCGCTGCCGCTTCCCTCGGAACTCGGCGGACGGGGGCTGCCGCTGCGCTCGTACGCCCATGTCGCCGAGGCCGAGGGAGTCAGCGACCACGGGCCGGCCGCGCTCGGCTCGGCGCCTCTCCTCGATGCGCTGATGCTGTGGCGCCAGGGCAGCCCCGGCGTCCGTGAACAGTACGCCGAGCGCCTGGTCGCCGGGGACATGCGGGCCTGCTACGCGATGACCGAGCCGGACACCCCGGGTACCGATCCCTTCCTCACGGCCACCCGGGCCGTGCCGGGGAAGGACGACGGAACCTGGCGGGTGAGCGGACGGAAGTGGTTCATCAGCGGGGCCGCCGACGCCGACCTGGTCACGGTGCTCGCCCGCACAGATGGCGAACCGGCGGACCGGGACGGGCTGTCGTTGCTTCTGGTGCCGTCGGACGCACGCGGCTTCCGTGTGGTGCGGGAACTGCCGGTGTTCGGGGCGAGCGGACAGTGGGAGATCGACCTGGACGAGGTCGTGGTCGACGGCGACCATCTGATCGGCGAGCGTGGCAAGGCTCTCGATGTCGCGGGCGAGCGGCTCCAGCTCGGCCGGACCCTGCGCTGCCTGCGCTGGCTGGGGCAGGCTGCGCGGGCCTTCGACCTGATGCGCGAGCGCGCGGTGACCCGTACCCGCTCCCGCGGCCCGCTCGGCGGCCTCCAGCTCGTGCAGCGCCACGTCTTCGAGTCGCTGCTCGCCCTGCGGACAACCCGCCCGCTCGTGTACGAAGCCGTGGCCCGCCTGGACGCGGGACTCGACGCCCACGTCGAGGTGGGCCTGGCCAAGGTGGCCGCCGCCCGCACCCTTCAGCAGGTGGCCGACGCGGCGATCCAGGTGCACGGAGCCGCGGGCCTCGGCCCGGACACCGCTCTGCCTGCCCTGTTCCGCACCGGCAGAGCGGCCCGAATCCTCGACGGCCCGGACGAACTGCACATCACGTCAGTCGCACGCCGGATCCTGAGTACGACCTAGGGTGCCTCATCAGGCACGTTCGCCCTGTCGACCACGGCACGCCGGGCACAGGCCAATAGCGTCGGTGCTAGGCGTCGTGAGGGCCGACCAGGCCGGTGAGTGCGGCTAGCGCGTACGCGAGGAAGAAGTCACCCCAGATCAACTCGTGCTGGCTCGCCGTCCCGGAGGCGAGGTCGTAGCAGCCGTTCAGGAGACGGCCGTCCGCCGTGACATGGGAGCCGACCAGTTCGTCGAGCAGTGCGAGGGCCTGCTCGCGGTGGCCGAGCTTGAGCAGGGCCACAGCGGTGACGGCGGCGGCGGAGGTGTCGACAGGGCCTTCGGGGTGTGCCGCATCGGCCGGCGGCACGGCCTGCTCCCGGGGCGAGTGGCTCATGCCCTCAGCGAGATCGCCGGTGCCGAGACGATGGACGGCATCGGCGACGGCCAGCCACAGCCAGGCGCGACCGCGGCTCCAGCCGGGCGGTGGATCGTCGCAAGGGACCCAGCCGACAGCCGCCTCGTACCGCCAGGACCAGCAGAAGCGGCCCTCGCGCGCGCAGAGTTCAAGGTGACGGCGCAGATGGGACCGGGCTGCCTGAGGGTCGGCCGAAGCCAGCAGCGGGACCATGCCGGGCACGCCGTCCACGCGGGCCAGGAGTCGGGGACCGCCGAACGCCGAGCCCCAGGGAACCAGGCCGAGTCCGGGGTCGTAGGCGTTCCGGCAGGCGTGGGCCGCTCGCGCGCGCAGAGCGGCGGCCTCCGGTGTGTCGGCGAGCGCGGTGCCGTACCAGAGGATCAGGCCGCGCGTGGCGGTGTCGGCGTCCACCCAGTCAGTGAGCCGGCCCGTGAACCGTACGGCGGCCTCCCGGTCGGTCTGCTTCCCCGTGTGCCGGGCGCGGAGCCACAGCAGTCCTGCCCAGAAGCCACCGGTCCACGAGCCCCGGCCGGTCGTCGTCCACCGGCCGGTGCCGGGGTCCGCGAACAGCGGGAAGCGGTCTGCGACTTCCGTTCGGGTGACAGCGACCCGGCGCAGAACGCTCTCCAGCGCCGGGGCGACCCAGCCGGGGACGGTGGCAGTCGTGTCCGTGGAGCCCACGGGGCCCTCGGCCGCGCCCGCCGTACTCATCGCCCTATGGCCGATCGCCGCTCCCGCACGGCCCAGACCATCGCCACCGCGCCCGCGCCCACGAACTCACCGGCGACCAGCAGCCACCCCGCCCCGTAGTGACCGGCGGCGGCCAGCAGACCGAACAGCGGCGGACCGATGGCGAACCCGGCGAAGAATCCGGCCGAGACCAGCGCCGAGTCCTGCCCGGCCCGGCCCGGCGCCGCGCGCTGCATCACCAGCACCATGGACACCGCGTTCGCGGACACGGCGAAGACGCCCACGGCCACCGCCGCGACCCAGGCCAGCGGTGGCGCGTACGCCGAGGCCGCGAGCAGCAGCGCCGCCCCCACCGCTCCGGCCGCCAGTCCACCTGGCAGCCACAGCGCACGCCCAGGCTGCCCGGCCACCTTGGACCAGCCCACCCGCCCGGCGATCCCCGCGACGCCCAGGACCGCCACCAGGGCGGCAGCGGCTGTGGGGCCGAGGCCGAGCCGACGCACGCCGTACAGGGCGAGGTAGGTGTTCACGGAGGCGATGCCGCAGCCCAGCAGCAGAGAGAAGCCGGCCAGCCAGGCGATGGTGCCTCGCGGGATCCAGGAGGCGGGCGCGTACTTCGGGGGCGGATCGCAGGGCAGCGTACGTGCCGCCCAGAGCGCGGCCACCACGGCCGTCGCGGCGGCCGCCCACACCGCGCCCCGCCAGCCGACGACCCCGGCCAGCGCGGCCAGCGGCAACCCGGCGGCGAACGCGCCCAGCTGCACGCCCGACTGCTTCATCCCGGTCACCGAGCCGCGGTGTTCGGCGGGAACGGCCGCCAGGATCGTCTTGTTCGTTGCCGGGTTGGCCAGCGCCTGGGGCAGTCCGCCGAGCGCGACCGCCGCCAGCAGGAACCCCGCCCCCGGCGCCGCCCCGATCAGAGCCAGGGCCACCGCCGACACCAGCAGCAGCGCGACCAGGCAGCGGCGCGGGCCGACCCGGTCCACCACGCGCCCGCCGACCGGCGAGAGGACGGCGGCGGCGCCGAATCCGACCGTCGTGGTCAAACCGAGTAAGGTCGGCGACACGTCCAGGTCGTCCACGAGCCGCGGGCCGAGGGCGCCGAGCAGGAACAGCTGCATCATCGAGAAGGCCATGGCGCACGTCAGCAACGCGGTCATCGCTGTGGTCCCCCGCGCGGGGCCGCTGTCGACCGGAGTCCGGATCTCGCTCTGCTCCGCCGCCACCGGCGCCCTCCTCAACTCCGTTCCACCCCGGAGACATTTCCGGGCCCACGGCAGCAGTCGGCGGAACCGGGCCCCGAGTTCCCTCCTGTCGCTGTGGCGTGGATCACTACGGCTGGATTGAGTCGGACACCGGGGCCAGTTCCGTACCCTCCCGTGACGCGTGAGGCCCGGACTGCGAGGATGAGGCGCTATGACCGCTGGGGGGTGTACTCGCACGCTCAGGGCCGCTGTGTTCGCGGCCGTCTGCGTGCTGCTCGCTTCCCTGGGGCACGTCATGATGTCGGGAACCGCGGTTCCCTGGTGGGCCATGGCAGCGGGAGCGGCGGCGACCGGCGGCACGGCCTGGCTGCTGGCCGGCCGGGAGCGCGGACCGGTTGCGGTCGGCTCCGTCGCGGTCGCCGCCCAAACCGTGCTTCACACGTCGTTCTCGCTCGCTCAGGCAGTCGTACAGCCGAAACCGTCCGGCGGCAGGTCGCTGGTCCAGCAGTGGCTGGGCCATCTGCTGTGCGGTTCGCCCTCGGGCACGGAGCACGGCGCCATGCCGATGTCCATGGACTCCATGGATCACGGGATGGGGGCCACGCACTCCATGGGGTCGATGGGCCACATGGGGGCTGCGCATGCCGTGGACCACGGTATGGGTGGCATGTCCTCGACCGGCATGCTCGCAGCCCACCTGCTGGCCGCGCTGCTGTGCGGGCTGTGGCTCGCCCACGGCGAGCGGGCCGCGTTCCGCATCCTGCGCGCTCTCGCCGGATGGCTCGTCGCTCCGCTGCGCCTGATCCTCCGGCTGCCCGTGCCGCCGCACCGGCCGCACATCCGCGCCCGCCGAGGCGGTTCGGAGCGCAAGCCGCGGCACTTCCTTCTCACCTACGCGATCACTTCTCGGGGTCCACCCATGGGGACCGCTGTCGCCTGACGACAGCCGGCTTTCCGAGGCCGTGGACGGAGCCGACGAGCCGTCGGCTCCCGCGCCTCGGGCATCGGCCGCGCACACCCGTGCAGGGCCGCACACCCCATCACCCACTCACCGGTTCCGCCGTGCCGCGCGCACTGCTGTGCGCGCGGCGGCCCACACCGGTGCCTGGATTCCCGAATGAGAGACACCAGGTGCTCACTCCTGCCCTGACCCTGTCTGCACCGCGCGATGAATCGACACAAGGGTCGAGAGACGATTCGGTCACCGCCTGGGCACTGGCCGCCCGCAGTGGCGACCCCGAAGCCGTCGACCTCTTCGTCCGAGCCCTGCACCGAGACGTCCGCCGCTACGTGACGTTCCTCGGAGCCGACCCCCAGAGCGCCGAGGACCTGACCCAGGACACGTTCCTGCGCGCCCTGGGCAGCCTGCACCGGTTCGAAGGCCGCTCCTCGGCCCGCACCTGGCTGCTGTCCATCGCCCGCCGCGCGGTGATCGACAGCATCCGCTACACCTCCTCCCGGCCCCGCCTGTCGGACACCGACGACTGGCAGGCGGCCGCCGAACGCGCTCAGCCGCGCCATTTGCCCGGCTTCGACGACGGCATCGCCCTCGCCGAACTGCTGGACACCCTTCCGGACGACCGCCGCGAGGCATTCGTCCTCACCCAGCTGGTGGGCCTGCCCTACGCCGAGGCGGCCGACGTCAGCGACTGCCCGGTGGGCACGGTGCGCTCACGGGTCGCCCGCGCCCGCACCTCGCTGATCGAGTGGCTGGACGACGCCGAACGCTGCGCACCGGTGCCCGCCGCTGCCTGACCACCCGCACGCTACTGCCGCCCGGTCCTTCGTGGTCCGGGCGGCAGCGACCCGGTTCGCCCCCGCGCTGCGGACGGACCAGACCTCCACAACCGCTGGAAGAACACAGAACAGGAGCACCCCCCATGGCTGAGAAGACCTACGCCGTGTCCGGCATGAGCTGCGGCCACTGCGCGGCGAGCATCACCGAAGAGGTGGTGGAAGCAGACGGCGTGATCAAGGCCGATGTCGACGTCCCGTCCGGCCTGGTGACCGTGCACGGGGGGTCGCTCGACGACGCCGCCGTACGGGCCGCGATCGTCGAAGCGGGCTACGAGGTGACGGACGCCGTGCGCCGTGCCGTGGCCTGAGCCGTACGACCGGACGATCAAAAGCCCTGGGCCGGGCCTGCTCCAGGCAGGCCCGGGACCGGTTCAGTGTCTCGGCCCGGCCACAGGGCCTGCCCAGCGTTTGAACGCAGCCCCCACACCATCGAAACAAGGGAGTTCCCCGTGCACTGCCCGACCCTGCTACGCAGCCTGCGCCTCACCGGCGCCCTCTCGGCAGCCGCGTTCGCGGTCGCTGTCGCCACCGCGGTCCCGGCCGCGGCCCACGCCGAGGTCGAAGCGGAGGGCGCCCGGGCCCTCGACCAGAACGTCGAGCTGACCTTCTCCGCCGAGTCGGAGTCCGCCTCGGCCGGGATCAGCAAGCTGGAGGTGATCCTGCCCAAGGGCATCACCCCGCAGGACGTCACCTATGAGGAAGGCCCCGAGGGCTGGAAGTTCGCCCCTACCGGCCGTGGCTACACGGTGTCGGGACCGAAGCTCGCCGTGGGTGAGGACGCCGAGCACGCCGTGACGGTACGGCAGTTGCCCGACGCGAAGGAGCTGGTGTTCAAGACCCTGCAGACCTACAGCGACGGCAAGGTCGACCGCTGGATCGGGCTGGAGGAGGAGGCCGAGGGGGACGGGCACGGGCACGGCCATCCCGCGCCCCGCCTGGAGCTGAAGGCCGCAGCACCCGGCGCCGAGTTGGTGAGTGCCAGCCCTCCGGACGAACCGACGACCTCCGCTCCCACGCCGGGCACCGCTTCGAACGAGCCTGCCGCCGAGAAGTCGCCCACGGAGGCGGTAGCGGACAACTCGAAGAACGACGACGGCATGCCCATGGCCGTACCGCTGGCCATCGGCGCGGTCGTCCTCGTGCTCGTCGCTGGCGCGTGGTGGTTCAGGAACCGCCGGAGCGGATCTGTCTGAGGCCCTCGGTCCGGTCGAGGCACCCCCCTCGGAAGAGCTCGACGAGAGAAGTGATGTGTGTGTGGGCGCGCTTGAAGCAAGGGTAAGCGCCGGTTTCGTCGGCCTGATCGTCGTGCGGCTCCGGCTGGAAGGCCAGCGGTGCGAGGTCGCCGCGGCCACCTGCTTGGCTGGACCACGACAACGGAACAGGGCCAGCCGCGGCGGATGAAGGCTCTTGGGGACTGCCGGGCCGGGGTGCGGGCGCCGTCCGTGCTGCCGCGCTGCGTCCTGCGGGATGACGTGACCGGCATGCGGGACGGCGTCCTCTCGGTGCTGTGGCGCAAGCGCATGGCCCGGCACGGTTCGAGCCTGCATGGTCTGCGTGGGCCGACTGAGCAGACGGGTGCTGGCCGAGGGCCTGTTATTCGGGCTGGGCGTGGAGCAGGTGACGGCATGCCCGCCCGCCGCGTTCGCATGGGTGGCTGACGCGGTGTCGCCAGTGGTCTTCGTACTCGCGGGTCGGCCTCGGCACCAGCGTCCGTGGCGGACGGCGGTGCGGGGACACGTACTGGTACACGGGAGCGGACCTTGTGCGCCCCGGGGCGTCGTCGGGTAGACGACGGTGCTGCCTTCGTACGCGGGACCGGACGCGACGTCCACGGAAGTGCCGTCCACGGAAGTGAGGCGGGCCGCTGGTGCGGCGGGCGGAACGCTGCCGGCGTGGCGGCGGCGCTGCTGGCCACCGGCGGCACGGTCACGGGGTTCTCCCTGTTACCGGAGGGCGAGGCCGACAGCGGCCTGTCGGCGTCCTCCGGTGCCCCCAGGAATGCAGCCCTCCGGATTCCGTGCCGACTGAGGGATTGTCAGTGCAATGTCACATTACTATGTTGCACGTCACACAGTAGTGGCATGCACCCGTCAGTGTCTGCCGCTCGCCGTCCGCACCGCTGCAAGGACCCATCCCCCACCTCCGACCCAGGAGCCGCAGGTGTCCCAGCGATCCAACGGCAGTCGTCATTTCGTCCATAGAGCCCTCCTCGCCGCAGTCACCTCGGTGACGCTGCTCGGAGCCGTCCTCAGCAACGCGTCCACCGCTGAGGCGCACATACCGTCCCAGTCCCGCACCCTCACCGACGCGGCTGCCCCTGCCGCCGACCACCCACACGACGAGGTGGAGCGTCTCGCCTCCGCACCGCGGCCCATGCGGCGGCCCGCCCCCGCACCCGGCACGGGTGCCGGCATCAGCGTTCCCGGCCCGCAGACGCCGACCACCCCCAAGACGGCCGGGGACGCGAGGGCTACGCCCTCCACGGCCCTCGCGTGCACCCTCGACGACGTCAGCCGCCTCGGACCTGAGCAGTTCGCCGACTTCCTCGCCGACCCGGCCGTCACCGCCGACGGCTGCCTGCGCGACCTCCTCTGGACCTGGGACGCGCGTCTGACGCCGGTCATGTCCGATGTGCACGTCCAAGCCGTCTCCCGCCGCATCTCCGCCCTGGCCGCCGCCCACGACGGCAGGAACGGCAGTCATCTGCTGGAGATGCTCACTTACCTGCACGCCGTGGCCTACCACGACTTCTCCCGCAGTGAAATCGACCTCACCGACCCGCCCACCACCGAGGCGATGCGCCGCGCCCTCCATGCCTTCGGCACCGCCCGCCGGTCCTTCGACGTGACGCGCACCAACGCCGAGTCGCTGCGCGAGACGCTCTACGCGGGCAGCGCCACCGGACTGCGCCATTCACAACTCGGCCTGATACGCAAGGTGCTGGCCACCATGAACCAGTACCACACCACCACCTACAAGGACCCGTCCTGGGGAGGAGCGGCCCTCGCCGCGCTCTCCGTGAACTACCTCGGCGTCTACCCGGGCAACAACGACACCGCCTTCCACACGCTCGTCGCACGCAACGCCCCCTACCGTGACGCCTTCCGCGCGTTCTCCACCTACACCCACCTCAAGGGCACGCCCAACGAGTGGGTCGCGCGCGACGCCCTCGCCGAGTACGGCCGCTTCGGGCAGATCGCACCCCTGAAACCCGCGATCGTGCCGGACCTCGGTGCGCTCCTCACCCCGGTCGTCCGTAACTTCGGTCGCGGCAGCGCGCCCTGGGCGCGGCTCGCATCCTGGCTGGACTTCTACGGAGCGTGCAGGCCCTACGCCGTCTGCAAGGACGACATCGAACGGGAGATCTTCCCCCGGACATACCGCTACGACAACGAAGCCATCAAGGTGCGCACCGGCCTCGACCGCGCCGCCGTCGACCAGCTCTACTATGCGAGCAAGCAGGTCAAGGCGCAGTTCCACCGCGTGCTGGGCACCGAGGAGCCGCTCGTCGGCGACACCAACACCAGCCTCGTCATCATCCTGTATGCCTCCCGCGCGGACTACGAGAACTACCATCCGCTGCTGACCGGCATGGGCACCGACAACGGCGGCATCTACATCGAGCGCAACGCCACCTTCTACACGTACCAGCGCCGCGTCCCGCAGGACTCCTCGCTCACCCTGGAGGAACTGTTCCGGCACGAGTACGTGCACTATCTCAACGGCCGATTTGCCGTGCCCGGTTACTTCGGCGAGGGCCCCTGGTACGAGCGGGACCGCACCACCGCCATGGACGAGGGGACGGCTGAGTTCTTCGGCGGGGCCACTCGCGACGACGGTGTCGCCGCACGCAGGTCACTGGTCAGGAGCATCATCGCCGACACCGCGAACGGCCGCCCGCGGATGAATGTCGACCGGCTGCTGCACGCCACCTACGAGGGCGACGGCTTCCGCTTCTACGCTTACGCGGGCACGTTCTTCACCTACTTGTGGAGCGAACGGCCTGCCAGGCTGCGGGAGATGTACCAACACTTGAGAGCAGACGACCCGACCGCCTTCGACGCCTGGCGCGACAAACTGGGCCGGGACACCGCGGTCCAGCGGGGCTACGACGCCTTCCTGGACGCCCGCATCGCCGAGGTCGACGACCTGTTCGTGCCGAACACCCGGTACCAGCCCAACGACCGGCTGAGGGACGCCACGGCCGCAGCGGTAGGCTCCTCCTTCGCTGCGGCGACCGGGGTGACGCCGCTCTGCACCGACAACGGAGACCCGGGCATACGGCGATTCGTCTGCACCGGCCGGGTCACCGCCCGCCTCCAGGATGCCGACAGCCCGGATACGGTCTTCCGGGACATGTCCGAGACGGTCGATCACTTCCTGCTCGACCGCACCTCCACGGCCTCGACCAACCTCGCTGACATGAACTGCTCGTTCGGCGAGGTGGAGATCTGGTCCGACCGGAAGGCAGGCACCTCGGACTACCGATGTGAAGGGCCACTGCGAAGCTAAGCATTGCCAGTCAGCGGTATGTCAGGGACCGGCCATGAGCCGTCCTGCTCCGACATGTCGGAGCAGGACGGCAGAGCCCACCAGGCGCAACCGCGGACCAGGATGTAGATGAGGGCCGCGAACAGCACCTCATCAGGGTCCTGCGTTCCGCCGCCCTGAGGCCGCACCCGCGAGGGCGGCCTCAGGGGTTTCGCGATCTCCCACAGCAGCCTTGGCTCACCCCCACGCGGCGACCGTGTCCTCTCCCGCGAAACCAGACATCGCTGGTGGTTGCAGTACGAGCGCCCCTTGGCGCAGCCCACGGCCAAGGAAACAACTGCGTACGGCGCGCCGCAGTCCGCCGCTAGTCCCTCCGCCCATGCGCGTCGACCACTGATCGGCGGCCCTCCTGCACCAACACGGCGCCGCCACACGGTCGTACCTGCCGTGTCGAAGCCCAAGAGGCTATTGCGCCCACCCCGGGGCGGCCGCCCCATGCTCAAGATCGCATGGGTCTGACTCGCAGCGAGACTGGCCGCGACTGACGTCGGGCTGCTTATGGCCGCGCGCCCGGGACGTGCGACACGTGTAACTGCCCAATCCCGGCCACATGCAGCCTCTCCTGTCACGTACATGACGCAGTGTGGTTATGGTGTGACGGCTCGTGCGATGAAGGTGGGGTTCACGGGGCCTGGGTGTCCTGTGCAGTGCCTTGGGGAGGGCGCATGCGGTCGCGGGTTGGGCACTTAGGTGTGATCAGACGTGGTCGGCATCGGCTGGTGACGGTCGGTGTGCTGGTCCTTGCGCTGGCCGCGGGGACGGTGTCGGCCGAGGCCCTTCCGCCGGAGCCTCCGCCAGCCAAGACCACGCCGTCGCCGGGCAGGATGTCTTCCCCGGGCCAGGACCGGGACCGGTCTCTGGCCGGGCCCGCAGCAGCGAAGCCGAAGGGGGCTGCCGCCGCCGAGCCCACGACGAACAACGCCGTTTACGCCTATGACGCGGCAGGCCGGTTAGCCGGTGTCACCGATCCGGGCGGTCAGACGGCGCGTTACCGCTACGACGCGGCCGGCAACCGGCTGGGCATCGACCGCTACGCCTCCAGCACGCTGTCGGTGCTGTCGGTGGTTCCCGTCCGGGCGGCCCCCGGAGCGAAGATCACGCTGTCGGGTACCGGCTTCTCCCCCACCGCCGCCAGCAACACCGTGACGATCGGCGGCAAAGCCGCGGCCGTCACCTCCTCATCCGCCACCCGTCTCGTCGTCACCGTCCCCTCTGGGGCCGTCAACGGGAGCGTCACCGTGAGCGCGGGCGGTGCGTCCGCCGACGCACCGGAGGCGTTCATCGTGGCGCCGTCCGGGCCGAGCGTGACGAAGGTCGAGCCGGCCTCCGGTGCACCGGGCAGCGAAGTCACCTTGTCCGGCGCCGGGTTCACCTCCGCGGTCACCGACAACGTGGTGCGGTTCAACGGCCTAGTCGCCGAGGTGAAGAAGGCATCCGCTACCTCGCTGACCGTAGAGGTGCCGCCGCATGCCCGTACCGGGCGGGTGGAGGTCGATACCCCCACTGGTATAACTTCGGCGCCGGGCGACTTCACCGTCACCGCCGACGGCGAGGGCGCCCTGTACGACACGACGATGCGGGCCTCGTTCACCGATGCAGACCCCTCGCAGGTGGCGGTGGTGACGGCCGAGCACAAGGCGCGCATCCTGTTCGACGCCGAGCGGGGCGATGCGGTCGGGTTCGGGCTGCAGGGAGGCTCGTTCACCTCCCAGACCTCCATCAGTCTCGTCTCGCCCCAGGGCACGACGGTCGCCTCCAACAGCTTCGGCGGCACGGCGGCCGACTGGGAGGTCACCGGCCTGCCGGAGTCGGGGACCTACCAGTTCGTCATCGACCCGCGCTCCACCGACACCGGCTCCGTGGCGGTGATGCTGTCCAAGCCGGTCAACGCGGCCGTGGCCTTCGACGGGCCGACGGTGTCCACGGCTCTGCCCCGGATCGGGCAGGACGGCAACTGGACCTTCACCGCGGCCAAGGGCGAATCGCTGAGCGTCGGCGTGGACGCCACGGCGATGGGCGGCTATCTGCGCTGCTACGTCTACCGGCCGGACGGTACGCAAGGTGAGTATCTGCCCGTTCCCAACGGGGACAGCAACTCCCTGGACATCGACTCGCTGCCGCAGAGCGGCCAGTACACGCTGCGCTGCGACCCCGACGGCGGCGGTACCGGGACGGTCAAGGTCGCCATCTCCCACTACGTCCAGGGCGGGACGCTCAGCGCGACCGGTGCGTCGCCAACCCTGAATATCACCCGTCCCGGCCAGGACGGAATCGCCACCTTCACCGCTCACGCCGGGGACTTCGTCAGCCTTGCCGCGACGGGGGCGACGATGCCGTCGTACGCAACCGTCACGATCACCGGGCCGGACGGTAAACAAGTCTCCAGCATCACGGCAGCGCCGGGCCGTAACGACGCCTGGGACAGCGGGGCGCTGGCGGCCGGCACCTACACGGTGCGGGTGGCGGACCGCAGGGTGGACGTAGGCAAGGTGACGCTGACCCTGTCCAAGCCGGCCGACGTCGGCGTGCTCGCGCGCGGCGGTGCGGCAGTGAAGGCAACGGCGGCTCGGGCCGGGCAGAACGTCCATGCCTCGTTCACCGCCAAGGCGGGTGATGACCTATCGCTGGAGGTGGCGGCTAACACCTTCACCAACAGCCTCTGGGCGGACGTGCTGGCCCCCTCGGGCACCGCGGTGGTCAGCTCCCGGCTGATCTCGGCCGGCGCTTCCGGCTCGATCGGCTTGACCGACCTCGCCGAAGCCGGCACCTACAAGGTGCGGCTCAACCCCACCAACGCGGCCACCGGCTCAATCAACCTGAGCCTCAAAGCGGCGACCGCGGCAGCGAAGACACATGCGTTCACCAGCAACGTGCCACGGATGTCGGTGAAGAGCGCGTGCCGCGCCGAGCGCCTCGCCCGCACATTCTCTTTGTCCTTGCCGGACTGGCTCAGGATGCGCGCGGACAAGTGTGACCAGCTCGAGCAGCAGGCGAAAACCAAGGCGAAGAAGGCAGTCGGCATCGTGCCGAAGGGCCGCGATGCCTGGCGTCCGGCTGCGCACAATCTCAAGGGCCGGGACTGGCTCACCGGGCGGGGTGCCGGGCCGAAGGCCCCGCCCGCGCTGCGCGCACCGCCCGGCAGCACCGCGTTGACCGGGCACGTGCTGAAGCTGGACGGCAAGCCGCTGCCCAAGGTCACCGTCCGGGTCGGGGCGAAGAGCACGAAGACCGACGGCCGGGGACGCTTCCTGCTGTCCGGTATCAGCGCCGAGGCCACCACCCTGGTCGTGGACGGAGCGAGCGCGAAGACCAGCAAGCGCAGCTACGGGCGCTACGACATCCGGATCCGTCCGGTAGCGGGCCGCAGCACCGATCTGGGCTTCCCCGTCTGGATGACGCCGCTGGACACCAAGCACACCGTCACCTTCGACGCCCCGACCCGGTCGGACGTCACCCTGACCACCCCGCAGATCCCCGGGCTTGAGGTGCGCATCCCCAAGGGCTCGGTGGTACGCGACGAGCACGGCAAAGCCGTCACCGAGCTGGGCATCACCGCGATCCCCGTCGACCGGCCCCCGTTCCCGCTGCCGAAGAACAGCGTCGTGCCGATCTACTTCACCGTCCAGCCAGGCGGCACCTATCTGTTCCCCAAGGGCGCGCAGATCGTCTACCCGAACTACACGCACGAAGCCCCCGGCACCCGGATCGACTTCCTCGCCTACGATCCTGAGCGCAAGGGCTGGCACACCTACGGGCACGGCACGGTCACCCGCGACGGCAAGCAGGTCGTCCCCGACGACAAGACGCGGGTGTGGGCCTTCCACGGGGCCATGCTCAGCGTCTCCGACGTCATTCCCTTCGATATCTCCGCCATCTCGGACATCGTCGACTGGCTCTCCGGGGATCCGGTCGACCTGCAGACCGGCCTGCTCACCGACTCCCGCACCGACCTGGGCGTAAGCGGCCCGCTGGGCTCAGCGGAGGTCACCCGCACCTACTGGCAGGGGGACACCCGCCCCCGCGCCTTCGGTATCGGCCGCGACCTGTCGTACAACATGTACCTGCACTCCAAACGCCTCTACACCGAAGTGGACTTGTATCTGCCGGGCGGCAAGAAGGTCCACTTCGTCCGCACCTCACCGGGAACCAGCTACGGTGACGCGGTCTTCGAACCCGAAGGCACCCCCACCGCCCTGAACGGCGCCAAGATCAAGCAGGAGTCGGGGGGGTGGCACTTACGGCTGCGGGCTGGCACCGACTACGTCTTCCCCTGGTACGGCCCGCTGAAAGAGATCCGCGACCGGCGCGGCAACGCGGTGCGCATCACCCGCTCCAATGGCTCCAAGGGCGACATCACCTCCCTCACCGCCCCCGGTGGACGCTGGATCTCCTTCAGCTACGACAGCGCCCAACGGATCACGAAGGCGCAGGACAACACCGGCCGCAGCACCTCCTACACCTACGACGAGGCCGGCCGGCTCAAGACGGTCACCGACCCCGCGGGGAAGGCCAGTTCGTTCACCTACGACGGTGCGACCAACCGGATCGCGACCGCCAAGGACGCCCGCGGCATCGTCTACTTGACCAACACCTACTACGCCGACGGCCGGGTCAAGAAGCAGACGCTGACCGAGGGACAGGAATACTCCTTCGCCTACACGCAGACCCCGGCCGGCCAGATCACGGCCACGGAGGTCACCCAGCCGGGCGGCGCGGTACGCAGAGTGGAGTTCGACAACAGCGGCTTCGCCGTCAACGAGACCCAGGCGTACGGCACGACGCTGGCCCGCAAGACTGTGTATGAGCGCGGCACCAAGCACCGCATCGCCGCCGTCGTGGATCCCTTCGGCCGTCGCACCGAACTGTCCTACGACGCCAACGGGCACATCACCTCGGCGCTCGAGCTGGCCGGCACCGCCAATGCCCGCTCCACGGGCAAGACGACCTTCGACGGCCCCTACGACCAGCCGACCCAGGCCGCCGACCCGCTGGGCAACGCCACCGTCTTCGGCTACAACGCCACCGGCGATCTTGAAGCGGTCACCGACCCCGAAGGCCGCAAGACAGGCTTCACGTTCAACGCAAGTGGCCAGGTCAAGACGGTCACCGACAATGCGAACGCGACCAGCGAATACACCTACCAGCACGGCGACCTGGCCCAGGTGAAGGACGCCGAGGGGCGCATCACCCGGCAGTTCACCGACGCCGCCGGCCGCGTCAGCGCCCTCACCGACGAGGCCGGCTCACAGACCACAGTCCTGTTCGACGCGCTCAACCAGCCCAGGGAAATCACCGACCCACTGGGGCACACCACCTCGCTCGGATACGACGAGAACGGCAACCTCACCACCCTGACCGACGCCCGCCTGAACACCACCAAGTGGGACTACGACCAGGCCGACCGCCCCAAAACGGCGACCGACCCGCTCGGCGCGCAGGCACTGTTCGAGTACGACGCGGCCGGGTTCCTGAAGAAGGCCACCAGCAGGTCCGGCAAGACCGCCGTCGCCGAGTACGACCTGCTCGGCCGGCCCAAGAGCACCAAGTACGGCGTCGACGCCGCCGGCCAGGCCGAGTCCACCGTCACCTACGACTACGACACACGTGACCTGCTCAAGCAGATCACCGACAGCAAAGCCGGCAACCAGGCCTTCACCTACGACGTCCACGACCGCCTGGCCACCACCACCGGCCCCACCGGCAAGGTCACTTACGACTACGACAACGCCGACCGCCGCAAACTGATGACCGCAGCCGGAACCAGCACCACCTACGGCTACGACAAGTCCAGCATCCTCACATCGGTCAAGACCGGCACCCAGGACGTCACCTTCGGCCTGGACGCCGTGGGCCGGGAGAAAACCGCCTCCCTGCCCGGTGGCATCACCCGCACCACCGGCTACGACACCACCGGCGTCATCAAGTCCATCGCCTACGCCCAAGGCACCAAGACCGTCGGCGATCTGACGTATGCCAGGGACGTCCGCGGCCTGCAGACAGGTCTGACCGGCTCGCTGACGAAGGTGGCTCTGCCCGCTGCGGAGAGCGGAACGCAGTTCGGCAAGGACAACCGCATCACCACCTACAACGGCCGCACCTTCACCTACGACGACGTCGGCCAGCTACAGAACGACGGCCTGCGCACCTACACCTGGAACGCCCGCGGCCAACTCACCGGCCTGGCCAAGGCGGGCACCACCTCATCGTTCGGCTACGAC
Source organism: Streptomyces sp. NPDC007907 (assembly GCF_042959365.1). Classification (NCBI taxonomy): domain Bacteria; kingdom Bacillati; phylum Actinomycetota; class Actinomycetes; order Kitasatosporales; family Streptomycetaceae; genus Streptomyces; species Streptomyces sp. NPDC007907. Next base: position 158,209 of record NZ_JBIBKR010000003.1, read on the forward strand.
CCGCTCGGCGGCCGCATCTCCAGGACCACCGGCACCGCCACCAGCAAGTACCTGACCGACGGCACCAACCCACTGGTCGAACAGAACGCCACCGGGACAACAGCAGCCAGCGTGGCCACCTCGGGCCTGGACGAGTTCCTCACCCGCACCGAAGGCGGCAAGACCCAGGCCTACCTCACCGACGCCCTCGGCACCGTCGTGGGCCTGGCCAACACCGACGGCACCATCGCCACCACCTACGCCTACGACCCGAACGGCACCCCCACCGCCACCGGCACCACCTCAAACCCCTACACCTTCACCGGCCGCGAAGACGACGGCACCGGCCTGCTCTACTACCGCAACCGCTACTACGACCCCCAGACCGGCCGCTTCATCTCCCAAGACCCCATCGGCCACGCCGGCGGCACCAACCTCTACCAATACGCCCTGTCCTCCCCCACCACCTACACCGACCCCTCCGGCAACAACCCCCTCATCGCCGGCTGCATCATCGGCGGCGTCGTCGACGGCGGACTCGACTGGCTCACCCAGCGCCTGTCCGGCCGCAAAGTCAACTGGGGCCAAGTCGGCGGGGCGGCTGCCATGGGATGCGCAGCAGGCATGATCGGCGCTGGCATCGGCAGCAAGCTCGGGGCCGGTCGATCGCTCGTCGAGCACAGGGGAGCAGGGAATGAATGGGTAGCAGATCTAAGCAATGTAACCGGCAAAACAGCCAGATCAAGAAACCGCGCCATTGACATTACGATCAGGGAGGACTTCCCCAACATCAGGTTCACCCACTACCCGCAGTACAGCCCTAGGGTGAACACCGGGATATCCAAGCCGAACGCGGGTACACGAATCGGCTGGAAGCCCTTCGCCAGTCGAAACGAACTGCGCAACACCCTCATACACGAAGAACTTCACCATCGCTGGTTCCAGCGTGGCATCCCCGCGGGTACGCATCATCCACGTGACGGCTCTGGACTTTCCGATAAGTTCTACGGGACAGTAGACAGGTACCTGCGACTGCGAGGGTGGAAGTGACAGAACAGGCAGCGCGACTCACCGGAGCGTGCAGCAACTGCCGAGCGCCATGTGAAGGCTGGGCCGTGCAGTTGATCAGAGAGGGACGACTGCGCTGGGAACTTGAGTGGGCCTGCGACACATGCGGGAACTGGCATGACGCGGGATGGGGCCCCGCTCCCGACGCCGTGCGCACCCCCCTTCTTGCAGAGCACGGAACCTACCGCATCCTTCTCGAAGGCCCGGAAAGGCCGAGCGGTAAGATCCTCAAGGCATTCCGAGACGCATTCGGAAGTAGCGTCAAACAGGCTCAAGAAGACGCAAAAGAGCTGCGCCACAGGGGTTATCAGGGAACACTGGTGGAAGTCACACTTATCGCCGAACTCCTGACAGAATCCGGAGTGAGTACCGCCATCCAAAAAGATGGCTCTACCGGCACCTGACGTCGAATAGCTCTCAACCCGACGATAAATACCGGGGTGCCGCGCAAACACAAACCCGTACAGCGCCCGCAACGGGGAGGAGCAATGGCCAACACATGCTCAACATGAACAAGCGACCCTTGCAGCTACATAAGGGCGGTAGTGATCGATGGATGGCAGGAGGCGGAGGCTTCTGCACCTGCGCTCCGCCTGAGAGCGCCCCGGAACCGTGACCAGTAGACGCAGGCTCCTCACCGCTTCGGCGGCCATGGCGGCTGGAGCAGGCGCCCTTACTGCCGCCGGCGTCATTGCTCTGCCCGACGGCTCACCCGAAGGGCACGAGAAGGAACCAGCCCACCTCCGCGGAGCAGCACCGCTGCCGTATGCACAGTTCATCTCGCTCGACATCACTTTGGGCAGCGAACGCGCCGATGCGCTGCGCGCCGCGCATCAAGCCATCACGGCGATCGATGGCGGTAGGGTCTCCGCCTGGCTGGCACTGGGCCAAGGCGCCCTTACCTCTCACGTCGACAAACCGCGGCACCTCAAACGGATGCCCTCGTTTGCAGGTGACGTACTGGACCCCGTCCAGTCACATGGCGACCTCTTACTCCACATCACCGGATCCTCCGCCCGCGCTGTGCGGCAGGCCGCCGAGCAAATGCTGCGTGCGTTACCCCAGCAGCAGGTGCGCTGGCGCGCGGACGGCACTCGTCCCGAGAACCGCGCCGAGGACGGCCGGGGCCTGGCCCGTAACCCGTTCCACTTCACCGAAGGGCATGGAAACCCCGCCACTGCGTCCGAAATCACCGAACGTGCGATCATCAGGGCCGGTCAGGGTGAGCCGTCATGGGCCGTCGGCGGCAGCTATGAGGTAATCCGGATCATCCGGCTCGCCACCGACTTCTGGGACCGGGACACCCAGGAGGAGCAGGAACGCATCATCGGCCGACGCCGGAACGGCCGGTGGCTGGACGGCACACCCAGCACCGAACGAGCCATCTTCGCTACCGACCCTCACGGCAAGATCACCCCGCTAGACGCACATGTCCGTAGAGCGGCACCGAACCCCCGTACCCCTCCCCCGATGGTCCGGCGCAGCTACAACTACCACCGGGCCCCGGACGATCAAGGGCTGATCTTCTCCTGCTTCCAGAGTGACTTGGAGAAGGGCTTCGAGGCGGTACAGCGCAGGCTCCAAGGGGAGGCCATGTCCAGGTACACCCTCACCACGGGAGGCGGCTACTTTTTCGTTCCGCCACCGGGCAAGGCCTGGCTCAGCGCGCTCGATGCGAACTGACACACCAGTGGTTGCGGCCCATCGCTGAATCGAGCACCTCAGCGTGATACAGGGACCGGCATGCCGTTCGGCTCACCCGGCCCCGCGGTGTGGGCAGAAAACGGACTCCGGCACCCGCACCCTGCGACGGCACCTCGACGGCACCGCCGCCGCCCTGGAGAGCCAGAATCGGAGGCAGTCGTGAAACGCAAGGTCGGCTACACATGGAAGCTGCGTGAGGTGATGGCCGCGCACGACATCTTCACCACGACCGAACTTGTGCCGATGCTGCGCGATCGAGGCGTCGAGTTGCGCCTCGCAGATCCACCGCCTGGTCTCGGGCACCCCGGAACGGCTTTCCCTCCAAGTCCTGGCCGCGTTCCGCGACATCTTCGCCTGCACCCCGGCTGACCTGGTTGCGACATCGGCTGAGAACGCTGGAGTCCGCAAGACCGCGACCGGTGACGTTCCGGCCCCGCCCTCGGCGGTCGCAAGCCCTCAGCCGCCGTCACCTAACAAGTGGCTCCGCGGGGAGGACGACTCGATCAACTTCGCAACGAGTCCGAGCACCGGATGACCATGTGCACCCTCCGGCCACGAAGCCGCCGTGGTGGAGAGCTTCGCGCAGGGGGGATTCTCTTATTCGAGTTCGGCGTTTCGCAGGCGCAGAGCCTAATGTGGTTGGTGTATGCGGCGGTGGTCGCGCGCGTCTCCCGTTGCTCGGCTACGTGTTGCCAGCGCATCGTTTGGTCGGCCTTTTGAGGCGGGATATGTCCGCTGTCAGGGTGTCCGTCTGCGGGCGCGGCGCGTCTGGTGTGCGGAGCAGTCCGGTGATGATCTTCGCCAGGGGTGAGCGGTAGTAGGTGGCGCGCGAGATACCGGCTTCCGTGCACAGCGTGCAGGCAGACAGAGCGCCGCTGGTGTTCGGGGCTGCCGGGTACGCTCCGCTGGAAGGCGTGCACAACAGCCTGGTCGGTGCCCGGTCGCACGCTAATGCCAGCGTGTTCCAGGGCGTGCCGCAGCCGCAGTGCCGCTGGGTCATTCATGCGTCGGGGGCCCCGGTAGCGGTGAGCTCCGCAATGGCGTGGTCGAGGGTCGTCGATGTGCATCGTCAACGCGACAGTCTGGAGGCGAGACAACCCTTCCGAGGCGTCGAGCGGGCGCTGGGCCTGGACATGCGGTGACTGTGTCCTGCGCACCCTGTGCGGTACTGACCGGGTGCGAGCACGGGCCCGTTCGGAGCATGGGAGGGCGCGTCATATTTGCGCGCGGGGTGGAGCATCGTAGCGTCCCCCGCATGACCGCAAGCACATCTCACCAGCCTGCCTCCCTCACCCGCCGCACGGCCCTGACCGGGCTCGCCGCGGGGGCGGGCGCGCTCGCCGTCGGGAGCACCGCTCGTACCGCGGCCGCCGCGCCCACTGCGCCTTCGGCGGCGCCCAATCCGACGCCGGGAGCGATGCAGCTCTTCGCCGATCCCGGCTTCAACTTCGCCGGGTTGCTCGCGTTGGGCGCCGCAGGCATGCGCGCCTCCGAGGTCGGCGAGGTGCTGACCGCGGTCAACGCCATCAACGCGGCGGGGCTCTCCGAGCAGACCTACACCGACACCTTCCGGTCCTGGGGCGACCGGCTATCCGCTCCCCCGGCGGTGGGCCGGGACGGCCGCGGGACGCCGTCGCAGACCCGCCGTTTCCGCTCGCTGCGCGCGGCCCAGTACTACGGCCAGGCGCTGTTCTACGTCCTGGGCACCGACCAGCCCGGTGACGAGGAGGCGGTCTACGAGGAGGGACGCAGGGCCTGGGACACCTTCGCCCGGCTCTGCACGCCCGCCGCCATCACCGCCCGGGTCCCGTGGCGCCGGACCCGGCTGCCGCTGTGGTTCTTCCGCCCGGACGGCCCCGCCGAGCGGCGCCCCACCGTCATCCTCACCAATGGCAGTGACGGGCAGAACGTGGACATGTGGACCTACGGCGTGTCCGCAGCCCTCGACCGCGGCTGGAACGCCCTCGTCTACGACGGTCCCGGACAGGGGCAGCTGCTGTTCGTCGAGGAGATCCCTTTCACCACCCGCTGGGAGACGGTGGTCGCCCCGATCGTCGACTGGCTGCTGCGGCGCAAGGACGTGGACGGCCGACGGATCGCCCTTACCGGCCTCAGCATGGGCGGCAATCTCGCCCCGCGCGCCGCCGCCTTCGAGCACCGGCTCGCCGCCTGTGTGGCGATGCCCGGATGCCTCAGCCCCTGGCTCGGGTTCGACGAGGCACTGCGTGACATCGTCACACCCGACAAGGAGGAGACCAACCGGATCTGGAACGAGGAGGTCGTCCCGCAGCTGACCCCGCAGGAGGCCTTCAACGTCAAGAAGCGCTTCGAGGTGTTCGATCGGCAGGCGCTGCGCCAGGCGCGCCAGGGCAAGGTCCTCACCGACCTCTGGACACCGGCGCAGGTGGCCATGGGCCTCGACATCACCGGGATCGTCGGAAGGATCAAGGCCCCGACGCTCGTGCTGGACTACGACTTCGAGCAGTTCTACCCGGGCCAGCCGCAGGAGATGTACGACCTGCTGCGCACGCGGCGGGACTACGTGAAACTGACGAAGGCCACCGGGGCACAGTTGCACTGCTCCCCGATGACCCCTCAGCAGCACTGCGACGTTGTTTTCGACTGGCTCGCCGACGTGCTCCGGCGCTGAGTGCTCGGGTGTGCGCTCCTTGGAAAGTGACGTTCCAGGAGCGGAAGGGGCTGACGGGAGGACGGACCGCCGGCCAGTCGCCATACAAGCCTGGACGAGCGGTAGATCGCTTCCCTGCTTGAGGGGCACCTCTAGCAGGGCCTGGCACCCCAGGCCGGATCGACGACGCCCTGGAGCTCGCGACCGCGGTCAACCGCGGGCCCTATGGCAGCCTTGGCCGTGGCCAGCGCCTGGGCCGCCGTCGAAGCACTGTTGACTCACCCCGGACGACCCCAGGGGGAGCACGAGCGGTTCGGGAAGGCGGTCAGCCGATCGAATGGCGGCCGTCATCGCCTGTTCGTGGCCCCCAGCCGATCTCACCGCCCTCGCGACCGTCACAAGCCCAGCAGGAAGGACGACCTCGCTCGGGGAATCACGGCCTGCGCCACACCCCAAGAGCGCGCCCGCCCGGTCGCTGAGGCGCTGATCACGGGCTGCGCCTCAGCTCTGGACTTCACCGGGGCACCCACGAAGTACAGCGACCGGCCCGCAGCCCAACGCATGGCCGACCTGGTGACGGATCCCCGACCGGTGCTGGGCGACGTCGCAGACGCCTTCCGGACCGCGCTGCGCCGGCTGTACCGCACACGGAGCATCATCCTGCACCGCGGCGCCACCCAGGGCGTGGCGCTGGAGGCCTCGCTGCGCACCGCCGCCCCGCTGGTCGGCGCGGGTTCGGACCGCATCGCGCACGCTGCGCATGCCGAAGACCTCGACCCACTCGACCTCTCGGCCCGGGCCCAAGTCGCCCTTCAACTCGTCAACGGTGAGACATGGCTTTCCGTTGTCGACCGCCTGAAACCCGCCTGAACGACCCGACGTCGTCGAGAGTAGGGCAGTAGCTCATGCGGATGGGCCGCCCTGCTCCTGCTGCATAGCGGCAGCGTCCAGCGCCAGTGCCACGCCCGCAGGCGCTCCCTCAGTGCGCTTCGGTCCACACCGCGGGTCTTGTTGGCATGGCAGCTGGGACACAACGCCAGCAGGGGTTGTCCTGGCTGCAGTGCGACAGGGCAGGACAGTGAGCAGACAGTCCGGGTTCTCTCACCGGTCCTGGCTGCGCAGCAAGACCGCCTCGCGGGCGGCGCCGCTGCGGACACGGCACTCTCCGGGAGTCAAGATCCGATCCTGGTCACGGCCGGCCGCCTCCCCTGTCTCGGATCACCGACACAATTCGCGGTGTCGCACGCGCCAGGGCACCGTTTTGGCGCGCATCTTCCGACGTGCGAAGGGCTCCTCCTGCCGGAGGAGTTCGCCTCTCGGCTGCTGTACTTGAAGCGCTGGCCCATGGCGATCGTTGGCTCCTACCGACCAGACGGCTTCCTCGTGCCGTTGAGGGTGAACTCCTCGATCAGGCGCTGGAACCAGAGGGTGACCTGGATCAGTGACGAGACGTCCGTGTGGAGTTCCTGCACGGTCTCCTCGTCGGGGCCGAAGGCGTGTGCTGTGTCCGATACGGGATCGAGGGCGAGGTGCGCGTTGAGCAGCCAGCCAATAACGGGCCAGGCGTCCGCGCCCTCCGCAGCGTCCTCGAAGTCCTCGATGTGAGCGACGTGCTGCACGAGGGTTCGCCGCGGGTGACAAGGAGACGCACAGCCAAAACTCCGAACTCCCCGGCAGCGCAGGCACCCTGGGACTCTCCTTGGACTGAACGGTCACAGCGAAAGCGGCAGCTGGTCGACTCTCTCAGCGAGCCGCGGGAACTGCCCTGGCCTCCCTCGGCTCACCGCCTGCCTCATCACACACCGCCACGCCCAACGCCCTTTTTCGCATCTCCGACGTGTAGGGGCGTGGGGGCATTGAGCCTCGCTGTTGCTCACTTTCGGGTGACAACCCGAGCCGCTGCGGGGTGGTGCACCCTGGCGAACAGACCCCACGCCTCAAGGCCCACAAGGGGTGCAGGTCCGCGGGCGCGTCAACTTCGCACCCAGGGAAAATAAGTGGATGTTACATCCGAGAGTCATAGAAAGTTGGACAACAGGTAACAGAGGCCATGTTTCCCCCTCGACTTCTCCACGGCATGGACAGAGTGTGTGTGCGGCCAGCCGGCCGCGACCGCACACGCACCAACGTCCCCGGTCAGCCCCTCGTGGTTGGGCCGGGGAGGGTGTCCGCACGTGAGGGGACCTGATGTCCGCTTCCGCTTCTGCCACCGCGCGCCGTCTCGCCGCCGCAGCGCTCACCGCTGGCACGCTCGTCTCGGTGGTGACGCTGCCGGCGTCCGCCGCCGACCACGCCCGCCACGAGCGGCCGAAGGTACAGATCTCGGCTGTCCAGTACAACTCCCCCGGCCCCGAAGACGGCTCCAACCGCTCCCTGAACCGCGAATGGGTGGAGATCACCAACACCGCCCGCCGCGCGGTCAACCTCGACGGCTGGACCCTTCGCAACGAGGACGGCCACACCTACACCTTCGACCACTACCGCTTGGACGGCCGCGCAACCGTCCGCATCCACACCGGCATCGGCCGCGACACCGACACCGACCTCTACCAAGACCTCCGCCACTACGTCTGGGACAACCGCTCCGACACCGCCACTCTCCGCAACGACCGCGGACGCTTCATTGACGACGAGTCCTGGGGCCACCACCGCCACGGCGGCGGTCACCACCACGGCGGTCGCCACCACCGCTGACCACCTGCTGCGTGCGTGACCGGCAACCGGCCCCCACGTGACGGCTGAGTTGCACGGTCGTTGAGCAGCACAACTCCATATGCCGGGCCCCGGGGATGCTGTTTCCCCCGGGGCCCGGCCCTGGCAGAGAGCCTGTGCCGCATCACGTGCACGCTGTTCTGAGCACGTCATCGAATGAAGGCACCCGCACGCCGAGCCTCCGTAGCCGGTTCCCCACGGCTTCGAACGTGACAGGGGGAGGCGGAAGCAGTCCAGCAGGACTCCGGCCACACGCGCCGCCGCGCACCTCCCGGGCAACGAAGTCTCGGTCCAGCCGGACGTTGCCGAGCTGCGCACCCCGGGTGCGCTCGGAGGTGCCGCGGCGACGTCGCCGCACCGCGACGGATCCTCGGAGTCGACGACCGACCGCGCCGACGAGGAGCTGTCCGGCCCAGCGGCGACCTGACCCGCCGCGGGATCAGCGCGGGGCGGGCAGTCCCGCCCGGGAGGAGACTCACCAGGGAGCCTCGGCTGCCGCCAATTCCGGCACGTACTTGTAGAACGTCGCCCGCGAGACGCCCAGGACCTTGGTAATCGACGTGATCGTGTTCTCCGGATCGGTCAGCAGAGAACCGCGAACCGTCCGGCGTCTTCAGCGTCGCCACCAAGTCCCCGGGCAGTGCCCGCGAAGGTGGCGTGCAGCCGCACGTCCTTGACCATTCGCACCTCCGACACCTGCCTGGCCAGCACGCTCACGCCCGGCAACAGCACCCGGTTGCGGCGCAGCCAGCCCACCGCGTGGTGGAACAGCGCCTTCGGACCCTCGGTTTGCGTCGCCGCCGGCGCAATCCGGTGGACCGCGATGAAGACCCCGATGGCCTGGTCGACCGTCGAGTGAGAGGTGACCGCATGGCGTAGCCAGGCGTTCTCCTGCCCCAAGTGAGTGAGGTATCGCCCCTCTCGTGAGGGAGGGGGCCGTGACATGCGGGCGGGCGTCACCACCAACTCCGTCGGGGACAGGGTCTCCCTCAATGCCTGCCTTCGGCTGCGGCGTCAAGACATGTGATCTTCACCGGCCGGCAGCATCGGCGCGTGAACACCGTCAGCCCAACGGCACGCCGATCACGGCCGACCGGGCCGCGCTGTCCGTCTCACAGCAGGCGGCCTGCCGGGTGGCCGCCGGGGTCATCGGCCAGCACGATCGCAGCCTTCACCCGCTTGCCGACCGGCTCTCGGCGGATCTCGAAGCTGCGGCACACCGCCATCACGATCTCCAGTCCGTGCTGGCCCACCCGGCCCGTGTCCGCGACCTGAGGCACCGGCAAGGCCGGATCACTGTCCCACACGCTGATCTCCACGGCGCCGTCAACGACCTCCAGGTCCAGCAGACTCGGGCCCGGAGCGTACTTGTGGGCGTTGGTCACCAGCTCGCTGACCACCAGCTCCACCAGACCCATGGCCCGCTCCGACACCGGGATCCCGTGAACGGCCTGCACCTCGGTCATGAAACCGCGCGCGACATGCCGCGCCTCAGCGATCCGCTCCCCGCCCTCGAAAGCGACAGCGGACAGCACCGGACGGCCCGCCAGCGGCTGGTCCTCGTTTTCATGCACCACCGGCACCACACCGTCACCCTCGTCCTGAGCAACCCGGCCAACGGCGCACGGATACCCACGAAACACAGCCGCACGCCATCTTCACGGACTGTCGACAGATCCCCGCTACTGTCATGGCGGCATCATAAACTCCGTACGCATAGCGACAGACGCCGCACTGACGGATCACTTCGAGCACGACCTCCGTCGAGTGGTGCTCCCGCTCCGAGGCTCGCCCGCAGGCAGCGGCTGGCGGCTCAGTCCCTTCGCAGTCGTCCGCGGCCCGGGGGCTGTCGTGCGGCGCAGAAGCGAAGAAGACGTTGAGGCCGGTGACGTCCATGAAGGCCGTGGCTCCTTGCCCGTCACGACCGCCATCATGCGCTCGGCCACAGCAGGCCGACTGTCCATCGCCTGCTTGAGCTGCTCGTTCTCATCCCGAAGCCGAGCGGTCTGCTCAGCATCCGATTCCGCTGACGAGTTGGACGCTGCCGACTGCGCGGGATAAGGGGCCGGTCAGGGTAATCGGCGTCTACGTGGGCGAAGGCGGCTTCGGCAGCGCAACGACGCGCCGACGCCTGGCACACCCCGGACTTCCGCACCACGTTCCCTAAAGTCATCCACGCACAAATATGGGCAAATGCGGCACACGCCGGTGTGCCGGCCGTTGAAGGAAGGGCCCTGAATGAGATTCCGGTTGCGCGGCCGCCGCGCATGTCTGACCCTCACGGCCGCGCTGGCCGTGTTCTCCCTCGGCAGCGGGGCAGCTCCCACCAGCGCGCTGCCCGCACCTCCGCAGGGATGGCGCGTGGTGTGGGCCGACGACTTCACCGGCCGCGCCGGCAGCCTTCCCGACGGCAGCCGGTGGATCATCGACCAAGGCACCCAGTACCCCGGCGGACCACCGCACTGGGGCACCGGCGAAGTCCAGACCTACACCGACGACCCCGCCAACCTCCGCCTGGACGGCCAGGGCCGCCTGCGCATCACACCACTGCGCGACCGTGCCGGCCGGTGGACCTCCGGCCGCATCGAGACCCGCCGCAGCGACTTCCAGCCACCGAACGGCGGCAAACAGCGCATCGAAGCCCGCATCCAACTGCCATCCGTGACCGGGTCCGCCGCCGAGGGATACTGGGCCGCCTTCTGGACACTGGGGGCCTCCTACCGCCAGGGCATCCCCGTACCGGAGGCCGGCGAGTTCGACATCATGGAGAACGCCAACGGCCTCAACCGCATCTGGGGCGCCCTGCACTGCGGCACACCAGGCGGTAAGCCATGCAACCAAGACACGGGCGTGGCCGCCGACACCGCCTGCACCACCTCACCGTGCACCGGCAACTTCCACACCTACACCCTGGAATGGGACCGCAGCAGCCCCACCGAGTACCTGCGCTGGTACGTCGACGGCAGACTCTTCCACACCGTCAGCTCAACCCAGCTGGACCCGGCCGCCTGGAAGGCCGCCACCGGCCACGGCCACTTCATCCTGCTCAACCTCGCCATCGGCGGCAGCTTCCCCGACGCTCTCGCCGGCCACCACACCCCCACCGCAAGGACCCGGCCCGGCAGCCCCATGCTCGTCGACTTCGTAACCGTCCTCACCACCGCACCGCGCTGACAGCGCCGTGACACCGCCACCCCGGCTCCCACTCCGGCCGCCACCTCCATGATCAATGCCAGCGAGAAGTGACGCTGCTCGGGCGGTCGAGGAACTATGAGCAGGCTCAGCGCACTCGCCATGTTCTGTGTCGGGTGCGGTCCCGTCGCCACTGCCGTCGCAGTGGCGACGCTTGTCGACGCCCGCCGCGTGCGGAGCACCGCAGTTGCCCAGGCCTGGATTGCCTGCAACGCGGCCGCCGTCGCTCCGAGGCAGGGCACGGTGCAGACCACCCGGCGGGGAGACGCTTCTCCGGCTACGCCCAACGCGATCCGCACGCCTGCACCACCGCGACGCCCAAGCCGCTGCCATGTGCGCTCAGCAGGGTGGCGGCTGTACGGCCCGCAGTCGACGGATTCCTGATTCGAGGCACGAGTGCCAGCCTTCATCGGCCATAAGGGTGGATATGTGACGGCCAGGAAAAACCGGGTGCGGTGAGGAGGAGTTGTCCGTGGGTCGACTCTCTTTCTCCCTCCGAACGGAGAAGTCCAATGACCCGCTCCTTTCCACCGATCCCGGCTGCCCGGCCCGTGATCGGTGAACCCGAGATCGCGGCGGCCGTACGCGTTCTGCGCAGCGGCCGCGTCGTCCAGGGACCAGAAGTGGCCGCCTTCGAGGAGGAGTTCTCCGCACTGGTCGCCGGCCGCTCCTGTGTGGCGGTCAACTCCGGAACCTCCGCCCTGCACCTGAGCCTTCTGGCCCTCGGTATCGGACCAGGGGACGAGGTCGTCGTGCCCTCGTTCTCGTTCGCCGCGACCGCCAACGCGGTACGTCTCGCGGGTGCCGAACCTGTGTTCGCCGACATTACGCCCGACACCTACTGCCTCGACCCGCTCGCCGCATCAGCGGTGATCGGCCCGCGCACCGCGGCCCTCATGCCGGTGCACCTGTACGGGCATCCCGCGCCCATGGACGGGCTGATGGAACTTGCCGCACGCCATGGACTCGCCGTGCTGGAGGACGCCTGCCAGGCGCACGGAGCCACCCTGCACGGACGCCCCGTGGGGAGCTTCGGTGCGGCGGGGTGCTTCAGCTTCTACCCGACGAAGAACATGCACGCCCTTGAGGGCGGCATGATCACGACGGACGATCCGCGCCTTGCCCGCACTCTCCGGCTGTTGCGGAACCAGGGCATGGAACAGAGGTACGCCAACGAGATCGTCGGGGCCAACATGCGGATGACCGACGTCGCAGCGGCCGTCGGCCGTGAGCAGCTGAGGCAACTGCCGGCCTGGACGGAGCAGCGACGGGCCAACGCCAAGGTGCTCGATTCCCGCATCGCGGGGGTGTCCGTTCCTCACGAGACGGACGGCGCACGGCACGTCTACCATCAGTACACGGTTCGCATTCCTGGCGGTCGCCGGGATGCCGTGCAGCGGGACCTGGCACGACAGGGCATCGACAGCGCGGTGTACTACCCGGTCCCGATCCACCGGCTCAGGCCCTACCAGGACCAGGGCGGGCCCGTCCTGCCCGAGACCGATCGGGCGGCTGCCGAGGTTCTGTCCCTCCCGGTTCACCCGAGTCTCGAACAGGCTGAGCTGGAGCGCATCGCCGGGGCCGTGAGCGATGCCGGAGGGGAACGGTGAACCGGCTTCCCCTGCGGGCCGGGCTCATCGGTCTGGGAGCGATGGGGCGCAATCATGCCCGAGTGCTGTCGTCGCTCGACGGTGTCGACCTGGTGGGCGTCATGGACCCGGCAGGAGATGCCACCGGTGCCGTCCGGAGCGCCCCCGTTGTCGCCACCCTGCCGGAACTGCTGGCCTTGCGACTCGACTACGCGGTGGTCGCGTGTCCCACGGCGGCGCACGAGGAGATCGGGATGGCCCTGGCCGAGAACGGCGTGCCCGCTCTGATCGAGAAACCGCTCGCCCACTCCGTGCCCGCGGCACAACGACTGGTCGACGCCTTCAGCCGAGCCGGACTGGTCGCCGGAGTCGGACACATCGAACGGTTCAACCCGGCACTGCAGAGCCTGCGTTCCCGCCTCGAGTCGGGAGAACTGGGAGATGTGTTCCAGGTGGTCACGCGCCGCCAGGGGCCGTTCCCGCACCGCATCGCCGACGTCGGGGTGGTCAAGGACCTGGCCACCCACGACATCGACCTCACCAGTTGGGTCACCGGCCACGACTACGTCTCGGTCTCGGCGCGCACCGTGTCCAAGAGCGGCCGCCCTCACGAGGACATGGTGTGCGCGGTCGGTGACCTCGTCGACGGCATCATGGTCAGCCACCTCGTCAACTGGCTCAGTCCCTACAAGGAGCGCTTCACCGCGGTGACCGGTGAGCGCGGCTGCCTCGCCGCGGACACTCTCACGGCAGACCTGACCTTCCACGCCAACGGAGCGATGACCACCGAGTGGGAGGCGCTACGTGCCTTCCGGGGAGTCGCCGAGGGCGACATGGTCCGCTACGCCATCCCCAAGCGCGAGCCGCTCCTCGTCGAGCACGAGCGGTTCCGTGATGCCGTGGAGGGCAAGGCGACGGACATCGTCACTCTCGATCAGGGGCTGCGGACGGTCGAGGTGGCGGAGGCGGTCCTCGACTCGGCACGGAGGAAGGTGTCCGTGGACCTGCGAAGTCCCCGCACCCAGACCCTGGCGATGGTCACCCAGCGGTCATGACGGCCACCCCAGCAGAGCGCCGGACTAAGGAAGTCCCGTTGGGCCGGCGAACAGCTTCTCCCGAACGACGGGGTGGCCGTTCGGGTCGCCGCGCTGAATCGAAACCGACCCCTAGGAGGAATCAGCCGTGCAGATCTGTGTAGTGGCGCTCGGAAAGATCGGCCTGCCGCTCGCCGTCCAGTTCGCCGCAAAAGGCCACTACGTCATCGGCGCCGATGTGAATAAGAACGTCGTCAGGCTGGTCAACGAGGGCGTCGAGCCGTTTCCCGGCGAGGCCGACCTCGCCGGGAAGCTGAAGGACGTGGTCGCAGAGGGCCGGCTGGTGGCCACCACCGACACCACGTCGGCGGTCGCCGATGCCCGGGCGGTGATCCTCGTCGTCCCGCTGTACGTCGACACCGAGGGCGTCCCCGACTTCGCCTGGATGGACGCGGCGACAGAAGCCGTGGCGCGCGGGCTGCAGCCCGGCACACTCGTGTCGTACGAGACGACACTGCCCGTCGGAACCACGCGCGGCCGCTGGGCCCCCATGCTCGAGCAGGGCAGCGGACTGACCGCGGGCCGCGACTTCGCGCTCGTGTTCAGCCCCGAGCGGGTACTGACCGGCCGGGTTTTCGCCGACTTGCGCCGCTACCCCAAGCTCCTCGGCGGCATCGACACGGCGTCAGCCCGCCAGGGTGCCGAGTTCTACGAGTCCGTCCTCGACTTCGACCCGCGCGACGAGCTGCCCCGCCCCAACGGGGTGTGGGACCTCGGCTCGGCAGAGGCCGCGGAGTTCGCGAAGCTGGCCGAGACCACCTACCGTGATGTGAACATCGGGCTGGCGAACCAGTTCGCACGGTTCGCGGACCGCGTCGGTGTCGACGTGGACCTGGTGATCGACGCCTGCAACTCGCAGCCGTACAGCCACATCCACCGCCCGGGCATCGCCGTCGGCGGTCACTGCATTCCCGTCTATCCGCAGATGTACCTGTGGAACGACTCGGAAGCGACGGTTGTCCGGGAAGCCCGTGCGACCAATGCCTCGATGCCCGAGTACGCGGTCCGCCGGCTTGCGGAGGTGTACGGCGACCTGACCGGCGCGGGCGTGCTCGTACTCGGTGCGGCCTACCGGGGCGGCGTCAAGGAGACGGCCTTCTCCGGGGTGTTCCCGGTCGTCGAGGCGCTCCGGACGCGGGGCGCCTCGCCGTACGTGTCCGATCCTTTGTACGGGGCCGACGAGCTGCGTGCACTCGGCCTGCCGCCGTACACCGGCCAGGCGGTCACGGCCGCAGTCGTCCAAACCGATCACGGCGAGTACCGGGACATGGGCTCCGACCAGTTCCCTCAGGTGCGCGTCGTGGTCGACGGACGGCGGATCCTTGACCGGGACCGTTGGGCCGGGGCCGAGGTCATCGTGCTCGGTGCCACGTCACCGGCGGCTCAGCGGGCATGAAGTCCCCCCGCGTGATCCTCCAGCGCCCGCACCACGCGGCCTGCCGCTCGGCCGTCGCCGTACGGCATGTCGCGTGAGGCGCGGGAGGCGGGCCGCAGGACGGTGTCCGACCATGCCTGGGGGCTCAGTTCACCCGGGTTCGGCACGAGCGTGTTCCAGCCGCCCCGGAGCGTTTCCGGCCACTCCGTCTCCGTGCGGATCGTCGTGCAGACACGCTCCAGCAGGAACGCCTCCTTCTGGAGTCCTCCCGAGTCGGTGATCACGCCGCACGAGCCGAGGATCGTGGCGATCAGCTCCGCGTACGGCAAGGGACGGCTGGCATGGAGGGAGCCGTGGATCAGCTTGATGCCGAAGTCCTCTGTCCGCGCGAGCAGCCGCGGATGGGCGGCCAGGACGACCGGCACCGGCAGACCGGCCAGGGCGTCCACGAGGGCGGCGAGGCGTTCGGGATCGTCCGTGTTCTCGGCCCGGTGCAAGGTGGCGAACAGGTAGGGCTCCTGGGCGTCGAGGGAGACCGGAAGCGCCGGGGCGCAGGCCTCACCGTTCAGGACCGTGTCCCTGACACGCAGGCACACATCGACCATGACATCCCCGGTCAGGACCACCCGTTCGGCCAGACCCTCGGCCGCCAGGTGGCGTACCGACTCCTCGGTGGGTGCGAGCAGCAGATCGGCGGCGTGGTCGGTGAGGACGCGGTTGTGCTCCTCGGGCATGCGCCGGTTGAAGGAGCGCAGCCCCGCTTCCAGGTGGGCGACGGGGGTGTGCTGTTTGGCCGCGGACAGGGCCCCGGCAAGAGTCGAGTTGGTGTCTCCGTAGACCAGCACCCAGTCGGGCCGTGCTGCGGCGATGACGGGATCAAGGGCTGCCAGGATGGTGCCGGTCTGCACTCCGTGGGTTCCGGAGCCCACACCCAGGTGCACATCGGGCTCCGGGATGCACAGACCGGAGAAGAAGACGTCGGACAGATCGGCGTCGTAATGCTGACCGGTGTGGACAATCACGTGGTCGTAATCCGTATCGCCGAACGCTGCGGCGACCGCGGCGAGCTTGACGAATTGGGGGCGCGCCCCGACGACACTCATGACCTTCATGGGTTCGGCTCTTCTCGGTACGGGGTTGAAAGCTCGGTCAGCATGCCGTCCTGTTCCGCGTAGAGCGCTCCGTTCCGTGGGCATGCCCAGACACCCATCCGGTCCGGCAGCGCGCGAAGACGCTCGCCGGCTTGTCCCACCCATCCGATCCGACGAGCAGGGACTCCGGCGACGAGGGCGAAATCAGGCACGTCCCGGGTCACGACAGCGCCGGCGGCGACCATCGCCCAGCGGCCGATGCTGACCGGAGCCACGCACACTGATCGTGCGCCGAGTGACGCTCCCTCGGCGACCCGGACGCCGACCGCGTCCCAGTCACCGGCGCGCTTCGGCCGCCCGTCCGCGTCGACCGCGCGAGGATGGTGGTCGTTCGTGAGGACGACCGCAGGCCCGACGAAAACGCCGTCGGCCAGCTCGGCCGGCTCATACACCAGTGCATAGTTCTGCAGCTTCACCCGACGGCCGATCTTCACCCGGGGGCCCACGTAGACACCACGGCCCACGACGCAGTCAGAGCCGAGCACGGCTCCCTCGCGAATCTGGGCGAGTTCCCACACGGTGGTACCGGGGCTCAGCACGGCCGTATCGTCGACCTGCGCACCGGGTGCGATCCGGATCTGCGGAAACGCCGCTTTCCCGCTTTGGTTCATGTGCTGAGCAACGAGCGCGGGCTGCTCCGGGTACGTTCTTCGGTCCTACTCCGGTGAGATCAGGTCCACGGTTGGAGTATTAGGCCGTTCGGACCCAGTTCCCCGCCACCTGACGCCCTGAGGTTTGCGTCGCTTCTTGGTGACTGTCGTTGCTGATTTAATCCAGATGCTTGATTCCGGTGCACTCTTCGATTCATGGGCGGGCAATGAAGGCAGGGAAGGACCCTACGCGCAGTCTGAAGCACGTCGTTGAGAGTGCGTGGGCATACGCGGCCGGGATGGTACGGCGCCGCCGAGTTCTCCTTTGGATTGCCGGAGTCGTCGGTCTGCTGTCCGCCGCGTCGGCCGGTTTCCTGATGTGGGAAGTTCGCACGGTCCAGAGCAATCTTGCTGCGGCCGAGGTGGCGACTGACCGTCTGCAAACGGAGATGGACCGTCATCGCCGGCCCTCGGCCGAAGCGCTGGACCATATCCGGGAACACGCAGCGGCCGCCCGCAGCGCGGCTTCCACACCGGTGTGGGGCATCGCCGAGCGCCTCCCGCTGATGGGCCCACCGCTCCGTTCCGCCCGGGGGTTGAGTGTCGCCGCCGACGACATGGCCACCGGGGTGCTGCCGGAGGCGGTGCGGCTTCATCGGATGCTCGCGTCCGGCCGGCTCGTGCACCGCGGTCGAGTCGACCTCGCTCAGCTTGCAGATGCCACCGACCTGCTGGGAAACGTGCGCCGTGAGCTGACCGGAATCGAGACCCATTTGCGGGGTCTGCCCGGCTCGACTGTGGTCACCCGCCTCGACGTGGCACGGCAGCGAGTGTCCGACCGAGTGACGCGCCTTTCCGACGCGGTCGTCGAGGCGGAGTCGACGGCGCGGCTGCTGGGGCCTGTACTGGGGGCCTCGGGGCCACGCACCTACTTTCTGGCGTTTCAGAACAATGCCGAGGCCCGGGGCACGGGTGGGCTCGTAGGCACCTTCGGCATGTTGACCGCCGACCGTGGGCGGATCACTTTGCACGGCTTCGCATCGGATGACACGCTGCCACGCACCAGCACCCCCGTGGCAGACTTCGGGCCCGCGTTCGACCACAGGTACGGAGCCGCTGAGAGTGCCCAGGGGCTGGCCAATTCCAACCTGTCCGCCCACTTTCCCTATGCGGCGCAGATCTGGGTGGGCCTGTGGCAGCGACACACGGGGCAGCGTCTCGACGGTGCCATCGCGACCGACCCTGCGGGACTCGCCCGCATCATCAAAGCCACGGGGCCCGTCCGGCTTCCGGACGGAAAGCAGCTGACAGCGGAGAACACCGTAGAGTTCACCGAGAGCACGCTCTACGCCTCGTACAGCAACAGCGAACGCAAGCGTTTCCTGGTGCAAGTCGCACAGTCAGTCGCTGCCGCCTTGCTGCACCGTCCTGAGGCGATGCCCCTTGTGCACGCGCTGCGGCAGAACGTCGAGGACGGCCGCATTCGTGTGTGGAGCGCGGACCCCTCAACCGAGTCGGCACTCAGACGAAGCGGACTGGCAGGCGAGATCCCCGAGAGAAGAGGGCCGTTCGCCTATCTCGTGGTCAACAATTCCGCGGGCAACAAGATGGACTACTATCTGCAGCGGTCGCTGTCCTACGAGCTTGGTCCTTGTCAGGACGGCACTCGTTCCAGCGTAGTGCGCATCAGGCTGAAAAATGCCGCCCCCGTCGCGGGCCTGCCCGCCCTCGTCACTCTCCGCTCGGACGATCCCCACGGCTCCAATCCCCTGGGGTCGACCAGCGTCTGGCTTTCGCTGTACGCCAGTTCCGGTGCGCGGTTCACCGGTGGGACGCTGGACGGGCGGCGACTTCTGTTGTCGTCGACCGAGGAGCGCGGTCACCCGGTACTCGGGGCACAGGTGGAACTCCTGCCCGGTCAGACGAGAGAAGTGGTGATTCGTCTGCTGGAGCCGGTCTCGGACCGGCCCCCCGTGGTGCCCGTGCAGCCGTTGGCCCGGCCGCAGACCACCAAAGTACACATCCAGCCGTGCGCGAATTAATCGGACTGTCTGAGTGAATACAGGCGCCGGTGTCCGCTCCCCAAGTTATCGCGCGCCCAGCCGGGCACGAAATCGTACTCACAGAGCGCGCGACAAAAGAAACCTTCTCACCACCCGGAAGGATGCGCGGCGTCCGTGGACATGCCGTCGGCAAAGTGCCGAAATAGATCTTCGGCAACTCACACATCCTGCTGATCGGGGTTCACCTTGCGTGGGGATTGCGCGAGCAACGACAAGCTGACAGCGGTTCATCCTGCGGTCATCCACACCGCACCGGAAATCCGTGCCCGGCCGGGTGGCTGGCCCGGCATGGCTGCCCGGTTTCGCCGGCCGGCGCTGCAAGCCGCCATAGACGCTGTCGCCTGGACGTGCGGCCTGCTGATGGCCGGGCTGGCCACCAGCAGCGCTGCCGATCTGCTGTTCGGACCCGGCGACCTGGTCATCGTCTGTGCCGTCACCTGGACAGCAGCGGTGCTGGCCGGGGCCACATGCGGGCTCTATTCGGGGCGTTATCAGGCACAGACCGGCGCCGAGCTGAGCGCGGTTCTGGTCTCCGCCGGGCTGACGGGACTCCTCTTGGAGGGCGTCTGCCAGGCGGGACTTCTCCTGGTGGGCGGCAGGCCGGCCGTGCTCGGCTTCGCCGCCCTGGTCGGCGTGCTCGCCATGATCACCGCCAGGGCCGCGGTCGCGGCCATCCGGCGCCGACCCAGACGGCCCGCGCCTACCGCCGTCAAGGTGATCGTGTTCGGTGCGGGCAGCGCCGGAACGCAACTGGTGCAGCGGCTGGCCGGCCAGCCTGGCGCGCGGTACCGCCCCGTTGCCCTGCTGGATGACGATCCCGGCAAGCGCCGACTGCGGATCTGCGGCATCCGGGTGCGCGGCGGACGGGAGCGGCTCGCGGAGGTCGCCGCGGAGACCGGGGCGACAGTCATGGTGATCGCGATCGCCGGCGGGTGCCGGGACGGCCAAGTGATCAGCCAGCTGATCACACAGGCCGAGTCGATCGGCCTGGTCACCAAGGTGATTCCGCGCGTTGAGGAACTGGTCGCCGGACCGTTGCGGATTGACGACGTCCGCGACCCACGAATCACTCACCTGCTGGGACGTGCTCCGATCCGGCTGGACCTCGAAGCGGCTGCCGGGCAATTCGCCGGACGTCGCATCCTCGTCACGGGTGCAGGCGGCTCCATCGGTTCGGAGCTGTGCCGCCAGCTGCACCGGCTGGGTCCCGCGTCGCTGGTCATGCTCGACCGGGACGAGTCAGCTCTGCACGCGATCCAGCTCGCGCTGCACGGCCGTGCGCTGCTCGATTCCGACGAGGTCGTACTCGCCGACATCACAGATGCCTACCGCGTCCGCGAGGTCTTCGCGCAGACCCGGCCCGAGATCGTGTTCCACACGGCAGCGGTGAAGCATTTGCCGCTGCTCGAGCGGTATCCGGCCGAGGCGCTGAAGACGAACGTGAGCGGCACGCTGAACGTCCTGCAAGCGGCTGCGGACTGTGGCGTGCAGTCGTTCGTGAACGTCTCCACGGACAAGGCGGCCGACCCGGTGAGCGTCCTCGGCACCTCCAAGCGGATCACCGAGCGGCTCACCGCCCACATGGCCGCCGCATTCCCGGGCACCTGGGTGTCCGTCAGGTTCGGCAATGTCCTGGGCAGCCGAGGCTCGCTGCTGGGCTCGCTGTCCGCGCAGATCGCTGCCGGCGGCCCCGTCACCGTGACACACCCGCAGGTCGCTCGCTACTTCATGACGGCCACTGAAGCCGTCCAGCTCGTGCTGCAGGCCGTGGCCGTCGGAGACAGCGGTGAGGTCCTGGTCCTCGACATGGGAGACCAGGTCCGCATCGTCGACCTCGCCCGTCGAATGGCCGACACGGCATCGCGGCACGTCGAGATCGTCTTCACCGGGCTGCGGCCCGGCGAAAAACTGACCGAGGATCTGCTGGGCAAGGGAGAGCCGGATCACCGGCCGAGGCATCCGCTGGTCAGGCAGGTGCCGGTGCCCGCTCTGGACGCCGCTGAGATCACCGCCATCAGCCACCTCACCGACCCCGATGAGGTTCGCGCCGTCCTGGCGCGCCTCGCCGTCGCGCCCGGCCCCGAGCAGACGACCGGCCAGTCGGTGCTGCCCGGCCAGCCCGAGAAAGCGGAGACCAGCACATGAGCGCCCCACCCCTGCCTGAGGGGAACCCGGCGGACGCGGTGATCGTGGAGGCGCCCACCGCAACGCCCGGCGATGCCCCGCTCGACAACCAGATGCCTCAGCACACGTCGTACCGCGGCAAGCGCCTGCTGGACCTGGTCATCGTCAGCCTGATCATCGTGCCGACAGCACTGCTCTGCGCGATCGCCGCGCTGGCCCACCTGATCGCGCACGGCAGGCCCGTCCTGTTCAGGCAGCAGCGGGTCGGCCGCGACGGCCGCCTGTTCGTCCTGCTGAAACTGCGCACGATGCGCAATGACCCCGTCGGCCAGGAGAAACCGGGTGACGCCGATACCGCTCGGGTAACCGCGGTGGGCCGGGTACTTCGCCGCACGTCACTTGACGAGCTACCCCAGCTGGTCAATGTGCTGCGTGGACAGATGAGCCTGGTCGGGCCTCGGCCGACACTGCCCTACCAGGTACGCCGGTACACCGACCGTCAGCAGCTTCGGCTGCTGGCCACCCCCGGCCTGACCGGCTTGGCGCAGGTGCACGGGCGGCAGCGGCTGAGCTGGCCCGAGCGCATCGAGTGGGATCTGCGCTACGTCCTCCGCCAGAG
Organism: Streptomyces sp. NPDC007907; assembly: GCF_042959365.1. Lineage (NCBI taxonomy): Bacteria > Bacillati > Actinomycetota > Actinomycetes > Kitasatosporales > Streptomycetaceae > Streptomyces > Streptomyces sp. NPDC007907. Next base: position 180,098 of record NZ_JBIBKR010000003.1, read on the forward strand.
CCTCAAGCTCGACCTGGCCATCTTGTTCCTCACCGTCTGGACGGTCCTGTCCGGGGGCGGCGCCACCGCAAGCCACGACCAGGATCCGATCGCCCGCAGTTCAGAAAGGATGCTCTCGGATGCCTGACAGCAACGCCCGGATCCGGCTTGCCAGTCCCCATCTCGGTGAGGAGGAGGCGGCGGCGGTAGGCAGGGTCCTGCGCAGCGGCGTTCTCACCAACGGCCCCGAGAACGAAGCCTTCGGACAGGAGTTCGCCGACCGGCACCAGGCGGCGTTCGGTGTGACGTTCTGCACGGGGACGTCCGCGCTGCACGCCATGTTGCTCGCGGAGGGCATCGGCCCCGGCGACGAGGTGATCGTCCCGTCAGTGACCTTCGTCGCCACCGCGACATCGGTGTGCCACGTCGGGGCCACACCGGTCTTCGCCGACATCGACCCCCGGACGTTCAACCTCGACCCGGCATCAGTCGCGGCCCGGATCACGCCAGCCACGCGGGCGGTCATGACCGTGCACTACGCCGGGCAGCCCGGTGACCTCGACGGGCTCGCGCGGGTGTGCGGCGCGGCCGGTGTGCCGTTGCTGGAGGACGCCGCGCAGGCGGCCGGCGCCGAGTACCGCGGCAGACCGGTCGGCACCTTCGGCCGCTCCGCCATGTTCAGTTTCACCCCTGCCAAGAACATCACTACCGGCGAGGGCGGCGTTGTCCTGACCAATGATCCCGACGTCGCAGAGCGGCTGAAGCTGCTCCGCAACCACGGTCAGACCGGGCTGTACCACCATGAAAGCCTGGGCTACAACTGGCGGTTGACCGAAATGCAGGCCGCGATCGGCCGGGTGCAGCTGGGCAAGCTGGACGGCATCCTGCGGCGCAAACAGTGGATCGCGGAAGCACTGACGCAGCGGCTGGCCGGCCTGCCCGGCCTGACGACACCCCATCAGGTACCGAGCGCCCGGGGCACCTGGGCGCTGTACACCTGTCTGCTGCCCGGCATCCGTGACCGAGTGCTCGCCGACCTGTTGGACCAGGGCGTCGAAGCACGGATCTACTTCCCGCCGGTGCACCGCCAGCCACTCTTCGCGCGGCGGGACGACGACACGAGGGACGCCGCGGAACTGCCGGTGACGGAGGATGTCGCCCAGGCGATGCTCTCACTCCCTGTGCACCACCGGCTGACCGAGGCCGAGGTGGCCGAGATCGCCGACGCCGTGACGCTCGCCGTCGGCCGGGCAACCGCGTCGCCGAATGCCACGGATCAGCCGACGTCGGCTGATGTCCGCTGACCACGGACCACATGCGGGCGTTCGCGGCCTGGGCGCGATGGGCCGGAAACCGCGCCCAGGCCCTGGCCGCGCTGCCCGGTGTACCTTCCGTCAAGCTCCACGATCCGGAGCCGACCGGCGGCGCCACGGCCCCGGTCGGCCCGTGCTGGTACCCGGAGGCAATAGCGCGCGCCGGCCGCGGACGTCCGCGGGGCAGCTGGGCCGACGTCCGGTGCGCGGGATCCCGTGAGCAGACCAGGGGTCAGGATTCCCGCGCCCTGGCGGGGACGCCGACGACCAGCTGACCGGCGGCGACGTCCCGGGTCACCAGAGAAGCGGCGCCGACCATGACGGACGGCCCGATCCGTCGGCCCTGCAGCACGGCCGCGTTACTGCCCACTGTGGACCCGGCACCGATGGTCACGTTGCCGGCGATGTTGGCCCCCGGCAGGATGGTCACAAAATCCTCGAGCACCGTGTCATGACCGATGCTGGTCTGGTAGTTGACCTGGACGTGTGCGCCGGTGACGGCCCCGGTGGAGATGAACGCCTGACCCAGCACCACGCAGCCGGGCCCGATCCTGGCGCCGGGAGAGACAACCGCACGCGGGTCGATCACTGTCGCCGCTCGCAGGCCGCGGTCCTCGAACGCCCGGGCAAGCCTGCGGCGTGCGTCGGCGTCGGCGATGGCGACCACGAACTCGTTCCGCTGCCCGTCGGAGGCGGCCAACTGCCCGGGCAGCAGCACCGGACAGCCGTCCACCGTAGTGGCTGCCGGGTGCTCGTCCACGAAGACCACCTCGGGCGCCGCGGCCGTCGCCCGCACCGCGTCCAGCGTCTCCCTGCCGAAACCGCCTGCGCCCACGATGTGCAACGTCACAGCCCCGCCTCCGTCACCGGGTCCCTGTGCGGCGCCGGCTCCGAGACCGCCGCGAGGAATGCGCCCGCCAGGGCGGTCATGCCGTGGTGCCGGTAGACCCAGCGGCGGCCGCGCTCGCCCATCCGCTCCCGTTCGGTCTGGCTCATCACGGCCAGCCGGGCCAGCGCGCCCGCCATGTCCTCCGGTGACTCGGCGGGTACGCACACGCCGCCGCCGGACTCGCGCACCGGGCCGCCGGGTGCGTTGCTCGCGAACAGCACCGGCTTGCCGGACGCCAGGTAGTCGAAGAGCTTGTTGCTGCTCAGGCCGTACTTGAAGACCGCGACATCGCGCAGGCAGAACAGCGTCACGTCCAGCTCGGCCAGCACGGCCGGCACGGCCTGCTTCGGCACCGGCGGCCAGAACAGCACGTTGTCCAGGCCGTGCTGGTGAGCGAGCCGCTGGCACGCGGCCTTCTCCGGGCCGTCGCCGACCATGACGACAGCGACCCGCGCATGACCGGCGGCTCGCAACTGCGCCGCAGCCGAGACAATGGTCGCCACCCCGTTGGCCGGTCCGTGCGAGCCGATGTAGCCGGCGACGAGACAGCCGTCCTTGCGCATGCGTCTGATCCGGTCGATCAGGTCGGCGGCCTGGTTCCCGGGGTCCGCGACGTCCGGGGCGTCCGGCTGCCCCGGTTGGACCGGCCGGGGGAAATCGGCGATCCCGTTGGGCACGTAGTGGATCTTGTTGGCCGGGACGCCGCGGCCTTCCAGGTAACCGGCGGCACCGGGCAGCAGGCAGATCAAGGCGGACGCACGCCGACAGCAGAAGGACTCGACCAGCCGCAGCACCCGGGCAGGCAGCCCCTTCGCGCGCAGCGCACCCATGTCGATCAGTGTCTGCGGCCACAGGTCGCGCACCTCCATGACGAAGCGTGCGCGGCGGCCCCGGGCCGCCAGCCAGGCGGCGAGCACCGCGGCCAGGTGCACCGATGAGCCGACGATCACGTCAGGCCGGTCCAGGCCGCGCTGCGTCGAGAGCACCCGGGCGGCATAGGTGGCCATGTTCAGCACGCGGCGGTATCCGTTGCCGGTGTAGGGCAGCGTGCGGACCCAGACGAAGCGCACGCCGTCGATCGTCCGGGTGGCCGCCTTCTCGCCGGGGGCCAGCCGCTCCTCGCGCCTGCTGAAATGGCTGAAGCTGCTGGCGAATACGGTGACGTCGTGCCCTTTGGCCGCGAGCACTCGGCCCAGCTCGTAGTGCCGGGTGCCGGCGGCACAGTCCGGTGGCGCCGCGTAGTGGTTGAAGATCCAGATCCTCACGCCCCCACCTCCGTCGGAGCCGTCCTGCCGCACCCGACGGCATGCTGCGCAATGGGCGCCTCGTGAACCCGCGTCGCCGGTACGCCGCTGACCCAGACGGTGGCCTCCTGGTCACCGGCGGGTGTCGGCGGCTGGGCACACGGCAACGCCGTGGAAGTACCGCCCGCCGAACGGGCCATGGGCAGGCGGCAATCGCCGCGGTGAGTCAGTAGCCAGCCCTGAACGGTGTGCACGATCAGGTGCGCGTCGCCGCGGCGTGTGAGATGCCACGCGATCGGCGGCGGCTTGACGAACTGCGGACGTGCGCCGACCACGCTCAGCACTTTCACAGCTGTGTTCCCCTGTCCTACCGGTCGTCCGCGCCCGAATTGGCCTGCTTCCGGCGTCGGGCCGAGGCGGCGGTAGGCGGCCCGGCGAACAGAAACCTACTACCCGCAGTGCTCGTGTCGCTACTTTCTGCTACTCGTGCCGCTACATTGTGCCTGCATGCCGAGGCGGCGAGAACATCCGCTGCTCCCAGCAGCACCGATCCGATTCGCGACTCCGGAGGCCGTTCCCTGGTGCTGTCGATCACGAAAAGTCTCCGAGTCCGGCTGCCGGGAGTGAGTCCGGCGGCGATCGGGGGAACACTGGCGACGCGACTGCTGGCCACGGGGATGAGCTTCGCGGCGGGCGTCATCGCCGCGCGGGCCCTCGGGGTGGGGGGCAGGGCCACGTTCGCGGTCATGATCTCGGTTCCCTCCGTGCTGAGCATCGTCACGGTCCTGGGTGTGGACAACGCCAACGCCCGGTTCGCAGGGACTTCGCACACCGCATTCCGGCAGATCGTGCGGTGGAGCCTGGTTTTCTCCATGATTTCGGGTTCCGCTCTGGCGGGGTTGTGGCTGCTGCTCGCTCATCTCTGGCCGCCCGTGCTGCTCGGCGTGCCGTACCGGCTTGCGTTGCTCGTAGCCGCCATGTGTCCGGTGAGCTTGCTGACCACGCTGCTCGGCATGGCGGAGCTCGGGCGTGGCAGAGTCGCGATGTACAACCTGCTCAGCACCGTCCCCGCGGCCGGTTACCTCGTCGGTGTCTGCGGCCTGTCCGCTGCCGGATCACTGACCCCTACCAGCTGCTTCCTGTCGGTGCTGGCCGGCCAGCTGGTCTGCGCCACGATGCTGCTGATCGCGTCCACCACCCGCGTCCACGCCAACGGTGAACCGGTCGCTGCCCGTACCTTCGGCAGCTTCGCCCTCAGGTCGTACCTCCCGAACCTCATCCACTACGGGATGCTTCGACTGGACGTGCCGGTGATCCAGACGCTCGCCGGGGCGACGGCCGTGGCCGTCTACGCGGTGGCGCTGCCCCTGGCGGAGGGGCTGTTGCTGCTGTCGACGACGGTCGCGCTGGTGATGTTCCCCGCCGTGACGTCGGGTGCCGTCGATGCGCGGGCAGCTGCCAAAATCGCCAGGACCGTGTTCGTTGCCGCCGCTACGACGGCCGTGGTGGCGGCGGCTGCTGCGCCCGTCCTGATCCCAGCGGTCTACGGGCAGCCGTACTCCGGTGCCGTGCCCGTGATCTGGGCGATGCTCCCCGGCCTGGTGCTGTTCAGCGCGGCCCGCTCGGTCCAGCCCTACCTGGCGGCCGCCGGCTTGCTCCGGCCGGTGATCACGGGCACGGTGATCGGTGCGGTGGTCAACATCGCGCTTCTCCTGGCCCTGACCCCCCACCATGGCGCCGTCGGTGCCGGCGCCGCCGACTCGGCCGGATACCTGGTTTTCGCGGTGCTGCTCGTCCTTGGAGTACGCCGGGCCGTCCGCGCCCGCCGGCGTCATCCGGCCGAGTACGCCGACGACGAGGCACCGGCGCGCCTCCCGGCCGGGCGGCTGTCCGTCAAGGCGGTCGGCGACCGCTGGCGGGCCGCGTACTCAAGGCTGGAGAAGCCCGTCCTGGCCGACAGGGCGCTCATGATCCGGGCGGGACTCCTGACCGTGACGGGCGCCGGCTGCCTCGCGACGGTGTTCAGCCCTGCCCTCAGTGCCGCCGGCGCAGCCGGCGCCGCCATGCTCGTGGTCGTTGTGCTGGCCCTGATCCCCGAGGTGGGTCTGTGTGTCCTCGGGGCGGCCATCCCGCTCTCACAGTCCGACCTCGGCAACTGGCTGATCACTCCGAGCGTGCTGGTCGCTCTCATGCTCGTCTGCCTGCTGGGCCGTGTCATCGCCGGCCTGGGGATCGCGAGGCCGAAGCCCCTCAGCGTCCTGATCACCGTCGGCACCGTCGGTTACATGGTGACCACCAGCGTCCTGATCAGCGACGCCGACCCCGTGGCTGCGGACAAATGGCAGTACCTACTGCTGATGTGCGCGCCGCTGATGCTGCTGCCGTTGGTCGCCGAACCCGGACGGGCCCTCGACCGGGCGCTCCTGGTGTTCTGTGGCGGCAGCGTGGTCGTGGCGCTGGTCGACATCGTTCGGATCGGCTCCGTCTTCGCGGCGAAGTCGAGTCTCGCCGCTGCCGACACCGCTGTACTGGCCATCACCCAGGAGGGCGCGGCCAACCACAACGCCGCGGGTGCCCTGTTCGTCATGGCGGCCGCGGTTCTGCTCAGGCGCTATCCGACCGTGCGGGGGCGGCTGCTACGGCTGGCCACCGGCGCGGGGGTCGTCGTGCTCGCCCTGGGAGTTGCGTACTCGCTGAGCCGCGCGGCCTATCTGGCGGGGATCGCGGTGATCGTGCTCTACGCCGCCCGGAGATCGCTGCGCGGTGTCCTCGCCACGAGCGTCGGTGCGGTCTGTCTCCTCCCGCTGCTGCCCGCAGCGATCGCGGCTCGGTTCGACTCGATCCTCGGCGGCGCGCCGGACGTCAACTCCGCAGTTCGGCTCGATCTGTGGAGCAGCGCGCTGCGGATGTTCGAGGCGCACCCGGCTCTGGGTGTCGGATATCTGAACTTCGCTCACCAGTTGCCCGCCTACTACCAAGCCACAGGTGATTACGAGGTCATGCTCCTCCAGTTCCCGCTCTTGCACTTCGCTCACAACACCTACCTGACCGTCCTCTCGCAGACCGGCCTGGTGGGCGCGCTCGGGATCGGCTCGCTCGTCGTGTTCGGCCTCCGCCGGGCGTGGCGCGCGACTCGAACCGGTGACCCCGCGGGTGAGGCGGCACTGCTTGCCATGGTCGGTGCCGGGGTCTGCTCACTGTTCGGAGAGGTCCTGCTGGTCCCACCCCTGCTGGCCGGTCTGATGCTGATCGTCCTGGCCACGAAGCCGGCTCCGGCCGACCGACCGGTACCGGTGGCACGATGAGCGCGTCCGTGATCGGGGAGCCGCGGCCGCTGCGCGTGCTGCAGATCACCTCGGTCGCCGTCGGCGGAAGCTGGTTCCACGACCAGGTGCGGGGCCTTGCCGAGCTGGGCAACGACGTCTGCGCGGTGCTGCCCAGAGAGGGCCCGCTCGCCGACCGGCTTCGGGAAGTACCCGGCGTCCGGGTGGAGATCATTCCGTTCGGAGTGCCTCACCGGATGGGACAGTTGCCAGGTCTGGCGGCTGGGCATTGGCGGCTGCTGAGGTTCGTCAGGGACTACAAGCCGGACGTCATCCATTCGCATCTGATCATCGCTAAGCTCGTGGCCCGCATGGTGTCGTTCGCCTACCGGCCGGCACTGGTCGTGTCACAGGTTCCCGGCCTCGTGCATCTACGGATCGCGCCCTTCCGGATCCTGGAACGGCTTTCGCTGCGCCGGGACGATCTCGTGATCGGATCGTGCCGGGCCATCGCGCACCGCTACCAGGCCATGGGCGCGCGGTCGGTCGCGGTCAGCTACTACGGGTGCGACGTCCACCGGTTCGATCCGGCAACCTCACCGGACGCGTTCCGCCGCGAATTCGGCCTCACCGACGACACGCCGGCCGTCGGCATGGTCGCCTACATGTATCCGAGCAAATTGCGGGAGTTCCGCCAGGTCGGCGTCAAGGGCCACGAAGTCCTCATCGACGCTGTCCCCCTGATTATCCGTCAGCACCCCGGCGCCAGGTTCTTCGTGATCGGTGACGAGTTGGTCGGTGACGGGGAGTACCGGCGGGAGCTGGAACGTCGTGCCGCCCGGCTCGGCGTCGCCGACCGGATCCGGTTCACCGGCTTCCGGTCCGACATCAGCGCGGTCATGGCCGGGCTCGACGTCCTGGTGAACCCGTCCATGGAGGAGTCCGCCTGCTACGCGGTGGTGGAGGCGTTGCTCATGCGGAAGGGCGTGGTGGCGACCGATGTCGGTGGCCTGCCGGACACCGTCCAGCACGGCCGCACCGGCCTGTTGGTCCCGCCTGCCGATCCCCCGGCACTGGCACAGGCCGTGAATGCGCTGCTCGCCGATCCCGCAGCGCGTCTGCGCATGGCCTGCCGGGGTCGTGAACTCGCCCTGCGCCGGTTCGACATCGACGAGACCGTCAGCCAGGTGAACGAGCTGTACCACCAGGCACTGGCTTCGCGAGGACGTCGCAGACTGCTCCGCAGGGAGGCTCCGGCGTGAGGGACGACAGGACGCGGGCCGCAACAGCGCTGGTCGCCATGGCGGGGAAAGCGGTGCGCGATCTGCGGCGGCCGAGCTTCCCGGTCGATGTGACGACCCCGTCGGGTGAGAACCTGACGACCGACCAGCCGGGCAGGTACCCGCTGGATCTGCGGCCGATGACGGCCGGGAGCACACTCGACCACGAGCGCGTCGTGGTGACCCGTGCGGCGACCGGCGAGACCTACCGGAACCCGGTCTCGGTCAGTCTGTATGCGCTCGCACAGCACACCGGCGCGATCGCCGCAGGCCCAAGCGGAGTCACTGCGGCCGAACGGCCGCCGGGCGTGCAGGCCTTGCTGTGCCAGGCCGGATGGCTGCGCGCCAGCCAGGACGGCAACGGCGGCTGGCGCTATCCGGTACCAGTCCCCCGGTACGGGGTGCGCCCGGGCTGGTACTCGGCCATGGCCCAGGGCCTTGCGGTGTCCGTGATGCTGCGTGCATACGCCACGACCGGCGAGCGGTCCTTTCTCGATGCGAGCGAGGGCGCGGTGGAATTGATGCTGCGGCCGCTGGAGGCAGGCGGTTGCTCGCACTACGACCAACTGGGGCGACCATTCCCCGAGGAGTGCCCGTCGGAGCCTGTCAGTCACATTCTCAACGGTGCGGTTTTCGCCCTCTTCGGTCTCTGTGAGCTGAGTCGGCATCAGAACGGGACCGCCCACGAACGCGTGGCGTCCCGGCTCCGCGACTCGCTGACCGCCTTCGACCTGGGGTACTGGACCAGGTACGACCTCCGGCACACCGCGCCCGCCAGTTTCGCGTACCACTGCCTGCACGTCGCGTTGCTGACCGCGGCCGGACGCGTACTCGCCGACCCGCGGTGGCTGACGGTGGCTCACGCCTGGGACCGCTACACCCACAGTCCGGCCAGGCGGCTGCGGGCTGCGGCGGGCAAGGGCCGGTTCGTCCTCAGGGAGCGCCGTGACCGATCATGACCAGGTCCCGCGACGGCTGGTCACGTGTGACGCGCCGGACGTGCCGCTGCGCGTCGTCCTGCTCGCGTCGGCCACGTCGGCGCACACCCGGCGCTGGGCGGGCGATCTGGCCATGCGGGGTCATGAGGTAACCGTCTGCAGCTGGCATCAGCCGGAGGTGGGGCCCGATGGCTGGCATGCCTCGTCGGCCTCCACGGGCGCGTGCCTGCCGTTGCGGCTGGTGCGCGCGGGGCACTGGCTGCGCCACGAGGTGCGCCGGACGCAGCCGGATGTCATTCACGTCCACTCGCTCGGCGCGCACGGCATGCTCTCCCTGCTGCTGCCGGCGCGCCCCGCGGTGCCGCTCGTGATCACCCCGTGGGGCTCCGAACTGCGGGCGGCGGACCGGCACGCCGGCCGGGCGCTGGTCGCTCGGCTGGCGCTGCGGCGGGCCTCGCGCGTCGTACCGACCTCCCGGGAAGTGGCTGAGCTGGTCAGGAACCGATACGGGGTCCCCGGCCCCCGGATCACAGTCCTTTCCTGGGGAGTACCCGACGTGTTGCTGGACGCCGGGAACGACGCCGACCCCCGGCCGACGCGTGTGAAGTACGGTATCCCGGCCGAAGCCACGGTCGTGCTGTCGGTGCGCAGCACGTCGGAGGTCTACCGGACACACGAGATCCTCGCGGCCTTCACCCGTGCCGCACGGCACCGGCCCGACCTGTTCCTCGTGTTGCCGGCGGGGCACCGTCCGGCACATGCCGCCGCCAGACGGGCGCAGCAGGAATATCTCGGAGCATTGCGCGCCCGAGCACAGGATGTGTCCGGCCGGGTCCTCGTCATCGATCAGCCACTCGGCCAGGCCGACATGTTCAACCTGATGCGCGCAAGCGATGTGGCGATCTCGGTTCCCCAGGCCGACCAGCGAAGCTCATCGGTTCTCGAAGCCGCGGCTGCGGGGTGCCGACTACTGCTCACCGACATCGCACCGTACCGAGAACTGCTGGGGGAAGGGCTGATGGCGGATCTGCTTCACGATCCGCTCGTCAGCTCTTTGGCTGACGCTCTCTCACACGCAGGGCCGCTCGATGCGAAGGATCGCCTGTCCAATCGGAAGCTGATCGGACAGACCGAGCGCGGCTCCCAAAAGGTCGCCGAGCTCGAACGGCTGTACAGGGATGTGGCCCGCCCGAGGGCGGTGTGATCAGGGCCCCCTGCGTGCCAAGGAGCAGCGAAGAGCGGTTCGCCGTGCCGGCAGGCGAGGCCACGCACTGCCGTTCTTTCAGCGCACGGTGCGGCTCGGTTGCCGTGCTGGAACGCCTGGGCGCGGTCTCCCTGCGCTACTCAACGTGGCCGGCGCGTGCGGCGCGTACGGCGAGCGCCACGACCCCGTCACCGCGCCGGTGACGGGGTCGATGTGCACGATGCGCTCTCGTCACCGGCGGCCGTCTTCGGTCCGGTGACCTGACCTCACCTGTCTCCGCAAGCCTGTGCGGTCCCGCTCGACGGCGATCCGGTCGCGTCAGGTCAGCCGCCACAGGGTTCTGCTCGGCAGAGGCGATCCCCTTGCCGCAGAGAGGAACGGGAAGACCGGTGACCTTTAAAGCGGGCCGCTGACCATCTCAGGCCCTCCTTCGACTTCCCGCTGGGCCGCGCATGGCTCCGATCGGGTGAACAGCCGGGTGGCTCGAACCCGAGGGAGCCGGTGACATGAGCGCCGTGGCGGACGGCGGGCCGTGCCCCTGCGCGAGGCGGCACGGCCCCCCGATCTCTCAGGAACTGCGACGGCGGCGTACGGCCAGCATCGTGCCACCGCCCGCCATGAGGAGGGCAGTCGCGGTCCCGCCGATCACCAGGGCCTTCTCGTTGCCCGTCTCCGCCAGCCGCTCCTCGTTGCGGTACCCCTGCGGGGACATCGACGGCTCGACGGCTGCCGCGCCACCGTGGGAATCGTGGCGGTCGTCGTGCCCGCCGTGCCCGTCCTCACCGTGGTGCCCTGGCTTGCCCGGGTGGTGGGGCGGCCTTGGCGTCGGGCTCATCCGCCCCTGCACGTAAATGCTGACGCCGACACTCACGTGGGGACGTTTCGAGGTGAGCCGGAATACGTGCCATCCGGTCACGGTGTTCTCCGGGATGGTCACGGTCCCCGCGACCGAGCCGTCACCCCGGGCACGGAAGTGGCCGAGCACGACGGGGCGGGATTCCAGGAGTGCCGTGACGAAGGCCCTGGGTGCAAACACGTCGGGGATGGTGCTGAAGCCCAGCTCCTCCCCCGCAGTCACCGTGGTGGTATCGACGGACAGGGGCGGGGGCGACGGTGGGTACGGCTGCGCCGAGGCGGCCTGCGCCCCGATCACTGGTGCCGCAATGAGAACGGCGGTCGTTGCCACCGATGCCAGAGCGGCCCGCCATCTGCGCAATGCTGTCATGGTCTTCGATCTCCTCGACTTTGCTCCGGCCCGGGCGTGCGGCGGCCTTGGTTTTCTTTCGTGACACCAAGTCCTGGGTATATGGAACAACTAGAACGTAACGACATTTACTGGGCCAGTGGCGGAAGAAGTCACCTGATTGGCGGAGTCCCGGCTCACACGGCGCCGTCGAAGGTCGCCCGAAGGGCCGACACATGGGGTGGCTCCCTCACTCGAAGACTCCGAGTCCCTATGGTCGACTGCGTTGATCGGGAACAGAAAGCCCAAATCGGGTGGTTCCCTCAGTCCCGTGAGGGGTGCAGCTTGGATTTCCAGGGATTCCTGAAGGCTCTTGCCAGACGCTGGCCGACGGTTGTGGTCTGTCTGGTTCTCGCGGTCGGGGCGGCGCTCGCCGTGACAAGCGTGAGCACCCCCGTGTACGAGGCGAAGGCGCAGCTCTTCGTCGCCACCCGCACCGGTGAGAACAGCATCGATCTGAACGAGGGGCAGACGTTCTCGCAGGCGCGTGTGCAGTCGTACGCCGAAATCGTGAGGACCCGTCAGGTGACCGCCGCCGTGGTGAAACATCTGCGGCTGCGCACCACCCCGGAGGAACTGGCTTCCCGGATCACCGCAGTCGTTCCGCTGAAGACCGTGCTCATCGACATCACCGTCCAGGACACCTCGCCCCGGCGTGCGGCGCGCACCGCCAACGCGGTGGCACAACGGTTCAGTTGGGTCGTCGAGCAGTTGGAGACCCCCAAGCGGCCGGTCCGCCCGCTTTCAGGGCCCGACAACAGGGACGGGGAGACCGTCCCTGTCTCCCCGGTCTCCCTGGGCATCACCCAAGAAGCCGTTGCCCCCAGCACTCCTACGTCACCCCGACCTCTGCTGAACCTGACCGCGGGCCTGGTCGGGGGCCTGTTGCTCGCTGCCGGGCTGGTCGCCCTGCGCGAGACGCTCGACACCTCGTTCAAGACGAGCGAGGCACTGGGCGCGTTCATCGCCCTGCCCGGCCTCGGGACCATCCCCTACGACAGGAGCGCCCCAAGGCAGCCGCTGGTCAATGCCGACGGGTACTCCAAGCGCGCCGAGGCGTTCCGCAAGCTGCGTACCAACCTGCAGTTCTCGCAGGTCGACGATCCGCCGCGCATCATCGCGGTGACGAGCTCCGTGCCCGGTGAGGGCAAGACGTGCACCGCGATCAATCTCGCCCTCTCGCTCGCCGAGACCGGCGTTTCCACCTGCCTCGTGGACGGCGACCTGCGCCGCCCGTGTGTGGCGCCGGCTTTCGGCCTCGTCGAGGATGCGGGCCTGACCACGGTGCTCATCGGGCAAGCCCGGGTCGAGGAAGTGATGCAGCAGGTCGCCGGCGGTCTCTCGGTGCTCGCCAGTGGTGCCGTGCCGCCGAACCCAGCGGAACTGCTCGCCTCCGCGCGCATGGAAGAGGTACTGCGGCAGCTCGCGGACCTGTACGAGGTCGTCATCATCGACACCGCACCGCTGCTGCCGGTCGCCGACACCATGGGGCTCGCCTCGCTCTGCCAGGGTGCGCTGCTCGTCGTACGGGCCGCGAAGACCAACCGGGATCAGGTGCGCACCGCCAGCGAATCGCTGGACCGCGTGGGCGTCCGCGTGCTCGGCACCGTCTTCAGCATGGCTCCGGTTCCCAAGGGCGGCCGCTATGGCCGCTACGGCGCCTACGGGCAGTACGGTGAATTGCCCGCTCCGCGTGTGTCGGCCACGCGGGAGGAGGAGGCCGCCTCAGCGGTCACGCCCGGCATGGACGGGCAATGACTCGGATCCTGTTCGTCTGCACGGGCAACGTGCACCGCTCGGTGCTCGCCGAGCGTCTGCTGGCGGCGAGGCTGCCGCCAGGATCGGCCATGCGGCCGGAGAGCGCCGGCACGGAGGCGTGGCACCGTTCTCCCATGGAGGACACCACCCGGGCGATCCTGGAGGAGCTGGGCGGCGACGGCTCAGGGTTCGGCTCTCGCCCACTCACCGCACAGCTCGTGGCGGGCGCTTCGCTGGTCCTCGGACTCGCGCGCGAGCACCGGGAGGCGGCCGTGCGTCTCGCGCCGGCGGCGATGCGGCGATGCTTCACCCTCAAGGAGTTCGTGCGGCTCGCCGGAGGGGGAGGCGCGGAGGGCGGCGGGGACGGATTCGACGGAGCGGAGGGCCGGGGCGGCTTCGAGGCCCTGGTGGCGGCGGCGGCCACCCGCCGCGGTGCCGCTGCCCCGGTCCTGGCGGCCGAGGACGACATCCCGGACCCCTGGGGCAGGACCCGTGAGGAGCTGTACGCGTGTGCCCTGGAGATCGACAGGGCGCTGAGCGGGCTGGTCCGACTGTGGGGACGCGTCATCAGACGTGATGTCAGTTGTTGAGTCGGCCGTAGCTGGTGAGGGCTGCAGCGACGCCGACGGGTGAAGCCTCGGTCATGCCCTCCAACGGCTTCACCGTGCGGATAGCGGAGGGTCCGGCAGAAGTGGTGCGTACTCGGTAGGACCGTGTAAATGCCGAGTCCGACCGCAGGAAGTGCTGCTCCCGCGGACGGGCTCCGCAGGCTCGCTCAGTGGTCCGGCGCACAGCGACACCCGTACGTCTGGGCCCGTCGAGTGATCCGAAGGCCGGCACCGTCGCTGCAGACGTCACACGGGGAACGATCTTCCGACCCCACCAGGCAGGGAAGGACGACCACTGTGGCCACAGCATTCCCGGTCACCGCCGACGAGCCCGAGCGTCTGCAAGTCCTGCAGCGGTACGGCATCCTGGCGGCACCGGTCCCTCCGGACCTGGCGTCGATCGTGGAACTCGCGACTTATGTCTGCCAGGTCCCCCACGCGGTGATCAACATCATCTCCGCCGAGGACGCCAACCTGATCGCCGCCGTCGGTTTCGAGCCGACGGTGTGTGCCCGCGGCGATTCCATGTGCGCGGTCACCTTGGTCGAGCCCGCCCCGGTGTTCGTCCCGGACGCCAGGCTCGATCCCCGCTTCGCGGACAACCCGTGGGTCAGTGGTGTCTCCGGCGACATTCGCTTCTACGCCGCCTCCCAACTACGCACCCCCGAAGGACCCGTTCTCGGCACCCTGTGCGTCTTCGACACCGAAGTCCGTCACCTGACCGCCTCGCAACGCGGCGCGCTGGACAAGCTGGCCCGCATGGTCGTCGACGTCCTCGACCTGCACCGTCACCAGAGGCTGCTTCACCAGGCATTGCAAGCCGCCGATGCGGCACGCTGCGAACTCGAACGCTCCAACCGCGCCTTGCAGCAGTTCGCCGGGCAGGTCAGCCACGACCTCAGGAACCCGCTGACCGGTCTCCTCGGTCACGCCGAGAACCTCATCGATATTGCGGCGATCGGCAACGACCCCGACGCCGCCTTCTGCACCCAGCGGGTCATCAGCTCCGCCCACCGCATGCGCACCATGATCGAGGACGTGCTTTCCCTGGCCAGCGCGGGTGGCCGACTCCACCTCGAACCCGTTGACCTCAACACCCTGGCCCACGCCGTCATCGAGGACCTCGACAGTCCCATCACCGCCGGCAGCGCTCGCGTCACCGTCGAGGACCTGCCCGTCATGACCGCAGATCCGACCCAGTTGCGTGTGCTGCTCCAGAATCTCGTCAACAACGCCCTGAAATTCCGTAAACCCGACCGGCCCAGCCGGATCGTCATCACCGCCACAGCACATCGGCACGGATGGGACATCGCCGTCATCGACAACGGCCGCGGCATCCCGCCGCAGGACCGCCAGCGCGTGATGGACCTGTTCACCCGTCTGCACCCGGACGTGGAAGGCTCCGGCATCGGACTGGCCACCTGCCAGCGGATCGCCACCGCACACGGCGGCTCTCTCCGCCTCGAAGAGACACCCGGCGGCGGCACCACCGCCGTGCTCACCCTGCCCACCGACTCGGCAACGAACTGACACCCCCTCGGCCTCACCTGCCGCCCGAGCAGGCGACTGCCGCGAGCCGCGCCGCTCATCCCTCCCGCGATATCCTCGACACCAGCCACGGGGGCGACAGCAGCCCCGCTGTTCACGGGCCCAAACGCCACCGTTCTAGGCGGCATCGTGGATGACGAGCTTGAACTCGGCGAGGGTCAGCAGACGCGGGGTGGCGTCGTTGTGCGTAACACGGAGCGCAACCGGAGTGCCCGGGGCAACGAAGACACCATGGTTCTTGACGTAGTACTGGCCGCCGGGCGTCGGCGTGCGGTGCTCGGTCGCCGTCGTGTCGTTGGGATTTGGCGTCAGGCCCAGCGGGTCACGGACGTACTGGTCGCGCAGTTCGGTGTAGCCTCCGCTGCCGCTGGCGGACTCCCACTGGATCATCGCATGCAGGTGACCCCAGCCGGCTTTGGACGGCCAGATCAGACCGCTCCGGTCATCTGTCGCCCAGTCACTCACCACATAGCCGTCCGGCTGGACGGCCTGGTGCATCTCGAATCGGTCTGTCGATTCCGCCGCTCCGAAGGGAAACCGGACGATCTTGTATGAGGTCCCGGGCGAGATCAACTGAGGCGTATCGACCTTGAGGGAGCAGACCTGCACTCCCGCTGCAACGCCGGGATTCGCATCCATGGTTCAGCAATGCCCGCTGTCGGTCGACGACATGCCAGCCCCGTTGCTCGCGCGTGCGGCCTCCTCGGTGGCCGGTTCCCCCGCTTCATGGCAATCACCGACAGTCGGCATCGACGCCGCCCGCGATGCCGGCGGCCGGTGACGCCACCCCGCACGCCCGCACCGCACTCGGGCCGGCATCTGCCCGAACGATGTGCACCTACTCACGGGCACCGAAGAAGGCTCACAGCCCGACGGTACGGTGATCAGGTGGCGAACCTCTTCTCTGGTGGAGGCCGGGAGCTCGATCTGTCCAACGGCGGCACCGAGGCGTTTGTTGGAGTGCTGACGCTCGCTGTCTCAGACCTTGCATCCCAGGCGTGGGACCTTCGCTTCGCGGCGCTACTGATCTTGCAGGACCAGAACGTGATGGGCCGTGGCGCGGTCGGCTTCCACCTCGAGGAGGTCGACTGGGGCGCCAGCGAGTCCGAGCGCGCACAGTCCAAGGACTTCGTACTGCGCGCCACGGCTCTCGCAGCGAGCGGACATCGCTGGAGCGAGTTGGGCTACCACCCGCCTCGCGTGCATGACTACCTGGAGCAATTCAGAATCATGGTAGAGAATTTCACCCCGCCGGCCGGCAGCGGCCCCTTCCACCACTTCCCGGGGCCGGAGGGGGCGGCCACGGCATCGTGCACGCGTCACCGCGTCCTCAGCGGGTTCCCCTACTGGGAAGGTTGCTTGCTGTGTCACCAGCCCCGATAGCTGCGGGCTGGAGCTGCGCTCGGCTTCCGCCGCAGATCGGTGCCGGTCAGGAGGGGTAAAACTCCTGGTCACAGGGAGTCTCGTGCACATAGCCTGCACACGTGAGGGAGGAGAACGAGCTCAATCCGGTTGTTCGCGTCGGAGGTGACCGGTACCGAACGATCAGCATGCGCTTCCACCAGCTGACACGTTCCTTCCCAGAACACGATGACGCGATGCGCGACTTCGTCGTCACAGCTCAAGGTGAGTCGGCGCGGATCGAGGTCATGGTGAGAACCTGGGACGGAGACGGCCTCGACGCCTTCCTTGCCGAACTGGCAGAGAAGTTCCGAGGATGGAACGGCACCAGGACCTGGCGCTCTCTCGAGGGTGACTTGACGCTGGCTGCCGAGCACGCAGGATCACACGTCCGGTTGACGTGGGGGCTGCATGACCGTCTCCCCGATGACGAGTGGCGTTTCGAGATGACGACCATCCATGCTCCTGGGGAAGACATGCGAAGTCTTGCCATCGAGATGCGTACCTTCTTGGAGTCGGACCCGCTGTAGTGAGCGGAGGCAGCTCGTCAGTCGCCTACGGCCGACATGGGGCGCCAAGTTGTCGATGCCGGATCAGGCAGCAGGCGAGTTTGAGGAACGCTTCGTGGATGTCGGCCCGCCGTTCCCAGCGGATCCGTCTGCTCACCCGGCTCATCTTCCTTCAGGGCCACGGCCTGGGCATCGCCTACCGACGCGAGCTCGGGAGTCATGCGCCGCTCGCTTGCGTGATCAACGCTCGATGAGAAGTGATGCCACTCGGCCCTGCCCCGTGCCGCCGTGGTGCCGACACACGTGCGACCTGACCGAGCACGGCGTCCGCGGCGTCAGAACTCCGGGTTACCTGTCACATCTCGCCCCGTTCGCACCCGGTAGGAGATCCGTACCCCTTCGGGGCCGGAGGCGCGGATGCTTCCCCAGGGAATGGTCTGCCCGAACTTGAGCCCGGCGAAGTTGGAGTCTCCCACCACGTCCAGCTTCACACCATTCAGCCTCCGAGTGAGTGCGAGGACGTCGCGGGGTTCCTTGATCTCGACCGTGCACTGTCTGGACACGGCGATGTCAAGCACTTCCAGACCGCTGGGACCAATGGTGCGTACTTTGTCATGGACCGCCATGGAGGGTCCTTTCCGTTCAGGAAACGGCGGTGGGCCGGCGCTACCTCTGAGCCTGCACAGTGTCCTGAGGCAGCGCCCGCCCAGCGAGACGAACAGGTGACCGCCGTCGGGTGGCCACCCTTGTGCCCGCCACCCGCCCGTGCCCTCTCGGTGCAGGATGAGCCGGACGGACGGGATCCGCTCCCGGCCTGGTGCAGGTGGCGATGCCGCTTCGGGTGTGGCCATGGCCCGTGATGGCAATCCCGGGCCGGAGTCGGTGCGCCAAGCGCTGCGGGTCTGCCTGTGGCCGGTGCAGCGTTGGAGGGAGCCGTAGCCGGCGGACGCTGTCGTAGGTGGGAACGTCGACCACGGGACGACGTGGCCGGTGGCCGTCGCACGCGTCGTCCTCGGAGGACGACGGCTGGCACGCGGCCGGCCCCGTCGAGGGCGGACCCGAAGGTGGCACATGATCGAGAGGGGGGTGGAACAGATCATGGAACTTCACACCCCGTGGACACCTGCCGTGCACCACGGCCGGTGCCCGCTGTGCCAGGTCAGGCAGCACAGCGGGCACCGGTCGAGGGCGACTACTCGACGATCTTCAGCAGCTTGTTCGCGGTTCCCTGTGCGGGGTTGGAGATCTTGTCGGCTGTGGCGCCGTCGGTGAGGGCCTTGGCGACCTGTTCCGGCGTGGCGTCCTTGTGGCCCGCCAGGTAGACGGCCGCGGCGCCGACGACGTGCGGCGTGGCCATGGACGTGCCCGAGATGGTCTTGGTGCCTTCATCGCTGTCGTTCCACGCGGAGGTGATGTCGGAGCCGGGGGCGTACACGTCCACGACCGCGCCGAAGTTGGAGAAGTCCGACTGCTTGTCGTCCTTGGTCGAGGAGGCGACGGTGATCGCTTCCTTGACGCGGGCCGGGGAGCCCTGCCCGGCGTCCGCGGATTCGTTGCCGGCGGCCACGGCGAAGGTGACGCCGGACGCGACGGCCTTGCGCACTGCTTCGTCGAGGGCCTCGTCGGCGCCGCCGCCCAGGCTCATGTTCGCGACGGACGGGCCCTTGTGGTTCTTGGTGACCCAGTCGATGCCGGCGACGACCTGCTCGGTGGTGCCGGAGCCGTTGTCGTCGAGCACGCGCACGGCGACGATCTTCGCCTTCTTGGCGACACCGTGGGACGTGCCCGCGATGGTGCCCGCGACGTGGGTGCCGTGGCCGTTGCCGTCCGTGGCGTCGTTGTCGTTGTCCACGGCGTCGAAGCCGGAAGCGGCTCGTCCTCCGAAGTCCTTGTGTGAGGTCCGCACGCCGGTGTCGATGACGTACGCGGTCACGCCCTCGCCCGCGCCGTCCGGGTAGGTGTACTTGCTGTCGCCGGCGGTGTCGGCCTGGTCCAGGCGGTCGAGGCCCCAGGAGGGCGGGTTGTCCTGCGTGGCGTTGATGCTGAACTTCTTGACCTGCACCACCTTGGCGACCGACGGGTCGGCGGCGAGACGCTTGGCCTCGGCCGACGAGAGGCCGTCGGCCGAGAAGCCGTCGAGGGCGGCGCTGTACGTGCGCTGGAGCTTGCCGCCGTACTCCTTGGCGAGCTTGCTCTTGTTCACCTTGTCGTCCAGCGTGACGATGAAGGTGCCCGGTACGGCTCCCTTGGCGCCGAGTCCGTACACGGTGCCTTCCGCGGGGGCGGGTTCGGGAGCGATCTGCGCGTGCGCCGTCCCGAACGTCGTCAGGGTGGCGACGACAGCCGTGGCGGTGAGGACCTGCATTCTGCGTGTGAATGCGCGAGCTGACATCTGAGGGTTCTCCTCGTCACTTTCGTGGGGGGTGTGGGGGGTTCGGACCGGAACTGCGTTCGGCCCGCCTAGAACCTGACTCATTGATGTGCGCAGATCAAGAGCTTCACGCCAACCCACGCTGTATCAGCAGGTCAGCAGCGCACGAATCGGCCACCCTCCCCCGTGCGTTCATTCGTCACATGCCTTCCGCGCATACGGACGTTGTGTCGAGGATGTGTGACCATGCACCCGGCGGGGCGGTGGCTTCGAACAATCTGGGTAGACAGGGCCAGTTCCACAGCAAGCGATTTCGGACCGGCAGTTCGTAGAATCCGAAATTTGCTGTGGACCTCGCCCGGCGGCATGAACCAGACCGATTAGCTACCCCGGTCCGGGCAGACACTTCCGCGCGATGTGCCCGATGACACCTGCTACCTGTCTCAACAACTCGCTCGTGAAATGGCCCTGCGTGCATGCTCGTTGCATTTGTGTGGTCGGGCGGGCCCGTGGGCTGACCGGTGCAGAGCGGGAACGACCGCCGGCCTACCCACTGGGTTCGACGTACCGGGCCCGGGAAGCGACGGTCAGTAGCGCGGACATCCCGGTGACCTCGTGGGTGGCCCGTTCGTCGATCGGCTGTGGCATCAGCACGCCCCGGCCCTCCTTCAGGAGTTCCACCGCAAGGTAGGACGACGGCCTTACGCTCCACCCTGCTCCTCGCCACCGTGTCCATCTCGCGGGCGGGGACTGGCCGTTGCCATACGCCGAGGAGGAAGCGGCCCGACTCCAGCGGTGTCCGTCGCCGGCCCGCGGGCCACCCGTCGAGGGATCCTCGCCCAGCTCCCCGGCTGCTCGTGGTTTTCCACTTCGCGGGTCACGCCGAGCAGCGTCCGCCGAGCCAGGGCGGGGCCGCACTCTACTGCGGGCACGCCGAGGACCCGGACGGCGCCCCGCTGACCACCGCCGACATCGCCGGACTGCGCTGCAGGATGGCTGCTCGGGTCGAGCGGGCTAGGGTGCTGGGCATGGCTTTGGATCAAGACGGCGTGATGCTGCCCCGGCTGCGGCCGGTGGAGGTTGCGCGGCGAGGCGTGATACTCGGCCTCCTGGGCGCGATGCCGCTCGTAGTGGCGGCTTTGAGTATCCCTCAGCACAGCAACCGCGAAGAGTTCCTGTCCGTCATCAGTGGTCTGACCGGCCTCTTCGGTGCAATGCTGCTTGTGATCGGTGCCGGGTTCTGGTGGGCCAGTGCGGGGGACATCCGACGCCTGCGGGACTGGAGCACTGTCACGACGCAGGGTGCTGCGATCACCCTCATCGGTCCGTTGTTCCTGCGCTCCGGGTTGTTTCTGCTTGTCTTCGGGGCCGTCGCTTTCGGGCTGCACCAACTCGTCGCCACTGCGCCCTACGGCAGTTGGTTGCACGGCTAGGCGTCTCTGCGCCGTTTGTGTAGATGACCTCGCGGGGGGAAGGAGGGCAGTGCTGCGGGCAGGACAGCGTCGGGGTGTACCGGTCCCGGGCCCGCTGCCTGTTCCGCGTGCGTCTCGCCGTCACTCCGGCGCTGACACGCCCAGGTCGCGACGCATCAGGGCCCTCATGGCGCGCAGCATGTCCCAGATTTCAGCTTGGCCTTGGAACGCGGTGGTCAGGGTCTCCCCCGGCTCGGGTTCTCCTCGTTCGAGGCGTTTCACCTGACCGTAGACCTTGTTGAGAGCTTGATTGACCGCGCTCGCTCGGGCGAGCACATCGTCAGGGGCAATCATCTGTGCTGCCGAGTAACGGTCACGGTGGGCTGTCTTCGCTTCCTCGAGGGCATCCTTGTCAGCTTCCTCGACACCGCCGTCCCGGAGGAGATGCAGATGACGGTTGAGCGCCGTGGTGAATTGACGTGCGTCCCGGTTGAGTTCCGCGTAGCAGGTCCGTCGGAGGAGCAGGTACTCGCGGATGTCCTCTTGGTCCCGGACCAGCTCGAGCTCCCTGCGTTTCGACCGCTCGGCCGCTCGTTGGGTGAGGAGCGAGCCGCCCAGGGTTCCGGCTACACCTGCCACAGCGATGAGCACTGCGCTGAGATCCACGGACATCCCCTATGAAGTCGTTGAACACTCATCACCGCTACTCCTGGTCGTACTGTCAACCGCGATCGCGGAGGGAAGAACCTCCGCTGGACACGACCCCACAGCTACGAAGCCTCGGCCGCTCCCTTCAGTGGCTTCATCATGCGAGCACGGCAGGTGAGTTTCAGTACGATCGTAAGGATGCCGAAGCCGACTGCCGGAAGTGCTGCACCCGTGGACCGGGTCCGCAGGCTTGCTCAGATGTATCGGCGTTTCGGGCAGGTCGACGCAGCCGGGACATCGCCTCTGTACGAGCGCGTCGCCGTCGCTCTGAGTGAGTCCGATGAGGTGCTGCGCGCCATCGAGGCGGTGCCGGCGCGTAAGCGGCACCCCACGATGATTCTCGCCGCGCTGCACGACCTCGCTCTGGCCGGACGTGCCCCCGCGCTTGCCGCGGCCTATGCCGCTGCGGAACGCGACGCTGCCGCCGACGCGGCGATCGACACGCTGCTGCGCATGACCGACGAAGTGGTGGGCATCGTCGTACGGCGCAAGGTGCGACCTGACGAGACCGGACGCTACGCCGTGCTGTATCCGGCCATCGCGGAGGCCGCACGCCGAGTGGGGGCGCGTGCGGTCGGGTTGATCGATGTCGGCCGCTCTGCCGGGCTCAATCTCCATGTCGATCGCGTCGGCATCGAGTACAGCGACGGGCACAGGATCGGCGATCCCCATTCTCCCGTGCAGACGACCGCGTCGATCGTGGGAGACCGGGCCGTCCCTACGCGCGTGATGCCCGAGGTCGTGGCCCGGGTCGGCGTCGACGCCGACCCGGTGGACGTGACCGACGCGGCCGACTGCCGGTGGCTGCGTGCCTGTGTGTGGCCGGATCAGCACGAGCGTGCCGCGACACTCGACGCGGAGTTGGCGTGGGCGGCGACGGCCCCTCCCCTGCTGGTGCGTGGCGTCCCCGTCGAGGTTCTGCCCGGCGCCGTCGCCCGTGTGCCCGCGGACGCATTGCCTGTCATCACCACGACGTGGGCCCTGTCCCGCTTCCCTGTCGAAAGCCGTCGCCGCTTTGTGGAGCGTCTCGTAGCAGCGGCAGCCGACCGGCCGGTGGCGTGGGTGTCAGCGGAGGGAGTCGGAGTCGCGCCGACGATCCCGACACTTGGCGATCGTCGCGCTTCCGGCCACAGCATCATCGGCGTCGCCGTTTTCGACCGGTCGGCTCGCCATGTCGACGCCGTCGGGCGCTGCTGGTCGCGGGGGAGTCTGCTGTCCTGGCTGGCGGAGGATTGAGCAGGTGCAACCCGAGTAGCGACCCCGTTCGCCCACGTCGGTTCGCTGCTTGTGCTGGTTCCCGGGGCGAAGCCCCCCGGCCGGGCGCAGGCGAGCCCTGCTGGTCGTAGGGTCGGTGCTCCTCGTCCATCTCGGTGGCCTGACCCTGTTCCTGGTCGCGGGCGATGTGGCCAGGGCAATGCTGTGGGGCCTCGGGGTCCTGCCCCTCGCGTTCGGAGCACTCATCCTCACGCCGGGTGCGACGTGGGTGTACGACTGGCTGGTCCTGAACCGCCGGGGCATCTCCGTCATGGCCTCGTACGCGCACGGCTTCGGGAACAAGCGGGCCTTCACCTACGCCGAACGGACGGGCACGAGCACGAGATCAAGCCGTACCTGTCCCCCCAAGCACTACCGTGGCGACCCCTCGCGGATCGAGATCGTCTTTGATCCCCAGTGCCCGAGCCGTGCCAGACCAGCACTGCCCGGTTGGCACGTCGCCCTGCAGGCATCAGGACCTCTCGTCTTGGGTCTGCCGTTCTTGGCTGCCGGTCTCTTCCTGGTTCCCTACCAGATGGTCGACTTCCTCGTGCCGTGAAACGGGGTGATCGCCGGGTACCGTCGTCCCTGCAGCTCGAGGGCTCTGGTCAGCGAGGCATGCGGCGGCTCAGCTCCCGTGCCTTCGCGCGCAAACCGGTCGCCCACCCGTCGCCCTCCGCCGGGGTGGACATCCCTGTGAGGGCCGAGACCTGCACGTCTTCACGCGGGCCCTCCGGGGTGGTGCCGAGCTGTGCCCAATCCGTCGTGATCTCGGCGCGTTCTGCGAGGACCAGCACCGTGGCCGTGAAGCCTTCGGAGAGGGCCAGCACGACGGCGTGACTCGTTCTGCGGTGCTGCGCCAGGAGAGCGTGGACGAAGGTCGCGAAGGTGATCGGATCGATCTCACACTCGTCGTTCTCCATCGGCCCGATACCTGAGGGAAGCCCCAGTTCCGATTCGAAGACTGCCACCTGGCGCTGGAACATCCGGGAGGCTCCATTGGACGGGTTCCACAGAGTCTCGTCGCCCATTTGGAAGTACTGGCCCATCGCGACGCCTTTCAGTTGATCACGGCAGGTCAGCGTATCCAGTCTGATCATCACCGTCGTCGGTGTCGTACGAGGCCGGCGAGCGCCTCTCCTCCGTCCTCCCGCATGGAACCCTCCCAGTCGGGGCAAACGGTGTCTTTGAACTGGGGAGGATGACATGGCCGTGACCGAGCATTCCGTCGAGCCCGAAGGCCAGAACGGCGCCTGTTGCCGGCGGCACGACAGCCCGCAAGCGGAACCAGAGCAGGAAGCGCCGGAGACACCGCATGAGAGGGTCAACAGACGTTGGAACGAGATACTGCAGGAGACACGAGTCACCCAGACCGGTGTGCAGATTCTCTTCGGCTTTCTGCTCAGTGTCGCCTTCACTCCGCTTTTCCGGGAGCTGGAGGCCTTGGACCGCGGTATCTACGTCGCGACCGTCGTGCTCGGTGCGGCGGCCACCGGATCGCTCATAGCGCCGGTCTCCATCCACCGCTTCCTGTCCGGTCAGCGCATGAAGGACGACGTGGTGGAGATCGCCGGCCGCTTGATGATGTGCGGCATGGTGCTCCTCGCCCTGACCATCGGCTGCACGCTCCTGCTCATACTCCGTTTCGTCATTCCCGGTGTGCTCGCCGAAATGCTGGTCGCCGGGGTCATGCTGTGGTTCGGCCTGTGCTGGTACGCGTTGCCGCTCTACCTTCGACGCCGTGCCGATCGGCGCTCACGCGCAAGCGAGGCCTGACGCAGCAGGCCGCCCTGACGGGCTCTGCCACCGGAACACCGACCCGGCTCCGGTTCAGCGGATCATGCGATCGCAAGGCACACTGTGTCGCTGAATCCGCCCTCACGAGCCCGAGGAACCCTGGTGTCGCACGGCCGGTCTCCTGCGGCATCCGCTCTCGGAGGGTCCTGGAATTGCAGCACCACTGCGGCAGCTCGCGGGCGCTGCTGGGAGGAGAGTTCACACCGGGAGAAAATGGCCGACTGGCGTGGCGGGTCAGGCTGTGGGAGACGATCCGCCCAACATCACGGCGTCCATGACCTGGAGCGGTTCGATCGTCATCTTCTACGACTCGGGCAACGGCAACTGCACCTGACCGGACGTCCTCGAGGCCTCAAGCCCCGTCAACCGGCGAGCCGAGTGGGTTGACCCGTATGTCACGGGGGTCGCCGGTTGACGGGTGCGGCTTGCAGGTGCTGCCCGATCGGCCCGCAAGCCGTCGAACGGGGTCGCCGAGGTGAGGCACATCCGCGACATGTCATCGTGCCGCCGAGTCGGGACGGTGCCCACCGGCGGACGATCAGCGGATCGTCGTGAACCGATCCCATACGCGGTGTTCGGCCATCAGCTCCTGCATCTGTTCCAGCACGGGCGTGCCCTCCCGGCCGACCACGATGCCGGGGGTGTCCGCCGGGATGCCGAGTGCCTCCAGTGCCGTGTCGCCGCCCGCCCAGGCGCCGATCGCCTTGCCGTGGCGGTACGCCTCCGACAGCAGCAGGCTCACCCGCGGATCGACGGCCCCCCGTGGGCCGGTGGGCAGGGCCTTGGCGTCGCGGGAACCGTAGGAGTCGCCGCCTGCCGTGGGTGTGCCGGCCAGCAGCAGCGCGTCGAACTCGATGGACCGCGCTGTCGCGAACGTCCGCTGGACGGTGATGGCGTCGTCACCGGTGCCCAGCTTCCCGCCGTTGGGCGCGATGACCAGCGGGACCATTCCCGCACCGAGGACCGCCTCACGCACGGCGCGCACGCCGTCCAGGTCCCCGTCCGGGCCGGTGACGATGCCGATGAGGCGGCCGTCGGTGGGCCAGGACTGCCCGACCTGCGACAACGCGGGGCTCGGTTCGACCTCGGTCGGCGGCACGCTCGGCTCGGGCGCGGGCAGGCCGAGGCCCTCGGCCACACCGGCGCACAACTCGGCGTCGATGTTGGCCAGCACCTGCAGCGCGCGTTCCTTGACGGCCTGCTCGTAGCACTTGCCCAGCTCGAAGGTGTAGGCACCGATGATGTGCTCGCGCTCCACCGGGCTCATGCTGAGCCAGAACCGGCGCGGCTGGCTGAAGTGGTCGGAGAACGACTCGGGGGCCTCCCGGACCTTCGTCGCCTCCGGTACCCGTACCGGTGTCTCGATGTACGCGCCGGTGTCCGCCCCGGCGAGGAACGGGCAGCCTCCGTCGAGGGAGTTGGGCCGGTAGGGTGCGACGCCCCGGTGCACGGCGTCCTGGTGGTAGCCGTCCCGCAGCATGTCGTTGACCGGCGAGTGGGGCCGGTTGATGGGGATCTGCGCGAAGTTCGGACCGGCCAGGCGTGTGATCTGGGTGTCGAGGTAGGAGAACAGCCGTCCGGCGAGCAGCGGGTCGTCGGTGATGTCGATGCCGGGCACGAGATGACCGACGTGGAAGGCGACCTGCTCCGTCTCGGCGAAGTAGTTCGACGGGTTGCGGTTGAGGGTCAGCAGCCCGATCGGCTGTACGGGGGCCAGTTCCTCGGGAACGAGATTGGTCGCGTCGAGCAGGTCGATGCCCTCGAAGGTCTGGTCCGGGGTGTCGGGGAAGGTCTGGATGCCGAGCTCCCACTCCGGGTACGCGCCCGCCTCGATGGCGTCGGCGAGGTCGCGGCGGTGGAAGTCGGGGTCGACACCGCCTGCGATCTGCGCTTCCTCCCACACCAGGGAGTGCACGCCGAGCTTGGGCTTCCAGTGGAACTTCACCAGCGTCGTGGTTCCGTCGGCGGCCACCAGACGGAAGGTGTGGACGCCGAAGCCCTCCATCATGCGGTACGAGCGCGGGATGCCCCGGTCGGACATGTTCCACAGGGTGTGGTGGGTGGCCTCGGTGTGCAGGGTGACGAAGTCCCAGAAGGTGTCGTGCGCGCTCTGGGCCTGCGGGATCTCTCGGTCCGGGTGCGGCTTGCCGGCGTGGATGACGTCCGGGAACTTGATCGCGTCCTGGATGAAGAAGACCGGGATGTTGTTGCCGACGAGGTCGAAGACGCCCTCCTCGGTGTAGAACTTGGTCGCGAACCCGCGCGTGTCCCGCACCGTGTCGGCGGAGCCCCGCGATCCCAGCACCGTGGAGAAGCGTACGAACACCGGCGTCTCCGCGCCCGCTGCCAGGAACGCCGCCTTCGACACGGTGGAGGCGGTGCCGTAGCTCTTGAAGACGCCGTGCGCCGCCGCGCCGCGGGCGTGCACGACCCGCTCCGGGATGCGCTCGTGGTCGAAGTGCATGACCTTCTCGCGCAGGTGGTGGTCCTGCAACAGCACCGGCCCGCGCGGGCCCGCCTTCAGCGAGTGGTCGGTGTCGTACAGCCGTGTGCCCTGGGCGTCCGTGAGGTAGGCGCCCGACTGCGCCACTCGGGCCTGGGCCGCGCCGGTGGCCTGCCCGGTGGGCGACATGGTGTCGGGCCCGCTCTGGTCCGGCTTCGGCGGCAGGGGCTCGCGCGGCTCAGTCGGTTCCGTGACGCTCGGGGACTCCGGGCCCGGCTTGCCGGGAATCCCCTCATCCGGTCCCGCGCCCGCGCCCTGAATGGCTTCGGTGACCTTGTCCGCCGCCCGCTTGATGGGATTGGGCTGGCTCATCGCTATCGTTCCTCTGCTTCAGCCGGCCATGGCCGGCACGGCCACGGAGATCGGTGTTCCGAGTTCCGAGTTCCGGCGGCGGGTACCCGGCTGCGCCGGACGAATCCCTGGTCATGCTGTCGGGCACGGCTGATGCCAAGCTCTCACGGCGCCGAGCCCTGCGCACCCGGCTGCTGTCAGGGGGGTGAGGGCGGTGCCGTGTCGTGGGTGGGCCCGGCGGGTCGGCCGTCCGCCAAGGCCGGCGGCGCACAGCACCCCGAGGGTGCACCGCAGGACCGCGAGGACGATCCGGCACGGTGGAGTGCGGTGAGCCATGCGCCGCAGGGGATCCCGGGAGCCCGGTGATCGACAAGGTGTCAGGTGGCCGTGCCCGGCCTCTCGACGCCGTGTCAATTGTTCAGCTGTGCCTGACTCGGCATGCTGCCTCCATGTCCTTGAAGACGATCCCTCCGCTCTCCCGCCGTACGCTGCTGCGAGCGCTGGGCTCGGGCGCGGTGCTCGGCGGACTCGCCGGGTGTGGTGTGCCGGCTGCGTACGTACGGCCGGGCGACCGCGCCGCCACCGATCTGTCCTCCACCGACCGGAGGCTGAGGTGGGCGAACTGGCCGCTGTACATCGACACCGATGACGAGCGCCCTTCGCGACGGCCCACCCTGGACGCCTTCGAGAAGCGCACGGGGATCTCGGTCGAGTACGTCGAGGAGATCAACGACAACGACGAGTTCTTCGGCAAGATCAGCCCGGCGCTGATGAACCATCAGTCCACCGGCCGCGATCTGATCGTCATCAGTGACTGGATGTGCGCGCGGTTCGTGCGGCTCGGCTGGGTGCAGGAGATGGACCGGGCCCGGCAGCCGAACGTCACGCGCTACCTCGATCCGCAGTTGCGGTCGCCCGCGTTCGACCCCGGCCGCGCGTGCACGGTGCCGTGGCAGTCCGGCATCACCGGCATCGCGTACAACCGGCGCCGGATCGGCCGGGAGATACGACAGGTGTCCGATCTGTGGGCGAGCGATCTGAAGGGCCGGGTCACACTGCTGTCCGGACTGGACGAGGCGTTCGCGCTGCTGATGCAGGGCAACGGCGTCGACATCACCCGGTGGACGGCCGACGACTTCCACACGGTCTGTGACCAGGTCGAGAAGCAGGTGAGGAAGGGACAGATCCGGCGCTTCACGGGCAACGACTACATCAAGGATCTGTCCAGTGGTGACGTCCTGGCCTGCCAGGCGTACTCGGGGGACGTGATCCAGCTCCAGGCCGACGACCCGGACATCGAGTTCGTCGTTCCGGAGGAAGGCGGCGAACTGTGGGCGGAGTCGCTGATGATTCCCAACCTCGCCCGCCACAAGGCGAATGCGGAGCGGCTCGTGGACTACTACTACGATCCCGAGGTCGCCGCCGAGCTGGCCGCCTGGGTCAACTACGTCTGCCCGGTCCCCGCCGCCCAGGACGTCCTGGCCTCGGCCAAGGACGAGGAGAGCGCCGCCCTCGCCGAGAACTCGCTGATCTTCCCCGACAAGGAGATGCGCAGCCGACTCGCCATCGCACGGGACATCGGCTCGAAGGAGCGCGTGGAGTTCGGCAGGCGGTGGAATCGGATCGCGGGATTGTGAGGGCGGTGGGGGTGAGCGGGGCAGGGTGACCGCCGGCACGGGCAGGATGCTGAACCAGCAGATCCAGCGTGAGGAGATCGTGCGCTCACGCAGCCCATCCAGACCACGGGTTTGGGGCAGTCGCGCCCATCCAGGTAGAGCCCCATACGCGGCTGACGTCGGAGGCTGTGCCCGGCGAGTCGGCAGATCGGGATCGCCGCCGCGGTGCCGTCGAGTGCGTCCTCGACCGTGAACTGTCGCGCCCGCCCGAGCCGGTGATCGGGGACCGGCGCACATGTCTTTCCCATGCGTCACGCGCGTCGGCGTCGCAGCCCCTGACGCCTCGGCGTCTCACGGATCGCCGAAGGTACGAGCTGAGGCGATAGGGCTTCTGCCACGCCTGGTCTGGGGCATCCTTACCCCATAGCCACGATCGGGGGGACGGGTTGGCCGCAACGAGGCTGGGCAGACCGGGCGTGTGGCTCCGTGGGCTCTTGGTGGCGTCGCTGGCTGCCTTCCTGGGGGCTGTGGTGTGGGCCACTGTCCGCTATGGGCTTGCGAAGGCAGACCAGACGGCGAGTGTCGTCGGCGGCACCATCGCCGTGCTGAGCCTGCCGGTTTCCTTGTACGCCCTGCGAGCATCCGGCCGTGCGGAAGCCGACACGGCGGTGAGCGGTACGCCCACCACACGGGAGTGGGTGCCTGCCGCAACCGTCCATGCCTCTCTGAGGCCGCCGGTGCCGACAGCGCCGGTACGGGGCCGGGACGATGAACTCGCCCTCCTGGAAGGTCTGCGGTCCGGAGGAGGCATGGCCGTCCTGGGCGGGGCCGGTGGCCTGGGCAAGACCACCCTTGCCGCTGAAGCCGCCCGCCGCGCGCAGCAGGCCGGGGCGTCGGTGTTCTGGATCCAATGGCAGGATGACGCCCATCGCCTGGCCGAAGACCTGATCCGGGTCGGGCAAGCCCTGGACCTCTCCGAGAGCCGACTGGACGCGGCGCGGCGGGGCCGAGCAGTGCTGGTGGACGTGGTGTGGGACCACTTGGCCGCGGTGCCCGGGTGGGTGGTCGTCATCGACAATGTCGACCGCCCCGAGCGGGTGGGGCCGGGCAGGGACGCGGTGGCGGCCTACCGGGGGTGGCTGCGCCCTGACGGCGCCGGGCTGCTGATCGTCACCAGCCGGGACACCGCGACGAGTACCTGGGGACCGCAGGCACGCTTGCTGAATATGGAGCCGCTGCAGGAGGCAGCGGCGGCCGCGGTCCTGTGCGATGCCGCGCCGTCAGCGGGCGGCGAGGAAGGGGCGCGGGCGCTTGCGGCGCGGTTGGGAGGACTGCCGCTGGCTCTGGACGCTGCGGGCCGGTACCTGGCCACCGCGACGAGCCGCTACCGCGACTTCACCGCCTACCGGGAGGCGTTGGACCGGGAGTTCGGTGATCTTCTGGGAGCTCAGAACCCTCAGGCCGCTGCCGATCCGCACATCGCCCGCACCGTCATCCGGCACACGTGGGACCTTTCCTTGGACCAGCTCCACGCCGACGGCTACGCCCTGGCCCGCCCTCTGCTGCATCTGCTGGCGCTGCTGGAAGCGGCCCCCATCCCTCGCTGCCTGGTCACTCCTGCCCTCCTGGCCGACGCCACCGGTCAGGACGTGACGATCACCGCTCTGGATGACGCTCTGGCCGGGCTGCACCGGTATGGCCTCGTGCAAAGCCCCGGCACCGCGCCGAACGCGACGGATGGCGACGGTCCCCATGTCGGAGTCGGCCAGGTGGTTCTGCATCCGCTGGTTCGTGAAGTCATGGCCACCAACCTCGAGGAGACCGAACGCGCCCCGTGGCAGAACGCCCTTCACACGCATCTCACCGTGGCGGTGGGCGACGCCGTCCGAGCCCGGCGTGCCGGCTGGCCCACCGCGCGCCTTCTCGCCCCCCATCTCCTGCCGTTCCTGAACCACAGCACGGACGAAACCTTTGCCGCTACCCGCACCACACTCAACTCCCTGGCCGACACGCTGCGTGAAGCCGGCGCATTCTCCGAAGAGCACCTCATACGTCGGCAGCTCCTGGACGCGGAGATACGTCACCTGGGTCCGGAACACCCCGACACTCTCGTCAGCCGCAACAACCTCGCCCTCACGCTGCGTCGCCTCGGCCGCCATCAGGAAGCCGCCGCCGAGCACCGCCGAGCTCTCACCGACCGCCGGCGCGTCCTGGGTCCGGACCACCCCCACACCCTCAACAGCCGCAACAACCTGGCCCTCGCTCTTATCGACCTCGGCCAGTACCCGGAAGCCGCCGACCTCCTTCGCCGGACCCTCACGTACTACGAAGACGTCCTCGGCCCCGACCACCCCGACACCCTTACGGGCCGCAACAACCTGGCCCTCGCCCTGGACCACCTCGGCCGGCACCAAGAGGCCGCCGACCTCCTTCGCCGAACTCCCACCGACTCCGAACGAACTCTTGGTCCGGACCACCCCGACACCCTGGCCAGCCGCAACAACCTCGCCCTCGCGTTGCGCCACCTCGGTCGCCATCAGGAAGCCGCCGACCTGCACCGCCGAACGCTCACTGACCGCGAACGGACCCTCGGCCCCGACCACCCCGACACGCTCAACAGCCGCAACAACCTGGCCCGGGCCCTCGACCACCTCGGCCGGCACCAAGAAGCCGCCGACCTGCACCGCCGCAACCTCACCGACTGCCAGCGCGTCTTCGGCTCCGACCACCCCCACACACTCACGATCCGGACCAATTTCGCCAGCGCACTGCACCACCTCGGTCGCCATCGGGAAGCCGCCGACCTGCACCTCCAAGTCCTCGCCGATTTCGAGCGGATCCTCGGCCCCGACCATCCGAACACCGATGCCGTCCGCGGCAATCTCGCAGCCGCGGAGGCAGCCGCCGCACGAATGCGGCACGGTAGGTGGTCGAGGATGCGTGGCCGCAGGCGGCACTAGGCGATGTCATCAGGCAGCAGCCTGGCTCTTCACTTGTGAAGTGCCGCATTCCCGCCCTTTTGCTTCTTGCGCGCGTGACCCTGCGGCTGCTTGTGGACCTTGGGCTTCTTCTTCGTGGCTGCCTTGGCCGCGGGCCGCTCGGCATGGCCGGCCGTAGCCGGGTGGTTGCCGTCCCGCGAGCTGTCGGAGGGCGTATGAACCGCCTGGATGGAGTCGGAAGCACTCAGCGGCTCACCGGAGACGGACCGGTTGGGCGAAGGTCGGGGCGCCGTGGTCTTCTCGTGATCGGCGGGATCCGGAGACGTGGGAGGGACGGCCGCATCAGGGACGGACGGAGCTGCCTCGTCTTTCGCGTCCCGGTGTGAGAAGCCGTCGGTGACCACCAGCCCGGAGGCCAGGAGGGCGGCCAGTGCAGCCGCTACTCCGCGCGCTCGGACGCGGGTGCGTGGCGAGGCGGATCGCATTATCCCCTCGGGGCGTCCCGTCGTGGCGCTCGGGTTTCCGGGCATTTTCGCGGCGGTCGGCACAGCCCGGTGCGTGTGGTCGATGCGGGGCGTTACGGCTGTGCGAGGAACGATGCTGAGCGCGGGCCGGACGTCGGCTCCAGCCGAGCTTGCCGCGCTCGTTGCGGGCAGACGCGTCAGGGCCTGGGCGCAGGCGTAGGCCGTGGGGCGGACCTGTTCCTCCAGGCTGGTCATGTCCCGCAGGAGAGTGGCGAAGCCGTCGGGCAGGAAGTCCGGGAGGGTGGGCGGGCGGTGCAGGCGCGCTATGGCGGCCTCCAGGGGGCCGCCGTCGTATTCGAGTCGGCCGGTGAGGCATTCGAGGAGGACCAGGCCGAGGGCGTAGATGTCGGCGGGCGTGCCGACCGGCCTCCCTTGCACCTGTTCCGGGGACAGATAGGCAGCCGTGCCGGTCAGGGCGTCGGTGGAGGTGTGGGTGGTCGCGTCCAGCAGCCGGGAGATGCCGAAGTCCGTCAGATGGGGGTGGTCGGCGGAGTCCAGGATGATGTTGGACGGTTTGACGTCCCGATGGACGATCCCCTCCTGGTGGGCGTGGGCCAGCGCCTCGGCCAACGCCGCGCCGAGTGCGGCGGCAGCCTCCCACGACAAGGGGCCCTCCGCGATGCGCGCCTTCAGAGTACGACCGTCGATCAGCTCCATGACCAGGAAGGCCTCGCCGTCGTGACGTCCGGCGTCGAAGGCGGTCACCAGTCCCGGGTGTTGCAGGCGGGCGAGGATCACCGCCTCGCTGCGGAAGGCCTCCTCGGTGTCGAAGCCGGTGCCGGGGCGGAAGAGCTTCACTGCGACCGGCCGCTGCAGCCGCAGGTCGAACCCGCGGTATACGTCAGCCGCACCACCGGAACCGATCAGCGCATCCAGACGGTAGCGGCCCGCCAGAATCCGGGCACAGCCTCGCAGGGCCCGGATTCCCCGCACCTCGCGCAATCCCATCGATCTCCCCACTCCGCACATTCGCACCGCTCGGATTCCCGTCGTCGACGGGCCGCTGAACGCAAGTACCCAACCAGCGGCCGCTTGCACAGCCAGGGGCACGAACTGCTGCATCGGGCCCTCGATGCGTGCACACCACCGGGGCCAGCGCCATGGCCTCGTTACACCTCGCCGACGTTTGGGCCCGGGTGCCGTCTCATGGCCGTCAAGGTTTCGGCGAGGCGCGTCATGGCCGCTTCCGCCGTGCACGGATCGCCCTTGAGCGCTACGAGCAGTACCTGTCCGCGCGTCGCGTTTTGGACAACCAGGAACTTCGCCAAGTGGGAGATACCCCAAGGGGCTTGAAGCGGGATGCGCACGTCGGAGTCTGGAGGCCTTGTCGACACGTGACCCGGAATGTGGTCAATGTTCGACACTACTTGCGCCAGGGGATCGATGAACGCCACCGGTGCGCCCGCTGCGCTGTACGGCCACCGGGGTCTTTGAGACCACCGGTCAGGTTCGCTCGGACGAGGAAGCCCCGACCGGACGGGGGGATCACGGTCGGGGCGGTCTTGATGTGGGTGCGGATGGCGGTCGCCTCTCGGCGAAAGGCTCCACAGGGCTTCAGCCGAACGATCGTCCCTGTGGGCGAATGGTGAGGCCCGGGGACACTGTCCCATCCACACCCACGTGTTGTTTAACGGGCAACCAGTGAGGGTTGTTCCCCGCCTCGCTCGGGCGCGTGGTGATCTGCGCCACTCCCCCACCCATCCGGCCGTGAAGGCGAATCCGGAGCCGGCTCACCTACTTGTGCGCTGTCGACGATCTGTGCGCCACAAACCCTTCCCTTGTCATGCACTCATCTGAAATCTTGCGTCGACCCATTTCAGCCCACGGCCCGGCCGGCGCCACCCACTGCCCCGGACCTTCGGAGGATGCTGTGACAACCCCCCGCATATCCCGGCACCGTCTCAGACGGTCGCTGCTGTCCCTCGCCGCCGCCGGAGCGGCTCTCGCGCTCACCACGCCCGCCGGGGCGGCCGATACGGACACCGGCCTTCCGCCGGGACCGGCCGCGGCCCGCGCCGTACCGCTCGCCCAGACCGCCGCCGGATGGGCGGCCGGCACCCGCTCCTACCTCGTCATCACCGCGCCCGGCGACACCACGGCCGTACGCAACGCCGTGGCGTCCAACGGCGGTTCGGTGTTCGCCCACTACGACGCGATCGGCGTGGTGGTCGCACACTCCTCGTCGGCCGGCTTCGCCACCGCGATGCGCTCCGTCGCGGGCGTGCAGAAGGTGGGCGCCACCCGCACCTCGGACGTCCCCGCGGACGCGTACTCCCCCACCCTGCCGAGCGCTCCTTCGCAGTCGACCACCACACTCACCGAGACCGCGCGGTGGGACATGACCAGGATCAACGCCGACAAGGCCTGGGCCGTCAGCACCGGATCGGCATCCGTCACCGTGGGTGTCCTGGACACCGGAGTCGATGACCGGCACCAGGACATCGCGCCCAACTTCGACGCGGCCGACTCCGTCTCCTGCGCCTACGGCAAGGCCGACGCGCGGGCCGGTGCCTGGCGTGACGTCGGCAGCCACGGCACACATGTGGCGGGCACCATCGCCGCCGCGAAGAACGGCAAGGGAGTGATCGGTGTCGCGCCGGGGGTGAAGATCGCCTCCGTGCGCATCGCCGAGCCGAGCACCAGCATGTTCTTCGCCGAGAACACCGTCTGCGGATTCATGTGGGCCGGTGACCACGGCTTCGACGTCACCAACAACAGCTATTACACCGACCCGTGGATGTTCAACTGCCCCGACGACCCCGACCAGGCGGCCATCATCGAGGGTGTGCGCCGGGCGCAGGAGTACGCGGAGGGCAAGGGCTCACTCCAGGTGGCGGCAGCGGGCAACTCCAACTACGACCTGGCGAACAAGCGCACCGACAACTCCAGCCCGAACGACTCCACCCCGGTCAACCGCACGATCACCAACGCCTGCGTCGACATCCCGACCGAGCTGCCGGGCGTCGTCACCGTTGCCGCGATGGGCAACGGGAACATCAAGGCGTCCTACTCCAACTTCGGCCGGGACATCATCGACGTGGCGGCCCCGGGCGGCGACGGAGCCTACGGCGTCTACTCCACGCTGCCCGGTGGCAAGTACGGGAACATGAACGGTACGTCGATGGCGTCGCCGCATGTGGCCGGTGTCGCCGCGCTGCTGAAGAGTGCCGATCCGGCCGCCACCCCCGCTGAACTCCGCGCGCGGCTGGGCACCCAGGCCACCGACATCGCCTGCCCGTCCGACAGCCGCTGCACCGGCACCACCGCGAAGAACGCCTTTTTCGGGGAGGGCCAGGTCGACGCGCTCAAGGCGATCGGCGGCACCCCGCCGCAGCCCGGGCGATACTTCGAGAACACCACCGACGTCACCGTCGCCGACAACGCCACGGCGGAGTCGCAGATCTCCGTGACCGGCGTGGCGGGCAACGCCCCGGCCGCGTTGAAGGTCGGTGTGGACGTCAAGCACACCTACCGCGGTGACCTGGTGCTGTCGCTCGTCGCGCCCGACGGATCGGTCTACCCCTTGGAGGACTTCACCGACGGTGACAGTGCGGACGACGTGGTGAAGACGTACACGGTCGACGCCTCGTCCGAGACCGCGTCCGGGACGTGGAAGCTCCGCGTCCGCGACATCGCGACGCAGGACACCGGGCGGATCGACGCCTGGAACCTCACCTTCTAGCAACAGCCGTACCCCCACCTCACGCCTTGCGTCACCTATCGACATTCGATAGCTTCCCATCGTAAGTCGATTGAGGGATGGATCATGAGGAAGCTGACGCTGTGCGCGCTGCGCGCCGTGCTCGTGGTGCTGCTCGTCGGCACCGTGCTCGTGCAGGCGTCGATGGTGGGGGCGCTGGTCAGCGGGAGCGATCCGGAGGACGGGTCGCTCCCGCTGACCCCGCTGCGGGTGATCACGATCCTGGGCCTGGCATCGGCCCAGGCCGCCCTGGTCTGCGTATGGCGCCTGGTGACGATGGTGCGGCGCAGGACGGTGTTCTCGCGCGCCTTCCGGTACGTGGACGTCGTGATCGGCGCGCTCGTGCTGGCGGCCCTGGTCTGGTTCGGGGTCACCATCCTCAACGCGCCGGGCCAGCGGGCCGACCCGGGCGTCACCGTCATCATGGGCGGGATCGGCCTGGCCATCCTGGGGGTCGCGCTCATCGTGCTCGTCCTGCGGATGCTGCTCGCCCAGGCCGTCGCGCGCGACGTCGAGGCCTCGCAGATGCAGGCCGAGCTGAACGAGGTGATCTGAGTCGATCACCAGGGGCATCGGGATGATGCCACCCGGGGAAGATCCCCGACGTCGGCCGGTCAGTGGCATGACCTGACACTTCGCGGGTACGCGCGTCCCGTGTCGTACGAATACTCGAAGAACCCGGCGGACTCCACGGATCAGGAAGTGGAAGGCAACGGCCGCCATCCGGTGTCCACCGGCGTCGCCCCCGCCTCCGCGGCGTTCGACGACGACACCGGGATCGCCGAGGCCCGGGACCTGGCCCGCGCCTTCTTGACCCGGGTGCAGTCCGAGCACGGAATGCCGGTGTCCGGCCGGGCCATGGGCATGGTGCAGCTCGTCGTCAGCGAGCTGGTCACCAACGCCCGCAAGTACGCTCCCGGCCCCTGCCTGCTGACCCTGGACCTGGTGGGCGGGGCCGTGCGGATCAGCGTGTGGGACAGCGGCACCGAGCTGCCGACGATCCTCGCTCCCGACCCCGGTCGGATCGGGCAGCACGGCCTGGAGATCGTGGCCGCGGTCTGCGTCGGCTTCGCGATTCACCGTGAGCCGGTCGGAAAGCGCGTGACCGCCGACGTCATGCTCGCCGACGACCCCGGCGGATCCGCGGCCGGCCGCCAGATGCTGTAGGACCGCCGCGAACCACCCGGGCCGGCCGAGAGGCCGCCCGAGCCCCTCGGGGTGTCGGCCTCCGCGCGCACTGCGGACGCGTGGCACCTACTCCGCCGTCACGATGCGCTCCACCGCGGCCGTCACCAGCGCCTCACGCTCCGCCTCCGAGAAGACGTCCGGCAGGGTGAGCTGCTCGACGATCAGCCAGTTCAGCGTCAGCATGAGCAGTTTGACGGCCGTGGCGTCGCCCGGGAGCCCGGACGCCTCGTGATAGGCGACGTTGGCGTCGACGTCGGCCCGGACCCGCTCGGTGAGGACCTTCCGCAGTTCGGGGCGGCGAGTGGCCTCCAGGCGCAGTTCGAGCAGCGCCAGGTAACCGGTGCGGAAGGCGGCGACGCGGCCGACGAGCTCACGCATCAGTCCGACGTAGGTCTCTCGGTCGCGGCCGGCCTCCCGCTGTCGGGCGATCGTCTCCTCGTCGGGCTGGAGGCGCTCGTAGACCCGGGCGCCGGCCTGGGTGAACAAGTCGTCGCGGTTGGCGAAGTAGTTGGATGCCGTGCCGACGGGGACGGCAGCCTCAGCGTCCACGGCACGGAACGTCAGGCCGCGCGCCCCTTCTCGAGCCAGTACCTCGATCGCCGCATCGACCAGAGCCGCGCGCCGCTGGTCATTCCGCCTCACCATTGACACCACTCCATGTGTAGTACTACGTTCAGACCACTGCACCCACAGTACTGCAAGCATGCGCTTCACATGGGGGATCACTGTGCGAAAGCTCGTCTATTACATCGGCGTCACGCTCGACGGCCGTATCGCCGGCCCCGGCGGCGAGTTCGGCTTCTTCCCCCAGGGCGACGAACAGCAGGCCGCCGCCTACTCGACCTGGGTGAACGCCCTGTATCCGGAAACCGTCCCGACCGCCTACCGCACGGCCGTGGGCTTGGCGAAGGCCCCCAACCGGCGTTTCGACACCGTCGTCATGGGCCTCGGCACGTACCGCCTCTCCCTCGACAACGGCGTCACCAGCCCTTACACGCACCTGCGCCAGTACGTCGTGTCGAGCACTCTCAAGCCGGACACCGACCCGGCCGTCACCGTCGTGGCGGGCGACCCGCTCGGTCTCGTCCGCGAACTCAAGGGTGAGAGCGGCGCGGGCCAGGACATCTGGCTGTGCGGTGGGGGCCGGCTCGCGGGCAGCCTGTTGCCCGAGATCGACGAGCTGCTGATCAAGACCTATCCGGTCGTCGCCGGGAGCGGCATCCCGGTGGTGGAGGGCGATTTCGACCCCACCGTCTTCGATGTCGCCGAGCGCACCGCGTTCCCCAACGGGGTCACCCTCACCCGCCTCACCCGCCGCTAGCGCGGCCTTCTGCACCGACGGGTGGGAACCGTCAGGGTCACCTCCACGGCCGGGCCGACCGGGTTCAGTAGTCGAGGTCGATGTAGTCGATGTCGTTGATGGCGACGTCCGAGAGGCCGGGGGCGCGGGTTCCGCCGTCCTGGAAATAGGTCTCCTTGAGGCCGTCGGCGATGATCTGACGCAGTTGCCGGTCGTCGGCGCCTGCTTCACGGGCGTCGAACAACTGCTGCGCGTACGCCGGTGGAAGGTGCACGGTGAGGCGGCGGAAGCGGCCGTCGTCGGTGGTGCCGATCGGCGCCGTGTAGCCGAAACGCGCTCTCGTCTCCACTGTGATCCCACCTCTGGCGGCGGCCTCCTTGCGTCGGCGTCTGCGGACCTGGGGCTGCCACCGGGACCGGACGGCGGCATCGATCCGCCGCTGGATGTCCTCCGGTGGGCGCTTGCGCTCGCCCGTGCGGTAGCGCTCCACGGACCGCTGGCTGACCCCCAGTTCCGCCGCGACGGCCCGGGTCGTCTTCAGCTGCCTCAGCAGGAAGTTGATGCGGCCCTTGAGGGTCTTCGGCGGAGTGCGGGTGAAGGCCTCCTGGTCGGCGCGCTCGATGGCGTCGTCGATCTCTCCCACGGCGTGCGTTCCTCTCGCAGGTCGGCGCTACTCGCCTTCGTCCAGGACGGCGTCGCCGCCCTTGACGTGGCGGGCGGGGTTCAGGCCCTTCTCCATCAGGTCGACCGCCCAGAGCATCTCCTGGACGCCTTCGGGCTTCGCCAGGCCCGGGGCGGGTCCGAGACGGAAGCCGCCGGGCTGGGCCTTGCCGGAGGCCGCGTAGGGGAGGAAGTCCAGCGGCGAGGGGCCGGGGCTCGGGTAGACGACGCAGTCGGACAGCACCGCGAGCGGGTACCGGCCCGTCAGCTTGGCCATGTTCAGCAGCTTGCGGTGCATGTTGACCCGCGCCTTGGAGATGACGGCCGCGCGGATGTCCGGGCGCCAGGTCGGCCGTTCCAGAGCCGGCCACCGCTCCCCCTGCTTGTAGTGGCGTCCCTGCGGGCGCTCACGAAGCTTGCCGATACCGCCCTTGACCGTGGCCTTGATCGCGGCGAGGACGGCGGCCAGGGCGGGGTCGGCGTCCTTGTACCGCTCCATCGCCATCAGGAACTGCCGGTCGTCCAGGTCACGGGTGACGCCCAGGTCGGCGAGGGTGTCGAGGTAGGCGCTCTTCAGCCGGTCGTGCCACGGGTCCAGGTACGCGCCCGTGTCGCGGCGCAGGTAAGCCTCCAGCGGCCGCACGTTGTAGCCCAGTTCCTGGGCGTAGGCGACCGTGTGGGTCTGGTACCAGGCGGGACCGGACGGCCGTACACCGGTCGGCGTGAAGGGGCTGGGCAGGCGCGGGTCCAGCTCGACGTGGCTCAGGTCGACGAGCCAGGAGCCGGGGATCTTCGGATTGAACTGGGGGCCGACGAAATGGACCGGGCCCGACAGCCCGACCGTGAGCCGGGCGGCCGCCGCGAGGAACGCGGTGTTGAGGTCCAGGCCGACCGCGTAGGGCAGATGGCACTCCTCGTCGCTCAACAGGTCCACCTCACGCACCCACTGGTAGGCCTCCTCGTCGAGGAACCCTCCGCTCCAGCCGGAGTCGACGACCACGGGATGCTCCGGGGTGGCCTCGGGCGGCGCCGGGTCCACCGGATCCGTCCCGAGCGAACCGGGGTTGTGGCCCGGCACCCAGTTGCCCGTGGCCTCGTCCCGGACCGCGCGGGTGGGCGGACGCAGCGCCGTCATCAACTCCAGGCCCGACACGGCGGTACTGCCGCGGGGGGTGATGACGCGCCGGGCGTAGACGCCGAGCACCCGGGCGATGTCGGCGGGTTCCATCTGCGTCACACCCGGCCACGACCGCTCGTCCAGGGCGTCCCACGACAGGACCGCCAACTGCACGCACTGCCGCCGGCCTTCCTGGGCCTTGCGGTAGATCCGGGCCCAGGGACCGAATCCACGCTGCGTCAGCTGCCAACCCGCCTTCAGCACCTGCACGACGACCGGGTGATCGGCGGGCAGGCGCAACGAACGACGCTGTTCGTGGCCCTCCAGACGCTCGGGCAGTCCCAACCGCACCGCGCCGGCCGGGGTCAACACCACCAGCGGGTCGGCGTCCTTGCCGTTGCGGTGCAGGCGCGGCGCCCCGAGGCCGGACTCCCGCAGCGTCCACTCCACCAGCTGCGGCACGGAGGTGGCGGGGCAGTCGAGCACGAGGCCGTCGACGCCGTACGCCGAGCCGTCGCCGTCCAGCACGACCAGCGGTCCGTGTGGATAACGCGGGTCGGCGGCGGGCGCGGCGGTCGGCTTCGTGCCGGGCCGTCGCGATGAGGTCGCGGGGTGACGGGCGGGCCGTGCGGATGCGGTCGGCGTCCGTGTCGGGGCGGGGGCCGTCCAGACCGGGTGGGCGGCGGGGGGTTCGGCAGGGGCCGAGACCGGGGCAGACGTCGGGGACGGGACCGGCGGCGACGGAGTGGCGGTGGCGGCGCTGTGAGCGGGGCCGTCGTGAACGGGTGCGCCGTGGGCAGTTGCGCCGTGAACGGGTGCGCTGTGGGCGG
The DNA here is from genome assembly GCF_042959365.1 of Streptomyces sp. NPDC007907. Classification (NCBI taxonomy): domain Bacteria; kingdom Bacillati; phylum Actinomycetota; class Actinomycetes; order Kitasatosporales; family Streptomycetaceae; genus Streptomyces; species Streptomyces sp. NPDC007907. The sequence goes on from NZ_JBIBKR010000003.1 coordinate 221,485, forward strand.
GGTACCTCGCCGCCCAGCCCTTCAGCAGCCGCTGGTAAGCCTCCAGGCGTGGCGACTTCGGTTCCGACCGGCCGTTCTCGTAGTTCTTCACGGTCTGCGTGGAAGTCTTCAGCGCGAGGGCGAGACGCGCCTGAGTGATGCCGGCGGCCTCCCGCAGCCGGGCCCGCTCCGCGGGTGGGGGGAGCTGCGGCTCCTCCTCCAGCAGCGCGTCCACGGACGCGAACAGCTCTTCCTCGGAGGCCACGTCGTTCTCCTTCCGCGCTTCCCCGGGTCCCCGGGTCCCACCCTGCGGACCTTAGCCTAGAATTTATCCCGCTCCTTTAACCCTCTCGGACGGCGGGGTGTCGGCGGCGCCCGGTCGGCGTGCGGATCACCGCAGTGCCTGGTTGCGCTTCGCTTCCGCGGCCTTGAAGTAGTCGCCGCCTTTGCGCTTGACGTCGTCCGTCCCCCAGGCCTGCTCCACGGCTGCGGCACTGGTGCCGTCTTCGGCGATGTTCGGCCGCAGCGGCGCCTTGAGCAGCCTGGGTATGTGCTTCGAGCAGTGGATGTACGCCTCTTCGACCTGGACTTCGACCCATATCTGCGGGCGGCGCCCGGGCAGCGGATCGACGGGCAGGCCGGGGCGGCTGCGGCGCATCGCCTCGTCGGGGACCAGGTAGGCACGGCCGTTGACGTGCAGGCCGATGCGGTCCTCGGCGAAGTCGATCATCAGCAGGCCGACGTTCGGGTTCTCCCGGATGTTGCCGAGGGAGGCCATGACGCCGTTCCCCCGGTACTCCGGATATGCGAGGGTCGCGTCGTCGAGGACGTGGAGAAAGCCGGGCGGACCGGCCCGGAACGTGCTGTCGCACTGGCCCCGCGCGTCCGACGTGGCGAGGAAGAACATCTCCTGGCGGGCGACGAACTCCCTCATGCCGGGGTTGAGCCGGTCCAGTACCTGCTCGTCGTAGAAGCGATCAGCGCGGCCGGTGGTGCCCAACTCGTGCTGCATCTGGTGCTCTCCGTGGCTTCCGGGCCGGTCCGCCCGCTGGTCCTGGTGCAACGGTCCTCCTGCCAGGCGCGTCAACGCCCGTGTTCGAGCCCTGCTCCGGTGGTCCTTCGGCGCAGTTGCCTCTGCCGATCCCCGCGGAGGCCGAGCAGTGCTGACCGGCCACGCACATGAGGGTAGAGCAGGCTCATGAACGTTCCAGCACGCCCCTGCGGTTGTCGAGATGGTTCGACATCGCGGTTCCGGATGGACGCCGTTGTGGCAGGGGTACGGAAAGTGAGCGGAGTGAGTCCTCACTCATTGACGGAGTGAGGACTCACTCCGTACTCTCGTAGTCATGACAGCCCCCAAGGAGAACCAGACCACGCGCCGCCGCGCTCCCGGCATGTCGCCGGAACAGCGCCGCGAAATGATCATCCAGACCGCCATCCCGCTGATCGCCGAGTACGGTGCCGCCGTGACGACCGCGAGGATCGCCCGCGCCGCGGGCATCGGCGAGGGGACGATCTTCCGGGTCTTCGCCGACAAGGACGAGTTGCTGCAGGCCTGCGTGGCCGCGGCACTCTCCCCCGACCACGCGGTCCGGGAACTGGATGCGATCGACCTGTCCCAGCCGCTGCCCGAACGGCTCGCGGAGGCGGCCGAGGCGCTGCAGGCCCACATGTCCCGGATGGGAGCGATCCTCGGCTCGCTGGGGCATCGCGGAGGCAAGCACCCCGGCACGGTGCGCGGCGCGGGCCGCGAGGAGTCGACGGCCCGTATCCGCGCGGCTCTCGTGGACCTGCTGGAGCCCGACAAGGCCGCGCTGCGCCGGCCGCCGGAGCAGGTCGCGGCCCTGTTCTTCGGGCTGCTGTTCACCCAGCCGCGTACCAACGACGAACCCGATCTGACCCCTCTGGAGCTGGCGGACGTCTTCCTGCACGGGGCGCTCTCGGGAGGTGCGGAGTGAGCCCGCGGAAGAGACGTCTCGGGGTTGCGGCCCTGGCCGTCCTGGCCCCGGTCCTGGTGTGGCTGGTCGCGGACCCGCTGCTGGGGCACCCGTTACGGATCGCCGACGGTACGCGGACGCTCGACATCGGCGCCGGGCCCGTGGCGGTGGCCGCACTGCTCGCGTCCCTCTCCGGCTGGGGACTGCTGGCCGCCCTGGAGCGGTTCGGGGTGCGGCACGCACGCCTCATCTGGACCGGGGTGGCCTGTGCCGTGCTGGCCTTGTCCTTCCTGCCGTGCATGGGCGACGGCATGGACGGCGGCACCCGGGCATCCCTCGCCCTGATGCATCTGGCGGTGGCTGCGGTACTGATCCCGGGGTACGGCGGCAGGACCGTGGGGGCGGCGGCCGTCACCGTCGGGGCGTAGCCCGCCGGACCGGTACGCCGGTGGCCCGGGGATCGCGGACCGGTGGGAAGTCGCGTGGGACCGGGATCACGCCCCGAAGGGCGCGCCGGGGTCGTCGGTCAGGGCGATGCGGGCGGTGATGCGCTTGCCCACCGGCTCCCGCTGCACCAGGAAGTCCTCGACCACGGCCTGCACGATCTCCAAGCCGTGCTGGCCGATCCTGCTCGGGTCTGCGTCCCGGGGTGCGGGGACGTTGGGGTCGCTGTCCCACACGGAGATCTCCACGGTGCGGGCGGTGACGCGCAGTTCCAGCAGGACGGGCCCGGGGGCGTACTTGCGGGTGTTGGTGACCAGCTCGCTGACCACCAGCTGCGTGAGCTCCCTCGCCCGGGTGGACACGGGAAGGTGCTGCTCGTCGCTCGCCCGGTCGAGGAAGGCGACGGCGTGATGGCGGGCGTCCGCGATGCAGCTGGCGTCCTCGCCCAAGGCGTACCCGACACGCATGAGATGGTCGTCCGGCGTAGTACAGCCCTCGCCGTCGGCATCAGATTTCACTGGCCTCGCCCTCACTCCCCGTTCACGCGCGCCGGTACCCGTTTCGCCGCCGCGCATGCACAGAGGTGTTGTTCGGCACATCCACACGGGTGCATGTGGCCGGGTCCGTGGGGCAGAATCAGTCGCGCGCATTGTGATCGGGTAAGCCTAAGCACAGTTGAGGAGACGGTGTCCCCACTTGAGGAAGCAGACCGGCCGGGCCGGCTGCACGCCGAACACCGCATCGCCGGAGGTATCCGTGTCGTGACGTTGCGGGGTGAGATCGACCATGACGTCCGGGACGTGCTCAGCGAGGCCCTGCGGATCGAGGAGGGGGCGGCCCCACCGCGGATAGTGGCCGACCTCAGCGGTGTCACCTTCATGGACTCCAGCGGCATCAACGTCTTCGTCGCCGCCCACCAGCAGGTGAGCGACGCGGACGGCTGGGTGCGCATCGCCGGCGCCCAGGAATCGGTCCTCCGCGTCCTGCAACTGGTCGGCGTCGACACGCTCATCCCCTGCCACCCCACCACGGAACAGGCTCTGATCGCCTGATGCGGGCCGGGGCCGGGCGATCGGCCGTCGAACGGGCTTGAGTCTCCCGTCTTCCGTAGGGGAGACGTCGCTTGCGACTCACTCGTGGCCGCCCCGTCACGAGGGCGACAGCAGGTGGGGCAGCGGGAACGCGCGGTCGGCAGCGGACGGGCGGTCGGACGCCTGAAAGGGAACCGCTTCTCCCGGCAGCCGCCGACCGGCAGCCTCGGTGATGCCTTCTCGTGGGGCGGTGGTGCTGTCAGGGCAGGATCTCGACGTACCCGTCGCTGCCGTGCACACGGATGCGCTGTCCGTCCCGGATGAGGCGGGTGGCCCGGTCGACGCCCACGACGGCCGGCAGGCCGTACTCGCGCGCGACCACCGCACCATGGGTCATCAGGCCGCCCACCTCCGTGACCAGACCGGCGATGCCGACGAACAAGGGTGACCAACTCGGGTCCGTGTAGGCGGTGACGAGGATGTCGCCCGCCTCGAGGTCGGCGTGCGCCATGTCGAGGATGACGCGGGCCCGGCCCTCGATCGTCCCGCCCGACACCGCAAGGCCGAGCAGGGCACCGTTCGGCACGTCTTCACGCCGGTACGCGCCGTTGACGGTTTCGCCTTCCGAGGTGAGCACCCGGGGAGGGGTGAGCGCGCGGTACGTCCGGAACGCTTCCCTGCGTCGCCGGATGAGCCCGTCGTCCACGTGGTGCGAGCGGACGACGTCCTGGAGTTCCTGGAACGTCAGATAGAAGATGTCCTCCTTCTCGGCGAGCACTCCGGCCCGCGCCAGACGGCCGGCCTCCTCCAGCAGGGCCTGCTTGTAGACGAAGTAGCGGCTGATGATGCCGTACTTGGGGTACTCGCGGTACCCGATGAAGGTGCGGACCCGGTCGATCATCCGCTTGGTCTCGTCGGCCTTGCTCTCCCCGTCGGGCAGCGCCCGCAGGCGGGACAGCACGTCCTGTTCCTTCTCCCGTGCCTCCTGGCGGCCCTGCTCGAACCGCCGTGCCGCGGCGCCCGGTTCGAAGTTCCTGACGTTGTCCAGGATGGCCGGCACCAGCGTGCCGGGGCGTTCGCGCCACCGCGGCCTCGTGATGTCGATCTCCCCGGCACAGCGCATGCCGTAGCGGTCGAGGTAGGTCTCGATGGCGTCGCGGGCTTCGGTACCGCCCGCCAGTTTCGGCAGCTCGTCGAGGAAGCCGTCGTCGGCTGCGGCGCTCTGCAGGAACGCCACCACCTCCGGGTGGGGGCGGATCACGTCCGCCACGTCGAGCAGCTCCAGTCCCATCGCGGACGTGACGTTGTCGGGTGCGGACAGGGTGAGGGTGTCGGCCGCGTTCTTCTCCCCCAGCCATTCCTGCAGCTTGTCGTTGAGCCACCAGGTGGCTTCCATGCCGGCCATGATCGCCTGGATGCTGAGTGGATCGCTGAGCACCTTCTTGTGCTCCTCGAAGGCCTCCAGCAGGAAGTCGAGCAGGTCCGGACCGGTCTTCGTCGCGATGTCGCGCCGCAGGGCGGCGAGGGACGTCCGGCTGCGCTCGATCAGCCCCGCGACGATGGCCGGATCGGTTTCGATGGCGGTGGGCGCGCCACCGGCCCGCGGTCCACCGGGGGCCGGGTCCGGCAGCGAGGGGACGAAGCCGTCGCGCGCGAGGACGGTTTCCAGCGCGTCCCGGGTCAGGGGATCGCCTCTGCCCACGAGGTCCAGGAGTCCGGTACGGCTCGCGGGCGAGGACAGGGCCCGGGTGGCGTCGACGAACAGCCTTCCCCCGGCGTCGGTCATCGGCGCCATGGCCGTCAGCTTCCAGACGGAGAGTCCCAGGGGTTTCATGGGGTCGGTCATCATCTGCTGATGGCCGACGGAGACGTAGACGTGGTTGTCCTCGTCGTCGGTCTCGGGGATCGGGAAGAGCGTCGTGATCGGCCGGCTCTGGACGATGTGGAACCCGTCGTCGCCGAGGCACCATTCGATGTCCTGCGGGCGGCCGAAGTGCTCCTCGATACGCCGCCCGAGCCGCACGAGCTGTAGGACCTGCTCATCCGTGAGAGCCGGTTGCCGCTGCTGCCGTGCGTCGACGGCCACGTGCAGCGTGCCGCCGTCCGGCAGGGCGTGAACGGCGCGCTGTTTGGCGGCGATCGTCTTCTCGACGACCTCGCCGTGGCGCACCTTGTAGACGTCCGGGTTCACCAGGCCGGAGACCAGGGCCTCACCGAGTCCGAAGCCCGCGTCGACGGTGGCGACCTTCCGGTTGCCCGTGACCGGGTCGGCCGTGAACAGGATGCCGGCCGCGTGCGGGAGGACCATCTTCTGCACGACCACGGCCATGTCGACCGTACGGTGGTCGATGTCGTTGCGCTGACGGTAGGTCACCGCCCGCTCGGTGAAGAGCGAGGCCCAGCACCGGCTGACATCCCGGAGAATCGCCGCCGGGCCGACGACGTTGAGGTACGTGTCCTGCTGGCCGGCGAAGGAGGCCGTCGGCAGATCCTCCGCCGTGGCGCTGGACCGGACGGCGCACGCGGCTTGTTCGCCGAGCCGGGAAAGCGCCCCGGTGATCGCCGCGACGAGGTCGTCGGGGACGGCGATCGCCTCGATGATTCCGCGAATTCGCTCGGCGAGTGTGCGCGCCGCCTCGCGGTCGTCCGGGTCCGAGCGACTCAGCTCATCCAGCAGATCCTCGACCGACGGCGATTCCTTCATGATCCGCCGGAAGGCTTCTGTTGTCACACAGAAGCCTCCCGGCACGCTGGTGCCGTCGATCCGCGCGAGCGCGCCCAGGTGGGCGCCCTTGCCGCCGACAAGCGCGAGCTGCGTCTCGTCGACCTCGTGGAGGTCCAGCACGTACCGCTCGGTCATCGCGATACCTCCGGCGCTGTCGACTTCCTGGACGAGCACGTCCCCATGTCCGACACACACACCTCGTGTCCCCGTTTCCGCAGGTTGTGGCTTCGGCCGACGATTGTGTGGCAGGACGGGGGCCTTGCCGCAAGCCCCCCTGTGCGCTATAACTTGGGAGAGGCAAGGAGAGTTCTCCTTGCCGTTTGTGCTTTCCGGGGCCGTTCTTAGCGTGGTGCGCGCTCGTCCTGTGCGACTCCCGTTGAGGCGGCCGTTGCGCTGCACGCGACCTTGACCTTGTACTGAGGAGTCACAGGCGTGGCGGGGGACGGCGACATCTCCGGGTGGGACCGGAGCTGTCGGCCACCGGACGCGCTGAGGAAGCGCCGCCGACGCGGCCGGTTCACCATGCCCCCCTTTTCCCACGCCTGTGTGGAACGCATCGCCGAGCTCGGCAGCGGTGAACTGCGCTGGTACGGGGGCGACTTCTCCGAACGGGCCGGGCGCCGTGCGGGCAACGCCGCGCGCACCTCAAGAACGCCGGTCTGCCGCGCATCTTCGTCGGCACCATGAAGCGGGGTGCGCAGGAGTCCGCCGGACGGGCCGGAGATGCACTCAGCCCGGGTAGGCCCGGCTCGACGAGGCCGGAGGCCCGGTGCGCGAGGAGCCGCGACTCATCCTGGACCTGCCCGACACCCAGGCACGTGCGGTGGGCCGCGGCCGTCGGTGAGTGCGGTGGGCCGCGGCCGCGCCGTGGGTCTGGGGGCGACCAACGACCACCAAGCACCGACCGGCCAGCAAGCACCGCCTGGAGCCGCTCGGGCGCGCAGGGCGGCGGGAGCTGAACCCCCAGGGAGGCGCGGCCCAGGTGCACCGGCTGAGGTGGTGACGGATTCCGATTCGCGGGGGCGTCGACCGCCTGAACCCCTGAGCCGGCCGGGCCTACAGACCCAGATCGAGCGCGAGGCAGGAGTAGTACTGCCACGAGCCCTCGGGATCGTGGGCCCGCACCCTGCCGCCCGGCCTGACCTCCACCTCTTCTGCCATGTCGGCGAAGCGGATGCGCTCGGGGAGCTTTCCGTACCGCACCCGTCGTGCCGCCGTGGCGGTGTCCGTCGTCCGATCCCCGTCCATGACCGGCCTCCCCCTCGCTCATCACACTGCCACCTTGGACCGTGGCGTTAGCCTGCACCGCCATGCGTCACCGGTCAAGAGGGTGACGCCTCGGGACGTGGGCCCTTTCGAGGATCAGACGCCGACGGAGAGGCCGTACGCGGAGTCGTTGGCGATGCGGACGAAGGGCCGGGAAGGGCGAACGCCCCTTCCCGGCCACGTCGGCGTACAGAACTAGCCGCGCTTGGGGAGCCGCCAGTTCGGGCGCGGGAAGTGGCAGGTGTATCCCTCCGGGTAGCGCTGGAGGTAGTCCTGGTGCTCCGGCTCGGCTTCCCAGAACGCGCCGGCGGGCACGACCTCGGTCACCACCGGGCCCGGCCACAGACCGGAGGCTTCGACGTCGGCGATGGTGTCCAGAGCGACGCGCTGCTGCTCGTCGTCGAGGTAGAAGATCGCGGAGCGATAGCTCGCACCGATGTCGTTGCCCTGGCGGTCCCGGGTCGTCGGGTCGTGGATCTGGAAGAAGTACTCCAGGATCGCGCGGTAGTCGGTGGCGGTCGGATCGAAGACGATCTCGATCGACTCCGCGTGCCTACCGTGATCACGGTAGGTGGCATTCGGCTTGTCGTTGTCGCCGCTGTAGCCGACCCGGGTGCGGATCACTCCGGGGAGCGAGCGGATCAGCTCCTGCATGCCCCAGAAGCAGCCGCCCGCCAGCAGCGCCTTCTCCTCTACGTCACTCATGGCGCATCACCTTTCCTGCCGTGTTCGTCCGCACTCGCTGTAGTCACCATCTTGACAGGTGACGGGTCGGACTGTCACGGCCGGGCCGTGTCGCGGTGGGCGCATGCGATCCGCTGCATCCGTGTGGCAGTTCGATCACTTATAACCGCAGCACTGAGGCAGTAGTCGGCTCAGGTTGCACACGGCGTCGCTAGACTCGGTGCCGTGAGAGCCGACGCAGCGCGCAACCTGGAAGCCGTCCTGGCCACCGGGGCGCGCATGCTCGCCGCCGACCCGGGCGCGAGCATCGCGGCCATCGCGGCCGAGGCGGGCGTGGACCGGCGCACCGTCTACCGGCGCTTCTCCTCCCGCGAGGACCTCCTGACCGCGATCTACGTCTCCCGTCTCGGCGCCATCGAGCACGCCATCGCCGACGCGCGGCTGCACGAGGCCCCGGTCGGCGTCGCCCTGCACCGCTACGTCGAGAACATCATCGCCGTGAACCGCACCTGGCTGGTGGACCTCGCCCGCGTGCTCGCCGACGACCGCGTCCGCGCCCGCAGGGACGCCTGCGTCCGGGAAGTCGACGTCTTCCTCGAACGCGCCACGAGCGAGGGGCTTCTGCGCCCGGGCCTCCCCCCGGGATGGGCGAGCGCACTGCTGCCGCAGCTCATGCACCTGGTGTCCCGGCAGATGCCCGCCCTGAGCCCCGCGCGGGCGGCGGACGTCGTGGTCGACACGCTGCTGCGCGGCCTGGGAGCGCCCTGACGGACGTCGCCGACGCCGTGCAGGCCGGAAACCGGCAGGTGGCCGAGAACCCCGGGGTGAGTCCGGGGGCGGGAGCGGGCCGGCCGATCCGATATGCGCCAATGTCATCTTCTCGCGGCGGGAAAGCGGCCGGCAGCGGCCGACCGGCGCGACCGCCCCCGGGCCGCACCCGCCGCCTGGGAAAACGACACGCCTGTTGCTCCTTCATGCGTTCGACACGACTCCATCACACCATGAACACTTCCGGCCGAGTCGAGAGCCGCGTCCCGTCCGCGGGGCAGACGGTGCGCCCGGGCCCTGCCTAGCCTCCCGGGCCATGCGATCACCCCAGATGAGACGTTTCGGCCTCGGCGCCGTCCTCGCCCTCCTTCTCGCCGTGTTCGGCCTGGCGCCCACCGCGAGTGCGGCGCCGGCTCCGGCGGAGCTGACCTTCACCACCAACAGCGCCACCACCACCCCCGGCGGTTCGGTCAAGCTGTCGATGACCTTGACCAACAACAACACCTACGACGTCTGGTTCGTGTACCAGACGATCGAGCCGACGTGGCTGACCACGCAGCGTCCCGACCTGAAGTACAGCTTCTCCGGGTGCAGCCTGACCACGGTGAACGGCCCCGCACCCTGTTCCGGGACCGGCCCGGCCAACCTCGGCGGCAACTACGGCGCGACGATCCCGCCCGGTCAGAGCCGCACAGTCACCCTGACTCTGGACGTCGCCGCCGACTCCGGCTGCAACGGCAACATCGGCTTCTACTCGTACTTCTACGCCGAGTTCAGCGACTCCACGAACGTCAGCGGCGGGCCGGTCTACACGCCGGTGACACGTGTGCTCTGCTCCTGACGCCCCGTCCGCGGAGCCGACGGCCGTGACCTGAAAGTTTCGCCATGCGGATATCGGCTCCGGTCTGGACCACTGGCACTTCGACCGGCGGGCCCTTGAGGCCCGCCGGTGCGCCGTGCAGGGTCCGGACCAGCGCGCCGGGCCCTGGTCCCCACCGGACCCGACTTCGCCCGGCGGCACGGAACGACTCGTTTCGCTTTCGGAATCGCCCATTTCGACACCTGCGCTTTTCCGTCATGTTCCGCAACATGACCGCGAAATCTCCACACAGACATCACTATGTGACCCGAACGGATGCGTGACGAACTGGCTTCTGAGGGGGACGCCGGCGGCACGCAAGGGGGTGCGTCCGCTCCACGGGAGCTGTGCTCACCCCTGCCCGGGGAGGGGACCTCACCGCATGAAGCGGACCTATCGCACCACCGTGCTCACGGTGGGTGCGCTCATCGCCGCACTCGGCCTGCCGGCCGGCGCGGCACAGGCCGACACCATGCCCCGCATCGACCTGCGGGTGCTGGTGGTGAGCGACGGCGGCCCGTCGACCGACGCCATAGCCGCCGCACTGGCCGCGGCGGGAACGCCGTACACGCGGATCGACCTCACGCAGGCCGCCCGGACCGTGATCGACGCCGACTTCCTCGCGGACACCGTCGACGGCCGGCCGCGCGCCAAGTTCCAGGCGGTCGTGCTGCCCAACGACAATCCGTTCCCGGCCGGTTCCGCCGAGATGGCGGCCCTCACGGCGTACGAGCGGACGTACGACGTGCCGCAGGTCGACGCCTACACCTACGCGCGTCCCGAGGCCGGACTGCAGTACCCGCTCTACGGGGGCCACTCCGGCAGCATCGACGGCAAGCGGGCGGAGGTGACCGCCGCGGGCAAGGCGGGGCCCTTCGGCTACCTCGACGGCGCGGTGCCCTTCGAGGACAACGACCCGTCCGTCGGCGAGAGTTACGCCTACCTGTCCAAGCCGCTGGCGGGGGCCGACTTCACCCCGTACGTCGAGGCGGCGATCCCCGGGCAGACCACCAAGGGCACGCTGGTGGGCGAGTACCGGCACGACGGGCGGCGCGAGCTGGTCGTCACGTTCGTCTACAACCAGTACCAGCAGCAGTTCCGGCTCCTGGCCCGAGGCATCGTCGAGTGGATGACCGGCGGGGTGCACCTGGGTGCCTCACGGAACTACTTCTCCGTACACGTGGACGACGTGTTCGCCGCCGACGACCGCTGGAACAGCCAGCTCAACTGCACACCCGGCGACGTCGACTGCGAGGACCCCGCCGCGACGCCCGACCCGATCCGGATGACGGCCGCCGACGTCGACCACGCCATCGACTGGCAGAACAGCAGGAAGTTCACCCTCGACTTCGCCTACAACGGCGCCGGCAGCGCCGACCACCGCGAGGACCACAACGGCGCCGACCCGCTCGCCGACCGGCTGATCGCGCGGCGAGGCGAGTTCCGGTGGATCAACCACACCTACTCGCACCCCTTCCTCGGCTGCGTGCAGGACACCACCGTCGTGCCCTGGAAGTGCGCGACCAACGCCGACGGCAGCACCCGTTGGATGAGCCGCAACGACATCTCCGACGAGATCGCCACCAACCGGGTGTGGGGCGATAGAGCCGGACTGCCCCTGGTGAACGACGAGTTGGTGACCGGCGAGCACTCGGGCATGAAGGTGCTGCCGCAGCAGCCCGAGGACAACCCCAACCTGGCACTCGCCCTCGGCGACAACCGCATCACCTGGCTCGGCTCCGACAACTCCCGTGAGCCCGCCCAGCGCCGGGTCGGCCCGGCCACGACCGTGCCCCGCTACCCGATGAACGTCTTCTACAACGCCGGCCGGGCGGCCGAGCAGGTCGACGAGTACAACTGGATCTACACCAGTCGCGCCCAGGGCGGCAGCGGCATCTGCGAGGACAACCCGGCCACCACCACCTGTCTGCCCGCACCGCTGAACCCCGCCACCGGCTACGCCGAGCACATCGTCCCGCTGGAGACGCGCATCGCCCTCGGGCACGTACTGGCCAACGACCCCAAACCGCACTTCATCCACCAGTCGAACCTGGCCGAGGACCGCATCGCCTACCCCGTGCTCAACGGCGTCCTGGACGGCTACGCGGCACTGTTCGCCGAGGACACACCCGTGGTGAACCCGCGGATGAAGGACATCGGCGTCGAGCTCCGGCGCCGGGCCGACTGGCAGGCCGCTCTGCGCGCCGGGCAGGTCACCGCCCACCGCATCGGAAACACCGTGACCGTCGACGCGCCGAACGGGCTTGCGGTCCCCGCGACCCTGCCCACCGGCGCCACCCTCGCCGGCGCCGCGTTCGGTCAGGCGTACGCCGGTGCCGTGTCCGGCTGGACGCCCTCCACGGGTACGCCGCTCACACTCACCCTGCCCGCGTCCGCGGCGCCACCGGCCACCGACGCCAAAGCCGGGCCCGCCCCGGCCACCGGCACGGCACCGCGCACCCGGGTCCCCGCGGGTGTCACCGACCCCGTGGGTCACACCTCAGACGGCTGAACGGCGCATACACCCCCGTCCGACCGACGGTCCTGGCCGCTCAAGCGGCCAGGACCGGCCCGAACCACTTCACTCCTCGGCCGTGGAGCACATCGATGCCCGTTCCCCAGGGCGCGCGACGTACCGGAGCAACGCGCGTCACCCTGCTCACCGAAGGCACCTACCCGCACAGCCACGGAGGCGTCAGCGTCTGGTGCGACCAGCTCGTCCAGGGCATGCCCGACCTCGCCTTCGACGTCATCGCCGTCACCGGCACCGGGCGTGAACCGGTCGTATGGGACCTGCCCGCGCACGTCTCGAGCGTGCTGTCCGTCCCCATGTGGGGCGCCCCGCCCGAGGGCCGCCCGCCCCGGGGCAGGGCCCGCAACCAACTCGCAGCCGCCTACGAACGGTTCCTGGCCGCGCTGCTCGACCCGCACGCCGAGGACGGGTTCGCGCCCGCCCTGTACGCCCTGGCACGGGCCGCCTCGGACGGGACGCTGAGCCCGTTCCTGCGCGCGGACCGGGCGATCGGCATCCTCACCGCGCTGTGGAACCGCCCCGGTCTCGCCGTGCGCGAGGCGCAGCCGACGCTCCACGACGCGCTCACCGCGACCGCCCTGCTGGAGCACGCCCTGCGTCCACTGGCCGCGCCCGTCCCCGAGCACGGGGTCGCGCACGCGGTCAGCGGCGGAGTCGCCGTGCTGCCCGGCCTCACGGCCCTCGAACGCCACGGTGTTCCGCTGCTGCTGACCGAGCACGGGGTCTACCTGCGCGAGCGCTACCTCGGCTACCGCACGGCGCCCTACCGCTGGCCGGTGAAGGCCGTGATCCTCGGGTTCTTCCGGCTGCTCGCGCGGGAGAGCTACCGCCGGGCCGCGCTGATCACCCCCGGCAACCGCTACAACCGGTTGTGGGAGGAAGAGGGCGGCGCCGACCCGGAGTCGATCCGCACGGTCTACAACGGCGTCGACCCCACCGCGTTCCCGGCGGCGGGACCGGAGCCGGACGTCCCCACCCTCAGCTGGGCGGGCCGCGTCGACCCCATCAAGGACCTGGAGACCCTCATCCGGTCCTTCGCCCTGGTCCGCGCCGAACTCCCGCACGCCCGGCTGCGGTTGTTCGGCGGCACACCACGGGGCGGAGAGGCCTACCGCGAACGCTGCGAAGCCCTGGCCGCCGAGCTCGGGCACGCCGACGCCGTCACGTTCGAGGGGCGGGTCGACGACATCAAGGACGCCTACGCCGCCGGGAACGTCGTGATGCTCTCCAGCATCAGCGAAGGCTTCCCGTTCACACTGATCGAGGCCATGTCCTGCGGCCGGGCGACCGTTTCCACCGACGTGGGCGGGGTGCGCGAGGCCGTCGGCGACACCGGGCTCGTGGTGCCCCCGCGGGATCCGGAGGCGATGGCCGCGGCCGCGCTGGAGCTGCTGGGCGACCCCGGGCGGCGCGGGGCGATGGGCGAGGCGGCCCGGCTGCGGGTCATCGAGCAGTTCACTCTCCGGCAGACCATTGACACGTTTCGATCCATCTACATGGAACTGGACCACCCGGAACAGGAGTTGACGGTCATGCCCTCGGTCAGGTTCCCGGCCCCGGCCGTCCACGGCACCGGAAGCCTCGCCCTGTGAGCGGGCCGATATCCCTCGAACCCGGGGGCGCCGAACAGGACACACTGGCCATCCGGCTGGCCGGCGCCCGCCCACCCCGTCGGCGGCCGCGCTGGGCCCTCGACGACACCACACTCGCCATACGGCTGCCCCGGCGCGGCCCCGACGAGGAGGCCGTCAGCGAACTCGCCGCCGAGCTCGCCGACCGCATAGGACCCGCCGTCCACCCCTACGAGGTCGCCGCACTGCTGGAGGCCGAGGGGCTGTCCGCCTCGCTCATCAACGAGCGGTACGGTCACCCGAACCTGTTCTCCCTCGCCTCCGCCCTGTACGAGCGCGTGCCACGCACCTTCCCCGAACCCGCCCCGGCGGCCGACCCCTGGCGCCCCGACACCGTGCGCTGTCTGCTGCGGGGCGTGCTGTTCGCCCTGCCCGGGCTCGCCTACCTGCTGACCGCGCCCCTGTGGGACGCCTTTGGGCACGCCGCCGCCCTCGTCGTGGCCGGACTCGTCTCCTGGGCGTGGGGGCAAGCGCTCGGTCACCGCGCGCACCTGCGGATGGCGACCGGACGACGGGAGGCCGGCCGCACCCTCCTGGCCGGTGCCCCCGTGGGCGCGGTGGTGGCCACGGTGGTGGCCGCGCTGCCGGCCGACGGCGGGCCGGTGACTCTGGTGGCCGCCGCGCAGTCCGCGTATTTGGCGGCCGCCGGTGTCCTGCTGGTGCTGGGCCGCGAGCGGCTGCTGCTGGCCGCGCTCAGTCCCCTGCTCGCCGGGGCGGCGATCCTGCCGTGGTGGGAGCCGGGCTCCCTGGTCCGGGCCGGTCTGCCCCTGCTGGCGCTGCTCGGCACGCTCGGCGTCACGGGCTGGGTCCTGAGGGGCGCCCTCGCCGTCCCGGCTGTCACCGGCGCGACCCGGCCGCGGCTGCTGTGGTCCCTGCCGTACGGCCTGTTCGGGCTGGCCGCGGGGGTGCTGGTGCTGCTGGAGGGGCGGGAGGAGCCGTACGCGGTGATCGTGCTGACGCTGAGCATGGGGCCGGCGGAATGGCTGCTGTACCGCTACCGCGGGCTGTCGGTCGCCGCGTTGCGCGCCACCGCCACCCCCGCCGGGTTCCTGCTGCGTTCGGCCGGCATCCTCGGCCTCTGCCTGCTCGCCTACCTCGCACCGCTGCTGCCCGCGGCCCTGCTCACCGGGGCCGACCCGGCCGCCCTGCTGCCGCTCGCCGCGGCCTTGTGGACCGCGCTGCTGCTCCAGGCGTTCGGGGCGGCCTGGTCGTCGGCCGGCATCTGCCTGGCGGCGGCCGGTGCCGCCGGAACCGTCGTCCTGTTCGGGCTGCCACCGGGCGCCGCGCTCGCCCTGCCGGCCGGCTGCGGCGGCGCCGCCCTGTGTCTGTCGGCGTGCGTGCTGCGGCTGCTCGGCCGGCCCGCACCGCACGCCTGAACTCCGCTTCACCGCTTCTCCCCCGCTTCTCTCCTCATCGAAGGGACAACGCAGTTGACCTCCGCACCGCTCGCCGCCGTCACCGGAGCCGAGGGCTTCATCGGCTCGCACCTCACCGAGGCGCTGGTCGCCTCCGGACACCGTGTGCGGGCCATGGCCCAGTACAACTCCTTCTCCTCCTACGGCTGGCTGGAGACCCTGCGCCCGGACGTCCTGGACCAGGTGGAGATCGTCCTCGGCGACGTCCGGGACCCGGGCTCGGTCCGCGGTCTACTGGAAGGCGCCGACACCGCCTACCACCTGGCCGCCCTCATCGCGATCCCGTACTCCTACCAGGCCCCGCACAGCTACGTGGACACCAACGTCACCGGCACCCTCAACGTGCTGGAGGCGGTGCGCGCCCTCGGTACGCCCCGGCTGGTGCACACCTCCACGAGTGAGACGTACGGCACCGCGCAGACCGTGCCCATCACCGAGGACCATCCCATCAACACCCAGTCCCCGTACGCCGCTTCGAAGGCGGGCGGGGACCGGCTGGCGGACAGCTACCACGCCAGTTTCGACACCCCGGTCGTGACGCTGCGGCCCTTCAACACCTTCGGGCCGCGCCAGTCGATGCGCGCGGTCATCCCCACGGTCATCGGGCAGGTCGCCGCGGGAGAACGCACCATCACCCTCGGCGATCTGCGGCCCACCCGGGACTTCACCTTCGTCAAGGACACCGCGCAGGCCTTCCTCGCCGTCGGCACCGCGCCCGCCGAGCGGGTCGTGGGCCGTACCTTCAACGCCGGGACCGGCGGGGAGATCTCGGTCGGCGACCTGGTCGCGCTGATCGGCAAGGTGATGGACACCGCCCTCGACGTGCGCGAGGACACCGCCCGCATCCGCCCGGCCAACTCCGAGGTGATGCGGCTGGTCGCCGATGCGAGCCGGCTCGGCGCGGCCACCGGCTGGCAGCCCGCGCACTCCCTGGAGGAAGGGCTGGCGGCCACCGTGGAGTTCTTCCGCGACCCGGCCAACCTCGCCCGGTACAAGACCGGCATCTACAACATTTGACCCGCCCAGCGGATCTCGTCCATCACGTCGCACACGTCTGCGCACGTTCGCGCATGTCCACGAAGCGTTCACGAAGGAGGAGCCCCATGCACGCAGTGATCCTGGCGGGAGGCAAGGGCGTCCGGCTGCGGCCGTACACCACCGCGCTGCCCAAGCCGCTCGTGCCCATCGGTGACCAGCACGCCATCCTGGAGATCGTGCTGCGCCAGCTGTCCACGGCCGGCTTCACCAGCTGCACCATTGCCATCGGCCACCTCGGGGAGATCATCCGCGCCTACGTCGGCGACGGCTCCCAGTGGGGCCTGACCGTCGACTACGCCACCGAGGACAGCCCGCTGGGCACCATGGGACCGCTGCTCACCCTGCGCCACCGGCTGCCCGAGACGTTCCTGGTGATGAACGGCGACGTCCTCACCGACCTCGACTACGCCGACGTCCTGCACCGGCATCGTGCGTCCGGGGCGCCGCTGACCATCGCGACGTACGCCCGGAAGGTGCACATCGACTTCGGGGTACTGACGACGGACTGCAGCAAGGTCGTCGCGTTCACCGAGAAGCCCAGCATGGACTACCGCGTGTCCATGGGCGTCTACGGCCTGTCCCGCAGCACCCTGGACGGGTACACGCCCGGACTCCCGCTCGGCTTCGACGAGTTGGTGCTGGACCTGCTCAAGACCGACAACCAGCCGCATGCCTACGAGTTCGACGGATACTGGCTGGACATCGGCCGCCCGGACGACTACGACCGGGCCAACGCCGAGTTCACCACCCGCAAGTCGCTTCTGCTCAAGGGAGCCTGAGCACGTCATGCGCATTCTCGTCCTGGGCTTCACCGGCTATCTCGGGGCTCATGTGGTCGAGCGGCTGCGCGCCCTGCCGGGCGCGCAGGTCCTCGGCGGCGGCCGGTCGCCGGCCGCCGACCTCGACGTCGACCTCGCCCGTGTCAGCCCGGAGCGGCTGGTGAAGGCCCTCGCGTCCGCCGCGCCCGACACGGTCGTCAACTGCGCGGGCGCGACCGGCGGTGACGCCGTCACTCTCGCCGAGGTCAACGCCCGTGGGCCGGCCGTGCTCTGCGCCGCCTTGCGCGAAGCCGCACCCGCGGCCCGCCTGGTGCACCTGGGCTCGGCCGCCGAGTACGGCCCGGGCACGCCGGACGCCGCGGTGACGGAGTCGGCGCCCACCTGCCCGGTCGGTCCCTATGGCGCGACCAAGCTCGCGGGCACGGTCGCGGTGACCGGCTCCGGCCTGGAGGCGGTGGTGCTGCGGGTGGGCAATCCGGTGGGGCCCGGAGCTCCGCCGACCGGTCTGCCCGGCCGGATCGCCGCGCTGCTGCGCGAGACCGATGGGGGCCCGGAGGCGGTGCTGCGGCTCGGCGATCTGTCCGCCTACCGTGACTTCGTCGACGTGCGTGACGTGGCGCGGGCGGCAGTCCTCGCGGCGACCGTCCCGGGGCCGTTGCCGCCCGTCCTCAACATCGGCGGGGGCACGGCGGTCCCGGTGCGCGACCTGGTGCGCGCTCTGGCCGCGCTCGCCGGCTTCCGGGGCAGGATCGAGGAGAGCACGGCAAGCGCGGCGGGCTCGGTACGTTCCGCGCAGGTGTCATGGCAGTGTTCCGACATCACCGCGGCCGAGCAGGCCCTGGGCTGGCGTCCGGCCCACACCCTCGACGACGCGCTGACCGCGCTGTGGGAAGGCGGCCGCACACCGTGAGCCTGCTGATCCCGCTGTACGTCCATCCGGCCGAGGACCCCGGCGCGTGGCACCGGCTCATCACGGCCGCCACCCGTACCTACGGTGTGGTCCTCAATCCGGCGAGCGGGCCGGGCGAGGTGCCCGACCCGGCGTTCACCGCGGCGGCAGGGGCACTGCGGGCCGCGGGTGCGCGTCTGCTGGGCTACGTCGACACCGACTACGGGGTGCGCGCCCCCGCGGACGTCGCCGAGGACGTGCGCCGGCACCAGGAGTGGTACGCGGCGGACGGCTGTTTCCTGGACCGGGTGACGGCGACCGCGGAGGGACTTCCGGCCTGCCGCAGGCTGGTGCGGACGGTACGCGGGCTGGGTGCGGGGACGGTCGTCCTCAACCCCGGCGTCCATCCGGCGCCGGGGTACGCCCGCCTCGCCGACCTGACCGTCACCTTCGAGGGCCACTGGTCGACGTACGTCTCCGCCTTCAGCCGGCCGGCGTGGACCGCACGGCACCAGCCCGAGCGGCTGTGCCACCTCGTCTACGGCGTACCCGAGGCCCTCGTGCCCCTCGCCGTACGCACCGCGCACGACAGGGGGGCGGCGGTGTGCGGCCCCGTGACGGGCGAACCGCCCAATCCCTGGGCCGAGTTGACGCCCGCGCTCACGGGGGCGAGTCGATGAGCGGGCGGGCGGTGACCTGCACGGCCCTGCTGACGGCGCTGACGGCCGTGGCGCTGACGGGCTGCTTCGGCGGCGCCGGACGTCCCGACGACGGTCATGGCACGGTGTCGCCGTCGCGGGCCGTGTGGAAGCCCCGCCCGGGCCTCGCCTGGCAGTGGCAGCTCGACGGCAGGGTCGACGGGTCGGCCGACGTGCCCGTCTACGACATCGACGGCTTCGAGAACTCCGCGGCGGACGTGGCCCGGCTGCACCGTGCGGGGAGGAAGGTCATCTGTTACATCAACGTGGGGGCGTGGGAGAACTTCCGGCCGGACCGGGGCGCGTTCCCGCGTGCGGTGCTCGGCGAGCCCAACGGGTGGGCGGGCGAACGCTGGCTGGACATCCGGCAGCTGACGGTGCTGCGACCGATCATGGAGCGCCGCTTCGACATGTGCCGTGACAAGGGCTTCGACGCGGTGGAACCGGACCTGGTGGAGGGCTACGGCAACGACACCGGCTTTCGCCTCACCGCACGCGATCAGCTCCGTTACAACCGCATGCTCGCGGACATCGCCCATGAGCGGGGGCTGTCGGTGGGGCTGAAGAACGACCTCCCGCAGATCCCCCAGCTCGTGCGCGATTTCGACTTCGCGGTCAACGAGGAGTGCGCCCAGTACGACGAGTGCGGCGAGCTGTCGCCGTTCATCGCGGCGGGCAAGGCGGTGTTCCACGTGGAGTACGCGGAGCCACGAAGCGCCTTCTGTGCCGAGTCGCGCCGGCTGGGTCTGTCGTCGATGCGGAAGGAGCCGGAGCTCGGGGTGTGGCGGAGCCCCTGCTGAGCGTGGTGCATGGTGTGCGGTGTGGCGATCCGTGAGGGTGAGGACAGCAGCGACTGGCTGGACTTCTACGTACCCGACGGAGGGCCGGACGACGCGGGTGTCGCTCACTGGGACGGCCGGGGCGGCTGACGACTGAGCAAACCCTGACGGCTCCTCCCTCGTATGGAGGGGAGGAGCCGTCCAGGTGTGTTGTTCAGGTGTGCGCCGTCAACGCATCACGCGTGACGGTGCGAGTGTCGGCTGCCGGTGACGAGACGGTAGAGGGCGAGCAGGACGAGGGAACCGACGACCGCAGCGATCCACGTGGAGAGGTCGAAGAACCCGTCGATGGAGTCCACCCCGAAGATCACCTTGCCGAGCCAGCCGCCGAGCAGACCGCCGACGATACCGATCAGCATGGTGACAATGATGCCGCCGGGGTCCTTGCCCGGCATCAGGGCCTTGGCGATGGCGCCCGCGAGAAGGCCGATGATGATCCACGCGATGATGCCCATGGTGCGTCTCCGCTTCCTCGTATAAGGATTCTGTTAAGTCATCGGGTGCGCCGATCCCGCCCGATCAAACGTCTCCTTCCGATATCGGCTCTGTCCGCCCTGGATCACGACGGGTTGGGCGGGGCTCAGCGAGAGCCGAAACGGTCAAGGTCGGCGACCTCGCGGACGGCGTCGGCGATGGCGGCGAAGTCCTTTTTCAGGATGGCGCCGTGGTTGCTTGCGACCTTCGCGCTGCGGATGTTGGCGCGGCGGGCCGTCACCGCTTCGAGGCTCGCCCGGATCCGCTCCTGCTCGTCGCCACGACTCCCGAACGACGTCCCCGAGGCGACGACGTATCGCACCGGGACGTCGATGCGGTCGAGCACGGGGCCCAACTCACGCTCACGGGAGAGCCTGCCGAGTTCGATGTTGCTGTTCGCCTGCTCCTCGGCAGTCATCTGCGGGGCGAGGCCCGTCGGGCGCAGCAGCGGCATCACCCAGGACAACCGCCGGAACAACGTCCGGATCCGCTGTTCCATGGCATCGTCGAGCCAGTCGTGGGGGAACGCGCCGTCGACCATGACCGCGCCCACCGTGCGGCCGGGATTCCGGGCGGCCCAGTGGGCCGCGACGACCGCTCCGTAGGACCAGCCGACCACCACGGCCCGGTCCACGCCCCTGGCCGCGAGGACGGCGTCCACGTCCCGGACGGCCGCCTCGAAGGAGTAGTCCGCCGAACGCTTCGATTTACCACGTGCCCGTTCGTCGTAGGTGATGTGCCGCCATTGCGGCCCCAGTTCGGCGAGGGTCCGTCGCCAGTACCCCTGCGTGGCGAACTGGCCGTTGAGGTAGACCACGGGGATGCCCGTGCCGCCGCTGTCGGTGACGGCCAGGGCCGTGTCCTCGACCGGCACCATGCCGGCCCAACTGCTGCGATGCGGGGTCGTGTTGTGCTCGGCCATGTCGTGCTCCTGTCCGTGTGAGGTGTGCTGCGGGCTGCCGGGGATCGGCGCCCGGTTAGCGGCTGCGGGCGGTGATGTCGCCCTGGGCGGTGGTGGCGTGGATGGTCAGAGGGGCGGCGGTGCCGTCGGTGTTGTGGAGGGAGTTGTGGATGCGGCCGTAGGCGGTACCGGCGTCCAGGGCGGCGGAGACACCGCGGGCGGCGCCGACGCAGATGTCGCCCTGCTCGGTGCGCAGCGCGACGGCGCCGCGGGTGGCCTCGGTGACGGTGAGATCGCCCTGCTGGGTACTGAGCTGCGCCGGGCCGCGCAGGCGGCCGACGGTGATGTCGCCGGCGAGCAGGCTCAGGCGGGCGCCGGCGGTCTCGTCGAGCTTGACCGCGCCCTGCGCCGCCTCGAAGGTGACCTCGCCGAGCCGTCCGACGCCGCGCAGGTCACCGGCGGCGGCCCGGCCCGCCACGTGCGAGCCGGCGGGCAGCTGCACGGTGACCTCGACGGCCCCGGACCGGCCGAGCGTCCGGTTCTTCGCCTCGGGGGCCGTGATGCGCAGGACACCGTCGTCGTAGCGGACCTCGATCCGCTCGGCGGCCTTCACGTCGCGGCTGTTGGCGGCGTCCGCGGGCAGGACCTCGACGGTGGTGTCGGCCCGGTCGGCGGCGATGAACCGGATGCGCCCGGCAGGGACGTCGAGGACGGCCGAGATGGGGGCGGGGGTGGCGAACTGGTGCATCGTGCTCTCCATTCGTTTCGCGCGGCGCGCTGTTTCCAACGATGGAAAAGCTACGTTGCATTCACGGCATCAGCAACGTCCATGTTGCGCACTGAGTTTATATAAGCAGCTCAGAGGCGCTACATCATTGCAACGACATTGACGCTTAACGCAATGACATGACCTACTTCGTTGCAATGATGTGAGAGTGAACGCTCCGCCGGGCTGCTGTTTCGTACCCTTGCGGCATGCGCATGCGTCCCACCCTGAGCTGGACCCCTGCCGAGGATCTGCCGCCGGGGACGACGGATCTCGAGCCGGTCGCCGATGCGCTGCGTGCCGGTGGAGTGCTGGTGCTCAGCGGAGCCGGCATCTCCACGGAGTCGGGCATCCCCGACTACCGGGGCGAGGGTGGGAGCCTGAGCCGGCACACCCCGATGACCTACCAGGACTTCACCGCCGCCGCCCAGGCGCGACGCCGGTACTGGGCGCGCAGCCACCTCGGCTGGCGCACCTTCGGCCGAGCCCGCCCCAATCCCGGGCACAGGGCCGTGGCGGCCTTCGGACGGAGCGACCTGCTCTCGGGTGTCGTCACCCAGAACGTCGACGGTCTGCACCAGGCCGCCGGAAGTGAGGGCGTCGTGGAACTGCACGGGTCCCTGGCCCGGGTCGTCTGCCTCTCCTGCGGCGCCTTCAGCCCGCGCCGCGAACTGGCCCGGCGGCTCGAGGAGGCGAACCCGGGCTTCGCGCCCGTGGCCGCCGGGATCAACCCCGACGGGGACGCCGACTTGACGGACGACCAGGTCACCGGCTTCCGCGTGGTCCCCTGCACGGCATGCGGCGGCATCCTCAAGCCGGACGTCGTATTCTTCGGCGAAGCCGTTCCCCCTCAGCGGGTGGAACAGTGCCGCGAGTTGGTGCGCGCGGCGACCTCGCTGCTGGTCCTGGGCTCCTCCCTGACCGTGATGTCCGGCCTCCGCTTCGTCCGCCAGGCGGCCCAGGCCGGGAAACCCGTGCTCATCGTCAACCGGGATCAGACCCGGGGCGACCGGCACGCCCTCACGAGGGTCGCTCTTCCGTTGGGGGCGGCCCTGAGCACCGTCGCACTGCAGTTGGGCCTTCCGCTCGACTGAGTGGCGGCGGAGTCCGCGGCCTTGGACGGGTGAGACCGCGCCCTGCGGTCAGGTGAGGTGGCGTCAGCCGAGCCGGCGCCGGACGGCCGCCACCAGCCTGATCGGCGCCACGCGCAGCATCAAGGCTCCCCGGGGCCCGTTCCGCAGCGGCTTGGCGTAGTAGGGGCGGCCGAGTCGTGACGCGCGGAACCAGCGGGTGCCGGACAGCTCCCTCGTGACCGGGACGGGGAGGCGACGCCCCGGAGCGTCCGTGCGGAGGGTCAGTGTCCACCGCCCCGGCCGCCACTTCCCCACCGGCATGCGGGCGGTGAAGGAGCGGCTGTCGTCCCGTGCGTATCGCAGGGGCACCTCACGTACGGAGCCCCGGTCCGCTTCGGCGCGCAGCGCGGTGGGGCGGGGGCCTCCGGCCTCGTCGTCCAGTCGACCGCTGACGACGAGCGTGGCGCGTCGGGAAGGGTCCCAGGCGACGTCGGTCACGGGAGACGCCGCACCGGCGTCGGTGCGCCGGACCTCCAGCGAGAAGTGGCCGTGGGCGGTGAAGATGGGGCGGGCGGTGGCGGGTTCACCGGGCCGGACGTCGGCGTTCAGCTCGCGCCGTGGTGGCGTCGCCCGTCGGCCGTCGGTGTCCGTCGAGGTCGTTCGCAGCCTGACGGTTCGGCTGATTCCCTGGGCGCGTACGTCGAGGTAGGCGTCCCACAGGCCGTCGCCGAGCGGGGCGCCCGCGTCCACGGTGCGCAGGTCCACGTCGACGGTGAAACCGGTGGCCGGGTCGTCGCCGGTTTGCGGGGCGGTGCCGACGGCCGCCGGCACGGGGATGTCGGGGTGCCGGAAGCCGTGCGGGCGCAGGATCAGCCGGGTCGTGGGCTGGAGCGGGCCGAGGGACTCGATGCGGGCGTGGCCGGTGAGTCGGAGCACGTCGCCGTCGCCCGTCCAGGCCGCCTCGGCCAGTTCGTGGTGGACCGGGATGCGGTCCGTGACGTCGAAGCAGTCGTCCGGGACCGCCTTGTCCGGGTCTCGGAAGAAGGGGTGGGACCAGTAGACGCGGCCCTTGTCCACGACGTTGCCGCGCGCCGCGTCCTCCTTGGCGTTCCGCGCCACGGTCATGAGGTCCTCGAAGCGGTCCGTGCGCAGCAGATGGACGATCAGCCGGTCCGGCGGGGTGAGCGACCGGAAGAGGCCGTCGCTCACGTAACTGCGCGCCCAGTCCCGGAACTGCGGGTAGAAGTACTCCCTGGCCCGCTGTTCGCTCTCGCGGGGCAGCAGGGCGCGCAGTGGTCCGCACAGTTCCCACTCCACATGCCGGCGCATGATCCGGTCCCGGCGCGGGCCCGGTTCCAGGTAGCGGGCCACCGTTTCGAAGCACAGCCGGGTGCCGTCCATGCGGTGGACGAGGTCGGCGGCGGTGAGGGTGAGGTTGTTGCCGTTCTGGCGGTTGCGGGAGTAGTAGCAGTCGTAGTCGGCGACGACGGAGATGCCGTCGGCGTTGAGGTAGGCCGCCGCGGTGAATGGCTTGTCCTCGCAGTTGCGGTACGGCGGGAACCGCAGGCCCAGCCGTTCGATCAGCGAGCGCCGGAACAGCTTCCAGCAGCCGAGGGTGCGGTAGGCGGCGGAGGAGAAGATGTCCGTGCGGGACTGGTTGTGGGAGAAGACGGCCGTCGGCACGGCTCGTCCGCCGACCGACACCATTTTGCCGAGCACCACGTCCGTGCGGTTCTCGTCCGCCATCGCGACCATGCGGCGCAGGGCGTCCGGGCCGAGGTAGTCGTCGGAGTCGAGGAAGAAGACGTAGTCGCCGCCGGCCAGGTCCAGGCCGGTGTTGCGGGGGCCCCCGGCTCCTCCGCTGTTGGGCTGGTGGACGACCCGCATGTGGGAGCAGGTCCGTGCGAGGCGGTCGAGTTCCGGGCCGGTGCCGTCGGTCGAGCCGTCGTCGACGGCGATGATCTCGATCTCGTCCGGACCGAGCGTCTGCTCCATGACGGACGTGACGCACTTAGTGAGTTCCGGCATGGAGTTGTAGGCGGGGATGATCACGCTCACGCGGGGAGGGTGCGCAGGGGACATGGTGGGCTCCCGGGCTGTGAGGCGGTAGGAGGCGAGGGAGGAGGCCGGGTTCCGGTGGGGCAGGTGGAGGGGCCGCACCTCGGAGCTTCCGGTCGTACCGGGTTCCGCCGCCCTGCGTGAGCCCTCCTCCTACGCTGTCGGAGTGCGGGAACCACCCGTTCGGGTGTGCGTCGGCCCCCTCCGGCCTCTCCCCCGCATCGCCCACCCGTCGCTATGCCCTCCTGGCTGGATCTCGCCGGGCGGTCGACGGGACGTCTGACAACTCCTGTGCTGTGGCGTGGCATTCGGAGACGGTGGCGTGCGCCGTGTCACACCCCCGAAAACCCACCTAAGTTGTCTGCATCACAGCGGAAATGTCCTTTTGGCGTCCATGCTCGAAGCGGATGAGTGCTCCTGAACTGGGGCCGATTTACATCCCCTTGGGTGCCGCGTCCAGAAGTGACCCATGACACAGCACTCTCGACATTCTCCTCGTTTCACCTCGGAAGGTGCCCCCTCATGGCCGCTTACCTCTGCCCGCCAGCCGTGATACACGGCGAGCACACCGTGAAGACCAGCCAGATCGTGGCGGAGGTGAGCGAACGGCACCCGCATGCGGCGTGGGCGCCACGGATCGACGGCATCGCCGCCGGCACGGGCATCGAGACGCGCGGCTGGATGCTGCCGCTGGAGACCGCCGTCGCACCGGGCAAGGGCGGCGGCCTGGGGGTCGGCGTCGAGCCGGCCCAAGAGGCGCTGGCCCGCGACGGGTTCACCCCGCAGGACGTGGAGCGCGTGATCGCCGCCCTGGAGTCCATACCCGCACCGCAGACCGTCCAGGAGCGCACCGCGCCCGCCTGGGAGGCCGTGCAGGCCTACGGTGAGCATGCGGCGCGCGGAGCCCTGCAGACGGCCGGTCTGGATACCGCTGACGTCGACTGCCTGATCACCAGTCACTCCACGACCCCGGCCCTGCCCGGCCTGGACATGTCCCTCGCCAACAGGCTGCAGCTGCGCAACGACGTGATGCTGCTGCCCGCCACGCAGTGGGCGTGCATCGCGGGGACGCGTTCCCTGGCGCTGGCGGCGGACCTGGTCGCCGCGGACCCCGACCGGGTCATCCTGGCCGTCATCTCGGAGGCGCTGAGCACCACCTACCAGCCCGGGGACGACACGCTGGAGTCCTTGATCGTCCGGCTGCTGTTCGCGGACACCGCGGTCGCCGCGGTGGTCACGGGTCGCCCGCGGCCCGAGTCGGTGCTGCGCCTCGACGCGGCCTGGCACCACACCCTGCCCGGCACCCAGGACCTGCACCGGCTGGAGACGCGGGCGGACGGCACCCACTTCGTGATGGACCGGCGTGGGCCGCGCGCCGTACAGGAGACGGTCACCGCGATGTGGGAGTGGCTGCGCACCCGGTACCAGGACGACCCCGACTCCTGGCACCCCGACGTACTGCTCGCGCACCCCGGGGGCACCCGCGTGCTGGAGTACATGGAGCAGACGATGCCCGACGGGTGGCCTTCCGGACTGCTGGACTACAGCCGGGAGAGCTACACCAGCGGCAACCGCGGAGGTGCGGCGGTCTTCGACATCCTGCGGCGGGCGCATGACGCGGGGCAGCAGAAGCCGGGCAACCGCGCGGTGCTGTACGCGGCGGCCCCGGGGCTCACCGCCACCGCTCTGGAAGGGCAGTGGCTGTAGTACGCCGGAAGGCGCCCCCCGGCAGCCCCGCCCGAGGAGACCGGTCTGGCTCCGCGGCGGCTGTGCGGGAGACGGGTGCGCCGCTTCACTTCGCGATCTCCGCCCAGACCACCTTCCCGGTGTCGGTCCACCGCACCCCCCACCGGGTGGTGAGACGGTGCACGACGCCCAGGCCACGACCGCCGTTGTCGAGCAGGTCGCCGCGCCTCAGGCGGGGCCTGCCGTTGCCGGTGTCGCCCACCTCGCACAGCAGGCCGTGACCGGCCCTGATCAGCCGTACGGTGATGGGGCCGGTGGCGAAGCGCACCGCGTTCGTGACCAGCTCGCTGACCAGCAGCGTGGCCTTCTCCCGGGTGTCGTCCCTGGTGTCCCACTGCCTCAGCCGCTCCGCGACCTGCTCGCGGGCCCGGGCGGGGGCGTCGCTGCGTGCGGGCAGCCGCCAGGTGGCCGTGTCGCCCTTGCGGTAGCCGATCATCCGCGCGAGCAGCAGGGTCACGTCGTCGCGCTGGGGGGCGGGCGCCAGGGCGGAGACGACGTCCCGTGCCGTCTGCTGCAGGGCGTCCCAGGGGTGCACCCTGGACACGATCTCCGCCAGCCGGTCGATTCCCTCGTCGATCGAGAGGGCGGGATCCTCCACCAGGCCGTCGGTGTACAGGGCGAACACCGAGCCCGGGGGCACGCCGATGGTGTACACGTCGAACGGCTCCCGCAGCGCGAACTCGGCGCCCAGACCCGGGTGGGGGCGGATTGAGAGCGGCCCCGCATACCCGTCCGGGGAGACCAGGATCGGGGGCAGGTGACCGGCGCTCGACAGCGTCACATGGTGGCCCACCGGGTCGTACAGGGCGATGCAGCAGGTCGAGCCCAGGGCGCTGTAGCCGGCGGCCAGCCCGGACTCCGCGTCGTCCAGCAGCGTCACGGTCTCGTCCAGGTGCTCCAGGACCTGGTCGGGCGCGAGTCCCGCGGACAGCAGAGCGCGGGCCTCCATGCTCAGCTGGCCCATGGTCGCCGCCGCTCCCAGGCCGTGGCCGACGACGTCGCCGACCACCAGCGCGGTACGGCCGTCGGGCAGGGGGAAACTGTTCACCCAGTCACCGCCGACGCCGGCGCTGTCGGGTGTGGCGGGCTGGTAGATGCTGGCGATGTCGATGGTGTCGCCGCCGGTGCGGGGCAGGAGCCGGCGTTGCAGGGCCAGCACCTGGGTGTGCTCGCGCTGGTGCTGACGGGCCAGGTCCACGTGGTGGGCGGTTCTGGCCACCAGTTCCTGAAGGTCGAACAGCTCGCTGTCGCGGAAGGGGTAGTCCGCCCGCCGCCACACCTCCGCGACGCCCAGGACGACGGGCGGCACGCCGTCCAGGACCAGGGGGATGCACGCCACGCCCGCCGACCGGCCACTGGGCACCAGGGCACGCACCACCCGGGGGTTGCCGAAGACCCGTTCGACCGCCTGCCGGTCGGGGATGACGATGGTCTGCGGGGAGTCGTCGCGCAGGACCGCCTGCGCCAGCAGTCGGCTCGCGTCGCCGGGCAGGTCGTCGCCCGGGGTGAGGTAGCCCTCGGGCCACACCCGGTCCGGGACCAGCGCCGCCCGCCGCAGGTGGATGCGCCCCTGGGTCTTGCCGGTCACCCCCTCGCCCGTCCACACGGCGAAGTCGAGGTCGACGGCGGCGACGTCTCCCCAGGCCAGCAACGACTCCGCCAACGACTGCGCGGTCTCGCCGATGTCCAGCGAGGTGCCGATGGCGGTCTCGGCGGCGTAGAGGTGCAGTCTCCGTGCCATGGCGATCACGGAGACGGTCAGGTCCTCCTCGGGTGACGCGGCGGGCAGGATGCTCATCGACACGACCAGTTCGGACCCGTCGGCGCGCCTGAGCCGCTGGATCCGGGCGACGTGCGCCTCGCCGCTCTCCACGACCTGCCGCAGGCGGCGGGTGACCGTGGGTACGTCCCCGGGAGGCAGGAGGTCGACGAAGGGCCTGCCGGCCCGGGCCTCCAGCCCCGCGAACACGGGGGCGTCGAGGTTGCAGCGGGTGATGACCAGATCCCGGTCCAGGTTGAGGGCGCCGAGGATCTGCTCCTGCCCACCGGCCGCCGGATCGTCGGGGACCCGTTCGCGCGGGGCGCGTTCACGCGGCGCGTCGGCCGGTGACGCGCCGCCTTGCGGGATGTAGCGCCCCAGGGCGCGGCTGACCAGTTCGAACGCCGAGGAGGACGAGGGCGGGGGCGAGGGTGTGGAGTCCATGCGGCTCTCTCAGCAATCCCCGGCACGGTGCCGGGGCCGTTGGCGGACCCGTGCGGTTGGGCCCCGAGATCCCTGACCGCACATCTCATTGAATAACACCGGAGACCGCTTCGCACACACCACCGATTGCGCGGTCCACCACGGGCACCGGGGACGGGGATCGGTGCCGTTCTCAGGGCGAGGTCAGTGGTCGTGCGCGGGCGATGAGCAGCGCGACGTCGTCGTGGTCGGCGGGTCCCCGGAGCTCCCGGAGCAGCCGGTCGCAGGTCTCCTCCGCCGAGTCGCACGGCGGGGAGAGCAGCCGCAGGAGCTCCTCCAGACGCTCGTCGATGGGGTCGTCCCGGGTCTCGACCAGTCCGTCCGTGTACAGGACGAGTTGATCGCCGGGGTTCATGGCGACGGCGGAGGTCTCGAAGTGACCGCTGCCGACTCCCAGCGGGGTGCCGGTGGGCAGGTCGAGCAGTTCGGGGGCCCGGCCGGCCCGCACCAGGACCGGCGGGAGATGGCCTGCGCAGGCGACCTGCAAGCGGCCCGCGTGCGGGTCGTGCACCGCGTACACACACGTGGCGATATAGGGGTCGAGGCCCTGTGTGATCTTGTCGAGGTGGGTGAGGATGCGGCTCGGGGCGAGATCGAGGTCGGCGAGGGTGGAGGTCGCGGTGCGCAGGCGGCCCATGGCGGTGGCGGCCGGGATCCCGCTGCCCATGACGTCGCCCACGGCGAGGGCGGTGCGGTCCCCGCTGAGGGGGACGATGTCGTACCAGTCGCCGCCGACCTCGCTGAAGGCCACCGCGGGCCGGTACCGGGCGGCGATCTCCAGACCGGGGCGGCGGGGCGAGGGCCGGGGCAGCAGGCTGCGCTGCAGGGTCTCGGCCGCGGTGCGGATGTGCTGGTGCAGGACGGCGTTGTCGATGCTCAGCGCGGCGGACGAGGCCAGCTCGCAGGCCAGGGTGAGGTCGTCCTCGTCGAAGGGCTGCGGATTGCGCGCACGGGCCAGCCCCATCACGCCGATGATCTCTCCGCGGGCGATGAGGGGGACGGCCATGTCGGTGTGGACACCGGCCTGCGCGAGCAGCCCGGCAGCGGCGTCGTCGGCTGCGATACGGATGAGTTCACTCTTGTCGAGGTGCGTGATCAGCAGTGGTTTGCGGGTGCGCAGGCAGTGGGCTGCCGGATGGTCCGCGTGGTAGGTCGTCAGGTGTCCCGGCGCGATGATCGCCTCGGACGCCCCGGTGGGGTAGGCGGTCTTCACCGCCAGCGCCCGGAACAGCGCCGGGCCCACTCCGTGATCCGGGCGGCCCGTCCGCAGCACGGAGTCCAGGATGTCCACCGCGATCATGTCGGCCAGGTCGGGCACCAGGACGTCCGCCAGCTCCTGAGCGGTGCGCTCCACCTCCAGGGTGGTCCCGATGCGTGCCGAGCCGTCGGCCATCAGACGCAGACGCTGCTGGGCCCGGTCGGCCTGCCTGGCGGCCTCGTACCGGTCGGTGACGTCCACCACCACGTTGGCGATCCCCAGCACGTGCCCGACCTGGTCCTCCAGGCGGTAGAGCGACAGGGCCCAGGCGTGGTCGCGGTCCGGGTCGGCGCGGGTCCGGCCCACCACCTGCTCGTCCACCACGGGCCGCCCGGTCTCCAGGACCTCCCGCATCTGGTTCTCCGCGGTCTCGAACGGCGCGCCGGGCAGGATCTCCCGGAAGTGGCGGCCCAGGTGGTCGGCCTCGGGGACTCCGTGCATCGAAGCGAGGGCGCCGTTGACCGCCACGTACCGCAATGCGGTGTCCAGGACGGACAGTCCGATCGGTGCCTGGGTGACGAGCTGGCTGGAGAGGGCCACCTCGCGCTCCATCTGTTGCACCGTGGCCCGGTCGGTGGCCAGCCCGAGGGCGTAGTGGTCGCCGAGGCTGTCGGTCAGGCGCATGTTGCGGAACTCGACGATGCGGGTGCTGCCGTCCTTGTGCCGGACGGGAAACGATCCGGCCCAGCCCTGGCCGGTTTCCATGACCTCGGCGAACAGTTTCATCCCGGCCTGCCGGTGTTCCGGATGGAGGAGCAGTTCGGCCGCGTACTGCCCGACCGCCTCGTCACCGGTGTACCCCAACAGTGCCTCGGCCTGCGGGCTCCACATGTCGATCCGGCCGTCGGCCTCCACCAGGACCGCGGCGACACCCAGCACGTCCATCAGCGCGCTCGGGCCGGAAGCCGAGCCCTCGGGGTCTCCCGCCTGCTCGGAAAGCTGATTCGCTCGGCTCATCACATTCGCCCCTCAGGCCTGTCGACCTCACCGGCGCACCCGTCTGCCCGAGCAGACGTCCGCGGCGGCCTCCTTGCAGGTCAGCAACCCGTTCACGATGCGGTACACGACCTGCGAACAGCCAGGGGACGCGCCGGGAGGGCGTCGCGCCCCGCTCGAATCTCACGGCCCGGAGACCAGCACGGGATTCGCACCGGGTCCGGCTCGCAGGTCGGTCCGTACACCTCCAGCCTTCCACAGGTCCGGCTCCGACCGAGGAGATCACGGTTCGCGGGGGTTCGTCCTTCCAGGTCGGTGAGGCGGGTGAGTGTCGAGGGGCCGGCGCGGGGGCGTCGCCGGGGCGTCGTGGTGGGCGGCCGCCCGCGGACCGTCGGGCGGGGCCGGGAGCCGCCGTCCCAGGCGGGCGAGCGGAGACAGGGCCATCACCGCCGGGGACAGCAGCATGCCCGCGGCGGTCACCAGCAGCCCGGTGCGCAGCCCCCACTCCCCCGCGAGGAATCCGCCGGTCAGGGAGCCGAGCGGGGTCAGCCCCATGCCGGCACACGTGATCGTCGCCGCCACGCGGCCCGCATCCCGTCGGGGGTGGCGGCCTGCCGGACGGCCATGACCGTGACATTCACCAACTGGCCGCCGCACCCGAACAGGAAGCCCACTCCGAGGAGCACGGGAACCGTGACCGCGCGGGCGCCGTCCAGCGGGACGACCAGCAGGAACGCGCCGTCGCCGAGTGCGGCCGCGCCCACGAGCACCGTGCCGTGTCCGAACCGGGACGGCAGGCGGGCGGCCAGCAGCGAGCCGAGGAGCGCGCCCGGTCCCGTCGCCGCGAGCGCCAGTCCGACGACCGTGCCCGACAGATGCAGCTCCCGTGGCAGGAACAGGAGGTAGACGGTCATCATGGCCGCGAACGAGAACTGGAACGCGGCCGAGGCCAGACAGACGGACCGGAGCAACGTGTCCCGGACGACGAAACGCAGCCCCTCGTGGATCCGCCGCCCGACCCGTGCGGGCTTCTCCTCCCGGCCTGCCGACGTCGGCTCGTCGCGTCGGATGCGCCGGATCGACAGGAACGACAACGCGAAGAACAGCGCCCCGGAGGCGGCGGCGACGGGCGCCGAGAACAGGGACACCAGTGCACCGCCGAGTGCGGGACCGCCGATCTGCGCGGCGGACCGGCTGCCCTCGAGCGCGCTGTTGCCCCGCACCAGTTGCTCACGCTCCACCAGCCGCACGAGAGACGCCTGGTACGCGACGTCGAAGAACACCGACAGGACGCCGACGGTGACGGCGAGCGCCAGCAGTCCGGGCATGCCGAGCCCGCCGACGAGACAGGCGACGGCGACCGCGCCGAGAGCCAGGGCCCGGCCGAGGTCCGAGAGCACCATCGTCGTGCGGGTACGCCAACGGTCGACCCACGCACCGACGAACAGCGACAGCAGCAGGACGGGCGCCTGCCCCACCGCGCGCAGGACGCCGAGTCGGCCGGCGTCGGCGTCGAGCGGCAGGACGGCAAGGAGCGGCAGGATGACCAGAGTTGCGTGTTCACCGAGTTGCGACGCTGTCTGACCGCACCAGAGTCTGCGGAAGTCGGCGTCCTGCCACAGACCGGGCGGAGCGGGCCGAGCGGAACCGGATCCGGCGGACGAAGCGGAGGAGGGAGAGGGAGGAGAGGAAGGAGAGGAAGCGGACGGCACGGGTGTCCCTTGGGGTTGCCGACAACGAGACCCGTCGCCGAGCACGTGGGCCGTGCGTCGGCTGTCCGGGCAGGAGAAGGCTCGTGCCGCAACCTCACGGGCAGCACGCGATGACAGGCCGGTCGTACGGCCTACGGCGTCAACGCGCGCTCGGGCGACCGACCATGTCTCAGCTCCTCGTGGGTGTCTCGCTGCGCCCGAACCCTAACCGCCGGGGCGCCGCTGCGGAAGGCAGCGTCCTCGGCCGCCTCGCGTCGGCCGTGATAGCCCGCACGCAGCCTTCGGTCGCGTGTCCCGGCCGTGGTCCGGTCGCCGGCCGCGGGTGCTGATCACACTGGGCGCATGTCCGATGCGTCCCCGGTCCTCGCGACCGATGCCCGGCGG
This sequence comes from Streptomyces sp. NPDC007907, assembly GCF_042959365.1. Taxonomy (NCBI): domain Bacteria; kingdom Bacillati; phylum Actinomycetota; class Actinomycetes; order Kitasatosporales; family Streptomycetaceae; genus Streptomyces; species Streptomyces sp. NPDC007907. Next base: position 254,550 of record NZ_JBIBKR010000003.1, read on the forward strand.
GTGGCCGTCATGACCGTGCTCACCGTGCTGGCGGGTGCCGTCGACGCCGTGAGCTTTCTGACGATGGGCAAGGTGTTCTGCGCGCTGGCGACCGGCAACGTGCTCTTCCTTTCCTTCGCGCTCGCCGGGGAGGGCGATGTCCCCGTGGCACGGCCCGCAACCGCGATCGTCGCGTTCATGGCCGGAGCGGCCGTCGCAGGCCTCGTACTGCAGCACCTCGCGGATCGAAGAGGGCCGTGGTTCCCGGTCGGGCTCCTCTGCGAGGCCGTCCTGCTGGTGTCCGCCGGGGCGCTGGCCCTGGCACGCAACGGCACGGGGGCCGTCCCCGCCGCCGACGACCACGGGGTCGTGGCACTCGTCGCGCTGGCCATGGGAGTACGTGCCTCCACCGTGCTGCGGGTGCATGTGCCGGGCATGCCGACGCTGTTGAGCCAGACGGCCATCGCCGAACTCATCAACGACGTGCTGAGACACCCCCGGGCGGCGCTGCGCGGGATGACGGCGAAGCAGCGGCTGGCCAGGATGCGCTGGACGGCGACCGCGGGGGGCATCTTCAGCGGCGGGGTGCTCGGCACGCTGTTGCTGGTGCCGCTGGGCACCGGGCGCGCGCTGCTCGTCATCGCGGCGGCGGTGCTGCTCCTGGCGGTGACGGGCATGGTCACACGCCGCCTGGGTGGAACGGGGGCGGTCGGAGCCGGGTGAAGCAGGATCAGCGACGATCGCAGGGGGCGGGGCGTCGCCGGGCCGGGCGACGCAGGGACTTGGGTGGTAAGCGGAGCGGGCGTCGCAGGGCCGAGTGACGCAAGGACTGGGGTGGCAAGCGGAGCGAGCGTCGCCGGGCCGAGTGACGCAAGGACTGGGGTGGCAAGCGGAGCGAGCGTCACCGGGCCGAGTGACGCAAGGACTGGGGTGGTAAGCGGAGCGGGCGTCACCGGGCCGAGTGACGCAGGGACAGGGGTGGTAACCGGGTCGGGTGACGCAGGGCAGGGTGACGCGGGGCCACGGATGGCAGTCGGGCCGGGGCCCGCCAGGGTCGGCCCCGGCTTCGTCAGGGATTCTCCTGCCTCGCGGCCGCGTCGAGCAGAGGGCCCAGTTCCCGGGCCACGGTTCTCAGGGACCGGACGTCCTGCTCGGCGCGCGCGAGCAGGATCGCTCCCTCCAGACTGCTGATCATGAGCGTGGCCAGTGCACCGGCCCGTTCCTCGGGGACGCCCATCCCGGTCAGGGCCTCGGCGACCGCGCCGGTCCACGTCGTGAAGGCCCCGGACGCGGCGGTCCGTGTGGAGGGGACCGACTCCGCGCACTCCACCGTGGCGGCGGCCACCGGGCATCCGCCCGCGAAGCCGGCGGCCTCGTACTCGTCGGTCCACTGACGCACCATCTCGGCGAAGAGCCCGCTCGGCGTCGGCTCGGGCAGCGCGGCCAGGAAGCGCGGAACACGGCGGGCCGCGTACCGCCCGGCCCAGCCCACCGCCTCGTCGACCAACTGCGTCTTGCCGCCGGGAAAGTAGTGCTGGAGCGATCCGCGTGGCGCCGCCGCGTCGGCGGCGACCTGGCGCATGCCGGTGGAGTGGACTCCGTCGCGGCGGATCAACTGGGCCGCGCTGAAGACCATCCGCTCGCGCGGTCCCCGTTCGGCCTTCGCCATCGTCGACCTCCATCCCCGCTCGCCGCGTGCACCGGGTTCACCCGCGCCGTTCTCGCGCCTCGCGCCCGGGTCCGCAGTCTATGACCGCGGTCATAATCACCGCTACTATGACCGCGGTCATAGTCGAGGGTGGTGAGCTCGGCTCGGCGGCGGCGAGGACGGCTCGGCCTGCGCGCAGAGCCCGGGAAGGCGGTGCGTCATGTACGTCGGTTTCATCGGTCTGGGGGTCATGGGGCAGCCCATGGCCCTGCGTCTCGCCAGGGCCGGGACACCTCTCGTGGTATGGAACCGCACCTCGCAGCGCTGCGAGGTGCTGCGGGGCGCCGGCGCCGAGGTGGCGGTGAGTGCCGCCGAGGTCTTCCGCCGGGCGGCGACCGTGTTCCTCATGCTGGCCGACGAGGCGGCCGTGGCCACGGTGCTGGGGCGCGGCACACCGGACTTCGCCCAGCGTGTGGCCGGCCGTACCGTCGTGCACATGGGCACGACCTCGGCCCGCTTCTCCCGCGACCTCCAGGAGGACGTGCGGGCCGCGGGCGGGCGGTACGTCGAGGCCCCGGTCTCCGGCAGCCGTGTCCCTGCCGAGCGGGGCGAACTGGTGGGAATGCTGGCGGGCGACGAGGAAGCGGTGGCGGCCGTACGGCCCCTGTGCGCGCCGATGTGCCGTGAGACGTTCGCCTGCGGGGCCGTCCCGGGTGCGCTGCTGATGAAGTTCTCGGTGAATCTGTTCCTGATCACCTTGGTCACGGGACTCGCCGAGGCGTTCCACTTCGCGGAGCGGCACGGTCTCGACCAGCGCCTCCTCCGGGACGTCCTGGATGCCGGCCCCATGGCCAGTGCCGTGTCCCGGGGCAAGGCGCCGAAACTGCTGGAGCGTGACTTCTCCGTCCAGGCCGCCGCCGTGGACGTCCTGAAGAACAACCGTCTGATCGCCGAGGCCGCCCGCGGGGCAGGCCTGACGTCTCCGCTCCTCGACGTGTGCCACGCGCTCTACGACGAGACCGTCCAACAGGGCCACGGGGAGCGCGACATGGTGGCCGTCCTGCACGCCTTGGAGACCCGGACGGCGAACGGACGACGCTGCTGAGCCGAGGTCGGATCGGGCGTCAGGCGGCGGGCGTCAGGCCCGCATGCCGAACAGGAAGCGCGTCAGGCGTGTCCGGCGCACCAGCAGTTCGTATGCGGTCAGGGTCAGGGTGAGGGAGATCGTCACCAGCACCAGGTACTCGACCGCGATCGGCGCCGACCAGCGCACCACGGCATAGGCGACGGCGACGACGATCGGCTGGTGGAGGACGTACAGCGGCAGGACCGCGGCGGCGAGATAGCCGTAGGCGCGTCGACGCGAGGCCCTTTCCGGTGGCATCCGGGGCTCCTGTGGCGGTCGGCGTCCTGGGCGGTCGAGGAGGCCGGGGATGGCGACGACCAGGCACCATCCGGCCGCCCCGAACAGGGCGCGTGATGCGACGGCCAGGGGGGTCGTCTGTGTGAAGGGGTCGTCGACGGTGGTTAAACCGGGGGCCGCCGAGACGAACAACAGCACGCCGAGGCAGGCCGCCGTACGCGCATCACGCCGCATGGCGGTGCGCCAGCGCGTGTCGGTGGCCAGGACGAAACCGGCGGCGAAGAAGAGCAGGTACGACCACCGGTGCCAGCCCGCGTAGTCCTCCTCCATGCCGGCGAAGGCGCAGAGGGCGGCGAAGGCGAGGGCAGGAAGCAGCACGAGGCCTCGCCACAAGGACACCGCCTCCGCCATACGGTCCATGGCACGTCGGGCAGGCGCGTGCGGCAGCCACCGGTGGAGGCAGACCAGCATGAGGGAGAACGTCAGCAGCAGCACGACGAACCACAGGTGACCGGTCTCGAAGTACCGCCCTTGCACCAGGAAGGGGAACTCGTCCAACTCCACGTGCACATCGAAGAAGCGGGGCAGGAACGCGAGGTACGACTCGTCGTAGCCGGGGTCGGACGCGCGTTGCCGGAGCCACTGCGGCAGCGGGTTCAGGAGGACGGTCGCGACGAGCAGGGGAACGCCCAGTCGCAGCAGGCGCTCCGTGACGAAACGGCCTTCACCACGGCGCTGGAGCGAATGCCGGGCGCCCAGGCCGGAGATCTGGAACAGGAGCGGCATCGCCCAGACCACCCCGAACCCGGCGATGACGGTGACGACTTCCGTGGTCTCGGAGTTCGTGACGTAGAAGTCGCCCTCCGTCGCGAACACCAGTGCCGAGTGGAAGAAGATCAGCCCGATCACCACCAGCATGCGTATCGCGTCCAGCTCCGGCCGCCGCCCCGGTGAAGCGGCCTGTGATTCCGTACGCGTCGTCATGCCGCGTCCTCCCCCGGCTCGCGTGCGTGCCACCCATGGTGGCGGGGAGGGGCGGGCAGGAACAGTCCCGCACAGGCCGGTCACCGAGGGGACAACCCCTGGGATGCGGGGTCAGGCGTGGGACAGCGCGAAGGAGACCAGGAAGCCGCTGACCGTGACGAGTCCGATCGCCAGGTGCGCTTCCTGGAAGGCCTCCGGGATCATGGTGTCGGCGATCATGGCGAGGATCGCACCGGCGGCCACGGCCGTCACGCCCGCGATCACGGTGGGCGAGAAACCACCCAGGACGGCGTACCCGAGGACGGCGGAAACGGTGCTCGCGACGGCGATGGCGCCCCACACGGCGAAGACGTACCCCTTGCCGCGGCCGGACTTCTTCATCCCGGCCGAACTGGACAGACCCTCCGGGATGTTGCTGATGAACACCGCAGCGACGGTCACGAGGCTGACCGCGCCACCGTCGAGCAGACTGACGCCGATCACCGCCGACTCGGGCACACCGTCGAGCAGCGCGCCCAGCGCCAGGGCCAGGCCCGAGCCGCTCTGCTGTTCCTCGGACGGCTGCGTCTGCTCGCTGTGGTAGCCGGATCGCTTGCGGTGGCGAGCGCCCCGGCGTGCGAGCCAGAGATTGCCTCCCGTGTAGGCAGCCGCTCCGGCCAGTGTCCCGACAGCCGCCGGTCCGAGCCCGCCCTGTTCGTATGCCTCGCCGACCAGTTCGAAGGAGACGGCGGAGAGAAGCACGCCGGCACCGAACGCCATCACCAGCGCGATGACCTTCTGCGAGACGCGCATCCCGTAGCCGAACACCGCTCCCAGCAGGAGCGCACTTCCTGCCAGCAGCCCCCAACCACCTGCTTGGATCACCTCGGACATGCGGCGCGTGTACCCGCGTGACGGTGATCGGCACCTGTGACCGCCTACCGCGTGTCAGACGAACCACGGAGCAACCGGCACGGCACCGCCCGCTCGGCGGCCCCGTGCCACCGGCCGACATCCCTGAGGCCACGGCTCCTCGGTAGGAGGTACGACGCCCCGGTTCGCTGTCGTAGTGCGGGCATGGCATACGCAAGACTCACTCGCAGACGACCCGTATCCGGCCCTCGGCCAAGACCTCCAGCGCCAGGGCGACCAGGTCGTAGTGCGTGCCGTTCGCTGTCAGGACGTGGGAGAGATGGTCTCGCGCCGTGGCGGCGTTCCGCCAGAGCAGGGTTGCGGGTGCTGTGTAGCCGAAGCCGCCGCGCAGGCAGTCCGCGAGTGCGTCCACGCAGCCGCCGAAGTAGCCGCCCGGCCCGTTGACGGCTTCGCCGAGTGCGAGGAAGAGGCCCGGCTCGTCGGTGATGTGCCGGCCCTCCAGCTCGTACACGCCTCCGGCCGGGCGGCTCCGGCGGTCGAGTCGGCAGCCCCGCTCGCGGACCAGTTCGAGCCACGCTTCGCGCTGCCGGGTGTCCAGTCCCGTCCACGCTCCGGCCGTCTCCGGCGGACCGGCGAGCCATCGGTCCCAGACGGGGCGGGCGTATCCGGGCACGGGCCTTTCGACCTCGTCCTGGAGCTCCAGGTCGATCAGAGCCGGTCCATGCGAGGAGGGGCGCCACGCGCGGACCTTGGGCCGCAGCAGCCGGTCGGTGAGCGGCGCGCCGTGGTCGTCCCGTATCTCCAGCCAGGCCTCGTCCAGGTCCAACGCACGTCGGGTGCCCGTCGCCAGGGCACGCCGCAGCCGGTCGCTGGGGGCGAGGCCCCGTAGGACGAGCGAGGGAGCGGGCTGCTCGTCGAGCAGGACCCGGGCGAACTCCCGACACGATCCCAGCCATCGGTACCCGTCGTGCAGGCGTACCGGACGCCGGTACCCCTCGGGCGGGCCCATGTAGTCGTCCAGGCCCGTGAGGACGAGGGCACCCGATCGCCCCTGCCGCCCGAGACTCTCCGCGTCTTCCAGCAGCCAGGGGTCGAGCGTCCTGTCCTCTGGAACGAGCCACACCCGGCAGCCGACCCAGCCACGCACATCGGTGCCGTCGGACGCCCAGTCGAAGAGTTCGTAGACGGCACGCCGGGGCTCCCGGAACAGTCCCTGCACCTCGTCGCAGACGCCCCAGACGTGGCCGTGCTCCGACTCCGTCAAGGCATACCGTCGCTGTCCGCTGCCCCCGTACACGGGGGAGATCATGCCCGGGTCAGGAGACGGCCGCGCGGCCTTTTCGCCCACGGCCCGGCAGCCGGGTGTTCGGCGTGCCTTCCGCCGTTCGAGGGGTCGGCGGTCCCGTGTGATGGTCATGGCGACGAGTTTCGGGGCGCGGCGGGTCTGTGAGTGCGACGGTCGGCGAGAGGCACCTGGACAGATGATCACCGGGCCGTACGCATCCCGAGCGGCCGCTCGCGAGGAGGACGACATGACCGCCCCCTACACGTTCGACGTCTTCTCCAGCCTCGACGGCTACGGCGCCGCAAGCGCCGACTGGACCGGCTATTGGGGCAAACAAGGACCCGAACTGCTCGATCGCCGCCTCGCCCTGTACGGCGAGGAGCAACGGATGGTCTTCGGGGCGAACACCTACCGGGCCTTCGCGCAGATGCTGGCCACGAGTACGGAGGACTCCGACGTGCGTGACCCGTGGGTGACGCGGATGAGGAACCTGCCGACGACGGTGGTGTCGAGGACGCTCGAAGGCCCCCTCGACTGGCCGGACGCCACCGTGGTGAGCGGTGACGCGGTCGACGTGGTCGCCCGGCTCAAGGAGGAGTCCGACGTGCCGTTGCGTTCACACGGCAGCCTGTCGATGAACCGGGCGTTGATGGCCGCCGGTCTGGTCGACCGCTTGCAGGTGACGCTCTTTCCGGTCATCACCGGCCGGACCGGCCTGGACCCGGTCTTCCGGGGTGCGGCAGACTTCGACTTGGAGCTGATCGAGGCCCGGACGCTCGACGGTCACATCCAGGAACTCATCTACCGCCCCAGGCTGCACTGAGCCCTCCCTCCGGGGGGGCGCCCCCGCTCAGGCGTTGGCGTGGCGTCGCCAGGCCGTCCTGCGGGGGGCGGCATGGTGGACGGGCTCGGCGGGCCGGTCGGCCTGCCCGCGCCTCAGCCACAGGGCCGTCATGGCCAGCAGGGAGGCGAACACCACCAGGAACACCACCGACACCCACATCTGCCTGCTTCCCGGGTCGGCCCACCCCGCCGACCCGGCCGAAGCGGCCCACAGAACCGCTCCCCCGGCGTAGAAGGTGCGCATCCGGCGCAGCTGCCGCAGGGCTCGTACGGACTCAGCGTGATCAGTTTCCGAAGCCATGCCGACGCAGGTACCCCGATCCGCGCCGTCTATCAGCCCGGTTTTACACGCACGCTCCCGAGGGCGGCGTCGAGTCCGGCTCGGAGGAAAAGGCCGTGCGACACGGGCGCGTTCGGGGTGGTCCTGCCTCCCCCCACGGCACCAGCCGCTCGCCCCCCACCTCGACGGGCGCTCCGCGGAGGTGCATCTCGGGCACGCCGCGTCCGACCTGACGCCCGAGGCTCTCGGTGAGCTCAACGAGGCGCTGGACGCCGCGGGTATCGACCACACCTCCGAGATCTACCCCGGCACCGTCCATGGCTTCACCATGTCCGACACCGACGCCTTCGACCCCGCCGGGCTGCAACGCCACGGGGACCGGCTGCTCCCGCTCCTCGACCGCGCTCTGACCGGCAGCTGACGGGTACGCGGGTGGCCCGCGTACTCCTGAGCGTGGGGCGACCGACCGCTGTTCCGGCCCTGTTATCTTCTCCGGTCATGCGAGCCCTCTTCCCAGGATCCTTCGACCCGGTCACTCCAGGGCATCAGGACGTACTCCGCCGCGCCGCCGCCTTGTTCGACGAGGTCGTGGTCTGCGTCATGCTCAACCCGAGCAAGTCCGGCCGCTTCCCCGTCGCCGAGCGGCTCGACCGGCTCCGCGCGGTGGCGGACGGCCTGAGCAACGTCACGGTCGACTCCTACACCGGCGGTCTGCTGGTCGACTACTGCCGCCGTGCCGGGATCGGCGTCGTCGTCCGCGGCGTACGTGGCGTTGCCGACCTGGACTACGAGATGCCGATGGCGCGCATGAACCACGAACTGGCCGGAGTCGAGACGTTCTTCATCCCTGCGGACCCCGCCCTGGCCCACGTCTCCTCCACCCTCGTCACCGGTCAAGGAGCATCGCCGCGGTAGTGGAAGCTGCACGTCACCCCAGGGCCGGGTGCGCGCGGGGCTTCGGGGGCGGGGTCGTACAGCGCGCGACCGCCGGGGAACCTTCCGAGTTCGGTGGGGAGGGCGGCCCCCGTGCCGAGCTCGTCCGGCGTCCAGCCCGTGACGTCCAGCAGCAGCCCGTCCAGCGGCCCGCCGATGAGCTGGGCATAGGTGCGTCCGGGACGGGGGCCCGGGTCGGGGTCGTCGTGGTCGTGGCCGTAGACCCGGCCGCGCAGCAGCTGCTCGTCGCCGTTCATCCGTTCAGCCTCTCAGCCACCACTGACAGCGCGGTCCGTGGAGTCACCGCGCGCCGCCGCCCGAAATCGCGGGCATCGCGTGTGTCCCGGCCGAAGATGAAGGCATGACCGACCATGACGAATTCCTGGGGTGGGTCAAGACCGCCCTGTACGAGGCTGAGCTTGCGCTGCACAACGGTGACGCGGCTCCCCGCCGCGCGCTCTGGTCGCGCAACGAGCCCGTGAGCGTCCTCGGAGCGTGGCGCAACGCCCGGGGGCAGGAGGAGCTGGACCGTCTCTTCGCCACGCTGGAGGGGAGTTTCTCCGACTGCACGTCCTACGTCTTCGAACTGCTGGCGTGCGACGTCTCGGGAGACATGGCCTACACGGCCGGCCTGGAGCACACCTCCGCCTCCGTCGACGGGCAACCACGCACCTACACGTTGCGGGCCACCCAGGTGTACCGCCGCGAGGACGGCGCGTGGCGGGTGGCCCACCGTCATGCCGACACCGTCGCCGGGTGAGCATGCCCGGGGCGGCCGACGCGGAGCAGGGCCGCGATCGGTCCGCGGATCTCCGGCCCGTAGCCGCGCGTGGTACGCAGACCCTTCCTCAAGTCGGTCCCGGTACGAGCCGGCCGACGTCCGTTGCGTCACGGAGCGGTCGATCGCCACTAGGAGCGGACGGATCGGGTCACCGTTACAGCAACACCGAACCTGCCGCCGCCGTTGTCACCTCGGTCCTCCAGGACAAGCCGGCTCCCTTGCCGGACCACCCCTCCCGCGACGGCATCGCTGCCTTCCTGCGCGACCACGCGTGCGGGCGTCGTCACCGCGGCCGCGGTGGCGGGCTATGCCTGCCAGAGCGCGTTGTGCCTGTGGCGCGCCGGCGGAATGTCCACCGAGTCCACGGCGTCGAGTGCGTGTGCGTCGAGGCCCGTGTGCACCAGGCCCAGCAGTGTTTCCACTCGGGCTCGCAGCCGCTGCCGCTCCCGGCGTTCCTCCAGCGCCGACCATGCGGTGATGGAACGGTCCCGGCCGCGTCGGGCGAACGAGTAGACCTTCACCGTGCGGCGGATCGACCGGGGTTGCGGCCTTCGGGACGCTCGCGTGGCGTCGGTGAGGCTGCGTGCGCTGTACCTCAGGTCGTAGAGGATCACCGAACGCCAAGGGGCTCCTGACGGGACGTCGCGAGTGCTTCGGCTCGGTGAGGGGGACAGGTGGTGGGCGGTGCGGGACACGGGACTCCGTTCGCAGCCACCGCCAGGTATCTCCTGGCGGACTACCTGAAGCCCGCCGGACCGGCCGAACGCTCGTTTGCCATGGACGTCACTCTAGCCCGCCGCTTCGGCGGGCCGCTTGCCTTCGACGCCCCTTCCCCGCCCCCTCTCGGCCAGGTCCGCATCCACAAGTGGGGCTTCGCACAGGGGGCTTGGTGGTGAAGCCGGTGATCTTGGGAAGACGCTGGGGGTGATCTTGCTGTTGGCCCCCTGAGGGGTCCCATGAGGGGGGATGTCGTGACAGTGCCTGTGCGTCGTACGCCGTTCGTGAACCGGAGCCGCTACGGATTCGATCTTCGGTCGACGGCCTTGTTCTTCGTGTTTCTCGCCGTGGTCGTGTGTGCCCTGGGACTGGCCGCCCGGGTGGCGGCGGGTGCCGTGGAGCGGCGCCCCGCCTGGGTGTTCGTGCTGGTCGCGATAGCCGTCGCCGGCTGCCTCGGCCTACGGCGCCGGTGGCGTCTGGCGGGTGTGGCGCGTCGGGCGGCGGCCGCCCTGGACGAGGCGGCCAGGGAAGCAGCCGAGGTACTGGACGCCCCGGACCCCGCTGAGTCCGTGCCCGCACCCGTCTCCGCCACCGCCACAGCCCCCACCACCCCCATCGCCGTCGCCGCCGTCGCCGTCGACTACGACGCCCTGACGCCGGAGGGGTTCGAGGAGGCGATCGCCGGGCTGTGTGAACGCGACGGCTGCACGGAGGTCGAAGTCGTCGGAGGTGCCGGGGACTTGGGCGCTGATGTCATGGCTGTGACACCCGACGGGCGCCGGGCCGTCATCCAGTGCAAGCAGTACGGCGAGTCGAACCGCGTCGGCTCGCAGGATCTGCAGCGCTTCGGCGGCACGTGCTTCAGCGTGCACGAGGCCGATCTGGCCGTGCTGGTCACCACGAGCGACTTCACGGCGCCGGCGCTGGAGTACGCCGAGCAGTGCGGGATCGTGTGCGTGAACCGGGAGGGCCTGGAGGCGTGGACGGACGGCAGTGGCCCTCAGCCCTGGGGGGCCGCACTGGAGGACGGGACAGCGGGGTGGGAGGCAGCCGGATCCGGGTGCTGAGCGGTGCGGCGTCACCAGCCGGCGTCGCAGCAGACGAGCGCGGCCCGGCTGTAATCGACTTGATCGGGTCCGGGACCGGTGTGGCAAGCTGCCCGCGTGGCGATACCTGCACTGGCACCTGGATTCCTGACCTGGGACGACGTAGACCCCGCACGCCGCCCCTTCGACGCCGCCTCGGCAGCGCAGGTCGTGTACTCCCTCGGTCCGGCCCAGGGTGTGCCGCGTCGGCCGGACGTCCCCTTCGCCGACCCCGCGATGACGGCCTGGAGCCGGGACGAGGCCGAGCTGTGGGCCGATGCCATGTCGCAAGCCCTGGTGGAGCACTACGGCCGCTGGGCGACGGGCTGGCGCTGGTCGCACGACGAAGGGGACTTCGACGGCGGGCCGGTCGGGCACTGGTGCTGCCCGCGTGACTCGATCACCACCCCCGAGGAGACACTCCCCCGCGTGGTCGCGGCGCTGTGTGAATGGCGCGCGTGGCTCGAGAGCCTCGCCGGATGGATCGAGGCGTACCCGCTGAACCTCGGCACCGTCGAGGACGACCGGCTCCTGTGGGAGCGCGCGGCCCGCAATCTGATCCTCCAGGTGACCGACCGCACCGGCTGCGGCAGCGGCTGGCACGGGCACTGCGGGCAGGTACTCACCTGGTTCCTCGACCGCTGGGACGTCGCGCCCGACGTCGCGCAGGAGCTGGTCGACCATGCGATCGGCGGGCGGTTCGAGAGCTGGACCGGCCCCGACTCCGCACTGGTCGACGACGTCGCGGAGCAGCTCGCGCGGTCGCTACGGCCGTCCGACCGTGCTCGGTCCGCCGAACCGCTGCCGGACCACCTCGAACGCTGGCTGTCGGTGCGGCGAAGTGTGCCGTGGCAGCAGGCCCGGGACAGCGGCCCGCACGGACCGGCGATCCCGCGTCGCGACGGCGCGGCCGAGGACATCCGCGGCTTCGACGGCGCCCTGGACCCGGCCCGGGCCGAAGGCCTGCTCGCCGCCCTGGAGCTGATGCGATCCGACGCCGCGCGCGGCGCCCGCCTCGACGTCGGGCTGCTGCGCCGCTGGCAGCAGCACGTCCTGGGCACTCCACAGCTCCCGCCACTGCGCACCCTGCCCGCCTTCGCGAAGGGCGGGCGGGAACGCTACGGCATCACCCCCGGCCTCCAGGGCCGCCTGGATGCCTGCCTGGCCGAGAGCGCGCACGAGGCCGAGCCGCCCCTCCCCCTGACCGCTCGCGCCGCACGCGCCCACCTCGACGTCTGTTTCTTCCATCCCTTCGACGACGGCAACGCCCGCTGCGCCTTCCTCACCCTGCTCTTCGTCCTCGCCCGCGAAGGCATCGCCCTCGACGACGTGATCCTGCTGCGGCGCGTGTCCTTCCGGGCCGACGAGCCCCAGGACGCGCTCACCCTGGCCTCGCACATCGACCTCCACATCGCCGAGACCCGGCGCCATGCCGTCTCACCCGATTGAGTGCCTGGTGGTCCCGGTAAGACGGGCGCGGCGGGGTAATGGGATGTCGTTCAGCACGCCTTTGGAGAAGGAGCCGAGGATGACCGACGACGCCTATCTGTTCCTGCTTGACGACGCGTCCACGCAGCTCGGGGTGGCGCCGGCCGCCGTCGGTGAACTCGCCTGCATGGACACTCCCGCGGTCCGTGCCTGGCTCGAGGCCCAGGGAAGCACGCCGACCTCGCCCCATCTGCGCCTGCTGCCGCCGGAGGAGACGGCGGCCGTGCCGGAGGAGGCCGAGCGGCTGCCCGTCCCGCTGAGCGAGGAGGAGCTGAGCCGCCTGCGCCACGAGATGGTCCCGCAGCCGCTGGCCCGGGTCGAGCAGGAACTGCTCGCCTACCGTGACTGCGCGGACGGGCGGGACGGCCTGATCGGAAAGGCACTGGCCGCCGGTGTGGCACCGCACCGCATCGTCGAGTTGACCGGCGTCGACCCCGCCACGGTCGCCGCCGCGAGCAGGTGACGACGCCGCGGGCAGGCCTCCGGTCCCGTCCGGTCCGGCCGTCGGCCCCGCCGGGCGAGAACCGTCCGGCGGGGCCGATCGGCGTGCGCCGGGCAGGCACCACCCGCCCGTGGCAGGTCTCCGCGGCGAGGAGCGCCGCCACGAGGCCTGCCGAGGGGGCGGACCGGATCAGTGGCTGCGGGTGAAGACCTTGTTCCGGGTGGAGCCGTCGGCGCACAGCTTCTTCTCGTCGGCCGTCATCTTGCGGGACTTGACCACGACGGCGCTGTGCTTGCCGTCCGTGCCGTTCGGGGCCGGGCCGGTGACGGTGTCGGGCACGAACCAGTAGTAGTGCCCCCACTTGGGGTCGTCGTAGTGGGTCTGCCACGTGCCGGATATCTGCCGCATCACCTGGGCACGGGAGATCCAGCCCACCTCTCCCGGCTTCACGGTCACCGTGAAGGAACTCGTCTCCGTGTGCGAGCTCTGCCAGGTGTAGTTGTAGGTCGCGGTCACACTCGCCGTGATGATGCCTTCGATGCCGCCGCCCACCGTGACGGAGCCTCCGACCGAGTGGGAGGAGCCCACCGTGTCGGCCCAGGACATCGACTGGGAGGCGGCCGAGTCGGTGCAGTTGAAGAGCAGTTCGGAGACCTGGCGGGGCTCACCGAGGTAGGCCTTGCCGAGTTGGGGGTCGTTGAAGCTGCACTTGCCCGCTCCGGAGGCGCAGTCGGCCATGATCTGCTCCGCGGTGGGTTGTTCCTCGGCCGCGGCGGGCACTGCCGTCGCGATCACCCCGAGCGCGGTCGCCGTCAGCGCGAGCGTGCGGCTTCCGTACCGCAGGGCGTCGTTCCTCGTCATCGTTGTTGCCTCGCATGTGCGTGGGGGGAAAGTGGCCACAATTGCCGTTGTTCCGGACGGGACTGTGGTCGCTGTGTGATGCCAACGAGGCTCACGTAATTGGCGACCCAACTACACCAAGAGATGGCAAAGTTGTAATTGATTTTCAGAACTGATGAAGGGCCAACTTTGCGTCACCACCTGCCTGTTGTGGCCGTTGCGGCGGGGCCCGTACGGAAAGCCGCCGCTGCCACGCAGAGTTCGTGGCACCGGCGGCCTCAGGAGGGACAGGTCAGTTGAGGGGTTCGAGCGTCAGATAGGCCTGGCGCGGGTTGCCGTCGTGGACGAGCGACTCGTGGTGGCCGACGTCGTCGAAGGCGAAGGCGTACGCCTTTCCGTCGGCCATCTGGGCGTGGATCTTGCGCGCGTAGTGGTTGGTGACGTTGTCCTTGTAGAAGTCGGTGGCGCCGGCATCGGGCTGGTTGGGGTTGACCAGCAGGGTCGAGCGGTTGAAGCCCGCACACAGCGTGCGCGAGATCGGGCCGCGCACCTGGTCGTTCGGGGCGTCGAGCCTGCGGTGACAGCCGAAGACGGAAGAGGCGTCCGGCTTCTGGAAGCTCGTGACGACCGCTCCGGAGCCGTTGGTGAAGTTCATGACGCCACCGGAGACCCGGCCGTAGTACTTGGTGCCGGGCTGGTCGGCGAATGGGGAAACCGTCAAGGTCGCGCTGGTGTACTTCTGCCAGACGCGGTTGATGTAGTCGTCCATGACGGTGGCCGGAAGGGCACCGGTCTCCACGCCGTACAGCGGCGAGAGCGCGCGCAGGACGGTGCCGTCGGGACGCGTCTGGATCAGGTTGGCCCAGCCTCCGGGCTGGCCCCGCAGGGCGTTGAAGAAGCCGTTGTACCCGCCGGGCTTGAGCCGGCCCGTGCTCGCGGTGCTGCCGTCGGCCCGCTGCACTCCCACCGCGTACGGAGCGGAGAACATGTCGACCTGGGTGCTGTTGATCCACAGGCCCGAGTCGTTGAGCGTGTACTCGGACCAGTTGAACAGGATGTTGCGGTTGGGGTCGGTCGGGTTCTGCACGGCGGGCTGGACCAGGCCGCCGGTGGTGAGCTTGAAGACCAGCTTCTGGCCGTACGAGAAGTAGACGCGGCCGGAGAACTTGGGCATGCGGATCGTGGCCGACTGCCCTGACGCCGGGCCCGCTATCGAGGCGTCGGGGGCGGGAGAAGGCGGGTTGCCGCCGGCGGGCCAGGGGTGGAAGGTGCCGCTCGCGTCGGCCCAGCCCTGCCGGCCGGTCGAGAGTTCCGTGCCCAGGTTGTAGATGTACAGCTGCTCACCGCGGGCCGAGTTGTTGGTGATCTTCAGCGGGATGGTCGCCGGGACGGCGGCATGGGCCGGCGCTCCCGTTCCGGTCGCCAGCAGTGAGCCGGCGAGGACCGCGGCCAGGGACAGCCCCGCGGCCGTGGCCCGGTTCCTGAGAGTTCGCAGCACGCTCTGCCTCCGTTCGACGGTTGGCTGGTGTGAGAGCGCTCTCAATGTCCCGCCCTTGGTCCGTACCTGTCAACAGACGTGCAGCCTCGGGTCAGTTCGGAGCACCTTCGCGCAGCGGTCCGCGCAGGCAGGAGAGGACGACGACGAACGGCCAGAACGACTGGAGAGTCGTCACGGCGCGCTCGGCCACGCCGGCCACGCCGTGGAGGTGCAGCTCGACCAGGAACCAGGCCGCACCGACCGCCATGACGGCCGTCGCCCCCAGGGACGGGAGGGGACGCAGCGCCCACGGCACGGCCGTACCGGCCCGGGCCGCCAGCACGGGCCACGCCGCCAGGACGGCGAAGCCCACCGCGGCCACCGAACCATGGCTCAGCGAACCGCCGCTGCTCGGTGCCGGGAACACGGCAACCGCCAGCGCCGCCACTCCCCCGGCCGCCAGGGCCACCCGCCCCGCGGTCGCGGCCGGGCGCAGACCCCAGGCCGTCAGCAGATGACAGAACCCCAGGGCGACGAAGGCCGCCGTCATCACCCAGGACCCCTGGTTACCGGGAGCCGCGAGGACGCTGATCGTCTGGGCGGCGGGGTCGTACGGGGGGCCCTGCAACGATGCCGCGACCAGCCAGCCCATGATCAGGAAGACGGGTGCACACCCGGATGACACCAGCGCCCAGGTAGGTACAGATCGCATCAGGACACCGTAAAGCCGGGCATTGGTCTCCTTCGGCCTCCCCCGCTCGGCCTGCCTCACCTGGCGTAGTCACCCGGCCCGGTGCGCCCGGGAAGCGCACGATGGAACCGTGCGGCCGGGCGTCGGAAGGTGATCGGGCATGGAGCTCACTCTCGTGGTGCTGATCATCATCGTGGGGCTGACGTTCGACTTCACCAACGGCTTCCACGACGCCGCGAACGCGATCGCCACCTCCATCTCCACCAGGGCCCTGACGCCCCGCGTGGCCCTGGCCATGGCCGCGGTGATGAACTTCTGCGGGGCCTTCCTGGGAACCGGGGTCGCCGAGACCGTCGGCAGCGGCATCATCGGGGCGCCCGAGGCGACCTCGGGTCTGCTGCTCGTCCTGTGCGCGCTCCTCGGCGCCATCGGATGGAACGTCTTCACCTGGTGGCGGGGGCTGCCCACCTCGTCCTCGCACGCTCTGATCGGCGGGCTGGTCGGTGCCGCGCTCGCCGCGTCCGCCACGGTGCACTGGTCGGGCATCCTGGACAAGGTCGTCCTGCCGATGCTGCTGTCCCCACTGGTCGGCGTGGTGCTCGGGTACCTGCTGCACACGGGCATCCTGTGGGCGTTCCGCCATGCGCAACCCCACCGCACCATGGGGCGCTTCCGCATGGCGCAGACCGTCTCCGCCGCCGCCATGGGGCTGGGGCACGGGTTGCAGGACGCGCAGAAGACCATGGGTGTCATCGTGCTGGCGCTGGTCACGGCCGGCTGGCAGGACGGCTTCTCGGTGCCGGTGTGGGTGATCGCGGCCGTGGCGCTCGCCATGGCCGCCGGTACGTACACGGGCGGGCGCCGCATCATCACCACCCTCGGGCGGCGCATCGTGCACCTCGATCCGCCGCGCGGGTTCGCCGCCGAGACGGCCGCCGCGACCGTCCTGTACACGACCGCGTTCCTGGTGAAGGCGCCGATCTCCACCACGCAGACGATCACCGCGGCGATCCTCGGCGCCGGTGCCACCCGGCGTTTCTCCGCCGTACGCTGGCAGGTGGCCCGTTCGATCGGTACCGCCTGGATCCTCACCTTTCCCGGCGCGGGGATCCCGGCGGCGGCGCTCTACCTGTTCCTGCACGCCGTCACCGGTCTGTGAGCACAGCCGGAGGCCGCCCATGAACGCTCGTCCTGACCGCCGGTGGCCCCCGGGAGCCCCCGCCGGGGTTCCGGACGGTCTTCCCTCGCCCGCACGGTTCGCGCATCTGCACCCGGACGACGGCGCCTGCCTGATGGAGGCCGCAGCCCTGCTGGCCTCCGGTCGTTTCACCGACAGCCCGGCCGGGACGCATCCGGCGCTCGCGGCCCTGGCCCGGGTGGTCAACGACGGTGTCGGCGACGACGCCCGACGCGCGCTGTGGCCGCTGGCCGCCGACCTCGCCGACGCCCACCCCCCGGGCCGGGACTACGCGCCGCTGCTCGTCGGCACGGTCGTGGACGCCGCGCGTCGGGTGAAGCCCGCGTCGCGGCCCCTGGCGCGGTACCGCCGCGTGTGCCGGCGGCGGGCGCGGAGACTGGCCCACGCGCCCACGGGTGGTGCGGCGTCCCGGGTCGCCGATCTGCTGTGGTGGCGCGGGCCGGGGCGACGGCACCTCGAAGCGGCTCTGCGGGTGCTGTGCGCCGCACCGGACGCCGAGCGGCGGCTCTCCCTGCTGCTGCGGCAGGCCGTGGCGCAGGCACGGGAGTACACGGACGGCAGGGCATCCGACCGGGACGTCTCCTGCAACCGGTAGCCGCGAGGGGCCGTCCTACTGGGCACCATGATCCCCGCAAGCATCGCCGGCCCCGGGGCCGCACCGGTTCGTCAGCTGGTCGCCTTCGCCTGGACCCAGGCGCAGGCCTGCGCCTTCGCCCTCGCCCTGCTGTCCGGCGTGGCCGTCTCGGCGCTGCTGCCCGATCTGCCCCTGGCACGCTACGACCTCCTGGTCGTCTACGGCGTGCTGCTCACCCTGGTGTTCTGGGCACGCGGCTGGGAGAGCGGGCGGGACGTCGCCGTCATCGCCGTCTGCCACGTCATCGGCCTGGCCTTCGAGTTGGTGAAGGTGTCGCTGGGCTCCTGGAGCTACCCGGAGCCGGCCGTGCTGAAGTTCGCCGGTGTCCCGTTGTACGGCGGGTTCCTGTACGCGGCGGTGGGCAGCTACGTCTGCCGCGCCTGGCATCTGTTCGACCTCGGCCTCGTACGCTACCGGCCGCGTGCGACGGCCCTGGTCGCCGCGGCCGTCTACGTCAACTTCTTCAGCCACCACTGGCTGCCCGACCTGCGCTGGGTGCTGGCGGGCCTGCTCGTGGCCGTCACGCTGGGGACGTCGGTGCGGTTCACGGTGCGCGGCGTACGCCGGCGGATGCCGTTGGCGCTGTCGTTCGTGCTGATCGGGTTCTTCCTGTGGGTGGCGGAGAATCTGGCGACCTTGGCCGGTGCGTGGCGGTATCCGTATCAGGAGCACGGCTGGGAGCCGGTGGGGGTGCAGAAGTTCGGAGCCTGGGCGCTGCTCATCAGCGTGACGTTCGTGCTGGCGGCGGTCGGGCGGCGTACGGGTTCCGAGGCGGTGCGGGACTCCGGTTGAGGGCCGCCGGGGCCGTGGAGTCGTGATGGAGGCACTCGCCTGGAGTCGTGGGGCAGGCACTCGCCTGAGTATCATCCTATGGACGTAAATCGGGTGATTTGCCTTCGCGGTCGTCACCTACCGTGGCCATCCTCGCCGGAGTGAACCATGTCCCGCACCGGCACGACGGACGACGGCGACGAGCTGCTGACCAGGCTCGGGGCCCTGACGGCTCAGGCGCGTGCCCAGGCCGAGATGCAGCGGTCCCAGGTCGAGCTGGCGATCGCGCTGCAGCGCGGCATGCTGCCACGGGACCTCCCCGTGGCCCGCCGGCTGCACTTGGCCGTGCGGTACGCGCCCGCGTACCGGGGCCTCAACGTGGGCGGCGACTGGTATGACGCCTTCACCCTGGGCGACGGCCGGATCGGCCTGTCCATCGGCGACGTCCAGGGCCACAACATCGAGGCAGCGGCCTTCATGGGGCAGGTGAGGGCCGGTCTGCGGGCGCTGGCGTCGGTGACGAGCGATCCGGGCGAGGTGCTGGCCCGGACCAACGATCTGCTGCTCTCCCTGGGCTCCGACCTCTTCGCCACCTGCACGTTCATGCGGCTCGACCCGTGCGGGGGCGTGCTGGAGAGCGCGCGGGCCGGGCACCTGCCCTGCGTCTGGGCCACGGCGGACGGGAAGTCCGGCCAGACCGAGGACGAGGGCGGGCCGCCGCTCGGGGTGCAGGCCGGGATGCCGTATCCGGTGACCCGCTACGAACTCACGACGGGTGGCGTGTTCGTCCTGCTCACGGACGGTGTCGTCGAGGGGCCGTCCATGCGGCTGGAGGAGGGCCTGGACCAGGTGACGCGGCTCGCGGGCATCGCCGCGGTGGCGGGCATGGACGTGGACGGGCTCGCCGGCGCGGTGATCAAGGGAGCCGAACGCGTGGGGCACGACGACGACGCGGCCGTGCTGGTCGTCGGCCTGGACGGGCCGGACGCTCAGCCGTAGGGCCGCACCGCGCCGCTCCTGTCTCGCCGAGGCGGCGGCCTCGGTGTCTCATGGCTGCTGTGGTGGGAAGCCGTGGTGGGTAGCCGGAATCTGCGCATGCCGGCCGTCGTCGCTCTGCAGACGCCGGCCGTCGCCGCCTGCTACTACGTGTCCGCTCGACTGGGGCTGCTGCGGGAGCTGGTCGTCGAGGGCGCGGTCGTCACACCCATCTGGCCGCCCACCGGTGTGGCGGTCGCCTGCCTGCTGATCCTCGGACTGCGATGCTGGCCCGGGATCACCCTGGGCGCCTTCTTCGTCATCCTGTCCCTCACCTCCCTCACGCCCTCGACTCTGTGCGTCCTGGCCGGCAACACGGCCGCGCCCGTGGTCGGGTATCTGCTGCTGCGGCGGGCCGGGTTCCGCACCGATCTCGCACGGCTGCGGGACGGTCTCGCCCTGGTGTTCCTGGGAGCCTTCACCGCCATGCTGATCAGCTCGACCACCGGCGCCGGGATCCTGATCGCCACGGACAAGATCGAATGGTCCGGCTTCTGGGCGGTGTGGCTGGCGTGGTGGGTCGGTGACGCGATGGGCGTGCTCATCGTCACGCCGGTGCTGCTCCTGCTGTCGCGCGTACGTCTGCCGCTGCCCGTGTCGCGCTGGAAGGAGGCGACGGGGCTGGCGGTCATCGCCTGCTGTCTGGTGCCGCTGGCCGCGCGCAGCTCGGTCAGCCTGCTGTTCCTCGTCTACCCGCTGCTCATCTGGGCCGCGCTGCGGTTCCAGCTGGCGGGCAGCCTGCTGTGCGCGCTGTTCGCCTCGGTCATGACCACGGTGGCGGCGACCGACCGGGTCGGACCGTTCGAACGGCTCAGCCGGGTCGAGGTGATGATGAAGCTGCAGGCCTTCAACGGGGCGATGGCGCTCACGGCCCTGATCCTCTCGGCGGTGATCACCGAGCAGATCTACACGCGGCGGTCCGTGGAGCGCGCGTGCCAGGAGCTGGTCGAGGTGCTGGAGCACCTCACCGCGGGCGAGGCGGCGGACGACCGGCCTCCACTGGAGGGGGGCGGGCTCGGACGCCGGGAGAAGTGAGCGCCGGCCCTCGGAAGCGGGAGCCCGGGGCTGTCGGGGACCTGGATCGTCCGAGGCGCGGAACCACGGAGCCGCACTTCAGGGGGCCTGCATCGTCCCGGACCTGGGGGCTCCGGGACCGGGCCGCACCACGACCTACGCTGGACGTCATGACCCAGGTGGAGGTGCTGCAGCTGCTGGTCTCGCCCGCGCACCGGCTGGCCGGGCGGCCGTCGGACGGGCCGTCTCCCGGTCCGCCGGACGAGCGGGTCACCCGGGTGGAGGTACGCCGTGGGCTGGGCCTGGTCGGCGACCGCTACTACGCCCGGCCCGCCCACCGGAACGCGGCCGTGACCCTCATGGCCGCCGAGAGCCTCCCGGCCGGCGCGGACCTGCGGCACACCCGTCGGAACATCCTGCTTCAAGGCGTCGACGTCGACTCCCTCGTCGGTGCGACGATCTCGCTCGACTGCGGCACCGGGCCGGTGGTGTTCGAGGTGAAGCGTCCCGCCCGGCCCTGTGCCTGGATGGACGTGACGATCGGGCCCGGCGCACAACGCGCCCTGCGCGGCCGGGGCGGCGTGCGGTGCACCCCGCTGAGCGACGGGGTGCTCACACTCGGCCCGGCCACGTTCCGGGTCGTGGCCGGGGCCGACGACGGGTCCTGAAGGGGCCCGGGCGGTCAGCCGCCCGGGCGGCCCTGCGGGGGGGCGCCGGGCTGTCAGCCGGTTGACGGCGGCGTGCGGATGGCGGCGATGTCGAGTTGCAGGCGCACCTTCTCGCTCACCATCGCGCCGCCCTCGGCCAGCCGGCTGTTGTAGGTCAGGCCCCAGTCCGAGCGGTTGATGGTGGTGGTGCCGTCGAAGCCGACACGGTCGTAGCCGAACGGGTCGGTGACATTGCCGATGTAGGTCATGTCGAGGACCACGGGGCGGGAGACGCCTTTGATGGTCAGCTCGCCCGACATGCGGAACAGATCGGCGCCGGTCTGCTCCACCGCCGTACTGGTGAAGCGCATGTGCGGATAGGTCGCGGCGTCGAGGAAGTCACGGCCGACCAGGTGCGCGTCGCGTTGTTCCACTCCGGTGTCGACGCTCGATGTGAACAGGGTGATATCGGCCCGTGACCGTGTGGGGTCGTGCGCGTCGAAGTACAGCCGGCTTTCGTACTCCAGGAAACAACCGCGCACGGTGGTCACCATGGCATGCCGGACCGAGAAGCCGATCCTGCTGTGGGCGGGGTCGACGACCCATTCACCGGACAGATTCGCCAGTCTGGGGTCCGGCAGCACGCCGGTGGCGGATTCCGGTGCGCCGGTGCGGTGCTGTGGGGGGAAGGGCGCTGCCTGCCGACGGGACGGCACAACGCGGTTGAACAAGTTCATGATTCATCTAGGTACTTGAGTTTGCTTATCGCCGCAAGTCCCCTTCCGTTTTGCGGCTGTTGAGAGCCAGCCCCCGCCCGCTTTTGCCGTCGCATTGCACAAAATCCACACACGGTTGTCGCGGCGCGCCACCGAAACAAGCATGCGAAACTCCTGGAATTTTCATGTCCGGAATATCGGCGAATCGGTGTTACATCACCTCTATAGCGAGGTCGTTGTCGACGGTGTAGTAAGGGCGGAGCGTGGATCCGTCCGCCTCGATCGACGGGTAGACGAACACGTGCTTGCGGTCCGCCACGTCGTCGAGCAGCCGGCCGACCCTGACGGGCGGGGCCCCGGCGGCGGGGCGCACGAAGACGTCCCAGATCCGGGCCGCTCCCCCACCGCCGACCGTCAGGTCCCTGGGTCCGGCGGTGAACGAGAAGCCCCTGCCGTCGCCGTCGAGCCGGGGGGCGACGGTCCGTACGGTGTCGGTGCCCCGCAGACGCAGACGCACGGTGGCGTCCTGGTGGAGCTCGCCGCCGTGCAGACGGGCCGTGACGGTGAGGGCCCGGTCCCTGAGGTCGATGCCGCGGGCTTCCGCGTGGACGGTGCGCCGCCAGGCCCTGAGGGCGAGGAAGCCGTCCTTCGTGGCGTACGGGATCCGGACCGCGAGGGGCGAGGGCCGGTCACGCAGGTGGCCGTCCACGAGGGCGCGCAGGTCCCGCAGGCCCGGGCGCAGCCGACGGCGCTCGGCTTCGGGTTCCGGCAGCAGGTACACGTCCCAGCGGCCCTCGTCGAGGACCGGATGCGGGTCCAGTACGGCGTGGTGCCGGCCGTCGGCCGGGTCGGTGTCCAGGTCGAGCACGTGACGGGCCGTCTCGGGCAGGCCCTTCTTGGGCCGCAGCCGCAGCAGCAGTCGGGGGTGTGCGGCCGCGGTCGGCGGCAACCGGAAGGTGAGCCGCCCGTCGGTGTCGATCGTGCAGTCGGCGCGCGGGTGCGTCTCGTGCTGCGGGCCGGGGGTCGCACCCTCGTGCGTGGGGGTCGGGCTGTCTTCCGGCGTGCTCATCGGCGTCCCTTCCGTATGGAGCGCAGCACGCCGGTGGCGGCGGCGTGGGCGGCGTCGCGGGCGGCGTGGCCCCGGCCCGCCAGCGGGCTGTGGGGGCGGTGGTGCTGTGCGGTGGCCGTCCGGCCGGAGCTCCTGGCCGCGGCGGCGGTCTCCAGCAGGCGTTCGGCCTGGGTGACGACGGGGCCGGGGGCGAAGCGGCGCGCGTTGTCCAGGGCGGCTCGGCCCATACGGCGGCGGCGCTCGTCGTCGGCGACGAGTTCCAGCAGGGCCGCCGCGAGCGCGTCGCGGTCCCCGACCGGTACGAGCCGGCCGTCGACCCCGTCCTCGATGATCTCGCCGGGGCCGTAGGGGCAGTCGGTGCTGACGACGGGCAGCCCGCAGCGCATCGCCTCGACGATGGTCATGCCGAACGGCTCGAAGTTGGACGCGGCCGCCCCGATCGACCCCTTGGCCCACTCGGCCTCCATGGGGGTGGCGGCCCCCATCAGGAACACGTTGTTCCACAACCCGAGCCGCTCGATGAGCCGGCGCAGATTCGCCTCCTCCTCGCCCTTGCCGTAGACACGCAGCTGCCAGTCCGGGTGCGCTGCCGCGACCTGGGCGAAGGCCTCGATGAGCAGGTCGTAGCGCTTCACCGGGACGAGGCGCCCCGCGGCGATCACCACCTTGGCGGTGCCGTCGGCGGGAGGCAGCGCGGGATCGGGGACGCTGTTCGGGAGGGCTTCGACGTGGACCCCGGGCAGCCACATCTTGCGCCGGTACGCGGCGGCGTCCGCCTCCGTCACGGTGGTGATCACGTCGAGGCGCCGGTACGCGCGGCGCAGCGCGGTGCGCAGCCGCGGCGAGTGGTTGTCGAGCGTGAGGTGCTCCTGGCCGACGCGCAGGACGTGCTGCGGGGCCTGGCGGGCGATGTGCACGTTGAGTCCCGGGCGCGTGCCGATGACGGCGTCGGCGTCGAGCGCCGCGAGGCACTCGCCGATGCGCTGGTCGGTCAGCTCGCTGTACTGGTGGTGCCGGTACTCGGCGGCCGGGAACACCTTCGCCGGTCTGCCGTGCAGCGGATTGTCCGCCTCCTTGCGCAGGTCCACCAGGGCCCGGAGCCGCACGCGGGGATCCAGGACGAGATGGGGGCGCTCCCGGTGGCGTAACGCGGAGACGATCTCCACGTCGTGCCGCTCGGCCAGGGCTCCGGCCAGGTTGAACGTGGTGCTGATCGTGCCCCCGATTCCGTAGGCGTTGTGAATCAGGAAAGAGATCTTCATGGTGGCCTAGACCGTGCCGGCGGCCCGACCGTTGTTCGCCGTTACCACTCTGTGGCCGTGCCCCGCTGCCGGGCCGGGCCGGACGATTCCGGAACGATCTCGGACAGAAGTGGTCTGGGCCATACCGTTTCGCCCCCGATATGTGGATAGCTAGATGTGTTTGCCCGCGCATCGTCGCGTCCAAGGGTGCACCCTCGTACCGATCTTCAGGAGACCCATGCGCCCCCGCACGACCCCGGTCCCCCGTATCGCCTCCCTCCCGCCCGTCGCCCTGGCAGGCGGCGCGCTGGCCGTGGGGGTCGGCGGTCTGTATCTCGCCGGGCTGCTCCTCACCGGCGGCCACATCGACTCGGGCACGACCGTGCGCGGGGTGGACATCGGAGGGCTGAGCCGCGCGGAGGCGGTGCTGAAGCTGGAGCGGGAGCTGGGCCCGGCCGGCGCCCGGGAGCTGCCCGTGAAGGTCGGTGACCGCACCGGCAGGATCGATCCGCGGCGCGCGGGTCTCTCCTACGACGTCGAGGAGACCGTCGACCGGGCGGCCCGCACCGGCGCCGATCCGGTCAGCGTCTTCGGCGGGTTCTTCCGCTCGGGCGGCGACATCGAACCGGTCGTGCACCTCGACCAGGGCAAGGCCCGGGCGGCCCTCGGGAAGCTGGCGCACGGACTCGACCAGAAGGTGCGGGACGGTGCCGTGAGCTTCGACCACGGGCAGGTGCGGACCGTCGCACCGCGGACGGGGTACGCCCTGGACGTGAACGCCGCGGTCGAGCCCCTGCGCGAGTCCTTCCTGGGCGGCAGCGGTTCGGCCACCGCCCTGCCCGCCCGCGAGACCCGGCCGAAGGTCACCGCCGACGAGGTGCGGCGGGCCGTGCGCGGCTTCGCGGAACCCGCGATGTCGGGCCCCGTCACGCTCACCGCGGCCGGCCGGCGCTTCACCGTCGGCCAGGACACGCTGGGCGAGCACCTGACCATGCGGGCGGACGACAGCGGCGGACTCCGGCCCGAGCTCGACGCGAAGGGCCTGCGCGCCGAGCCCACCGTGGCCGGTCCGCTGGACGCCGTCACCACGACCGCCGAGAACGCCGAGCTGCGGCCGGAGGGTGACAAGGCCGTGGTGGTCAAGGACGCCACGGTGGGCCGGTCGGTCGACGACAAGGCACTGGGCAAGGCCGTCCTGCCGCTGCTCACCAAGGCGGGCGCCGACCGCGACGGCGAGGTGCAGGTACGCCGGATCCCACCGGAAGTGACCCGGGAGAACGCCGCCCGGCTGGGGCTGACGGAAAAGATGTCCTCCTTCACCGTCCACTTCGAACCGGCCGAGTACCGCACCAAGAACATAGGCCGGGCCGTGGAACTCATCAACGGCTCCCTCGTCCGGCCGGACGAGACCTGGAGCTTCAACCGGACCGTCGGTGAGCGCACCGAGGCCAACGGCTTCATGGACGGCATCATCATCCTCGACGACAAGTTCACGAAGGCCTCCGGCGGCGGGGTCTCGTCCGTGGCGACGACCGTGTACAACGCGCTGTTCTTCGCCGGGGTCAAGCCCGTGGAACACGGAGCGCACTCGTTCTACATCGAGCGTTATCCCGAAGGACGCGAGGCGACGGTCGCCTGGGGCAGCCTGGACCTGCGGTTCACCAACGACTCCGGCAAGGCCCTCTACATCCAGGCCGAGTCCACCGACAGCTCCGTCACGGTCTCCTTCCTCGGCACCCGCAGGTACGACGAGATCAAGTCGGTCACGGGCCCGCGCACCAACGTGACGAAGCCGGAGAAGACGGTGAGCCACGACAAGGAATGCGTGCCGCAGACACCGCTCGAAGGGTTCGACGTCACCGTGGAGCGGGTCTTCTCCACCGACGGCCGTGAAGTGAAGCGGGAGCCCTACCGCACGCACTACACCCCGCGTGACGAGATCGTCTGCGAGTGACCGCCCCGCTCACCCTCGCCAACTCTCCCTTCTGACAAGAGCGTTGACCCCGCTCGTGAGCGCCAGCACAATGAGCCACCACTGGATGAGAGCGCTCTCAAGGGAGATCCATGACTGGCAGACAAGGCCCGGCGCTCAGCCGGCGTTCGCTGATCGGTGCCGGACTCGGTATCGGTGCCGCTTCGCTCACCGCCGCCGGCTCGGGGCAGGCCCTCGCGACCGGTTCCCCCGGGGCACGGCGGGCGTCGGCCCCGGCCCGGGGGTACGCCTTCCTCGCCGCAGCCATGGACGCCTATCCCGACCACGGTGACATCCGCCTGACCCAGAGCTACACCGACCAGGCCGGCCTGTTCAGCACCGCGTTCACCTACGACAACGCCCTCGCGCTCCTGGCCCACCTCGCGGCCCGGACCCCGGCCGGCCTGACCAGGGCCACGGCGCTGGGGGACGCCCTGCTCCACGCCCAGCACCACGACCCGGACCACGACGACGGCAGGCTCCGGCAGGCCTACAACGTCGGGCCGTACACCTTCTACGACGGCTCACCGCAGCCCGACGGCTTCGTACGGGCGGACGGCACGGTCAATGTCGGTACGCAGTTCGGCTTCACCGGTACGGCGGTGGGCGACATGGCCTGGGCGGGCATCGCGCTCGGCGCCCTGGCCCACCGCACCGGGGCGCGCCGCTTCCTCAACGGTGCCGTGCGCATCGGCGAATGGATCGAGCGGACCGGCCGGACCGACGAGCCCCTCGGCGGTTACAAGTTCGGGGTGGACGGGGCGAATCAGAAGCTGCCGTTCACCTCGACCGAGCACAACACCGACCTGGTCTGCCTGTTCGGCCGGCTCGCCCGGCTGACCGGCGACCGCGTGTGGCGGGAGCGGCGCGGCCGTGCCGAGGCGTTCGTGCGCCGGATGTGGGAACCGTCCGGGGGCTTCTTCTACACCGGCACGAACGACGGTGTGACGGTCAACAAGTCCCCGGTCCCGGAGGACACACAGACCTGGACACACCTCGCGCTCGACTCCCGCCGCCACTCCCGGTCCCTGGACTGGGCCGCGACCGAGCTGGCCGTCCAGGACCACGCCGGACGCACCAACAGCACCGTGCCCGCAGGGCAGTCGTACGAGGGGGTCACTTTCAGTTCGGCGAGTCTCCTCGCCAACGAGGACGCGCCGATCGCCGACGGCCAGCCGAAGCCCGACCGCAACGGCGTGTGGTTCGAGGGGACGGCGCACCTCGCGCTCGCGCTGCGTGATCGCGGGACCCGCGGCGACGAGCCCCGCGCCCGGCGGCTGCTCGCCTCGATCGAACGGGCGCAGGAGCTGCTGGGCGACGGACAGACCGTCGGGGGCAGACCGCTGCCCGGGCGCAGTGGGGTCGTGTCCGCCAGCAGCCCGCTGGACACGGGTTTCGGCTTCGGTTACTACCCGTACCGTCACACCGGGGCGACGGCCTGGTACCTGATGGCCACGGCCCGGTTCAATCCGCTCCGGGCGTGACGGAACGGCCCGGTCCGCCGCCCTGTGCGGCGGTCCGGGCCGGCCGCCCGTCAGGCGAGGCGGTGGACCACCTGGGTGGTGAGTTCGTAGCGGGCGCCGACGATCGCCAGCTTGCCGGTGCCGATCCGGGCGGCGAGTTCGGGTTCGGCGGCCAGCCGGGAGCGCACGAGCCGGACGTTGGCGCTCACGGTCGCGTCGATCCGGGCGTCCCCCTCCTGGCCGTGGTCGATGGCCGGGCGTATCCGGTCGACGAGGTACTGCATGTGGGCGGGCAGGCGCTCCCCGGACTGCTCCGCCTGCACGGCCGCGCGCACCGCGCCGCACGACTGGTGGCCGAGGACGACGACCAGCGGTATGCCGAGTTCCAGGACGCCGTAGGCGACGCTGCCGAGCACGGCCTCGTCCAGGACCTCGCCGGCGGTGCGGACGGTCATCAGGTCGCCCAGACCCTGGTCGAAGACCAGCTCCGGGGGGACGCGCGAGTCGATGCAGCCGAGCACGACCGCGAAGGGGTGCTGGGCGGTGACCAGCGTCCGCCGTACGGCGGGGTCCTCGTGCGGGTGGCGCTCGCGGAAGGCCTGCCAGCGGCGGTTGCCCGCGGCCAGCTCCCGCAGGGCCTGGCCCGGGGTGCCGGGTCGTGGCTCCGCGGAGCCGGCGACGGGGGCGGGGGTGGCCGTGTGGGCGGCGCCGAGGCCCGCGCCCAGGGCCGTGGCCCCGGTCAGCGCGGTGCGCAGCAGGGTCCGGCGGGCGGTGCCGGCGCCTCTGGGGGAGGTGGCATGTGAGTTCACGGCCAGAACGTATGCCCGAATGGGCGGTCGGCCGCGGTTCTTACCGATTCATGGTGCGAGTTGGGTGAGTGATGTTCTTGCCTTGAACGCCTTTTGACGGTCTCTCAGGCAGCCAACGGGAACGCCCGGGCCTGCCGGCCCGGGCGTCCTGTCGTGCGGGGGTGATCAGACCAGGTCGAACCGGTCCAGGTTCATGACCTTGACCCACGCCGCGACGAAGTCGTTGACGAACTTCTCCTTCGCGTCGTCGCTCGCGTACACCTCGGCGAGGGCGCGCAGCTCGGAGTTCGAGCCGAACACCAGGTCGGCACGGGAGCCGGCCCACTTGACCTCGCCCGTGGCGGCGTCGCGGCCCTCGAACGTGGTCTGGTCCTCGGACGTCGACTTCCAGGTGATGCCCAGGTCGAGCAGGTTGACGAAGAAGTCGTTGGTCAGCGAGCCGGGCGTCTTCGTGAAGGCGCCGAGCTGGGACTGCTGGTAGTTGGCGCCCAGCACCCGCAGACCTCCGACCAGGACGGTCATCTCGGGGGCGCTGAGGGTCAGCAGGTTGGCGCGGTCGAGCAGCAGGAACTCGGCCGGCAGGCGGTTGCCCTTGCCGTGGTAGTTGCGGAACCCGTCGGCGGTCGGCTCCAGCGCCTCGAACGACTCGGCGTCGGTGTGCTCCTCCGTCGCGTCCACACGGCCGGCGGTGAAGGGGACCTCCACCTGGAAGCCGGCTTCCTTGGCGGCCTTCTCGACGGCGGCGGTGCCACCGAGGACGATCAGGTCGGCCAGGGAGACCTTCTTGGCTCCGGCACCGGCGTTGAACTCCTGCTGGATGCCTTCCAGGACCCGCAGGACCTGCGCCAGCTCGTCGGGCTCGTTGACCTCCCAGCCGCGCTGCGGCTCCAGGCGGATGCGGGCGCCGTTGGCACCGCCGCGCTTGTCGCTGCCGCGGAAGGTGGACGCCGAGGCCCACGCGGTGGACACCAGCTGCGAGACCGACAGACCGGACTCGAGGAGCTTGGTCTTGAGGACGGCGATGTCGCCGTCGTCGACGGGCTCACCTTCGGCCTCGGGCAGCGGGTCCTGCCACAGCAGGGTCTCCTCCGGGACCTCGGGGCCGAGGTACAGGGACTTGGGGCCCATGTCACGGTGGGTCAGCTTGAACCAGGCGCGGGCGAAGGCGTCCGCGAACTCCTCCGGGTTCTCGTAGAACCGGCGGGAGATGGGCTCGTAGATCGGGTCGAAGCGCAGCGACAGGTCCGTGGTGAGCATCTTCGGACGGTGCTTCTTCGAGGGGTCGTGCGCGTCCGGGACGATCTCCGGGGCGTCCTTGGCCACCCACTGGTGGGCACCGGCCGGGCTCTGCTCGAGTTCGTACTCGAACTCGAAGAGGTTCTTGAAGAAGCCGTTGCTCCACTGGGTCGGCGTGGTGGTCCAGGTGACCTCCAGGCCGGAGGTGATGGCGTCGCCGCCCTTGCCGGTGCCGTAGGTGCTGCGCCAGCCCAGGCCCTGCTCCTCCATGGAGGCGGCCTCGGGGTCGGCGCCGACGTTGTCGGCCGGGCCGGCACCGTGGGTCTTGCCGAAGGTGTGGCCGCCGGCGATCAGCGCGACGGTCTCCTCGTCGTTCATCGCCATGCGGCGGAACGTCTCGCGGATGTCGCGGGCCGCGGCGATCGGGTCCGGGTTGCCGTTCGGGCCCTCGGGGTTGACGTAGATGAGGCCCATCTGGACGGCGCCGAGGGGGTTCTCCAGCTCACGGTCGCCGGTGTAGCGCTTGTCGTCGAGCCACGTGGTCTCGGGGCCCCAGTAGACGTCCTCCTCGGCCTCCCATACGTCGGCGCGGCCGCCGGCGAAGCCGAAGGTCTCGAAGCCCATCTGCTCCAGGGCCACGTTGCCGGTGAGGATCAGGAGGTCGGCCCAGGAGAGGGACTGGCCGTACTTCTTCTTGACCGGCCACAGCAGACGGCGGGCCTTGTCGAGGTTGCCGTTGTCCGGCCAGCTGTTGAGCGGCGCGAAGCGCTGCTGGCCGGCGCCGGCACCGCCGCGGCCGTCGCTGATGCGGTAGGTGCCGGCGCTGTGCCAGGCCATACGGACCATCAGCGGGCCGTAGTTGCCGAAGTCGGCGGGCCACCAGTCCTGCGAGTCGGTCAGCACCTCGGCGATGTCCTGCTTGACGGCGTCGAGGTCGAGGTTGTTGAACGCCTCGGCGTAGTCGAAGTCCTTGCCGAGGGGGTTGGCCACGTCGGGGTTCTTGGCGAGGATCTTCAGGTTGAGCCGCTCGGGCCACCACTGGCGGTTGCCACCGCCCTGGGTCGGGTGCAGGGCGCGGCCGTGCGCCACGGGGCAGCCGCCTCCCGTCTCCTCCGACTTCGAGTCGGTGACGATCGCGTCGTGGTTCTCAGTCATGGAAATCCTTCCGGACGGGGTGCATCACGGTGCTCGGGTGAATCACGGTGCTCGGGTGGATCACGTGCTCAGGAACTGCGAGCGGTGGAGCAGGCGGGGCACAGGCCCCAGTAGATGACCTCGGCCTCGTCGACGGCGAAGCCGCGGTCGTCGGACGCCGTCAGGCAGGGGGCGTGGCCGACCGCGCAGTCGACGTCGGCGACGGCTCCGCACGAGCGGCACACGAGGTGGTGGTGGTTGTCGCCGACCCGCCCCTCGTAGAGGGCCGGGCTGCCGGGTGGGTCGAGGCGACGTATGAGTCCGGCCGCGGTGAGGGCGTGCAGCCCCTCGTAGACGGCCTGGACGGAGATGTGGCCCACGCGGCCGCGCACCTCGGAGGCGATGGCCTCGGCACCGAGGTGGTCACCGTCCCGCACGGCTTCGAGCAGCGCGACGCGGGCGGCCGTCACCCTCAGGCCGGCACCTCGCAGCTCCTCGGCGGTGGTCGGGTTCCCGGTTGCGGTCATGGAGCCAACCTAGCCACACAAACACGATCCGTTCAAGAAAACGAACGGTTCAATTTTGGCGTCGGGCGCGTGAGGCCTGTGTGCGGCGGGCTACTTGAGCGATGTGAGTCCGGTCACAGTCGCATGATGGCGTCAGGGGTGACCCACGGCGTCGCGCACCGCCGTGCCGGCCGGTGGATCACACGTCCGATGAGGTGAGACGCTCGAGCCGGGCGGCGGCCGTCGCGGCCTTGCGCCCGGCTTCCCGGGCGTGGCGTTCGGCGGTACGCGTCCGCTCCCGGGCGGCCCGTTCGGCGAAGCGGGCCTGCTGGTGTTCACTCTTGGCGCGCTCCAGTTCGCCGGTCAGCTCCTCCACGCGCCGCTGGAGGGCGTCGACCTGTTGTTTCGCCTCCGCGGCGGCCCGGCCCGCGGCCTCCGCCTCGCCCTGGAGCTCGCGCAGCTCGCGCTCGGCGGCTTCGGCGTCCCTGCGGGCTTCGTCCAGTCGGCGCCGCTGCTGCTCGCTCGCCTTCCTGCCGGGACGGGCGGGTTCGGGCGCGGGTGCGGGCGCGGGGCGCTGCGGCCGGGCGCCTTCGGCGACGGCGGGGAAGCCGACGGTCGCGCTCAGCGGCTTGGTCAGGCGGCCGTCGGCCCAGACCCGGGCGGCCTCGGGGTCGGCCAGGACGGCGTGCAGGGTGTTCTCGACCTCGCGCTGGACGCTCTCCCCGATCGGGTGACCGGCCTCCTTCGCGAGCCTGCGCGCCTGCAGGGACAGGGCTCGCACGAGTGCGTGCTGCCGGCGGCTCAGCTCGCGCAGCTGTGCGCCGTCCAGGTTCTGGTGGGCCTGGCGCAGCCCCTCCCCCAGACGCAGCAGGGGCTCGACCTCTTCGGGGCTGCTGCGGACCAGGAGGTTGCTGACCCAGGCGGCGAGGCTGGGCTTGCGCAAGGTGCGGATCCGCTCGGCGAGTTCCCTGTCACCGGCGGTGCGGGCGGCGGCCACGGCGGAGGCGCGGGCGGCGGTGAATTCCTCCGGGCGCAGGGCGTACAGCTCGTCGGCCACGGAGTCGTAGTCCATGAGCACCCCTTTCCGCAGGGAAGATCCGGTTTCGATCGTCTCAGGCACCGCCCGCCGGGGCGCGCGGAGAGCTCGCCGGACGGATCGGAGACACCCCGCTCATGACCCGGAAAATCGACGGTTTAACATATGAGCGCCGCCTAGCTCGAAAGATGGACTCGTGACTGTCAACGACGACTCGTTCACCAACTGGAAGATCCGCGAGGAGATCGCGGAGTCGATGATCCCGATCATCGGGAAGCTGCACCGGGAGCGGGACGTGACGGTCCTGCTGCACAGCCGCTCCCTGGTGAACAAGTCGGTGGTCAGCATCCTCAAGACCCACCGGTTCGCCCGGCAGATCGCCGGTGCGGAGCTCTCGGTCACCGAGACGCTGCCGTTCCTGCAGACCCTCGCCGAGCTCGACCTCGGCCCGTCGCAGATCGACATCGGCATGCTCGCCGCGACCTACCGCGAGGACGACCGCGGTCTGTCGGTCGCGGAGTTCACCGCGGAGGCCGTCGCCGGCGCGACCGGCGCCAACAAGATCGACCGCCGTGACGGCCGGGACGTCGTCCTGTACGGCTTCGGCCGCATCGGCCGGCTCGTGGCCCGGCTGCTCATCGAGAAGTCCGGCTCGGGCAACGGTCTGCGGCTGCGGGCCATCGTGGTGCGCGGAGGGGGCGAGCAGGACATCGTCAAGCGCGCCTCGCTGCTGCGCCGCGACTCGATCCACGGCCAGTTCCAGGGCACCATCACCGTCGACGAGGCGAACAGCACGATCGTCGCCAACGGCAACGCGATCAAGGTGATCTACGCCAACGACCCGTCCGAGGTCGACTACACGGCGTACGGCATCAAGGACGCCATCCTCATCGACAACACCGGCAAGTGGCGCGACCGCGCGGGCCTGTCCCAGCACCTGCGCCCCGGTATCGACAAGGTCGTGCTGACCGCGCCCGGCAAGGGCGACGTCCCCAACATCGTGCACGGCGTCAACCACGACACGATCAAGCCGGACGAGCAGATCCTGTCCTGCGCGTCCTGCACCACGAACGCGATCGTGCCGCCGCTGAAGGCGATGGACGACGAGTTCGGGGTCCAGCGCGGTCACGTCGAGACGGTTCACTCGTTCACCAACGATCAGAACCTGCTGGACAACTACCACAAGGCCGACCGCCGTGGCCGGTCCGCGCCGCTGAACATGGTCATCACCGAGACCGGTGCCGCCTCAGCCGTCGCCAAGGCGCTGCCCGACCTCAAGGCGCCGATCACCGGCAGCTCGATCCGGGTCCCGGTCCCGGACGTGTCGATCGCGATCCTCAGCCTGCGGCTCGGCCGTGAGACCACCCGCGAGGAGGTCCTCGACCACCTGCGCGACGTCTCCCTGACCTCTCCGCTCAAGCGCCAGATCGACTTCACCACGGCGCCCGACGCGGTCTCCAGCGACTTCATCGGCTCGCGCCACGCCTCGATCGTCGACGCCGGCGCCACCAAGGTCGACGGCGACAACGCGATCCTCTACCTGTGGTACGACAACGAGTTCGGCTACTCGTGCCAGGTCATCCGTGTCGTGCAGCACGTGTCCGGCGTGGAGTACCCGACGTACCCGGCCCCGGCGGTCTGACCCCGGAAGACGAGAGCGCGGGGCGTGCGGGCCCCGCGCTCTCGTGTGTCACCGGCGGGTCAGCTCGATCCGGTGCTCCCGTGCCGGTGAGCCGTAGCCCTTGCGGACGTCGGGGGCGTTGCCACCGCCGATGTTGTAGCGCGCGATGTTGAGGCGGAGCCCGTCCTCCCCGAACAGCATCTCGGCGTGCTCTTCCCGAATGATGGCGCGAGCCGAAAGTGCCGCCGTCACTCGACCTCGTCGACCAGGAACTCCTGGTCACGTGCTCCCGTACAGCGCTGCTGGATGATCTCGGCCCCCGCCGCCCGGTCGTCGGCGCCGTTGACACCGAGGCACATCCCGTTCTGCACCACGTGGATGCGGAATCCGTCGGCCCGTGCGTCGCCGACCGGTTCGAAGAAGAAGTGCTGGCTGGTCCGGTCGGCCGAGCAGCTCTCCCAGGGCCAGGGCTCCAGCATCCCCTCGACGACGTGGCCGCTGCCCAGCGCGGTGAGACAGCCGTCGCCGTACACGGGATGCCGCCACTGGATGTAGGACGAGCCGGTCGTGCCGACGGTCACCAGAGAGAGGTCGGGCGGTGTGGCATCGGCGCAGGGCCGCTGGACGGCGACCTGGCTCCGATAACGGCCTTTGCGGTCATGGCCCTCGGTGACGCACAGCCCGGGGGCGAGGGCCGGCCGGATGCGGGACCGTCCCGGTGCCGGGCCGTCCACGACGGTCGTGGAGTCCGGGGACGGCGAGGATGCGCGGTGCGGTGCGGCCCCGGCCGCGCGCGTCGCCGCGCCACGGTCGCCGCCCTCCCCTGGCAGTAACGCCCAGGCCCCGACGGCGGCGAGCAGCAGCGCGGCACCGGCGGACGCGGCGAGCACGCGGCGATTCCTCATCGGGCCCACGGTCCATGACCGGCGGGACGGCTCCGGCGCCGGGGCCTCGTCGGGGTGCGGCGGCTCGGCCGCGGCCAGCCGGTTTCTCGCAGTCAGCCAGTCGGAGGCGTCCTCGCCCCTCCCACAGGCCCGGACGAACGCGGCGACCACCTCCGCTCGGGGCAGTGAGTCCCGGCGCAGCACGTCGGCGGTCGTGCTGCGCGCCAGTACGTCACCCTGCTGCTCGGCGTTCGCCTCCAACTGCCGGTAGGTGAGACCGGATTGCTCCTTGAGACGGCGCATGCAGGCCACGAACTCGGCGGCGCTGCGCGCCTCGTGCGGCGACGGACGCTGTGTCCCCATGTCCGGGCATCCTGGTCCAGCCCCGGGCAGGGGACAATCCGGGATTCTGCCAATCCCGTTGCGGTACTGCGGGGCGACCGCGCATTCCTTCAGGACGTCCGCGCGGGGGCCGGACAGGTCCCGGACAGGGCTGTGACCTGCCCGGACAGGGTGACGGGTGTCCGGGACAGCCGTGGTCCCTGGCGGGCGCCGCCCCGGTCCGCACAGGCTGGGTGCCCTGCCGGCCGAGCCCGGTCCGAAGGCCGAGCGGCCGGATCGACCGCCCGTGCTCCACGGGGGGACACCCGACGAAGGGACATCGCCCGATGAAGACGATTCGCACTCTCGCCGACCGGATGCTGGACCGACTGGTGCCGCGGGAGACGGCCGGGGCGTGCGAGTGGTGGTACCGCTGCATCCGCAACCAGCCGTGCGCCTCCCACAACCAGTACACGCAGCGCGTCTGGTCCTGTGACCTGAACCGCCGCGAGTTCGTGCGGTGCGGCTGCACCTCGTAAGGCCTTCCATCCCCAGCGCGGCCGGGCCCTCCGGGGGACGGGGCCCGGCCGCCCCTTCCGTGAGGAGCATGCCGTGACCTTCCTGTCCGCCACCTGCCAGGCCCTGCTGGCGCTGGTCTTCGCGATCGCCTGCGTGAGCAAGGTGCGGACGTCGGCCGCGTACGCGGCGTTCAGCACCGCCGTCGAGGCGCTCGCACGAGTGCCGCGCCACCGGGCGGGCCGGGTGGCGGGAGGAGTCGTCGCCCTGGAGGCCGCCACCGCGCTCCTGCTCGTCCTCCCGGGTGCGGGCAGCGCGGGGCTGCCGGTGGCGGCGGTCCTCCTGGCCGGCTTCACGTACGTCGTCGCCCGCGCGCTGCGGGACGGAACCGCCGTCGCGTGCCGGTGCTTCGGGGATGCGGGCGACCGCCCGGCAGGGCCGGCCCAGCTCGTGCGCAACGCGCTGCTGCTCGGCGCGGTGGCGGCGGCCGTGCCCGGGAGCCCGGACGCGGGATCGCTGCCCTGGCCGGGCTGGTTCGCGGCGTGGCTCACCGGTGCGGTGTGCGCCGTGCTGGTGGTGACCGGGGACGAGGTGGTGGCGCTGGTCCGCCCCGTCCGGTCTCCCGGCAGCGGGCACGTCGCTTCGTGAACCGCCCGGTCTCTCCGGCCTGTTGGGTCCTGCCGTCGTGGGCCCGTTGATTCCTGTCGCCGTACGCACGTCGGAGCCGTTCGCCGAACGCCCCATGGGCTCCGCGCGATCCGTCCGACCCGTTCGATCCGTCCGATCCGTCTATCCGGGAGAGGCCCCATGGTCTACCTGGCCGTCGCCCTCGTGGCCGTCGCCGCCCTGTGCACGCTGGATCTGATGCTGACCCTCGCCGTCCTCCGCCGACTCCGCGACCGACGGCGGTACGACGCCCCGGCCGTCGACTCGGGCGGTATCCCCGTGGGGGCTGCCGTGGGCTCCTTCACCACCCGCTGCACGGACGGCACCCCCATCACCGAGGGCGACCTCACGGACGGGGCCCTCGTGGCGTTCTTCACCACCGGCTGTGCGCCCTGCCGGACCGAGCTGCCCGCCTTCGTCGAGGAGGCCCGGGCGCTGGTCGGGCGGCGTCAGGTGATCGCCGTGGTCGTGTCCCCCGGCGGCACTCCGGACGAGACGGCGGAGTCCGTGTCCATGACACGGCACCTCGCACCGGTGGCGCGGGTGCTGGCCGAGACGCCCGACGGCCCCTGCACCTCGGCCTTCGGTGTCACGGCGTTCCCCTCCAGGTTCGCCGTCTCGACGGAGGGCGGCACGGCCCCCACCGTGCTGGCCGTGGGGAAAGCCGCGCTCGGCGCCTCGCCGGTCGGGGCGCCGTGAGCGCCACGCCCGCGAGCTCCGCACACTCCGGCCGTGCTCCCGCCGCTCCGGACGCCCGGGCCCTCGCACGTGCCCTGCGGGCGGCTCTCGCGCTGGCGTTCCGCTCGTCCCCGGGGGTGCTGGTGTGGCATCTCGGCGTGACGCTCCTGTCGGCCGCCACGCCCGTCGCGGCCACCTGGCTGGTCAGGGACATCCTCGACGCCCTCACGGCGGGGACCTCCACCGCCGGCATCGCCGCTCCGGCGGCCGCGCTGGCCGTCGTCAGTACGGTGGCGGCGGTCGCGCCGCAGCTCACCGGCTATCTGCGCGCCCGGATGATGCGCGCGACCAGCCTGCGGGCGCATGAGGACCTGCACACGGCGGTCGACACCTTCACCGGACTGCGCCGTTTCGAGCACCCCGAGTTCCTGGACCGGCTGCGGCTGGCCCAGCAGTCGGGCGGACTCGCTCCGTCGCAGGTGGTGGAGGGGGCGGCCGGTCTGACCCGCAGCGCGGTGCTGCTGACGGGGTTCGTGGGTTCCCTGGCGGTCCTCGACCCGGTGCTGGCCGTCGTGGTGTGCCTGTCGGGCGTTCCGGTGCTGTGGGCGGAGATCAGTCTCAGCCGCAGGCGGGCCCGCACGTACTGGGACATCAGCCCCACCGAACGCCGGGAGATCTTCTACGCGACGCTGCTCACCAGTGTCGAAGCCGCCAAGGAGATCAGGCTCTACGGCGCCGGCGGCTTCCTGCGGGGCCGGATGCTGAGGGAACGCCGGGCCGCCGACGCCCTGCGGGAGCGGCTGGACCGCAGCGAACTGCGCATCCAGTCGGCGCTCCAGACCGCCGCGGCGGCCCTCGCCGGGGCCGGTCTGCTGTGGGCGGTCGGGGCCGCCGCGCGCGGGGCGATGACCGTCGGGGACGTCTCCCTGCTGCTGGCCGCGATCCCGGCCGTGCAGAGCGGTATCGGCGGCCTGGCCGGCGAACTCGGCCAGGCACACCACTCGTTGGTGATGTTCGACCACTACGTCGGCGTCGTCCGCCTCGGCCCGGACCTCCCCCCGCCGCGCCGCCCCGGCCGGGCACGGCCGCTGCGCGAGGCGATCGAGGTCCAGGACGTGTGGTTCCGCTACGAGGACGAACTGCCCTGGGTGCTGCGGGGCGTGGACCTGCGGATCGAGCGGGGTACGGCACTGGCGCTCGCCGGCGTCAACGGCTCGGGGAAGTCCACCCTGGTCAAGCTGCTGTGCCGGTTCTACGACCCCACCCGCGGACGCATCCTGTGGGACGGCACCGACCTGCGCGACATCCCCCCGGCCGAACTGCGGGCACGCGTCGCCGCCACGTTCCAGGACCCGATGCGCTACGACCTCACCGCGCGGGAGAACATCGCGATCGGCGAGTTGTCGTCCCTCGGCGCGCCCCGGCGCTGTGCGGAGGCGGCGCGGCTCGCCGGGATGCACGACGACATCGCCCGGTTGCCGGGCGGCTACGCGACCCTGCTGAGCCGGACCTTCCGCTCGGCGGAGGGCGACGGGAGCGACAGCGGCGTCCAGTTGTCCGGGGGTCAGTGGCAACGGATGGGCCTCGCCCGGTCGTTCCTGCGTGCCGACGCGGACCTGCTGATCCTGGACGAGCCCAGTTCGGGGCTGGACCCCGCGGCCGAGTACGAGATCCACGCCCGTTTGCGGGAGCGCCGTGCCGGCCGCACGAGCGTGCTGATCTCCCATCGGCTCGGTGCGGTCAAGGACGCCGACGTCATCGCGGTCCTGGAGGGCGGGCAGGTGGCCGAACTCGGCGACCACCGCGGGCTCCTCGCCCGGGCCGGCACGTACCACCGGCTGTTCACGCTTCAGTCGAGCGGCTACCGGGACGAGCCGGAAGCGGAGGGGGTGTGCCCGTGATGCCGGTGGGCGCCGTCGTGGTCGCCGCGGGGCTGACGGCGGCGGCCCTGCGCACGTCGTGCGTGCTGCTGGAGGTCAGCGGGGGGAGCATGCGGCCGACCTACCGGGACGGGGACCGGCTGCTGGCCGTCAGGCTGCCTGCCGGCACGGTCGGCGGGATGCCCGGAGCGAGGATGGCGCGGACGATGGTGCGTCGCGGGACGGTGGTCGCGATCCGGCTGAGACCGCCGGACGCCGTAGGTCGGGCGATACCGACGTGCATGATCAAACGGGTGGCCGCACTTCCGGGAGAGCCCGTGCCGGTGGCGGACGGCGGAGCGGGGGTGGTGCCCGCTCGGCATGTGTACGTTCTGGGTGATCACCGTGAGACGAGCTGGGACTCGCGGCACGCAGGTCCGATCTCCTGGGACCGGCTCACCGCCGTGGTCGTGTGCCGCGTCCGCCATGGGGACGCGGCACCGCCACGGGCTCTCGGAGCCCTCAGTGCTTGAAGACGTCCTTGGTCTTCTCCTTGGCCTGGCGGGCATCGCCCTTCGACTGCTCCGCCTTGCCCTCGGCGATCAGGCGCTCGTTGCCCACCGCACGGCCGATCGTCTCCTTGGCCTTGCCCTTGGCCTGCTCGGCCTTGGCCTTGCCCTTCTGGTCACCAGCCACGGTTCGTTCACTCCATGTCGTATCCGACTACGGGGTCACCACAGCGAGTGACCGCGAAGCGGCAGCTCAAACGTGCCGGGCGGGCATCGGTCCATGAGAGCCTCGGGCCACCGCGTCAGCCCCGCCGAGGACGCGGAGGCTCCGCCGGCGCACGCCGAGCGCCACAGGCTGACGCCGGAGCTGCTGATGTCCCTCACCGCCGGGTCAGTGACAGCACCCGTCGCTCGCCGCCGCGGAAACGGCCGTGGTGTCCAGCCGGCAGAAGCAGGACGCCTCGACGGGCACGTCCGCGAGCGCGGTCGCGAGCTTGAGCTGGTGGGCCACGACGGCCGCCTCGCCGGTCTTGCCGGTCCGCAGCAGGCACTCGTGGAAGCCGTGCAGCGACCAGACGTTGTTCGGGTGCTGGAGGGGCCGGGGCAGGGTGTCGTCGAGGCCGAGGTCGGCACGGTAGACGGCCTCGGCCTCCGCGACGCGTCCCTGCTCCAGCAGCAGCGCGCCGTAGGCGTGGCGGGTGGGCTGCATCCAGCCCCAGGGCTCGTCGTAGGGC
The DNA here is from genome assembly GCF_042959365.1 of Streptomyces sp. NPDC007907. Classification (NCBI taxonomy): domain Bacteria; kingdom Bacillati; phylum Actinomycetota; class Actinomycetes; order Kitasatosporales; family Streptomycetaceae; genus Streptomyces; species Streptomyces sp. NPDC007907. The sequence continues at coordinate 294,507 of NZ_JBIBKR010000003.1, forward strand.
AGGTTGTCGTCCAGCAGGATGGAGCGCTCCAGGGCCGCGAAGGCGACGTCGTACTCGCCCCTGCGGTAGGCGAGTTCGCCGTCCAGCATGGCGGAGGCGATGGCGAGGATGTCGTGGCAGGTGTTGTTGAACAGCATCCTGGTCTCGGGCACCCGGCTCACCGCCTCGCGGAAGAGGTCGCGTTCGGTCTCGGCCCGGTCGACCTCACCGGTGGCGGAGAGGGCGACGCCCCGGGCGTAGTGCCGCATGGCGACGGTCGTCGCGTACAGCTCCGGGTCGGCCGGGGCGGGCAGTTCCAGGATCTCGGTCCAGCGGCCGAAGCGGATGAGGACGTGGACCCGCATGGCCAGGAAGGCCTCCAGCCAGTCGGCCATCGGGGGGCTCTGGACACGGAGCAGGTCTTCGGGGATGGCGGCTTCCAGCTGGGCGGCGGCATCGAGGGCGACCTGTGCCTGGCCGAGGAACATCGCGCCGTAGATCTTGAAGTGGTGGTTGTGCGCCCGGTAGAGGGTGTAGAAGTTCATCGCGCCGGCCTGCCGGTGGTACTTCTCGTCGGCGGCGATCGCGTCGCTGTTGGCGGAGACGACCTGGCGGTAGTCGCCGCACAGGACGTCCAGATGTGAGGGCATGTGCAGCAGGTGCCCGGCGTCGGGTACGAGACCGCGCAGGCGGTCGGCGACGGTGAGGGCCTGCTCCGGCGTCGGGGACATCTCCATCAGGTGGATGTACAGGTGCAGGACGCCGGGATGCCGGAAGCCGGTGTCGGTGGCGAGTGCGCCTTCCAGTACGGCCCGGGCCTCGGTGGTCCGGGCGCCCTCGGCCGGCCGGCCGGTCTTGAGGTCCCACAGCTGCCAGGGGGTGAGGTTCATCGCGGCGTCGGCGTGCAGGGTGGCGATGTCCGGGTCGCCGGGCGCCAGTTCGTAGACGGCGCGCATCGCGTCCGCGTAGGGCTCGTTCCACACCGAGCAGTCCTCGACGGCCTGTGCCTGCGGGTAGCGGGCTCGCAGCGCGCCGATGAGGGCCCGCTCGACCGGGGTGGCGCGGGCGGCCTTCTCATGGGCCCTTTCCACGGCGGTGTGCGTGCGCTGGACCGTTTCCACGAGTTCCGCGCCGTCGAAGAATTCCCAGGGCTTGTTGTAGTTCGGGCCGAGCGCGTAGGCGATACCCCAATAGGCCATCGCGCAGTCCGGGTCGGCCTCGACCGCCCTTTCGAAGCAGGCGACGGCTTCCTCGTGGTGGAAGGCGTACGTCCACATCAGGCCACGGTCGAACCAGAGTTGGGCGGCGGCGGAGGACGTGGTGACGGGACGGCGGTAGGTGCCGAGGTCGTAATAGTCGCCCATGGGTTTCTCCTGGGAAAGCAGCCGGGGCCGTGAGAACAGCGGTTGCGGGCACACCCTCCGACTCGTGATCCATCCTCGTATGTCCAGATTAGCGGTTTCGCAGCGGCGACCCCGGGCCCCGGGCGTGGTGGAGCGCATGACCGACTTTCCGAGTTTTCCGCCCGGCTGCGGGTTCGGGCTCGACAACGTCGAGTGGGCCTTCGGATACGACAAGCGCTTCGGGATCGTCCGCGTCGACTACGCCACGCAGCAGCGGACGCCGAAGGACAGCTACCACTGGTGCGGGGCCATGATCGCCGCGCAGCGGAGGTGACCGACACGCTCAGACGCTGGTCAGCAACTGCGGCGCCAGGATCTTGACCATGGTGTTGGTCCAGCGGAGCTGCCGGAGCGTCTGCGGGTGGCAGTCGCCGGCCAGCGTCAGGAGCCGCTCGTCCCGGGTGGCCTGCGCCGCCTGGGCGAGCATCTCCCAGTGGAGCGAGTTGCGTGCGGCCGCCAGGTGCAGGTCCCGCAGGTCGTGCAGCAGGAGCAGTCCGGTGTCGGGGCGCCGGCCGAGCGCTTCGGAGGCCTTCTCCCGGAGCGCGGCGAGCGCCCCGGGCGACGGGTGGTCGCGCGGGCCGGACAGGTCGAGGCCGTGGTCGCGGCCCGCGTCGGCGAGGCGGGTGGCGTGTTCCCGGGACCAGCGGGCGATGTCGAGGGCGACGTGGTGGAACTCGTGGTCGGTGCGGTGTCGTGCGGCGGCGGCCAGCAGGTTTTGTTCCAAGTCGCGTTCGCCGTCGTGCAGGAGTCGCAGGGTGATGCCGATGCCGCTCATGATCCGCTCCCCGCCGTGTCGGTCCGCGCCGCGGTATCGGTCGGGCGACGGCTCACGAGGGTGACGCGCGCCGCGCCGGTCTTGAACAGGGGCTGCTTGGAGACCGGGTCCCAGTCGGTGACGGTGGTCTCGTTGGCGGCGCGCCCCGGGCCGTCGTCGGGCGGGCGGTGGCCCGCCGGGGTGTCCCAGTAGCCGTAGTGGAAGGGCAGGAACACCATGCCGTCGCGGATCGCGGTGGTGCGCAGCCGGGCCCGGACCGCCCCGCGCGGGGTCGTGATCTGCACCAGATCGCCGTCTGCGAGGCCCTGGGCGGAGGCCTCGGCGGGCGACATCTCCGCCCAGACGTCCGGCGCGGCGGTGTTCAGCTCGGGGGCGCGGGCGGTCTTCGTCCGGGTGTGGAAGTGGTACACCGTGCGGCCGGTGATGAGCTGGAGGGGAAGGCCGGGGGAGGTGTCCTCGTGGGGCGGCAGGTACTCGGCGGCTTTGAGGACCGCCTTGCCGTCCGGGTTGAGGGACCGGTACTCGACGGGCTCCACGCTCGCGCCGGTGACCAGGTCCCGGCCGTAGCTCTCGCAGACGTCCGGGTGGGCGAAATCGATCCCGTCGGTGTAGAGGCGTGCGGTGCCGTCGGGGGCCTCGTCGGTGCAGGGCCACTGGATGCCGCTGCCGCCGCGCAGTCGGTCGTAGCTCAGGCCGGTGTAGTCGCAGGGGCGGCCCGCGCTGCACCGCTGCCACGCGGCGAACGCCGACTCGGGGTCGTGCCAGGTGATCAGCGGCCCGTCGTCCTTGTCGCGGAAGTCCATCCGGGCAGCGAAGTCGAGGAGGATGTCCAGGTCCGGGCGGGCTTCGCCGGGCGGTTCGACGGCCTTCTCCGCGAGGTGCACGGTGCGGTCGGCGTTGGTGAGCGTGCCCGTCTTCTCGCCCCAGGTCGCGGCGGGCAGCACCACGTCGGCGAGCTGGGCGGTCTCGGTGAGGAACAGGTCCTGGACGATCACGAACAGGCGCTCCTGAGCGACGATCGAGCGGATGCGGGACAGCTCGGGCAGGGACACGACCGGGTTGGTGCCGGTGATCCACAGCAGGCCGATCGAGCCCTGCTCGGCGTACCGGAAGATCTGCATCGCGTGGGTGGGTGGGGCGTAGTGCGGGATGGTCTCCGGCTTCACGTTCCACACGGCGGCCAGTTCGGCCACGTGCTCCTCGTTCTGCCAGTTGCGGAAGCCCGGCAGGTCGCCGTCCGCGCCGCACTCGCGGGTGTTCTCGGCACTGGGCTGGCCGTTCATCTGGAGCAGTCCGCAGCCGGGGCGGCCCAGCATGCCGCGGATCAGGTGCAGGTTGTTGACCTGGACGGCGGCCGCGGTGGCCTGGTGGGACTGGTAGACGCCCTGGAGGACGGTGGACAGCAGTAGCTCGGCGCCGCCGAGGATCTCCGCCGCCCGCTCGATCTGCGCCGCCGGGACGTCGCAGATCCCGGCCGCCCAACCGGGTGTGCACTTCTCCACCATGGCGGCGAGTTCGTCGAAGCCGACGGTGTGCGCGTCGATGTAGGCCCGGTCGGTGCGGCCGGTGCGGATGATCTCGTGCAGCAGTGCGTTGAGCAGCGCGACGTTCGTGCCCGCCCGCGGCGCCAGGTGCACGTCGGCCCGCCGGGCGACCGGGGTGTGGCGCGGGTCCACGCACACCAGCCTGGGCGGGGCGGCGCCCTCCAGGCGGTCCAGCAGGCGCATCCACAGGACCGTCTGGGTCTCGGCCATGTTGTGCCCGAACAGGGCGACGGTGTCGGCGTGGTCGATGTCCTCGTAGGAGCCGGGCTGTCCGTCACAGCCGAACGTCTCCTTCAGGGCCTCGGCGGCCGTCGCCGTGCACAGCCGGGTGTTGCCGTCCAGGTGGTTGGTGCCGATGCCGGCACGGGCGAGGACGGCCAGGGTGTAGTACTCCTCGAGGAACAGCTGACCTGTGGTGTAGAAGCCGATCGAGCCCGCGCCCTTGTCGTCCAGCAGGTGCCGGGTCCGGGTGGTGATCCGGTCCATGGCCGTGTCCCAGTCGCACTCCATCAGCCGGCCGTCCTCGCGGACCAGGGGCCGGGTGAGCCGGTCCGGGGAGGCGTTGGCCTGCCAGCCGTACAGGTCCTTGGGGCCCAGGCGCCCGCGGTTCACCCGGTCGGCGGCCCGGCCCCGCACACCCACCATGCGGCCCTCGCGCACCGCGATGTCCATCGCGTCGCCGTTGGAGTGCAGCAGGGAGGCGGCCTGCACCCACCGCTCCACGTCCTGCTCGCCGAGCCCCGCCGTGAGGTGCGTGTCGGTCCGGGACGGCCAGGGCGTGCCGGGCTCGTACGGCGTGCGCGAGCCCCAGACGTCCGCGATCCGGTCTGCCGTGTCCACGGCCCACCTCCCGCAGAAGACGACATCGTGGACCGCGGGTACCCACCCGGCCACGCATGACACAAAGCGCGCGGACGGTTACTCAAGGTGCATACGCGGCGCGTCCGGCGATCATCTTGTCGTTCGATCGTGGGGACCTTCGCCGACGGGCTGGCACCGCCCAACTCCCGCTCCCTAGGATGTATTTCCCGTCCAGCCAGTCCGTTGGCGCGGCACCTTGCAGGGGGAACGATGCACTCCGAGAAGCAGCTGTCCACCGAGATCGACGCGTCCGTGCCGACGGCAGCGCGCATGTACGACCACTACCTGGGCGGCAAGGACAACTACGCGGCCGACCGCGCGGCGTGCGAGGAGCTCGACAAGGTCGTGCCCAGCACGCGCCGCCTGGCCCTGAACAACCGGCGCTTCCTGCAGCGGGTCGTGAAGACCCTCTCCGAGGAGTACGGCATCCGGCAGTACCTGGACCACGGATCCGGTCTGCCGACGCAGGACAACGTCCACCAGGTCGCGCAGCGCATCGACCCCACGGCCCATGTCGTCTACGTCGACAACGACCCGATGGTGCTGGTCCACGGCCGGGCGCTGCTGGAGCAGGACGAGCGCACGGCCGTCATCCACGCGGACATGCGCGAGACCGACCTGATCTTCGGCCACGCGGACACCAAGCGGCTCATCGACTTCGACGAGCCGGTGTGTGTGCTCTTCAACTCGGTGTTCCACTGCATCCCGGACAGCGACACCGACGGACCGCTCGCGGTGGCCCGCCGGGTGCGGGAACGGCTCGCGCCCGGCAGCTTCATGGTGATGTGCCAGCTGGTCAGCGAGGACCCCGAGGTCCGCGCCTTCGTCACGGACTTCATGGACCAGGCGACCCAGGGCCACTGGGGCCGCGTGCGGGAGCCGAAGGACGTGGAGACGTACTTCGAGGGCCTGGAGATCCTCGAGCCGGGCCTGGTGGAGGTGTCCACCTGGCGTCCGGACACGGAGGTGGCGCCCCGTCAGCTCACGCACGAGTGGATCGAGTTCGGCGGAGTCGGGCGGATCCCCCTGCAATAGTGACGCGATGCCTCGTGCGGGACGAACCGTCCCGCACGGGGCATTCTCCTGTCACGGGTAGCGCTGCTCCATGGTCTGGCGCAGCAGTTCCAGCGAGTCACGGGGCTTGAGCGCCTCGTCCGCGAGACGGTCCAGCGCGATCCGGTACTCCTCGGTCTCGTCGCGGTCCTCGAGGAAGTTCGCGCTCTTGATGTGCTCCAGGTAGACCACGTCGGGCAGGTCGAGTCCGCCGAAGCGCAGATACGTGATCGGGATGGCCGGCGCCGAGGCGTTGGTGACGCTCAGCGGCACGATCTGCAGCGTCACATTGGGTCGTTCGGCCATGTCGGCGAGGTGCGCGAGCTGCTCCCGCATCACCTCGGTACTGCCCAGGACGCGTAGCAGCACGGATTCGTCGATGACCGCCCACAGCTGCGGGGCGTCCGTCCGCGACAGCAACCGGGCCCGGTGCATGCGCAGTTCGACACGGCGCTGCACCTCGGCGGCCGGTGCGTTCGGCAGACCACGCTCCACCACGGCCCTGGTGTAGGCCGCGGTCTGCAACAGGCCGGGCACGTACTGGATCTCGAAGGTACGGATGGTGGCGGCGGCCTCCTGCAGTCCGACCAGCCGGTCGAACCACTCGGGCATCAGCCGCTTGTCGTACCGCTGCCACCAGCCCGGCTCCCCCGCGCGCTGCAGCAGCTTGAGCAGCACCGAGACCTCGTAGTCGTCGGTGCCGTACAGCTCCAGCAGCGCTCGGACGTCGTTCTCCGTCGGCGGGCGGCGGCCCTTGCCGGACTCGATGCGGGACAACTTCGCGGCACTGAACCCGACAGCGCGCGCCGCCTGGTCCTGGGCGAGCCCGGCGTCCTCGCGGAAGCCGGCGAGCTGTACACCGACCAGCATCTTCAGCAGAGTCGGCGCCGGCTCGGACCGGTCCAGGTAGGGTTCCAGACGGGAGATGCGATGCGACGCGGCGGACATCCTGACTCCCAGCAGACCGGCACAAGGGCGACTAACACTATCGCACTTCACCGGGTCTTCACGCATCGGCCCGCAGCACCCCCGCAGAAGTAGGGAGTTGGGCTCCGCTTCTCCCCAGGGGTGCCGAGCGCACGCGACATGCCACTGCCCTCTCAGAGCAGATGGTCGAACTCGCCGTCCTTCGCGCCGGCCAGGAAGGCCGCCACCTCCGCCGACGTGTACACGAGGGCGGGTCCGTCGGGGTCACGGGAGTTGCGCACAGCGATCCCGCCGTCCACGAGGGGGGCGACTTCGACGCAGTTGCCCTCGGCGTTGCTGTGCCGGCTCTTGATCCAGCAGGCTTCCAACGAGCTGGCCTGCACTCCGTTCCGCACTGGTGGCACCGCAGTCTCCTTGCTGTTCTCGTTCCCCGCCGCGCACGGTGTGCCCGGCCGTTCGGCCGAGTGCGGCCGCGTCCCTTCGGCCGCACTCGCCCCCGCTTGCGTACCCTCAACGGCTGGATTTTCACGCAATTTCTCGTGCAATTGCACGCGAGCGCCTTCAGCGTGGATAATAGCTGCGGCGTCAACCCCCGTGCTGGCGCCCCGTTCTGACGTCGCATCGGGGAGATGCCGTGTCATCACCTGCGCAGCACGTGCTCCGGCCGTCGAGTGGGGCCGCGGCACACGCGGGCGCCCCCTGGACGGAGCGGGCCGCGCCGTCCGGCCGGCCCAAGGCCTCGCCGTTCGGGACCCCGCCCTTGGTGCCGACGACACTCCCGCAGTTCTCGGGGTCCCTGTCCGCCTCGGCCACCCTGCGGGTCGAGTGCAGCCGGGAAGGGTTCGCCCGGGCCCGGTCGTTCACCCGCGACACGCTGCACGGCTGGTCGCTGGACCACCGCTGCGACGACGCGACCCTCGTCATCACCGAGCTCACCGCCAACGCCGCGACGCACGCGCTGCCGAGGAGCCCGGCTGCGCCGGAGATCCGGCTCGGATTCCGCCTGGACCCCGGCCACTTGCTGGTCACCGTCTCCGACCCCGATGACCACCCGCCCGTGTTCGCGCCGACCGGCGCCGCCCTGGAAGAGCACGGCCGGGGGCTGTGCATCGTCGACGCCCTGTCCGAGGAGTGGGGCTGGACTCCCAGTCCCCCGGCGGGCAAGACGGTCTGGGCCCGCCTGGCCACCCGGTCGGCCACCCCCTGCCCACCCATCTGACACCACTGCCGCGGAAAGGCCCCTCGCCATGCGCAGCGCTTCGACGGAACACCCGAGCAGCGAGCGCCCCCAGCGCCCCGACGCCCCCACCCAGGTGGCCCGGAACACGCCGCTCACGGCACTGGACCGCGTGCCGTGGGGCGACATCCAGGACTCCACCGGCTCGGCGGCGGCCATCCCCGTCCTCCTCAAGGGCATCGCCGGCGGTGATGCCGACACGGCCCGCTCCGCTCTCGAGGACTTGCGGAAACGGATCTGCCAGTTCGGCTTCGTCGTGGAGCAGGCGACCGCGGCCACGGTGCCGTTCCTGTGGGAGCTGGCCAAGCTGCCACAGGTGACCTGCCGCGCCCAGATCATCCGGCTGCTCAAGAGCATCGCCGACGCACGGCAGTGGGAGAGCACCGCCGCCGTCTACCCGAAGCTGCTGAACCACCGGGAGAACCCGGTGGTGTGGGAGCGTGCGGCCCGCCAGGCCGTGCGGGCCCGGCGCGGCGAGCTCGGCCGGCTGATGGTGGACGAGGACCGCGAGATCGCCCGGGCGACGAACGAGCTGGCCCGGTCGCTGGGCGCCTGACTGCGTCGTACGGTGTGCGGCGGGCGGGGAGCCCGCGCAGGCCCCCAGACGTGACGAAACGGTGAGGACCCCCTGTCACCATGGGTGATGCCCCTCGCCTCGCGGGGCACGGCAGTGTAGACATGGCACATGGTCCGACTCCTGGGTCGATCCGCGACTCGATCGCCCCTGCGGCCCGGCGCTGCTCCGTCGGCACGGCAGCGGCGGGAGGCGGGCCCGTCGCGGTGGCAACCGGCGGCGGGGCTGCGGTCGGTGCTGGGCGGACGCAGCGTCGCCGGCCAGGTGTTCCTGCTCGTCGTGGTGATCGTGCTGCTGCTCGTCGTGGCGGCCGTCGTGGCGTTGGTGCTGCAGGTGCGGCACGACACCACGCAAGAGGCCCGCAACCGTTCACTCGCAGTCGCGGAGACCTTCGCCAACGCCCCGGGCACCGTCGAAGCGCTGCGGAGCCCTGACCCCACCGTCGTGCTCCAGCCGCGCGCCGAAGCGGCCCGTGAGCGGTCCAAGGTCGACTTCGTCGTCGTCATGAACACCGACGGGATCCGCTACACCCACCCCAAGCCCGACCGCATCGGGAAGAAGTTCGTCGGTACGACCGCCCCGGCGCTCGCCGGCAAGTCCTTCACCGAGGAGATCGACGGCACCCTCGGCCGGCTCGTCCAGGCCGTCGTTCCGGTGAAGGACTCGAACGGCGAGGTCGTGGGCCTGGTGTCGGCGGGGATCACCACCGAGAACGTCGGCGGGACGGCCGACCGCCAGCTGCCGCTCGTGCTCGCGGCCGCCGCCGCGGCGCTCGCGCTGGCGACGGCGGGTGCCGCGCTGGTGAGCCGGCGGCTGCTGCGCCAGACCCACGGTCTCGGCCCGCACGAGATGACCCGGATGTACGAACACCACGACGCCGTGCTGCACGCCGTGCGCGAGGGCGTGCTCATCGTCGACGACGGGGGCACCCTGCTGCTCGCCAACGACGAGGCGCACCGCCTGCTGGGACTGCCCGCCGACGCGGAAGGCCGGCACGTCCTGAGTCTGGGTCTCGACCCGGGCATCGCCGACCTGCTCGCCTCGGGGCGGGTCGCCACCGACGAGGTGCACCTGGTCGGGGACCGGCTCCTGGCCCTCAACCAGCGGACCACGGACCGTGCGGGTGTCCCGCCCGGCAGCGTCGCCACCCTGCGCGACTCCACCGAGCTGCGGGCCCTGTCCGGGCGGGCCGAGACCGCGCGGGAGCGGCTCAACATGCTGTACGACGCCGGGGTGGGCATCGGGACCAGCCTGGACGTGACCCGCACGGCCGAGGAGCTCACCGAGCTGGCCGTGCCCCGGTTCGCCGACTTCGTCACCGTGGACCTGTTCGACGCCGTACTGGGCGGCGGACAGCCGAACGCGGCGGCGACGCTCAGCCGGACGGCGGTGAGCGGGATCCGCAAGGACGCGCCGCTGTACCCGACCGGCGAGCGGATCAGGTTCGTCGAATCCTCCCCGCAGGGCCGCAGTCTCGCCACGGGCGTCCCGGTCCTGGAGCCCCGGCTGGGCGAGGCCGCCGGCTGGCAGGCGCAGGACCTGGAGCGCTCGGCGCGGATCGTCGCGTACGGCATCCACTCGCTGATCACCGTGCCGCTGCGGGCGGGCGCCCTGGTGCTCGGCGTGGTCAGCTTCTGGCGCTGCGAGAAGCAGGAGCCCTTCGACGCGGACGAACTGGCCCTGGCGGAGGAGCTGGTGGCGCGGGCCGCCGTCTCCATCGACAACGCGCGCCGCTACACCCGCGAGCACAGCATGGCGGTGACGCTCCAGCGCAGCCTGCTGCCCCGGAACCTGCCCGAGCAGGGGGCCCTGGAGATCGCCTACCGCTATCTGCCCGCGCAGGCCGGGGTGGGCGGCGACTGGTTCGACGTACTGCCGCTGTCGGGCGCCAGGGTGGCGCTCGTGGTCGGAGACGTCGTCGGACACGGGCTGCACGCCGCGGCCACGATGGGCCGGCTGCGTACGGCGGTGCACAACTTCTCCGCCCTCGACCTGCCGCCCGAGGAACTCATCGCCCTGCTGGACGAGTTGGTGGGCCGTATCGACCAGGACGAGACGGAGGAGGACGGCAGCGCCCCGGTCACCGGTGCTACCTGTCTGTACGCCGTGTACGACCCGGTCTCCCGGCGCTGCACCGTCGCGCGGGCCGGACACCCCCCGCCCGCCCTGGTCCCCCCCGACGGCAGCGTGGAGTTCCCCGAGGTGCCCGCCGGTCCCCCGCTGGGCCTGGGCGGCCTGCCGTTCGAGACGGCGGAGCTGGAACTGGCGGAGGGCAGCCGGCTCGTCCTCTACACCGACGGACTGGTCGAGGACCGGGAGCGGGACATCGACGTCGGCCTGGAGATGCTGCGCGAGGCGCTCGGCCGGGCCGGGCAGTCGCCGGAGGACACGTGCCGGGTCGTGCTCGACTCGCAGCTGACGGCCCGTTCCAGCGACGACATCGCGCTGATCGTCGCGCGGACCCGGGCGCTGGCCGCCGACTCGGTCGCCGAGTGGCCGGTGCCGGCCGATCCCGCCGCGGTCGGCGAGGTGCGGGCGACGGTCAGCCGGCAGCTGGCCGAGTGGGGCCTGGAGGAGCTGACGTTCAGCACGGAGCTGATCCTGAGCGAGCTGGTCACCAACGCGCTCCGGTACGGCGGCGGTCCCATACGCGTCCGGGTGCTGCGTGACCGCAACCTGATCTGCGAGGTGTTCGACCACAGCAGCACCTCACCGCACCTGCGGTACGCGACGATGACGGACGAGGGCGGACGCGGTCTCTTCCTCGTCGCGCAGCTCGCGGAACGCTGGGGGACGCGCTACCTGCCCGACGGGAAGGTGATCTGGGCGGAGCAGCCCCTGCCATAAGCCTCACCGGGGGCTTCCCATAAAGTAGCCTTATGAGCTCATAGACCGGACCCTCGTACCGGGTTAGGCATGCCTTAGTTTAGGCTTCCCCAGAGATCGCTTGTCGCCGCTCGAAGGGAACCTGACCATGCCCCGCCCCCTGCGGGTCGCCATCGTCGGATCCGGCCCCGCCGGGATCTACGCCGCCGACGCCCTGCTCAAGTCCGAGGTGGCCGCCGAACCCGGTGTGTCCATCGACATCTTCGAGCGGATGCCGGCGCCGTTCGGACTGATCCGCTACGGCGTCGCCCCCGACCACCCGCGGATCAAGGGCATCATCACCGCCCTGCACCAGGTGCTCGACAAGCCGCAGATCCGTCTCTTCGGCAACGTGGACTACGGCACCGACATCGGCCTGGACGACCTGCGCGCGTTCTACGACGGCGTGATCTTCGCCACCGGCGCGACGGCCGACCGGGCGCTCTCCCTGCCGGGCATCGACCTCGACGGCTCCTACGGCGCCGCGGACTTCGTCTCCTGGTACGACGGCCACCCTGACGTGCCGCGCACCTGGCCGCTGGAGGCGGAGAAGGTCGCCGTGCTCGGCGTCGGCAACGTCGCGCTCGACATCGCGCGCGTCCTGGCCAAGACGGCGGACGAGCTGCTGCCGACGGAGATACCGGCGAACGTCTACGAGGGTCTGAAGGCCAACCGGGCCAAGGAGATCCACGTGTTCGGCCGCCGCGGCCCGGCGCAGGCGAAGTTCAGCCCGATGGAGCTGCGGGAGCTGGACCACTCCCCCACCATCGAGGTCATCGTCGACCCCGAGGACATCGACTACGACGAGGGCTCGATCGCCACGCGGCGCGGCAACAAGCAGGCCGACATGGTCGCCAAGACCCTGGAGAACTGGGCGATCCGCGACGTCGGCGACCGGCCCCACAAGCTCTTCCTGCACTTCTTCGAGTCGCCGGTCGAGGTCCTCGGCGAGGACGGCAAGGTCGTGGGTCTGCGCACCGAGCGCACGGAGCTCGACGGCACCGGCAACGTCAAGGGCACCGGCACCTTCCACACCTGGGACGTCGGCGCCGTGTACCGGGCGGTGGGCTACCTGTCCGACAAACTCCCCAAGCTGCCCTGGGACCTTGACTCCGGCACCGTTCCGGACGAGGGCGGCCGGGTCGTGCAGGAGTCGGGCGAGCACCTGCAGTCCACGTACGTCACCGGCTGGATCCGGCGCGGCCCCATCGGCCTCATCGGGCACACCAAGGGCGACGCCAACGAGACGGTGGCCAACCTGCTGGACGACTACCGCAACGACCGGCTGCACACGCCCGCGGCTCCCGCCCCGGAGGCGGTGGACGCGTTCCTCGCCGAGCGCGACATCCGCTTCACCACGTGGGAAGGCTGGTACAAACTGGACGCCGCGGAGAAGGCTCTGGGTGAGCCCGAGGGCCGCGAGCGCGTGAAGATCGTCGAGCGCGAGGACATGCTGCGGGCCAGCGGCGCCTGACGCTTCACACCTGACGTCCTACCTGCCGCGGGGCGGGTTCGGTGCAATGTCACCGGACCCGCCCTTTCGCGCACTTGAAGCGTGTACGATCCGGATGCTTCACCGAACGAACACATCGCCTTCACCTGAAGGCCATGCAGGGGGGACGAACGTCCATGCGCATACGCCTTGTCACCACCACGGCCCTCGCCGCCGGGGCCCTGACCGCCCTGTCCGCGGTCCCGGCCCAGGCCGCCGAGTACGACTCCGCGCTGAAGATCCGCGGGATCCAGTACGACGCTCCCGGCAGCGACTCCAACCGCTGCTCCGGGGGGAACACCAAGGACGAGTACCTGACCATCAAGAACTACTCGCGCTCCACGACGGTGAACCTCAAGGGGTACGTCGTGAAGGACGCCACGGGCAACAAGTTCACCTTCACCGCGAGCCACAGCCTCCAGCCGGGTGACTACGTGAAGCTGCGCGGCGGCAACGGGTCCGACTCCGACGCGAACAACGTCGTCTACCGCGACAACTGCAACTTCATGTGGAACAACGACAAGGACACCATCTACGTGTACAAGCCGTCGGGCAGCCGCGCCGACGTGCACTCGTACACGCAGAGCGGCTCCGACCCGGACCGCAACGGGTACATCTCGTACCACGGTTGATCCCTTCGCCCGCCCGGCGCCGGCCCTCTGTGTCAGGGGACCGGCAGCCAGCGGTCGAGGTAGGCGCGCAGGCCCGCGAGGTCGGCGCCCCGGCCCAGATAACCCACGTACCCGTCCGGCCGTACGAGGGCGTGGGTGATGCCCGGCCAGGGACTTCGCGGGCCGATGTGCCGCACGCTCAGCAGGTCGCGTCGCACGCCCGGGGGCATGTCCTCCGGTTGATGCCGACCGGGGCCGGTGAGCAGCAGGTGGTAGCCGGGCCCGGCGACGCCGCGCTGGAGTCCGGCCGGGGTGTCGGGAAGTCGGTCGCCTGCGCGTGGGCCCCGGTGCGGGCGGTGCGGCCCGGTGACGGACAGGGGGCCGCGGCGGTAGTGGATGCCGAGTTCGGAGACCGTGCGGAACAGGCGTGCCCGGGCGCCGGTCGCGCGCAGGAGCAACGGAGCGCCGAGCGGGGCGAGATGAGTGCGGGCCAGCCGCAGGGCCGGGTGGCTGCTCGTACCGGCGGTGAAAGCACGGTCGGTGAGGCGGCGTACGCCGTGTCCGACCGGGGCGCGCTCCGCCTCGTACGTCTCCAGCAGTTCCGCCGGTGCCGCGCCGCGGCAGACGTGGGCGAGTTTCCAGCCCAGGTTGAGGGCGTCCTGGATGCCGGTGTTCATGCCCTGCCCCCCGGCCGGGCTGTGGATGTGCGCCGCGTCGCCGGCGAGGAAGAACGGTCCCCTGCGGTAGTGGGTGGCGCCGCGGTTGTGGATGCGGAAGCTCGTCATCCAGACCGGGTCGCGCAGGGTCACCTGGTCGGGGCTCCAGTCGTCGGCGATCCGCTGGAGAAGGTCCAGTGTCACCTCCTCACCGGGTGCGCCCGGCGGGCGCATCGCGATCATCCGCCAGGTGGCCGGCGTGCCGAGCGGGAAGAAGAAGAGCAGCCCGGCCGCGGTCATGTACGTGTGCGCGGCGCCCGGTTCGATCCCATCGGCCTCCAGGTCGGCCAACAGGAACGTCTGCGGATAGGCGCGTCCCTCGAAACCGATGCCCGCCATGGAGCGCACGGTGCTGTGCGCGCCGTCGCAGCCGACGACGTAGCGCGCCCGCATCGTCTCCTCGGCGCCGTCCCGGTGTCGGAGGCGGCAGGTGACGTACTCGCCCTCCCGTTCGGCGTGCAGCAGTTCCGTGCCCCGCTCCACCGTCACGTCCCGCGCGGCCAGATGAGCCGTCAGGGTCGCTTCCGTCTCCGACTGCGGGAGGAAGAGCAGGAAAGGGTACGGCGTGTCGTCGCAGCCCACGTCGAACACCGGCACGTGCAGCACCCGCCGGGGCAGGTGCAGGTGCAGCCCCACCGCCGCGTTGCCCCGGTCGACGAGTTCGTCCGTCACGCCGAACGCGGACAGCATCTCCAGGGTGCGGGGCTGGATCGCCGGGGCGCGTGACTCCCGGGCGCGGTCCAGCGAGCGGTCCACGATCCGGAACTGGGTCCCGTAGGAGCGCAGTTGGAGCGCGAGTGCGAGTCCGGTGGGGCCCGCGCCGACCACGAGCACGTCCAGGGGTGCCGTCATGGCACCCACCGTAGACGCGGCCGGACGCCCCGGCGCGGTCGCCCCGCGACGTGGAGGGGCCCTCCGCTACCCGTGGTGGGTGGCGGAGGGCTCCCGTCGGTGGTGCCGGTTCAGACCTCCAGATCGGCTTCGATGCGGCGAAGCTGGTGCCGGGCCATCGCGAGGTTGGCCCGGCTCCCGTCGAGCACCAGGTAGAGGAAGAGTCCACTGCCTCCGCGGCCCTTCAGGAGGCGGATGAGGTGGTACTGGGTGTTCAGGGTGATGAGGATGTCCTCGATCTCCTCCTTGATTCCCAGGAGCTCCATGGTGCGCAATTTGGAGCGGACGACGTCGGTGTTGCCCGCGGCGGCGACTTCCAGGTTGAAGTCCTTGGTTCCGCCGAGGGTGCCGAGGGCCATGCCACTGGTGTAGTCGACGAGGGCGACGGCGGTCGCTCCGTCGATGGAGCTCAGGCATTCCTTCAGCGCGGTCTCCGTGTTGGCCATGCGCTCGGTTCCTTTCGTTCGGGTCTGCTACTTCGGTGGGTCGGATGGTTCGTGGGCGGGCTCAGAGGCCCGTCTGGGGGCGCGGCTGGTGCGTGGGCCGCTGTGGCGTGCGGACCGGGAGGGTGCCGATGGGGCGGTCCGTGGCCGGGGTCGCCGTGGCGAGGTGCTCCTCGGGCGGCTGCCGTTCGGCGTGGCGGCCGGTGCCGGGGCCGACGCGCGTGGCCAGCAGGTCGGCGATCCGGGCGCCGCTGCGCCGGCCTTCGAGGTGGAGCCGGCCGACGTTGACCCGATCCTCGGCGAGGAGCGTGAGGACGGCGGTCGTTCCGGCGGCGTAGGTGGCGACGTAGCCTCTGGAGCCCCGCACCAGCAGCTCGCGGAAGTCACCGCGGGCGGCCGCGTCGGTCATGCGATAGGCGACTCCGAGGGCGGCGGCGGTGAGCGCCGCGAGGCCCTCCGGCTCGGTGTCCGGCACGTCGTGGGCGAGGACGAGTCCGTCGACGGTGGCCGCGAGGGATCCTGTCAGTCGGGGTATGCGGGTGCGGAGCCGACGCAGTTCGTCCTGGACGTCGGTCTCGACGGCCATGAGCTGTCTCCTTTCGGCACGCTGTCTTCGCGCGCGGATCACAGTGCCTCCAAGGCGTGCAGGAGCCGTCGCAGCAGTGCGGTCTCGGGCTCGTCCGGTGCGGTGGGACGAGGAGGGGGGCCCGGTTCGGCGGACACGAGAGCGGGGGCGGGGGCTTCGACCGGGGTCGGGGAAGAGGTGGGGACGGGGGCGACGGGGGCTGCGGGAGCCACCAGTCCGGCGGCGGCCAGGCGGCGGAGTTCGACGAGGGTGTGGAAGGTGCGGCAGGCCAGGGCCGTGGCGATCTGGGCGGCGGTGCGGACGCCGTCGACCTGGGCGAGGGTACGGCCGCGGCGGGCCGGCAGATCGGCTGCGCCCGAGCCGGGCACGCGGGCGAGGGGCGCGCGGTCGACGGCGGGTTCGGGCCATATGCGGTGCAGCAGTTCGCGGCGGCGTCTGGACTCACGCAGGACGGTGTCCACCGGGACGGAACGGACCGCACCGAGCCAGTGCGAGGCTCCGGGCCGGAACCGGAGCGCCGGTCCGTCCTGGGCGAGGACGAAGTACGCCGCGTCGAAGAGGGCGCCCAGGTGGCACAGCTCCAGGGCGCCGGCGGCGAGGTGACCGCCGTCCACCAGCTGCCGCCCGACGCGGCAGCGGCGCCCGGCCTGGTCGATCGCCTGCCACCAGCCGTCCGGGGCGAGCGCACCGCTGTGGGTGAGCAGGTCGCCCAGGTCGGGGGTGACGGCGGACTCCACGTGGACGACGCGTCCTGCCGCGAGGTAGACGATCCCCGACTCGGTGGAGAGGGCACCGGTCGCCCCCTGCGCGGCGAGGGTGCTCAGCTGGGCCGAGGCGGGTTCGTCCGTGCGCGGGGCCCGGGTCGGTGTGGTCATCCGAGCACCAGCCGGTCCGTCATCTCGGCCAGCCGGATGCGGGCCAGGGCCAGGTTCCCCTCGCTGCGGTCGAGCCATAGGTGCACGAACACGGTGCTGTCGAAGGTCGTCGTCACGAACCTGAGCAGGTGGTAAGAGTCGGCGTTCGTGATGATCAGGTCCTCTACGGGGGGCTCCTTGCCGGACGGCCCGTCCGCGCCACCGGCGTCACCGCCGGACGACCCGGCGGCCTCGTCGCCGGGCAGTCCGCCCGGGGCCTGGCCCGTCAGGGCGAGGGCACCGCTCTCGGTGGCGAGACGGGCGAGTTCGGCGGTTTCCGCCGCCGTCGCCTCGGCATCACCACCGGGTGCGTCACCCACCGCGCCCAGCGCAAGACCACTGATCCAATCGACCACCGACGCCCCTCGAGCACCTGGCAAGCGCATGGCTTCCAGCAGACTCTCGTCGATTCCGGGCACGCCGACTCCCCTCCCCCTGCACGGCAGTTCCCGCGAACGTGAGCACGACACTACGGAATGTGCTCGGCGCAGATGAACGCTTTGGCATTTTCCAAGTGAATGTGCAGCGGAGCGGGCAAGGGCGCGATGAGATCGATCCGAAGTGGGCAGGACCTGTCGTCTTTGGGCGGCAACGGATCAATGCGAACAGTCGTCGGCACAGGTCACCCTCTCCGCCTCACCCGTACCGCGCCGGCCCGACCGCCGGCCTTCGTCAGTAAGGGGGTTGAGCCCGTACCCCCCCATCAACTCAGTGCGGTCTGAGAGACGCCCCGCCCGTCCAGGTGGAGGACCCGCCGCCGCGTCACGGCAGCGCCTGCTCCGCCCAGATGACCTTGCCGTCACCGGTGTGCCGGGCGCCCCAGCTCCGGCACGTCTGGGCCACGAGGAGCAGGCCGCGGCCTCCTTCGTCGTAGGTGCGGGCCCGCCGCATGTGCGGGGCGGTGGTACTGCCGTCCGACACCTCGCAGATGAGGGAACGGTCGTAGATCAGCCTCAGTTCGATGGGGGGTTCGGCGTGCCGGATGGCGTTGGTGACCAGCTCGCTGACCACCAGCTCGGTGACGAACGCGCACGCGTCGAGGCCCCATTCGGCCAGTTGCCGGCACGCTTTCTTACGCGCCACGGCGACCTCCGCCGTATCGGGGGGCACGTCCCAGGACGCCACGTGGAAGGTGTCCAGGGCACGGGTGCGGGCCACGAGCAGGGCCACGTCGTCGGCCGGCCGCTCCGTGAGCATGGTGCGCAGCACCGCGTCGCAGGTGCCCTCCAGTGAGGTGGCGGAGCTGCGCAGCGTGCGGAGCAGGGTGTCCATGCCGTCGTCGATGTCACGGGATCCCGCCTCGACGAGGCCGTCGGTGTACAGCGCCAGCACGCTCCCCTCGGGCAGCTCCCGTTCGACGGACTCGAACGGCAGGCCGCCGAGCCCCAGGGGAAGTCCCGCGGGGACGTCGAGGAACTCCGCCTGCCCGTCCGGGGTGAGGAGCGCCGGGACGGGGTGGCCCGCGCGTGCCAGGGAGCAGCGGCGCGAGACCGGGTCGTACACGGCGTACAGACAGGTGGCCCCGATGTCGCCGGTGTCGTCGGCTCCCGCGGCCAGGTGACCGACCAGGTCGTCCAGGTGCGTGAGCAGTTCGTCGGGCGGAAGGTCGACGTCGGCCAGGGTCCGCACGGCGGTGCGCAGCCGCCCCATGGTGGCGGAGGCCTGGATGCCGTGGCCGACGACGTCGCCGACGACCAGTGCGACGCGGGCGCCGGACAGCGGGATCACGTCGAACCAGTCGCCGCCCACTCCGGCCCGGGTGGTGGCGGGCAGGTAGCGGGAGGCGATCTCGAGGGCGGACTGCTCGGGCAGCCGCTGGGGCAGGAGGCTGCTCTGCAGGGTGAGCGAGGTGGCGCGCTCCCGTGTGAACCGGCGGGCGTTGTCGATGCAGAGGCCGGCCCGGTCGGTGATCTCCCGGCCGAGCAGCAGGTCGTCCTGCTCGAAGGGCTCCGGGTTCCGGTGACGGGAGAAGGTGGCCACCCCCAGGGTGAGGCCGCGCGCCCGCATGGGTACGGCCAGCACCGAGTGGAAGCCGAAGCGCCGCATCCGTTCCCCCCGCTCCGGGGTCTGGCGCAGCACCTGCTCCATGGCCTCGCCCGTGACGTGCTGGATGAGCGGCCGGCCGAGGGCCAGGCACTCGGCCGCCGTCGACCCGTCCGGGTAGACGGCCACGGTCCCGTTCGGCACCACGGCCTCGGGACAGCCTTGGAGAACCGACTGGTGGGCCACGCGGCGCAGCCGCACGGGGCCCTTGGGAGAACCCGTGGGCGGGTCGTCGCCGTCGTCGATGGACGGCAAGAGGTCGACGGTGACGAAGTCGGCGAGCCCCGGCACCGCCACGTCGGCGAGTTCCTGGGCGGTGCGGACCAGGTCGAGGGTGCTGCCGATGCGCAGGCTCGCCTCGTTGACCAGCGCCAGCCGTTGCCGCGCGAGGTGTTGTTCGGTCATGTCGTGCGCGGAGAGCAGCACCCCCTGCGTCCGGCCGTCGTCCGCCCGGACCGGGGCGAGGGAGACGGTCCACACGCTCGGGCGCTCATGGCCCGCGAGTTGCAGGGAGACCTGGAGGTCCTGCCGCTCGCCGGTGTCCAGCGCGCGCCGCATGGCCTGCTCGGTGCGGTCGGCCTGCGGGTGGTGGACGATCTCCGAGACGCGCAGTCCGCGCATCGCCTCCTCGGGGAGGCCGATCACCCTTTGCATGTCGGCGTTGGCCCGGACCAGTCGCAGGCCGGTGTCGTACAGGGCGGTCGTGCAGGTGGACTGGGTGAAGCTCCTCCTGAGGAAGGCGTCGTCCTCGGGGCTCGTCCCGAGGCGGCCGGCCGCCGTGAGGAGCAGCCACTCACTGCCGGCGCCGTCGTTCTGCCGGAGGTGGGCCAGGAGGTTCACGGTGAGGGAGTGCCCCTCGCGGTGCCGGAGCGTCGCCGCTCCGCTCCACCTGGGGAGCGTGAGCAGGGAATCCAGGAGACCGGGCGGGACCCCGTCGGCGAGCAGCACGGCCCCGGGCCGGCCGACCACCTCGGAGGGCGGGTAGCCCAGCAGTCTGTGTGCTCCCTCGCTCCACTCCGTGACGACGCCGCGCGCGTCCACGACGGCCTTCGCGGTGGCGGCCTCGTCGACGAGGTCATGGGGCGGTGCCCCGCTGTCCTCGTCCGGGACGGACGCAGATCTCGCCATGGAGCCTCAACCCGCCTCACCCGCTGGGCATCCTTACTACTTCGTGCTGATATGCACCAAGAATGACAGATAACTCCGGCGGCGGGTTGAATGGCCGGAGACGCTGGTGAGCAGTGCGCGCATCACCCCGACCAGGGGCGGAGGTCGTGATCATGCCTCTCGACGGCGAGCGGATCTGGCCGGACGCGGCCGAGTGGACCGGGAAGATCTACAGCGGGGGCTGGCGGACCGCCGGGGGCGGCACCCGCCGGGTCGTCGAACCGGCCACCGGTGAGCGGCTGGCGGAGGTGGGGCTGGCCTGCGCGGCGGATGTCGAACGGGCGGGGGCCCTGGCCGCGCGGGCCGCACCGGAATGGGCGGCGACCCCGCCGTCCGACCGCGCCGATGTGCTGCTGCGCGCCGCTCGCGCCCTGGATGAACGCAGCGCAGCGGTCCGTGCGTGGATCGTCCGGGAGACGGGGGGCGTCCCGGCCAAGGGCGACTACGAGATCACGGCCGGGCTCGCCCAGCTGCGGCACGCGGTCGGGCTCGCCTCACAGCCCCCGGGCGAAGTCCTCGTGCCGCAGGATCCGGGCGGAACGAGCCTGGCGTGGCGGGTCCCGCTCGGGGTGGTGGGGGTCATCACCCCGTGGAACGCGCCGCTGCTGTTCGCGATGCGGGCCCTGGCGCCGGCGCTGGCCCTGGGCAACACCGCGCTGCTCAAGCCCGATCCCCTCACCCCCGTGTCGGGCGGCGTCCTGGTGGCGCAGCTGTTCGAGGAGGCCGGGCTGCCCGCGGGTGTACTGCACGTCCTTGCGGGCGACGCGGCGGCCGGACGTGCGGTCGCCGCCGACCCGCAGGTCGCGATGGTCTCGTTCACCGGCTCCACCGAGGCGGGGCGGGAGGTGGCCCGGATCGCCGGCGAAGGGCTGAAGCGGGTCTCCCTGGAGCTGGGCGGCAAGAACTCGATCGTCGTCCTGGAGGACGCGGACGTGGAGGCGGCCGCCACGGCCGGGGCCATCAGTTCGTTCGGCTACCAGGGCCAGGCCTGTGTCGCCGCCGGACGCCATGTCGTCCACGCGGACCTCGTCGAGGAGTACACCGAGGCGCTCGTCCGGCAGGCGAAGGCGCTGCCGGTCGGCGATCCACGGGACGAGGGCGTGGCGCTCGGCCCGGTCATCAGCGAGCGGCAGGCGGCCCGGATCGAACGGATCGTGGACGCGAGCGTCGCCGCCGGCGCCCGCGTCCTGGCCGGAGGCACCCGCGCCGGGCTGTTCTACCCGCCCACCGTGCTGGACCGCGTCGAACGGTCCATGCCGGCCTACCGCGAGGAGATCTTCGGGCCGGTCGCCCCCGTCATTCCGTTCCGCGGCGAGGACGAGGCCGTGGAGATCGCCAACGACACGGCGTACGGACTGAGCGCCGCCGTCCACTCCCGGTCCGTGCCCCGGGCGACGGCTCTCGCACAGCGGTTGCGCACGGGCATGGTCCACGTCAACGACGTGTCCGCGAAGGACGCCGCGAACGCGCCCTTCGGCGGCATGGGGGTCTCGGGCAACGGCTCCCGCATCGGCGGCACCGCCAGTCTGGAGCAGTTCACGCAGTGGCGCTGGATGACGGCACCGGGGCCGGTGTGACCCCGTCCGGAGCGGGGCTTCCCGGTTCGTCCTCGTCGCGCGGCATCACGAGCCGCCGCGCCGGGTGTCCCGGCCCTGCCTCCAGTGCTGCGAACCGTCGCCGCGCGTCCGCCCGACCTGTTCAGCAGCGTCATGCCGCCCGCCTGGCCAACGACGAGATCGCCGAACGCCTCTTCGTCACCCCGTCACCGTCAAGACCCACGCCGACGGGGCCATGGCCGAACTCGGCGCCCGTGACCGGGCTCAACTGGTCGTCATCGCCTACGAGACGGGATTGGTGCGCTCGGGAGAGCGACAGGGCTGAGGGCGGCCCCCGGCCTCGCGAGCCCGGCCCCGGCCCTCCCGATGGAACAATCGGCCCAGTCAGTCCGAGCCGAGGAAGGCCGGTCGGTACACCGTGGAACGATCAGACGTCCCCTTTCCTCCTTCTCCGTGGCACCTCACCGGCGACATGATCGTCTCGCTGTGGCGCGTCCCCGTCGGCGAATTGCCGTCCTGGCCGCTGCCGCCCGGGATCCGCCCGTGGGTCGTGCGACGCCGCGCCACCCTGGCGACGTTCTGGGTCGACTACCGGCCCGGCGGCGACCTCGCCTACCGTGAGTTCCTCGTCGCCCTGGCCGTGCGTCAGGGACACCGCCTCACCGCCGGCTGCGTGGCCGCATGGGTCGACGACGAACGCTCCCTCGCCGGGGGACGCACCCTGTGGGGCATTCCGAAAGAGCTGGGCACGATCACGGTCCGGACGGACAGCCGGGGCGCCCTGGGCGAGCTGACCGCTCCCGGCGTTCCGGCGGTCCGCCTCACGTACCGCGACGTGCTGCGGCTGCCCTTCCGGCTGCCCGCCCGCGGCCACCTGGTCCAGCAGTTGTCCGACGGTTCTCGGTGCCGTGTCCCCCTGCGGATCACGGGACGCCCGGCCCTCGGCCGCGGTCGCGTCACGCCCGGGCCCGGCGCTCCTCTGTCCGTCCTCGGCCGGCACCGGCCGCTCCTCTCCGTCGCACTGCGCGACTTCCGCGGCGTCGTGGGCGGCCCGGCCGATTCCGGCCATGCATGACACTGATCGGCCTGTGGGTGCTGAACGAGGCGCCGTCCCAGCCGGGGGTGCTCTCCTCGGGCCTTCCCGGACATCCGGGACGGCACAGGGTGGACCGGGGGCCGACGACGGCCCTGCCGCACCCGGGCGGTGGGACAGTGTGATCACCCGCAGGACGCGTCGGAAGGGAACCTCGGCATGGCCGTCATCCATCACACCACCCTCAAGCCGACCAAGCTGGAGCTCGTGACCTCCTGGCTGCCGTCCCGCCCGTGGTACCGCGGAGGGGCGGCCGGACCGGTGTTGGTGAAGGCGGGCGGATTCCGGCTCGACGATCCGAGCGGCGAGGTGGGCATCGAGTTCATGGTGGTCACCGACACCTCCGGCGACCGGCCGACGACGTACCTGGTGCCCCTCACCTATCGCGGTGCCCCGCTCGAAGGGGCGGAGCACGCGCTCGTCGGCACGATGGAACACGGCGTGCTGGGACGGCGCTGGGCCTACGACGGCTGCCGGGACGCCGTGCTCGTCGCCGCGTTGACCGCACTGATCGAGGGACGGGAACAGGCCCAGGACCAGGACGTCAGCGACGCACCCGCGCAGGGGGTCGTCGTCTCCGGCACCGGCGGAGACACCCCCTTCACGGACTTCACCGTCACCGACGACCGTGAGGGCACCGCGCTGGCCACGCCGCAGGGCGCGACGCTCCGCCTGCACCGCGTCCTGGAGCCCGCCCCGGACGGCCCGCCTTCCCCTCCGCAGGGCCCGATCGGCCACGTCACCGGCTCCTGGGCGACGGCGGACGGCACCCGCACCCGGGCAGTCTTCGCCGTGCTGCACGGCTCCGGACCGGCGTAGGCGTCCGAGACACGCCGCCCCGTGGCCCTCCGTGCTGCCGCGTCCGACACGTCGCCCACGGGGCCGGTCCGCTCATGGGGCCGGTCCGCTCACGGGGTGCGGAACCCGCGGAACGTCACCTTCTTGCGGGTCTCGAAGCCGAGCCGTTCGTACAGCGCGCGTGCCCCGCTGTTCGCTTCGGCCACGTGCAGAAAGGGACGTTCGCCGCGGGCGACGACGCGTGCGAGGTGCGCGCGCAGCAGGCGGACGGCATGGCCCCGGCCCCGGGCCTCGGGTGCGGTGCAGACGGCGCTGATCTCGGTCCACCCGGGAGGCCTCAGCCGCTCCCCCACCATCGCCACCAGCGTGCCGCCGTCGCGGATGCCGAGGTAGGTGCCGAGCTCGTGCGTGCGGGGCTGGAAGGGTCCCGGCCGGGTCCGCTCGACGAGGTCGAGCATCTCGGGCACGTCCTCGGCCCCGAGTTGGATCACGCCGGCCCCGGCCTCGTCAGGTGAGGGGTCGGGGACGCTGTCACCGGCCCAGACCATCTGGCGGCCCTCGAGGACGAAGACAGGTTCCCAGTCCGGCGGCGGTATCGCCGGGCAGCTGAACATGTCCGCGAACTCGCCCGGTCCGAGCAACTTGGCCAGGTCCTGCCAGGCCGCCGCGTCCGGCTCGGCGGGCACCGCGGAGAACGTCGCGACTGTGGGTATGTAGGTGGCGGCACCGCCGAGCCGGCGAGCGAGGTGCGCGTGGTGCGCGCGGAGCGACTCGCCCACCGGGTCGTCGAGTGCGGCGGCGTCGCTGAGGCCCGTCATCGTGCTGCGCCCTTCCGTGTTCTGCCGGAGCCCGTCGGCCGGTCGGCTGTCAGGCCGACACGGCCGTCGGTTGTCGGCAGCCATGCTAAGCAGCGCGTCGTAGCCGCATCCGGGCACTCGCGGAGATAGGCGGAAAGCCGTGGTTCGGCCTGCGGACGTCACCGGCGACGAGTCCGGCGATCGGCTGCGCGCCGCACGTCTCGAAGTGGGTAGGTCGTTGCAGAAGAACGCGCCGCCCGGGTTCAGGTCAGGTCGTGGTCGCCATGCGCGAGATGTGCGATGACCGACTGACCCCCGACGCCCGGGACCGTCCCCCCGGAACGGCCCGGGCGCCGCGCCGTGCTCACCTGGTCACCCCCGTCAGCGCCAGGAACTCGCCGCGGGAGCGGGCGTCGGAGCGCAGGAGGCCGAGGAGGGTGGAGGTCAGGGTGTCGGAGCCGGTGGCCTGGACGCCGCGCAGCGTCATGCAGGAGTGCTCGGCCTCGATGACCACGCCGACGCCCTTGGGCTCCAGATGGGTCTGCAGCCAGTCGGCGACCTGCTTGGTCAGGCGCTCCTGCACCTGGGGGCGGCAGGCGAAGTGCTCGACGACGCGCGCCAGCTTGGACAGCCCCAGGATGCGGGCGCCGGGCAGGTAGCCGACGTGTGCCGTGCCGACCACCGGAAGGAGGTGGTGCTCGCAGACGGTGCGGACCGGAATGCGCCGGGCCAGGACGAGCTCGTCGTAGCCCTCGTCGTTGGGGAATGTGGTCAGGTCGAAGGGGCGGGGGCTGAAGAGTTCGGCGTAGGCGCGGGCCATCCGGCCGGGCGTGCCCCGCAGGCTCTCCGTCGCCGTGGAGATGCCGAGGGCCTCCAGGAAGCGGCTCGCGGCGATCTCGGCGGCCGCCAGGTCGATCCCGTCGGGTTCGTGGACCACCCGGAGAACGGGCCGTTCGAGTGCCGTCGCTTCGCCGTGCGGTGAGAGCGGGACCATGGTGACCTCCCTGAGTTTCGCCAACAAGTTTTTCCTTTATTGCGTTCCGGCGTCAAGGTGTGCAGGCCACGCGGACCGAATCACTCTCGCTCCCATACATGTGGGAGTTACCGTGGACTCGTGGCTTCCGACCCGCCTGAGCAGACCGACCCGGCAGTCAGCGCCCTCGACTCCGCCGGCGCCATCGATTCCGTCAGCGTCCTGAGCGAGGACTCGCGCCGGCGCATGTTCGCCTTCATCCGGCGGGCCCGGCGCCCCGTCACCCGCGACGAGGCCGCCGGCAGCGTCGGCATCTCCCGCAAGCTCGCCGCCTTCCACCTCGACAAGCTGGTCGACGCCGGTCTGCTGCGCGCCCGCTACGCGTCGCCGGAGGGAACCCGCAAGGTCGGCAGGCAGCCCAAGGTGTACGAGCCCACCGACGCCCAGATCACCGTGAACATCCCCGACCGACGGCACGAGCTGCTGGCCGACCTGCTCCTGGACGCCGTCCTGACCGAGAGGGCCGACGAGAACGCCGTGCAGGCCGCGATGCGTGCCGCCCGGCAGCGCGGGCTGGAGGTGGGCGAGGCCGCACGGCACGAGACCCGTCCGGGGCGGCTGGGCCCCGAGCGGGGCCTGACCACCTGCGAGGGCCTGCTGGAGCAGTACGGCTACGAGCCCGTCCGGGAGACCCCGACGCGGATCCGGCTGCGCAACTGCCCGTTCCATCCGCTGGCGGCGAAGGCACCGGAGCTGGTGTGCGGCATGAACCAGGCGTTCCTCAGCGGCTACCTCGACGGCCTGGGGGTCGGCGGCGTCCGCGCGGTCCTGGCGCCCGAACCCGGGGAGTGCTGCGTACGGCTCGGTTCCGGCGGCTGCGAGTCCGCGGCGGAGACACCCACGGGGCACTGACGAGAACGGGGGCGAGCCAGCCGGCAGAGGGACGTCCTGCGGTTGCCGCGGCGCACGCCACGGGTTACCACGTGATTACCGCGTGTCACCCGCGACCGCAGCGACCTCAGGGAGAAATCACATGGCACTCGAGATCAAGCCGCTGGTGAAACCCTCCAGGCTCAGACGTCGCGCAGGCCTGGCCGGCGAGTGTCTGGCGGAGTTCCTCGGGACGTTCGTCCTCATCTCCTTCGGCTGCGGCGTGGTGGCGATGACGGTCGCCGCGCTGCCCGGCTCGGGCCGTACCGAGGGGCCCACCATCTTCTTCCTCAGCGCCGGGGACTGGCTCCTGATCACCTGGGGCTGGTGCATGGCCGTGATCCTGGGCATCTACGTGGCCGGCGGTGTCAGCGGGGCGCACATCAACCCGGCCGTCACCTTGGCCTTCGCGGTCCGCCGCAGGTTCCCCTGGGTCAAGGTCGTGCCCTACTGGGCGTCCCAGGTGCTCGGCGCCCTCGCCGGAGCCGCCCTGGTCTACGCCGTGTACCACGACGCCATCAACGCCTTCGACGACGCCTTCAGGGGACCGAAGACGAACGGGAAGACCCTCGCCTCGTTCTCCATCTTCGCGACGTTCCCCGCGCCGTACTTCGGCGGTGGCATCTGGGGTCCGCTGATCGACCAGGTCGTCGGCACGGCCTTCCTGGTCATGCTGGTCGTGGCGATCATCGACCTGCGCAACACGGCCGTGAAGGCGAACCTCGGCCCGCTGGTGATCGGCTTCGTCGTAGCGGCCATCGGCATGTCGTACGGGGCGAACGCGGGCTACGCGATCAACCCGGCCCGTGACTTCGGCCCGCGCCTGTTCACCTGGATGGCGGGATGGGACGGACTGGCCTTTCCCGGCAGCCTGGCCGGGGCGTTCAGCGACTACTGGTGGATCCCGATCGTCGGGCCGCTCGTCGGCGGCGTGATCGGCGTGCTGGTGTACGACCTGTTCATCGGCGACGTACTGCACGCCCGCGCGCAGGCGGGCGAGGGGCCGGAGCCCGGAAGGACGCGTCCCACCACGTCCGACGAGGAGTGAGCGGCATCGGCCGCCGGCCGGGCCGGCGGCCGATGCTAGATTCCTCCGGGCGTCCGCCAGGAGGGGTGCGGATCGCCGGCCGGGCAGGTCAACCGGCCCAGGGCAGGCCCGTATCGGATGGTGGCACGATCCATGACTGACCCGGAGGAGCTCCCCGGCGCGGCCGGCGCTCCGGTTCCGCGGATCCTCGGCAACACCGG
This sequence comes from Streptomyces sp. NPDC007907, assembly GCF_042959365.1. Taxonomy (NCBI): domain Bacteria; kingdom Bacillati; phylum Actinomycetota; class Actinomycetes; order Kitasatosporales; family Streptomycetaceae; genus Streptomyces; species Streptomyces sp. NPDC007907. The sequence continues at coordinate 321,983 of NZ_JBIBKR010000003.1, forward strand.
CGCGCTCGCCGCGACCGACCCGGAGGCGACCGGTGCCCTGTGGCGGCTGGCCGAGCCCGGCAGGCAACTGGACGCCAACCTCATCCGCGTACCGCCGCGGGGATCCATCGACGCGCACGCCGAACCCGACCTCGACGTCCTGCTGCTCGTCGTCTCCGGAGACGGCATGCTCGGCTCCACGGCCGGGCCGCACCCGGTGGAGCCCGGCAGCCTCGTCTGGCTGCCGCACGGCAGCGTCCGCAGCGTGACCGCGGGCCCGGACGGCCTGTCGTACGTGACCGTGCACCGCCGCCGCCCCGGTATGCAGATCCGGAGCGGGCCCCGGGCCCGACAGCCGTAGCCCAAGCGCGAGGCGCGGCCGGGTCGGCGCACGTCACCGGCGTCGAGAGGGTTGGGGCAGGACTCCCGCGGAACACTGCGCAGAGGAAACAGATCCGAGGGAGGAACCGTGAGCCGGATTCTGGTGACCGGGTCCGCGGACGGGCTGGGAAGGGCCACGGCCGAGGCGTTGCTGGACGCCGGGCACGACGTGGTGGTGCACGCCCGGAGTGCCGAACGGGCCAAGGTGCTGGGCGACTTGGCCGACCGTGGAGCGGACGTCGTGGTGGGGGACTTCGCCGAGCGTGACGCCGTACGGCGGGTCGCCGACGAGCTGGACGCGTCCCGGCCGCTCGACGCCGTCGTCCACAACGCCGGGGTGTGGAGCGGCCCTGCCGTCATGCCGGTCAACATCGTCGCGCCCTATCTACTCACGGCCCTGCTGCGCGGGCCGCGCCGGCTGGTGTACCTGAGCAGCGGCTCGCATCTCGGCGGACGCCCGTCGGCGCTGGAGGGGACCGACTGGCGGGGCGCGAGCGCGGGGTCGTACGCCGACAGCAAGCTGTTCGTGACGGCGCTGGCGGCCGCGGTGGCCCGGCTGCGCCCCGGGGTGGCGAGCAACGCCGTGGACCCCGGCTGGGTTCCGACCAGGATGGGCGGGCCCCACGCACCGGACGACCTCGAGCTCGGCCACCGGACGCAGGAGTGGCTGGCCTCGAGCGACGACCCGGAGGCCCTGTCCACCGGCGGCTACTGGTACCACGGCAAGCGCACGCAGTCGCACCGCGCCGTCCACGACGAGGCGTTCCAGGACCGTCTCGTGCGGGCCCTGGCGGAGGAGACCGGCACGGCGCTGTGAGCGGAGTCCCCCCATCCCCGCGCCCGCTCCGGGCGAGCCCACCCCACCGGGCGTCGGCCGACGCAGGGGGACTTCAGGCCGTAGGAGTCGGACGGCAGCCGGCAAAGGCCCGGCATCCCACATGAGCGGGACCGGACGGGGCACCCGTGTGCCCGTTCGACCAGCGACGGGAGCCGGTCCCGAAGGGCCCGCGCCGTACGCTCGGTGCCGACCGTGCGAGCCGACGGGGAGTCGAGTGATGAGCGCCGAAGACGCGGGCAAGCTGCTGGACGGGCTGACCGTGGACACCAGCCGCCAGGAGCAGCCGATCGTGCTGGACGGTGACGGGCGCCCCATCCGGACCTGGCGGGAGAACTATCCGTACGACCGCAAGGTGGGCCGCAAGGAGTACGAGCGGACCAAGCGCATCCTGCAGATAGAGCTGCTCAAGCTCCAGCGCTGGGTCAAGGACACCGGCGCACGCCTGGTCGTCGTGTGCGAGGGGCGGGACGCGGCGGGCAAGGGCGGCACGATCCAGCGCCTCACCGAGCGGCTCAACCCGCGCGGCGCCCGCGTGGTCGCCCTGGACAAGCCCACCGAACGTGAAGCGGGTCAGTGGTACTTCCAGCGGTACATCGCGCACCTGCCGACGGCCGGGGAGATCGTCTTCCTCGACCGCTCCTGGTACAACCGGTCCGGGGTGGAACGGGTGATGGGCTACTGCTCCAAGGACGAGTACGAGCTGTTCCTCGAGCAGTGCCCTGCCTTCGAGCGGATGCTGGTGGACGACGGGATCCTGCTGGTGAAGTTCTGGTTCTCGGTGTCGCGCTCCGAGCAGCGCACGCGGTTCGCGATCCGGCAGGTCGACCCGGTGCGCCAGTGGAAGCTGTCCCCCACCGACCTGGCCTCGCTGGACCTCTGGGACGACTACACCGAGGCGAAGGTGGACATGTTCCGCGCCACGGACACCGCGCACGCGCCCTGGACCGTCGTCAAGAGCAACGACAAGCGACGCGCACGGCTGGAGACCATGCGCAGCCTGCTGTCGCGCGTCGACTACGCGAGCAAGGACCGCGAGGCGGTGGGCACGCCCGACCCCCTCATCGTGGGCGCCGCCGACACCCTCCTGGAGCCGGGTGAGGAGGACACCAAGCTGTCACCCACTCCCCTGTTTCCCGGCGCCGAGGGACCCGGTAAGCACCCGGCGTCCGGCTGACGTGCCTGGGCCCCTCACTCCTCCCGGGAGGAGTGAGGGGCCCGGGCCCGGACACGTCAGCCTCGTGCCGGGGTGCGCGTCTGCGTGCGGTGGTCGTAGTACGCCCAGACGACCACGGTCACCACGGCCGTGAACCCGACCGTCAAGACCCGCACCGCGCCACTGGTCAGGTAGGCGGCACACCCCGTGAGCCCTGCTCCGCACAGCATGATCACGCGGCTGACCAGGCGGTTCTCGGGCGGCTGGGGGTCCTCACGGTCCTTGAGATCGTGCAGGGCGTCCTGCGCCGGATGGGCGGAACCGCGCCGTGCGCGGGCGCGGTAGGTCAGCCCGTAGCTGATCAGTGCGTACAGCGCGAGAGCGCCCAGGACCCAGAGCCAGACATAGGGGTCGTCATCACTCGATCCTCGTGCCAGGTACACGACACTTCTCCTTCGGAAGCGGGACGCGACGGTGAACAGCGCTCAACTGCCGTCGCCGTCCTGCCGGTCGGCGCCGGCCTCGGGGTCGGCCGGACGGAAACACGCGGTCACCGTCTTGCCGTGCCGCTGGCACCTCATGCCCCACTCGTCGGCCAGCTTGCTCACGATCGCCACTCCGCGGCCGGAGACCTCACCCGGCTCAGGGTCGCGCTGGCGCGGCAGCGAAGGGTCCTCGTCGTGGACGCTCACATGGAGGCAGTCGCCGTCCCACGTGAGGACCAGGTGCGCGTCGCTGTGCGCATGGACGTGCGCGTTGGTGATCAGCTCGGACACCGCCAGAACGACGGCGTCCACCGTGTCCGGCTCCGCAGCGGCCCACGGCAGGGAGTCGAGACGCTCGCGCGTCCACTCCCTGCCCGCGCGCACTCCTTCGGACATCCGGAACGAGTGCGCCCAGCCCATCGCCTTTACCGCCACTGCCCCCGGTCCCCTCTTCTCGGTCCACACCGGCTCGTGCGAGACCGTGTACCCGGTCCGTGACCAGGCAGGCATGGGGACACCTCAACCCGGCATCGTTCCGCGACATGGCGGAACCCCCGGCGTTCCAGGGCCTGGTGCAGCATGGCCACGTGGGCGCTCTCGGCGGCAAGGCCGATCGAGGTGCCCGCACGGTCGAGGTGGGGACGCACCGCGCTGCCGCCGTTGACGAACAGCGGGATGCCGTGGACCAGTTGACCCATCCTCGAACCCGGCTCCCACGACTTCGTCGATGACTGGGACAGCGACGCCCGGATCACCGTCGCGCTCCTGCGCGCCGAGGCGGGCCCATACCCCAACGACCGGGGGCTGCGCCAACTCGTGGGCGATTCTCCACGGTGTGACCCGCTGTGACGCGTTCCGGACCCGCTGGGCGGCCCACATGTGCGGATCCACCACGGCGGGCCGCAGCGGTTCCCTCACCCCGAGGCCGGTTTCCCGGAACTGATCTACCAGCCCCTGGACCTGATGGATCGCTGAGCGACGCTCCCGGTCTGCCGGAGCGAGCAGGACCCGCCCCGATGCGGATGGTGGGCGGGCCCTGCTCGTGTGCACCATTGTCGGGACCTCGGGGCGCGCGGGCCACGCGTGAGATCGTCCGATGTGCGCGCGCCGCGCACACCCGGCGCGCGCGGCGCACATCCCGTGCAACCGGCGTCAACCGTGGCGGGGCGCCACCCCGTGCCGCATCGCGCCGTCCGGTCGTCGCACGGCGCCACGCTCGTGTCACATGGTGCAGCCCGGCGTGGGTAGGCGGTGCGCATGACCGAGGGTGAGACGGACGGAGAGCCGGGCGTGCGCGCGACCGGGCACATCGGCCCCTGGCAGGCCGCAGCGGACGCGGGGCCCGGAATGCCGGGCGGGCTCCGCGGCGCGTCCCGGCCCGACCGGGGAGGTGAACGGTGGTAGACACGTATGCCACCGGCACCCGCCACGTGCGACCCCGGGTAGCACCCGTCTGCCTGCGGCGACGATACTGGCAGGCACCCCCACCCCCGCTCACAGATGGACCCATGCAGACCTCCCTCACCGTCCGCCCCATGACTCCCGACACGGTGTGGCTGGCACGCGGCCGCCATGCCCCGGGCCCCGCGGAAGACGTTCTCCGGCGCACGCTGCAGCAGCGCAAGGACAGCCAGGCGATCGACGACTTTCTGGAGTTGCCCGACGACGGGACCGCCGCGGCGGAGCGCGTGTTCGAGGCCCGCTGGCGGGCCGGCGACGACGTGACCGTGCGGGCCCGGCTGAGCGTGCGGCCCGCCGCGGACGACGGGCACGGGCAGGAGTGGACGCTCGTCGCGGAGGCCGAGCAGCCGTGGAACGACGCATGGCCCTCCCCCGCGGGCCTCATCTGGCCGGAGGAGCCGGACACCGCCTGGAACCAGGACGCCGCCACGCGCCTGGCCCTGGGGGAAATCAACGCGCTGCCCCAGGACGACAAGGAGATCCGCCGCCTGCTGAAGAACGCCGTGCGCGGCGGATGGCACATCCACGTGGTCGTCCACGAGGCGATGACCACCGACGACCGCGGGCGTGCGCCGGTGGCGCGATGGCTGCCGCCGGGCCTGCGCCAGCGGGTGGTGGAGCACCACGCCGCGCCGCAGCAGCTGCGCGGCCTGAACTGGGCCCTGCGGGACTCCGGCGTCCAGGTGCCGCGCGGTGGCGCGGTGGTACTGCCGGGCGTCCCGGCACCGGAGGGCTACGAGGCCCAGGACTTCTCGGTCCGCGCGGTCTTCCTCGACGGCTCCGAGCCGGCCGACCTCGTCGACGCGGTGACCCGGTTCGCGGCGCTGCCCAGGCCCCTGCCCGATGGCGCGGCCGACGCGCTCACCGCGCTGCGGGAGGACTGGCACCTGCTGACCCTCCAGGAGGAGCTGGAGCGCCAGCGCGGCCTGGTGGCCATGTACGCGGAGGCGCTGGAGGCCATGACGAAGTCCCGTGACCTGTACCGGGAGGCGGCCGAGAGCGCCCACGAGGCCCTGGCCGCCTACCAGCAGTCCGCCGCGAACGCTCCCGCCGTACCCCGGCCGTCCGGCCCGCCCGCGGCGTCCCCGCTCCAGCAGCTGACACGGACGTTCGAACGGTTCAAGGTCAAGCGCCCGGCGACCGCGGCCGGTGACGAACGCAGCCGCGAGGAGGACCGCGAAAGGAGCCACGCCGCCCGGCACGCGGCGTCGGAGGGGTGACGGCTTCCTGACGCGGCGCACGAGGCGTCGTGTGGGAGTGACGGCTTCCTCGGACGGCGCACGTGTCAGTCCTCGCCCCCTGGATACGCGGTCCGTACGGCATCACGGCCCGCCCCGGAAGGTCCCCGACGACATGGGCAATCACCAGCACCACTCGCGGACCACGCTCCGCGTCAATGGCAAACCCCACACGCTCACCGTCGACCACCGGCGGGTCCTGCTGGACCTCCTGCGCGAGGATCTCGGGCTCACGGGCGCCAAGAAGGGCTGCGACCACGGCCAGTGCGGCGCCTGCACGGTTCTGGTGGACGGGCGGCGTGTCAACAGCTGTCTGCTGTTCGCGGTCGCCCTGGACGGCTGCGACGTGACCACGGTCGAAGGTCTCTCCGGCGACGGTGAGGAACCGCATCCGCTCCAGACCGCCTTCCTGGAGCGCGACGCCTTCCAGTGCGGCTACTGCACCCCGGGCCAGATCTGCTCCGCGGTCGGTGTCCTCGCCGAGGCGGCGGCCGGTCACCCCTCGCACGTCACCGATACGGCGGCGCCCTCGGGCGAACCGGTGGAGCTGGACCGTGCGGAGATCAAGGAGCGGCTGAGCGGCAATCTGTGCCGGTGCGGTGCCTATCCGCGGATCGCCGAGGCCGTCGAGGACGTGATCCCGTGAAGGAGTTCGCCTACGTCCGCGCCGGCAGCGTCGAGGAGGCGACCTCCGCGTTCGCCTCGCATGCCGGCTCCCGCTATCTCGGCGGCGGTACGAACCTGGTCGACCTGATGAAGCTCGGCGTCGAGACGCCCGCCACGCTCATCGACGTCACCCGGCTGCCCCTGGACACGATCGACGAACTGCCCGACGGCGCCCTGCGCGTCGGGGCGACGGTCCGCAACAGCGACCTCGCCGCCCACCCCCTGGTCCGCGACCGGTACCCCGCCTTGTCCCAGGCACTGCTCGCGGGAGCCTCGGGGCAATTGCGCAACGCGGCGACGACCGGCGGGAACCTACTCCAGCGCACCCGTTGCCCGTACTTCCAGGACCTGTCGAAGCCGTGCAACAAGCGCGAGCCGGGCAGCGGATGCGGCGCGCGGGACGGTGTTCACCGTGATCACGCGGTGCTCGGGCACTCCGCGCACTGCATCGCCACCAACCCCTCGGACATGGCGGTGGCACTCGCCGCCCTCGACGGGCGTGTCGAGCTGGACGGGCCCGAGGGAACCCGGAGTGTCGAGGCGGTGGACTTCCACCGGCTGCCCGGGGACCGGCCCGAGCAGGACACCGAGATCCGTCCCGGCGAGCTGATCACCGGTGTGGTGCTGCCGGCCGCCACGGCCGGGCTTCCGTCGGCGTACCGCAAGGCCCGCGACCGGGCCTCGTACTCCTTCGCGCTCGCGTCCGTCGCGGTCGTGCTGCGCCTGGAGGGCGGGGTCGTCGGCCATGCCGGGCTCGCCTTCGGGGCGCTGGCGCACCGGCCCTGGCGGGCCCGGCGCGCGGAGGAGGCACTGCTGGGTGCCGCCCCCACCCGCGCGGCGTTCGAGCACGCCGTCGAACTCGAACTGTCCGATGCACAGCCCTTGCGGGACAACGCCTACAAGGTGCCGCTGGCCCGCAATCTCGCCGTGGACGTGCTGACGCGGCTCACGGACACCGCGCCCACCGGGAGGGCCTCATGACCGGCAGTGTGGGCGCTCCCGCGGAGCGCCGGGAAGGACGCGAGAAGGTCGGGGGCACCGCCCGCTACGCCGCCGAGTTCCACGACCCCGGCCGCGCGCAGGCCTGGCCCGTGCCGGCGCGTGTGGCCCGGGGCCGGGTGACCGGCGTCGACACGGCGGACGCCCTGGCGGTGCCAGGTGTCCTCGCCGTCCTCAGCCACGAGAACGCGCCGCGTCTCGCGGAGCCGGACGATCCCACGCTCGCCGTGCTGCAGAATCCCCGGGTCCCGCACCGCGGCTGGTTCGTGGCCCTGGTGGTGGCCGAGACCCTGGAGGCCGCCCGGGCCGGTGCCGCCGCGGTTCGCGTCACCTACGACGCCGAGGCGCACGATGTGGTCCTCACCGCCTCGCACCCGGGCGTGTACGTGCCGGAGGAGGCGAGCGGAGGTCAGCCGGCTGTCCGTGAGCAGGGCGATCCGGACGGTGCGTTCGGATCCTCGGCCGCCCGGGTCGACGTCGCCTACCGGGTGCCCCCTCTGCACAACCACCCCATGGAGCCGCACACCAGCACCGCCCGCTGGGAGGACGGCCGGCTCCTCGTGCACACCTCCAGCCAGGGCACCGGTGCCGTGCGGGTCGTGCTCTCCAAGCTGTTCGACCTGCCCGAGGAACGGATCGTCGTCACCGCCGAGCACGTGGGCGGCGGTTTCGGGTCCAAGGGCACGCCACGGCCCGACGTGGTGCTCGCCGCGATGGCGGCACGGGAGACCGGACGGCCGGTGACAGTCGCTCTGCCGCGCCGCTACCTGCCGGCCGTCGCGGGGCACCGCGCCAGGACCTCCCCCGGCTGCGACTCGGAGCCGGTGAGGACGGCCGTCTCACGGCCCTCGTGCACGAGGTCACCACGCACACCTCCCGCATCAAGGAGTACGTGGAGCACGCGGCGGTGCCCGCGCGGGTCATGTACGCCGCTCCCCACCGTCGTACGGTGCACCGGGTCGCGGCGCTCGACGTGCCGTCGCCGTCGTGGATGCGGGCGCCGGGCCAGGCTCCGGGGATGTACGCGCTGGAGTCCGCCATGGACGAGTTCGCCGGCGAACTCGGCATGGACCCGATCGAGCTGCGCGTGCGCAACGAGCCCGACGTCGAGCCCGACAGCGGCAAGCCGTTCAGCAGCAGGCACCTGATCGATTGTCTGCGCGAAGGCTCCCGGCGCTTCGGGTGGGACGGGCGCGATCCCCGCCCGGGCACGCGCCGGGACGGCCCCCTGCTGCTGGGGACCGGCGTGGCGGCGGCGACCTACCCGGTCATGGTGAGCCCCTCCACTGCGGCGGCCCGCGCGCTGCGCGACGGGACGTTCCTGGTGCGGACCAACGCCACGGACATCGGGACGGGCGCCCGGACCGTGCTCGCACAGGTCGGCGCGGACGCCCTCGGGGTGCCGCTGGAACGGGTACGGATCGAGGTCGGCAGCACGGAACTCCCGTCAGCGCCGCTCGCCGGCGACTCCTCCGGCACCGCCTCTTGGGGCTGGGCGGTGCACGACGCGTGTGACCGGCTGGCCCGGCGGCTCGCCGAGCACACCGGGCCGCTGCCGGAGGAGGGCCTCGACGCCCGGGCCGACACGAAGGGCGTCGCGGACGCCGAGAGCGACTTCGCGCGGCACGCCTTCGGGGCGCACTTCGCCGAGGTCGCCGTGGACACGGTCACCGGCGAGGTGCGGGTCGGCCGGCTGCTCGGGGTGTACGCGGCGGGCCGCATCCTCAACGCCCGTACGGCGCGTTCCCAGTTCGTCGGCGGCATGACGATGGGCCTGGGCATGGCGCTGACCGAGGGCAGCACCATGGACGCCGCGTTCGGTGACTTCACCGAGTCGGACCTGGCGTCGTACCACGTGCCGGTGCACGCCGACATCGCCGAGATCGAGGCGCACTGGCTCGACGAGGAAGATTCCCGGCTCAACCCCATGGGGAGCAAGGGCATCGGGGAGATCGGCATCGTCGGAACGCCCGCGGCGATCGGCAACGCGGTGCACCACGCCACGGGCGTCCGCCTGCGCGAACTCCCGCTCACACCGGACCGCGTGCTGTCCGGGCTTCTGGACCGCCGGGCGTAGTGGGGGGGTAGACGGCGGCCCGGACCAGGGCTCGGCGACCTCGCCCCTGTCCTCGGGGGCGGACCGGGCGGGCACCTGTGAGTAATCCCACTCGTCCGGCACAGGAGCCGCGGGCCGCGCCTCGGCGGGATCCAGCCAGTCGTCGGCAGGGAGAGCCGGCTACGTGGCGACCCGGTCCGGTTCGAGGGCCGGGGGCTGTGTTTCGAGCCGGTGAGGAAGAGCAGGTGGTCATGCTCGCCTCCACGGGAAGGGTGCGGCTGCTCCTGCACCCCGTCGTGTGACGAGCGACGTTACGCTGACCATGACCAGACACCCCTGTCACCCCGTGCCACTCGGGTGAGTCACGGGCTGAGCCGCGCGCACGGGAAAATGCGCCGACTCGCCGACATGTCGGGCTCCGGCCGCAATACAGCCGCCGGAAAAGGGAATCCAGCTAGGGACATCCCGTGTCGCGGCATGCCAAGAGGAGGGCAACCCGTGGATACGACCACCAAGGTGATCATCCTGGCCGCGGTTCTCGCGGCCGTCGTCCTCGTCTTCGCCCTGGCCGTCCTCGTACGGCTGGTCCGGACCCGGCGCGATCTGCGGCGCGCGGGACTGCCCACGGGCCCCCGGTGGGTCTTCTGGGGCGCGGTGCTCTACCTGGTGCTGCCCACCGATCTGGTGCCGGACCCGGTGTACCTGGACGACATCGGAGTCCTGCTGCTCGCTCTGCGCACCGTCCGCGGCTCCCTCGGCGCACGGGAGCGCAGTTCGGCACACCGGCCGGACCGGCAACTGGCCGATGACTACGGAAAGTAAGGAAACCAACCACCCGTTCGATTCGTATAAGTCTCTGGAAGCCGAAACAGACCGGCGGGCCGGGGGGATTCGCGCCTGGACCGACACCTGATCGGCGCAGTACCGACGAGGGAGAGACGATGCAACCGTTCGCGCTCAACTATGCGCGCCCAGCCGTGGAGTTGGAAGCTGCCATTCCGTACGTGTACGACGCGGGACTGCAGTTGAACGTGCTCCACGACGGCCGCGTCGCGGCCTGTGACTTCGCTCTGCTGAGGGAGTTCGGCACCACGACGTCCACCGCCGGCTCCAAGACGCACTTCGACGACTGACCGCGGGCCGCCGACGATGACCGTACTGATCCTCACCTGCGAGGAGGACGTGACCGCGGACATGGTGGTCGTGCACCTGAACGCAACGGGCGTACCGGTGGTCCGGGTCGATCCCGCGGACCTGACCGGTGGTGTCGCGCTGTCGGGGGAATACGTGCACGGCCGGTTCCGTGGTCATCTGTCCGCCGGGGGGCGGCTGGTGAGCATCGGGGGACTCCGGTCCGTCTGGGTGCGCCGTCCCGGCGTCCCGGCCGCACGGGCGGCCCAGCCGTCCGACTGGCTGACCGAGGAGGCCGCCCAGGCGCTCTACGGCATGCTGCGGGGCTCGGACGCGCGCTGGATGAACCATCCCGACGCCGCACGCAGGGCCCGCCACAAGCCATGGCAGCTGCGCGTCGCCCAGAGATGCGGCCTGCCCGTGCCCGCGACGCTGATCACGACGTTTCCGCGTGCCGCCCGCGAGTTCGCCGAGCGCTATCCGGAGCTGGTGGTCAAACCGGTGTCGGGCGCACACCCCCAGGACCCGCCGCGGGCCGTGCCGACCAGCCGGGTCGCGCCGGACACGGACTTCTCCGCCGTGGCGTTCGGGCCGACGCTGCTTCAGCGGCGGATCACCAAACGGGCCGACATCCGGCTCACCGTCGTGGGTCAGCGGATGCTGGCCGCCCGCAAGGCGACCGCTGCGGACGCGGACCCGGACGACGTCGACGTGCGGTTCGCCACGCCCGGCTCGCCGTGGCTCCCCGTCGATGTGCCGTCCTGCATCGCGCCGGGTGTCCTGGCGTATCTGCGCGAGGCCGAACTGGCATACGGGGCTTTCGACTTCGTGGAGGACTCCGACGGGACCTGGTGGTTCCTGGAGTGCAACCAGTCGGGGCAGTTCGGGTTCGTCGAGGTGGAGACGGGTCAGCCGATCGCCCGCACCATCGCCGAGTGGCTGGCCCGGCCCGTCCCGGTCCAGCCGCCACACGTCAACGGCGCGCGTTTGAAAGCCCGTTGACACACCCGGGGGTCCGGCCCGGGCCGGGCCCGGGCCGTGGTCCGGTGCGCGGGCCTCGTCCGGGCCGTGGCCCGGTTCACTGCGGGCGCGGGCCCGGGAGCATGCCCGTGCGCTGCCAGCCCGCGCCCGGGGAGTGCGGTCGGTCGTAGCCGAGGGACTGTGAGGGCCGCATGACCAGCTCCAGTTCCCTGCTCACACGTTCGGCCTCGCGGCGCACCTGTGCCGGTACGTCACCGCGCTCCGCGATGAGTCGGTCGTAGATGGGGGAATCCTGGAACACCCGTCAACGCGCCTTTCTGCTCGTCGGCCCCGTGCGGGGGCGAGACTGCGAGTGTAGGCGGCAGGGTGTCCCGGAGTGTGAATTCCTTGGGATGACTTGACGCAGACCGGACATCCATGACAGGCGGATGCCTGCTTGCTCACGCTCCCGTGGTGGAACCGGGCCGGACGACCATCAGGACGGTGACCGTCGCCCACAGCAGGTTGAAGACGCCGGTGAACAGGGCGAGTTGCACGGTGGCGCGGTGGTCGGGCGCCCGCTCGCCCCTGAGTTGGTCCAGGATCTCCTCCTGCCGGGGCAGGACGAACGCGGCCAGGACACCCGCGGCCGCGGCGGTCAGGGCGATGGAGGTGACGAGCCATCCGCTGCCGAGGACGCCCATCGCGGCCGCGGTGGCGAACCCCAGCAGGGGGACGGCCAGCCCGACGCCGGCGTAGACGCGGCAGATGCGGTGCAGGAGCGCGGCCGTGCCGGCGCTCGTGGGGGCCGCGCGGCGTACGGCGGGCGGGAACATGCTGGCCGCGACGGTCACGGGACCGACGGCGACGATGGCGGCCAGGACATGGAGGGACAACAGGATCTTGGTCACAGGGCTCTTTCCGTATGCGCGGTCGACGGCGCCCACGCTAGGACGCTCCCGGATGAGCGCACAGGGGCGGGAACGACAGCTTCCAACGGGTTCTCGCCACCTCGCCGGCCTGCGCCGCACGGCCGAAGCCGTCACCGCCCCCAGGCCACAGGTCCGGCGGGAAGACACCTAGGGTGGCGGTCATGCACACCGTGGCGATCCTGGTTCTCGATCATGTGGTGCCGTTCGACATGGCGGCACCCCAGCAGACGTTCGCCTGGACCCACCTGCCGGACGGGCGGCCCGCCTACCGGGTCCGGTTGTGCGCCGAGACACCCGAGGTGCGCGCGGACGGCGGCTTCACCCTGCGGATCGACCGGGGTCTTGAGGCGCTGGCGGAGGCCGACACCATCATCGTTCCGGGCTGCTCCCCCAACGCCGCGCCGCCCTCCGCACGGGTGCTGGCGGCCCTGCGTGAGGCGGCCCGGTCAGGTACCCGGATCGCGTCGGTGTGCGTCGGTGCCTTCGTGCTGGCGGAGGCCGGGCTGCTGGACGGGCTGCGCGCCACCACGCACTGGGTGGCCGCCGGCGAACTGGCCCGCCGCTTCCCACGGGTCGAGGTGGAGCCGGACGTCCTGTACGTGGACAACGGCCAGATTCTCACCTCGGCCGGTGCGGCCGCGGCGCTGGATCTTTGTCTGCACATGATCCGGCGGGACCTGGGGTCGGCCGTCGCCGCGAACATCGCCCGGATGTCGGTCATGCCACTGGAACGCGAGGGCGGCCAGGCCCAGTTCATCGTGCACCGGCATCCGCCCGTGCCCCGGGGGTCGGCGCTGGAACCGGTCCTGGAGTGGATCGAGGACAACCTCGGGCGTGAGGTGACGCTGGGGGCGCTGGCGGAGCGGGCGGGCATGAGTGAGCGGACCTTCAGCCGCCGCTTCCGGGAGCAGACGGGCACCACACCGTTGCAGTGGCTGTTGCGGGCGCGGGTGCGGCGCGCCCAGTACCTGCTGGAGAACTCCGACCACTCCGTCGAACGGATCGCGCACCAGGCGGGATTCGGCTCGCCGACCGCGTTCCGGGAGCGGTTCCGCAAGGTGGTCGGCACCACGCCGTACGCCTACCGCGCGGCGTTCCACGGACGGACGAACGCCTCGGCGGCCCCTTCCTAGGCCGTATCCGCACGGTCCCGTCGTCCGCCCGGAGGGCGGGCCCCGCGGCGTCCGGTGCGACGACTGTGCGGATACGACTCAGGGGCCGCCGAGGCGCGCTGCCCGGTCCGTCCGGGCCTGCGTCGACCGTCAGCCGACCAGGGTCAGGCCGTTCTCCCCGTCCGCGTCCGCCGCGTCCGTCCGCCCCTCGGTGAGCAGCAGGACATCCGCCTTGGCAATGGCGTCACTGATGTCGGACGTCCCCATCATCACGCACAGCGTGTAGCTGACGTCCTCCAGTTCGCGTGCCGCCGTCGGCACGTGCCTCTCCGACTGAGCGATCCTCAGCGACGCGTACCGCGTCAGCAGCTCCCTGACGATCTTCCGGTCCGGTACAAGCACGTAGCGCCCCTCTCTGTGTTTTCGCTGCGTATGCCCGAACCACGCGGAAACATTCACAGGTTTTTCTCACCTGGGGCGGATTTGACGAGAACTGATCGGATGCAACCGGTCTTGGGTGAGCTGGCCGCTGTGCAGAGCCGTGTACGCCCCGGACGGACCAGGGTCTCGGAGCGGGTGTCGGGCGCCGAGGTGGCGTCGACGGCGGCGTGCTGGTCGGCGGAGGCCATGTTGTCTCGGTGCGCGCCCCGTCGGCGCGTGCGTCCGGAGCGGCGGCCGCGAGTGTGCCGGCGGCCGGCAGTACCGCCAACGCGGCGCCGCGCCCTTTCCCTCTGTTCCAGCGATTCATGTCCATGCCACGGATGCCAGGGCGGTGGCCCCGCCGTCTTCCGGCAGTGCTGATGAGACCTCAGCTTCCGGATCGCGTCCTGTCACGGGTGCACAGCCGGTCCCGGGAAGGGGTCGGAGAGACGGTGTCGTACCGCTTCTGGGCCCACCGAGCTGCGAACCGGCCGTTTCGGGAGCATGGTGTTGCTATGGACGGTCAACCCCCTGTGGTCGTACAGCCGCCCGCGACGGACGGCGGACGGCTGGTGACCATCCACGGCGAGCGCATGGGCGTCGCCTACAGCCTCTTCGACGTACTGGACCTGCTGCACCGCGAGGGCCTGCCCACCACCGACACGGCCGTCGACGACACCGAGCTGATCGAGTGGCAGGGCGGCGGCCCGTACGACTGGAGCAGCGGGTCGTCCGACGAGGCGTGAGCCCGCGTACCCCCGTTGCGATCCCTACCGACGCACGGTCGAGCAGTCAGGCATCGATCAGGGTGACGCCCGGCCCCCGCTGGTGCGGAGCCTCGACGGCATGAGCCGCGGTGTCTCCTCCCGCTCAAGCGGTAAGACACACAGGGAAGTTGGCCACGGGACCGGCAGCGGCGGCGCTCGACCCCGCCCGGGGCGTGGCGGGTTCGACGCGACGTCGTCCGTGCCTGGCGCTACGCTGCGCGAAAGCGACCTTTCGCCCCTTTCTGGGAGGTTTTCATGGCCTCGCGTCTCAACCCGTACCTCACCTTCAACGGTGACGCCCGGCAGGCGATGGAGTTCTACAAGGAGGTCTTCGGCGGCACCCTGGACCTCAACAGCTACGGTCAGTTCGGGCAGCCGGACGCCCCGAACGCCGACAAGATCATGCACGGCATGCTGGAGACGCCCAGCGGCTTCACCCTGATGGGCGCCGACAATCCGCCGGGCACGGAGTCCGCACAGGGCAGTCCCTTCTCCGTGAGTCTGAGCGGCGACGACGACGCCGAGCTGCGCGGCTACTGGGAGAAGCTGTCCGAGGGCGGTTCGGTGTCGGTGCCGCTGGAGAAGCAGATGTGGGGCGACGTGTTCGGCATGTGCACCGACCGCTTCGGGGTCCCCTGGATGGTCAACATCAGCACGGAGAGCTGAGCGGGCCGGTCCCGGAGGAATCAGGAGCTCCTCAGGATCACCAGCTCCCGTGTCGCCCGGGTCGTCGCCACGTAGTGGTCGACGGCGCCTCGACGCCGTCGCCGAAGGACTCCGGGTCGACGAGCGTCGAGGACGGACGTCAGCTCCGCGGCGGACCCGTGACAAACGGGGACGCCGCCGCTGCGGATCGACGTCGGCACGTTGGCGTCCTTTGATGCTCAGGGACGCCCTCTCGATCCGGTCCAGACCGACCCGCTCCAGGCGTTCCCGCCACGACTCCGTGAACCCGTGCCGGGCCTGGGTCCGGTCCCCGACGACGGTGAAGCTGCGGGACGGACAGCGCCGCAGCAGCATCTGCCGTTCCGCGTCCGTCAGTTCCTGCGCCTCGTCCACCACGATGTGCACGAACGGCCCGGCGAGCCGGTCGGGGTCGGCGGTGGGCAGGGCGCTGTCGTCGACCAGTGAGTTGCGCATGTCCTGGCCGTGCAGCATCACCAGCACGCCTTCGCCGTCGTCGTAGCTGTGCGCCTCCAGCAGGTTGTCGACGACACCGGCCATGCCCTCCCGCTGGGCGGCGTGCCTGCCGTTGCCGCCGTGGGCCCGGCGCGCGGCCTCCAGCCGGTCGGACAGGTCGGCGATCGACTGCTCCAGGCAGTCGGCGATGGCCGCGAAGTGCCGTGTGTCCGCGGCGATCGACGCCGGGTCGGCCTTGTGCGCGAGGCGGTCGGGAAGGTCGAACGCGCTCGTGGTCGCGGGGGTCACGTCATGCTCCCGTTTCCGCAGGTCCTGGGCTCAGGCCGGACATTTTGCGGCAGCCGGGGAGCCTTGCCGCAAGGCCCCCGTGGGCTATGGCTTGAGACAGGCGAGGAGAGGGCTCCTCGCCTTTCTTGTTGCCCGCCCCTGGTGCCCGTCGGCCGTTCCCGTGTGGCACGCTCGTCGTCCCGGCAGCGTGGAGAGGCGGCAGGCATGCGCATAGGACTGCTCGGTACCGGACCCTGGGCCCGGATGGCCCACGCCCCCGCGTTGAGCGGGCACCGGGAGCTGGACTTCGCCGGTGTGTGGGGCCGGCGTCCGGAGGCCGCGAAGGAACTGGCCGAGCGGTACGGCGTTCCGGCCTACGATGACGTCGACGCGCTGTTCGCGGACGTGGACGCCGTCGCCGTGGCACTGCCGCCGCAGGTGCAGGCCGCACTCGCCGCGCGGGCGGCGCGGGCCGGGTGCCATCTGCTGCTGGACAAGCCGCTCGCCCCGACGGTCGAGGAGGGACGGGCCGTGGTCGAGGCGGTCCGGGAGTCCGGTGTCGCCTCGGTCGTGTTCTTCACGACCCGCTTCCAGCCCGGACCGGCGGCGTGGATCGCCGAGCAGGCGGCGGTGCCGGGCTGGTTCACGGCGCGGGCCGAGTGGCTCGGGGCGGTGTTCACCAGCGAGAGCCCCTTCGCGACGCCGTGGCGGCGCGAGAAGGGCGCCCTGTGGGACGTCGGCCCGCACGCCCTGTCCGTGCTGCTGCCGGTCCTCGGCGACGTGCGGCACGTGACGGCGGCGGCGTACGGGCCCGGGGACACGGCGCATGTCGTCCTCGATCACGCGGGCGGCGCGTCGAGCACCCTCACCCTGAGCCTGACGGCACCGCCCGCCGCAGCCGGTGCCGCCGTAGAGCTGCGGGGGGAGGCCGGGGTGGCCGCGCTGCCGGACGGCTCCGACGGAGCGGTGCCCGCGCTGAAGCGGGCCGCGGACGCGCTGCTCGGCGCCGCCCGGACCGGTCGCCGGCACGCCTGCGACGCGGCGTTCGGCCTGCGGGTGACGGAGATCCTCGCCGCGGTGCAGGAGCAGCTGGACCAGTGAGTCCGCGGGGCGGCCCGGCGCTACGCCGGGGCGAAGTTTAGCCGCTCCTTCACCACCGGGTAGCCGGCCTTGGCGAAGTTCACCGCCATGGGGACGTTGCCCTGGTCCGTGGCGGCGGCGACGAAGTCCGCGCCCTGCTCGACCAGGAAGTGGGTGCACTCCGCCAGGAGGTCGAAGGCGTAGCCGCGGCCGCGGTGTTCCGGGAGGACGCCGATGAAGCCGACGCAGGGGCCCGAGGGGTTGTGGGCCGGGATGTGGATGCCGGCCAGGTCGCCCTGCGGGGTGCGCGCGACCTGCCACCACTCGCGTGGTGAGGGGCACCAGTGGAAGAAGTCGAGTTCCTCCTGGGCCGCCCGGTCGGGGCCGCCCTGCTCGATGGCCTTGAGGGCGTGCGCGTCGAGGGTGGCGGAGTGGATGCGGCGCAGCGCGTCGAAGAACACGGCGTCGTCGGGTTCGGCGCGGAACTCGAGGCGTGCGGGCCGCTCGGGCAGGCCGTGGTCGGGAGTCCAGCGGTACAGGAGGCGTTCGGCCAGGAGGTGGTAGCCCGCCTTGCGGGCGGCGGTGCCGCGGGTCTCGGCGGCGGCACGCAGGGCGGGGTCGTCGCGCCAGCCGGCGGGCAGGTTCAGTTCCAGTTCGACCTGCCGGGGAGCGGAGCGCAGCAGTGCGGCGCCCGCCTCCTCCTCGCCTTCGGCCACGTCGAACCAGTTGATGTTGACGGGCTCGGTGTCGTCGGGGCCGCCCCACCAGGCGCCGCGGGCGACGACGCGGCCGTCGCGCAGGGCCACGCGCTTCCAGTCGGCGCGGTGCCGGGTCAGCCGGTGGCCCTCACGGGCGCCCAGCGGGTCGGGCAGGGTGTCGAAGAGAGCGGCGTCGCTCGAGTCGAGCGCGCGGATGACCACGTCGGTCATGGGATGTCCTCCGGGACGCAAGCTGCTCGGAGCGCTCCCGGTCGGTCAGTCGAGGCACGCCCGGGGCAGGGAGAGGGAGCGCGGGAACGGTGTGAACTGCACGGCTCTGCCCTCCTGTTGCCGGTGTCGGGGCGTGGCGCGGCACACGCTACGGGATCTTCGGCGGGCCGTCCATCGGTTTCCGCCCGGGCCGGCGGGCCCTTGGCGAGGCGGGTCGGGCGACGCCTGTCGCTCCCGCCCGGGTGGCGCACTCACCGTGCGCGGCGGCGCGGGCCCGGGTGCGGCGGCGGATGGGCCGTAGCAGCGTGGTGGTGTGAGCAGTGTGCACGTCCGGCCGGCGCGCCGGGACCCGGAGCTGCGTGGCTGGCTGCGCGGCGCACCGCCGCCCGTCTGGGCCCGGGTGCTGCCGTCCGCGCTGCTGGCGGGCGTCTGTCTGGCGGAGCTGATCAGTCCGGAGCCGCTCGACATCGGATTCCTGCTGGGCGCCATCCCGCCGCTGGCCGTGCTGGCGCACGGCCCGGTGGCGACGGCCGTGCTCGGCGCGCTGGTGGTGGTCGTGCTGACCGTACCCGTCTTCAACCTCAACGATCCCGGCAGCACCGACCTGCTGACGGTGTGCTTCGTCTCGGTGCTGAGCGTGCTGCTGTCGTACGTCCGCTCCCGGCGGGACGCGCAGCTGGTCACCGAGCGGGCCGTCGCCGAGGTCGCGCAGCGGGCCGTGGTGCCGCCACTGCCGGACCGGGTCGGACCGGTGCGGTGCGCGGGGCTGTACCGGGCCGCGCAGAGCGGGACGCTGGTCGGCGGCGACTTCTTCGACGTGCGGGCGGGCCCGTACGGCGTGCGGGCGGTCATGGGCGATGTGCAGGGGCACGGGCTGTCGGCCGTGGCCACGGTCGCGTCGCTGCTGGGGGCGTTCCGGGAGGCGGTGCTGGACCAGCCGGACCCGGAGGCGGTGGCGGCCCGGCTGGACCGGAGGCTGGCGGTGGACTCGGCGGGCGACCCGCACGCCGAGCTGTTCGCGACGGCGGTGCTGCTCGACTTCTCGGCCGACGCCCGGGTCGTGCGGATCGTGGCGTGCGGGCAGGCCGGGCCGCTGCTGCTGCGGGACGGCCGGGCCGTGGAGCTGGACGTCGAGCCGTGCACGCCGCTCGGTCTCGGCCTCGCGGAGGCGGTCCCGCCCCGGGTCGTCTCGGTGCCGCTGCGCGCCGGTGACCGGCTCTTCCTCGCCTCCGACGGGGTGACCGAGGCCAGAGACGCGCAAGGGATCTTCTACCCCCTGGCCGAGCGGCTGCCGGGTCTCGCAGACGAGGACCCGGTCGCGCTGGCCGAGCGGGTCTGGAGCGACCTCGTCCGGCACTGCCCCGACGTACAGGACGACGTCACGATGCTGGTGCTGGCGCCGCGGGACGGGACCTGAGGACAGCGGCCGGCGGCGCAGGCCGGGCCGGCCGCAAGGTCACACGTGCACGCATGCGGGAGCTTGTCGGGCGCGGGAACACGTGACTCCACCGTCACCCGGAGTAAGGCCCGGCGACATCCTTGGGCGGCCGAACGGGGTGCCGGGGGCCGGGGCGCGCTCTTCCGGATGCACGCCGCGCTCCCGAGGGGAATGGTGATAGCGGACCCTTTTTTTCAGCACCGGGGCCGCCCCAGTGATCCGGACCCTAGGAGCAGAGAACATGTCGACGTCAGAGCCCGCAGCATCCCGGCCCCCCGAGGACCGTGCCACCCCGGACCACCTGCTCCACGCCCGCACCGGCACCGACGTGTCGCCGGAGGACCTCGTCCTCGCCTCGGGCAAGGACCTCACCCCGCACAACCTCGAGTGGGCCAAGCGCAAGCTGGCGGCGGAGGGACCCGCCGCCCTCGACAAGCTGCTGCCCTAGCCGCCCCCGCGGCATCGCCCGGGCGGAAAGCCGGGCACGCGGAAGGCCACCGGACCCGGACGCCCCGCGCCGGGCCGGTGGCCTTCCGCGTGCCGGGGACGACCGCGCCCCGGCGGGCGGGTCACACCCTGCCGTCGTCCTCGGGCAGCGCGCCGTCCTCCTCCACCACGTGCACGGCGGCCTCCTCCGCGCCGGCCGCTCCGCCGTCGATGCCGACGTCGGAGGCGACGGTCTCCTTCGTGGTGTCGGGACGGGCCCCCTCGTCGGGGGCGACCAAGCGGCCGGCGCGGGCGGTGCCCGCCTCGGGGTCCACCGGTTCGCCGTCGCTGTCCGGGGTGTCGCCCACACCGTCCCCGGCGGGTTCGGCGGACACGTCCGGGACCTCCTGGGCCAGCCGTTCGTCGAGGCTCTCGCCCTCGTGCTGCTCCGCCGCGGTGGTGCCGCGCTTGGTGACGCCCAGGGGCTTCTCCGGCGGGGAGTAGCCCTCGTCGAGCATGTCGTCGTAGGTCCGTTCGTCGACGGCGTCCTGCAGGTCCAGCGGCGCGGCGTCCTCCTGCTCCTCGTTGGTACCGGTGGGCTGGTACGCGTCGTCCGCCATCGGTTCGGGGCGCATCGGTTCCGTGCCCATCACTCCTGCCTTTCCTGTCCACTGCTCGGCTCGTTCGTCTCGCCTGCCCGTTCCGCGTTTCCCGATACGCGGGCTCTAACCTCGGCGGACGCACCCCGGCCGGGAGGGGGCTGCGCAGGTCTCGCGGGCCAACAGGAACTGAAAGCCGTGGCGGGACCGGACATTACCCACCAGTCAATCTTGAAAGCTCAATCAGCGGGACTATCATCACTCGCACACACGGTGTGACCGGTTGCCGACGCGGCGGCAGCACGGTATCCGCCACCCCTTTTGTCATCGCCACCGAGCCCGGGGCCACCCTTCCCTCCGTCCGGCGGCGAGTTCCTCCCCCACCCCCAACGCCGCCGGGACGGCCTGCCCGCCTCCGGTCGCGCACAAGTGAAAGCAGCGCATCCATGAGCTACAGCAGGGGCAGAGGACTACAGGCCAACGTCCTCGGCACGTTCGACACCGTGGTGATGGCGGTCGCCGGCAGCGCACCGGCGTATTCGCTGGCCGCGACCACCGCCGTCCTGGTCGGCGCGGTGGGGCTGGCGAGTCCGGCCGCCCTGCTGTACTGCGCGATTCCCATGCTGGGCATCGCGCTGGCGTTCAGCTACCTCGGCCGGATCGATGTGAACGCGGGCGCCAGTTACTCGTGGGTGGGGCGCACGCTCCACCCGTTCCTGGGGTTCATCAGCGGCTGGGCGCTGGTGATCTCGGCGACGATCTTCATGGTGGCCGGGTCGCTGCCCGCCGGATCGATGACGCTCGCGCTCTTCGACGAAGGCCTCGCGGACGACACCGCGCTGTCGACGCTGGTCGGTGCGGCCTGGTTCGTCATCATGCTCTGCGTGGTGCTCGGCGGTGCCCGGCTGACGGTCCGCGCCCAGCTGGTCATGTCCGGTGTCGAGCTGCTCATCCTGGCGCTGTTCGCGGTGCTCGCCCTCTTCCACACGGGCAGCGCCCGCTCCTTCGACTGGACCTGGCTCGGCTTCTCCCACTTCGACGGCATGGCCGGTTTCGCCTCGGGCGCGCTCATCGCCGCGTTCTACTACTGGGGCTGGGACGTCACCAGCAACCTCAGCGAGGAGACCCGCAACAGCCGCCGCACGACGGGCCTCGCGGGCCTGATCGGGGTGGGCATCGTCTTCCTGCTGTTCGAGGTGTTCACCATCGCCGTGAACGTGATCCTGTCCTCGAAGCAGATCGAGGAGAACGACGCGAACGTGCTGGCGGTGCTCGGCGAGGAGGTCTGGCCGGGCTGGGGCGGCAAGCTGCTGATCGTGGCGGTGATGCTGTCCACCATCGCCACGCTGGAGACGACGCTGATCCAGGTGACGCGCTCGCTGTTCGCGATGGGCCGGGACCGCACGATGCCGTCGGCGCTGGGCCGCGTGCACCGCCGGTGGAACACGCCCTGGGTGGCGATCGTGGTGGTCGGGTCGGTGGCGCTGGCGATGTTCGTCGCCTCCAATGCCCTGGGGTCGGTGGGCGAGATCCTCTCCGACGCCATCTCGGCGATCGGCCTGCAGATCGCCGTCTACTACGGTCTCGCGGGGCTCGCGGTGGTCGTCGCATACCGGAAGACGCTGCTGAAGTCCCCCGCCCACTTCGTCTTCGGCGGTCTGTGGCCGCTGTGCGGTGCCCTGTTCATGTTCTGGGTGTTCGTCGAGTCGCTGGGTGAGCTGAGCGGCGCCGCGATCGCGATCGGCATCGGCGGGCTCGCGGCCGGACTGGTACCGATGCTCTGGTACTGGAGGCAGGGCAGCGACTACTACCGGCCCGCGAAACTCGACGCCTCGCGGGCGGTCGAGACGGACTACGTCCCTGACGAACGGGACGCGCACGTCCGGGTCCACGAAGGTCTGTCCACCGACTTCTGAGGGGCACGTCGATGGCACGCGGGCTCAGACGCGGTTTCACTCCCGACTTCGACCCCGACTGCGGGGACACCGAGCTCACCACCGCCCGCCAGGACGTCGTGATCGGCCGCTGGCAGGGACTGCGGGACCTGCTGGCCGGCACCGGCCGCGACTGGGTGGCCCGTGGGCACCGGATCCGGCAGCTCGCGCAGGTGTGCGCGGGCAGTTCGACGGTGGAGTCGTGGCTCTCGGCCGATCCGCACAGCGCGGACGCGCTGGTGCTGCGGGCGGCGACGGAGACGGCCCGCACCTTCAACGTGGCCATCGCGGCGGGGCGGGGCGTGCCGATCGACCAGCAGCGCGTGGACGCCGCGGTGCTGGCGTGCCTGACGGCGGCGGAGGCGTACCCGGAGGATCCGACCCCCTGGGTGTCGCTGATCTCGGTGGCCCGCCTGTACCCGACCGGCGTGCGCCGACAGGAACTGGGGCGCTGGTGGGACGAGTTGCACGGGCGGGACCCGTACAGCGTCGAGGGGCACCTCCAGGTGCTGCACTACTACTCGGCGCGCTGGCACGGCACCCACGGCCTGATGTACGACTTCGCCCGGGACGCCGCCGGAGTGGCGCCCCCGGGCTGTTCGCTGCCGGTGCTGGTGCAGTACGCCCGGGTAGAGGAGTACCGCTTCGCCCTGGACGCGGCACAGGGCAGGCACTCCGCCGTCGGCCTCTCACAGCACTGGAATCACGACGGCGCGACGAGCGACCTGCGGCGGACCTGGCAGCGCTGGGTGATGGGCCGGAGGGAGACCGGCATCGCGCCCGGCGAACTCCGCGACTTCAACTACCTGGCCCACGCGGCCTGTTCCGCGGGCGCCACGGACATCGCGGGTGTCCTGCTGGGCATGCTGGGCTCCCGTGCGACCCGCACTCCCTGGTCGTACACGGGCGACGCGGAGAAACAGATCATCAAGTGGCGCAAGGAGCTGCGGCCGGGGGCGTGAGCGTGCGCCAGGATGACGGCTGCCATCCCCCCGGCCCTGGTCCACTGGGCGGGGAGGTGCGGAGTGGACTCAGGGGCGGCCGTCATCGGGGGGAAGGTCTTTCCGTGGGACGGGCGGCCGCGGTGGCAGCCTCCCGCCATCATTGGGCACCTGCAATCAATGTGCAGTAAAGCCCGTGACAGGTCTTGCCCATGGAACCGAAAACTCCGCCGGCCGGCGGATGGAGCCGTCCGCTGTCAGACCTCGGCGTTCGGTCCGTCCGGCCGGGTGCGGCGGCGCTCGACCATCTCCCGGCTGAGCCCCTCCGTCTCCGCCTCGGACAGCCGCTCGAAGCCGCCCTCGGTGATGACCGAGACGACCGGGTAGATACGGCGGGTGAGGTCGGGGCCGCCGGTGGCGGAGTCGTCGTCGGCCGCGTCGTACAGCGCCTGCAGGGCCGTCAGGGCCGCCTCGCGGCGCGTCATGCCGGGGCGGAACAGCTTCTTCAACGCGCCCCGGGCATACGGCGATCCGGAGCCCTCCGCGTGGAAGCCGGACTTCTCGTAGCGGCCGCCGACGACGTCGAAGGAGAAGATACGGCCGTTTGCGCCCTCAGGGGCGTCGGGGTCGTACCCGGCGAGCAGCGGGACGACGGCGAGGCCCTGCATGGCCTGGCCCAGGTTGTTCCGGATCAGGGTGGCCAGCCGGGTCGCCTTCCCGGAGAGGGTCATGGGGATGCCCTCGATCTTCTCGAAGTGCGCCAGCTCGACCTGATACAGCTTCACCATGTCCACCGCGAGCCCAACCGTGCCCGCGAAGGCCACCGCGCAGTGGTCGTCCGCGGCGTGCACCTTCTCCAGGTCGCGCTGGGCGATGAGGTTGCCCATCGTGGCCCGCCGGTCGCCCGCGATGAGCACGCCCTCCCGGTAGGTGAGGGCCAGCACCGTCGTGCCGTGCGGGGCGCCCTCGGCGCGGACGCCGTCCGGGAGGACGCGCCGGGTGCTCAGCAGTTCGGGCCGGTGGGCCGCCAGGAACTCCGAGAAGGACGAGCAGCCGGGAGTGAAGAACTCCTCCCCCAGTCTGCCCTCGTGCTCGCTCGCCGCCATGCCGTTCCCCCCCTCGATCGTGACCGTCAACCGACTCCTACCTGAGCCGGACGGGCGGGAAACGCAGTACGGGGTCTCAGGGGCCGGGTGCGACGCGGACGTCCAGGTCCGAGATGCGGTGGACGGGCCAGGAACGGGCGTAACGGGCCGGGGCGTCGCCGGCCGCCGCGAGGTGGGCGACCGGGAGGCGGTCCGCGGTGCGCAGGACGCCGGCGACCGTC
This sequence comes from Streptomyces sp. NPDC007907, assembly GCF_042959365.1. Lineage (NCBI taxonomy): Bacteria > Bacillati > Actinomycetota > Actinomycetes > Kitasatosporales > Streptomycetaceae > Streptomyces > Streptomyces sp. NPDC007907. The sequence goes on from NZ_JBIBKR010000003.1 coordinate 346,642, forward strand.
ATGTTCTCGTTGTTCCCGGACGTCGCCCCCGAGGAGCAGCCGGTGTAGTAGGCGAGGGGGATGGCTTCGTGGCCGGTGAGCAGGCAGGGCGGGCGGACGCCGAGCCGGTGCAGGGTGTCCGCGGTGCGCGCCCAGTCGCGGCGGCTCTCGGTGTTACGGGACACGGCACCGTCCAGCACGGCGAGCTGGGCCGCGAGATGCCCGGCCAGGGCGAGCGCGACAAGAGGGGCGGCCACCGGGCGCCATGCCCCGCCCGGGCTTCTGACCAGGTGCCACAGCGCGTCGGCGACCGGGATCGCGAGCAACGCGTAGGTGGGCTGGAGGAAGCGCGGGGCCGCGTAGCCGATCATGAAGAGGTACGGCAGGGCGGCGGTGGTCGCACAGGCCAGCGGCACCAGGGTCCGTTCCAGGCGGCGCGCCCGGGCTGCGACGACCAGCCCGAGCACGGCCAGGACGGGCAGGGCGAACCACCAGACGGTGACCAGGGGGCTGGGCATCGACCCGGTGCACGGCCGGCACAGGGCCCGGCCGCCCAGGCTGCGCAGCTGGTCGTCGACGGCGATCTGCCAGCCCAGTCCGCCCTGGATCCGGGACGCCTCCGCCAGCCGCGCCCCCAGGCCGCCGTGGCTCAGGTACGCCTCGATCACCCAGGGGACGGCGCCCGCCGCGAGGCCCGCCGCGAGCACGAGCAGCGGACGCCAGTGGCGGCGCACGAGGGCGAGGACGAGCAGCGGCACGGCCGCGTACACGGCGTCGGTGGGCCGCATCCACGCCATGAGCGCGCCGCCCGCCGCGAGACCCCACAGGGCCCTTGAGGAGCAGCGTTCCGCCCGCGCCCGCAGGAAGCAGCCGACGCCGATCAGGGCGCCGATCGCCACCCAGTAGTTGGGCATGGCCTGCGGACCGTAGAAGAGGGTCACCCACAGGGAGGCGAAGAGGGCCCCGGCGACGACCAGGACACGGGTGGGGAACAGCCCCCGCCAGGCACGCAGGGCCAGGTAGAGGGCGAGGCCGGACAGCAGGGCGAGGTAGACGCGCAGCAGCGGGACGGACGCCGACCAGGACGCGACCGGCGCGACCAGCAGCGAGACGCCGCGGGAGCGGGGGGCGCTGAAGAAGGCCGCGGGGTGGTGCGTGGTGACCTGGCTGACGTAGACGATCTCGTCCCAGCCCAGACCGAGGACGGGCCGGACGAGGACGAGTTGCGCGAGGGCGAAGACGGCGGCCAGGGCGGCGAGGGACGGCGTGCCGCGCTGACCGCGGAGGGCACGCGTCGTGGCCGCCTGGTCGCGTCCTCGCCTCCGTACGAGGATGGAGATCGCGCCGTCGGGCATGGTCCGCCCCTTCCCCGTCGATCGGAAATCCCGATCAAGCTAACCCGCGGGGCCGGGGGGTGCAGGGCGGAGCTGGGCCAAGTGCCTGACCCGCGGATGCGGGTCAGCGGGTGTGCGGGGCGCGGTGCGGCGGCTGGCTCGGGGCGGGGCGGTGGGTCAGCTCGGGGACGGGCCGGGAGACGGGGGCGTCCTCGCTCACCGTCAGTTCGCTCCCGTGGTGGTGGATGGTCAGGGGCTGTCCGGAGTTCAGGGTGTAGGTGGCCCGGTCGGCGGTCACCTCCACGCGCAGGCACCGGCCGAGGAAGCCCACGGTGAAGGCGAGCCGGCGGTAGCGCCCGGGGAGGCGGGGCGCGAACCGCAGGGCGCCGTCGCTGCAGCGCATGCCGCCGAACCCGGCGACCAGCGCCATCCAGGTGCCGGCCAGCGAGGCGATGTGCAGTCCGTCGCGGGTGTTGTGCTCCAGGTCGCCGAGGTCCATCAGCGCGGCCTCGGCCGTGTAGTCGGCGGCCAGGTCGAGATGGCCGGACCGGGCGGCCATGACGGCCTGGACGCAGGCGGACAGGGAGGAGTCGCGGACGGTCAGCGGCTCGTAGTAGGCGAAGTTGCGGGCGATCTGTTCCTCGTCGAAGAACTCCTCGAAGAAGGCGCCGCAGGTGTACATCGCCAGCACCAGGTCCGCCTGTTTGACGACCTGCTTGCGGTACAGGTCGAAGTAGGGGAAGTGCAGCATCAGGGGGTACTGGTCCGGGCCGGTGCGGTCGAAGTCCCAGCGCTGGTAGCGGGTGAAGCCCGAGTGCTGCTCGTGGACGCCGAGTTCGTCGTTGTAGGGGACGTTCATGGCCTCTGCGGCGGCCCGCCAGGCGGCCGTCTCCTCGTCGTCGGCGCCGAGCCGCGCGGCCTTGTCGGGATGGCGCTTGCAGACGTCGGCGGCGGCCAGCAGGTTCGCCCGGGCCATGAGGTTGGTGTACGTGTTGTCGTCGGCGATGGCGCTGTACTCGTCCGGTCCGGTGACGCCGTCGATGTGGAAGGTGCCCCGGTCGTCGTGGTGGCCGAGGGAGCGCCACAGGCGGGCGGTCTCCACGAGCAGCTCCACGCCGACCTCGCGTTCGAAGGTCTCGTCGCCGGTGACGGCCACGTAGCGGACGACGGCGTCGGCGATGTCGGCGCCCACGTGGAAGGCCGCCGTGCCGGCCGGCCAGTACGCGGAGCCCTCCGAGCCCTCGATGGTGCGCCACGGGAACGCGGCTCCGCGCAGGCCCAGTTGGGTCGCGCGTTCCCGGGCGGCGGGCAGGGTGTCGAGGCGCCAGCGCAGGGCCTCGGCGGCGGCCTTCGGCGCGGTGTAGGTCAGCAGCGGCAGCACGAACGCCTCGGAATCCCAGAAGGCGTGGCCGTCGTAGCCGGAGCCGGTGAGTCCCTTGGCAGGGATGGCACGCTGTTCGGCCCGGGCACCGGCCTGGAGGACGTGGAAGAGCGCGAAGCGGACGGCTTGCTGGATCTCCTCGTCGCCGTCGATCTCGACGTCGGCGCGCGCCCAGAAGTCGTCGAGGTACGCCTTCTGGTCCTGAAGGAGTCCCTGCCAGCCGCTGTGTCCGGCCGCGGCGAGGGCGGCCTCGACCTGGTCGCTCATCGCGGGCCGGGAGCGGACCGCGGACCAGCCGTGCGCGACCAGCTTCTCCACGCGCAGCCGCTCCCCCGGCTCCAGGACGGAGGTGATGGTCAGCCGGGCCACGTCCACGTTGCTCTCGCTGCTGGTGGTGGTCCGTTCGGGACCGGTGACGGTGTGGTCGGCGGCCACGGCGACCCTGAGGCCGCTGCGGCGGGTGCGGTGGACCAGCCGCAGCCTGCTGCCCTCGGCGAGGTCCTCCTCCGGCTCCAGCGGCGATTTCAGTGCCTTGGCGGCACGGGGATCGCCGTCCGGCTCGGGCAGGCTCTCGTTGGTGACGAGTTCCGACTGGACGACCACGCGGGTGCGGCTGTCGACCGGTTCCACCTCGTACGCCACGGCGGCTATCGCGCGCTGGGTGAGGGACACCAGCCGCGTGGAGCGCACCCGGACGGTCGAACCGGCCGGGCTGGTCCACTCGCAGACCCGTTCCAGGACGCCCCGCCGCAGGTCGAGCGTGCGCTCATGGGTGACGAGCCGACCGTAGCGCAGGTCGAACGGCTCGTCGTCGACCAGGAGGCGCACCACCTTGCCGTTGGTGACGTTGATGGAGGTCTGGCCGGACTCGGGGTAGCCGTAGCCGGCCTCGGCGTACGGCAGCGGGTGCAGTTCGTGGACGCCGTTGAGGTAGGAGCCGGGCAGGCCGTGCGGTTCGCCCTCGTCGAGGTTGCCGCGCCAGCCGACGTGCCCGTTGGACAGGGCGAAGACGGACTCGCTCTGCGCGAGGACGTCGAGGTTGAGTTCCCTCTCTCGGACGGTCCAGGGCTCGACGTCGTACGCCCGCTGTGTGATCACTGCGTGTCCCCCAGTTCGGCGAGGTCCTGCACGACGATGTCCGCGCCGTGCCGGTACAGCGCGTCGGTCTGCCCGACCCGGTCGACTCCGACGACGTATCCGAACCGGCCCGCGCGGCCCGCGTCCATGCCGGCCAGGGCGTCCTCGAAGACGGCCGCCTCGGAGGGTTCGACGCCGAGGTCCTCGGCGGCGGCCAGGAAGGTGTCGGGGTGCGGCTTGCCGGGCAGCTTGCGCTCGGCGGCGACGACGCCGTCGATGCGTACGTCGAAGAAGTGCTCGGCGCCGATCGAGCGGAGCACGTCGCGGCAGTTGGCGCTGGAGGAGACGATGGCGGTGCTCAGTCCGTGGGCGCGGACGGCCTCCAGGTAGCGCAGGGTGCCGTCGTAGGCCTCCACGCCGTCGGTGCGGATCTTCTCGAGGACCAGCTCGTTCTTGCGGTTGCCCAGGCCGTGCACGGTCTCGGCGCCCGGCGGGTCGTCGGGGTCGCCGTCGGGCAGGTCGATGCCGCGGGAGGCGAGGAACGTGCGCACGCCGTCGGCGCGTGGCCGCCCGTCGACGTACTCGTCGTAGTCCGCCGCGTCGAACGGCCGGAAGTCCGCGCCGTCGCGCTCGCGCAGGAAGGCGTCGAACATCTCCTTCCAGGCGGCCGCGTGCACGACGGCTGTCTTGGTGACGACGCCGTCGAGGTCGAACAGACAGGCGTGGATGCTTTCGGGAAGACCGAGCTGCGTCATACAGGACCGGTTCCCCCTGCGGAGATGTTCCAGTGAGTGGCGCACGCCACATGCCGGGGGCGCGAGGGGGCGGGACGTCCGGCGTGCGAGCAGGGCCAGGGTGACAGACTCTCCCTGTGCCGCTCACCTTCGACGACCTCCTTCACCGCGCCCGTGCGCTCCCCCGGGACGGCGGCCGTGCGATCCTCGGGATCGCGGGCAGTCCCGGCTCCGGAAAGTCGACGCTCGCCGAGCACCTGGTGCGGGAGTTGAACGGCACGGGTGACCCCTGGGTCGCGCACGTCCCCATGGACGGCTTCCACCTCGCCGACGCCGAGCTGGAGCGCCTCGGCCTCCGGGACCGCAAGGGAGCACCCGAGACGTTCGACGTGGCGGGGTACGCGGCCCTGCTGCGGCGGCTGCGCGACGAGCCCGGCGACGACGTCGTCTACGCGCCCGGCTTCGAACGGGTCCTGGAGCAGCCGATCGCGGGTGCCATCCCGGTGCCGCCGAGCGCCCGACTGGTCGTCACCGAGGGCAACTACCTTCTCCTGCACACCGGTTCCTGGCCGCGCGTGCGTTCCCTCCTCGACGAGGTGTGGTTCTGCGAGCTGCCCGAGGGCGAGCGTGTCCGCCGCCTGGTCGCCCGCCACGAGCGGTTCGGCAAGACGCACGAGGAGGCGGTGGCGTGGGTGTCCCGCTCGGACGAGCGCAACGCCGAGCTGGTCGCGACGACCCGGGGGCGGGCGGACCTGGTGGTGCCGGAGCCGGCGATGCCGTGCCAGCGGGCCTGACGACCCGTCGGGCGTGCACGCAGGCCGGCTCCGTGCGCCGTTCTGCCATGGGGCATGATCTGCCGCATGATCCGATCCGCCACCCTGGACGACATCTCCGAGATCCGCGCGATGATCCGCGAACTCGCCGCGTACGAAAGGGCGGAGGAGCAGGCCCGGGCCACCGGGGAGCAGCTGCGCGAGGCTCTGTTCGGTGAGCACCCCGCGGCCGTCGCCCTGATCGCCGAGGACGACGGCACGGGTGAGGTGGTGGGCTACGCCCTGTGGTTCCCGCGCTTCTCGACCTGGACGGGCACCCGCGGCATGCACCTGGAGGACCTCTACGTCCGTCCGCACGCCCGGGGCGCGGGCCACGGCAAGGCTCTGCTCGCCGCCCTCGCGGCCACGTGCCGGCGCAACGGTTACGACCGCTTCGAGTGGTGGGTCCTGGCCTGGAACACTCCGACGATCGACTTCTACACGTCGCTCGGGGTCGAGCTCCTGGAGGAGTGGAAGGTGTGCAGGCTGAGCGGTGATCCCCTCAGGGAGCTCGCGGCCCAGGCACCGCCCGTCCGGACCCGGGCCGCCGACCCGCAGGAGCGGCACGCGCGCCACCCCCGGTGACGTCCGGCGTGGCCGCCGCGTGGGCCGTCCGTGTCACGCGGCGGGTGCGGCCCGGTGGGCGCGCAGGGCGAGAGTCAGCGTCTGCGGGCCGTGTCCACCGAGGTAGACGCGGTTCCCCGTCGTCGCGTCGGTGCCGCCGACCACCGCGTAGTCCTGTCCGGGGTCGTACCCCAGCAGGTCGCTGCGGTCCGGTCCGGCCAGCGGTTCGCCCGCCTCGACGTCGGCCTCGATGCTGATCTCGTCGTCACCGACCCGGTAGGTCACCGGCCCGGTCGTCAGGCACCAGCGCCCCTCGCCGAGCGGCGCGGCGCCCTCGGGTACGCCACCGGGCCGGAAGGTCAGTTCGAGGGCCCAGGGCACCCGTGGTCCGCTGAGGCCGATCCGCAGGTCGGCGCCGTCCTCCCGCAGGTCCACCTCGACGCGGGTGGTGTGGGAGATCTCGTCCCGGGGCCGGTCCGCGAAGGACATCGCAGCGCAGAAGCGTCCCTCGTCCGTCACGCGGTACGCGGCGTCGTCCCGCCGCAGCTGCAGGGGCAGCGGCTGGTAGTAGGCGGCCGTGAGGGTCTCGGTCAGCCGGTACCGGTGGTCGGCGGGCCGCTGCACCTCGGCGGCGCGGAACGGGCCCAGGTCGAAGAATCCCCGGGAGAGGCGGACCGCGTCGAGGACCGCGTCGCCGGCGAACAGGCGCATGAAGGTGGGATTGCAGGCGAGGCCCGAGCGGATGCGCCGGTGCGCGGGCACGTCGGAGCCGCCGTACACCACCGTGTGCGCGGTGGCCGAGGCGCGTACGGCGAGGCGCGCGGTGGTGAAGTACCGCTCGCGGGGCGGTGTCCGGGCGGCGGGGGCCGGCAGCGGGTGGCACAGGTCGGGGGTGAGGAGGGTCCCGGCGAGCAGGTCGGGGTCGTCGATGCCGCCGGCCGCCGCCAGCCGCGCGGCCCGGCTGAAGTCGCCCCGGCCGGTGCGGATCGCCAGCAGCCGGTAGTGCGGCAGGTAGGGCGCCAGCGGGAACGGCCGGTGCTGGTCCTGCCGTCGCGACAGGAGGGTCTCCACCGTGCCGTCCGGCGCGATGAGGTCCAGGGTCGCGGCGAGATTGCGTTCGACGGCGTCCCGCAGGTCGGCGCGGTCGAGCACGTCGGCGAGCAGCAGCAGCGACGGGTTGGACACATGGGCGGCGTAGTTGGCGCTGCGCTCCGAGTACAGGCCCTCCGCGTCGATGTCGACGCCCTCCGAGAGCCACTCCTCGACGCGGTCGCGGAGCCGGTCGTCGGGGAACGACCGGTGCAGCCGGGCCAGCGCCGCGCACAGCTCCCAGCGGTGGTTCGGGGTGTGCACGCCGCCGGTCAGGAGACTGCCCGAGGCGGCGCGGGCGATCTCGGCGAGGGCGGCCGTGACGTCGCGCAGTTCCGGGCCCGCGCCGGCGGCCAGCACATGCGCGTCACACACGTCGTTGACGGTGAACGCGGAGTCCGGCGGGGACTGCACGTTGTCACCGCCGGCGAACAGGCCGGTGGCGGTCTGCGCGGCCCGCAGGGCGCGCAGATGGGTCGTCGCGGCGGCGACGGCCCGCGCGCTGCCGTGCAGGGCCGAGTCCGGGGACCGGTAGGCCGCGATCAGCGTCTTCACCCGGCGGGCCAGGGTGCGGTGGGCCAGGCCTGCGGGTTCCGCGTCGGACGCGGCTGCCAGCGGGGCGGCCTCCCGGTCGGCGGCACCGGCCACCGCACGGAGGAACTCGTGGTCGAGCGGGGTGGGCAAGGTCAGTCCTTCAGTCCGGCGTTGATGTCGGCGCCCATGACGTAGCGCTGGAAGACCAGGAAGATGGCGATCAGGGGGATCATGGAGATGACCGATGCGCCGAGCAGTACCGACCAGTTGATGTTCTGCGCGCCGACGATGCTCTGGATGCCGATCTGCACGGTGAACTTCTCGGGGTCGTTGAGCATCAGCAGCGGCCAGATGTAGTCGTTCCAGCGCCACTGGAAGGACAGGATGGCGAGGGTCAGCATGATGGGCCGGGAGAGCGGCACCATGATCCGCAGGAAGATCGACAGCTCCTTGGCGCCGTCGATGCGTGCGGCCTCCACGAGTTCGTCGGGCACCGTCAGGAAGAACTGGCGGAACATGAAGCATCCGGTCGCGGTGAGCACGGCCGGGAGGATGATGCCGGCGAACGAGTTGTAGAGGCCGAGGTTGCGGACCACCAGGAACTCCGGGGCGAGCATGACCTCGGACGGCAGCATCGTGGTGGCCAGGATGCAGATGAAGAAGACCTTGAGCCACCTGTTGTCGTACTTGGCCAGCGCGTACCCGGTGCAGCAGCTGACCCCCACCGTGAGGATCGTCGTGATCACACACACGATGGCCGTGTTGATGAAGTACTGGGAGAAGTTGGCACTGTCCCACGCCGCCTTGAACCCCGACAGCGTGGGGTTGTGCGGGACCAGCGTCAGCGGATAGGAGAACAGGTCGCTGGACGGCTTGAGGGAGCTGAGGATGAACCACAGCACCGGCAGACCGTACAGGCACGCCAGGATCCAGAGCAGGGTCGTCGCGGGCACCGCCCGCCGCAGCCCGCCGGTGGCCGGGTTGCGGGGCCTCTTCCCGGCCACGGGCTGTTCGGCGTCGGCGTCGAGCGGGCGTGGCATGTCTGTGGTTGTCATCGGTTCTCCACCCGCCGGTTGACGATCAGCTGGATGATCGCGACGGCCATCAGGATGAGCATGAGCACGAACGACGCGGCGCTCGCGTAGCCGATCTGGCCCCGTTTGAAGCCGGTCTCGTAGATGTACTGGACCAGCAGGTTGTTCGACGTTCCGGGTCCGCCGTTGTTGAGGGCGACGAACACCGGGTATTCCTTCATGGCGTTGATCGTGTTGAGCAGGATGACGATGAACGAGGTGGGCGCGATGCTCGGCAGCGTGATGCTGACGAACTTGCGCCACGAACCGGCGCCGTCGAGCTCGGCCGCCTCGTAGTACGACACCGGGACGTTCTTGATCGCCGCGATGAACAGCAGCATCGTGAAGCCCGTCCACGCCCAGGCCGCCGCCATCACCACCACCAGCAGCGACAGGTCCGCGTTCGACTGCCACGGGACGGCCCCGCCGCCGAACTTCTCGATGACGTAGTTGACCAGCCCGAAGTTCTCACCGAACAGCCACCGCCACAGGACGCCGACGACGATGGGCGACAGCAGCCACGGTATGAAGAAGATGACTCGGGCGACCGACGAGCCCTTGGCGTGCTTGTTCACCACCAGGTTGGCGGCGAGCAGCGAGAGCGCGAAGTTCAGCGGGACGAACAGGACGGTGTACAGCAGGGTCCGGCTCAGCGCGTCGTAGAACGTGGAGTCCCCGAACAGGTTGTGGTAGTTGTCCAGTCCGACCCACTGGAACACCCCCACGCCCGTGTAGTTCGTGAAGGAGTAGAGGAGCCCGATCACCGCCGGCCAGACGAAGAACAACGCGAAGAGCACGACGTTGGCCGCGATGAGGACGAGCGGCGCAAGGGTGTACTTACTGCCTCTCCTGGGCGGGCTCGCGGACACGTCCGAGGCGCGTTTTGTCATCTTCCTGACTCCGTGCTGGTGGAAGGGTTTGCAGGCGGGCTCACCCATGAGCCCGGAATCGCGGGGCGCGTCCAGCGCCGGGCGGCAGCGGTGTGTCACGCCCGCCGCCCGGCCCCGCGGCCTACGATCCGCCGCCGACCTGCTGGTTGTAGCCGGCCACGATGTTCTCCAGGGCCTTGCCGGGCGACTGCTGGCCGTTGATCGCCTTGCCGAGCTCCGTCTTGGTCGGGTCCTCGGTGAGGCTCTTGCCGTTCAGCACCCACCGCGTCTGCGCGCTGTTGAAGTAGCCGGAGATCGGGGCGTACAGCGGGATCGACTCGTTGTACAGCTTGAACGCCGCCTGTGCCGCCTCGGAGGTGAAGGGGTACTTGGGGTTCAGACCGTTCTCGACCGGCAGGAATCCGGAGGCCTCGCACAGCACGCGGTAGTGGTCGGGCTCGTAGATCCAGGACAGGAACTTCTTCGCGGCGGTGGCCGCGTCACCGTTGTTGTTGAAGCCGACCATCATGCCGCCGCTGTTGACGTCACTGGCCTGTACCGGCTGGGCGGGAGTGGGGACGCTGGCCCAGTCGAACTTCTTGATGCTCTCGGAGAAGGCGGCGATCTGCCACACGCCGGACCAGTAGGCGACCACGTCACCGCTCTGGAACATGGCGGACGGGTCGGCGCCGCTGGTCCACACCGACTTCGGCATGGTCTTGTTGTCGTTCCATCCGACGAAGGTGTTCACGGCCTTCTTGGTCGCCGCGTCCACCGAGAATGTGCCGGAGGAGTCCGCGTGGACGTACTTCCCGCCCATCTCGTAGACCATGGCGCGCAGCCGGGACGGCGACTGGTCGAAGGTCAGGGAGTACTTGGCGCCGGTCTTCTCACGGACCTTGTTCGCCGCCTTGATGAACTCGGTCCAGGTCCAGGTCTTCTGCGGCGAGGTCGGGAAGGAGACGCCGGCCTTCTTGAACAGCGTCTTGTTGATGAACAGGCCCGACGCGGTGACGTCCGAGGGAATGGACAGCACCTTCCCGGACGAGTCCTTGGCCAGGAAGTTTGCGTTGATCTTGTTGCTCTTCCTGTCGGCTATGGAGCTGAGGTCGATCAGCTTGCTCGACCAGATCGGGTCCAGCGCCGGCACGGCCGCAACGTCGGGCAGGGAGTTCGCCTGGGCGGCGTTGTGCAGCTTCGTCGGGTATCCGTCGTAGGGGATGTTGACGAGCTTGACGGTGACGCCGGTGTCCTTCTTGTACTGCGACACCATCTTCTTCCAGCCCGCGTCCTGCCCAGGGACCGTGGAGATCCAGAACGTCAGCGACTTGGAGGTACCGCCCGAGTCGGAACCCGACCCGCAGGCGGAGAGCAGCAGAGCACCTGCCGTGGCCACGGCAGCGAGAGGAACCACGCGGCGTATACCACCGCGGCCGAGTCGGCGGGAGCGCCGCACACCCACACTGATCATCTTCGATCCCTTTTCTTCGTAGCGGAAGAAGCACGGCGCCAGCCGAGGCGGCACGGGTGCATTTTGCAGGAAATTTCGCTTTCCGGAGGCACGGCCTCGCCCGGCCGCGTCGCCTTGACGGGTGGGGTCCCCGGCCCTGTCGGCCGGCGTCGCACAAGCACGCCCTCGTGCGTCTGCCGTACGTCGTGTGCGGGCGGAAGGCTCACCCGGAGTCGGCGTCCCGGCCGACTCAGAAAGCGCTTGTCCGGACATTGGCAGATCGAGTTGGAAGCCGTCAATCCTTGGTCTCCGCGACCTGGGTCACGGTTTGGACTCCTCGGGAAACCGCCAGGCGGGCGGCCCCGACGACGGTCCCGAGATCGCCGACCGTGCTGCTGACGACTTCGGTGGGCCAGCTCAGCCGGGCGAGTTCTGCCCGGACCCCGTGCAGGAGCTGTGGGTACGCGCCGGTGCTGCCGCCCAGCACGACCAGCCCCGGGTCCAGTACGGCCGTCACGGCGGCGGCCAGCCGGCCCACGTCCACGGCATGACGGTCGACGACGGCACGGGCGGCGGCACGGCCCTGCTCGGCGAGGGCGAAGAGCTCCTCGGCGGTGGCCGGGCACGGCCCGTCGCCGTCCGGCCAGGCCTCGGCCGCGCGCCGCAGCAGTGACTGCGCCCCGATGTACTCCTCCAGGCCCTCGTGGCGGGGTTCCCGGTCGTCGTCCCACGGGTAGGGCAGCCGGGCCAGCTCACCCGCGGCGCCGTTCGCTCCGCGCAGCACCTGGCCGCCGACGACGATGCCGAGGCCGATACCGACGCCGATGCGCAGGTAGCCGAAAGTGTTCCGGCCCTGGGCGGCCCCTTCGTGCAGTTCGGCGAGGGCGGCGCAGTTGACGTTGTTCTCGAGGTGGACGGGGACGCCCGGCGGCAGCGCGACGGCCACCGCGTCGAAGACGGGTCCGGCCTTGGCGGTCGCCGGTCGCACCCCCGCGCCCTCCGCGCGCGGCGCGGTGACGTCACCGACGGCGACGACGATGGTCCGCAGCGGGGCGTCGGCAGGCAGCGCACCGAGCGCCTCGCGCACGACGTCGGCGGCGTCCGCCCGGGAGCCGGCGGCTTCGGCGAGCAGCGTGCCGTCCAGCGCGCAGCCCCGGACCCGGGTGACGGCAGGGCCGAGGTCGACGGCGAGCACGGCCCCCGCAGCCGGCCCGAGGCGGTAGACGGCGGCGTTGCGTCCCGTGCCGCTGGAGGCCGTGCCCGAGTGGGCGGCGAGCCGGACGCCCTCCAGTTCCGCGACGGCCGAGGACACCGTCGGCTTGGACAGGCCCGCGAGGCTCGCGAGCTGCGGCCGGGTGGCCCGGCCCGCGTCGGCCAGGACGGCGAACACCGCACCGGCGCTCTCGGTCAGACGGGGGGCTCTTGCCACGTCAGGTTCCAACAGTTCCCCCAACGGGTGACGGGCCGCGCTCCCGGATCGATCGTCTCGGATCGTCACGGGTCGTCTCCACGGAGGCGGCGAAGGGATGGCTCTTGACGCACTCTACTTCGTTAGTTAACTTCCTAACGAACGTCACGGTACTCGCCTGCCGTGCACCGCCAGAAGCCCGTCCCGGGGCTTCCCTAGTCCTTCAACTGCCCCTCATCCAGGCACGGTTCGCCCGCCGTCGCAGCAACAGCGCAACGACGAAAGAGGTTCCGTGCAGGACTTCGCGCCCCTTGTGGTCGGCATCGACGTGGGCGGCACCAAGACGCATCTGCGCGCGCTCGCGGGCGAGGCCCCCGTGGCCGACCACATCCGTACCAGCGCCGGCTGGCGGCCGCACGACCCGGTGGCCGCAGCCCGGTGGCTGGCCGCGCTGGTCACCGACGTGCTCCCGGCGGGCGCCCGCCCCTCCTCCGTGGCCATCGGCGGGCACGCCTGTGAGACCCCCCGCCAGTGCGAGCGGATACGCGCCGCGCTCCGGGAGTACGTCGACGCGCCCGCCCTGGTGGTGGGCGACGCGCAGCTCCTCGTCCCCGCCGCCGGACTGGACAAGGGCGTCGGCCTGGTCGCCGGTACCGGCTCGGTGGCGGTGGGGCGGCTGCCCGACGGCACCGCCGTCCAGGTGGGCGGCTGGGGCGCGGCCCTCGGCGACGAGGGCGGCGCCGCCGGTCTCGTCCGGGAGGCGGCACGGGCCGTGTGGGCGGCCCACGACCGCGGGGAAGGGCCCGACGCGCTCGCGCTCGGGCTCATCGCCTCGCTCGACGTACCCGAAGTGCCCGCGCTCGGCGCGGCCCTGGAGCGGGCCACGGACGTCTCCGCCGAGTGGGGCCGGCACGCCCCGGTCGTCTTCGCGGCAGCCACCCACGGCTCCGCGCTCGCCCGGACCGTGATCGACGAGGCCGGTGGGGCGCTCGCCCTGCTGGTCCACCGGCTCGCCGCCCGCGGGGTCGCCGTCGACGACGTGGTCGTCGCGGGCGGCACGGTGCTGTCCCAGCCCGGTCTGTACGACGCCTTCACCGACGCCCTGGCCGAAACGGTGCCCACGGCCCGCGCCAGGCCTCTGGAGGTGCCACCGGTCGAGGGCGCGGTGGCACTGGCGCGGTCGCTCCTGTGAGGCGGGGCGGCGCTTTCACCGGCGGGACAGGTCCCGGCCACCGAGCCCTCGGCGAGGGGACACCGCCCGGCTTTTGCATCACGCAAGACCGCACGACTTCCCCGGCCGCGTCGCCGAAGAACTGAAGAGAGGCACACCCATGCCGTCATCCGCCGGGCACCACTCCCCCACCCTGAACCGGAGGGGTTTCCTCAGAACGTCCCTGGGCGGCTCGGCCGCGCTGGTCGCCGCGCCGGCCTTCGTCGGGTGGCTGGGCGCCGCGGACGCGAAGGCCGCCACCACCCCCGCCGCGTTCGTCGACGACTACAAGACCAACCTCCTGACGAACCAGACCCCCGAGACCAACGCGGTCGTCCGGGCGCTGGTGGGCTTCGCCGAGATGTGGAAGACCGGCGACTGGAACACCGGCACACCGCTCATGCCGGAGATCCTGCGCGCCAACGTGCGCTACTGCGAGCGGATCACCGCCGAGCGCACCGACGCCGAGGCGAAGCAGGCCTTCGTCATCGACCGCCAGCATCAGAGCTACTCGATGATCGAGGGTCTCGGACCGCTCGCCGCGCTCTACACATCGGGCGCCAAGGCGGTCACGTCGATCACCGGCGCGCCGGAGGGCACACCGCCGGCCAAGGTGAACGACGCGGTGCCCGCCGGTGCCCCGGCCGGTTCCGCGCTGGGCGCCGGCTCGTACGACTCCGAACTCGGCCAGGTGGCACGGCTGGTGGACACCCTGCGCGGCAACTGGGCCTCCGGCAACCCGGCCAAGCTCGCCTACCAGTACCCGCGCCCCTGGCGGATGAACGAGGACAGCGAGGTCGTCGACACCGGCCGGACCGACGAGTTCGGCTTCCCGGTGTACGAGTCGAAGGTCGTCGTCGCCCCGCAACTGCTGCGCCAGCGCGGCGACAAGCCCGCCGAGGACGGCGGTTTCCCCAGCGGCCACACCAACGCCCTGCACCTGGCGTCGCTGGCCTACGCGTACGCGGTGCCGGAGCGTTTCCAGGAGCTGGTGACGCGCGCCCTGGAGCTCGCCCACACCCGGATCGTCGCGGGCATGCACTCCCCCGTAGACGTACTCGGCGGCCGGATCATGGCCACCGCCCTGGCCGCCGCGACCCTCGCGGACCCGGCGAACGCCGGCCTCAAGCAAGCGGCCCGGGCACAGGCCCTGGCCTACTTCACGCGGCAGACCGGCACCACGCCCGACTCCCTGTACGCGTACGCGCACTCCGCGGACACCGGCACCGACCCCTACGCCGACCGGGACGCCAACGCCCGTGCGGTGCGGCCCAGTACATCCTGCCCCGCCGCGGCCGCAAGGACCCGCTCACGGTGCCGAAGGGTGCGGAGGTGCTGCTGGAGACGCGGCTGCCGTACCTGAGCGCGGACCAGCGGCGCGAGGTGCTGCGCACGACCGCACTGCCCTCCGGGTACGTCCTGCTGGACGGCTTCGAGCAGTGGGGCCGGCTGAACCTGTTCGCCGCGGCCGACGGCTACGGAGCCTTCGAGCGGGACGTCACCGTGACGCTGGACGCGACGGCCGGGGGCTTCCACGGGGCCGACAGCTGGCGCAACGACATCCAAGGCGACGGCGGGCTGACCAAGCGCGGCTCGGGCACGCTCACCCTGACGGGCCACAACGGCTACCACGGCGGAACCACCCTGGAAGGCGGGACCCTGGTGGCCGCGTCGCCGCGCGCCCTGGGCGAGGGCGACGTCCGCGTCTCGGGCGGCACACTCCGCGCGGACCGGGTGCTGCGGGTGCGCGGCTCCTACGTCCAGGAGGGCGACTCGACGCTGGACCTGCTGCTGCGCGGGGACCACGGCCCGGCGCTGACGGTGGGCCGGCGGGTGCTGCTGGGCCGGGGCAGTGTGCTGTCGCTGCGCCTCGACGCCGCGCGGCCACCCGTCTCGGGGACGACCGTGCCGGTGCTGTCGGCCTCGCAGGTGCGCGGCCGGTTCGACCGCGTCGAGCTGGACTCGAGGGCGCTGCGGGCCGTTGCCCTCTATGCAGCTGACGGTCTGTCGGTGCGGCTCGTGCGGCGGTAGCGCTTTCTTCGACGGGGGCTGATGCAGAGTGGGTCCATGTGGGACCTCCGGATCGCTCGCGCCGTTCCGCGGCCCGTGTCGCTGTCGCCGCCGGCACGGGCCGGCGCCACGCCCCGGGCGGGCAGACGATGGCCGGTGCCCCTCCTCATGGCGGTCCTGCTCGCGCAGATGGCGTTGGCGATGGTCACGACCGCCGTGCAGCAGACCCCGACGATCGACGAACCGGTGTACGTGGGCGCGGCAGCGGAGTACGTGCACGAACACCGGCTGCGGCACAACCCCGAGCATCCACCGCTCGGAAAGCTGGCCATCGGCGCGGGCGTCGCCCTCGCGGATCCGCACATCGACCCCTTCTTCACCGGGGACCAGGGGCGGTGGGGCCGGCATCTGCTGTACGGGTCGGGCAACGACCCCTCGCGGCTGATGCTGTGGGCCCGCCTTCCGATGATCGCGCTGACCCTGTCGTTCGGGCTGGTGGTCTTCGCCTTCGCCCGTGAACTGGCCGGGCGCGCCGCGGGGTTGGCGGCACTCGCGCTGTACTGCTTCTCCCCCGACGTCATCGCCCACGGTTCGCTCGCCACGCTGGACGTGCCGGCCGCCGGGTTCGTGCTGACATCGGCGTGGCTGATGTGGCGGGCGCGCGGTGCGCCCCGGCTGTACCTGCCGCTCGCGGCGACGGCGCTCGGCGCCGCCCTGGCCACGAAGATGAGCACACTGCCCGCCGTGCCGGTGCTGACGTTGCTGGCCGCCGTGTCGGTGCGGCGGTCGCCGGGCGGCAGCCGGCGCAGGGCCGTGGCGGCCGCGGGCGGCGTGGTCCTGGTCGCGATCGCCGTCGTGTGGCTCACGTATCTGATGGTCGATCCGCGGCTGCGCTGGGCTCCGGAGCAGCACGTGCCGGTGGTGCGCGGGCTGCGGGGGCTGCTGGTGGAGGCGATGCCCTTCCCGGAGGCCTACCGGGACGGGATGCGGGTGCAGTTCGGGCTGGAGAACCGGCCGTGGCAGGGGTTCCTGTACGGGCGGCGGTACGACGGCTCGCTCTGGTACTACCTGCCGGCCGCGCTGCTGGTGAAGACGCCGCTGGGGATGCTCGCGTCGTGGGCCGGGGGCGCCGCGGCCCTCGTCGCCGTCCGCAGACTGCGCCCTGCCGCACCGTATGTACTCGCCGCTCCCCTGGTGCTGCTGGTGGCGGCCATGCAGGGGGCGCGGAACTTCGGCACCCGGTACGCCCTCTTCCTGCCCCTGTTCCTCGCGGTGGCCGCGGGGTGTGTGCTCGTGCTGCGGTCGCGGTGGGTGTCCTCGGGGGTGGCGGTGCTGGTCGCGGTCGTCGCGCTGAGTTCGGTGCGGACGTACCCGTACTATCTGCCCTATTCCAACGAGGCGTTCGGGGGACCGGCGAGGACGCGGGAGTGGCTGCACGACTCGAACGTGGACTGGGGGCAGGATCTCGGGCGGCTCGCGCAGCGGCTGCGGGAGCGGTATCCGGGCGAGCGGGTGTGGCTCGTGTACAAGGGCGGCGGGGTGCCGTCCTCCTACGGCATCGAGGCGTCGGATCCCCGGCGGGTGCCGGTCCGCGAGGTGCGGGGGCTGCTGGCCGTGTCGGACTCGGCGGCCGCGAAGGCAACGGGGCGGCTGGCCGAGTTGATCGGCGGCAGCCGCCCCGTCGACGACGTCGGGCACTCGATCACGCTGTACCGCCGCTGAGTGCCGCGGCGCGCGGGTACGTCAGCGCGGGTACGTCAGTGCATCGCGTGGAAGAAGCCGTCCGCGCTCACGTGCTGCATGACCCTGCTCGCCACCCGGTATCGGCCGTTGGGCACGTCGGGGCACCTCGCCACGTGGACGGCCAGCGGGCCGGCGAACTCGTAGCCGCGGCGTTCCGCGTGGCGGGACAGACGGTCGGTGAGGGCCTGCCCCACGTCGGTGCCGGTACGGGTCAGATGGTCGTGCACGTCGTCGGGGAGTTCCACGTCGTAGGCGTTGGGGACCATGACGCGTCCCTCACTGCACACGACGGCGTTGTCGTCGCACTCACGCCGCAGGGCGTCGAGGACCTCGACCGGTTCCTTGTCGCGGAGCCGCGCCCACAGCGCGTCCCAGCGGTTCTCCAGGGTCTGTTCCAGCGCACTCAGCGCGCTCATACCGTCTCTCCTGCCGGAAGCGTCGTCGGTTCGGTCGGTGCGGGAGGTGTCCCTAGCGATCGTCGTAGTCGTCGGGGCGCACTTCGGCCTCCTCCAGTGCCTCGCGCATCGTGCGGCCGGTCGCGCCCGGCGGGCGGGTGCGGTTCTCGTCGTGCTGTTCCAGCAGTTCGTCGGTGGTCTCGGTCTTGGGCCGGTTCTCCTCGGGGACGGTCATGGCCAACAGCTCCTTCTTCGGTGGTGTGCGGCGGCGGGTTCCCGCCCGGCGTACGGGTAACCCCCCGCGGGGCGGCTCATGCAGCCCGGAGAAGCCCTGGTCACCATGTGCGTGAGCTATGTTGAACGTCCGTGGGAGATGAAGGAGGCGCACCGGTGGCATCGCCGCAGCAGGCACGCGCACAGGCATCCGCGATCACCTCGGGGAAGGCCGCCCCCGAAGCGGAGGTCTCCCCGTCCGCCCAGCTCAGGACGCTCTTCGACCGGCCCCGGCTGTCCCCGGGGCAGCGGCGTATCGCGCAGTACCTGATCGAGCACATCACCGAGGCGGCGTTCCTGTCGATCACGGATCTCGCGGACCGGGTCGGCGTCAGCCAGCCCTCGGTGACGCGGTTCGCCTCGGCGGTCGGCTTCAGCGGATACCCGGCACTGCGGGAGAAGCTGCAGTCGATCGCGCTGGGCACCCTCGCGGTCGGCCCGGCCGAGGAACTGCGGGGCAACGAGTTGCAGGCGGCGGTCGACGCCGAGATCGAGAACCTGGAGAACCTCCGGCGCGACCTGGCCGACCCGAACCTGGTCATCGACGTCGGCCGCAAGCTGTCCTCGTCCGCTCCCCTGACGGTCCTCGGGCTGCGCATCTCCGTCTCGCTCGCCGAGTACTTCGCCTACGCCGCACGGCGGATCCATCCGGACGTACGCCTCGTGACCCGGGGCGGCAGCGTCGCCTACGACGCACTGCTGCAGTCGCGTGAGGCGGGCGGCACGTGGGTGCTGGCGTTCTCCATGCCGCGGCACGCCCAGGAGACCCTGACGGCGGTACGGGTCGCGCGGGGCGCCGGGCTCAAGGTCGCCCTGATCACCGACCTCGCGCTCGGGCCGCTCGCGGACGAGGCCGACGTCGTCTTCGCCATCGGGACGGGCTCGCGGCTGGTCTTCGACTCCTACGCGGCCCCGGGCGTGATGTGCTCGGCGTTGCTGCAGGCCATGACCGACGCGGATCCGGAGCGGACCCAGGCGCGTCTGGAGGAGTACGAGCAGGTCGCCGACCAGCACCAGTTCTTTCTCAGGGACTGAGCCGCGTACGGCGGATCCCACATGAGGACCATCCGCAACAAAGCTCGCATGAATGTTTTCATGCTCCTTGCAAACCGGATGGCATATATAAATACTGCTCACGGATCGCGACCCGGCAGTTCCGGATCCGTTCCGCACCCGTGGAGCCGGGTCCTACCCACTCCGGGTCCCGGGTGTCCGTGGCGGCCCCGGCCATCCCCTAGGCCGGGGCCGCCCCGACCCGTCGTCCACCCACGCGACGCCGCACACCCGGAAGCGATGATCATGCCCCTGACGACTACGCGCATCAGCCCGGACTGGCCCTGCCAGGTCAAGACCCCCGGGAGCTACGACTGGGAGCGCTCGGCGGCCAAGTGGCTGCGCGAGCTGGTGCCCACGCGCTACGCCGGATACCCGGCGTTCGTCCGCCACCCCGTCCTCCTCGCACGCCACGCCCACATCCAGGTCCAGAACGAGATCCGGGTCGCCCGCACCGCTCTGCAGACCGCCCGCGCCGACCTGCCCGGGCTGGGCCTGCACGAAGGCGTCATCGAGCACACGATCAAGCTGTACGCGGCGGAGGTCATGCAGCTCCAGCACATCGCCCGCAGCGTCCGGGCGGTCACGCAGGCCCTGGTCGAGGCGAACCGACAGACGTGAGCCGCCGGGCATGACCGGCGCCCGGCGTGGCACACGTGAGGGAATGAGCACCACGACGGGCCGGCGCGGTGAGCCGGTGACCACGGTCCTGACCTGGCAGGTGCGCCCCGGCCGGGAGCGGCGGTTCGAGGAGTGGACGCACGGCATCACCCGCTGCGCGCGAGAGTTCCCCGGCAACGAGGGCGTCTCCTGGCTGGCGCCCGAGGACGGCCACCGCTACCACGCGGTACTGCGCTGGTCCGATCCGCACCGTCTCGCCGCCTGGCTGGAGTCCGAGGAGCGGGCGCACTGGCACCGGCAGATCGAGGACGTCGCGACCGAGGTCAGCAGCGATCGCCAGTCGACGACCGGGATGGAGACCTGGTTCAGCCTGCCGGGCACCACCGTGCAGGCCCCGCCCCGGTGGAAGATGGTCCTGACCACCTTCCTCGGTGCCTACCCCCTCACCCTGCTCATCCAGTGGCTGGTGACGCCCCACACCACCGGCTGGCCACTGCCCCTGCGGGCGGCCGTCTTCCCGCTGGTGCTGCTGCCGCTGCTGACCTACCTGGTCATGCCGCGGCTCAGCCGGCTGTTCCGGCTGTGGCTGTATCCGCGCGGTGGACGGTGAGCGTTCCCCGTGAGGCGGATGTGCCGGGAGGGACCTCGGGGAAGGGGGAGCAACCCCTGCCCACAAGTCGGTCGGCGAACCGGGCCAGATGTGCAATGCTCGACGCGTGACGAGCGAGCCCGTGACGCCGGCGCAGCCCGGTGCCGCACCGGACCTGGTCGAACTGGCCAAGATCGTCGCCCGGCAGCGCGCCGAGCTGGACCGGCTGCGCGACCAGGCGGCCATCTCCGCTGTCGTCGAACGGGCCAAGGGCGCGGTCATGGCACTGACCGGCTGTTCCGCCGACGCGGCGGGTGAACAGCTGCGCCGACGGGCCGAGGCCAGCCCTCACACCCTGCTCGAGGAGTGCTGGATCACCCTCGGTACCCTCGCGCCGATGTCGTCCCGCCCGGGCGCCGGGAGCGAGGCCGACGACGCCGAGGCTCCCGACCGGGCAGGAGCGCCGGAGCACTCGGCATTGCCGGACGACGTCACCGCAGCCCTGGCCCGGCTCGGCCGGGCCCTCGTTCGAGTATTGACCCCGCAGGACCTCGCCGGTTGTCTGCTGGAGCATCTCGGTCCCGACATGGCCGCGGACGCCGTCCTGATCTACGCCCGCAGGCCCGACGGCGGCCTGGAGCTGATCGGGCACGCCGGGATCGACGACAAACTGGCGGCCCAGTGGGGCCAGGTCCCGCCGCTGAGCGGAATGGCGGCACTGGACGCGCTGCGGGCGGGCGAGCCGCGCTGGCTGGAGGACTTCCCCGCGGACGAACGGCGGTACCTCCTCATCGGTGACCCCGCCGACCGGTGGCTCTCGCGTGCTTGGCTGCCCGTGCTCGCCGCGGGCTCCGCCGAAGTCTGCATCGGTGTGCTGCGCGGCCGGGCCGGGGCGTTCACCCCGCGCGACCGCGCCCACCTGGAGGGCGTCACCGGGCTGTGCGCCGGCCGGCTGCGGGCCTTGGACACCCCGCCCGAGCGTGACGCCGACGCGGCCACGGACGCGGTGCAGGCGCTGTTCGAGGCGCTGCCCGTCGCGGCGATGCTCCTCACCCCGCTGCGGGCCGCGACCGGTGAGACCGAGGACTTCCGGGTGGAGGCCGCGACCGCACAGGTGGGTGACCTGCTGGGCCGCAGCGGTGAGGAAACGGCCGGGCGGCGGCTGCTGGAACTGCGCCCGTCCCTGGCTGTCGAGCCGCTGTGGCAGGGCTGTCTTCAGGTGCTGGCCACCGGGACGGCGTACGAGGGCGAACCGTTCGCGCACGAGGAAGTCGCGGGGGGCGTCGCCGCGTTGTCCGTGTACACGGCTCGCGTGGCACCGCTGGGCGACGCCCTCGTCGTCTCGTGGGTCCGGCACGGTTCCTCCGACCGGCAGGAGCAGCGGCTGGCGGACCTGCAGCGACTGGGCAACCTCGGCTGGGCGAGCTGGAACCTGGCCAGGCAGGAGGCGTCCTGGTCGACCCAGGTGTTCTCCCTCTTCGGTCTCGACCCCGGGCACGGTCCGGTGCGCCTGCCCGAGGTGCCGCAGCTCGCGCTGCCCGAGGACACACCCGCCCTGACCCGCGCCATCGGTGAACTCGTGCATGCCGGGCGGCCGTTCGACGTGCCGTTCCGGATCCGGACGAGCGGCGGCATCCGGCATCTGCGGCTGGTGGCCGAGGCGGTGCCCGACCGGTACGGCACACCCGTGGAGGTGCACGGCTTCGTACAGGACATGACCGCCCGCCGCCGGGCGGAGCTGGCCCTGGTCGAGAGCGAGCGGGCGATCCTGACGCAGCACGACGTGCTCCAGGCCGAGCGGACCCTGGCCTCCCGGCTCCAGCACGCGCTGCTGCCGATGTCCAACCGTCCCGTGAACCTGGCCGGGCTGCGGGTCGAGGTCGCCTATCTGCCGGCCCAGTCGGGTGTGCACGTGGGCGGGGACTGGTTCAGCGCCATCGAACTGCCCGACGGGAGCGCGCTGCTGGTGGTGGGCGACGTCGCCGGGCACGGGGTCGACGCCGTGGCCACGATGGCCCAGCTCCGGTTCACCGCGAAGGGCATGGTCATCACGGGCTCGTCCCTGACGGGCGCGCTCGCCCGGCTGAACACGCTGCTGCTGCACTCGCGCGACTCCCACACGACGGCCACGATGGTGCTGGCCCGCTACGACCCCCTTCGCCGTCGCCTGGTCTGGGCGCAGGCCGGGCATCCCCCGCCGTTGCTGCTGCGCGACGGCGAGGCCCGGTACCTGCGCCGCCCGGGCGGCATGCTGCTCGGGGCGTCGGCCACGCCGGTCTACCAGGAGGCCGAGTGCCGTCTGTACCCGGACGACCGGCTCATCCTGTACACGGACGGCCTGGTCGAGCACCCTCCGCACAGCATCGACCGGGGCCTGGAGGAGCTCGCCGAGGCGGTGGCGGCCCCGCACGGCGACGGGCCCGCGTCGCTGGGACCGCTGCTGGCACGGATGCTGCCGGACGTGCGCCGCGACGACGTGTGCGTGGTGGACGTCAGGGTCCCCGGGGTGCAGGACCGCTAGGGGGCGGCTCGCCGTCCTCCGCGCAGGTCCGCCGGAAGCACCCCGGGCTCGCGCCGCTTCACAGGTCCCCGCGGTGGCGCCAGTACCACCACAGGCTCACCAGCAGGGCCAGCAGGAACAGGGTGGGCAGCAGCAGGCCCGGGATGCGGGAGCCGTTCATGGGCGAGCCTTCGGTTCGCGGCGGTTCGGGCGCTGCGTTCCGCGCCCGGGCCCAGGGTGACGCCGGGCGGCCCCGTCGTCCCGGCGTTTTTCCCAGCCGTTGCCCGGCGTTCGACAGACGGGGAGCGCCGTCAGTCGACCGGGTGGCCCGGGTCGATGGTGAGGGCGTCGGACAGACGCAGCAGTGGCCCGTCGTGGTCCTCGTCGCCGCCCCACTCGACCGGGTCGAGGACGAAGCCGATGTGGTCGCCGCCGCCCGTGCGCGTCACGATCCGGCCGACGAACCAGGCCGGCGCGTCCCGCAGGACCAGGGCTCCGCCGTACGCCTCCCGCAGACGGACGTCCCCGAACTTGTCGGTCCGGTCGCCGGTGTGCCCGCCGAACAGCTCGGCCAGCGCGTGCTGTTCGCGGCCGAGCAGGTGCACGGCCAGGACGTCGGCGTTCCGGGCCACCCGGAACGTGTGGTTGAGCTCGGACAGCCACACCACGAACCGCACGGGCCGCAGCGAGCACTGCGAGGCGAACCCGACGAGACAGCCCGCCCGTTCACCGCCCGCGGCGGCGGTGACCACGTACATCTCGGGGTTCAGCCGGTCAATGAACTCGTCCATGCGGGCCATGGTCACACATCAGGTCGTGCCCGCCGGGGTGCGCGACTCCAGGGCCGCCCGGGTGTCGTTGCCGTAGACGCCGGTCTCGTCGCCGCGGATGCCGTACCAGAGCTGGAAGCGGGCGACCGCCGCGGTGAGGGTGGGGTCGTAGCGGCCGCTGGTGGAGCCGTCCCGGTAGACGTCCGGGATGCGCAGCAGGCGTTGCTGGAGCTCGGTCACCTCCGGGCCGGACGCCCCTTCGCGCAGGGTGCCGGCGCCGTCGGGGTCCACGGGCGCGGTGGCGGGCGGGCCGGACGGGGTGGGCGTGGGCTCGGGTGCGGAGGCGGAGGCGGAGGCGGAGGACCGGGGCGGGGCGGGCGCGGGTGCCGCGCGGTCGTCGCCGGGCTCGCCGCGGAGCAGGAGCGCACCGCCGAAGCCGAGCACCGCGGCCGCGAGGACGGCCACCGCGACGGCGGCGCGGTGCAACCCGGCTCCCGGGGGCACGGTGTCCGCACGCCGGCGGTGCTCGCGGCCGACGGGCGGGAGTTCCTGCGTCAGGGCCTCCGAACCGGCCGCCTCGGAACGGGTCGCCTCCGAGCCGGGCCTTGGTCGGGCCGCCTTTGGGCCGAACCCTGGCCGGGAGGCCTCCGAGCCCGAGGTGGGTCGGGACGCCTCGGAGCCGGGCCCATGTGCCGGCAGCCCGACGGGCTCGTAGCCGTCGGGTTCGCGGCTGGGTTCCCGGCCGGTCTCCTGCTGGAACTCCCGCATCAGTTCCGCGAGTGCGTCGGTCCGGCGGGGCCGCAGGACGCGGATGGGTTCGAGGACCGGGCCGTCCTGCGGCGGCCGTGGCTCGGACGGTGTCGACACGCTGTTCTCCTTCGTCCGGGCCCGGGGGCGCCCGTCTTCGGGGATCGTCCTGATGTTGGTGCCGCGACAGGGCGAACGCCGCCTGCCACGGCATTGGATACGCGGCCACCGCCTCCGGGGTTCAAAGACCGGCTCGGGAAACCGAAAGGCAGAGCACTCAGTACCCCCGGGAGAGTGCACCGAGTGCCATGACCATTCGCCGGGTGCTACGTTCGCGCTCATGAGCTCCGAGAAAGCCGAGGCCGGCTCCGGGAAACCGCCCATGCGGGACGCCTTGGTCGCGGCGGCCTTCCAGCTGTTCCTGGAGCGGGGGTACGAACAGACCACCGTCGACGACATCGTGGCGCTCGCCGGGGTCGGACGGCGCTCGTTCTTCCGTTACTTCCCCTCCAAGGAGGACGTGGTCTTCCCGGACCACGAGCGCTGCCTGGCCGACATGACGGCGTTCCTCGCCGACGGTTCCGACGACGACGAACCCGTGCGGCGGGTCTGCGACGCGGCCCGGCTGGTGCTGCGCATGTACGCCGAGAACCCGACGTTCTCCGTGCAGCGCTACCGCCTCACCAAGCAGGTGCCGGGGCTGCGGGCCTACGAGCTGTCGGTCGTCTGGCGCTACGAGCGGGCTCTCGCCGCCTATCTGCGCCGGCGCTTCCGGGCCCGGCGGGACGGCACCCTGCAGGCCGACGTGATCGCGGCGGCCGTGGTCGCGGCGCACAACAACGCGCTGCGGTCCTGGCTGCGTTCGGACGGGGAGGGCGAGGCGAGCGCGGCGGTCGACCACGCGCTGGCCTACGTGCAGTCGGCGTTCGGCGGGGTGCCGATGCCGCCCGCCGTGGAGCAGCCGGAGGACGTCGTGGTCGTCGTGTCGCGGCGCGGGGCACCGCTGTGGCGGGTGGTGCAGGAGATCGAGACGACGCTGGGGCGGGGCTGAGGCTCCGCAGATTGAGGGAACGGAGTGCCTTTACGAGTGGCACTCAGTGCCATACTCTGTGCTGCGTGCACGGTGGCACGGCGAGCCGCGCACCCGTGTGCGCGAGTGATCGCGTGCACGGATTCCGGCCGAGGGCAGGGAGTTGACCAGCGTGTACCACTCAGGAAGCGTCACTCAGCAGGCAGCCGGCTCCGCCACGGGTCTGCTCGACCCGAGGGGCCAGGGCTCGGAGGCCATCCTCTACCAGCGCTGCACCTGGTGCGGCACCGCCATGTACCACCGGCTGCTGTGTCCGGTCTGCCGGGGCAGCGAACTGCGCACCGAGCGCGCCGAGGGCACGGGCACGGTGCGCCACTCCACCGTGGTGCACCGCAACACCCCTGCGGCGCGCAACGTCTCCATGATCGAGATGGCCGAGGGCTTCGTGGTGCGCGGCCGGGTGATGGGCCCGCCGATCGGCATCCACAGCGGGGACCGGGTACGGCTGTCCACGGCCAAGGACCCGGTACGCGGCGAGCCGGTCTTCCAGCTCCTGGACGAGCCGTACCGGGCCTGGAGCTGACGCCCCCGGGCGGCCTTTCGCCGCGCACGCGCCGGCCGGTCGTCAGGGGGTGATGCGGATGCCCACGGTGCCGTCCACGCCCCGGCGCAACCGGCTGCCGAGCAGGGTCAGCCGGCCCGTCAGACCGTACTTGCGGGCGATGAGCTGCCGGTAGCGCGCGGTGGTGGCCGGGTCGCAGATCTCCGCCGTCGCGGGCACCGGGTCGCCGGTGGGCTTGCCGCGCAGGTCGCAGGGCCCCACCAGCACATCGGCGCGGTTGCGGATCCGCTTCACCTTCCAGGAGTCGGCGGCCGTCCACGCGCCGAGCGCCGCGCCGTCGCGCACCACCCAGACCGGGGTGGCGACCGGTGTGCCGTTCCTGCGGTAACTGGTGATCAGCAGGTACTTTCCCGCGCCGAGTCCGTCCAGCGTCCTGTCGTCCATGGCGGGCAGTGTACGAGCGTACGGCCGCATTCAGCGCAGCGCCGCCGCCATTCTGCGCACGGCCTCCGCGAGCACCTCCTTCGACGTCGCCAGGTTGAGGCGGGCGTGGCCGGCGCCGCCCGTACCGAAGGGGAGGCCGGAGCTGAGGGCCACCCGGCCGCGCTCCAGGAACACGTCGGCCGGGTCGTCGCCGAGTCCGAGTGCGCGGCAGTCGAGCCAGGCCAGGTAGGTGGCGTCGCCCGGGCGGTAGCGGATCGCGGGCAGGTGCTCGGCCAGCAGGTCCGCGAGCAGCCACCGGTTGGTGTCGAGCCCGGCCAGCAGGGCGTCCAGCCAGGCGAGGCCGTCTCGCAGGGCGGCGGTGTGGGCGATGACGGCGACGTGGCTGGGCCCGTGTCCCACCTCCTCGGGCAGCCGGTCCAGGTCGGCGGCGGCCCCGGGCCCGGCGATCGCCAGGGCGGCCTTGAGCCCGGGCAGGTTCCAGCCCTTCGAGGCCGACATCAGGGAGAGACCGCGCTCGGCTCCCGGCACGCTCAGGTACGGCACGAAGCCGGCGTCGCCGAGCACGAGCGGGGCGTGGATCTCGTCGGCGACGACGCGGACGCCGTACCGCTCGGCGAGGCCGGCGACGGCGGACAGCTCCTCGGCCGTGTGCACGGTGCCGGTCGGATTGTGGGGGTTGCACAGCAGATACGCCGCTCGCCGCCCACCGGCCACGGCCTTGCGGAAGGTCTCCTCCAGGACCCCGAAGTCGAGGCGTCCGTCCGCACCGAGCGGAGCCTCGGCCACGCGCCGGTCCATGTGCTCGACGAACATGAAGAACGGCGGGTACACGGGCGGATTCACGACCACCGGATCGCCGGGGCCCGTGACCAGTTTGATCATCTCGACGACGCCCAGCATGACGTCGGGCACGATGGCGGTGCGCTCCACGGCGAGCCCGCTCCATCCCCACCGCTTCCCGGCGAAGGCGGCCAGGGCCTGCGCGTAGGCGGTGCCGGCCGGGTAGCCGGTATCGCCGAGGCGGAGTGCGTCGGTGACGGCGCGGACGACGGGCTCCGCGAGCGGCACGTCCATCTCCGCCACCCACAGCGGCAGCACGTCCTCCGGATACGTGCGCCACTTCATGCTCGTGCGCTGCCGGAGACGGTCGAGGGTGAGGGCTTGCAGGGGATTCGGCTCACCGGACGGTTCGTGCGGGATCCTGGGCATGGGCACACGATAGGGGGCTGTGCGGTGAGCGGGAATCATGTGAACGGGCGGCGGGGCGGGGCGGCGGACACGGTCCTGGAGGTCGCCTGCGACGAGTCGGGGTCGGACGGTGAGAACCTCACCGGCGGCAACACGGACGTGTTCGCGCACGCCGGGGTCTCGCTGTCCGAGGCGGCGGCTGCGGCGGCGGTGCGGGAGATCCGGGACCGGATCCGCTCACCGGCCGAGGAGTACAAGGCGAACCACCTGCTGCGGGAGAAGCACCGCGCGGTGCTGGAGTGGCTGCTCGCGCCGCGGGGGCCGATCCACGGGCGGGCGCGCGTGCACCTCATGGAGAAGACGTTCTTCGTGGTGGACCGGACGGTCGGCCTGCTGCTGGACGACGCGGACGAGGCGGCCGTCCTGTTCCGCGCGGGGCGCACGGACTTCGGAGAGACCGGCTGGCGGGCGTTCCTGGAGGCAGCCAACCAGTTGCTGCGGGTCCGTCACGACGGGGACCCGGTGGACGTCTTCTACGACACCGTCGACGCCCTGCGCCGGGCGCATCCGCGCACGGACGCGGCTCGGGTCCTGGAGCGGCTCTCCGCGACCCGGTCCCTCGCGGTGTCGTACCGGGACGGCTTCCTGGCCGGGCCGCCGCTGATCCCGCTGCTCAACCCCCTGCTCCCGGCGATCGTGCGCACGGCCGCGCTCTGGAGCGGTGACGGGCGGACGGTACACCTGGTGCACGACCGGCAGAACATGCTGACACCCGACCGCATCGCGTGGATCGAGGGGACGGCCCGGCGGGCCGGGATCGGCCTGGCCGGGCTGCGGCTGGTCGTCGCGCGGGACGACGCCCGGGTGCAGGTGGCGGACTTCCTCGCGGGGATCGCCCGCAAGATCGCCTCGGACGAGCTGAACGGCCGCGGGGACGCGGCGCTCACCGCCCTGCTGCGGCCCTACGTCGACCCGGACTCGGTGTGGGGCGACGCCCGCAGCGGGGCGCTGCTCGCGGGGCCGGTCCAGGATTGACGCGGAAGAGATCACCGGTGCGCTGAACGCGGCACGGGTGCGCCCCGTATGAATGAGGGGCACTCAACTCAAGGAGGGCCCCGCGCTGTTCGCATCGTGATGTTCGGGTTCGGGAGCCATGCATGAGGCACGCACGACGACGGGTCGTCCGGCGAGTGACACGGCTGGCGGCCGTCGGCGGACTCCTCCTCGGAGGAGCCATGGTCACCACCGCCGTGGCGAGCGAGCCCGCGCCCCCGTCCATCGGCGTCCCCTTCACCGCGCCGCCGGCGACGGGTGAGGGCAGCGACCTCGTGTCCCGGCTCGGGAACTCCCGCACGGCGGGCAGCTGGGTCGACTCGGCCGGGCGGCCGGTCGTGGCGGTCACCGACGAACGGGCGGCGGCCGAGGTCGAGCGGGCCGGTGCGCGGGCGAAGATGGTCGGCCACAGCATGAGCGACCTGAAGTCCGCGGCGAAGACACTGCGTTCGGCCCCCCGCGTCCCCGGCACCTCATGGGCCCTGGACTACAAGAACAACCAGGTGGTGGTGCGCGGCGACAGCACCGTCTCCGCCTCCGACTGGTCCCGGATGACCGAAGTCGCCGAGGGCATCGGCTCCTTCGTGCGCATGGAGCGCACCGAGGGCACGTTCACCACCCGGATCAACGGCGCGCAGCCCATCCTGTCGACGGCCGGGCGCTGTTCGGCGGGCTTCAACGTCACGGACGGCAAGAGCGACTTCATCCTCACCGCCGGGCACTGCGGGCCGGACGGTTCCATCTGGTTCGCCGACGACCGGGGCCGGCAGCAGGTCGGCACCTCGCTCAAGGGGAGCTTCCCCGGCGACGACTACTCCTTGGTGAAGTACGACGGCGGGCGTGCGGGCAGGGGCGCGGACGTCGTCGCGGTCGGCGACGGCAAGGGCGTGCGGATCACGGGCGTCGCCGACGCGGAGGTCGGGCAGAAGGTCTTCCGCAGCGGCAGCACCAGTGGACTGCGCGAAGGGGAGGTGACCGCGCTCAACGCCACGGTCAACTACCCCGAGGGCACGGTGACGGGCCTCATCGAGACCAACGTGTGCGCCGAACCCGGCGACAGCGGGGGCCCGATGTTCGCCGACGGCATCGCGCTCGGCGTGACGTCGGGCGGCAGCGGCGACTGCAGGGCGGGCGGTACGACGTTCTTCCAGCCGGTGACGAAGGCGCTGACCGAGCTGGGCGTCAAGCTGATCGTGGCGAAGTCGGCGGGCGGTACGGGCGCGGCACCCGCACCCTCGGCGACGCAGGGCGCCGCCTCGCCGGGCTCGCCGGCCCCGATCACGGGTACGGACGTGTCGACCCTGCTGAGCCGCCTCACCGACCCGCGCAATGTCGGCCCCGGCATGCTCGTCATCGCGGGCAGCCTCGTCGCCCTGGTGGCGACCCGCTGGATCCGCGCGGAGCAGGACCGAAAGGCGTACCGGCAGTACTACTCGGCCACCTGGGGATGATGCGGGCGACGGGGCGTGGGGACGGGCAGGCCGGCACAGGCCGTCGGTGAGGGGCCCGTCCCTGCTCGAGTGGTGCCGAGACCTTGGGGGACGACGATGCCGTAGAGGACGGCCGAGGAGAGTGCGACAAGGGGGGCACCCATGGGATCCGGGGTGCCCTTCGACGAGGGTCCGACGGTCAGCGGGCCGGGACGAGGGTCAGGCCGCGGGCGCCGATTGCGGGGCCGCGGAGGCCCACTCCAGGACGAGCCGCTGGTACTCCTCGCGCTGCTCGACGCTCAGTGTCCCGCCCGACCGGCGCCACAACGCGCGGATCTCCTCGTTGACCTCGTCAGCCGATCGCTCGGATGAGGTTTCAACAGTGGTGGACATGCTGTGAAGCATACGTCGCCAGACGTGAAGACGATGTGAGTAATCACGAGCTAAACGGTCATATCGGACAGTGTTACTGATCACGTCCATCTCCCGGTAAACGTGAGGCTGTTCACATCAGCCGCCTGCGAGCACCTTTCGCCGCCGGGAAGTTCACTGTCCGTCTCGCTTCGGCCGATCCCAGCACCAGCACCTTGATGGCCAAGACGGCCGCACCGCGGGCCCGGTCGTGGAAGTCGGACACTTTCGTCTCCAGGCCGACCGGCACGGCGAGCTGATGCCCGAGCGTGAAAAACCTCGTGGCCGCGGTCAACCACCGCACACTGCCGTCGGTGAACGCCTGGGTGGCGGCCCATTACACCCTGCCGGGCATCATCGCGCACGAGTCCGCGCGGCAGGGCGGGCTCAGGCTGGGATCAGGTGCCCGGCTTGCGGCCGTAGATGAAGACGTCGTCGCCCTTCTTCAGCAGCGACCAGTACTTCTTGGCGTCGGTCTTCGTCATGTTGGTGCAGCCGTGCGAGCCCGGCGGGTTCCACATGCTGACCCCGACCGAGTGGAAGGCCTGACCGCCGTCGAAGAACTGGGCGTAGGGCATCGGCACGTTGTAGATGGACGACACGTGGTCGATGTTGCGCCAGTAGATCTTCTTCAGTCCGGTGCGGGTCTCGTAGCCGTCGCGGCCGGTGCGGACCGGGACGGGGCCGTAGACGAGCTTCTTGCCGTCCTGGATCCAGCTCAGCTGGAGCGTGAGGTTCACACAGGCGATGCGGCCCTTGTTCACCGGGCACTTGCCGTCCTTGTTGGGGGTCTTCCCGACGGCCTTCTGCTTCTGCATCAGGTCCATCACCCCCCAGGTGACGGAGCCGGCGTAGCCGATGTTCGGGGAGATGCCGTGCTTGGTCTGGAAGGCCTTGATGGCCTTGCAGTCGGCGGCGGACTGCTTGCCGTCGACCGGACGGCCGAGGAACTTCTCCACCTTCTTCTGGTACGGGCCGGCCTGCGTGGTGCAGCTCGCGGCCTGGGCCGGTGCGGCGCCGAGTGCGAGCGTGAGCGGTGCCACCAGTCCGGTGATCCCCAGTGCGACGGCGCTCCGTCTGCGTACGTCCCCCATGGCTGGTCATGCCCTTTCGCGAATGCGGGTCTGCGATGTCTGCCAGCTAGACGGACGGAGAACGGTTGCGGTTGTGCTGCCGGCCGGGCTGGGACGGAACAGTGACATTCCCCATGGGGCCGTGTGAGCCCACGGCAGCCGTGGACGAGCTGAACCGACGAGCTAAACAGACGGGTGAAGCCGACGGCATAAGTTGCACGGATACGCTTACAACGTAAGATTACGGACATCAGGTGATTGTTCCTCCAGTGGCACGGAGCACGTGATGACCGAGACGCCCATCGCACCGCAGGAAGTCCCCCGGGTGATCGTGCTCGTGCCCGCCTACAAGGAGGTGGACTCACTGCCCCGGGTGCTGGAGGCGCTGCGGGCGCAGACGCGCCCCGCGGACCGCGTCATCGTGACGCTCGACCCGCACACGGACAGCCGCCGGACCGCCGAGCTGGAGCGCGTCGCCCGGGCGGGCGGCGCCGAGGTCTGGCACTCGGTCGGCAACCGGCACAAGAAGGCCGGCAATCTCAACGGGGCGCTCAGCAGACTGCTGCCGGTCGTCTCCGATCAGGACGCGATACTCGTCCAGGACGCCGACACCTTCCTGGACCCCCAGTTCATCGAGGTCACCCGCAGGAAGATGGCTCAGGGGTACGGCGCGGTCGGCGGTACGTTCCGCGGTCGCTCCGGCGGCCGGCTGTGCGGGGCGTTCCAGCGCAACGAGTTCGCCCGGTACGCCCGTGACACCGCACGAAAGAAGGGCAAGGTGCTGTGCCTGACCGGCACCGCCTGCCTGTTCCGCGCCGGAGCCCTGAAGGAGGTCCTCGAGGCCCGCAGGTCCGGCCTGCTCCCTCCGGCCGAGGGCGTCTACGACACCAAGGCGCTGACCGAGGACAACGAACTGACCCTGGCCCTGAAGCACCTGCACCACCGCATCGTCGCCCCCACACGGGCCACCATGACCACGGAAGTCATGGAGACCTGGCCTGCCCTCGCCAAGCAGCGCCTCCGATGGAAGCGCGGCGCGCTGGAGAACCTGATCGACTACGGCCTCACGCGTTACACGACGGAAGGCTGGGCCAGACAGCTCGTGGCGTTCCTCGGAGCCTCCGTGTCGACCGCCTACCTGGTTTCGGTCGTCTGGTTCCTCGCCGTCGGCGCGGGAGTGCGGATCGCTCCGTTCTGGATCGCCTTCACGGCGTTCTACGCCATCGAACGGGCGGTCACCGTGAAGTCCCGGGGCTGGCGCGTGTCGATCGCCTCGATGCTGGTCCTGCCCGAATGGTTCTACGACCTGTTCCTCCAGGGCGTCCACCTCCGCGCGCTCGCGGACACGGCTCTGCGCAGGGACCGCGCTTGGTGACACACGCACGACTCGCACACGACGTTCCACAAAGAAATCCGCGCGAAGAAAGGAAAAGATCATGGCGAACTATGTAGGCGCCGGCACCACAGCCGGTGGAACCACCGGGGCCGGGCTGCTGCCGGTCACCGGGGGCCCCGGGAGTGTCTGGTTCTGGATCGTCGTCTTCGTTCTGGTCTCGGCGGGATGCGCCGCACTGCGGCTGATCCCGCGCAAGGCCGGGGACGACGCCTGACGAGGTCGCCGGGGCGGGGCCACCGACGTGGCCCCACCGCACTGCGGGAGGTCCGGGATGAGAAGGGTGCTGCGCTTTCTGGGCGTCGGTCTGATTCTCGTCGGCCTGGCCCTGGGCGGCGTCAAGATCTTCCACGACCGGCAGGCGGACGACGCCTACGGCCACACGCAGCAGGCGCTGCGCGAAGATCTCCGGCGATCGGACGCCCCACCCGCGAAGGCCCGTGCGGACGAGCCCGGCCCTCGCGAGGGCCGGGCCTTCGCCGTACTGCGCGTCCCCCGGTTCGGTGAGCGCTTCGCGCCGGTGATCGTCGAGGGCGTCTCACAGCAGGCGCTGGCGAAGGGCCCCGGGCACTTCCCGCAGTCGGCACTGCCGGGCGAGACGGGCAATTTCGCGGTGGCCGGTCACCGGACGGGCTGGGGACAGCCCTTCAACCGGCTCACGGAGCTGCGGCGGGGTGACACGATCGCCGTCGAGCGGCAGGGGACCACCTACACGTACCGGGTCACCCGCAGCAAGGTGGTGGAGCCCTCCGACGTGGGCGTCCTCCTTCCCGTCCCCGGCAAGCCGGGAGCCCGGCCCGACAAGGCCCGGATCACCCTCATCACCTGCACGGACCGCGGGTGGGACGGCCGTTACGTCCACCGGTTCGTCGTGTGGGGCGAACTGCACAGGACATGACGGGTGAGCGGGAGCTGCGGGAAGGAGGCAGGTCATGGCGGACGGCACAGGGCCCGGCGGCGACGAGGACGGACGTCCCGGCAGGCTCAGCCGTGAGCGGGTTCTCGCCGCGGCCCTGGAGCTGGTCGACCGCGACGGCGTGTCGGCTCTGACCATGCGCCGGCTGGGAGCCGAGCTCGGTGTGGAGGCCATGTCCCTGTACCGCTACGCGCCGGGCAAGACCGCGCTGCTGGACGGGGTGGTGGAGGCCCTGTTCCTGGAGCTGGAGGACCGGCTCGCCGAGGCGGAGTCGGCGGCGGTGGCCGCGAGCCCCGAGTGGCGGGCCGAACTGCACCGCATCGCCCGGATCACCTACGAGGTCTGTCTCGACCACCCTCAGGCCGCACCGCTTGTCTTCACGCGTTTCACCGAGGTGCCTCTGGCGCGCAGGGCGCCGGCGGTCCTGCGGGACCACGAACGCGTGCTCGACGTGCTCTGGGACGCCGGTGTGGAGGAGACCCGTTCCGCCCTGGTCCTGCGCGTCTTCACCGCCTGGGTCCTCGGGTACGTGTCCGTGGAGCTGCGGGCCATGGTGGACAACCCGAGGGAGCCGGACCCCGCGTTCCGGCTCGGTCTGTACCGCCTGCCGTCGGAGGAGCTGCCGCGGCTCCGGGCGATCGCACCCGCCCTGGCCGAGCGGGGCGGCCCGGAGGGCCTGGCGGCCGGGCTGGACGCGCTGCTGGACCGGTTCGTCGAGAGGGGCCTGTGACGGTCCCGCAGCGCTTCCGCGTCACCGGTAGCCGGTGACGTCCGCGGGTTTCCCCGCGTCCTGGACCTCCACCAGGTAACGCCAGGCGTCCGGGCGGGAGCCGTCGAGGTCGGTGAAGCCGTACACCTGGGCCAGTCCGCCGCTGGACAGAGACTGCCCGTTCCAGCGCGACACGTCCTTGTCGGCGGCGAGCGCGGCCACGGCCCGGCCCACGTAGTGCGGTGTCTCGGAGATGGCGAAGTGGGGGACGCGTTCCAGAGCGTCGCGCCAGTTCTCCTCCCGCACCCCGAACCCGTCGAGCATCAGCTCCGAGCGCAGCCAGCCGGGGGTGAGGGCCACGGCGGTGGCGCCGCGCGGGCCGAGTTCGTGGCCGAGGGCGAAGGCCATGCGCAGCACGGAGGCCTTGGCGAGATCGTAGAAGAAGTTCACCCGGTAGTTCCCGGCGTTGTAGTCGGCGGTGCCGTCGGTGACCTCGACGACCAGGCCGCCGGGGTTGCGCAGCAGCAGGGGCAGGACGTGGTGGCTGGTGACGGCGTGCGTCTCGACGGCGAGCCGGAGCAGACGCAGGCCGTTGTCGAGGTCGTGCTCCCACAGCGGGGTGTCCCACTCGAAGAGCTTCTCGCCGCCCCAGATGTCGTTCACCAGGACGTCGAGGCGGCCCTGCTCGTCGGCGATCCGGTCCACGAGGGCCCGGACCTGCGCCCGGTCGAGGTGGTCGGTGGGGACGGCGATGCCCCGGCCGCCGGCGGCGGTGACCAGGTCGGCGGTGTCCTCGATGGTCTCGGGCCGGTCGTACTCCGAGCGGCGGGCGCGGGTGGTGCGGCCGGTGACGTAGACGGTGGCGCCGGCCGCGCCGAGTTCCACGGCGATCCCCCGCCCGGCTCCCCGGGTCGCACCGGCGACCAGTGCGACCTTGTGCTGCAACGGAGCTGACATGTCCGACCTCCCGTGACGGTGACTGCGTGTCGCCTTCAGCGTGACGGGTAAGCCGGACATCTTCTGTCGCCTTTTACGAGCGACACGCGGTCGGCTCCACGGGCGGCACACGATCAGTGGCCCCTCGCGATCCACTCCTCCAGGTGCGGGGCCTCCGCGCCGATGGTCGTGGACTCGCCGTGGCCGGTGCGGACCGTCGTCTCGGGCGGCAGGGCGAGCAGCCGGTCGCGGATCGAGTCGATGATCGTCGGGAAGTGCGAGAAGGACCGGCCGGTGGCGCCGGGGCCGCCCTGGAAGAGGGTGTCCCCGGTGAAGACCGTGCCCAGTCCCGGGTCGTAGAGGCAGACCGCGCCGGGCGCGTGCCCCGGGGTGTGCAGGACCCTGAGGTCGGCGCCGCCGGCCTCGATCGTCTGGCCGTCGACCAGCCAGGCGTCCGGTTCGCGGTCCGGGTGGGTCTGCTTCCACAGTGGCAGGTCGTCGCGGTGCAGCCAGATGGTGGCGCCGGTGCGCTCGGCTAGGGCGGGGGCGGCGTCGATGTGGTCGTTGTGGGCGTGGGTGCACACGATGGCGGTGAGCCGGCGGTCCCCCACGGCCTCGGCGATGGCGTCGGCGTCGTGGGCGGCGTCGATGACGATCGCCTCGTGGTCGTCGCCGACGATCCACACGTTGTTGTCGACGTCCCAGGTGCCGCCGTCAAGGCTGAACTGCCCGGAGGTGACGAGGTGTTCGATGCGCGTGGTCATCACAGCACCACCACCGAGCGCAGCACGTCGCCGTGGTGCATCCGCTCGAAGGCCTTCTCGACCTCGTCGAGCTGGATCGTCTCGGTGACGAACGCACCGAGGTCCAGGCGCCCCTGCAGATGCAGGTCGACCAGCATGGGGAAGTCACGGGAGGGCAGGCAGTCGCCGTACCAGCTGGACTTCAGGGACCCGCCGCGGCCGAAGACGTCGAGCAGCGGCAGTTCGAGCTTCATCTCGGGTGTGGGGACGCCGACGAGGACGACGGTGCCGGCGAGGTCGCGGGCATAGAAGGCCTGCCGGTACGTCTCGGGGCGGCCGACGGCCTCGATGACGACGTCGGCGCCGAAGCCTCCGGTGAGTTCGCGGATGGCCTCGACCGGGTCGTTCTCGCGCGAGTTGACGGTGTGGGTGGCGCCCATGGAGCGGGCGGTCTCCAGCTTGCGGTCGTCGATGTCCACAGCGATGATCGTCGCCGCTCCGGCCAGCTGCGATCCTGCGATGGCGGCGTCGCCGACCCCGCCGCAGCCGATGACGGCGACCGAGTCGCCGCGGCCGACGTTCCCGGTGTTGATCGCGGCGCCGATGCCGGCCATCACACCGCACCCGAGCAACCCGGCCACCTCCGGGGCCACGCGCGGGTCGACCTTGGTGCACTGCCCGGCCGCGACCAGTGTCTTCTCCGCGAAGGCGCCGATGCCGAGGGCCGGGGACAGCTCCTGGCCGGTCGAGGCGAGGGTCATCTTCTGCTGTGCGTTGTGGGTGTCGAAGCAGTACCAGGGCCGCCCGCGCAGACAGGCCCGGCACTTCCCGCACACCGCACGCCAGTTGAGGATCACGAAGTCACCGGGCTCGACATCGGTGACACCGGCGCCGACCGCCTCGACCACGCCGGCGGCCTCGTGGCCGAGCAGGAAGGGAAATTCGTCGTTGATGCCGCCCTGCTTGTAGTGCAGGTCGGTGTGGCACACCCCGCAGGCCTGCACCCGCACCACGGCCTCGCCCGGGCCGGGGTCGGGCACCACGACCGTCTCGATCCGCACCGGCTCGTCCTTGCCGGGTGCGATCACGCCGTGTACTTCCTGGGCCATGGTGCTGACTCCTTCGTCGGCCTGGGTCCGTTCCTTTCCGACCCTACGCGCGACTGATCGGTAAGGGGCGGGGATCGGCCACGCTCCCCGGCACGGAGCAGAGCGAAAGGGCAGGCCGCGCGGGTCGGCGGCGACGTAGCCTGAACGCTCCGCCGACGCCGAGGGAGCGCCGTGAGCATCGCAGAGACCGGGACCGCCACACCCCCGTGGCGACAGCTCCTCGGATACGTACGTCCGCACCGCTGGTCCCTGTTCGCCGGTGCGCTGCTCTCCCTGGTCACCGGGGCGACCGGGCTGCTGCTGCCGCTGGTGGCGCGGGACCTGATCGACGACCTGTCGCACGAGCGGGCCATCACCGGTGCCCTGCTGGCGATGTCGGCGCTGGTCGTGGCCAACGCGGCGCTGGGCGCGCTGGGTTCGTACGTGCTGACCCGCACCGCCGAGTCGGTGGTGCTCGGCGCGCGGCGCGCGCTGTCGTCGTATCTGCTGCGGCTGCGGATCATCGCCGTGGACCGCAGCGAGCCCGGCGACCTGATGGCCCGTATCACCTCCGACACCACCCTGCTGCGCGCGGTCACCACCGACTCGCTGGTCGGCCTGGGCACGGGCGGGCTCACGCTCATCGCCACGATCGTGATGATGGGGCTGGTGGACGCCGTGCTGCTGGGCGTCACCCTGGCCGTGATCCTGGGCGCGGGCGTGGTCCTCGGGGTGATCGTGCCGCGCATCAACAAGGCGAGCCGTGAGGCACAGAACGCGGTGGGGGTCATGGGTGCCTCGCTGGAGCGGATCCTGGGCGCCCTGCGCACCGTGAAGGCGTCCGGCGCGGAGCACCGGGAGGAGCGGACGCTGCACGAGGCGGCGCAGGAGTCGTGGCGGCAGAGCGTGCGGGCCGCCAAGTGGTCGGCCGCCGCGGGCAACACGGCGGGGCTGTCCATGCAGGTCGCCTTCATCACGGTCCTCGCCGTGGGCGGCGCCAGGGTGGCGACCGGCGCGGTCGACGTGGGGACGCTGGTGGCGTTCCTGCTGTACGTCTTCTACCTGATGTCGCCGATCCAGCAGGTCGTCGGTGCCATCACGCAGTACCAGACGGGGGCGGCGGCCCTGACCCGCATCGAGGAGGCGCTGCGGCTGCCCGCCGAGCCGGCCGCGGAGGCGGCCGGGCTGCCCGCACCCGGCGCGCGGCCCGCCGCACTCGCCTTCGACGACGTCCGCTTCCGCTACGCCGAGGACCTGCCCTACGTCCACCACGGCGTGAGCTTCACCGTGCCCGCGCAGGGCATGACGGCGTTCGTCGGCCCGTCCGGCGCTGGCAAGACCACCGTCTTCTCGTTGATCGAGCGGTTCTACGACCCCGAGTCCGGCGTGATCACCCTGGACGGGCAGGATCTCGACGACTGGGAGCTGCCCCGGCTGCGTGCCGCGATCGGCTACGTGGAACAGGACGCGCCGGTCCTGTCGGGGTCCCTGCGGGACAACCTGCTGCTGGGCCATCCGGAGGCCGACGAGGACGCCCTCGCACGGGTGCTCAAGACGACCCGCCTCGACGACCTGGTCGCCCGGCTGCCGGGTGGCCTGGACACGCTGGTCGGGCACCGCGGCACAAGACTGTCCGGCGGTGAGCGGCAGCGGGTCGCCATCGCCCGCGCGCTGCTGCGCCGCCCCCGGCTGCTGCTGCTCGACGAGGCGACCTCGCAGCTGGACGCGGTGAACGAGGCGGCGCTGCGCGACACCGTCGCGGACGTGGCCCGGTCGACCACGGTCCTCGTCGTGGCGCACCGGCTGTCCACGGTGACGATGGCCGACCGGATCGTGGTGATGGACGCGGGCCGGGTGCGGGCGGTCGGCACCCACCGTGAGCTCGTGACGGCCGATCCGCTCTACGCGGAGCTGGCGGCGACGCAGTTCCTCGCCACGGCGGACTGATCCCGGGCACGGGGTGAGGGCCGCCCGGGTCCGGGCGGCCCACTCGCACGCGCAGGCGGTCAGCGGGTGTTCGGGACGAAGCCGGAGAGCGGGGAGACCAGACCGACGACCTGGTTCAGCTGGTCGAGGTCGTTGAGCCGGTTGAGCCCGGCCGGCTGCGAGGAGGAGCGCGGGATCACGTCCTTGTGCTCGGCGGGGATGTCGCTCACGGTCAGTGAGTCGAATGTGGCCATCGGGCTGAGCGGGCTCTTCGCCTCCGCCGGAGCCTGGTTAGCCCTCGGCGCGGCGGGCCCGTGACCCCGGTGGCGAGAGCCAACGACGGCGACGATACGCCGTGTTGAGACCACGCCTGGCGCAACGCGGGCGGGCGGTGCCGCTCACCCGACAGGCCCAGTGCCCGGGCCGGGCTTGCCGACTCAGCCGGGCGGGAGCAGGCTCGACAGGAGAGGCCTTTCGCGGCCCGCTCCCGGCGGGTCGCGGCCCTTCGAAGGAGGTCATCATGGGAACCGCCGCAGCCCCCGCCTTCGACCGAGAGACCCTGCGCCAGGGCCTGGAAGGTCACACCCCGGACATCCTGCTCTCCCTCTACGCCGACGACGCCGAGTTGCGCATCGTGGACCACACGACCCAGCCCAGCCACCCCAAGGTCCTGCACGGCCGGGACGAGATCGGGCGGATGCTGGAGGACGTCTACAGCCGCGACATGTCGCACAAGCTGGAGCGCTGCGTGATCCAGGGCGACGAGGCCGCCTACTGCGAAAGCTGCGAGTACGCGGACGGGGTGCGCGTCCTGTCCGAGTCCATGCTGTCGCTGCGCGACGGGAAGATCACCGAGCAGACGCTGGTCCAGGCCTGGGACGAGTAGCGGCCGGGGCCGGTGAGGACCCGTCTCCGTCACGGCGCGGAGCGGCCGTCGTGATCAGCGCATCCACGCGCTGTACGACATGACGTCGCCCGACTCCACGCCGAACGCGGGCTCCGGCCGGGTCACGGTGCTCTCCAGGCCGAGGACCGCGCCGGTGGCCGGGTCCATGATCAGCATGCGGCGGACGCCGCCGTCGTCGTTCACGTAGGCCTGACCCTGCCGGCCCAGCCGGTCGGTCACCCGGCCGGCCGGCCGCAGCCCCTCGGCGCCGGCCAGCAGCCGGGCCAGCGCCGCGCTCTGACGTGCGCCGAGGGTCCAGTGGTCCAGGAGCGTCGCCACGGCGTCCAGCAGTTGGGGCGTGGTGAGCGACGTGTCGGTGAACTGAGCCTCCATCAGATAGGCGCGCAGCCGGGCCGGGTCCCCGGGCGGGGGTGAGTGGGGCGGGGCGTCGCTCCAGCTCGGCGGGTACGTCCGGTCGAGCAGGACGTGGCCGTCGTCGACGAGGTGCGGCTTGCCGCCCGCGTCCGAGAGGACCGGGCGGCCCGGGTGCCCGGGGTCGGTGGCCACGACGAGTTCGGTGTGGCTGTCGTCGGCCCTCCAGCGCACGATGCGCTCCTCGGGCAGGGTGATCGGGGGCTTGTCGTCGGACATGCCGAGGCTCCAGGACTGCACGTGTGTCCCCTTGCGCAGGCGGGGCGCGCCGGGGGCCTCGGCGGCGGCCGCGGCCCGTTCGGCCACTCGGTCCAGGGACACGGGTGTGGAGCCGGACTCGACCACCAGCGGGCGGGGCGCGGCGACCGCGGGTGGGGTGCTCGCGCCGCTCAGCACGAGGGTGAGGGTCAGGGCGGCGACGACGGCGGTGGCGACAACGCCCCAGGCCAGCCGCAGCCGCCCGGACACCGGCAGCAGCCGGCCCGGCGGACGGCCGGTCCCCGGACCTCGCCGCGCCCGCGGACGGCCGGAGAGCGGACCCGACCGCGCGCCCGTGTGGCTGGGAAACCGGCCCCACCGTGCGCGCGTGCGGCCGGGCAGCAGCCGTGCTCTCCCCGGGAACCGGCCGGGGAGCATCCCCGCGCCGTCCGGGAGCCGGTCCTCCTGCTGTCGCAGCAGTCGCTCCAGTCGCCGTTCGGCGTTGTGGTCGAGGGGGCCGTCACCGAAGTGGGGGCCGTCGGGCGGAACCGGGTCGGCGCCGCGCAGCAGTTCGAGTTCATCAGCCATGGCCGTGTTCCTTCGGGGCGGTCATGCAGGGGTGCTCGGCGGTCGGGGCCTCGGGACGTACCCGGTCGATCTCCGCTCTGAGCCGGCGCCGGGCCCGGTGCAGCCGCATGGCGGCGGCCCGGCTGCCGCAGCCGAGGACGACGGCGACCTCGTCGACGCCGAGTTCCTCCCAGGCCGTGAGACGCAGTACCTCCTGATCGGCCGGGGAGAGGCGGGCGAGTGCCTCGTGCACCCAGGCGCCGGGGGTGTCGGCCTCGGGGCCCGCGGCGATGTGCCGTCCGTGCGCGGTGTCGTCGTTGCCGAGCCGGTCGAGGAGCCGTCGGCGGCGCCCGTGGCCGCGTACCGCGTTGGCCAGGCAGTTGCGCGCCACGCCGTACAGCCAGGGCAGCGGGGAGGGCGGCAGGTCCGCCCGGCGCCTCCAGGCCACCGTGAACACCTCCGCCACCACTTCCTCCACGTCGAGGGTCCGTCCGTCCAGTCGCCGTGCGACATAGCGGCTGACCGCCCAGTAGTGCTCGCGGTAGGCAGCGGCGAAGATCTCGTCGTTGCTCATGACCCGTTCGTGTCCGGCACTTTCCCGATCGTCACACCCGATTGCGTGATGCTCGTCGCTTCGGTGAAGTGTGA
Organism: Streptomyces sp. NPDC007907; assembly: GCF_042959365.1. Taxonomy (NCBI): domain Bacteria; kingdom Bacillati; phylum Actinomycetota; class Actinomycetes; order Kitasatosporales; family Streptomycetaceae; genus Streptomyces; species Streptomyces sp. NPDC007907. The sequence goes on from NZ_JBIBKR010000003.1 coordinate 388,490, forward strand.
CGCCCGGCCCGGGCGCGGACACAGGCGGGGCATGAGGCACCTCAAGTGGCTGACGACCACGGACCACAAGACGATCGGCACGCTGTACCTGGCGACGTCGTTCGCGTTCTTCGTCATCGGCGGCGTCATGGCGCTGGTCATGCGCGCCGAGCTCGCCCGGCCCGGTCTGCAGATCATGTCGAACGAGCAGTTCAACCAGGCGTTCACGATGCACGGCACGATCATGCTGCTGATGTTCGCGACGCCGCTGTTCGCCGGTTTCGCGAACTGGATCATGCCGCTGCAGATCGGCGCGCCCGACGTGGCCTTCCCGCGGCTGAACATGTTCGCCTACTGGCTGTACCTGTTCGGCTCGCTCATCGCGGTCGGTGGCTTCCTCACCCCGCAGGGCGCGGCCGACTTCGGCTGGTTCGCCTACAGCCCGCTGTCGGACGCGGTCCGCAGCCCGGGCATCGGCGCCGACATGTGGATCATGGGTCTGGCCTTCTCCGGCTTCGGCACCATCCTCGGCTCGGTCAACTTCATCACCACGATCATCTGCATGCGCGCCCCGGGCATGACGATGTTCCGCATGCCGATCTTCACCTGGAACGTGCTGCTGACCGGTGTGCTGGTCCTGCTCGCCTTCCCGGTCCTGGCCGCGGCCCTGTTCGCGCTGGAGGCGGACCGCAAGTTCGGCGCCCACATCTTCGACTCCGCCAACGGCGGCGCCTTGCTGTGGCAACACCTCTTCTGGTTCTTCGGCCATCCAGAGGTATACATCATCGCCCTGCCGTTCTTCGGCATCATTTCCGAGGTCATCCCGGTCTTCTCCCGTAAGCCGATGTTCGGTTACACGGGTCTGATCGGCGCGACCATCGCGATCGCGGGTCTGTCCGTGACGGTGTGGGCGCACCACATGTACGTCACCGGCGGTGTGCTGCTGCCGTTCTTCTCCTTCATGACGTTCCTCATCGCCGTCCCGACCGGTGTGAAGTTCTTCAACTGGATCGGCACGATGTGGCGCGGGAGCTTGTCGTTCGAGACGCCGATGCTGTGGGCGACGGGCTTTCTGGTCACGTTCGTGTTCGGGGGGCTCACGGGTGTGCTGCTGGCCTCGCCGCCGATCGACTTCCACGTCTCCGACACGTACTTCGTGGTCGCGCACTTCCACTACGTGATCTTCGGGACGGTGGTCTTCGCGATGTTCTCCGGGTTCCACTTCTGGTGGCCCAAGTTCACGGGGAGGATGCTGGACGAGCGGCTCGGGAAGATCACCTTCTGGACGCTGTTCGTCGGCTTCCACGGCACGTTCCTGGTGCAGCACTGGCTGGGCGCCGGAGGCATGCAGCGGCGGATCCCCGACTATCTGGCGGTGGAGGGCCTGACGACTCTCAACACGGTGTCGAGCGTCTTCTCGTTCCTGCTCGGCATGTCGATGCTGCCGTTCTTCTACAACGTGTGGAAGACGGCGAAGTACGGCGAGAAGGTCACGACCGACGACCCGTGGGGCTACGGGCGTTCCCTGGAGTGGGCGACCTCCTGCCCGCCGCCGCGGCACAACTTCGTCGCCCTGCCGCGGATCCGCAGCGAGTCCCCGGCGTTCGACCTGCACCACGACGCCATCGCGGCGGCGGAGCGGGAGCTGACGCTGCGATGACCGCCATGGAAGGGCTCCCCGTGGATCTGCGGGCGTTCCACAACGACGTCGAGGGTCATCTGCTCGCCGCAGCCGCGCACCAGGAGGCACGCAGGGCGGCCGCTCGGTTCACCTCCGGGCTCGACTGGCTGTCGGCGGAGCAACGGGCGGAGGTGGAGCGGCGGTTCGCGGCGGAGCATCTCGGCCTCGCCCGGGCCTCGTGGCAGCGCACGGCCCGGCGCGGGCGGGAACTGCGGGACGAGTACGAGGCCTTGTACCGAAGGCTCCGCGCGCGGCTGCTCGCCCTGGCGCTCTTGGCGGTCGCGATGGTGGTCGCGGCGGAACTCGCGGTGCTGGTTTCGGTCTGAGCGGTTCTGGTGGACCCTCGGGTTTTTCGCCCGAGCCCCCGCCGTTCGGGGGGCGGGGGATCGGGTGGAGCCCGGGTTACCGGGAGGAGAGGCGTCAGCGCGCCGTTCGGCGCGCCGCGTTCTCTCGCCACTCCCGGCCGATCGACCGCATCAGGGCCGGGTACACCCCCAGGTACCGGAAAGGTTTGATGCCGAGCATGTACAGGGAGCCGAGGCGGCCGTTGGGCTTCACCAGGACGGCCATCTGACCGCGGTAGCCGCCCTTCCCGTCGGGCACCCAGCCGATGTGCATCACCCCGTGCATGGTCTTGTTGGCGTACTCGGCGGCCCACTCGTCGTGTGTCTGGAAGACCGATGTGAAGGGCGCCGCGCTGAGGTCGGGGCCCTGCGGCCCCTCGCGCAGGTCGTCCGGCAGCCGGTCGCGCAGCGTCGCCACCCGGCCGCCGACACCCGAGTCCGGCTTGTCCCAGCCCAGCAGCGCGCCGACCTTCCAGCGCACTGCGAAAAGGAAACGGCCCACGGGGTTGCCGCCGTCCGGACCGCCCTTGCCGTCCGCCATCTGCCGGACCAGGTGATGCAGGTCGTCCGGGCCGCCCGGCGTCGGCAGGACCCACAGATCCTCGAGCCGGAAGTCGCCGGCGATCTCGTGGATCCGCCAGGGGCGGGACGTGTGGTCGGTTGAGGGAAGGCGCAGACCGCTCATGGCAGATCCTTGTCTATACGGTGGCGTATAGATCGAGCATAGACCCATCTATACGCCTCCGTATACTTGGCGGGACACGTGAGGGAAGGCACAGCATGGGCGCGATCCGTACACCGCGGGACAAGTGGATCGAGGAAGGGCTGCGGGCGCTCGCCGCCGGTGGCCCCGAGGCGGTCCGGGTCGAGGTCCTCGCCCAGGCGCTCGGCGTCAGCAAGGGCGGTTTCTACGGCTACTTCCGCAACCGTGCCGGCCTGCTGGAGGAGATGCTCGACACCTGGGAGCGCGGGGTCGCCGAGGATGTCATCGAGCGGATCGAGCGCGAAGGCGGTGACGCCCGCGAGCGGCTCGGGCGTCTCTTCGACTTCGTAGGGTCCAGCGAAACACCCGTGACCAGCGCCGGGGTCGAGCTTGCGATCCGGGACTGGGCCCGGCGCGACGAAGGCGTCGCGCGTTGCCTCCGCCGAGCCGACAACCGGCGCATGGACTATCTGCGTGAGCTCTACGGGGCCTTCTGTCCCGACGAGGACGATGTCGAGGCCCGCTGCCTGATCACCTTCTCGCTGCGTATCGGCGACCACCTCATCGCAGCCGACAACGGCCCGCGCAGCCGCACGGAAGTCCTCGCCGCGGTCAGGAAGCGGTTGTTGAGCTGACAGCCGGTCAGGCCCTGGTCCAGCCGGGCCCCTCCGCACCCACCCACCCGGCAACCACCGTCACCCTTCCGGCTTCCATCCCGGCGGCCACAGGAGGCCCAGCAACTGCCGGACCAGTTCGTCGACGACCTCGCCGAGGGTCGCGTCGACCCAGCCCGCACTCCAGTCGTGCAGCAGACCGTTGACGCTGCCGATGAAGCCCGTCGCGGGGAGGCGGTAGTCGCGGGGTGCGGCCTCCCCGCGTGCGGCGGCGGCGTCGGCCTCGGCGCAGATCAGCTCCACCCAGTCGGCCCGGCGGGCGAGCCGCTGCTCCTCCAGGCGCGGGCTGACGCCGATGATCTCGACGAAGGTGATGCGGATGCGGCGCGGATCGGCGGTGACGTTCCCCGCGTAGGCGCGGAAGACGGCCGTGGCGCGCTCCACGAGCGGCAGGTCGGCCGAGGCCGCGGCCGCCTCCAGCACCGCGGCCTCGGCCCAGCCGTTGACCTGGAGGTGCAGCGCGGCGAGCACATCCTCCAGCGTGCGGAACTCCTCATAGAACTGCCGGGTGGACAGTCCGGCCGCTTCGCTGAGCGCCGCGACCGTGGTGGAGCGGAAGCCGGGGGTGTCGCCGAACAGCTGGAGCGCGGCGTCGAGGAACCGCCGGCGTCGCTCGGCCTGCCGCTCCTCTGCGGTCTTGCCGCCGTAGCGGCCGGTCGGCGCTCTGAGTCTGCCCGGCACCGGCTCTCCCTTCGTCGTTCGAACACCGATTTTGTCGTGCACGCGGTCTTGTGGAGAAGGCCACCCCTTCCTTACTTTGCAGTAAGTTCACTTTGAAAGCACGTGTGTTCAGTTTCCACGCGCCATCCGCTTTGGCATGTCCCACTCACAAAGCTCGCTCCGCAGCAGCGACCCCACAGCAGAGAGGGGAGCCGCCATGCCCGTCTTCCGACGCCGGCACCTGTGCTCCGCAGCCGCAGCCGCAGCCCTGGCCCTGACCGTCACCGTCCCCGCGACCGCCGCCACCGCGGCCCCGGGCTCCTCCGGCGCGCTGCGCGAGGTGCTGTTCGTGGGCAACAACTGGGACGGCACCGCCGATGTGATCCGCTCCGGCGGTGACTTCGCGAAGATCGGGCGGATCGACGTCGTCCCCGACAAGGACGAGCGGATGGCGGCGATCAACGCCGACCCGATCAAGTGGATCTACTTCATGGCGATCCGCAACAGCGTCGGCGAGGGGCACGACCAGTTCGTCGACGACATGTACTCCACGCCGGACGGGACGGCGGTGGTCGTCTCACGGCCCAGCTTCGCGGACGTCGTCTCGATCGACCTCGCCTCCGGGAAGCTCAACTGGCGTTTCGCGGTGTCCGGTTACCGCTCGGACCACATGGCGGTCTCCCCCGACGGCAAGCGCGTGGCGGTATCCGCGTCGACGTCCAACACCGTGCACGTGCTGGACATCGTCTCCGGCAAGGAACTGGGCAGGTTCGGCACCGGCGACAAGCCGCACGAGAACATCTTCACCGGCGACGGCAAGTACATCTACAACATGGCGATCGGCGACGTGAACACGCAGACCGACGCCCCGTGGCTGGACTGGACGAAGGGCGACCGGCGCATCACCGTGGTCGACGCGACGACGTACAAGCAGGTCAAGGTCATCGACATGCGCCCGCAGCTCGACGCGCTCGGCCTGAAGGACTACTCCGACGCGGTGCGCCCCGCCGCCTTCTCCCCGGACGAGTCGAAGCTGTACTTCCAGGTCTCCTTCTTCAACGGCTTCTTCGAGTACGACGTCGCCGCCGACAAGATCACCCGCACCAAGACCCTGCCGAAGAACCCGGCGACCAGCGACGACCGCACGACCTTCGTCAACGACTCGCGCCACCACGGCATCTCGATGAGCCCGGACGGGCGCAAGCTGTGCGTCGCGGGCACCATGGACGACTACGCCACCGTCGTCGACCGCACCACCCTCCAGGAGGGCCCGCTCGTCACCGCCTCCAAGCCCTACTGGGCCACCGTCAGCGGTGACGGCAAGTCCTGCGTGGTCTCCGAGAGCGGCACCGACCAGGTCACGGCCATCGACTTCGCCTCCGGGAAGAAGGTCGTGTCCGTGCCGGTCGGTGACCACCCGCAGCGCGTCCGGCTCGGCCATGTCGCGGCCGACTGGACGAGCCCCTCCGCTAACTGACCTCCTTCGCGGCCCACGCGGCGAGTTCGGAGCGGGCCGCGGTGAGCAGCTCCGCAGAGGGAGCCGTCGCCCCGTTGGTCACCAGCGCGTAGTGCAGGACGCCCGAGTCCCGCGCGGTGAGCAGCAGGCGGCGGCTTCCCGTGCCGCCGGGCTCCAGCGCCACGCCGACCGGGGTCGTCGAGGTGTAGGCCGGTGGGCCGTGGACCGTGCCCAGGTCGGAGACGACCGTGGTGGACGCGGTCGGGAAGCTCGCCGGCAGGTGCACCTCGGTGGGTGCCGGGCCGCCGTTCGAGCGCCACAGCAGAAGCCCGTACTGGCCGGACCCCACCAGCCGCTGCACGTTCGGCAGGGAGCCGGGCACCGGGTTCCAGGTCAGGGTCGTCGAGCCGTCACGGGAGCGGTCCTCGTAGGTGAAGCCGACGGTCTCACCGGCCGTGGCGCTCGGGTAGAGGCGGTCCAGGAGCCGGGCGTCCTGGCGCAGCACGGGCTTGCCGGCGTCGTCGAGACGTACGGCGGACAGGTCCTCGTCGTTCCAGGCGTCGCCGGTGGTGAGCACCTTGTCGGGGTTGCCGTTCATCGGTTCGCGATGGCGGCCGTTGTAGAGGTCCCACTGCCATTGCGAGGCGGAGAGCACGGGCCCCGAGGCGGCCGGGTCGGACCACCAGTCGGCGCCCTTGAGGCGGGAGTCGAGCGCCTGGTACATCGCCTTGAGGACGGTCGGCGCCTTGTCGGAGACGGTGCCGGCGAGGGGGTGCCCGAACTCGCTGACCACGGCTGCGGTCCGTGCGGCGGCGGCCCGGTCGCGGACGGTGCGGAAGTCGCCCGTGTACTGGCCGTCGGCCGCCTTGCCCCACATGAAGACCCCGGAGATGGCCTTCTGATCGTAGAAGTGGGTGTTGAAGACGTAGCGCGGGCCGAGTGGGCCGGCGTCCAGCAGACCGCCCTCCTGCTTCTGGAAGTCGAGGTTGGCGTTCCAGAAGAGGTTCGGCTCGACGAAGGCGGGCTTGTCGCGCCAGCCGGCCGCGTCCATGCGGGCCCGGAACTTCTCGTAGAAGGGCCAGAGCAGGTCCTTCTCCCAGGAGCGGCTGGTCTGCCCGGAGTCGTGGACCCCCGCGTGCGGCTCGTTGTAGGGGTCGAAGCCGGCGATGCCCTGGAACTGGTCGGCGCTCAGGTGCTGTCGCACATACGCCATGGTCTTCTGGGCGGTGGCGAGGAAGGCGTCCTGCACACCGTGCGCGTTGTGCCAGAAGTCGTACGAGGCGCGCTTCACGGCCTCGTTCTGGGTGATGTTCTGTCCCCAGAAGAGGCAGATCCCGCAGGACTCGTCCGGGTAGTTCCCGGCGTCCACGGCCCACTTGGGGGCGCCGTCGCCGGTGTACCAGCTGTCGCGGTCGAAGAGGTGCCGGGAGTAGAGGTCCTGGTGGAAGTCGGGGTAGACCCGGATGCCGGCGTCCAGGAAGGCCTTCATCTGGTCGGTCGCGGCGGCCAGATAGGCCGGGTCCACCCGGCCGCGCTCGGGCTCGGCGTACGCCCAGGACAGCAGGAAGCGGACGGTGTTGCCGCCGCCGAGGGCGCGCAGCGCGGTCGCCGACGTGCGGGCGTCGGCGACCGAGGCGAAGGGCAGGCCCTTGTTCTCCGCGAGTTTGGTCTCGCCGGAGACGTTGTAGCCGCGCAGCACGATCTCGCGGCCGTGGGCGTCGGTGAAGCGGCCGCCCTGCACGGTGACGGTGGGATCGTCGAACCAGAGGGAACCGGACGGAGGCGCGGCGGTGGCCGGCGGTACGCCCGCCACCGAGACGGAGCCTGAGAGGACAGCCAGGACGACCAGCAGACGCGCTCGGATAGTCGGCATGTCCATTACAGTCCGGCCATATCAGGACACCGTCAACACCCCTGACTCCAGAGTAAGTTCCCGCTCGGGGAACCCTCACACGTCAACCACCCACCCTTCGTGTCACGTTCAACAAGTACTCCTTCCTGTTCAGCGGGTTGTGGTCGGTGCGCGGGCGTTCGGGGATCGTGCCGTGCGTGACCGGGGCGTAGTGGGCGAAGGAGCTCTCCAGCTCGCCCTCCCCACGGGTGAGCCCCGGCAGCTCCTGCTGGAGGGCGTGCACCCGGGCGGCCGGCACGGTGCCCTCCAGGACGCAGCGCTCGTCCCTGTTGCGCGTCGTCTCCGGAACGGCCCCGGACCGGGCGAGGGCCGGCAGCAGAGCACCCAGGGTGTCGGCGGGCGCCTCGATGCGGAAGCGGTGCACCGGCTCGTGGACCCGCGTCCCGGCCCGCCGCAGCGCCTCGAGGAGCACCAGTGGGGTGACGCCGCGGAAGTCGGCGCCCGTGCTCGACATGCCCTTGTCGAATCCCTGGTGGGCATGACTCTGGCGGGGCGAGTAGCCGCTGTGGGTCATGGTGACCACGCAGTCCGTGACCCGCCAGCCGTGCAGGCCCTGCTCCAGGGTCTCGCGCACGGTGTCCTCGACGGCCTTGAAGAAGGCGAACGGCATCGAGCCGAGCTCCACCTCCAGCCGGAAGGCGACGCCCGAGCCGACCGGGGCGGGCTCGACGCGCAGGCCCACCGTCGCGAGGAACGGATTGGGGTCCTGCTTGTTGAACTCCACTGCGTGCCCGCTGCCGACGAGCCGCTCGACGCACAGGGGCGTCGTCTCGCGGAAGGTGACTTCCAAGCCGTACTCCCCGGCGAGGGTGGCCTGGATGACCTCCTTCTGTACTTCGCCGTACAGGGACACGGAGGTCTCGCGGCGGCGTTCGTCGCGACGGAGACCGATCAGCGGGTCCTGCTCGGCGAGCTGGGTGAGCGCCACGTGGAGCGCTCCCCGGTCGGTGTCCGGGCCCGGGACCACGACCGTCTCCAGGGTCGGCGGGGCGAAGAAGTGCTCGTGCGTCTTGCGGGGTTCGCCGATCGCGTCGCCGATCCGGATGTCGGCGAGCCCGGTGAGGCAGGCGATCCGGCCCGCCCCGACGGACTCCGCACGGGTCTGCGTGCCGTGGCCGAAGACGCTGATACCGGTGATTCTGCCTTCGGCTCCGTCCGCTCCGAAGGGGACCTTGTCGCGGGTGCGCAGGGTCCCGGAGAACATCCGGGCGTAGGCGACCTTCTCCCCCGCAGGGCCCCGGTCGATCTTGAACACGGTGGCGGAGACCGGCCCGTCCGCGTCGCCGCCGGCCACCGGGAGCAGGGTTTCGACGCCGGACAGCAGCGCCGTCACGCCCGCACCCGTGGCGGCGGAACCGAAGTAGACGGGGTGCACGAGCGCCTCCCGTGTCTGCCGGACGAGGGACGCGTGGAGCAGCGCGTCCGTGACGGTGTTCTCGACGTACGCCGTCAGCAGCGCGTCGTCGTGCTCGGCCAGGACGTCCAGGGCGCCGGCCGGGCCCGGCCCTGGGGTGAAGCGGGCGGCGCGGGTGCCGAGGCCGTGGCGGTCCCCATCGGCACGATCGCGGGCGTCAGCCGCGCCGGAATCTCCCGCAGCACCGCCTCGTGGCGGGCGCCGCTCCGGTCGATCTTGTTGACGAAGAGCAGGGTCGGGATGCGCAGCCGCTGGAGCGTCCGCATCAGCACCCGCGTCTGTGCCTGCACACCTTCCACGGCGGAGATCACGAGGACGACGCCGTCGAGCACGCCGAGGACGCGCTCCACCTCGGCGATGAAGTCCGGGTGGCCGGGGGTGTCGATGAGATTGACGGTCACGCCGTTGAGCGGGAACGACACGACGGCCGACTTGATGGTGATGCCGCGCTGCCGTTCCAGGGCCAGGGTGTCGGTGCGGGTGCTGCCGTCGTCGACGCTGCCGATCTCGTCGGTCACACCGGCCGAATGGAGCAGCCGCTCGGTCAGGCTGATCTTACCGGCGTCGACATGGGCGAGAATTCCAAGGTTGAGCATGTGCACGGAGCGTCATGTCCTTCGGAGAGAGGTCCTTTCCTGACTGGGGGGACATGCACGCAGTGCGCATTCGGGAACTCCTCGGAACTGTCGGCGTCGCTGTCCTGGGCAGTGCAGCAGACCGGCGCGGGGGGCCACAACGGAATTAACCGCCGCCGGGGTACCCGGCGAGGTGCCCGCAGGGAGAGGAGCGGCTCGTGCGTGACGTTCTGCCGGTGCTCGGCCGCTGGTACGCGGCCGCGGTCCCGTTCGGTCTCGCGACGGTGGTCGGGGTCAGCCGCAGTGCGCCGCGCGACCCGGGCGCGGCGATGGCGGTGGGCCCGGACGACGAGGTCGTGGGCAGCGTGTCAGGGGGGTGTGTCGAGGGCGCGGTGTTCGAGCTGGCGCAGGCCGTCGCCGCGGACGGCGAGGCCCGTCTCGAGACCTTCGGCTACAGCGACGAGGACGCCTTCGCGGTCGGCCTGACCTGCGGGGGCGAGATCACGCTGCTCGTGCGTGCCGTCACACCCGAGCGCGATCCCGGCTTCGGCGCGGTCGCGGACGCGGTCGCGGCGGGCCAACCGGTCACCGTGGCGACCGTGACCGACGGACCGGCACCGCGCGGGGCCGCCCTCGCCGTGTGGCCGGACCGGACCCTCGGCACGCTCGGCACGAGCGGCCTGGACGCGGCCGTGACCGCCGACGCCCGCGGCGAACTCGCCCTCGGCGCGACCGGCCTGCGGCACTACGGGCCCGAGGGGCAGCGCCGCGAGGACGCCGTCAGCGTGTTCCTGCAGTCGTTCGCCCCGCCGCCGCGGATGCTGGTCTTCGGCGCGATCGACTACGCCGCGGCCGTGGCCCGCATCGGCGCCTTCCTGGGCTACCGGGTCACCGTCTGCGACGCCCGCCCCGTCTTCGCCACGCCGCGGCGCTTCCCCGAGGGCGTCGAGGTGGTCGCCGAATGGCCGCACCGCTACCTTCGGGAGACGGCCACGGACGAGCGCACGGTGATCTGCGTCCTTACGCACGACCCGAAGTTCGACGTGCCGCTGCTGACGGAGGCACTGCGCCGCCCCGCCGCCTACATCGGGGCGATGGGCAGCCGCCGCACCCACGCCGACCGGACGGCGCGGCTGTCCGAGGCCGGACTCACCGAAGGCGAACTTGTACGGCTGCGCTCACCGGTCGGCCTCGACCTCGGGGCCCGTACGCCCGAGGAGGTGGCGGTGTCGGTCGCCGCCGAGATCGTGGCACTGCGCTGGGGCGGCAGCGGAGCGCCGCTGAGCGCGACGGAGGGCGCGGTGCATCCGCGCCGCCCCTCCTGACACAGTGATCGAACAGCACACCGCGAAGGGAACTCCATGATCTTCATCACCGCCAAGTTCCGGGTCCGCCCGGAGCACGCCGACCGCTGGCCCGAGATCGCCGCCGACTTCACCCGGGCGACACGTGCCGAGCCCGGCTGCCTGTGGTTCGACTGGTCGCGCAGCGTGGAGGAGCCGTCGGAGTACGTCCTCGTCGAGGCCTTCCGCGACGACGAGGCCGGAGCCGCACACGTGCAGTCCGCGCACTTCAAGGCCGCGCAGCAGACGCTGCCCCCGCATCTGGCCGAGACGCCGCGCATCGTGAACGCGAACGTCCCGCAGGACGACTGGTCGCTCCTCGGCGAGATGGCCGTGCCCGGGCAGGGATAGCTCACTCCCCGGGCGCCGCCGTCCGCGGGAGCCGCACGTCGTTGCGGCCCGGCTCTTGCCTCGGACGGCGGGCGCCCGTACGCTCACGGCCGTACCGACTGGACGGTATGCAGCCGAGGAGAGTCGCCGCAGATGAGCACGATCAACCGCCAGATACGCCTGGCCGCACGTCCCGTGGGAGAGCCCGCCCCCACCGACTGGGAGCACGTCGAGGAGCCGGCGGGGCAGCCGGGCGACGGGGAGTTCCTGGTACAGGTGCTCTTCCTGTCGATCGACCCGGCGATGCGCGGCTGGATGAACGCCGGCCGGTCCTACATCCGCCCGGTGGAGATCGGTGAGGTGATGCGCGCCGGCGCGGTGGGACGGGTGGTCGCCTCCCGGCACTCCGGGTTCGCGGTCGGCGACCATGTGTCGGGCACGTTCGGTGTGCAGGAGTACTGCGTGTCGGACGGACGCGGCGTGACCAAGGTCGACCCCGAGGCCGCTCCCCTGCCGACCTACCTCGGCACGCTCGGCATGTCGGGTCTGACGGCCTACTTCGGCCTGATCGAGGTCGGACGTCCCGAGCCGGGGCAGACCGTCGTGGTCTCCGGAGCGGCCGGGGCCGTCGGCAGCGTCGTCGGGCAGATCGCCAAGATCCTCGGCTGCAGGGTCATCGGCATCGCCGGCGGCGAGGCCAAGTGCCGGATGGTGGTGGAGGAGTTCGGGTTCGACGCCGCGATCGACTACCGGAGCGAGGACGTCCGCAAGGCGCTGCGCGAGCACGCCCCCGAGGGCGTCGACGTGTACTTCGACAACGTCGGCGGCGACGTGCTGGACGCCGTGCTGCTCCGACTGGCGCGCGGCGCCCGGGTCGTGGTCTGCGGCGCGATCTCCCAGTACAACAGCACCAAGCCGCAGGGCCCCGCCAACTACCTGTCGCTGCTGGTCAACCGCGCCTCCATGACGGGCATCGTGGTGTTCGACTACGCCGGCCGGTACGCGGAGGGCATCGCGCAGATGGCCGCGTGGCGGGCGGAGGGCCGGCTGAAGTCCCTGGAGGACGTGGTGTCCGGCCCGGTCACGGCGTTCCCCGAGACCCTGATGCGCCTGTTCCGTGGTGACAACCACGGCAAGCTGGTGCTGAAGATCGCGGACTGACCGGGCCGAGGGGAGGGAGAGATCCGATGAAGGCACTGACCTACCACGGCCGTCACGACATCCGCTACGGGGACGTCCCGGACCCGGCCGTCACCGGCCCCGCGGACGCGGTGGTGCGGGTGACCGCGGCCGGCATCTGCGGCAGCGACCTGCACATCTACGAGGGCAACGCGTTCAGCCCGGAGCTGGGCTACACGCCGGGCCACGAGTGCGTCGGCGTGGTCGTCGACACCGGCAGCCAGGTCACCCGCTTCAAGCCCGGCGACCGGGTCCTGGTGCCCGCCTCCGTCGGCTGCGCGCAGTGCCGGCAGTGCGCGGCCGGGTTCACCGCCCGGTGCGAGCGCGCCACGTCGAGCACGGAGCTCTGCTACGGAGTCGGTCCGAAGCTCCCGGGCAGCCAGGCCCAGGCCCTGGCGGTGCCCCAGGCCGACGTCAACCTGGTGCACGTGCCCGAGGACATCTCCGACGAGGCCGCCGTCGTCCTGACGGACAACGCCCCCACCGCCTGGTACGGCTGCCGCCGTGCCCGTATCCAGCCGGGTGAGACCGTCCTGGTCGTGGGCCTCGGCCCGGTGGGCCTGATGGCGGCTCAGTCCGCCTTCGCGATGGGCGCTGCACGGGTGCTGGGGGTCGACCTGGTCGAGGAACGCCGCGCCTTCGCGGCCGGACTGGGCGTCGAGCCGGTCGAGGGGGACGACGTGCGGTCGGCCGTCCGGGACATGACCGCCGGCCGCGGGCCGGACGCCGTCGTGGAGGCCGTGGGGTCCGACGCCACCATCCAGCTCGCCTGCAAGGCCGTACGGCAGGCGGGCCGGGTCAGTGTGATCGGGGTCAGCCAGAACAAGGCCTTCCCGTTCCACATGTACCTGGCGCAGGTCAAGGAACTGGAGTTCGCCATCGGGCTGTGCTCGGTGCACTACGAGCTCCCTCCCCTGATCGCTCTCACCCGTGCCGGACGGATCAAGCCCGAGGTCGTGGTCTCCCACCGCTTCGCCCTGTCGGACGGACCGGCGGCGTACGAACTGTTCGCGGGCCGCTCCGACGGCGTCCGCAAGATCGTCCTCGACCCGACGGGCTGACCGCTCCCGGCACGTCACCGCCCGGCGTGCGGCCGGTCTCCCAGGGTGAGTACCCCCGGAGACCGGAGGCCGCCCCGCCCCAGCGCGACGGAGCCGCCCGACCGAGCCGTCCGCGGCTGATGTCGCTCCCCGAGGAGCAGCGGGACCCGCGGACCCGCGAACGGCTGGCCCTCGCTCCCCACGAGCCGGGGGGCGGGGTCCCTAAAATCTTCACACCTCATCTCATCGCGATCGTCATGCCCGTGGGGCAGTACCGGATGATGGCCTTCTTCCTGAACGCCACCGTGTGGAACTGGAGTCCGGCTTCCCCGGCACCGGCCTGCCGGAGGCGCAGGGGACCACGGGTCCTCGCTCCGCGTCGACCTCGCCCGGCCCGTGGCGGCGGCATCCCCATTCGGCCATTTCGCAGTGCGTCGGTGGACATCAGCCACTCTGAATGGAACGCTCCCTCCAGAACGCGAGGCGGTACGCGGAAGGCGCACCTCCGGACGCCCTGATGCCGCACCCCGTGCGAACCGCGCACCGCTCACCGGCACGACGTGCTCCACGAAGTCCCCGCAGCAGCCGGGCCCTGGTATGCCCGGATGCCTCGCCGAGAGGGGTTCCAGATGAAACGCACCGCCGTCACGGCCGCCATCACCGCCGTCCTCCTCACCACCGCCGCACTCCCCGTGGCCCATGCCGCCGCTCCCGTGGACTCCGGTCCTGCGGAATACACCGTGGACACCACGTCCGACGCGGTCGACGCCGACGGTGCGGACGGCCGGTGCCTCACCGCCTCGGGCCGATGCAGCCTGCGTGCCGCGGTGATGGCCGCCAACGCCCGGCCGGGCAGCACGATCACGCTGCCTCCCGGCCACTACCGGCTGACGATCCCGCCCGACCCGCGGCTGATCATCGGCGACAACCCCGACCCCACCACGGGCGACCTCAACGTCGCCGCCCCCGTCACGATCAAGGGCGGCGGCGCACGGACCACCGTCATCGACGCCAACCGCCTCGACCGGGCCTTCCGCATGCAGGCGGACTCCCGGCTGTCCGATCTGACGATCACCGGAGGCGTGGCCAGACAACGCGAACTCCCCATCACCGACACCGGTGGTGGCGCGATCGCCAACGGACATCACATGACACTGCGACGGGTCACCGTGAAAGGGAACTCCGCGGGCTACGGCGGCGGCGTCTTCAACGTCCCGGACTCCCACCTCGACCTCATCGACAGCACCGTCAGCGGGAACACCGCGGGAGAGGCCGGGGGCATCAGATTCGACGACACCGGCACCGTGACCAACTCCACGATCGCGGACAACCGGGTGACGAACCCCGGCGACCGCCCCGGCAGCCTCGCCGGATACGGCGGAGGCATCGACATCCGGGGCACCGGAGCCGTGGAGATCCTCAACTCCACCATCACCGGCAACCGTTCGAGCGACGGCGGGGGCGGGATCAACATCGCCCCCGCCTACCTCGACAGCCTGCCCGCGCCGATCCCCGACATCGTCGATCTTCCCCTGGGGCGCCTGACGCTGCGCAACTCCGTCATCGCGAACAACACGGTCGACGGGGCGCCCGCCGACTGCAAGAAGGCATTCGCGACCATCGCGTCGCAGGGCCACAACCTCGACGGCGACGGCAGCTGCCGACTGACCGCGGCGGGCGATCTGCCCAGCCGCACGGCCCTGTTCGGGCCGCTGACGGACAACGGCGGCCCCACCGACACCGTCGCGCTGCTCCCCGGCAGTCCCGCTCTGGACGCGGCCGTCGGCTGCCCGGACACCGACCAGCGCGGCGTCGCCCGCCCGCAGGGCGCAGCCTGTGACATCGGCGCCTACGAGGCCGCGTCATGATTCCGCGCCACGGCCCCCGCTGACGCGGACGCCAACGCCGTGGTGGGCGGCCAGCGCCAGCAACGCCACGCGCAGCGGTTCGGTCTCCAGGACCGCGTCCGGCTCGAACCAGCGGGCCACCGCGGTCCCGGTCGTCATCCTCAGAGTGAAGCGCGCCAGTTCGTCCGCCACTTCGGGGCGGTCGTGCAGGGCGAAGACGGAACTGACGGAATCCCGGGCCCAGGCCACCAGCGCGTCGCGGTAGCGGCGCACCTCGGTCAGGGCCGCCGCGCTGGCGTCCTTCTGCACCGTACCCAGCCCCAGCAGCAGCTTCACACCCCGCGGGTGGTGCCGCAAGGCGCCCGCCAAGTCGCCGAGAAAGGTGTCCAGACGCTGCCCGACGTCGGCCCCCGGCACCTCGGCCGGGGGCAGGGCGGCCAGCAGCGCCGTCCTGGCGCGTTCCAGCACCGCGACGTAGATCCCGTCCTTGCTTCCGAAGTGCCAGTAGATCGAACTCACCGGCAGACCGCATGCGGTGGAGATCATCGAGATGGACGTGGCGGCGTAGCCGTGGAGCGACATCAGCTCACCGGCGGTGTCCAGGATCGCGTCACGGGAGCGTGCGCCGCGGTGCAGAGCCGGTGCCTCCGTCATGGGAGCGACTCTAGACGAGGAGGTGGGAGCCGTCGCCTGCCGGTGTGCGGCCCCACGCCGAGATCATCGGCGAGGTCGCGAGGTCCAGGCGGCCCGCCTCCACCGCGGCGAGATGCCCGTCGATCTCCTCGGCCTGCCGGTTGTCCGGATTCAGGAGGTACCCCTCGTCCGGACCCATGCGGCGATCACTGCACGGGCACGGCCGGGCGGTTCAGCGCGGTGCGCGGGGCGGCAGCCGGTGCAGTTCCACGTCCGTGAGCCGTCCGTCGGCGACCGTGGCGGTCATGTAGGTGCAGTGGGGCTGGCGGCGCCGGTCCGTCGGGGAGCCCGGGTTCAGCAGACGCAGGCCGGTGGAGGCCGTGGTGTCCCAGGGGATGTGGCTGTGGCCGAAGACGAGTACGTCCAGGTCGGGGAAGCGGGCGGCGCACCGCTGCTCCCGGCCCTGCTTGGCGCCCGTCTCGTGCACCACGCCGAAGCGCAGCCCGCCCAGATCCGCGAAGGCCACCTCCGGCAGCCGGGCCCGCAGATCCGGCCCGTCGTTGTTCCCGTACACCCCGACGAGCCTGCGGCAGCGCGCCTCCAGCAGATCGAGGGTGTCCGTGTCGACCCAGTCCCCGGCGTGGAACACCACGTCGGCGTGCGGGAGTTCGGCGAGCAGGGGGGCGGGCAGTTCCCTGGCGCGCTTGGGCAGGTGGGTGTCGGACATCAGGAGCAGTCGCACGTCCTCACCCTAGAGGGTGTCGTTCGCCATCCACGTATCCGGATGAATCGGCATCCGGGTTGAAGGAATGGTGAAGATCCCTCCATCCTTCCTCCACGTCTCTCCTCTCCCCCGCCTTCGCCCGGCCTGCGCGACCACGCCCACGACTGGGCGGTGCTCGACGTGGAGACGTCAGGACTCGTCGCCCGACGGGACCGGGTGCTGGCGGTGGCCCTGGGGGTGCTGGGGCCGGACGGGGAACAGACGGACGAGTTCTCGACGCTCCTGGACCTCGGCTGCGATCCCGGGCCGGTGCATGTCCACGGGCTCACGGCCGAGAGGCTGCGGGGTGCGCCGGTCTTCGACCAGGTCGCGCCGCGGATCGCCGGGATGCAGCGGGACCGGGGGCTCGTCGCGCACAACGCGCAGTTCGACTACGACTTCCTCGCCCATGAGTTCGCCCGCGCCGGCGCGGCGCTGCCGGTAGCCCGTCGCCTGTGCACCCTCGCGCTGCATCGACGGGTCGACCCGCCGACCGAGGACCTCAGGCTGGGCACGCTCGCCGCCCACTACGGTGTTCCCCCGGCGCAGGGCACACGACGCGCTCGACGACACCCGGGTGCTGGCGGGCGTGCTGCGCGCCTCGCTGCGGGAGGCGGCGCGCCTCGAACTGCCGTTGCCGTTCGTGCCCTGCGTGCGGTGGGCCAGGGGTACGACCGGGGACTGGTCGCTCTCGCCCGCGGCTACGGCGTGGATGTCTCCGACTGACGCGGCCGACGAGACTCTTTGACCGCGAACAGACAGACGCAGCAGCTCAGTTGCCCTTCGGCGGAGATGATCACGGCGAGGTCTCGAAAGGTGAGGCGACCTCGCCGAGCGGGTTAGCATCGGGCAACACGCAGTACAACAGGACGTCTACGGCAAGCGACCCGAAGGGGCCCGGAAACCCGATGCCGGTCAAGGTCAGCGTCATCGTCCCCGTGTACAACCCGGGGATCTACATCGAGGACTGCATCTCCTCGCTGCAGCGGCAGTCGCTGCCTCCCGACGAGTTCGAGGTGATCTTCGTCGACGACGGCTCGACCGACGAGACCCCGGCCCGGCTCGACGCGCTCACCGCCGAGGACCCCCGGATGAAGGTCATCCACCAGGAGAACTCCGGCTGGTCGGGCAAGCCCCGCAACGTCGGCATCGAGGCCTCCCGGGGCGAGTTCGTGATGTTCGTCGACAACGACGACTACCTGGGCGACGAGGCCCTGGAGCGGATGTACGACTACGGCACGGCCCACGGCGCCGACGTCGTCGTGGGCAAGATGGCGGGCAAGAACCGCGGGGTGCCGGTGGAGCTGTTCCGCCGCAACCGTCCGCGTGCCACCGTCGAGAACGCCCCGCTCATCGACAGCCTCACCCCGCACAAAATGGTCCGCCGGGCCTTCCTGGACCGTATCGGCCTGCGCTTTCCCGAGGGCAGGCGGCGCCTGGAGGACCACGTCTTCGTCACCGAGGCGTATCTGCGCGCGGAGAACGTCTCGGTGCTCAGCGACTACGTCTGCTATTACCACATCCGGCGGGACGACGGCTCCAACGCGGGCTTCGAACGCTTCGACCCCGTCGGCTACTTCGCGAACCTGCGCGAGGCCCTCGACGTCGTCGAGCAGTACACGGAGCCGGGTCCGGTGCGCGACCGCCTGTTCCGGCGGTGGCTGCGCGTGGAGATGGTGGAGCGGCTGCGGTCCCGGCGCCTGCTGAGCCTGCCCGACGACTACCGCCGCGAGCTGTTCGGGGAGATCCACGAGGTCGTCGTCGAGCGCTTCGGGCCCGGCGTCGCGGCCGGTCTGCAGCCGACGCAGCAGGTCATCGCCGCGCTGACGGCGGCCGACCGGTACGACGACGTGGTGGCCTTCGCGGAGTGGGAGGCGGGCGTCGCCCCCACGGCGGCCCCCGGGGACATCGAGTGGCGCGACGGCGCGCTCCGCATCGCATTCACCGCCGAGTACCTGTCCGGCGGCGAACCGATGCTGTTCCCCGCCGACGCCGAGGCGGCGCCGTTGACCGACGTGCCCAAGGACGTCACCGAGGCGGTGCGCTGGGTGGCCTCGGAGACCGCCGCGCGGTTCGGGCAGGCCACGGCCGATCTGCTGCTGCGGGAGCGCACCAGCGCCGCGCAGTACTTCCAGCCGGTGGAGTTCACCCGCGAGACCGTGCCGGCCGGGGACGGCGAGGAGGTCCGGCTGGTGCTGCGGGCGACCGCCACGGTCGACCCGGCCGACCTGCCCCGCGACGGCGTCTGGGACGCCCTCGTCCGGGTGAAGTCGGGCGGCTGGACCAAGGAGTGCCGACTGGGCCCGGCGCCGCGCGAGGAGCGGCCCACGCCCCCCGCGGGGGTCGTCGGCGACCGCGCGGTACTGCCGTACTGGACCGCACCGCACGGCAACCTCTCCCTGGAGCTCGGCGTGCGCGGCAAGCGGCTCGGACTGGGCCGCGTGCAGCTGGGGGACGTCACCGTCTCCGACGGGCGCTTGCGTGTCCTGCTCCCGGTGCACGTCCCGGGCGAGACCCGGGCACGGCTGCGGTTCGTCTCCTCCAGCCGGATCCTGGAGATCTCCGGCACCCTCTCCCCCGACGGGGACCGGGCGAGCTCGGTGCTGGCGGCGGACCTGCCCGCCGAGGACCTCTCCGGCGACGTCTGGCGGGTGGCCGTGTGTCCGAACCCGGGCGCCGAGGGAGCCCGCTTCGCCGGCCTGCCGTTCGCGCTGCGCGCCGGGGGCGGAAGCGTACTGGTGACACCGGCGCCCGGGCCCGGTGCCGCGCTGCGGCTGGCCCGGCGCGCGCGGCGCGTCCTCGGCGCCGCACGCCGGAAGGTGAATTCCCGCATCAAGGCCGGAGGGCGGTGACGACATGCGACCCCTGGGGATAGAGGGCGCCTGGGTCCTGGAACCGAAGATCTTCCCGGATGACCGGGGCAGCTTCCACGAGTGGTACCGCGGTGCCGAGTTCCACGAGGCGACGGGGTACGACCTGTCCCTGGCCCAGGCCAACTGCTCGGTCTCGCGGCGGGGCGTGCTGCGCGGTGTTCACTTCGCCGACGTGCCGCCCGGCCAGGCCAAGTACGTCACGTGTGTGCGCGGCGCCGTCCTGGACGTGGTGATCGACATCCGCGTCGGCTCCCCCACCTACGGGAAGTCGGAGGCCGTACGGCTCGACGACGACACGCGCCACGCCGTGTTCCTCGCGGAGGGCCTGGGTCATTCCTTCATGGCCCTCACGGACGACGCGACGGTGGTCTACCTGTGCTCGGAGGGCTACGCCCCGGGCCGTGAGCACGGCATCCACCCGCTCGACCCGGCCCTGGGCATCGAGTGGCCCGAGGGCATCACCCCGCTCCTGTCCCCCAAGGACCAGCAGGCCCCGACCCTGGCCGAGGCGGAGCGCCAGGGCCTCCTGCCCTCGTACGAGGCCTGCCTGGCGTACTACGAGGAACTGCGGAGCGGGCAGGGCACGTAGCCCTCGACCCGACCTGGGGCACACCGCAGGCCCGGACGCGAGCGGCGTCCGGGCCTGCGCTCCGTACAGCCCGGGAAGGGCGTCGGCGCCAGCCGCTCCCGGGCGGTGGCCGGCCCCGTCGTCTCAGCGGCTGACGCCGACCTGCTGCAGGGCCTTGCGCAGGGGCTCCCAGCCCACGGAGCGGGGCAGGCCACGGTTGCGGGCC
This sequence comes from Streptomyces sp. NPDC007907, assembly GCF_042959365.1. Taxonomy (NCBI): domain Bacteria; kingdom Bacillati; phylum Actinomycetota; class Actinomycetes; order Kitasatosporales; family Streptomycetaceae; genus Streptomyces; species Streptomyces sp. NPDC007907. The sequence continues at coordinate 408,690 of NZ_JBIBKR010000003.1, forward strand.
TGGGTGAGGGGCCGCCAGAAGCCCGCTTCCAGGAGGGCCTCGGGCCGGACCGCGCCGGCCCGCTCCAGGATCGCCTCCGGCACCTTCTGCGGGTCGGGGATCTTGTACTCGGCCATGATCTCGTCGTACTTGTCGTGCAGGACCCGGTTGTTCGGGTCGGCGCCGAAGACGACCAGCTGGCCGGTGGGGGCGGTGTCCACCTGCACCGTGACCAGGTCGGGGCGGTACCGCGCCAGCACCTCGGTGATCTTGAAGACGTCGCCGGTCCAGGCGTTGGTGTGCCGGTCCCGGGCGGCCTCGTCCACGCTGCGCGGCAGCATGTCGTCGAGGACGATCACGCTGCCCCAGTCCGAGTACTTCTCGACGTTCATGAAGTCGCGCAGCGCGAACTCGAACAGGTGCATGCCGTCGATGAACGACAGGTCCAGCGTCGTACGGCGCCAGTAGCCGATCGGGCTGCGGCCGCGGCGCAGGTTGCGCAGCGGGTGGCGGCCGCCCTTGAGGTGCTGGAGCGGGTTGTCACGCGCGAAGAAGTCGTCGCTGGTGGCCTTCACCAGGTGGACGTCGCACCTCAGCTCCGAGACCACCTTGAAGGCCGGGTCGATCGCGATGCTGGGCACGCGGGACAGCGTCAGGCTGCGCCCGTCGTTGACGCCGATCTCCAGGTAGTTGCGATTGGCGCTGACCTTGTGCAGTTCCCGGAGGAACTCATGGCGTTTCACGAGGAAGACCTTCCTTGCGGATACGGGGCAGTGCTTCGTGCAGGGCGGAGCGCCAGTCACGGGGCAGCGGCAGGCCGATCTCCTGCCACCGCCGGTGCGCGAGGGCGCTGTACGCCGGGCGGGGCGCCGGCCGGGGGAAGGCCGCGCTGCTGGTGGGGCGCACCCGGTCGGGGTCGGCGCCGATGAGGGAGAACACCTCGCGGGCGAGGTCGTACCAGGATGCCTCTCCGGAACTGGTCGCGTGGAAGACGCCGTGCGCCTCGGGGCCGAGCCGGGGACCGAGACCGGCGATCCGCTCGGCGACGTCCGCGCTCCAGGTGGGCTGTCCGCGCTGGTCGTCGACGACGTCGAGGGTGTCCCGGCGCCCTTCCAGTCCGATCATGGTGCGGACGAAGTTGGAGCCGTGGACGCCGTAGAGCCACGCCGTGCGCACGATCGCGCTCGCACCGGGGAGTTCCTCCAGCACGGCCCGCTCCCCGGCCAGCTTGGTGCGGCCGTAGGCGGTGCGCGGGCCGGTCGGGTGGTCCTCCGGGTAGGGGGTGGTGCGGGCCTCGCCGGAGAAGACGTAGTCGGTGGAGACGTGGATCAGGCGGGCGCCCTGCGCGGCGCAGGCCCGGGCCAGGAAGCGGGGGCCGTCGCCGTTGATCTCCAGGGCACGGGCCTCGTCGGTCTCGGCGTCGTCGACGGCCGTGTAGGCGGCGCAGTTCACCACGAGGTCGGGGCGGTGCTCCCGTACGGCGGCGTCGACGGCTCCCGGGTCCGTGATGTCGAGGGCGGTGCGGTCGAGGCCGACGACCGTCTCGCCGCGCCGCGTGAGTTCCTCGACGACGTCACGGCCGAGCATCCCGCCCGCCCCGGCGATCAGCCACCTCATGCCCGCTCCTGCGCGACGCGCCGCTTCAGGGGCTCCCACCAGGCCCGGTTGTCGCGGTACCAGGCGACGGTCTCGGCGAGGCCGGTGGTGAAGTCGTGGCGGGGGCGGTAGCCGAGTTCGTCGCGGGCCTTGGTGCAGTCGACGGAGTAGCGCAGGTCGTGGCCCTTGCGGTCCTCGACGTACTCCACCCGGTCCCAGCCGGCGCCGCAGGCGTCCAGGAGCAGGCCGGTGAGCTCCTTGTTGGTGAGTTCGGTGCCGCCCCCGATGTTGTAGATCTCGCCGGGCCGGCCCTTGGTGCGGGCGAGGTCGACGCCCTGGCAGTGGTCGTCGACGTGCAGCCAGTCGCGGACGTTGCGGCCCTCGCCGTACAGCGGCACCGTGTGGCCGTCGAGGAGGTTGGTGACGAAGAGCGGGATGACCTTCTCGGGGAACTGGTGCGGCCCGTAGTTGTTGGAGCAGCGCGTGACGCGCACGTCGAGGCCGTGGGTGCGGTGGTAGGCCAGGGCGAGCAGGTCGGAGGAGGCCTTGGAGGCCGAGTACGGCGAGTTCGGCTGGAGCGGGTGGTCCTCGGGCCAGGAGCCGGACTCGATGGAGCCGTAGACCTCGTCGGTGGAGACGTGCACGAAGGGGCCGACGTCGTGGCGCAGGGCGGCGTCCAGCAGGGTCTGGGTGCCGAGGACGTTGGTGCGGACGAAGTCGGCGGCGCCGCTGATGGAGCGGTCCACGTGGGACTCGGCGGCGAAGTGCACGACCTGGTCGGCGTCGGCCATGAGCTTGTCGACGAGCTCGGCGTCGCAGATGTCGCCCTGGACGAACTCCAGCCGCGGGTGGGTCAGTTCGAGGTTGTCGAGGGTGCCGGCGTAGGTGAGCTTGTCCAGCACGGTGATGCGCGGCGCGTCGGGTGCGTCCGAGGCGAGCAGGGCGCGGACGTAGCGGGAGCCGATGAACCCGGCGGCGCCGGTGACGAGGAGGTTCATGAAGTGATCTGCACCTTGCTGTGATCTCCGAGGACGAGGCGGTGGGCGCTGGGGACGCTGGGGGCGGGGGTCACCTCGACGTGCCGGCCGATCAGCGAGGCCTCGATCCGGCCGACGCCCTCGATCGAGGAGTCCCGCAGCACGATCGAGAACTCCAGCTCGCTGTCGGTGATCCGGCAGTTCTCGGCGACGGAGGTGAAGGGACCCACGTAGGAGTTGGTGACGACCGTGCCCGAGCCGATGACGACCGGCCCGACGACACGGGAGCCGATGATCCGCGCGCCCTCTTCGACCACGACGCGCCCGATGGTCTCCGACGCGTCGTCCACGTCGCCGTCGATGCGCCGCTCCATGGCCTCGAGGACCGTGCGGTTCACCTCGAGCATGTCGCCGACGTTGCCGGTGTCCTTCCAGTAGCCCTTGATGACCGTGGAGCGCACGTCGGCGCGGGTGTCGATCAGGTGCTGGATGGCGTGGGTGATCTCCAGTTCGCCGCGCCAGGACGGTTCGATGGCGCGGACCGCCTCGTGGATGAGGGGCGTGAACATGTAGACGCCGACCAGGGCGAGATCGCTCTTGGGCTGCTCGGGCTTCTCCTCCAGGCCGATCACCTGGCCGGACGGGTCGAGTTCGGCGACCCCGAAGGCGCGCGGGTCGGCGACGCGGGTGAGCAGGATCTGCGCGTCGGGCCGGTTGCTGCGGAATTCGTCGACGAGGCCCGTGATGCCGCCGACGATGAAGTTGTCGCCGAGGTACATCACGAAGTCGTCGTCACCGAGGAAGTCCCGGGCGATCAGCACGGCGTGGGCCAGCCCGAGGGGCCGTTCCTGGGGGATGTAGGTGACCTTGAGGCCGAACCTCGACCCGTCCCCGACCGCTTCCTCGATCTCGTCGGCCGTCTCTCCGACGATCATGCCCACATCGGTGATGCCGGCCTCGGCGATCGACTCCAACCCGTAGAACAGCACGGCCTTGTTGGCCACGGGCACCAGTTGCTTGGCCGACGTGTGCGTGATCGGCCTCAGTCGTGTTCCTGCGCCGCCGGACAGCACGAGAGCCTTCATTCGGTTCACCTTAGTCGTGAACCGGCGGATGTGAACATCACTTCTTTTACTTGTCGATGCGCGGAGTTGCTCGGATCGTCACCGCGCGGTGCTGCGGGGAGGGCTCAGTCTTCACCCCGGACGATGTTCGACTCCGCGCCGGAGCGGGACGCCACGGGTGCGCCGCGGTCCTCCACGGCCGGGAGGCAGGTCCGCAGGGCGGCCTTGCCGCGCAGTCGGCGTGCCTTCGACCAGCCGGTCTCGTGCTGACGGACGATTGGCTTCTCACTGGTGTCCATGGACTCCACGACTCATCATCTTCCTTCTGCTTCCACTGCCGTTCGAGTTCCCGGCGAAAAACCGAACAAACCCGGCATGGAACACGCGTGTCACCGCGTCGAACTGCCCTCCACCGGCTCGGTGTTCGGGACACGCGCGACGGCCCCGCGCACCGTGTGGTGCGCGGGGCCGTCCGGCGGGTCGCCGGTCAGGCGTTGGGCCGCGCGGCGCTGATGTCGCCGAGCGCGGACTCGGGGTCGCGCTCCATGGCCATGTCCCCCAGGGAGACGATGCCGACGGGGTGCCCGTGGTCGACGACCGGGATGCGGCGCACGGAGTGCTCGCGCATCAGCTGCACCGCCTGGGCCAGCTCCTCGTCGGGGCTGACGGTGACCAGTTCGTCGCTGCACGCGCCGGCGACGCTGATCCGCTCCGGGTCGCCGCCGCGGCTCACCGTGCGCACCACGAGGTCACGGTCGGTGACCAGGCCGCGCAGGTGGTCGCCGTCCGTCACCAGGACGGCCCCGAGGTCCTCGTCGCGCATGAGGCGCGCCACCTCGGCGACGGAGGTCTGCGGCTCGACGGTGACCGGGTCGCCGGTCATGATGTCGCGGACATGTTGAGCCATGTCGTTCCTCTTCCTTCGGCTCGTGGCGGTCTCTCCGTCCTACGCCACGGCGGGTACCCGTTCGGCCCGCGGCGTCACCAGGTGCGTCCGGCCTCCAGCAGGCGGTCACGGACGAGGGCGACGTGCGGGTTGCCGGAGGCGCCGGGCCGCTGGACGAGGAAGCCGGTGTTGATCGGCGCGTCCTCGGGGGCGTCGAGCAGGACCAGGGCGCCGGACGCCAGTTCCCCGGCGCACAGGTAGCGCGGCAGCACGCTGAAGCCGGCACCGGCCGTGACCAGCGCGAGGACGGCCCGCAGGTCCGGCACCGAGACCGCGGCGCGGCAGTTGAGGCGGCGGCCGAAGACGTGTCGCCAGTAGCGCCGCACGATGGGCAGGTCCTCGGCGTACGTGATCAGCGGCACGTCGTGCAAGGCGGCCGGTACGTCGTGCGCCGCGGCCGGTCCCTCGTGCACCGCGGCCGGCTTGCCGGGCAGCGGGGCCGGTCCGTCGGCGGCCGTGCGCGCGGCGACCCGGTCGGCCCAGGCGGGGGCGGCGACCAGGACGAACTCCTCGTCCGCCAGCGGCACCGCGGACAGGGTGCGGCCGCGGGGCCGGCTGGTGGCGATCACCAGGTCGTGGCGCCCCGCGCGCAGTTCGTCGAGCAGGGGCTCGGTCAGTCCCGTCGTGACGCGCAGCCGGACGCCCTCCGTGACGAGCGGGGCCAGGGCGGGCAGGGCCCGGGTGGAGAGCAGCTCCGCGGGCCCGGCCAGGTGGACCGGCTCCGCGTGCGCCTGCTCGCGGGGGCCCGGGCCGGTGGCGGCCGCGAGCGCGTCGAGGGGGGCCGCCACACGCGCCGCGAGGTCGTGAGCCACGGCCGTCGGGGCGACGCCGCGGGGCAGTCGTTCGAACAGCTCCCGGCGGGTCTGCCGCTCCAGCGAGCGGATCTGCGTGGTGACGGTCGGCTGGGACAGGCCCAGCAGGTGGGCGGCGGCCGTGAAGGAACCGGACCGGTACACGGCCAGGAAGGTGCGCAGCAGGTTGAGGTCGGGCTGCGCGGGGGTCCCGGCCGCGCCGACGGGGTCGTGGGGCCTCACGAGACCCGACCCTACCGGGGTCCGCCATGGGAAAACCTATGGCAGCCATCGGTCAGGCCATTGGAAAACATCTGATCCGGGCGCTTACGGTCGTCAGCGTCCGAATCATCGCCGCGCTGTCCGACCGCGGCCCGTCTGATGGAGATGCACCACCATGTCGAAGATCCTCTTCGTCGTCACCGGCGCCGACACCTGGACCCTGGCCGACGGCACCGGGCACCCGACCGGCTTCTGGGCCGAGGAGGCCGTCGCCCCGTACGAGGCGTTCCGGGCCGCCGGTCACGAGGTCGTCGTGGCCACGCCCGGCGGTGTCGAGCCCACCGTCGACCGGTCATCCCTGGCACCCGAGGTGAACGGGGGCCAGGAGAACGCCGACCGCATCGCGAAGGCGCTCGAGTCCTTCACGGAGCTGCGGAGCCCCGTCCGGCTCGAGGACGTCCGGCTGGAGGACTACGCGGCCGTCTTCTACCCCGGCGGCCACGGCCCGATGGAGGACCTCGCCGTGAACGCCGACTCCGGTCGGCTGCTGGCCCGGGCCCTGGAGTCGGGCAGGCCGCTCGGCGTCGTCTGCCACGGGCCGGCGGCGCTGCTGGCCGCCGTGGGGGCCGACGGCCGGAACGTCTTCGCCGGGTACGAGGTCGCGGCGTTCACCAACGCCGAGGAGGCCCAGGGCGGTCTCGCCGACCGCGCGAAGTGGCTGCTCCAGGACCGCCTCACCGAGGCCGGGGTGACCGTACGGGCCGGTGAGCCGTGGGCCCCGCACGTGGTCACCGACCGCAACCTGGTCACGGGCCAGAACCCCGCGTCGTCGGCCCCGCTGGCGGAGGAGCTGCTGAAGCGGCTGGGCTGAGGGCGTCATCGCCGGGCGGCCCGGCCCCCACGGCTCGACGGGGCAGGGGGACAGGACCGGGACAGGACCACGCCTCCTGCCTGCCGGTCGCGTCCCGCGACCGAGGGGCCGGGCGTCCGTATCGCAGCCCAGGGGCCCGGCCGGTCGTACCTCCGCGGCCGAGCCTGAGGGTGCCGGCACGCACGCCCCCGCGCACGGACTCGCCCTGCCGCCCCGCGGGGCCGGTCGTGTCTCCGCAGCCGAGCCTGAGGGTGCCGGCACGCACGCCCCCCGCGCACGGGGCCGTCCTGCCACCCCGCGGGGCCGGTCACGTCGTCGGCCGGCCCAGCAGCAGCTCCGCCCACACCTGTTTGCCTCCGCTGACCGGCAGGGTGCCCCAGGTCGCGGCGAGGGCCTCGACGAGGAGGATGCCGCGGCCGCCGGTGGCCTCCCAGCTGATGCTGGCCGGCCGGACCGGTGAGCGCGGGGAAGCGTCGGCGATCGCGATGCGCAGCCGGTCGTTGACGAGGGTGAGGTCCATGCGGACCTTGCCGTCCGTGTGGACCAGGGCGTTGGTGACGAGCTCGGAGACGACGAGCAGCACGGCGTCGTAGTCGGCGGTGACGCCCCAGGAGCGCAGGGTGCGCCGGGCGAAGCGGCGGGCGTGGCCGACCGCCTGCGGCACCCGCCAGACCGTCCAGCTCTCCCGCAGCGGGCGCAGGTCCATGCCGTCGTAGCGCATCAGGAGCAGGGCGACGTCGTCGCTGCGCGGGGCGTCGCCCAGGAGGGCGTCGGCGAGCAGCCCGAGGTCGGCGGGGGTGGCGTCGGCCAGCCGCTCGGCGAGGTGGTCCATGCCCTCGTCGATGTCGGAGTCGGGGGTCTCGACGAGCCCGTCCGTGGCGAGGGCGAGCACGGTGCCCGGCGGGAGCCGCAGCGGGCTCATGGGGAAGTCGGCCCGGGTGACCACCCCGAGGGGCGGGCCGCCCTCGGCCTCCGCGATCTCGGTCCGGCCGTCCGGGTAGCGCAGCACCGGCGGCAGGTGCCCGGCCCGGACACACCACGCGGCGCCCTCCTCCAGGTCGACGTCGACGTAGCAGCAGGTGGCGAAGAGGTCGCTCTCCATGTCCGTCAGCAGCCGGTTGGCGTGCGCGACGACCACGTCCGGCGGGTGCCCCTCGACGGCGTAGGCGCGCAGGGCGGTGCGCATCTGGCCCATGAGGGTCGCGGCACCTGCGCTGTGGCCCTGGACGTCGCCGATGACGAGGGCGACGTGGTGGTCGGGCAGCGGGATGACGTCGTACCAGTCTCCGCCGAGTTCGAGCCCGGCGGTGCTGGGCAGGTAGCGGGCGACGGCCACCGCGCCCGGCAGCCTGGGCAGGCTGCGCGGCAGCAACTGGCGCTGGAGCATGCCGACGAGCTCGTGCTCGGCGTCGAAGGCCCGGGCCCGCACCAGGGCCTGTCCGGCGAGGCCGGCGCAGGCGGTGAGCAGGGCGCGTTCGTCGGCGCCGAAGTCGTGCGGGGTGTCCCAGCCGATCAGGCAGGCTCCGGCCATGCGGTTCCCGGCGGGCAGCGGGAGCACGGCGAGGCCGCCGGGGCCCACCTCGGCGAGGGCGCGTTCGAGGGGACTGCCGGCGGGCCAGATGCGGGCCCGGCCCTCGCGCATCGCCGCGGCGAGTGTGGGCATGGCGCGCACGGGCGCGTCGGGCCACTCGCTGCGCCACTCCGACCGCCACAACTCCGGCCAGGCCTCCGGTTCGGGCGGGTCGAGGACGGTGACGACCAGCCGGTCGCCCTCCAGTTCGGCGAGCGCGATCCGGTCGGCCCGCAGGGGCCGGCGCAGCGCGGCGACCACGGCCTTGCCGACGTCGCGGACGGTCACGGCGGTGGCCAGCGCGGCGGCCAGCCGCTGGACCCGGGCCACGTCGGTGACGTCGGAGCGCAACGTGGAGACGTCGACGACCGTGCCCACCAGCCGCGCCGGGCGGCCCTCGCCGCCGGGCAGCAGGCGCCCGCGCAGCCGGAGCCACTTCGGTGGCCCGGCGGGCTGGAGCACCCGGAACTCCAGCTCGCGGTCGCCGATGGACATGTGGTCGGCCTCCACCACGGACATCAGTGAGGGCAGGTCCTCGGGGACGGTCAGGCTGAGCAGCGTCTCGACGCGGCCGTCGAACTCCACCGGGTCCAGGCCGAACAGGTCCAGCAGGTCGTCTCCGACCCGGACGCGGCCGGTGTCCATGGCGAGGCTGAAGGCGCTCGGCGGCAGCTCCCCGGCCTCGGCGGGCGCGGCCGGGACGGTGAAGGCGACCGCGTCGGCGACGAGCTCCAGGCATGCGATGTCGTCGGCGGCGAACCCTCCGGGGCACTCGCTCACGGCCAGCAGGCAGCCACCCTCGGCCCGTACGGGAAGGGCGGTCAGGGAGAAGTCGGCGGACGGAACGCGCCGGGCCTGGGCGTTCGCGGCGAGTTCCGCCGGGCCCAGCGACACCGTCCGGCCGCCGCGGTGGGCCTCGGCGACCGGGGACCGCCCGGTGCGCGGGTAGCTGTCGCGCAGTCCGTACAGCGTCCTCGGGACCCCCGCCGACTCCATCAGGCACAGCAGCTCGCCGTCCTCGCCGGGCGCGTAGACGGCGGCGAGCGACGCGCCGGCGAAGACCAGGGCCTGTTCGAGGACGCGGCGCAGCCGTCCGGGCGAGTCCTGATCGGCCGCGATCGCCTTGAGGGCACTTTCGGCACGCAGTGTCCGCGTTCCGCGCTCCTGGGCGCCCTGACTGACCACGTTGGCCATTACAGCGCTAATGGGACACCCGCGCAGCCCCTGTGGGCGTTCCGTGGACCGGCGGCGACGGGGGTCGCTCGAATGAAACCGAACATGTCTTGACGCATGCGTTCCGCACGGTGTTCTCGTGACAGGCGTGACTGTGCGTGGCCGGTGGGTGGCTGGAAAGCTCGGTGCTCGTCACGGAGGGGGACGCATGGACAAGCGGTACGAGGTGTACGCGCTGGCCGACCGGCATTTCTACGAGACGCCGGACCGGCTCACGCGGGGCGGCCAGGACACGGCCGCCGTCCACCTCTACGAGACGGCCCGCCGGCCGCTGCCCGAGGGCTGGGAGTCGGCCCGGATCGGCGACTGGCAGACGATGACGCCGCTCGGCCCGGACGGCGAACCGCTGCAGGGCCCGGCCCAAGGGTGGAAGATCCACGCCTCGGCGACCCGGGCGAACGCGGAGGAGATCGCCCGGATCGTGTGGGACTACTGCGTCGAGCAGCGGGTCCCCTTCAAATTCGTGCCGGGTCCGCACCTGCTCCACCTGCGCAACACCAAGTACGCCCCGCGCGACGGCAGCGGCAAGTTCGTCACGGTCTACCCGGCCGACGAGCGGCAGCTGCACCGGGTGCTGCGTGAACTGGGCGAGCTGCTGAAGGGTTTCGAGGGGCCGTACATCCTCACCGACCTGCGCTGGGGCGAGGGCCCGCTGTACGTGCGCTACGGCGCCTTCGCCCGTGCGTTCGTGGTGGACGAGCGGGGTTCGCTGGTGCCGGCGGTGCGCGACGGGGAGGGCCGGCTGGTGCCGGACCGGCGGTCGCCGTCGTTCCAGGTGCCCGAGTGGGTGACGCTGCCGCCGTTCCTCCAGCCGTATCTCGACGCCCGGAACAACACGACGACGGGCGAACTGCCGTACCGCATCGAGAAGGCGCTGCACTTCTCCAACGGCGGCGGCGTCTACGCGGGCACCGACACCCGTGACGGGCGCAAGGTCGTCCTCAAGGAGGGCCGGCCGCACGCGGGGCTCGCCTCGGACGGCACCGACGCGATCGCCCGGCTGGAGCGGGAGAAGCAGGCGCTGGAGCAGGTCGCGGGCACCGGCGTGGTGCCTGAGGTGCGGGACTGGTTCGAGCTCGGCGGCCACCGGTTCCTGGTGATGGACTTCCTGGAGGGCCGTCCGCTCAACTCCTTCTTCGCGGAGCGGCATCCGCTGCTCACCCAGGACCCGGACGCGGAGACCGTCGCTTCCTACACGTCCTGGGCGCTGCGCATCCACCGCCGGGTGGAGGAGGCCGTGGCGGCGGTGCACGCCCGGGGCATCGTCTTCAACGACCTGCACGTCTTCAACATCATGGTCGCCCCGGACGAGGAGACGGTGTTCCTCCTCGACTTCGAGGCCGCGGCACCGGCCGGGGAGAACGGCCGTCAGGTCGTCGCCCACCCCGGGTTCTTCGCCCCGCCGGACCGCCGCGGCGCCGACGTCGACCGCTATGCGCTGGCCTGTCTGCGGCTGGCCCTGTTCCTGCCGGTCACCACGCTGTTCGTGGTCGACCGCGGCAAGGCGGCGCATCTGGCGGAGGTGATCTCCAAGGAGTTCCCGGACGTGCCGCGGGAGTTCCTCGACGAGGCGGTCACCGAGATCACCCGGGAGGTGTCCGGCCGTACCGTGGCCACCGCCTCCGCGCCGGTGGACCCGGGCGACTGGCCCTACAGCCGCGACTCGATGGTCAAGGCCATCCTCGCCTCGGCCACCCCGGAGCGCGACGACCGGCTCTTCCCCGGCGACATCGCCCAGTTCTCCGACGGCGGCGGGCTCGGGCTCGCACACGGCGCCGCGGGGGTGCTGTTCGCGCTGGACGCGGCCGGCGCCGAGCGGTACGAGGAGGGCGAGCGCTGGCTGCTGGACCGTACTTCACCGCCCCCGGTCGGCACCCCGCTCGGCCTGTACGACGGGCTCGCGGGCGTCGCCCTGGTCCTCGACCGGCTCGGGCACCGGCAGCGGGCCCTGGACCTGGTCGAGGGCATCCTCGCCGAGCGGTGGCAGAACCTCTCCTCCGACCTGCACGGCGGACTCGCCGGGCTGGGCCTGGTCCTCGGGCACCTGGCCGGCACGACCGGCGAGGCGGAACTGGGCGAACGGGCCCACGAGGCCGCCCGGATCCTCGTCCAGCGGCTCACCGAGCCGGTCCCTGCCGGGTCCCGGCCGCGCGCCGGCCTGCTGCGCGGCGCGAGCGGCGCCGCCCTGCTGATGCTGCGGCAGTACGAGTGGACCGGTGAGGAGGCCTGGCTGGAGGCGGCGGCCGTGGCCCTGCACCGGGACCTGGCGTCCTGCGTGACCCGGGAGAACGGCTCGCTGGAGGTCGACGAGGGCTGGCGGACCCTGCCCTACCTCGGCGACGGCAGCGCGGGCCTGGGCATGGTCCTCGACGATCTCGTGGCCCACTCCCCGGGCCGGGCAGCGGAGTTCGCAGGGGCCCGTTCCGGAGTGCTCACCGCGGCCACCTCCCGCTTCTACGCGCAGCCCGGGCTCTTCCAGGGCCGCGCGGGAATGATCCTGCACCTCAGCCGCACCACCACGCCGGGCGCGACCGAGGACCGGCTGGCCGCGCAGATCGCCGGGCTCGGCTGGTTCGCGATGACCTACGAGGGCCAACTCGCCTTCCCGGGACACCAGATGATGCGGCTCTCCATGGACCTCGCCACCGGAACGGCAGGGTGCCTGCTGGCGCTCGGCGCGGCGCTCGACCCCGCGGCCGGCGCCCACCTGCCGTTCCTCCCGCCGCCCACCGGCGGCCCCCAGACGCGGTTCCGCGATCCCGCGGAGTCGTGACACCACCCCGTCCCCACGGATGACCACGGACGGACACCCAACGGAAGGAATCACCATGGCACTTCTCGACCTGCAGACCATCGAGACCGAAGAGCGCACGGACGGCGGCAACAGCACGGTGAGCCTGCTCTCCTGCATCAGCGCCGCGAGCGTTCTGCTCTGTCTCTGATCCACGGTCTGCTCGCTCCGGGCGGCTCTCTCCCTTCGAGGAGGGGCCGCCCGGGCTCCTTCCCGTTCCAGGAAAGGCCCGTATGACCCCGCGCGGCGACGACGACCCGGCGGCCGGACACGCGCGCACGCTGCTGCGCACGGCCACCCGGTACAGCGGGTCCCGCTGTGTGGTGCTGTGCCTGGTGAGCACCGCCGCCACCGGTGCCGGACTGCTGCTCCCGGCTGTGCTCGGCCGGGCCCTCGATCTCGTGCTGGCACACGCCCCGGCGACCCGCTGGGTGCTCTGCTGCGCCGGCCTCGTCCTGCTGCTGGGTCTGCTCGACGCGGCCCAGACCGTCCTCACCGGCACCGTCGACGCCCGTACGACGGCCTGGCTGCGCCGCCGGCTGACCGGGCACGTCCTGGGCGTCGGCCCGCGGGCCGCCGACCGCTTCGGCTCCGGTGACCTCGTGGCCCGTCTGGTGGGCAACGCCGCCGAGGCGGGCACCACCCCGGCGGCCCGTGCGGCGCTGCTGGCCGCGCTCGCCGGGCCGGTCGGCGGGGTGATCGCCCTCGCGGTGATCGACTGGTGGCTCGCGGCCGTGTTCCTCGCCGGAGCCCCCGTGCTGGCGTTTCTCCTGCGTGCCGTCTCCCGGGACACCTCCGACAGCGCGTCGCGCTATCAGCAGGCCCAGGGGCGGATCGCTGCCGCGCTGGCCGAGGCCGTCGAAGGGGTCCGCACCGTCCGGGCGGCCGGCACGGAAGGCCGGGAGGCGGCCCGGGTGCTGCGGCCGCTGCCCGAGCTGTCCCGGGCAGGGCACCGCATGTGGCGGGTGCAGGGGCGGGCGGCGGCCCGGGCGGTCGCCGTGGCGCCGCTGCTGCAGCTCGCGGTCGTCGCCGTGGCCGGGGTCCTGCTCACCCGGGACCGGCTCTCGGTGGGCGAGGTGCTGGCGGCCTCCCGGTACGCGGTGCTGGCGACCGGTGTCGGTGTGGTGGTGGGCCGCCTCGCGGGCCTGGCCCGGGCCCGGGCCGCGGCCCGGCGCCTCGGCGAGGTCGGGACCGAACCCGCCACGACGTACGGCGACCGCCGGCTGCCCGCCGGGCCAGGGCGGCTGGAGCTGCGCGGGGTGACGGCCCGGCGCGGCGGACGCACCGTGCTCGACGGGGTGGATCTCGACGTGCCCGGCGGCACGACGCTGGCGGTGGTCGGCCGGTCCGGCTCCGGCAAGTCGCTCCTGGCCGCGCTCGCCGGACGGCTGGCCGACCCGGACGGGGGCGAGATACTGCTCGACGGTGTGCCGCTGCGCGAGCTCGGCCACGACGACCTGCGGGGTGCCGTCGGCTACGCCTTCGCCCGCCCGGCGCTCCTCGGCGGGACGGTCGAGCAGGCGATCGGCCTCGGCCTGGCCGCCCCCTCCCCCGCCCGGGTCCGGAAGGCGGCCCGCACGGCCCGCGCGGACGACTTCGTCCGCCGTCTCCCCTACGGATACGGCACGCCCGTCGCGGATGCCCAACGCTCGGGTGGCGAGTCCCAACGGCTGGGCCTGGCCCGGGCGTTCGCGCACGGGGGGCGCCTGCTGATCCTCGACGACGCCCTCTCCAGCCTCGACACGGTGACGGAACGCCACATCACCGACTCGCTTTTGGGCGACGGCCCGGGAACCACCCGCCTCCTGGTCGCCCACCGGGGTGCGACGGCAGCGTGTGCCGATGCCGTGGCGTGGCTGGACGGCGGGCGGGTGCGGGCCGTGGGGCGGCACGAGGAGCTGTGGCGGCTGCCGGAGTACCGGGCGGTGTTCGGGGACGGAGCCGACCCCGCCGACACCCCTGCGGCGGACGGCGGTTCACGGCCTGCGCCGGACACCCGGGGCACGGTGAGCGGGGAAAGGGGTGTGACGGCGTGAGCAGCAGCCGGACCTGGACAGGTGGGTCTGCCGGGGCCGGAGTGCGGCCATGACCGCCGCCACCGGCCTTGCCGCCCGGGGCCTGGCCTTCCTGCTGGCCCGTCGGCGGGTGCTGCTGCGGCTCACCGCCTGGTCCGTGCTGGAGACCGGGCAGACCTTCCTCATCGGGTACGGCACCGCCCGGGCCCTGGACGAGGGGTTCCTGCGCGGCCGGGCGGATGTCGGACTGGCCTGGCTGGCGGTGACCGGCCTGGGCGTCCTGCTCGGCGCGCTCGGGACCGCCCGGGTCTACGCAGCCGTCGCCGACCTGGTCGAACCGCTCCGGGACCGGCTCGTGGAGCGGGTGGTCTCGCGCGGTGTGCGGACCGGTGAGGCCCGCTCCCTGTCGGGGCTTACCCAGCAGGTGGAGATCGCCCGGGACACCTTCGCCGGACTGGTCATGGTCTCCCGCTCGTTCGTGTTCACCTCCGCCGGTGCCCTGGCGGGGCTGTTCACGCTCGCCCCGCCGCTTCTGCTGGTCGTGGGGCCGCCCCTGGCCCTGGGCATGGCGCTGTTCGCCGCGACGCTGCGGCCCCTCGCCCGGCGGCAGGAGACGTTCCTGGTCGCCGACGAGGCCCTCGCCGGCGACCTCGGCACCGTGTGCCCGGGCCTGCGCGACGTCACGGCGACCGGCGCCGAGGCGCAGATCGCCGCGGGCACCGGGGAACGGGTCGAGGCGGAACTGCGGGCGGCTCGCGCGCTGGCCCGCTGGGGCGTGCTGCGGGTGGCGTCCCTGACGATCGGCGGGCAGATGCCGATCGTGCTGTTGCTGGCCGCCGCTCCCTGGCTGCTGGCCCACGGCGTCACCGCGGGCGCCCTGGTCGGTGCCCTCGCCTACGTCACCCAGTCGCTGCTCCCGGCCCTGCGGAACCTGATCCACGGGCTGGGCACGAGCGGATCCCGCCTGACGGTGGTGCTGCGCAGACTGGCCGCGACGGACACCGACCCGCCTCGCCCGCCGGAAGACTCGGGCCCGGTGTGCGGGACGGTGACCGAGAAGATCCGGGCGACCGACACCAGCGGGGACATGCTGACGCGGCCCGCCTTCGCCGGTGCCGGGCTGCGTGTGCCCGTGACCCCGGGCGTCGCGGCGGACCACGCCACCGCGCCCCCCGCCCTCTCGCTCACGTCCGTAACCTTCGCCTACGGCCCCGCCAGCGCGCCCGTCGTGCACGACTTCGACCTCACCCTCCCGCCCGGCGCGCACCTGGCCGTCGTCGGCCCCAGCGGTACCGGCAAGTCCACGCTCACCGCGCTGGTGGCGGGGCTGCTCATGCCCTCGCACGGCACCGTCCGGGTCGCCGGGCACCCCGTGCCCGGCCCCGAGGCCGCCGCCGCCCGGGTGCTCATCCCGCAGGAGGCGTACGTCTTCGGCGGCACCCT
This sequence comes from Streptomyces sp. NPDC007907, assembly GCF_042959365.1. Classification (NCBI taxonomy): domain Bacteria; kingdom Bacillati; phylum Actinomycetota; class Actinomycetes; order Kitasatosporales; family Streptomycetaceae; genus Streptomyces; species Streptomyces sp. NPDC007907. The sequence continues at coordinate 424,188 of NZ_JBIBKR010000003.1, forward strand.
GGCCGAGAACCTCGCCTATCTGCGTCCGGGCCCGGTGCCCGAGGAGGAGCTGCTGGCCGCGGCCGAGGCGGTCGGCCTCGCCCCGCTGGCCGCGCGGCTCGGCGGACTGGGCGCCCGGGTCGATCCCACGGCGCTGTCGGCGGGCGAACGGCAGCTGATCGCGCTGACCCGGGCCTATCTGTCGTACGCCCCGCTCGCCCTGCTGGACGAGGCGACCTGCCATCTGGACCCCGGGGCGGAGGAGCGCGCCGAGCGGGCGTTCGCCGCGCGGCCGGGCGGGACCCTGGTGGTCGTGGCCCACCGCATCAGCTCGGCCCGCCGCGCCGACCGGATCCTCGTGATGGACGGGCGGAGCACGGCGTACGGCGGCCATGAGGACCTGCTGCGGTCCTGCGCGCTGTACCGTGACCTGGTCGGAAGCTGGACCCCCGCACCGGCCCGGTAACGACCGGATCCGGCCGGACGCGACGCGCAGGGGTCAGAGCCAGCCCTGGCCCTGGGAGATGCGTATCGCGTCGATGCGGTTGCGGGCCCCGGTCTTGCGGGTGATGGCGGCCATGTAGTTGCGCACCGTCCCGTGGGACAGGTGCAGACTCCCGGCTATCTCCGCGATGGAGGCTCCCTCGGCCGCGAGCGACAACACGCTCAGTTCTCTGCGGGTCAGCGGCATCTCGGCCGCCTTGAGGAACCCGAAGCCCAGCGAGTCGTTGACGAAACGTTCCCCCTCGGCAACGCGACGGATCCCGCGCAGCAGATTCTGCGGGGATCCCTCCTTGTCGACGTACCCGAGCGCCCCCGCCTCGACCGCCCGCTTCAGCAGGCCCGGCCGGTTCGCGGTGGCGAGCACGAGTAATCGGGGGCGCACGCGGTCCGGCCCGGGCCGGCACAGTTCGCCCAGCGGAGGAATGCCGTAGGAGTCCGCGCACTCCAGGTCCGCCGCGCACACGTCCGGCCGGACCGACCGCACGGTGCCCGGCGCGCCGCGCCACGACGTGTCGTGCACCGCCAGGTCGGACTTCTGGCGGAGCCACTCCGCCAGCACCGACCGCACCAGACACTCGTCGTGGACCAGAAGCACCCGGATCACTGCCACCCCTCGGCTCGCTGTACGCCCCCTCGTCGTGGTGAGCGTCTGCCCCATTGTTCGCGACCGTGACCCTCCGTGGGCGCGAAGAACCGGCCATCAGGATGCGCGGGGGCGCACGCCCAGCGCCCGTACGCCCGGCCACGCTTCGACTACGGGGGCATGGGTCGGCAAGGTCGGGGTACGAGAATTCGCCCTGTGGGGCCGACCCCCGTGTGACCGACGGTAATCGGCACCCGTCGCGGAACCGCTCGTCGTGCGGGACGGGCCGCCAGGGAGGAGATTTGTTCCTGAACCCGGTCGCGCGGCCGTGCGAGGAGGTGGTCGGCGTGTCCGACGGGCAGTCGTCCGCACAGGCGCCGGCAGCCGCCCGGACGCCGGTCGGCCGTCCCCTGCTCTCGCTGGCCCTGGCCTCGATGATGGACGAGGTGCACGCCCACTCCGGCGCGGTGTACCTGATGGCACCGGATCAGCCGGTGCTGGAGATGGCCGTGATGGCCGGCCTGCCCCGGGCGTTCGCGGCGCCCTGGGAGCGGGTGGGCCTGAGCTCGCCGATCCCGGTCGCGGACGCGGCGCGCGAACGGCGGCTGGTGTGGGTCGGCGGCGAGGAGGAGATGGCCCGCCTCTACCCGCGGATCGCCGTGGTGCTGCCCTACCCGTTCGCCCTGGCCGCGGTGCCGGTCGCCACCGAGTCGACCGTCTACGGCGCGGTCTTCGTGACCTGGCCGGGTGCGCATCCGGCGGAGATGTCCGACCACGAGCGCGACCATCTGACCGCGGCCTGCGGGCGGCTGGCGGTCCGGCTGGAGCGGGCCGCCCAGCACAGCATCCCGCCGCACCCCGAGACCGACATGCTCGCCTCGCCCCTGGTGGGCGACATGGCGGGCACGCTCGGCACGGTCGAGGCGGCCCGGATGGTGAGCCGGCTGCCCTACGGTCTGGTCTCGCTGGACCTGCACGGACGGGTCGGCTTCGTGAACGCGGCGGCGGCCGAGCTGCTGAACGTCCCGGTCAGCCGGCTGCTCGGCACCCAGCTGTGGGCATCGGTGCCCTGGCTCAACGACCCGGTGTACGAGGACCGCTACCGGGCCGCGCTGCTGAGCCAGCACGTCACCTCCTTCGTGGCGCTGCGCCCGCCCGGCGAGTGGCTGTCGTTCCGGCTGTACCCGAGCACGACAGGCCTGAGCGTCCGCATCACCAGGTCCCGGACCGTCTCCCGGATGAACCGGACCACGCCGCCGCCCGACGGGGCGCCGTCCCGGCTGGTCACCATCTCGCAGGTGCTGGACCTGGCGGGGGCGCTCACCGAGGCGGTGGGTGTGCAGGACGTGGTGCAGCTGGTCGCCGACGAGATCGCCCCGGCGGTGGGCAGCCAGGCCCTGGTCATGCTGGGCTCGCGGGCCAAGCGGCTGCGGGTGCTCGGGCACCGCGGGTACCGGGACCCGCACGTGGTGGAGCGGTTCGACGGGATGCCCCTGACCGAGTCGACACCGGGCACCCAGGTGCTGCGGACGGGCGTGCCCGCGTTCTTCGAGTCGCAGGAGCAGCTGGAGCGCCTGTACCCGGCGCGGCGCGCGACCCCCGACGGGTTCGCGGCCTGGGCGTTCCTGCCGCTGATCGCCCAGGGCCGCCCGGTGGGCACGTGCGTGCTCTCCTACGCCGAACCGCACCCGTTCCCGACGGACGAGCGGGCCGTGATGACGAGCATGGCCGGGCTGATCGCCCAGGCCCTGGAACGGGCGCTGCTGTACGACGCCAAACACCGGCTCGCGCACGGTCTGCAGGAGGCGCTGCTGCCGCACTCCCTGCCGGCGCTGCCCGGCATCGAGGCGGTCGGCCGCTATGTGCCGGCCACTCAGGGCATGGACATCGGCGGCGACTTCTACGACCTGGTCGGCGCCCAGGGCAGGGCGGCGGCGGTGATCGGGGACGTGCAGGGCCACAACGTGACGGCGGCTGGGCTGATGGGCCAGGTCCGCACGGCGGTGCGCGCGTACACCACCGTGGGGCAGGCGCCCGAGGAGGTCATGCGCAGCACCAACCGGCTACTGCTCGACCTCGGGTCCGACCTGTTCGCCAGCTGCCTGTACCTGCGGCTCGACCCGGAGCACGGGCGGGCCGTGATGTCCCGGGCGGGGCATCCCCCGCCGCTGTTGAGACGGCCGGACGGCCGGGTGCGGGTCCTCGATCTGGCGGGCGGCCCGCTGCTGGGCATCGACGCCTCCGCGGTGTACCCGACGACGGAGGTCGCCCTGCTCCCCGGTTCGCTGCTGGTCCTCTACACGGACGGTCTCGTCGAGTCCCCCGGTACGGACTTCGAGGAGGCCCTCGCGGATCTCGGCCGGCGGGTGGGCGATTCCGGGGACCTGCCGCTGGACGAGCTGGCCGACAGCCTCGTCCACCAGGAGCGGCACCACGCGGACGGGGAGGAACGGCTCGATGACATCGCCCTGTTGCTGATCCGGGCGCTGGGATAGGGCCGTCGGGGGTCGGCAGCCGGCCGGGGACGCAGGCGAGCCGGCCCGGTTCCGCCAGGAAGGGGGGCGGAACCGGGCCGGCCGCGTCGGACCGGCTGCCGACGGTTGTGCAGGGGTCAGCGGGACTCGGTCAGACCCGAGTGGTCCTCGGCACCCTGACCCGCGTCCTGACCGGCGCCCGCGTCCTGACCGGCTCCGGCGCCCGCTTCGTCGCCCCCGGCCTGCTCGCCGGCACCGGCACCTGCCTCTTCGCCGGCTCCGGCGTCTTCACCGGCTCCGGCTTCCTCACCGGCGCCCGCACCGGCTTCGCCGCCGGCACCGGCCTCTTCACCGGCGCCCGCCTCGTCGCCCGCGCCGGCCTCCTGCCCCGCACCGGCCTCGTCGCCGGCACCGGCGCCGCCGCCCGCGGCACCGCCCGCGCCGAGGGTCGCGCCGACCGCCTCCAGCGCGGTGGTCACCGGCTGGAAGAACGTCTCGCCGCCGGCCGTGCAGTCACCGCTGCCGCCGGAGGTCAGGCCGATGGCGAGACCGTCCTGCGTGAACAGCGAGCCGCCGCTGTCGCCGGGCTCGGCGCAGACGTCGGTCTGGATGAGGCCGGTGACCGTGCCCTCCGGGTAGTTCACCGTGGCGTCCAGGCCGAGGACCTGGCCGTCGTTGAGCCCGGTGGTGCTGCCCATCCGGAAGACCTGCTGGCCGACGGTCGCCTCGGCGGCCTCGGTGATCGGCACGGTCTGGTCGCCGGTGTTGACCTCGCTGGGCGCCTCGGTCGCCGGGTCGTCGTACTTCACGAGTGCGAAGTCACCGTTGCCGGGGAAGGTCGACTGGTCGACCGTGGCGATCGGCTGGCCGCCCTGGGTGTCGGACCATTCGTTGCCGCCGAGGGTGCAGTGGCCGGCGGTCAGGAAGGCCGGGGAGCCGTCGCTCGCGGTGACGTTGAAGCCGAGAGAGCAGCGTGAGCCGCCCGCGAAGATGGCGTCGCCGCCGGAGACGAACGGCTTGAAGGTGCCGGAGGACTTCTTGAGCGTGGCCATGCCGGAGCCGAGCTCCTGCACGGTGGATTCCAGTCTGTCCCACTTGGCGCCGGTCACGGTGCTGTCGGCCGTCACGAGGAGCTTGTTGGTGCGCGGGTCGATCGCCCACGAGGTGCCCGCGATCGTCGCCTCGGACTTCAGCGTCGACGCCCCCTCCTGGAGCTCCGACCAGCTGTTGTCGACCTCGCGGACCTTCGCGCCGGCCGCCTTCGCCTGCACGATCACGTTGTTGTTGTCGCCCGGGACGACGTTGACGACGAGCTGCTTGTTGTCGCCGTCGTAGTACGAGCCGCCGAACGCGTCACCGAGGAGCCCGGAGAGCTGGGAGGCGAGATCCGAGGCGTCGCCCGCCTTCAGGGTCTTCGGCGCGCCGGCCGCGTCGCCGGACGAACCGTCCTGCGAGGCGTTGGCGTTGGGGAGCAGGATCGCGGCGGCGCCGAGCGCCACCACACTGCCCGCCGCTATCGCGGCCTTGCGCTTCGGAATTCGCTTGTGACTCAAACTTCTCTCCTCCTGGGGAACGGAGTAGGTGCCGCCGTCCGGCAGCTTCTGGGGGGCGCCTGGATGGCTGTTGGTACGCACGGGCCGCACGGGGCGTTCAATTCCGTTTGCAAGTGATCCCTTCGCACCGCGGAATCAGCCAACTCCCGCCGTGCGCAAGCGGACCCGTGCACGCGGCGACCGCCCTGCTCACAGCGGCCGGTCCGGCGGGCCTGGCCCGGCGGGGTCCGCGGCGCGCCATGGCCGGATGACGGCCTTTCAGCAACCGACGCCGCGTCAGCCCCACCGGAAGGAAACGCTTCGTATCCGGCCGGGAACGATCTGTCGCAGTTCCGGAGTCGAATCCCGGCTTCAGCGAATCTGCACATCGAATGCTCAACCCGGTCACCGAAAGGAGGGTTGTCCACAGACCCCGCCGCGTCGGTCACGCCTTTGGGGCGGGAGTGCCGGATTCGCCTCCCGGCGACTCAAGACCCCGAATGCGCCGATGCGATGGCGCATGTGAAGAACTCGCCGCCAAGCGGTGCGCAGACCTCCACTCATCGGTACCGCTGGGGCGCAAGTGTCCTGGTGAGGGGGGTGGTTGATTGGAAGCTGCGAGCTGCGGCGTGCTTTGATCCATCGCACCGCGGGGGCCGCTCAGGGCACTCGGAAACGGATGTCCGGCGCTCGCGGTCGCGGCCGTCATCTGTCCCCCAGAGGGGGCCGCTCCCCCCTTGTGAGATATCCATATGAAGGGAAGTTCCACCATGAACTCCACCCCCCAGGTCGAGACCGTCGAAATCGCTGACGCCGCGCTCGACGCCATCTCCGGCGGCCTGTCCGTGAACGCCGTGAACACCGTCACCGACACCGTTGACGGCATTGCCCCCGTCTCCGGCCTGGTCGACACCGCCGTCGGCACCGTCGAGGGCGTCACCGGCCTGAACACGGCCCCGGTCACCGGTCTGGTCTCCGGCCTCTGATCGAGCCCTTGTGCCGTTGATTCCCGGAACCGCAGCCCGCGGTTCCGGGTTCTTCGGGTTCCGTATACATCTCTCCCACGGTTCCGCGTGAGTCTCCTCCACGGTCCCGTATGAACCTCTTCCACGGGTGAGGGAAGTTCCTTGCAGTTCCGCCAACAGGCCCTCGCCAAGCTCCAGTCCCCGGAGGAGCTCGACCTGCCGGTGCGCTTCGCCCGCCCGCAGGGCTGGCTCGTGCTCTCGGTGACGGTCGTCGCCATGGCGGCCGCCTCGGTGTGGGCCGTGACCGGCTCGGTGACCTCCACCGTCAGCGCGCCCGCCATCATCACGCACGGGCAGGGCAGTTACCTCCTGCAGAGCCCCGTCGCGGGCCAGGTCACCGCGGTGCTCGCCGAGCAGGGCGAGCAGGTCCCCGCGAACTCCCCCGTGCTCAAGGTCCGCACGCCCGAGGGCGAGGCGGTCGTCCGCACCCTCGCCGCCGGCCGGGTCTCCGCGCTGGCCGCGACCGTCGGGCAGATCATCCGGACCGGCGCGAACGTCGCCGCCGTGGAGAAGGTCGCCCACACCGGCGATCCGCTCTACGCCACCGTGTACGTCCCGGCGGAGAACGCAGCCTCGATCCCCGACGACGCGGCCGTGGACCTCACCGTGCAGTCGGTGCCGACACAGGAGTACGGCGTGCTGCGCGGCCATGTGAAGTCGGTGGACCGCGCGGCGCAGTCCCCGCAGACGATCGCCGCCTTCCTCGGGGACAGCCAGCTGGGCGAGCAGTTCACCAAGAAGGGCAGGCCGGTGGCCGTGACGGTACGGCTGGACAAGTCCTCCGCCACGAAGAGCGGTTACCGGTGGTCGTCCGCGGACGGGCCCCCCTTCAGGCTGACCTCCATGACGCTGGCCTCCGGTTCGATCCGGCTCGCCGACCAGCGCCCCGTCGACTGGCTGCTGCCATGAGCGCGACCGCACAGGAACCCCGCAGCAGGCGCCGCGCCGCCCCGCCGAAGCGCAAGGTGCCCAAGGCCCGGGCCAAGACCGTCCGCACCCCTACCGTGCTCCAGATGGAAGCCGTCGAGTGCGGCGCCGCCTCCCTGGCGATGGTGCTCGGCCACTACGGCAAGCACGTCCCGCTGGAGGAGCTGCGCATCGCCTGCGGCGTCTCCCGGGACGGCTCTCGCGCCAGCAACCTCCTCAAGGCGGCCCGCTCCTACGGCCTGACGGCCAAGGGCATGCAGATGGACCTGGCCGCCCTCGCCGAGGTGAAGTCGCCGGCCATTCTGTTCTGGGAGTTCAACCACTACGTCGTCTACGACGGCACGGGCCGCCGCTTCGGCCGCCGCGGCGTGTACATCAACGACCCGGGCAAGGGCCGCCGGTTCGTCCCCATGGAGGACTTCGACGGCAGCTTCACCGGTGTCGTGCTGGTGATGGAGCCCGGCGAGGACTTCACCCGGGGCGGCCGCAAGCCGGGCGTGCTGGGCGCGATGCCCGCACGGCTGCGCGGCACCGCGGGCACCATGCCCGCCGCGGTCCTGTCGAGCCTGCTGCTGGTGGCGGTCGGCGCGGCGGTGCCCGCCCTGAGCCGTACCTACATCGACGAGTTCCTGATCGGCGACCAGACCTCGCTGCTCGGCGTGCTGTTCACGTCGATGGCGGCCTGCGTGCTGCTCACGGTCGTGCTGACCTGGCTCCAGCAGGCCAACCTGCTGCGCGGCCGCATCATCTCCTCGACCCTGTCCAGCGCCCGCTTCCTGCGGCATCTGCTGCGGCTGCCGGTGACGTTCTTCTCCCAGCGCAGCCCGGCCGACCTGGTGCAGCGGTTGCAGTCCAACGACGCGGTCTCCGAGACCCTGTCCCGCGACCTCGCGGCGGCCGGCGTGGACGCGATCGTGGTCGTGCTGTACGCGGTGCTGCTCTACACCTACGACCCGCAGCTGACGTTCGTCGGCATCGGCGTGGCCCTGCTGAACGTCGTGGCGATGCGGGTCGTCATCCGGCTGCGGGCGACCCGCACGGCGAAGCTGCGCGCGGACACCGCACGCCTCACCAACACCGCCTACACGGGCCTGCAGCTCATCGAGACGATGAAGGCCACCGGCGGCGAGGACGGCTACTTCCGCAAGTGGGCCGGACAGCATGCCACCACCCTGGAGGAGCAGCAGCGGCTCGGCGTGCCGAGTGCCTGGCTCGGCGTGGTAGCGCCGACGCTCGCCACCCTCAACAGCGCGCTGATCCTGTGGATCGGCGGTATGCGGGCGGTCGAGGGACACATCTCGGTGGGTCTGCTGGTCGCCTTCCAGGCACTGGTCACCCGCTTCACGGCCCCCCTGACCCGGCTGAACGGCGTCGCGGGCCGCATCCAGGACTTCGCGGCGGACGTGGCCCGGCTGAAGGACGTGGAGAACTTCCAGGCCGACCCGCTCTACGGCCGGCCGGGCGCCTCCGAGTCGACGCGCCGTCTCCAGGGCCATGTCGAGCTGGAGAACATCACCTTCGGCTACAGCCCCCTCGACAAGCCGCTGCTGTCCGGCTTCGACCTGACGGTCGGGCCCGGGCAGCAGGTGGCGCTGGTGGGCGGCTCGGGCAGCGGCAAGTCCACGGTGTCCCGGATGATCTCCGGGCTGTACGCGCCGTGGGAGGGTGTGATCCGCATCGACGGGCAGCGCATCGAGGACATCCCGCGCGGGGCGCTGGCCGCCTCGGTGTCCTTCGTCGACCAGGACGTGTTCCTCTTCGAGGGCACGGTCCGCGACAACGTGGCGCTGTGGGACCCGTCGATCCCGGACGACGCGGTGGAGGAGGCGTTGCGCGACGCCGCCCTGTACGACGTGATCACGCGCCGCCCGGGCGGTATCCACAGCAAGGTGGAGCAGGACGGCCGCAACTTCTCCGGCGGTCAGCGCCAGCGCCTGGAGATCGCGCGGGCGTTGGTGCGCCGGCCGAGCATCCTGGTGCTCGACGAGGTGACGAGCGCGCTGGACGCGGAGACCGAACAGGTCGTGATGGACAACCTGCGCCGGCGCGGCTGTGCCTGTGTGGTGATCGCGCACCGGCTCAGCACGGTCCGCGACAGCGACGAGATCGTCGTCCTTCAGCACGGCACGGTCGTGGAGCGGGGACGGCACGAGGACCTGGTGGCCCGCGGCGGTGCGTACGCGGCCCTGGTCAGGGAGCGGTGAGATGACGACCGTTCACGAAGGGCACGACGGCGACCTCGTGCTGGGCGCCTTCGGGCAGATGGGCTCGCGCATCGACTGCGCCGGCTTCAACCGGCTCGACCTCGAGGGGCCGCAGGTGCTGTGGCTGGTCGTGTCCGGCGCCGTGGACCTGTTCGCGGTCGACGCCGGGCAGCAGGGCCACTGGCATCACCTCGGCCGTCTGGAGGCCGGTTCGCTGGTGCTCGGCCCGGTGCCGGGCCCGGAGCACACCCTGGTGGCCCGGCCGCTGCGGGACTGCGTGGTGCACCGCATCGGGCTGCGCGAGCTGTACCAGCCGGCCGACACGGCGACCTGGTCGTACGACGAGTACGGCAATCCGCAGTACGTGCCGCCGACGACGAGTCCACTGGAGTACGCACTCGCCCTCGGGGTCGGCCGCAGCCTGTCGATCCTCTTCCAGGCGCCGATGGCCACCGAGCGGGCGGCGGCCCCCACCGACGACGACGTGTTCTGGATGCAGGTGCCCCCGGGCAGCGTGCAGTACGGCTCGCTGTACGGCGCAGAGGCCGCGGCCGACCTGCTGATGGATCCGGCGCTGTGGCAGTCCATGGTCGACCAGCAGTACCGGCTGCTGACCACGCTGGACCGCTGGATCGAGCAGCTGGAGCGCACGCACGAGTCGCGCACCGCCGAGGGCATCAAGGCCGGTGAGGCGGTGCGCGCCCAGGCGGACCGGACACTGCTCGCCTCCATCGGGAAGCGGTCGGGCAAGCGGACCACCTCGGCCGACGCCGACGCCACGTACGCGGCGTGCAGGCTGGTCGGGCAGGCGGCCGGGATCCGCATCACCGAGCCGACCCAGAAGGGCACCGGCGGCGACCGTCTCGACCCGGTCGAGCAGGTCGCCCTGGCCTCCCGCGTGCGCACCCGGGCGGTTCGCCTCGACGGCCGCTGGTGGCGGGACGACGTGGGGCCGCTGGTGGGTCAGCGGGCCCTGTCGGGGGCGCCGGTGGCGCTGCTGTGGCGGCGCGGCGGCTACGTCGCGGTGCATCCGTCGACCGGGCGTGAGACACCGATCGAGAAGGCCAACGCCGACGAGTTCGAGCCGCGCGCGGTGATGTTCTACCGTCCGCTGCCGGAGCGGCGGCTCGGTCCACTGGGGCTGCTGCGGTTCTGCCTGCGGGGCATGCGCGGCGATCTGACGGGTCTGCTGCTCAGCGGTCTGGTCACGGTGGCGATCGGCGCGCTGGTGCCGGTCGCGACCGGCAAGGTGCTGGGCGAGTTCGTGCCGAAGGCGCAGACGGGCCTGATCGTGCAGGTGTGTCTCGCGGTGATGCTGAGCAGTGTGGTGGCCGCGGCCTTCATGCTCTTGCAGAACCTGACCATCCTGCGGATCGAGGGCCGGATCGAGGCCACGCTCCAGCCGGCGGTGTGGGACCGGCTGCTGAGGCTGCCGACGAAGTTCTTCACCGAGCGCTCCACCGGCGAGCTGGCGAGCGCGGCCATGGGCATCAGCGCGATCCGCAGGCTGCTGGCGGGTGTCGGGCCGACGGTCGCCCAGTCGGTGACGATCGGCGCGATGAACCTGGGGCTGCTGTTCTGGTACAGCGTGCCGATGGCGATGGCCGCGATCGGCATGCTCGTCGTCATCGCGGCGGTGTTCCTGGGACTCGGGCTGTGGCAGGTGCGCTGGCAGCGGCGTCTGGTGGTGCTCTCCAACAAGCTGAACAACCAGGCGTTCCAGACGTTGCGCGGACTGCCGAAGCTGCGGGTGGCGGCCGCCGAGAACTACGCGTACGCCGCGTGGGCGTCGGAGTTCGCACGCAGCCGTGAGCTCCAGCAGAAGGTCGGCCGCATCAAGAACCTCACGACGGTGCTGGGCGCGGTGTACCTGCCGCTGTGCACCCTGCTGATGTTCATGCTGCTGGCGGGTCCGGCCCGGGGCTCGATGTCGGCGGCGGCGTTCCTCACCTTCAACACCTCGGTGACGATGGTGCTGACCTCCGTCACGCAGCTGACGGGCTCGTTCGTCTCGGCGGTGGCCGCGCTGCCGCTGTTCGAGGAGATCAAGCCGGTGCTGGACGCGACGCCCGAGGTGCGTACGGCGAGTACGCGGCCGGGTCCGCTGACCGGGGCGATCGAGGCGCGGCGGCTGTCGTTCCGCTACTCGGACGACGGTCCCCTGGTGTTGGACGACGTGTCGTTCGAGGTGCGGCCGGGCGAGTTCGTCGCGGTCGTCGGCCCGAGCGGCTGCGGGAAGTCGACACTGCTGCGGCTGCTGATCGGCTTCGACCGGCCGGTGTCGGGCAGCGTGCTCTACGACGGGCAGGACCTGGCGGCCCTCGACCAGTCGGCGGTGCGCCGCCAGTGCGGTGTGGTGCTCCAGCACGCGCAGCCGTTCACCGGTTCGATCCTGGACGTCATCTGCGGCACCGAGCCGTACACGCCGGAGGAGGCGATGGCGGCGGCGGAGATGGCGGGCCTGGCCGAGGACATCAAGCGGATGCCGATGGGGCTGCACACCATCGTCGCGGGCAGCGGAGCCGTCTCCGGCGGCCAGCGCCAGCGGCTGATGATCGCCCAGGCACTGATCCGGCGGCCCCGCATCCTCTTCTTCGACGAGGCGACCAGCGCGCTCGACAACGAGACGCAGCGCACGGTCATCGAGAGCACCAAGGCCCTCAACGCCACCCGGGTCGTCATCGCGCACCGGCTGTCGACCGTGATGGACGCCGACCGGGTCGTGGTGATGGAGGACGGCAAGGTCATCCAGCAGGGCCCGCCCGCCCAGCTCCTCGCCGACACGAGCGGACGGCTGCACGAGCTGGTGCGGCGTCAGATGGCGTGAGCGGTCAGTCCAGTCCGGGCACCGGTGCGCCAGAGGGCACCCCTGCCGCCACATAGGCGGCGTAGAGCTCCTTCCAGGGCGCGTCGGCCCCGGCGTGCGGAGCCGCGGTCTCCTCGCCGCGCGCCCTGGCGTCCAGAGCGGCCAGGCAGACCTCCCAGCCGGCGCCGTTGCGGGCGGCGCTTTCGTCGGTGTCGAGGACGTTGGTGAGCGTGAAGCGGGTGCTCCTCTCGCCGGTCTGCTCCAGGTCGAAGTGGAGTTCGTCCCCGCCCCACTCGAACGACAGGTGCCGGGGCGGGTCGACGGCGAGGACCCGGCCGGTGGAGTCCTCCATGTGCGGGTCTCCGCTGAAGGTGACGGTGCCGCCGGGGCGCAGCTCGATCTCGGCGCGGGACGGGAACCAGCGCTCCAGCTCGTCCGGGTCGGTCACGAACTGCCAGACACGGTCGACGGGGTGGTCGTAGAGGCGGCTGAAACGGACGGCGGGACGGCCGTCCTCCAGGGTCAGATAAGTGCCGGTGAGGTCCGTGGTCACGGTGATCAGTCCTTGGCTGCGGGGGGTTCGGAGGCGTCCGGCGTATCGTCGAGCCGGCGGCCCAGCGCGTCGAGGCTCTTGTTCCACAGCGCGCGGTAGGGGGCGAGCCAGGTGTCCAGGGCGGCGATCGGGCCGGGGTCGAGGGCGTAGACGCGGCGCTGGGCGTCCTGCCGCACCCGGACCAGCCCCGCCTCGCGCAGCACCTTCAGGTGCTTGGAGGTGCTCGGCTGACTCAGTCCGCACGCCTCGACGATCTCACCGACGGACCGGGGCCGCTCCAGGAGCAGGGCGACCATGGCCCGCCGATGGGGGTCGGCGAGCGCGGTCCAGAGGGCGGCGTCGGGCATGACTTCAATATGCCTCCCGAGTTATATGCGCGTCAAGGAATGCGAACTTTCCCCTTCTCGTACACGTCCCTCGAAAACGTGGTGCTCCCATGCCACGGAAATCCCTCCCCCGACAGCGCGCCCGAGGGCCCCGCCGCCCGGACCACGCCCCCCGCGGCCTCGCCGAAGCGGTGGTGGATCTCGCGGTCTCTCGCGGTCATGGCCCTCGCCCGGTCGATGGGGGTGCCGGACGAGCCACACGAGCGCGTCCTGGTGGTCCGCCGGTTCCGCCGGTCATGCGCAGGTGACCGGCCGGGAGCGCAGGGGGCCGTCACGCACAGGGCCCGGCAGTCCCTCTTCCCTGCTGCGCTGCCTGTTGGGCGGCCCCGTAAATGGGTACCCACCGGCCATGCGAATCAGCGTGGTGGACGTGGGATCGAACACGGTCAGACTTGTGGTCGCGGACGCGGCGGACGGGGTGCCGCTGCCCGTGCACACCGCCAAATGGCGACTCAGGCTGTCCGAGCAGGTCACACCGGGGGGACCCATCCCGGAGCAGGCCGTTGCGCAACTCGTGGACGCGGTGGCCGAGGCGAGCAGGACCGCCACCCGCTGGGGTGCGGCCGACCCGCCGGCCTTCGCGACCGCCGTGGTGCGCAACGCACCGAACCGGCACGAGGTGCTGCGCACCGTCCGCGCCCGTACCGGCGTCGACCTGTGCACCCTGCCGGGCGAGGTCGAGGCCGAACTGACGTTTCTCGGGGCCCGGCGCTGGATGGGCTGGCGCTCGGGGCCGCTCGCCCTGCTCGACATCGGCGGGGGCACCCTCGAAGTCGCCTTCGGGCGCGGCCGGCTGCCGGACTTCGTGGCGTCCTTGCCGTTGGGGGCGCGGCGGTTGACGCACGAGTTCTTCGACGACGAGGACCCGCCGTCGCCGGAGCGCGTCCGTGCGCTGCGCCGCAAGGTACGCCACCAGTTGCGGGACGTGGCGGCGCGGATCCGGTGGGAGGGACCGCGCACCGCGGTCGCCACCTCCCGCACCTTCCAGCAGCTGGGCCGGCTGTGCGGCGCGGCGCCCGGACGCCACGGACCCTTCGTGGACCGCCAGATGCGCCGCTCCGACCTGCGGACGGCGATCACGCAGCTGGCCGCTCTGCCCGCCGCCGAACGCGCGCACCTGCCGGGCATCTCCGCACCGCGCGCCGCACAGAGCCTGGCCGGAGCGGTGGTGGGGCACACCGCGCTGAAGCTGACCGGCATCAAGGCCGTCACGGTCTGCCCCTGGGCGATCCGAGAGGGCGTGCTGCTGCGCCACATCGAGGACGGCCCCTCCTGGTGGGCCGAGGTCGCCAGGAGCAGCGAGGAGGCCGCCCCCGCCGACCCGGTGCCGCTGCGCATCGCCCGGGCCTCCAGCTGACCGCCCCCGCCGTGACCCGCTGACCGGACCACCTCCACCACGACCGGACGTACCGCACACGGAAAGGAGCACCCTGTGACCCAGCACCAGGATCAGCACCGCGACGAGGACCGGCAGGGCAAGCCGGCCGAGACAGCACTCGAAGAGGTGCTGCGGGAGGTCGAGGACGCCGAGAAACGCGCCCGGGACTCCGCCGAGGAGCGCCGCCACCGGGGCGAGGCCGGGGATGCCACCACTCCGAACACGCGTGCGCAGGAGGAGTCCGAGGGGGACTGACGGGTACCGGGCGGGCCCGGGCTACGGGGGCGGCGGTCCGCGCGGCCGCGCGGCCAGGGCCCGGGCCACACCGAGCAGGTTCGCCGACATGGCCCGTCCGGTCGACCGCGACCAGTCGTGGCCCCGCTCGGCGTCGAGGAAGCTCGGCCCGGGCCCCGGCCCCTGGTTCCAGTACGTCCAGGCCTGGCCCGGGATGGTGCAGCCGATGTCCTCAAGGCCTCTCGTGATCTCGTCGATCACATGGGCCCCGTCCTCGTTGCCGGTGACGACCACGCCCGCCACCCGGTTGTAGGCCACCGGCCGGCCCTCCTCGTCGGTCTCGGACAGCTTGGCGTCCATCCGTTCCAGGACCCGCTGCGCCACCGAGGACGGCCCGCCCAGCCGGGTCGGCGAGGCGATGACCAGGATCTGCGACTCCAGCAGGCGTGCGTGCACCCCCGGCCACGCAACACCGTCGTCCACCGGTTCGCTGGTCACTCCCGGAGCGATGTCCGGGTCGACGGCCCGTAGGACGTCGACGTCCACGCCGTCCTTCCGCAGCTGCTCGACCACGACGTTCGGCAGCGCCTCGGTTCGAGGTCTCGGGCGACTTCTTGAGGGTGCAGTTCACCACCAGTGCCTTCATGACCCGCCGGAGTACCCCCTGGGCGGGTGTCACGCTGCGGGTGACCATGCGCGCCGCGCGGGTACCCGGCGCGCATGGAGCACGAAGGACCACCACTTCCCACCCCGCGCGGACCGCTGAGCAGGGGCGTCGACGCCCATCTGCGGGGCGCAGGCCGCCTGCCCCGCCTGGAGGAGGTCGCCCGCGCCGAGGTGTACGGCGACGACCTCCAGCTCGCCCTCTACCTGTGCTACGAGCTGCACTACCGCGGCTTCGCGGGCGTTCCCCCGGAGCGCGAGTGGGATCCGGACCTGTTGCGCGTCCGCGCGGCCATGGAGCACCGTTTCCTGTCCGCCCTGCGCAGTGACGCACACGTCCACGACAGCGTGGACGAGGCACTGGCCGGGCTTCTGGTCGAGCCCGTCGAGGGCACGGGCGTCAGCCACTTCCTGCGGGACGAGGGCGAGCTGTGGCAGGTGCGCGAGTACGCGGCCCAGCGCTCCCTCTACCACCTCAAGGAGGCGGACCCGCACGCCTGGGTGCTGCCCCGGCTGTCGGGCCGGGCGAAGGCGGCGATGGCGGCGGTGGAGTTCGACGAGTGGGGCGGCGGCCGCGCGGAGCGTGTGCACGCCCGCCTGTTCGCGGACCTGATGGCGGACCTGGGCCTGGACACCGCCTACGGCCGCTACCTGGACGCGGCGTGCGCGGAGGCCCTCGTCACGGTGAACATGATGTCGCTCTTCGGGTTGCACCGGGCCCTCAGGGGCGCCCTCGTCGGGCACTTCGCGACGGTGGAGATCACCTCGTCACCGGGGTCGCGCCGGCTCGCCGAAGCGATGCGCCGCACCGGCGCGGGGCCCGCCGCCGAGCACTTCTACGACGAGCACGTCGAGGCGGACGCGGTCCACGAGCAGGTGGTGCGGCACGACGTCATCGGCGGACTGCTGGAATGCGAGCCGTATCTCGCCCCGGACGTCGCCTTCGGCATCGGCGCCACGGAGTTCGTGGAGGAACGCTTCGGCGCCCGGCTCCTGGCCGACTGGCGCGCAACTCGTTCGTCACTGCATGCTCCCCTCGCCCAGGAAGCAGCTCATATCTCCTGATGTCCGGGGTACCCGGCGTCCGTGATTGCACTGGTACTCCCGGGCGTGTACGCCCCACAGGAAGACACCGAGCTGCTGGCCGGTGCCCTGTCCGACGAGCCGCTGCCTCCGGGTGCGCGCGTCCTCGACGTGGGCACCGGCAGCGGCGCCCTGGCCCTGGAGGCCGCGCGCCGGGGCGGCCGTGTGACCGCCGTGGACGTGTCCTGGAGCGCCGTGTGGGCCGCGCGGCTGAACGCCCGGCTCGCGGGGCTCCCGGTCCGCATCCGGCACGGGAACCTCTTCGAGCCCGTGCACGGAAGGACGTTCGATCTGATCCTGGCCAACCCGCCCTACGTGCCGTCGCCGGACGGCCATCACAGGCCGCCCCGGGGTGCTGCCCGGGCGTGGGACGCGGGCGCCGACGGGCGGCTGGTCGTCGACCGGATCTGCCGCGAAGCGCCCGGTCTGCTGCGGCCGGGCGGGGTGCTGCTGCTCGTGCAGTCGGCACTCAGCGGCCCGGACCTGACCGTCGAACAGTTGCGGTCGGCCGGTCTGAAGGCCGCGGTGACCCGCCGGCGCCGCATCGCGCTGGGGCCCGTGCTGCGCGGCCGGGAACGCTGGCTGCGGGAGCGGGGACTGCTGCCCGCCGCCGAGGACAAGGAAGAGTTGGTGGTCGTCCGTGCCGAACTCCCCGTCTGACCGGTCCGCGGCGCCGCGCCGCGTCAGCGTCCAGCGCAAGGGCCCGCTGCTGTTGGAGGGCCCGGTGGAGGTGGAGCTGGAGGACGGCTCCGTCGTCTCCTCCGACCGCTTCCGCGTGGCCCTGTGCACCTGCCGCCGCAGCCGCCGCTACCCGTGGTGCGACACCAGCCACCGCGACCGGGCCTAGCCCGGACTCAGCACGACCGGCCTGGACACCCTGACCCCACGTGAGAGCCCGGGCGTGGAACGACCCAGGGGCCGGCGGGCGGCCCCACTCCGCCCGCCGGCCCCCTTGCGCGAGATCGCGACTCCTCGTGACAACGGCCCGGCTCCCCAGCCACGGCCCGCTGTGCTTCACGGGTACGGCGCGATCCCGGTCTGTGGGCTCAGCCCTCTCAGAAGGAGAAGACTCCCGTCCCGTAGGCGTTCTTCATGCAGTCGTTGGAGAACGTGCGCTCGTAGGAGACGCGCTTGCCCTGCCAGACTCCGTCCACCGTGACGACCACGGGGTCGTACTGCTTGGTGCACATCACGCCGTCCCTCGCCGTCAGGGCGTTGAAGTCGCCGCCGACGCCGCGCAGTTCGGCACAGGCCGCGCCGGCCGCCGGGTGTGTTCCGGTGGGCGTCGGCGCACAGCTCAGGGTGACCGCGCGTTCGGGAGTCGCTGCGATCGCGCTCTCCCCGTGGCCCACCGTGAGGACGAGGGCCGAGGGGGCGTAGAGCGCGGTGGGGGCCTGACCCGGAGAGGCGAGCGCGGCCCCGGAGAGGGGTCCGCAGACGGCGGTGGCCGTCATGCCGATGGTCGTGGCCCAGCGCGCGGTGGTCCGCATTGTGTGCATCCTTCCGCATCGATTACAGGGTGCGCCGTCCCGTGCTCGGTCGGTGCCCGGAGCGGCGAGCGCGAGTCTGCCGAGTCCGCAGCGGAAACACACATCGACCCCACGGGTTTCAGTAACATTGCGTATTGAAACAGTGGCGTGAAGTTACGGAATCTGCGCGTGTGAAGCCCGTAACTGCGCGGTTCCCGGGGGCGTGAAGCGGCCAGATGGCCGATTGCCGCGGGTTCGTTAATAGGCCTGAAACATTCCGATTCCGCTCTCGGCCGACTGCTTTGCGACCCCTTGTGTTCATGGAACGGCCGAGTAATCGTCATTACATGATTACGAGACAGCAGCGAGAGAAGCTCCGCGGCTGGTTCGCCGGCCGCCTGCCCGACGACCTCTTCGATGAGCTGACCGAGATCACGGTCGACCGCGAGGAGATCACCGTCATCGGCCGCATCCCCGCACCCCGACTTGCCGGGGACGCCCCGGCCGCCGAGCGGGACGCGGCCCTGGAGAGCCGTGCACAGGAGTTCCGGGAGCGCACCCGCGAGGACCGGATGGCCGTGGCGCGGGAGGCCGAGCAGCGGTTCGGCCGCAAGGTGTCCTGGGGCGTGGAGTGCGGCGGGCGGCGGACCCTCTTCACGCACGTGGCCGCACCCGTCATGACACGGCTGCGCCAGCCCGAACGCCAGGTCCTCGACACCCTGATCGCCGGCGGCGTCGCCCGCAGCCGCAGCGACGCGCTGGCCTGGTGCGTGCGTCTGGTCCAGCGCCACACGGACGACTGGCTCGCTGAGCTGCGCGACTCCCTCGAACACGTCCAGCGCGTCAGGGCCCAGGGACCGGACACCGAGCCGGACCCCACACCGCGCACGGACGAGGAGGAGTGAGGGGTTGTCAGACCCTTCGGTTACGTTGCAGGCATGAGCGACTTCATACTGGTGGCCGGGGCATGGCTCGGGGCGTGGGACGAGGTGGCCGTGGAGCTGCGCGGCGCCGGGCATGACGTCCACGCGCTGACGCTGTCGGGGCTCGCCGAGAGACGGGACACACGGCCGGACGGGCAGCAGACGCACGTCCGGGACATCGCCGAGGAGGTGGAGCGGCTCGATCTGCGGGACGTCGTCCTGGTCGGGCACAGCTACGCCGGTATTCCGGTCGGGCAGGCCGCCGCGCGGATCGGCGACCGGCTGCGGCGCGTGGTGTTCGTCGACGCCAACGTACCGGTGGACGGTGAGTCGTTCCTGTCCGGCTGGCCCAGCGAGCACGTACGGCGGACGATCGACGCGCAGGGCGGATACTGGCCGCCGCTCGGTCCCGAGGAGTACGCGGGGCACGGCCTGACGGACGAGCAGATCGCCCGGATCGTGGAAGCAACCCCGCACCCGGGCATCACGCTCACCGAACCGGCCGTCCTCGACCGCCCCCTGAGCGAGCTGCCGGCGACGTACGTGAAGTGCCTCCTGGACGGCCACGAACCGATGCCGGCGGTGGCCGCGCTGCTCGGGAGTGACAGCTGGGAGCTGGTGACGCTGGACACCGGCCACTGGCCGATGTTCTCGCAGCCGAGCGCCCTGGCACGCGTGCTGCACGAGGCGGCGGCCCGCCCCTGATCCACCGGAGCGCATACCGCTCGGTATCGTCGCCCCCACGGCACGGTCTCGACGAGGAGACGACGAGAGGCGGGGCGTACGGTGGGCAAGCACTGGGCGGACTTCCAGTACGAGATCTATCTGAACGGGATGACGGGCGCCGTGCCGCGGCTGCCCACCGATCTGACCCGGCTGGAGGAACTCACCGAGCAGCGGCTCGGGCCCGGCCCGGTGGGCTATGTCGCGGGCAGCGCGGGCGACGGCAGTACGGCCCGGGCCAACCGGGCGGCCCTGGAGCGCCGGCGGATCGTCCCGCGCATGCTGCGGGACGTGCACGACCGGGATCTGTCGGTCGAGGTCCTGGGCCGTGCCCTGCCGGCGCCCCTCGCGCTGGCGCCGGTCGGAGTCCTGTCGATCATGCACCCGGACGCCGAGTCCGCCGCGGCCCGGGCCGCCGCCGCGCAGGGCGTGCCGTACATCCTGTCGTCCGCGTCCAGCACCCCCATGGAGCAGGTCGCCGAGGCGATGGGCGATGCCGAGCGCTGGTTCCAGCTGTACTGGCCCAAGGATCCCGAGGTGGCCCGCAGTTTCCTGAACCGGGCGAAGGCGTCCGGGTACACCGCGCTGGTCGTCACCCTGGACACGCCGCTGCTGTCCTGGCGGCCGCGCGATCTGGACCAGGCGTACCTGCCGTTCCTGCACGGGGTCGGCACGGCCAACTACTTCTCGGACCCGGCCTTTCTGGCAGGTCTGGCCAAGCCGGTGCACGAGGATCCGAACGCGGCCGTGATGCATTTCGTCGGGATGTTCTCCGACCCGGCCAAGAGCTGGCCGGACCTGGCGTTCCTGCGGGAGAACTGGGACGGCCCGATCGTCCTCAAGGGCGTCCTGCACCCGGACGACGCGCGCCTGGCCGCCGACGCGGGCATGGACGGTGTGGTCGTCTCCAACCACGGCGGCCGTCAGGTGGCCGGGTCCGTCGCCGCGGCCGACGCCCTCCCCCGCGTGGCGGAAGCCGTGGGTGACCGGCTCACCGTCCTCTTCGACAGCGGTATCCGCACCGGCGACGACATCGTCAAGGCCCTCGCCCTCGGTGCCCGCGCGGTTCTCGTCGGCCGCCCGTACGTCTACGGCCTCGGGCTCGACGGGCGGGCCGGTGTCGAGCACGTCATCCGCTGTCTGCTCGCCGAACTCGACCTGACGCTCGCCCTGTCGGGCCATGCCACGCCGAGCACGGTCGGTCCGGCCGACCTCGTCGAGGATCCGGTGTGAGCCGGGGATCCGTGTGAGGGCTGCGCGGCGCGTTCGCCGCGCAGCCCCGTTCGGGCCCCGAGGCCCTGCATCACGCGGTGCTGCCCCCGGACAGGGTCACTTGCCGGGCGGCCGGGTCGTCCTGCCCCTCGACCGAGAAGGATCCCTCCGCTGTCGGCAGCGGCTCCGACTGCCAGCGCTGGGCGTCGGAGGAGCCGTCGCGCACCTTGACGACGATGTCGGCGTCCGGGTCGTCGTCGGCCGGGGCCAGGGCCAGTTGCTCGTCCCAGCGGGGCAGCAACTCCCCCTGCACGGTGAGGTCGTAGCGCACATCGTCGCCCCGCTCGGCATCGTCGTCGGCGCAGCTGCCGAGGACGACGACACCGGCGTCCTTGTGGGAGTCCAGACACAGCCCAGGGTCGGCGACGCTGCGCAGCAGCCCGTCGTCCTCGTACGTCCACTGCTGCGTCCAGACCGTCGAGCACTGCGCCAGCTTCGTGCCCGAGCCCTCCTTCGGCAGGTCGCGGATGTCGAGGCAGAGGTCGGCGCCGGTGTTGCGCAGCCGTGTCACCCCCTGGGCCGCGGGAAGACCTGCTGTGCCGGGCGGCGCCGCCGAGGTGGGCCCCTTGCCGCCGGCAGCGCTGTTGGAGCCGGCCGGGTCGGCCTCACCGCCGTCGTAGGAGGACGCGCTGATGATGAGCACCGTCGCCAGCACCCCGGCCGAGACCGCGCCGACACCCGAGAGCAGCGCCCGCGGGGAGCGCAGCCCCTCGGGAACCCGGCGGGCGGGCACGGGGAGCCGGGACAGCAGCCCGTGCCGCCCGCCGCCCCGCCGCCCACCGCCGCGCCGCCCCGCGCGAGCGCCCCGGGTGCCGTGGGAGGCCCGTCCGGGGCGCGAGTCGAGGTAGCGGCGGGCGCCCCAGCCGAGCACCGCCTCGGCGATCAACTGCCCCAGCGGGCCCTCGAAGTGGCTGAGTTGCTCCGCCGCGTTCCGGCAGTAGCGGCACTCGTCCAGGTGTTGCTGGACGTCCGGCAGCAGTGCGCCGCCCCGGCGGATCGGCACGTCG
The DNA here is from genome assembly GCF_042959365.1 of Streptomyces sp. NPDC007907. Taxonomy (NCBI): domain Bacteria; kingdom Bacillati; phylum Actinomycetota; class Actinomycetes; order Kitasatosporales; family Streptomycetaceae; genus Streptomyces; species Streptomyces sp. NPDC007907. Next base: position 445,913 of record NZ_JBIBKR010000003.1, read on the forward strand.
AGGAGGCGGTTGTAGAACCGGCAATCCGAGGTCGGCGCGAGTTCCCGATGGGCGCGTACACAGCCTTCACGGAATTTGTCCCGCGCCTGTTCGAGGGCCGCCGAGGCGATGTCGGTGTCCATGCCCAGCAGGCCGGCCGGGACGTTTAAAGGATCTGCCTCGACCTCGACGTGCCAGAGCAAACAGCGCGCCCCCGCGGGAAGTGCCTGGAATGCCCGCTCCGCGAGGGTTCGATTTTCGGGCGTCATGGAGGTCGCCGCACGCAGCCCGCGCCCTCCGGCCGGTTTCTGCAATGCGGGCAGAACGGCTGATATTCGATCGTCGCCGGCCCACTCGCGGATCGTGTCGCGCACGGTCACCAGCAGGGCCGGGCGCAGCGCGACGGCGGACTCGCCGAAGGCGAGACGGTTGAGGGTGCGGTGGTAGGCGGTCCCGGTCACCATCGCGGCGACCTGCGCCGACGAGGCGAGGCAGATGACCGCGTAGTCGTGCACCGCCTGGTGGTGCCGCGCCATCAGCAGCGCGACGGAATGGGCGGCGACCTCGCCCTCCGGACTGCCTCTCAGCGGTGCGGCGAGTGCTTCATCGGATTCCCCCGGATCCCCGCCGGGCGGGGGATACGGGGGACGAGGGGGGTGGGGGGTGGGCACTGAGATGGTTCCTTCCCACGCATGTGACACACAGAAGACCTGGCGCCGAAAAAGGAGGCCCGGTTGGTGCGTACCTGTTTTGGCGCGGCGCGGGAGGTGCGAATTCACCGACGGTGAATCGGACGTGGTCCACAAATCACGTGCGACACCCGGTCATTCCCCCCGCACACGCGTTTCACTCTTGCACAACCCGCACACGACCAACAAGGCGCCCGGACAACATCCCCGCCATTGACAGAAAGTCAGAAAGGGGGAACGGATGCGCGCTGCTCGCACCCGTTTTCGACATTTCCCTGCGGCCTGTGCGCATCGGGGGTCCGGCCCGGTTCCTCAGATCTGCCAGGAGCGCAGCCGGTCCGCCGCGCCGTACACGTCGGTGGCGCCGGACAGCAGGTCGCGTGCGAGGTCGACGAGGGCCCCGTAGGGCGGGTCGATGCCGACGCCGCTGACGAACATGTACGCCACGGCGGTCGCGCAGGCGAAGCGGGCGTTGGCCGAGGGCAGCGGCCGGAGCACGGTGATGGTGTGCAGCAGCGCGGCGGCCCGCCAGGCCGGGTCGGAGTTCACCCCGAGGCGCGGCGGGTCGACGCGGTGCCGGGCGACGGCGGCGACCAGCGCGGAGAAGTCGTTGACGGTGGGCTGGTCCGGCAGGACCTCTTCATGGCGCTGCAGCAGCCAGGGCACGTCGATATGGATCACGGGCGCCATGGGTCAGGCGGCCCGCCCTTCGCCCTTGGCGGGCGGTTCGTCGTCGGGGAAGGCGGCGGCGAACTCGTCGGCGTGGGTGGCGAAGAACCGGCGGAAGGCCTCCGCGCCCTCCTGCAGGGCCCGGTGGCGGGCGATGTCGGCCGCGGCCGCTTCCCGCACGAGCGCCTTCATGGACGTACCGCGCTCCTTGGCGATCTGCCTGAGGTCCTCAAGTTCGCGGTCGCTGAACTCCACGTTGAGAGCTGGCATGCCCTCACGGTACCGCTCGGGTACTGGCGCGTAAATATCCCCAGGTCAGGAAGTCCACCCGACGGTACCGGAGCCCAGGCTCCAGCTGAGAGGCGGGTCACATCACAGCGCGGGATGTCACATTCCGGGGAGCTGTCCGGCTCGCAGTGGTGAGCGCGCCCGAGGAGGCCCTGGCATGACCGAGATCCCCGTACCCCGTACCGACGCCCCGTTCGACGCGGCGACCGGGGTGTTCGTCGACCATCGCGAGCTGCTGTTCGGCGTCGTCTACAACATGCTCGGCAGTGTCGCCGACACCGAGGACGTGCTGCAGGAGACGTGGCTGTCCTGGACGGCCCGCGGCGGGGGCGCTCCCCTGGCCGGCGTCGGCCATCCGCGCGCCTATCTCGTGCGGGTGGCCGTCAACCACGCGCTGCGCCGCCGTGCCGTGATCAGCCGCCGCCAGGAGACGTACGTCGGCCCCTGGCTGCCCGAGCCGCTGGTCGCCGCGGAGGACGCCGAGACCGCAGAGGGGCCGGCCCTGCGTTCCGAGTCGGTGTCGCTCGCGATGCTGGTGGTCCTGGAGTCGCTGACACCGCTGGAGCGGGCGGTGTTCGTGCTCGGTGAGGTCTTCGGCTACCCGCATGCCGAGATCGCGGAGATCATCGACCGCTCCCCCGCCGCGGTACGCCAGTTGGCGCACCGGGCCCGGGAACACGTGCACGCCCGGCGGCCGCGGTACGAGGCGCATCCGCGGGTGCGGCGCGAGGCGACCGAGCGGTTCGTGCGGGCGGCGCTCGGCGGGGACATCGCCGAGCTGATGGAGGTGCTGGCGCCGGACGTCACGGCGTGGACCGACGCGGGCGGCAAGCGCAGGCGGGCCGGGCTGCGCCCGGTGCACGGCCGGGACAAGGTGGCCCGTCTGCTGACCGCCGGGCGGGGCGGCCCGGACCATCCGGTCTGGCGCTACCGGCGGGTCAACGGCGACGACGCGGCCGTGCTGTTCGACGGTGACGCGCCGTTCGCCGTCCTGGTGCTGGACCTCACCCCGCGGGGCGACCGGGTGCGCGGCATCTACGTCGTGGCCAACCCCGACAAGCTCACTCACCTGCCCGGGCCGGCCGCGTGAGTGCCTCCGGCGGCGGCGATGGGCCGGGCGGCCCGTCAGGAGTGCGCGCGGCAGAACTCCCGGACGGTCCGGTTGAACGGCTCCGGGGCCTCGAGGTTGGTGAGGTGCCCGACGCCCGGGAGCACGACCAGCGTGGCCTGCGGGATCGCTCCGAGGAACTGGTGGGCGACGGGCTCCACGGGTGAGCGGGCGTCGAGCTCGCCCCACAGCAGGAGCGTCGGCACCTCGATCTTCGGGAGCAGGTCCCGCAGGTCCGCCTCGACCATGACGGTCAGCTCGGTCCGCATGCTCCGGGGCCGGGTGTCGGCCGACATCACGGACAGCAGACGTACGGCTTCGGCGGGTGGCTGCCCGGCGAACAGGCCCGGCATGGTCGGTGCGAACGCCTCGGCCGGGACCGCGAGCATCCGCTCGGCCCCCTCGGCACGCGACCGCACCTCGGCCGCCGGGAGCGACCCCTTCCAGCCCGCGTACGTGTCAACGAGGAGCAGCGTCCGGACGAGCCCGGCGTGGTGACGGTAGAGCTCCAGCACGACGGTCCCGCCCCAGGAGACGCCGAGGACGTGGGCGGGACCGAGGTCGACGTCCTCGATGACGGCCGCCAGACAGCGGGCGTAGTCGGCCAGGGTGAAGGGGGTGGGGACGTCGGAGGAGCGGCCCGCGCCCGGCTCGTCCCAGGCGACCACGGTGAACTCGTCGGACAGATCCTCGGCCTGGGGGCGGAACAGCCGGGCGTCCGCGGTGGCGCCGTGAGCGAGCACGAGGGGCGGGCCCTGGCCCACCCGGTCGTACGCGACCTCGATGCCGTCGACCCGCACCGCTGGCATGACACCAGGCTACGCGCGCGTGCCGGAGGCGTCCTCCCGGCGGACTCCCCCGGCACGCGGCGGCTGCCCCGTCCCTGCCCTTGTCCCTACGCCTGGTCCGCCACGAAGGAGGCCATGCGGGTCAGGGCCGCGTTCCAGTTGATCGTGTGCTCGTTGGTCGACCAGGACTGGATGTCGTCGATGTAGCAGAACTGGCCGACGCAGCCCTGGAGTCTGCTCTGTGCGTAGGGGTCCTGGATGCCGCTGTTCGGCCCGCCCGCGAGGGTGCCCTTCGGCGGGTTGGGCTGAGCGGGGTCCAGCTGGTGGGCGTACCAGCGGCTGTGCTGGTTCTGCGCACTGACCTCGCCGTAGCCGGTGACGTAGGAGATGTTCAGCGCGTTGCGGCCCAGGATGTAGTCCATGCTCTGGAGCGCGCCGTCGCGGTACTTCGGGGCACCGGTGAGGTCGTACGCGGTGGCGAGGACGACGGCGTTGTTGAGGACCTGGTGGCTGGAGCCCCAGTCGTAGGTGTTGCCGTCGGGCGCGTACGGCATGCCGTAGGGGTGTGCCCTGAGCGTGGCCAGGTAGCGGTCGGCGCCCCGGACGACCGACCGGCGCACCGCGTCCCGGCCGGGCAGCTTGTTCGGCACGGTCGCGAGGTCGAGCCGGCCGGCCGCGCCGGTGCGGGCCCAGTCGAAGCCGATGGGCTTGAAGAGGTCGGCCGTGTGGACCGGGGACTTCCGGACGTACTCCTCGTACCGCTTCTCGCCGGTGGACAGGTACAGCTCGGCCGCCGCCCAGTAGAAGTCGTCGGTGACGTCGCTGTCCGCGTAGGCGCCGCCGCCGACACCGTCACTGTCGGAGGCGAGACGGTCGGGGTGTGCGAGCGCGGCCGACCAGGCCTTGCGGGCGGCGGTCAGCGCCTTGTCGGCGAACGCCCTGTCGTAGGGGCGGTACAGGCGGGCGGCCTGCGCGGCCGTGGCGGCCAGGTTCAGGGTGGCGGCGGTGGACGGCGGGTGCAGTTCGCGCTGCTGCGGGTCGTCGTGAGGCATGAGCGGCAGGCCGGTCCACTGCTCGTCGTGCATCTTGTGGTGGGCCATGCCGGCCAGGGGCCTGCCGTCGGGCACCTGCATCCGCAGCAGGAACTCCAGTTCCCAGCGTGCCTCGTCGAGGATGTCCGGGACCTTGTTGCCGCTCTCCGGGATGGCGAGCGTGCCGTCGCGCAGTGTGTCCGTCCGCCCGGTGCGGGCGTGCCGGGCGCGCTCGTAGGTGCTGAGCAGTTCCCAGGTGGAGATGCCGCCGTTGACGACGTACTTGCCGTGGTCGCCGGCGTCGTACCAGCCGCCGCTGACGTCGAGGGTGTAGTCGCAGACGCCGGGCTGGCAAGGCACGGCGGTGTCGCCCTTGTTGGGCGCCACTCCCACGTGACCGGCCGGGCGGCCGTAGCCGGGCCGCAGGTCGTCGCGGATCGCGATGCCGCTGCGCTGGGTGTAGTAGTACTTCGCCGAGTCGAGGCGGAGCCGCTCGTAGGCGCTCGCGTCGATGTCGAAGGGCCGGCTGGTCTCGCCGTCGGCGACGAGCGTGAAGCCCGTGCCCTTGGCGCGGTGGGCGCCGAAGTCGATGGAGTGGACGTTCTGCCCGGAGGAGGCGTCGACGCCGCGTGGCAGGGTCGTGCCCTCGGCGACGACCGTCCCGCCGGAGTTCTTCAGCCGCCAGGGCAGCTTGGCCGTGGCGTCGGTGACGAGGGTGGCGTTCTTCGGGCCGGCCGGCAGATAGCCGACCTGGTTGACGCGCACCCGGGGGCCGGTGTCGGGCTCGTACGGGTCCGGCGTCACGCCGCCGAGCAGCGAGACGTCGTCCATACAGAAGCGCCAGGGATCCGCGCTGCCGCCGAGCTGGAAGCCGACCTGGCCCTGCGCGGTGTCGACGGGCGAGGTGAAGGTGTAGGAGTAGCGGTCGCCGGAGACGCTGAGCTGCGGTGTCACCTCGTGGTAGGTGTCGTAGGGCGACACCGACAGACCCACGATCGCCCGCACCACGTGCCCGGCGGGCGTCCCGGTCGCGCTGAAGGAGAAGCGGTACGACTCCCCCTTCACGAGGGTGATGTCGTTCTGCCCGACGGCGGCGTCCCAGCGGTTGGCCGTGCCGCCGGGGACGTCGGCGCAGAGCCGGCCGTCGGACAGGCCCGCGGTGACGTTGCTGGTCGTCCACCACGGGGCGGTGTCGGTGTCGAAGGTGCCGTTCCTGACCTGCTCGACCTCGTCGGCCCCGGCCGGCGCCGCCGGAAGCGCGGTGAGCGCGGTCGCCAGCAGGGCCGTCAGGGACAGCAGGGCGGTTCTGCGTCGTTTCACGTCTGGGCTCCTCGTCGGAGGTGCGGGTGACGCTCGGCGTGGGAGCGCTCCCAGAAGCGGACGCAGGCCATGGTTGTGGCAGATGTGACGCCCCGTCAACGGTCCGGACAGGACTGGCTGTTCGCCGCCCGTCCGGACCGGGAGGGCACACCTGGACGGTGTGTCGTCGTATCCGGGGAGGTGGGCGTCAGCGTAGGCGCCGCTCGGGTGCGGCAGCGTCCTTCTGTGCCTGTGATCACTCCGGCCGGACGTACGCCCCGCCCCCCCCGGGGAGGCGGCAGCGGGGGTTACCGGTCCACGCCGGGTGCCTACGGACTACGCTTGAACTCAACTGGCTTCCCTGTTCACTGTGAGTGTCCGTATGGAGTCGCCACGATGAGCCCGGACGAGGCGTTCGACGATGACGTGGCCGCCCGTGCCGTCATCGCCGCCGACGGCACGCTCACCGAGTGGAGCGAGGGCGCCCGCCGTCTCCTGGGCCATACGGCCGCCGAGGTCGTGGGCCGCCCGGCCGCCGCGCTGCTGGCCGACGGCGCGGAGCCGCCCTCCGTGACGGACGACTCCCGCTGGAGCGGCACCCTCACCCTGCGCCACCGCGACGGCCACCCGGTGTCCGTCTGGGTGCTCGCCCACCGCAGACCGCCCGACGGACCGGAGGCGACCGACTGGCTCGCGGTCTCCCCGCCGGAGTCCGGTGGCCAGGGGATGCCGGACGATCCGCTGGTGCACATGGCCCTGACACAGTCGCCCTGCGCCATGATGATCTTCGACGAGCGGTTGCGGCTGCGCGGCCTCAACGACGCCATGGCGGACCTCCTGGGGCTGCCCGCCGGGCGGATGGTGGGACTGAAACCCACCGACATCGGCAGCCGGCCGCAGAACACCGAGCTCGAGGACAATCTGCGCCGGGTGCTCGACACCGGCCGGCGGCAGGACATGCAGACGTACATGAAGGCGACCGGTGAGAGCCGGGCGGCCCACGCCTGGCTGGCCAGGATGGCCCCGCTCACCGACGGCACCGGCCGGGTGCGCGGCGTCTGCGTGACGGCCCACGACTTCTCCGACCAGTACCGCTCGCGAGAGCGGCTGCTGCTGGTCAACGAGGCGAGCGTGCGCATCGGCACCACCCTCGACGTCACCCGCACGGCCCAGGAGCTGGCGGACGTGTGCGTGCCGACCCTCGCCGACTTCGTCAGCGTCGACCTGCTCGACCCCCGGGAGTACGGCGGCGAGTCCGCCGGGCCGCCGGTCCCGCCGCTGAGCCTGCGCCGGTGCGCCCACCAGTCGGTCAACAGGGGCAGCCCCGAGGCCGTCGCCAAGCCGGGGCAGGTGCAGGTCTACCCGGAGAACTCCCCGCAGTCCGCCTCCCTGATGGCGGGGCACACCGTCGTGGCCTCGGGCGCGTCCGGCGACCTCGAACGCTGGCTCGCCTGGGACCCCCTGCGCTACCGGCGGATCCAGGAGTACGGCATCCACTCCACGATGTCCGTGCCGCTCCAGGCCCGGGGCACCACCCTCGGCGTGGCGGTCTTCACCCGCTTCCGCCGCCCCGAGGGGTTCACCCCCGACGACGTGCTGCTGGCCGAGGAGGTCACGGCCCGGGCCGCCGTCTGCATCGACAACGCTCGCCGCTACTCCCGGGAGCGCGAGACGACCCTCACCCTGCAGCGCAGCCTGCTGCCCCGCACCCTGCCGCGCACGGCGGCGGTCGAGGCCGCCTCCCGCTACCTGCCGGCCACCCGCTCCGGCGTGGGCGGCGACTGGTTCGACGTGATCCCGCTGTCGGGGATGCGGGTCGCCATGATCGTCGGCGATGTCGTCGGCCACGGCATCCAGGCCTCGGCCACCATGGGCCGGCTGCGCACCGCCGTCCGTACCCTCGCCGACATCGACCTGGCCCCCGACGAGCTGCTCACCCACCTCGACGACCTGGTCGTCCGGCTGTCCGCCGAGTCCGGCGGTGACGACGGCACCGGCGAGGTGGGGGCGACCTGCCTGTACGCGGTGTACGACCCGGTGTCGCGGCGCTGCACCCTCGCCCGGGCCGGGCACCCCCTGCCACTGCTGGTGCCACCGGGCGGCCCGGCCCACCACCTCGACCTTCCCTCGGGGCCCCCGCTGGGTGTCGGGGGGCTGCCGTTCGAGGCGGCCGAGGTGGAGCTGCGGGAGGGCAGCATCCTGGTCTTCCACACGGACGGGCTGCTCGTGAGCCGCGAGCGGGACGTCGACGCGGGCGGCCGGATGCTCCGCGAGGCGCTGTCGGGACCCGCCGGCTCCCTGGACGAGATCTGCGACCGCGTGCTGAACACCCTGCTCCCGCCGGGCGGCTCCAGCGACGACGTGGCCCTCCTGCTGGCCCTCACCCGCGGTCTGCCGTCCACGCAGGTCGCCACCTGGGACATCCCCGCCGACCCGGCGCTGGTCGCCCCCATCCGCAAGCAGGTCGTCGACCAGCTGGAACGCTGGGGGCTGTCCGAGGCCACGTTCACCGCCGAGCTGGTGGTGAGCGAGCTGGTCACCAACGCCATCCGCTACGGCGCACCGCCCATCCGGCTCCGGCTGATCCACGACGCGGCCACGCTGATCTGTGAGGTGTCCGACACCAACCACACGGCACCGCACCTGCGCCGGGCCAAGACCTGGGACGAGGGCGGCCGCGGTCTGCTCCTGGTCGCCCAGCTCACCCAGCGGTGGGGCAGCCGGCACACGGCCGAGGGCAAGACCATCTGGGCCGAGCTGGCCCTGCTCGACGAAGAGATCTGAACGAACCTCTCGACCCGGCGGGCGTGCGGCCCGGGCCGGAGGGCGGACCCCGGCCGGACAGGGGCGGCTGCGGCTTTCTTACCCACGCCTGCTTCCATGGGCGGGCACGGCCAGATCACGCTCCGGAGGACCCCGCCCTGAACACCCCGCTCGCCGAAGTCCTGTCCGTGACGCTGCTGGCCGCCGTGCTCGTCTGGGCCGTCGCCCGCCCGAAGGGCCTGCCCGAGGCCGTGCTGGCGGTGCCCGCCGCCGGGCTCGCCATCGCCCTCGGGGTGATCTCGCCGGACCACGCCTGGGAGGAGATCCAGCGGCTCGGGCCCGTGGTCGGCTTCCTCGCCGCCGTACTGGTGCTCGCCCACTTCTGCGACGTCGAAGGGCTCTTCACGGCCTGCGGGGCGTGGATGGCCCGCTGGGCGGCGGGGCGCCCCACGCGGCTGCTGACCGCGGTGTTCGCGCTGGCGTCCCTGATCACGGCCGTGCTCAGTCTGGACGCCACCGTCGTCCTGCTGACCCCCGTGGTGCTCGCCACCGCCACCCGCATGGGCGTCCGGGCGCGGCCGCACCTGTACGCCTGCGCCCACCTGTCGAACACCGCCTCGCTGCTGCTTCCGGTCTCCAATCTCACCAATCTGCTGGCCTTCACCGCGAGCGGGCTGAGCTTCACCCGCTTCGCGGCGCTCATGGCCCTGCCCTGGCTGGTCGCCATCGCCGCCGAGTACCTGGTGTTCCGGCGCTTCTTCGACGAGGAACTCGCGGCGCCCCTCCCCTCCCCCGAGGCCGAGCAGCGTCCCGGGCCGCTCCCGCTGTTCGCCCTCGTGACCGTCGGCTGCACGCTCGCCGGGTTCGTCGTGGCGTCCGCGGTGGGCATCGCGCCGGCGTGGGCGGCTCTGGCCGGTGCGCTGGTCCTGGCCGGGCGGGCACTCGTACGGCGGCGGGCCACGCCGCTCACAGTGGTGCGGTCCGCGGCCCCGGCGTTCCTGGCGTTCGTGCTCGCGCTCGGCGTCGTGGTGCGCGCGGTCGTCGACCACGGACTCGCCGACGCGTTGAGCCGTGTGCTGCCCGACGGATCGGGGCTGCTCACCCTGCTGGGCGTGGCCGTGCTGGCCGCGGTGCTGGCGAACCTCATCAACAACCTGCCCGCCGTGCTGGTGCTGCTGCCCCTGACCGCCGGGTCCGGTCCCGGTGCTGTGCTGGCGGTGCTGCTCGGCGTGAACATCGGCCCCAACCTGACCTACGCCGGATCGCTGGCGACCCTGCTGTGGCGGCGGATCGTCCAGCAGGACGGGCAACGGGTCGGGCTCGGTGAGTTCACCCGGCTCGGGCTGCTCGCGGTACCGGCCGCGCTGGTGTCGGCCGTGGCCGCCCTGTGGCTGTCGCTGACCGTCGTCGGCGCCTGAGCCCGTCCCGGGTCAGCGGCGACCGCCTCCGCCGTGGCCGCCGTAGCCGTAGCCGGGGTAGCCGTCGTGCGGGTTGCCGTACCGGCCGTCGGAGTCGCAGGAGGAGCCGAAGCGGTCGCAGGGCGATGCGGTTGTGGCCGGGCTGCTCGGCGTCGGCTGCGGGGCCGGTGCGGTACCGGGCGTCTTCGACGGGGTGGGACGGGGGGACGGCGTTGGGGTGGTGCGGGCGGCCGGGACGGCGTCGTTCCAAGTGACGGCCTGCATCTGGAGGTCGGCCTTGGCGGTGTCGATCACCCAGCGCTGGACCTCGTCGTCCCGGCGGGCCTTGACCACCAGGGCTCCCGAGCCGTCCGTGGCGGCCGGCGCCAGGGCGAGGTCCTGGTCCCAGCGGGGCACCAGGGCGCCCTGGAGGGTGAAGTCGTAGCGGATGTTCTTCGGGTCCGGCCGGGAGGGGCCGGCGCAGGGAGCCAGCCGCACGGAGTAGCCGAGCCGCGAGTCGAGGCACAGGTCGGGGGCGGCCCCGTTGCGCAGCAGCCCGTCAGTCTCGTACGTCCACTGCTGGGCGGCGTCCGCCGAGCAGGTGGTGAGCTCGGCCTCCCCGCCCAGGACCGCCTTCTCGTCCTCGATGCCGACGCACAGGTCCGAGGCGACATTGTGCAGCCGGCCGCGCAGGGCGCCCTGCGGGACGTCGCCCGCACCGTTCCCGGACGGGTCGGTGCTCGTGTCGCCCGCCTCGGAGTCGGGTGCCTCGCCGGCAGGCCGGTCCGCGCCGGCCGGGGCGCTGTCGCCGGAGTCACCGGTGGACCACAGGACCAGAGGCAGGACGACGAGGCCGCTGACGGTCAGGATGCCCGCGGTGAGGTTGCGCCGCCGGGCGGCGCGGCGGGCCGCCTTGTGGGCGGCTCTCCGGGCGGCTGTGCGCGCGCCTTCGGGCCGGTGGCGCGGGGGCGCGGGCGGTGCGGTGCGGGCCGGCGCCGGGGCGGGTGCCGCGCCCTCGGCCACGGGCGGGAACGGCGGTACGGCTGCGGGGCCGCCCGGATCGGTGAAGGACTCCCCGACCGCACCGGCGAGGGCGACCGGGTCCGCGACGTTCTCATGCGCCGCACCGGCGACTGCGTGCGGGGCGGAGAAGGCCAGAGGGGCCGCACCGACCGGATCCTGCAAGGCCTCCCTTGTCCCGGCGCTGGACCCGGGGAACGCCTCCCGCGCCTGTGGAGTCGGCCCGGGGAAGGTCTCGTGCGCCGCACGAACCGAGTCGGGGAAGGCGTCCGGAACAGAACCTGCCGGCCCCGGGAAGGCTTCACGCGCTGCGCCTCCCGGCCCCGGGAAGGCTTCACCCGCCGCACCTGCCGGCCCCGAGAAGGCCTCACCCACCGCGCCTCTCGGCCCCGGAAAAGCCTCACGCCCCGCACCTGTCGGCCCCGTGAAGGCCGCACCCGGCTCACCGGCCCGCCCAGGAGCAGCCTCACGCGCCGGTTCCGGGATGATCTCGTAGGCCAGTGGGTCCGGGTCCGGGAAGACCTCGCGTGCCAGGGCCACCGGGTCCGGGAACAGTGCGCGCGCGGCGAAGGCCGGAACCTCGGCGGCGGTCGCACCGGCCACGGCGCCCGCTCCGCCGGGGTGTCCCCGCTCCGCCGCGCTCTCCCCCGCCTGGCTCAGACGGACCTCCGCGTACCCCCGCCCGCCCCAGCCCAGCACCGCTTCCGACAGGGCGACGCCCAGACCGTGGTTGAACTGGCCGAGCTGGTCCGCCGCCGCGCTGCAGTGTCCGCACCCCTCGATATGCGCGCGTAGATCTGGGTCGATGTCGAGACCGCCGCGCCGGTACGTCACGTCGAGCAGGCGCAGATAGCGCCGGCACTCCTCGTCGGGGGCGAGTTCGCGATGGAGCTGGAGACTCTCCTCGCGCAACCGGTCCCGGGCCCGGCCCAGTTCGACGCGCGCCCCCTCCTCGTCCAGGCCGAGCAGTCCGGCCGGGGACGTCAGCGGCTCGGCCTCGACCTCCACGTGCCACAGCAGGCACCGCGCGGACTGGGGCAGCCGCTGGAAGGCCCCGGACAGCAGACGCCGGTGCCGCGACGGCAGCAACCGGGAGGCGGGCCGCTCCCCCTCCGCGGTCCCGGCGAGCAGCTCGGGGTGGAGCATGTCGCAGCGGTGGTCGCCCGCCCACTCGGCCGCGATGCGCCGCACGGTGAGCAGCAGATGGGGGCGCCAGGCGGACGTCGGACCGTTCTGCCGGAGGGTCTCCCCGAAGAGCCGGGTGAAGGCCGCGGTGGTGAGCATGCCCGCGGAGCGCGGGCCGTCGGTGCACAGCCGGGCGTAGGCGAAGGCCGCCTCCCAGTGCCGGTCCAGCAGTTCACCGACGGGGTGAAGTGCGGGCGTCGCCCCGGTCCACTTCCTGAGCTCCGCGCTCAGTTGCTCGTCCGTCGCGCCGAACCCACGGGCCGAGGCCGGAGAATTCGACGGGCCTGCGTCTTTCACGGCTGCATTCCTCTCAAGGACATACGGAATAAAGTCCATACCAAGGGGTATGCCGGCCGGTGGCCTCGCGCATACGAAAGAAAGGCGTGTGGGGGCACGCCGACAGGGCACACCTTTGCACAGGTCAGGGACAGGGAACAAGTGAGCGCACGGTTTCGTGCTTTGCGACTGCGTCCAGCGCTATTTGACAGGAAGTCAATGAGCGCGGCGAAAGACATTTCAGTGCCGACTGCATCTTCAGCTGCTCGCATTTGCCCGCTCTCGCCGACCGTACGGCAACCATTGGGCGGCCTCCCGAGCAGCAGCTCACGCGGTCGCCGCGATTCCGCATCGGCCTTTCGATGCCTGCGGCGGAACCAATAGGCCGCTCAGCCGGACCGGCCGCCGTGCGTCGCGCGGTACGCCCCGGGCGGTTCCTCGTAGCGCGCACGGAAGACGCGGTTGAAGTGGAACGGGCTGGCGAACCCCGAGGCGGCGGCGACGCGTTCCACGGGCAGGTCGGTGCCCTCCAGCAGCCGGGCGGCATGGCGCAGCCGCGCCTCACGAAGCGCGCGCATGGGTGACCGGCCGAGCTGGCCGCTGAACAGGTGGGCGAAGCGGGACGGTGACAGCGCGACGCTCTGTGCGAGCGAGTGGACGGTGTGCGGCGCTCCCGGGTCGGCGTCGATCAGTTCCTGGGCGCGGCGGATCCGGGCGTCGAGGCCGGGTGGGGGTTGCGCCGGCCGGGCGCCTGCGGTGGTGAGGAGGACGATCTCCTCCAGTGCGCACAGGGCCAGTTCGCGGGCCGCGCTGCCGTGCGCCACGGCGACCTGCCCGTCCGGCGACGACTCCTCCGGCGGTGACGGGGCGGGCGGTGCTTCGGTGCCGGTCCACCGGACGTCGGCATGCATCCGCCGGAACGTCGCCGCGACGCGGCCGAGCACCCCGGCCGGGACGGAGGAGACCACGTACATCCCGTGCCCGGCGTCGTAGGGCCGCAGCCACGCGGCCCAGGACGGGCGGGCCCGGCAGTGCGCCCACCAGAACCGCCAGTGCCCGGCGCCGGGTTCGACGCCGTAGCCGTGCGGGACACCCGGGGCGAGCACGACCAGGGTGCCCGCGGCGGCCGAGGTGCGCGCGTCGCCCTGCCGCAGCCGGCCCGCGCCCGCGGTGGTCCAGGTGAAGAGCCAGCTGGCGGAGCCCTGCGGACGGTTCACGCCGTAGGGGGGGCGGCTGGTCGAAGTGGCCGAGGACGACCAGCCCGGGCGGCGGCGCGGGATCCCCACTGGCCGCGGTGGTCGTCGCGGGCGCCGCGGTGGTCGTCGCGGGCGCGGTCGTAGTCGCGGGCGCGCTCGTAGGCGCGGGCGCGGTCGTAGTCGCGGGCGCGGTCGTAGTCGCGGGCGCGGTCGTAGTCGCGGGCGTAGCCGTCGAGGTGGTGACGGTGATCGGCGCGGCCGCGGTGGTCGCGGCGTTCTCGCGGTGTCGTTCGGCAGCAGTCCTGGGCAGTCCGTCAGCACCCACGGGCATCCTCCTCGGCGGCCGGTCGGCCTAGCGTTCCGTAGCGATGACACCCGATCGAGGGGAGCGTTCATGACCGTCGCGGACAACGGGGCCACCGGTGCCTCCATCCTGGACCCCGCCGGGCTCCGGCGGTGTCGGGAGGCATTCGAGGAGGACGGTTTCACGGTGCTGCGCGGGCTCTTCGGAGCCGATGAGACGGAGCGGCTGTGCGGCGAGTTCGCGGCACTGCGGGCGGCCGGTCCGGTACCCGGGCATTTCGAGCCCCGCGCCGGGGACGAGCCGGACGCCGATCCACTGCACGGGTGGCCGCGGGTGATGCACCCGCACGAGATCAACGACCTCGCACGTGAGGTCCTGCTGGACGCCCGGCTGCGCACGGTCCTGGAGGCGCTCCTCGCCGAGGAGGTGCTGGCCGCGCAGAGCATGTTCTACTTCAAGCCGCCGGGGGCCCGGGGGCAGGCGCTGCACCAGGACAACTTCTACCTGCGGGTGGAGCCGGGCACGTGTGTGGCGGCCTGGGTGGCCTGCGACGTGATCGACCGGGAGAACGGCGGGCTGGAGGTCGTGCCGGGCACGCATCGCATGGACCTGTTCTGCCCTGGGCTCGCTGACGAGGAGGTGTCGTTCGCCCGGGAGTTCGTTGCGCCGCCGGAAGGGCTGACGACGGTGCCCGTGGACATGGCACCGGGGGACGTCCTGTTCTTCAACGGGAGCCTGGTGCACGGGTCTCAGCCGAACCGGGCTCCCGAGCGGTTCCGGCGGTCCTTCATCGGCCACTACGTGGGCCGCTCGGCCGAACGGATCGGACGGTTCTACCGGACGCTGACGATGAGCGGGACGAGGGTGGAACTGGCGGAGAGCGAGGGGGCGGGTCCCTGCGGAACGGAGTTCGCCCCGCGGGGACCCCACTGACCTTCGGGACGTGCGTTCAGTGCCCGGCGATGGGGTGAGGGACGTACGGGTCCTGGAGTTCCTCCAGTTCCTTGTCGCCCAGCCGGAGCTCGACGGCGGCCACCGCGTCCTCCAAGTGCCCGGGCCTGGACGCGCCGACGATCGGTGCGGTCACCGTGGGCTGGTGGAGCAGCCAGGCGAGGGCGACCTGCGCGCGGGGGACACCCCGTTCGCCGGCGATGCGGGTGACCGCCTCGACGATCGTGCGGTCGCCCTCCTGGTAGAGGCTGCTGCCGAAGGCGTCGGTGGCGCTGCGCTCGGTCGTGGTGTCCCAGTCCCGGGTGAGACGGCCGCGGGCGAGCGGGCTCCAGGGCAGCACGCCCACGCCCTGGTCGGCGCACAGGGGGAGCATCTCGCGCTCCTCCTCGCGGTAGATCAGGTTGTAGTGGTTCTGCATGGAGACGAAGGGGGTCCAGCCGTTCAGACGGGCGGTGTACTGGGCCTTGGAGAACTGCCAGGCGTACATCGAACTGGCTCCGAGGTAACGGACCTTGCCCGCCTTGACGACGTCGTGCAGGGCCGACATCGTCTCCTCGACCGGGGTGTCCGGGTCGAAGCGGTGGATCTGGTAGAGGTCGACGTGGTCGGTGCCGAGGCGGGCGAGGCTCTGGTCGAGCTCGGTCATGATCGCCTTGCGGGACAGGCCGCCGCCGTTCGGTCCGGGCCGCATCCGGCCGTGCACCTTCGTCGCGAGGACGATGTCGTCGCGGCGGGCGAAATCGCGCAGAGCACGGCCGACGATCTCCTCGCTGGTGCCGTCGGAGTAGACGTTGGCCGTGTCGAAGAAGTTGATCCCCGCCTCGACCGCCTGCCGGATCAGCGGGCGCGAGGCCTCCTCGTCGAGGGTCCACTCGTGGGTGCCGCGGTCGGGCAGACCGTAGGTCATGCACCCCAGACAGATCCGCGAGACGTCCAGGCCCGTCGAACCGAGCTTCACGTACTGCATCGTTGCTGCTCCTGCCTTCGGGAGGGTTCCACGGGGAGCGTACGTGTTCGTGTGCGCTCGAAGACCCGACCGGACGGACCGTCAGAGGGGGGCCCGAACCGGTCCGTCAGCGGCGTGCGGCGACCAGGTCCAGGGCCCGTTCCCACCCGAACTCCGGCCGCCCGCCGTCCTCCCGGGGCTCTCCCGCGTACGGCTCCCCGAACCGCACGCCCATCCCCCGCAGCCGTCCGAGACTGTCCCGGTAGGCGGGATGGGCGGCCAGGGCGTCCGCCACGCACGGCAGGACGGCGATCGGCACCCCGAGGCCCGCGACCTCGCACAGCGTGCCCAGGGCCAGGGTGTCGGCGATGCCGGCCGCCCACTTGTTGACGGTGTTGAAGGTGGCGGGCGCGACGACCAC
Organism: Streptomyces sp. NPDC007907; assembly: GCF_042959365.1. Lineage (NCBI taxonomy): Bacteria > Bacillati > Actinomycetota > Actinomycetes > Kitasatosporales > Streptomycetaceae > Streptomyces > Streptomyces sp. NPDC007907. The sequence continues at coordinate 462,223 of NZ_JBIBKR010000003.1, forward strand.
GGCATCGGGCGCCGGGAACGGTCGCGGCTCGTTGGGTGAGCGCCAGGCGGAGCGTATGCGGCGGCCCGTCAGAGCCTCGACGGCGGCGGTGTCGAAGAAGCCGTTCATGGCGACGGGCGTCGCGATGACGCCCACCTCCCAGTCCCGTTCCTGCGCGGCCGTGATCAGCTCGGTGACGTCCTGGGCGATGCCGGCGGCGCAGACGACGACGTAGAGGAAGGGTTTGCGGGCGTCCTGGTCGGTCATCCGGGAAACCCTAGCGACCGCCCCGGCTCACCGGAGGGGGAAGGTGTCTGCGCGTTCCGACTCGGGGCGGGGGCCGAAGATGCGGCGCTCGCCCTCCTCGATCCGCATGTCGTTGATGCTCGCCTCGCGCCGGGTCATGAGGCCGTGCTCGTCGAACTCCCACAGTTCGTTGCCGTAGGAGCGCCACCACTGCCCGTCCGTGTCCCGGCACTCGTACTGGAAGCGGACGGCGATGCGGTTGCCGTCGAACGCCCACAGGTCCTTGCGCAGCGCGTACTCCTGCTCGCGCTCCCACTTGCGGGTCAGGAACCCGGCGATCTCGGCGCGGCCGGTGACGAAGGTGTCGCGGTTGCGCCAGACGGAGTCCGGTGAGTAGGCGAGGGAGACCTTGTGCGGGTCGCGGGTGTTCCAGGCGTCCTCGGCGGCCTGGACCTTCTGGGCCGCGGTCGCGCGGGTAAAGGGCGGCAGCGGCGGGCGGTCGGTCATGGTTCCTCCCCGGCAGCGGAGGAGAACGACCGTTCTCCCCAGTGGCCGCTACCGTAGGAGAACGCTCGTTCTTGCGTCAAGGAGGGCCGGAGATGGACAGGGCAGAGGCCCGGGAGCGGGCGCTGGACGCCGCCGAGGAGTTGTTCTACGGGCGGGGTGTGCAGTCCGTCGGTATGGACGACGTACGCGGCACCTCCGGGGTCTCACTCAAGCGGCTCTACCAGCTGTTCCCGGCGAAGGAGCAGCTGGTAGAGGCGTATCTGGTGCGACGCGACACCCGCTGGCGCGGGGAGCTGGCCGCGTACGTCGAGCGGCGGCCGGAGCCCGACGAGCGGATCCTGGCCGTGTTCGACTGGCTCGCGAAGTGGTTCCGCGAGCCGGGCTTCCGCGGCTGTGCGTGGCTGAACGCCTATGGCGAGCTGGGCGCCACCTCGGAGCGCGTGGCCGCCCAAGTGCGGGCGCACAAGCGGGGGTTCCGGCAGTACCTCGAGGACCTCGTGGCGGCGGCGGGGCGGCCCGACGCGCTGGCCGGTCAGCTGTTCCTGCTGGCCGAGGGTGCCATGGTCACGGCGGGGGTGACCAGGAGCGCCGAGCCCGCGGCCGAGGCGCGCGAGGCGGCCCGGCGGCTCCTGGGCGCCGGATGCTCCGGCGTCAGCCCACCCGCTCGGACACGGTGATGGCGCCGACCGGGCAGGCACGGGCCGCCTCCCGCACCAGGAGGCTGCCGCTGTCCTCGCCGCCCGGCAGCAGGGTGCTGTAACCGTCGTCGTCCTGGGTGAACACGCCCGGGGCGGTCAGGGCGCACTGGCCCGCGCCGATGCAGACGTCCTGGTCGATGTCGATGTGCATGGGTGCGGGCCCCTACCAGGTCACGGGGAGTTCCAGCATCCCCTGGATGGTGTCGCCGGGCTTGAAGGGGATCTCCTCGGCCGGGGCGGCCAGGCGCAGGCCGGGCAGCCGGTCGAAGAGGCTGTGCAGGGCGATCTCCAGCTCGGCACGGGCGAGGTTCTGACCGAGGCACTGGTGGATGCCGAAGCCGAACGCCACGTGGTGCCGGGCCGGGCGGTTCCAGTCGAGGGCGTCCGGGTCGGGGTAGACCGTCTCGTCGCGGTTGATGACGGAGGTCGCGAAGACCACCCCCTCGCCCTTGCGGATCGTCGTCCCCGCCACCTCGATGTCCTCGACGGCCAGACGCAGCATGCCGTCGGCGATAGACAGCATCCGCATCAGCTCCTCGACGGCGGCGGGCAGGAGCCCGGGGTCCGCGCGCAGCTCGGCGAGCCGCTCGGGGTGCTGGAGGAGGGTGAAGGTGCCGAGCGAGATCATGTTCGCGGTCGTCTCGTGGCCCGCCACCAGCAGGATGAGGGCCATGGCGATCAGGCCCTCCCGGTCGAGGTCGCCCTCGCGCAGTTGCCGGTGGACCAGGTCGTCCAGCAGGCCGGTGCCCGGCTCACGCTGTTTGCGGTCGATCAGTTCGCCGAAGTACTTCTCCAGCCGGTCCCTGGCGTCGAGCACGTCGGCCGTCTCCGGGCCGCGCAGCAGCCGACGCGACTGGGCCTCGAAGAAGTCGTGGTCGGCGTACGGGACACCGAGCAGGGCGCAGATCACCATGGACGGCACGGGAAGTGCGAAGGCGCTCACCAGGTCCGCCACCGGGCCCCCGGCGGTCATCGCGTCGAGCCGTTCGTCCACGATCTGCTGGATGCGTGGCCGGAGTTCGACGGCCCGCTTGAGGGTGAAGTCCCCGACGACCATCCGCCGCTGGGTGCGGTGGTCGGGGTCGTCGACGCCCAGCAGGGCCGTTCTGCGGTTGCGGATCGCGGCGAAGCGCTGGGTGGGGGCGGGGAAGCCCGGCCGGTCGCGGTTGGACGACAGGCGCGGGTCGGCCAGCAGCGCGCGGGCGGTGGCGTGCCCGCTGACGAGCCAGGCCTCGCGGCCGTCGAAGAGGGTGATCCGGGTCAGGGGGCGTTCGGTGCGCAGCGTGTCGTAGGCGGCGGGTGGGTGGTAGGGGCAGGTCCGGCTCTGGGGGAAGGCGACGGGTGCGGTCGTTTCCGTCATGGAGACCTCGCAGACGAGTAGTGCGTCGTGCCGATCTTCATTAGATGCCCGAGGCATCTAATGGGCGACGCGAAGTTCGGCCAGATCGACGACGGAGGCAACATGGCCGGGGAATGCCGTCCTCCCGTGCGGCTGCGGGGGCCGGTGTCAGGCGCGCAGGACCGGTGCCGGGGGCCGGTGTCGGACCCACAGAGGGCCGGTGCCGTGGTCCCCGCCGGGCGCCGAGGCGGGGGCGCCGACGCGAAAACCGGTTGTCGGCAGGGCGAGGCAGGCCGCAGGATCCGGCCATGCCTACGTCGACTGTTCTCCTGCCGCTGTCCGCCGCCACCTCCGCCGCGCGCCGACAGCAGCAGTCCGGCCACCGCGGAGGGCCGACGCCGCCGCGCTCATGACGGCCGCGCTCGTCGCGGGGCTGCTCGCGGGGTACGGCATCGCCGTCCCGGTGGGCGCCGTCGGGACCTACCTCGTCTCCCTCACCGCCCGCACCACCCTGCGCACCGGTGTCTGCGCCGCTCTCGGCGTCGCCACCGCCGACGGGCTCTACGCGCTCGCGGCCAGCCTCGGGGGCGCGGCTCTGGCGTCCGCGCTGCGCCCGGTGCTCGGGCCGCTGCGCTGGATCTGCGTGCTGGTGCTGCTCGTGCTGGCGGCGCGGGGCGCGCTGACCGCGCTGCGCGAGTACCGCGGCCACCGGCTCGCGACCCGGTCGGCCCCCGCTCCCCCGAGCCCTGCCCGGGCCTATCTGGGGCTGCTGGGCATCACCTTGCTGAATCCCACCACCGTCATCTACTTCGCCGCCCTCGTGCTCGGATCCCGGGCCACGAGCCCGGCCGGCGCACTGGAACAGGGCGTGTTCGTCGTGGCCGCCTTCGCCGCCTCCGCGAGCTGGCAGGTGCTGCTGGCCGGGAGCGGGGCGCTGCTCGGCCGGGCGCTGACCGGCCGTCGGGGACGGCTGGCGACGGCATGGGTGGCGAGCGGGGTGATGACGGCGCTCGCCGTGCGGATGGCGCTGGCTCCGGGATGAGGTGTGCTTCCGGCCGGATCCCGCGGGTGCGGATGATTCTTCGGGGCACGGTTGTTGACGGCAGACGGCGATGAGCCACGGACGCGACGATGGGACGGATGCCATGCCGCTCGAAGGTGAGTACGACCCCAGCCCGACGCAGTGGGTGCGCAAGCAGGTGGAGCTGTACGAGAGCTCCGGCGGTACCGAGGGGACGACGCTGCAGGGCTCGAAGATGCCGGTCGTGATCCTGACCTCGCGCGGCGCCAGAAGCGGGAAACTGCGCAAGACACCGGTGATGCGGGTGGAGCACGAGGGACGGTACGCGGCGGTGGCCTCCCTCGGCGGATCGCCGAAGCACCCGGTCTGGTACTTCAACCTGCGCGCCGATCCGCAGGTGGAGCTCCAGGACGGACCGGTGAAGCAGGACATGACCGCGCGTGAGGTCACGGGCGAGGAGAAGGCGGCCTGGTGGGAGCGGGCCGTCGCCGCCTACCCGGCGTACGCCGACTACCAGAAGAAGACGGACCGGGAGATTCCGGTGTTCGTCCTGGAACCGGCCGACGCCGGCTGACAGCGGGCCGGCCGCCCCGCGCGGGCAGCCGGCCAAAAAATCTTCCGCCCCGCATGTGTGAACCGGCCGCGACGGGGCACGCGAGGTTCAGGCCCCGCCGCGCTCCCCCGTCGCGGCGGGGCTTTCCACTGCCTCGCCGGCGGGCCGATCGGTCACGTCGAGGAAGATCTCGTCGGCCTCGGGCACCATGCTGGCTATGGAGCGCTTGATGCGGACGGCGACCTCCTCCACGCGCTCGCTGTCCAGTCCGGGCACCAGGTCGACGCGGGCGGCCACCAGAGCCGTGTCCAGTCCGGTCTTCATCGTGAACAGCGCTTCCACAGTGTCGATCTCGGGCTGAGCCCGCAGCAGCGCGCAGATCCGCCCGCTGGCCTCGGGGTCGGCCGCCTCGCCGATCAGCTGGTCGCGGGCGTCGCGGCCGAGCCGGAAAGCCACGTAGACGAGCAGCGCGCCGATCGCGAGTGAGGCCGAGGCCTCCCACACCGCCTGGCCGGTGACCATGTGCAGCGCCATGCCGACGATGGCCAGGGTGACGCCGAGCACGGCGGTGCCGTCCTCGGCGACGACCGTCCGCAGCGCCGGATCGCGCAGCCCGGAGCCCATGCCACCCTGCCGTCGCACCTGGTAGAGCGCCCGCAGCAGCGAGCCGCCCTCCGCGAGGAGGGCGACGCCGAGCACGATCAGGCCGGCCACATAGCCGCTGAGCTTCTCCTCCGTCTGGCTCGTCAGGGCCTCGAAGCCCTGGAAGAAGGAGAAGCAGCCGCCCATCACGAAGATCCCGACGGCCGCGAGGAGCGACCAGAAGAACCGCTCCTTGCCGTAACCGAACGGATGACGCCGGTCGGCGGGGCGGCGGCTGCGGCGCAGTGCCGCGAGCAGGAACACCTCGTTGAGGCTGTCGGCCACCGAGTGGGCCGCCTCGGACAGCAGGGCCGGTGAACCGGCCGCGAGGCCGCCGATGGCCTTGGCGACCGCGATCACCAGATTGGCCGCGAGCGCCACCAGCACGGTGACGCGTGTCTTGTGATCACTTCCTTCATCAGTCACCTCCGCCGATTGCCCCGGTCGGGGGTACTCACACCGTGGGCTTGACGGAAAACGGGGAACGCGTTCACCAGGGCCCACGTACGGCAGAGGAGGTCACCCCCATGAGCCGCGACGACGGCGACGGCAACACCGACTACGGAAGGAGGGCGTTCAAACGGTCCAAGGCGCATTTCTCGGACCGGATCACCGCGGACGGCCGGGACGGCTGGCCGGTGGAGGCCGGCCGCTACCGTCTGGTCGTGAGCCGCGCCTGCCCCTGGGCGAGCCGGTCGTTGGTCTCCCGGCGGCTGCTCGGTCTGGAGGACGCCCTGTCCCTGGCCGTCACCGACCCGATCCAGGACGACCGCAGTTGGCGCTTCACGCTGGACGAGGACGGTCGTGACCCGGTCCTCGGCATCCGCTATCTCAGCGAGGCCTACGACCGCCGGGAGCGCGACTACCCCGGCGGGGTCAGCGTGCCGGCGATCGTGGACGTGCCCAGCGGGCGACTGGTGACCAACGACTACCAGCAACTCACCCTCGACCTCGCGACCGAGTGGACGGCCCTGCACCGGGAGGGCGCGCCCGACCTGTACCCGGACAAGCTGCGCGACGAGATCGACGAGGTGATGGCGGACGTCTACCAGGACGTCAACAACGGCGTCTACCGGGCCGGTTTCGCCACCGGGCAGGAGGAGTACGAGGCCGCCTGCGCCGGGGTCTTCCGACGGCTGGAGCTGCTCGCCGGGCGGCTGGAGCAGCAGCGGTACCTGGTGGGCGACACGATCACCGAGGCGGACATCCGGCTGTTCACCACCCTGGTCCGCTTCGACGCTGTGTACCACGGCCACTTCAAGTGCAACCGCTGGAAGCTGACGGAGAACCAGGTGCTGTGGGCGTACGTCCGCGACCTGTACCAGACGCCGGGGTTCGGCGACACCGTCGACTTCGACCACATCAAACGCCACTACTACCAGGTGCACACGGGCATCAACCCGACCCGCATCGTGCCGCTCGGCCCGGACCTGTCCGGCTGGCTCACCCCGCACCACCGTGAGGAGCTGGGTGGCAGGCCGTTCGGTGACGGCACACCGCCCGGACCGGTCCGCGCCGAGGAGCGGATCCCGGCGGCGCACACCCCCTGACCACACTCACCCCCCTTAGCGATCTAGGAGCTCCCGTGGCCAAGAAGAAGAAGATGTCCCTCGCGTACCAGCCCTTCGGATTCGTCCTCGGCTGGTCGGGCGGCTGGCTGGCCGGGCTGGCCTTCCGCAAGACGTGGATGGCGATCCGGCACGAGGAGGACGCGCCGGACGCACTGGACAAGGACCGTGGCTGGGGCGAAGTCCTGCTGGCGGCCGCGATCCAGGGCGCGATCTTCGCGGTGGTGCGCAGCGCCGTGGACCGTGCGGGCGCAAAGGCCATCGAGCGTTCGACCGGCACGTGGCCCGTCGGCGAGAAGGGCGGCCGGGACTGACACGGCCATCCGGCCCCGCCCGGCGGTCGCCGGGCGGGGCCGGCCTCGTTTTCACGCACCTGCCCGGGGCGGGGCGGGCACCGCGGGCCGCCGCAGCCTGCGGCGCGGGCCGCCGCAGCCCTGCCGGGCCGTCATGCGTTCTGGCCCGGACGGGCAGTGCGGGCCTCCGGAACCCTGCCGGGGCGTCACGCGCCCTGGCCCGGGCTGGCCGTGCGGGCCCAAGCTGCTCTGTCGGGCTGCCTCGTCCCTGGTGGTGTCAGCGGCCTGGACTTCGCCCGACCGGCCTGTTCGTAAGCCTCGCGGTGCTCAGCCCTGCTTGGGTGCCGTCGGGGCGGTGCGGCGCAGGGTGAAGGAGTGGCCTGCCGGGTCGGCGTAACCGCGTTCATCCAGAGGGCCGGAAGGTTCCTTGGCCTCCAGGGGGCGGCCGCCGAAGCTGATCACGCGGCGCTCCACCGCGTCGAGGTCGTCCACCACGAACTCCAGATGGGCCTGGAGGGAGTTCTCGGGGCGCGGCCAGCTGGGCGGCGTCGCGTTGACGTCCCGGCGCAGCGCGATCCGGAAGCCGTCACCGCTCCTGATCTCGATCCGGTTGGCGGTGGCGTCCACCTCCTCCCCTTCCAGCAGCTCCTTGTAGAACACGGCGAGCTTCTCGGGCTCGGCGCAGTCGAGCACGAGGACCCCCGCTTTCACCAGTGCCATGTCTCCTCCGCAGGATTGCGGGCGCGGGGCGGTCGTGCCCCGGCCCTCTCCCTTGCGGATATCCCGGTGCGGCCGATTCAGTCGGTCTTCAACCACCGTCCGTCGCGCATGAGTTCGCGCCCGTCGAGTTCATCGGCCTCCCGCCAGGCCTGCACCCGCCGCGGCACGATCCGGAAGTAGAGGTACGGCGTGGCGAGCCGGCGGGGGTCGAACCCGGTCTTGGCGGCGAAGAGTTCGGCGTCCTGCTCGGTCAGTTCGCCGGGCTGGACCGTCTCGACGTCCCCCTCGACCATGACGACGTCACGGGTCGGCCCGATGCCCACCCGGGCCCGGCCGGACGCGGCCAGATTCCGTCCGGTGGGGCTCGACGCGGGTGTGGCGAACAGCAGGTACGAGCCGTTCCAGAGGAAGGACAGCGGGACGAGGTACGGCGTGCCGGACGCGCTGTCGGCCGTGGCGACCCAGGCGTCCACGTCGTGGTCCAGCCGGTGCAGTGTGTCCTTCTTGCGCTGCTCAGCGCTGCGTACGGGTTCGGACGTCATCGTCGGTGCGCCTCCTGAGGAGTCGTCGGACAGACCGAGTCCAGTGTGCCGCCCAGCGACCGCAGAGGCCCGGCGGACGCGACACGCCGGGTGAGGGACGAGTGAGTATACGCAGCTCAGGAGCCTTGAGCAGTAACGGACATCACGGTCCGGTCCCGCGTGGATCAATTACACGCCGGGCAGATTCGTTCCGCTTCAACTTTCGTGCCACGAACCCCGGTTCGAGCAGATGGGCGCTCACCCTGACCGCCTACCCGCAGAGGCGGGGTAATTCGTGCTGCCGTGACCACAGCTTGAAGGGAGACCCGTGTGAAATCTCGAGTCGTAGGCGGTGGTCCGGAGATCTCCACCGACACCTTCCTCCCGGCCCGTCCGAGCACCCAGCACCCGTCCGCGGAGGCAGGGAACGCCCTGGCCCGCCTCTTCGCGGACCACACAAAGCCGTGCACGGACGAATACCGCGCTTCCCGGAACGCCGCTCAGCAACGGCTGGACACACTCCGGTCCCCTCACTCCAGAACCACGTTTCATGTCGAGGGAGCCCTCAGTCCGGCGCCGCGCGCATTCCTCCCGCCCGACGAGGAGGGCTCCGCCAGGTTGCAGCGGCTCGACGCCGGCCTGCGCGTGATCGAAGCAGCTTTTCCCCAGGTCAGCACCGATATCGAGCTCTGCCGACTGACCTGCGCGATGCTGGAAGGGGCGTGGAGGAGCCGAGCACTCGCTCCGCCGCGCGAGGAGGAGCGGACCGCCGTGTGCGACTGCTCGCTGTGCCGTCGGCGGCCCACGCCCCCCGACCGTACGCCGGCTGACTACGGTTGGCGGCAGAGCGCCGGTCGTCCCCTCACCGTCAAGACCTGGCCCTACCAGCGGGAACTCGACAGCGTCCTGACCGGTGGATGGGTCTTGGCCCGGGTGTTGAACGACTTGGAACAAGACCTCGGCTACCGCCACCGCTTCGAGGACGACATCCTGCTCTTCCACGAGTACAAACGCGTGATCGACACGATAGACACCACGCACCTCACCCAGCTCATCGAAGGCCGCCTGGCCGAGAACTTCAGCACCAACACCGCACGGGCCCTGGTCTGCGGTCTCTACGCAGCCCACAAGCGGTCCGCGGACGAGTACTGGCTCCAGCAGCACCACGCGGGCGGCGTCGTACTCCCCCAGACCAACCCGCTCACCCAGAGCGCCTACTCCGTCCTGCAGATGATGGACTGCCTGTTCTGGCACGTCTCGCCCGACACAGAGCTCTGGCAGGAGGAACACCTCGCCTCCCTGCTGCTGTGCCGCGTCGTCGACGACATGGTCGACGTACGAGCCGACGCCCTCACCGGCGAGATCAGCAACTTCTGGCTCGCCGACATGCCCTCCCACACCAAGGTCCTCTACGCTGCCGCCGCCATCGCCCTCATCAAGTACGGCTGCATGCCCGAGGCGCATTCCCCGATGTGGAACACCTGGCTGATGCCCAGCACCATCGTCTGGCTGGGGCTCACCGGCCGCCACGCCCTGTGGTTCGACGGCATCACCCAGGGCCTCCCCCCGGCCGAGGGGTGCCCGTTGTGCGACCTCCAGCCCGACCCGTGCACCGGCATCCTCACTCACGGCACCACCCTCACCATCGCCCCGCGGCCCACCGCACCGTCTCTGGGCACCCACGCCGCCGAGCTGTCCGCCCGCTGCCGGGAGCAGTACCCCGAGACATGGCCCCTCTTCGACGCCGAGCTGCATGCCTTCGAAGCACTGCACGGTCCCTGGCACGGCAGCATCGACAGCACCTGGGAGGTTCTGCGCCGCACGTACATCGCCGCCGTGGAGGCGGCCGGCTCCACGGCGTCCACAGCCCGCGCTCGTGAGATCCAACAGGACTCCGGCGCAGTCGGAGCCGAGTTCTTCCACACCCTGCAAGACCCGGGGACCGGGAGGGAGGACATCGCACTGCTCGCCTACATGTTCGGCTGCGCCCACCCGCATTTCCTCTGGAGCGCCACGGGATACCGGCCCTCTGACCTATCAGGCGACTGGCTCGACGGATGACGCCGTTGCCCGGCCGGGCAGAGCCGGCCGGGCAGCGGTGTTCCGCGCCTATACGTCGAACTCGACCGGCAGGCTGTCCAGCAGGGACATCCATGTGGACGCGGTCGAGGTGAGCTCCCCCGACGGCACGGCCAGGCGCAGGCCCGGCAGACGGTGCAGCAGGACGTTCACCGCGATCTCGATGACGGCCATCCCGATGTTCTGCCCCGGGCACTCGTGCGGGCCCGCGCCGAACGCCAGGTGCGCCTGGTTGCCGTGCACCGAGACACCCAGTTCCGGCCGGATCTCGGGGTCGAGGTTGCCCGGGGCGAGACCGATGACGAGCAGGTCGCCCTCCTCGATGCGGTGCCCGCCCAGTTCCACGTCGCCGGCGGCGAAGCGTCCCGGCAGGACGGCCAGCGGCGGCGAGTTCCACATCGCCTCCTCCACCACCGCCGAGATGTTCAGCTGACCGCTGATCAGCCCGGAGAGCCGGGAGGCGTCGGTCAGGATCAGCTCCAGCACCCGGGCCAGCAGGTTGGTCGTCACATGCGCGGCGATCAGCACCGCGCGCAGGTGGGAGACGACCTCGTCGTGGTCGAGCGCCGCGTGATGCTCCAGCAATCCGGTGGCGAGGTCGGAGCCGGGTTCGGACCGCCTGCGCTCGGCGAGTTCACCGAGGATCTCTTTGATCACGCCGTCGTGCAGGACGGCGTCCTCGCCGCCCCTCATCACCTGGGCGCAGGACTCGACCAGGCGGCGCCCCTCGGCCTCGGCGAGCCCCAGAACACGCGCGACCACGATCATCGGCAGGCAGTCGGCGTAGTCCGCCACCAGATCGGCGCGGCCGGAGTCCGCGAACGTGTCGATCTGCTGGTTGGCGAAGCGCATGGCGTGGCGGCGGACACCGCGGCCGGCAGCGGACTGCAGCGCGTCGTTGACGGCACGGCGCAGTCGGCGGTGAGCCTCGCCGTCCTGGGACACGCAGTCGGGACGCCAGGCCAGCATGGGAACGAGCGCAGAGTCGTCCGCGACCCGACCCTCCCGCAGGTCACGCCATGTCCGCGCGTCCCGGTGGAACTGGAGGGGATTCTCGAGCACTCGCCGGCTGTCCCGGTAACCCAGTACCAGCCAGGCGGGGATGTCGCCCTCCAGCAGCACCGGTGCGACCGAGCCGTGTTCCTTGCGCAGCCGCTCGTAGATGCCCCCGGGGTCGGTCGCGGCCTCCGGCCCGTACAACCGGGTGAGGTCGCTGCCGTGGTGGGCCACGGGGCAGCCGCGGCCCTGGAGGGAGTGTTCGGTCTGGTCGTTCATCGGGGCTCCAGGGCCACGGCGGAGCGTTCCTTCAGATGGTGGATCAGGGCGACGAGGACGTCCCGGCTGGAGGCCCGGTCACGGGCGTCGAAGGCCACGACCGGGGTGTTCTCGGGGATGTCCAGGGCATCCCGGATCTCCTCGACCGGGTAGTTCCGGGAGTCGGGGAAGACGTTCAGCGCGACGACGAAGGGGACTTCCTGGCGCTCCATCTCCTCGATCGCCCGGAAACTGGACTCCAGACGGCGCGTGTCCACCAGGACGATCGCGCCGAGGGCCCCCTTGAACAGGCCGTTCCACAGGAACCAGAACCGTTCCTGGCCGGGCGTGCCGAACAGGTACAGCACCAGGCTCTCGTTGATGCCGATCTTGCCGAAGTCCAGGCTGACGGTGGTCTGCGTCTTGTCGGCGACGCCGATGAGGTGGTCGACGTCGGCGCTGGCCTGGGTGAGGGTCTCCTCGGTGGTGAGCGGCTTGATGTCGCTGACCGACCGGACCATGGTGGTCTTCCCGGTGCCGAAGCCGCCCGCGATCATCACCTTCACCGAGCGGGTGTCCCCGGCCGAGCCTCCGGGTTGGTCAAAGCCTTTCAAGTCCACTGAGTACCTCCTCAAGGAGCGCGAGGTCGGGCCCGCGGCCGGCTTCGTGTGCCGGGATGGGGTTACGGGCTTCGACGCGACCTGCGTCCAGCAGGTCCGACAGCAGCACCGCGAGAATGTTGAAGGGGAGCCCGAGGTGAGCGCCGAGTTCGGCGACCGACAGCGGGTCCCGGCAGCGGCGGAGGATCTCCTCGTGCTCGTGCTGCATGCCCGGTAACGGGGCGGCGCGGGCGACGACCAGGGTCGCCACGTCGAGGCTCGACGCCGAACCGCCCGGTCCGCTGCGCCCTCCGGTGAGGACGTAGTAGCGCTCGAGACCGGACGGGTCCGACGGTCTGCGGGGAGCACTCATCCAGAGTGCTCCTCCAGGCGCCGAGTGGTGCCGAGGAGTTCACCCATCCTGCGGGCCAGGTCCCTCATCTGGTGTCCCAGCAGGCCCTGGTCGAGGCCTTCCCTGGCGAGGACACCGAGATACGTCTCCACACCCGCGCGCACGACGAAGAGGTGCCCGCCGTCCACCTCGATCATCGCCAGGCGCAACTGCCCGGCGTACTTGGGGAACTGCTCGGCGACCGGCTGGGCCAGGGCCTGCAGGCCGGCCACCACGGCCGCGAACCGGTCGACGTCGTCGGGGTCTTCGGCGCCGTAGGAGGTGATGGCCTTGCCGTCGCTGGAGGCCACGAGGGCGAAACGGATCTCCTGGATGCTCTCGACGAGATCGCGGAGCGCCCAGCTCACGTCTGTTCCTTGCTGCGTCATGAGGACTAGTCGCTCTCTTCGGTGCGGTGCTCGGTGTACTCGCGGCCGTCGGGGGTGCCGCCGTCGTCGGCCGGCTCGACGGCCTCCGCCGCGTCGCGTCCGGCGGTGGCGAAGGCGGCGAGTCCCGAGAAGGACGCGTCCGGCGGGACGGCGGCCACGGTGGTCCGGTCGCTTCGCTCGGCGGGTCTGGGCGTCTCCGTCTCGTTGCGCTTGCTGCGTCGCCGGGGCAGTCCGCCGGGTGTGGTCTCCCCGGTCTCGGCCCGCGCGGCCCGTTGTGCGGGCACGGTGGCCGTCTCACGGGCCGGGGCGGCGGTGGCGGTGCGGGTCTGCGGGGCGGACGCGGCCGTCGCTGCCGTCGCGGTCGCGGCGGGCGCGGCCGTGGGCAGCGGGCTGAAGTACTTGTGCGGGACCACGACCACCACGGAGGTGCCGAGCCACGGGGAGTCCGCGAAGGTGACGCGGATGCCGTAGCGGCGGGCGAGGGCGCCGACGACGCGCAGACCGATGTTGGCATCCTCGGTGATGCCGCCGAGGCCCGCGCCGGGCGCGGTGCCCGCGAGGGCGTGCTCGGCCTGGCGCTTCTTCTCCTCGCTCAGGCCCTTGCCGGAGTCCTGGATCTCGATGCCGACGCCGTTGGGCACCTCCCTGCCGGAGATGAGCACCGGCTCGGTGGGCGGCGAGTAGCGGGCCGCGTTGTCCAGGAGGTGGGCGAGAATCAGCGTGAGGTGATCGACGAGGCCGCCGTCGACGCCGAGTTCGGGCAGGTGGCGCACCTGGATCCGGTGGAAGTCCTTGATGCGGCCGATGCCGCCGCGCACCACGCTCAGCAGGCGCTGCGGCTCCTGCCACTGCCGGCCGGGCCGGTCGGAGCCGCCGAGCACGCCGATGCTCGCGGCGAGCGAGTCGGCTGGGCCGAGTTCCTGGTCGAGCTCCATCAGGCCCCGGGCGACGGCCGGCAGCCGGCCGTGCTCGCCCTGCATCTCGTGCAGCCGGCCGCGGAGCTTGCTGGTCAGGACGTGGATGCGGTTGCCGATGCTGATCACGGCCTGCTCGGCGGAGGTGGAGCGGTCGAACTCCGTCTCCAGGCCGATCAGGGAGGTGCGCAGCAGCTTGCGCAGTTCGGCCTGGAGTTCCGAGCTGACCTTGGCGCACTGGTTGACGCTGGGCAGCAGGTCGTCGATGGCGTCACCGGCGCGCAGTTTCGCCATCGCGTCGGGCAGCTGCTCGTCGGCGAGCCGGGCGACCGCGGCGAGCTGGTGGGAGAGCTGCTCCTGCCAGACCTCCGCCTGGTCGGCGAGCTGGGCCTCGTAGGACGCGGCCTGCTCGGTCAGCCGTTCCTCGTAGGCCCGGGACCGGTCGGCGAGCTGCGTCTCGTACGTGACGGTCCGGTCGGCGAGCTGCGCCTCATAGGTGGCGCTCTGCTCGGCCAGACGCCGCTCGTACGTCGCGTTCTGCTCGTTGAGCTGGGATTCCAGGCCGGCACGTTCGGCGGAGTGCTTGCGCTCCAGGCCGGCCACGTGCTGCTGCCACTGCTGGTTGTGCTCGGCCTGCGTGGCGCGGAAAGAGCTCTCCGTACGGTGCAGTTGTGCCCTGGTGCGCAGCAGCAGCCGTACGCACACGGCACCGGCCGCCGTCGCCGCGATTCCGGCGACGGCCGCGGTTATGCGCTCCGAGCTCATGAACGTGGCGGCGACGGTCCCGCCTCCCAGGCCCAGCGGCATCAACCACCAGCTGTACCAGGCGACAGGGGCCCGCGCCGCCGGTGGCGGAGTGGCGAGTTCCATCTGCATCCTTCGAAGCAACACGAACGAACAGGGGGGGTGTGGACCGCACTCATGAGTACGCACCGCGGGTCGACTGGACGCGATCGCGTCAACTCGCAGCGCCGATCGGAACCTTATCGGGTTCGGACCCGAAAGGATCAATCTCACCCGCCCCCGGACGTGAGGGTTCCGTCACTCTCCGGCACAAGGCAACAGGTCGACAAATGGGTTTGCTGTCAGGGGAATTGGCGAGCCGTCAGAGAAAGTACAGGTGGGCCGCCGAGGTCAGCGGGCGGTCTGGAACGTACGCCGGTAGGCCTGCGGGGAGACACCGATCGCCGCGTTCAGATGCTGGCGCAGGGAAGCACCGGTCGCGAAGCCGACCCGGCCGGCGATCTGGTCCACCGTCAGGTCGCTGGACTCCAGCAGGTGCCGGGCCCGGACCACGCGCTGCTGGATCAGCCAGCGCCCGGGGCTGAGGCCCACCTCGCCCTGGAACCGGCGGGCGAAGGTGCGCTGGCTCATCCGCGCGTGGCCGGAGAGGTCGGCCAGGGTGAGCGGCTCGTCAAGGCGCTCCAGGGCCCAGGCCCGGGTGGCCGCGGTGCTCGCGGCGCCCTGCTCGGGGACGGGCTGTTCGATGTACTGGGCCTGGCCGCCGTCCCGGAAGGGCGGGACGACGCAGCGGCGGGCGACGCTGTTGGCCAGCCGGCTGCCGTGGTCCTTGCGGACGAGGTGCAGGCAGATGTCCACGCCGGAGGCGGCCCCGGCGGAGGTCAGGAACGGGTGGTCGTCGACGAACAGCACGTCCGGGTCGAGGTCGACGCGCGGGAACATGCGGCGGAACTGGTCGGCGACCTGCCAGTGGGTGGTCGCCCGGCGCCCGTCGAGGAGACCTGCGGCGGCGAGGACGAAGGCGCCGGTGCAGATGGAGACGATGCGGGTGCCGGGGCGGATGAGCGCGAGCGCGGCCAGGACGTCGCCGGAGACTTCCTCGGCCAGGTGGCCGGGGGCGACGGGCGCGATCACCACGGTGTGCGCCGTGGCGAGGATCTCGGGGCCGTGCTCGACGGTGACGCCGAAGTCCGCGTTGGTGCGCACCGGACGGCCGTCGACCGAGCAGGTGAGGACCTCGTACCGGCCGTCGGCCGCGCCCAGGATCCGGCTGGGGATGCCCAGCTCGAAGGGATAGACCCCGTCCAGGGCCAGGACCACCACTCGCTCACGTCGCATGGCACGATCGTATCGAATGTTGGCAATCTTGCCATTGGCGCGGGGGACGCGGACCGGCACGCTGGTTGACCATGAGCACACAGAACACGATGCGCGTCATCACTCAGGACGTCCTCGGCGGCCCTGAGGTCCTGAAGGAAGCGGAGGTCGAGCGCCCGGTACCGAAGCCCAACGAGGTACTGGTCCGGGTGCGGGCCGCAGGAGTCAACCCGACCGACTGGAAGCACCGCGCCACCGGCGGATTCCTGGGCGAGCCGCCCTTCGTCCTGGGCTGGGACGTCTCCGGGGTGGTGGAGGCGGTCGGCATCGGCGTCGCGGCCTTCGCGCCCGGTGACGAGGTCTTCGGCATGCTGCCGTACCCCTACGGGCACGGCTCGCACGCCGAGTACGTCGTCGCCCCGGTCCGCGCCCTGACCCGCAAGCCGGCCGGCGTCGACCACACCCAGGCGGGCGCGCTCCCGCTGGTCTCGCTCACCGCCTGGCAGGCGCTGACCGAGCACGCGGATCTCCAGCCGGGGCAGCGGGTGCTGATCCACGCCGCGGCCGGCGGGGTCGGGCACGTGGCGGTGCAGGTCGCGAAGGCGCGCGGCGCCTACGTGATCGGCACGGCGAGCGCGGGCAAGCACGAGTTCCTGCGCGGCATCGGCGTCGACGAGACGATCGACTACCGGGAGACGGACGTCGCCGAGGCCGTGAAGGACGTCGATGTCGTCCTGGACACGATCGGCGGCGACAACGCCCTGCGTTCGCTGCGCGTCCTGCGCCCCGGCGGTGTCCTGGTGTCGATCCTCCCTGTCGGCTCGGACGACCTCTACCAGGAGGCCGAGCGGCTCGGCGTGCGGGCCCTGCGGATGCTGGTGGACGCCGACCGCGGCGGCATGGAGGCGGTCGCGGGGCTCGTGGAGGCGGGGAAGCTGCGCGCCACCATCGCCGGGACCTTCCCGCTGGCCGAGGCCGCCGAGGCGCATGCCCTCGGCGACACCGGCCGTACGACGGGGAAGCTGGTCCTGCTGAACGACTGAGCCGGCGTCGCGGGCTGTGTCACAACGTCAGGACCGGCTCGATCGTCTTGCCGGATCTCATGTCTCGCACCGCCCGGTCGATGTCCGCGAAGGGGTAGGTGCCGATCAGGCGGTGCAGCGGGAGCCGTCCGTCCTTCACCAGCGCGACCACGGCCGGGATCATGGTCTGCGACTCGCTGTCGCCGAGGGTGAGGCCGACGACGCGCTTGCCGCCGAGGAGGCCGTTGACGTCGAGGGCGACCTCGGTGCCGAAGGGCGGGGCGCCGACCACGACCAGGGTGCCGCGGGCGGCGAGCGCGTCGACGCCCTGGCGCAGGACACCGACGTTGCCCGTGGTCTCCACGACCCCGTCCGCGCCCTGTCCCCCGGTGATCTCGTCGAGGGCCTGGGCGAGGTCCGTCCCGCTGGTGTCGACGGTGGGGTGGCGCCCAGTTCCTTCGCCAGGGTGAGGCGTTCGGCGCGGCAGTTCCGCCACTCACCAAGGCCTGGCACGCCCGGTCGTACTCCGGTCGGAACCTCGGAACGCGCCGGGTGAACCACACCCGCGCACGCCCCGGCGCGAACCTCGGCCAACTCGGCGGATCTTCAAAGACATATGTCAATCGAACATGCTCAAATTCACTCGTTGGGGGGTAACTTGCAGGACGGGGAACGGCGTTGAGCCCGTGCCCCTCCCACGCACGGAGCAGGCTGGAGGCGATCTCGTCGTGCGGCAGGAACCTGCACCGCTCACCCCGCATCTGCGCGTCCGCCGGGAACGGGGCCACACGGTGCTGGAGTTCCGCGGTGAGATCGATCTCGCCGCGGCCTCGGAGATCGCACCGCACCTGGACCGCGAGACGGCCCGCCCGGCCGCCCGGCTCGTCATCGACCTCAGCGGGATCGACTTCTTCGACTGTTCCGGACTGCGACTGCTGTACCGGGCCCGCAGCCGGGTGCTCGACCGGCGCGGACAGGTCCTCCTCGTCTGCGCGCACCCGCTGACGCTGCGCGTCCTGCGGATCACCGGCCTGTCGCGGCTGCTGCCTCCGCAGCCGACACTGGACGCAGCGCTGGAACAGCCCGAGGCGACGCCCCGCCCGTGACGGGGATGCGCCCCACGTGCTTCCGCCGGGGCCTTCCCGTCCCGGATCCGGCGGTCTGGCCGGGAGCCGGGCGGGCATCCGGACAGTAGGAAGGAGGGCCGTCGCATGACGACTCCCGTCAAGCGCCTCCCCAGGCGCATGCCCGGCTGGGCGAAGCTGGTGACCGCGCTCGTGCTGCTGCTCGTCGTGTTCTTCGCGGGGCTCCGGCTGAGTGTGATCCCGGGCCTGAAGGACCTGTTCGGCACCGAGACCCAGGACCGGTCCGGCCCGGCGCTGCTGAAGTCCATCCAGGACATCAGCCGCTACGACGCCGCGTCCGGCAACTTCCAGGTCGTCGTGGACCTGGAGAAGGACACCAAACTCCTGCCCGACGCCATCCGCGGGACCCGGACGCTGTACGTCGGCGCGGGCACCGTCGACGCCTACGTCGACCTGGGCAAGGTGGGCGAGAACGACGTGAAGGTCAACGACGACCGCACGTCCGCCACCCTGCGACTGCCCCACGCGCAACTGGGCAAGCCCGCCCTCGACCCCGACCGCTCCTACGCGGTCTCCAAGCAACGCGGCCTGCTCGACCGCCTCGGCGACATCTTCTCGGACAACCCCAACGGCGAACAGGCCGTCCAGAAGCTGGCCGTACGGCACATCGGGGACGCGGCGAAGGAGAGCGAGCTGACCGCACGCGCCGAGTCGAACACCACCGGCATGCTCGAAGGCCTGCTGCGCTCCCTCGGCTTCAAGCAGGTGCGCGTCACGTACGGGAGCTGATCCGGCGCCCGGGCGACGGGGCGGGACCGTGGGTCCCGCCCCGTTGTGGTGCCCACCCGGGGGGAGTGCCCGGGCCGAACGCGGGCAACGGAGGGTGATGGCGGTCCGCGGAGACGACGCCGGGGGCCGTGGCCGGGAACGACCCCCCACGGCATCGTCGGCACGCCCTGGGGTAACCGCCTTGTCACGCAGGGAAGTTGAAGAGTGGAGGGCCCCCCATGACCAGTGCAGCCTCACGTCCCCGGACCGCCGGGCCGGAGAGCGAGCGCCGCCCGCTCCCGTGGCCCGTCCGGCTGCTGGCGATGCTGTGCGCGTTCCTGTTCATGGTCGCCTTCGCCGTGGTGCTGGCCCGGCTGACCCTGCAGCCCTCCCCCGCCTCGGAGGCGCTGACCCACAGCAATCTGCAACCCGGCAGTTCCCTGAAGGCCTACCTCGGCCAGCCCGAACTGCGGGACGCTGTCAAGCAGATCGGCGGCAACATCCTGCTGGGCATCCCCTTCGGCGTCCTGGTGCCCGTGGTCGCCCCCCGCACCCGGGGCATCCTGCGCGTGCTGTTCCTGACCGCGATCGTGATGCTCCTGGTGGAGTTCGCACAGGGGGCCCTGGTCACCGGCCGCGCCTTCGACATCGACGACGTCATCCTCAACACCTCGGGCGCGCTCATCGGTTACCTCCTCCTGGGGCGCCGCCTCAGCAGGGCCGTGCACGCCCGCAGGCCCCGCCCGGCCCGGGCGGAGGAGAAGCCGTCGGCCGACAAAGCCTAGTCCGGCGCCGTGCGCGGATGTCTCAGTGCAGGGTCCAGGTGAACTTGTCCCCGCCCACCCAGCGGACCACGTCCGGATCGTCCATGTCGTGCACGGGGATGCCGTACGCGGCCGCGGCCGCCAGAACGTCGGTGACGGCACGGGCCTCCCCGACCACCTGGCCGTCGATCTGGACGATCCGGAACGGCGGTGTGCCCGGCTGGACCCCGAGCACCAGGATCCGCGGGTGGGATATGTACGGGCTCGCGCTTTCGGTCATGCATCGAGCGTAGAACGCAACCGGCCGTGGCGCGGGTCCAAGCCCCGCCGGACCGGCCGGTCCCTCATGGGCGGCGCCAGTCGTGGCCGGTCAGATGGGAACCGGCCTGCGGACCCATCCGCAGCATGCCGCCGTCGACGCTCCAGGACGCGCCGGTGACGTACGAGGCGTCCGGACCGGCGAGGAAGGCGATGACCGCCGCCACCTCACGGGCGTCGCCGGGCCGGCCGAGCGGGATGCCGGGGCGGCTCTCGGTGTGCGGGTCGGTGTCCTCCTGCCCGGTCATGGGCGTGGCGATCTCCCCGGGGGCCACGGCGTTGACGGTGATGCGGTGCTCGGCCAGTTCGAGGGCCATGACCTGGGTCAGGAGTCCAAGGCCCCCTTTGGCTGCACAGTACGGTGCGGCGCCCACCCGCGGCTGGTGCTCGTGGACGGACGTGACGTTGATGATCCGGCCCCCCTCGCCGCGCCCGATCATGTGCCGGGCCGCCTTCTGCCCGCACAGGAAGGGCCCCACGAGATCCACGTCGAGGACCTCGCGCACATCGGACAGCTCCAGGTCAAGGAAGGGCGTCATGGTGCCGGTGCCGGCGTTGTTGACGAGCACGTCCACGCGGCCCAGTCGCTCGCACAGCTCGTCGACGGTGTCCGCGGCGTCGGGCAGCCGGGTGAGGTCCATCCGGGCGACCTCCGCGCGCTGCCCGTGCGCGCGCACCTCGTCGGCCGTCTCCTCCGCGCCCTTGCGGTCCGTGTGGTAGGTGATGCCGATGTCCATGCCGGCCCGCGCCAGGTGGACGGCGGTGGCACGGCCGATGCCGGAGTCGGCGCCGGTGATCACGGCGACCTTGCCGGTGGGCGCGGTGGGGTCGGACATGACGGGCCTCCTCGTCGACGGGTGGGCGAGGCATCGCAGTACCCGGGGGGATACCGGGCAAACCGCGTGCCCGTCGTGCGGCCCGCCGGGCGCTGGGGAACCCTTGAGGTGGAGGTGGCGATGGATCCCGTCGAGGCACTGGACCGGATCGCCTTCCTGCTGGAGCGGTCCCTGGCACCGACCTACCGCGTGCGCGCCTTCCGTACGGCGGCCCGCGTACTGAAGGACCTGGAGGGGGACGAGGTGCGCCGGCGGGCGGCGGACGGTTCGCTGGAAAGGCTCAAGGGCATCGGCCCGAAGACCGCCCAGGTCGTGCGGGAGGCGCTGGCCGGCGAGGTCCCCGGCTATCTGGAGAAGCTGGAGGGCGAGGCGGAGAAGGCACGCCCGGTCGTGCGGGGCGGGGAGAAGCTGCGGGCCCTGCTGCGCGGGGACTGCCATCTGCACTCCGACTGGTCGGACGGCGGCAGCCCGATCGAGGAGATGGGCCGGGCCGCCGCGGAGCTGGGCCACGAATGGGCGGCGCTCACCGATCACTCGCCACGGCTGACGGTGGCGCGCGGCCTGTCGCCCGAGCGGCTGCGGGAGCAACTGGACGTGGTGGCGGAGCTGAACGCGACCTGGGCTCCGTTCCGGCTGCTGACCGGCATCGAGTGCGACATCCTCGAGGACGGCGCGCTCGACCAGGAGCCGGAGCTGCTGGAGCGGCTCGACGTGGTGGTCGTGTCGGTGCACTCCAAGCTGCGCATGGACAAGCGGTCGATGACCCGGCGGATGGTGGCCGCCGTGCGGGATCCGCACGCGGACGTGCTCGGGCACTGCACCGGGCGGCTGCTGACCGGGCGGGGGCGGCCCGAGTCGGAGTTCGACGCGGACGAGGTGTTCGCCGCGCTCGCGGAGACGGGCACGGCCCTGGAGATCAACAGCAGGCCGGAGCGGCTGGACCCGCCGCGGCGGCTGCTGCGCCGTGCCGTGGACGCCGGGGTGCTGTTCTCCGTCGACACCGACGCGCACGCGCCGGGGCAGCTGGACTGGCAGATCAACGGGTGCGCCCGGGCGGAGGAGTGCGGGGTGCCGCCCGAGCGGGTGGTGACCACGTGGTCCCTCGAGGAACTGCTGGCCTGGACCCGTGAGCGGCGGGTGCCGTCCGGCGTGGCGAGCGGCTGACGTGGTACCCGCGCGGCCGGAGAGAAAGGGACTGCACCTATGGGACGCGCGGAACGGGCGGCTGTGTTCGACGTCGACGGCACGCTGGTCGACACCAATCATCTGCATGTCGTGGCCTGGTGGGAGGCCTTCCGGCAGGCGGGCCACCAGGTGCCGATGCACGCCATCCACCGGGCCGTGGGCCTGCCGTCGACCGACCTGGTCGCCCATCTGCTCGGCGACGACCGGAACACGGACCAGGACGCGGACATCAGCGCCGGGCACAAGGCGCTGTACGGGCAGTACTTC
Source organism: Streptomyces sp. NPDC007907 (assembly GCF_042959365.1). Classification (NCBI taxonomy): domain Bacteria; kingdom Bacillati; phylum Actinomycetota; class Actinomycetes; order Kitasatosporales; family Streptomycetaceae; genus Streptomyces; species Streptomyces sp. NPDC007907. The sequence goes on from NZ_JBIBKR010000003.1 coordinate 484,239, forward strand.
GACCGGCTGCCCGCGCTGCCGGAGGCCGGGGCACTGCTGCGGCGGCTGCACCGGGACGGCTGGGCGGTGGTGCTGGCCACCTCCGCGGGCGGCGCGGAGCTGGGCGCGCTGCGCCGGGCGATCGACGCGGACGACGCCATCATGGCCACGGCCAGCGCCGACGACGTCGACGCGGGCAAGCCCGCGCCCGAGCCCGTCGAGCACGCCCTGGAGCTGGCCGGGGTGCCGGCGGAGCGAGCGGTGTTCGTCGGCGACACCGTGTGGGACATGCAGGCCGGCAGCAGGGCCGGGGTGCGCTGTGTGGGCGTCCTGTGCGGCGGCATTCCGCGCGCCGACCTCGCGGAGTCCGGCGCGGACGCGGTCTACGCCGACCCCGCGCACCTGCTGTCCGCCCTCGGCGACAGCCCGCTGGCATGAAGGAACGTGAAACCGCCGGTGGGACGGATACCCACAGCACATGACGCGTGTGACGAGTGCGCTACGGCGGACGGCGGAGGCCATCCGCGGTCGGAGGGACATGAACGAAGACACGGGGGCGGCCTCGGAGGCAGGGCCGCGGGGAGCGGCCGCGGGCCGGGGGCGGATCGAGCATCCGGGGCAGGGGAAGCGGACCGTGCGGCCGGTGGATGCCGTACGGCGGGAGTCCCGGTCGGCCTGGGAGGCCGTGCTGGCGGCGTGGCGCGGGCCCGGCCGGGAGCGGGACCTGGTGGTCCAGTCGCTGAAGGCGGCCGGGGCGGCCGTGCTCGCCTGGGCGGTGGGCGGCGTCTGGATGGGCGACCCGCTGGCGCTGATGGCGCCCTGGGTGGCGCTGGTCCTGGTGCAGGCCACGGTGTTCAGCTCCCTGGTGCAGGGGGCGCGGCAGTTCGGGGCCATCTGCGTGGGCACGCTGGTGGCCTCGGCGGCGCAGGCGATCGCCGACGACACGCTGGGCGCGATCGCCCTGTCCGTCCCGGTGCTGATGCTGCTCGCGAACTGGCCGCGCTTCGGCGACCAGGGCATCTACGCGGCGACGACGGCCCTGTTCACCATCTCCTCGGGCATGGTGAGTCTGTCCGCCGTCGGGCACCGGGTGGGCCAGGCCGCGATCGGCGCCGTCATCGGCGTCGCGGTCAACGCACTCATCCTGCCGCCGATCCACCTGCGGGACGTACGGGCGAACCTGGCCGCGCTCGCGCGGGAGTCGGGCGAGGTGCTGCACCTCGTCGCCGGCGATCTGCGCGAGGGCGAGTGGGACGCGCAGACCGCCAGCGGCTGGGTCGGTGCGGCGAAACGGCTGGACCACCGCGTGCAGGCGCTGCGCTCGGCGCGCCGGTGGTCGCAGGAGAGCCTGCGCCTGACCTACGCCCCGCTGCGTGCCCTGCACCGCGTACCGCATGGCGGTGCGCTGCCGGCGGTGGACGAGGACGAGCGGCTCGCCCGGGTCACCGGGCACGTCGGCACGCTCACCCGGGCCCTCGCGGTGTCCGTGGACGACAACCGCTCCCCCGCCCCGCCGGAGGGTCCGGCTCTGCGCTCGTACGCGCGGCTGCTGGAGCTGATCGGGGACGCCCTGTGCGCCGAGGCCGACAGCCTGCTCGACGGCAGCGTGACCGCCCGGCCGGACGACGAGACGCAGAAGGCGATGCGGGAACTGCAGGAGGAGTTGCAGGAGCAGCTGCGCCGGAACGCCGGAGAGGGCGCCGCCCATACGGCGGTGCTGGGCACATTGCTGCTCCAGGCGGAGAACCTCTGGGCGGAGACGGTCCCGGGCGACGAGGACCGGTGAGCACCCCGGCGGTCAGGGGTCCGGGACGGGGAACCCGGGTACTCGGTCACCTCTCGTAAAACCAGGTGGCCGAGAGGAGCACGCAGTGAGCAGCACAACGGGCAAGAGGGTCGTCGTCACGGGTGCCACCGGCAACGTCGGCACGAGCGTGGTGCGCCTGCTGTCGGAGGACCCGGAGGTCGCCTCCGTGCTGGGGCTGGCCCGGCGGATCCCCGACTGGTCGCCGCCGAAGACGGACTGGGCCGCCGTCGATCTGTCCTCCGAACGGTCCGGCCTGGCGGAGCGGTTCTCGGACGCCGACGCGGTGGTCCATCTGGCATGGGCGTTCCAGCCGACGCACGACCCGGCGTCGACCTGGCGCACCAACGTGCTCGGCAGCATGCGCGTCTTCGAGGCGGTGGCCGCCGCCGGCGTTCCGGCCCTGGTGCACGCCTCGTCGGTCGGCGCGTACTCGCCCGGCCCGAAGGACGAGGCGGTGGACGAATCCTGGCCGACGCACGGCTGGCCGGATGCCGCCTACTGCCGGGAGAAGGCCTATCTGGAGCGGGCGCTGGACACCTTCGAGCGTGACCACCCGGGGACACGGGTGGTGCGGATGCGGCCCGCCTTCCTGTTCCGGCGGGAGTCCGCGAGCGAGCAGCGCCGCATCTTCGGCGGCAAATTCCTGCCCGGCCCGCTGGCCCGCCCCGAGCTGCTGCCCGTCCTGCCCGACATTCCGGGGCTGCGGATGCAGGCCCTGCACACGGACGACGCGGCGAACGCCTACCGGCTCGCGCTGCACTCCGACGTCCGGGGCGCGTTCAACCTGGCGGCGGACCCGCCGGTCGACGCGCGGCTGCTGGGCGAGATGTTCGACGCGCGTCCGGTGCGGCTGCCGCGCACCGCGGTCCGGTCGGCGATCGCCGCCGCCTGGGGTCTGCATCTGCTGCCCGCCTCGCCGCACCTGTTCGACGCGGTCCTGCGGCTGCCGCTGATGGACTGCGCGCGGGCGCGTACGGAGCTGGGCTGGCGGCCGGAGCACACGGCTCCCGAGGTGCTGGAGGAGTTCCTGCTGGGCCTGCGGCAGGGCGCGGGGGCGCAGACGGAACCGCTGCGCGGACGCAAGGTGGGCTGAACCGGCAGGCTGCACCTGGCCATGCCAGGACATGCCCGCCTCAGGACAGGCCCGAGGGCCGCAGCCGACCCCCACAGCCGGCTGCGGCCCTCGGTTGGGATGCCCTCCTAGGCGGAGGGCTCGTCCGGCACCGGGTGCTCGGTCTGCACCGTTCCCGAGCGCGGTGCTCCTTGCCGGCCCGTCCCCGCTTCGTCCGTGTCGGGGACGTCACCGGCGGGCTCGTCGGTCTCGTCGTCGCTCCGGCGCCCGTCCTTCGCGCCGGTGCCCGTGAAGCGCGGGGCGACCTCCCACGGGTCCTCGCCGTCGTCGGCCTGCTGGTCCGGCATGTCCCGCGGGATGGGCTCACCGTTCTCGCCGGGTCCTTCGAGGCGGTGGTCGGTCACGGCGTGCTCCCTTCTGTGGTCCGGGCGCCACGCGAGTACCTCCGCGCTGATCGTCGAAACCTCAGCGCGGAATCCGCTCCTGGAGTGCCGTGCGCCACGCGGGGAGCGGGTACTCCGGTGCGGGGTCGGGGCGCCGTCCGCCGCGGGCGAAGAAGTCCGCGAGCGGCAGGATCGCGGCACCGACGGTGACGGCGTCGGGTCCGAGCCGTCCCAGGTCGACGGTCACCTTCCCGGCCGGGTGGCGCAGCGCGTACGCCATGGCGTGGCGGCGTACGGCGGGCAGGAAGCGCGCGCCGAGCGCCAGGCCCGCCCAGCCGCCGATGAGGATGCGCTCGGGCTGGAAGAGGTTGATCAGGTCGGACAGGCCCGCTCCGAGGTATTCGGCGGTCTCCTCCAGGACGGCCAGCGCGACGGGGTCGGCCGCGGTCCCCTCGGGCGGATGGGCCGCGGCGAGCATCGCGGTGAGGGCTGTCTCCTCGTCGGCACCGCTGGGGACCCGTCCGCCCTCCTCCCGCCAGCGGGCGAGCAGCGACTCGGCACCCGCGTAGGCCTCCAGGCAGCCGAGCGCCCCGCACCGGCAGCGGCGGCCCCGGACCCGTACGGTCAGATGCCCCCATTCGACCGCGCGGCCCTGCTCCACGTCGGGGGTGACGAGGCTGGCGCCGACGCCGGAGCCGAACAGGACCACGACGGCGTTGCGGGCGCCGCGTCCGGCGCCGAACCACATCTCCGCCTGGCCGAGCGTCTTGGCGCCGTTGTCGATGAAGTACGGGACGGTGTCCGGCAGGGGGGAGCCGGCCCGGAGCAGGGCCTCCAGCGGGACGGCGTCCCAGCCGATGGTCTGTCCGTGCACGAGCGCGCCGCGCTCGGGGGTGCGCTCGACGATGCCGGGGACGCCGATGCCGACGCCGAGGAGCCGTTCGGGCGCGGGACCGGCGGTGTCCAGTACCTCGGCGATGCCGTGACGAATGTGGTCGACGATGGCCTCGACCTCGTAGCGCTGGGGTGACAGCGGGCGCTCGGCGCGGGCGAGTTCGGTGAGGGTGAGGTCGAAGAGTTCGACCCGGACCCGGGTCTCGCCGACGTCGACGCCGATCATGTGGCCGCTGCCGGGCGCGACGCGCAGCAGGATGCGGGGGCGGCCGCCGTCGGAGTCGACGCTGCCGGCCTCCTCGACCAGCCCGTCGGCGACGAGGTCGGCGACGACATTGCTGACGGACCCGGAGCTCAGGCCGGTCGCCGGGCCGAGTTCGAAGCGGCTGAGCGGGCCGTCGAAGTAGAGCCTCTGCAGCACGGCCGTGCGGTTGGCCCGCCTGAGATCGCGTACCGTGCGCCCGTTCCGCGCAGTCATGTGGCTCCCTTCGCATCCCCTGCCCGACCTGCAACATACCGTCGGGGACGGGCCCGGCGCGACATTCCTCCACCCCTTATTTCACGATGTGAGCTAACCGCCTCGTCCGGTGTGGCGGGGTCAGCAGGCCTCCGCGATCTCGTCCAGGGCCGGTGGGCGAGGCCGGCCGGGGTCCAGGCCCGCCGCCAGGGCACGCCGGGCCCGTTCCCAGGAGTCCACCACCGTGTGCCCGCCCCTCGCCTGCCGCGTCGGTCAGCCGGCCGCGTACACGTCCTCGACGTAACGCCCCTGCGCGACCAGTCCGTCGAGCCACTGCTCGGCAGCCGCCTCGTCGGCGCTCGGCGTGTGCTTGCGGTACAGGGTACGGAACGCCTCCCGCACCCCGGGCGCCATCCGGGAACCGTCGCCGCAGACGTACACCCGCGCCCCGGAGTCCAGCAGGGCCCAGACTTCCTCGGCCTCGGCGGCGATGCGGTGCTGTACGAACCGCACCTCGCCCTCGGGGACCTCGCTGAAGGCGGGCCGCATCGAGACGGCCCCGGCGGCGTCGGCGGCGCCCAGCTCGTCGGCGTGCAGGAAGTCGGCGTCAGGCGCGTCACAGCCGAAGTAGCACACCGCGGGGGCGAGTTCGGCGCCCGCCGCGAGGGCCACCGCACGGTCGGCGATGGCGCCGCGGAACGGGGCGAGGCCGGTGCCGGCCGCGACCATGACGACCGGCGCCGGATCGCCGGTGGCGTCGATGCGGAAGGCCTCGCGGCACGGCTGCACACGGGCGTACACCGTGTCGCCGGGCTCGACGGTGGCGAGGTGGCCGGAGCCGGTGCCCCGGTAGACACCCTTGCCGGAACGGGCGGGTGCCTCCAGCAGCGAGACCATCAGGTCCACGTGGCGGGGGTCGACGGCGGGCGAGGAGGAGGCGGAGTAGTGGCGCGGGCGCAGGGGGGTGAGGAGGTCGAGCAGCTGCGGCCAGTCCAGGGCGCCGCGCAGGGCCGGGTGGTCCTCCAGGATCTCCACGAGGGTGCGGGGGTCGTCGGTGAGGGCCGCCAGGGCCGTGCGCTCCGGTGGGCACGGGTGGGCGGCGGCGAGCACGGCGAGCTGCCCGGGGCTCGGGCGCTCCTGCAGCTCCACGTGGTGGGTGAGGAGCTGCCGTACCGTCACGGGCCGGTCCACGGCGATGCCGTCGCGGCGCGGGCGGGTGGCGCGGATGTCCAGGACCGTGTCGAGGTCGGCGCCGAGCGCGGCGGCGGCGCGCCTGACGAGGTCCGGGGCGTTGGCGGGGAGCACGGTGAGGTGGTCGGCCGTGCGGTAGGTGACGCCGTCCGGCAGGGCGACGCGGAGGAACCGCTTGCGCCGGGCGTAGCCGGGGGCGGTGAGGTCGCGGGCCTCGGTGACCCGCATGGGGACGAGTCCGTGCCGTTCGGCGAGGGCGTCCAGCGGGCCGCCGGTCAGGGTGCGGACCTCGTAGGCGGTCGCGGGCTGCGGGTCCGGCGTCGTGGCGTCCGGGTCGCCGTAGCGCTCCAGGAGGGCGGTGCGCAGGGACGTGGTGAAGGCGCGGACGGTGCCGGCGAGGTCGCCGGAGGCGTCGGCGGCGGCGCGCTCCAGCAGGCGGTCGGCGCCGGACGCGGCGAGCCGTTCGTCGATGCGGGTGGGGACGTGCTGGTAGGTGGCGGCCCAGTTGCGGTCGCCGACGCCGAGGACGGCGTACGTGACGCCCGAAAGGTCGCGGGTCTCCTCCAGCCGGGTGGCGAATGCGGTGGCGTCGTCGGTGGGGCGGCCGTTGTAGGAGGCGGCGGTGATGACGACGGGCCGGTCGGTGGGCAGGCCGCCCGCGTAGGCGTCGAGGGGTGCCACCTCGGTCGCGCAGCCGAGGGCGGCGGCCTCGTCGGCGAGCCGGGCCGCGAAGTCGCGGCAGGTGCCGTAGTTGCTGCCGTGCAGGAAGAGGGCGGCGGTGCCGGGGCGGACGCGGGCGGGCAGGTCCTGCGGCTCGGCCGTGGCGGTGTCCTGGGCCTGGGCGGCTCCGGGCAGCGGGCCGTGGACCCGGTCGGCGCAGGTGCGGGGCGTCAGTGCGAGGGTGAAGCCCTCGGGCTTGAGGGTGAGGGTCTCCTTGACGTGGAGCCGGTAGTCGGCGTGGTCGTTCAGCCGGTAGCGGTGGACGAGCATGGCCAGCAGCATGGTCGCCTCGTGCAGCGCGAACTGCCGCCCGATGCAGGCCCGCTCGCCGGTGCCGAACGGCTTGAAGGCGTGCACCGGCCGCTCGGCCTCCGCCTCGGCCGTGAAGCGGGAGGGGTCGAACAGCTCGGGGTTGTCACCCCACACGGGCTGCCGGTGCAGCATCGGCGCGAGGACCAGGACGCCCTGCCCGGTGCGCAGCGGGATACGGCCGCCGAGCAGGGTGTCCTCGCGGGCCTCCCGGGAGAACACGGCGGCCGTGGGCCACAGCCGGAGCGCCTCGTTGAGGACCTGGCGCGTGTAGGTCAGCCTGCCGACCTCCTCGTACGTCGGCTCGACGTCGGCCCGGTCGCCCCACAGCGCGTCGACCTCGCGCTGCACCAGGCGGAGCGTGGTCGGGTGCTTGGCGAGGTAGTACAGCGCGAAGGACATCGCGCCGGAGGTGGTCTCGTGGCCGGCGATCAGGAACGTGATGACCTGGTTGCGGATGTTGGCGGTGTCGAGGGTGGTGCCGTCGTCCGGGTGCTGGGCGGTGAGCATCAGGCCGAGGAGGTCGTCGGCGTCGCTCTGGTCGGTGCCGGTGCGGGCGGCGATGACGTCGTCGACGACCTCGGCGAGGTAGGCGGAGTCCTTCCGGAAGGCCGCGTCCTGCTGCGTGTAGTCCTGCCCGGGTACGCGCGCCAGGCGGGTCATGCTCCACTCCAGGCAGCGGACCATCGACTGGACGAAGGGGTGCGGCTCGGTCCGCTCGAAGGAGCCGAAGTCGTAGCCGAAGCCGGCGAGTCCGATGGTGTCGAGGGTCATGCGGGTCATGTCGTCGGGCACGTCGACCGGCCGGCCGGCGCGGGCGTCACGGTCCCAGGACGCGATGAGCCGCTGCGCCACCTGCAGCATCACCGGGTGGTACGTGCGCATCGAGCCCAGCGCGAAAGCGGGCATGAGGATGTCGTGCGCCTTGGCCCAGTTGGGCTCGTCGTTGTACGCGGTGAACAGGCCGTCGGCGGCGAATTCGCGGACGTTCTCCAGGCCGGGCCCGACGTGCTTGGCGAACCGCTGCTCGTCGGCGAGGTCGGCCACGAGGTCCAGGTCGCTCACGAACAGGGTGTCCCGCCCGTACAGCCGCCGCACGAGGACCGGCCCGTGCTCGCGCATCAGGTCCATGACCTGCTGGATGGGCGCACCACCGGGTCCGGTGGCGGAGATGTCGGCGAGGGGGACGCCGGGGAGGTCGTCGGCGGTCAGGGGAGTCTGTCCGGTGGGGGGCATGACGCGGCAACTGCCTTTCGCGGTACGGAAGTACTGCGATCCAGCGTGGTCCACCGGGCCGGGGAGGCGGGTCGGCGGCCCTACATGATTGTGTAGTACATGCGGCCGCCCCGCTCTTGCGCGGGAGCGGCCCGGCGTGGAAGGAGCCGATGCGTGGACCTGGCCCGGCAGGAGGCCGTGACGTGGCGCAACCGCGCGCTGCTGCTGTTCGACCGGGTCGCGATGCCGGTCGCGGTGTGCGACGTGTACGGGGCGGTGCTGCTGGCCAATCCGGCGATGGCGGCGGAGTGCGGCAGGACGCCGGGGCAGCTGCGTGGACGCGATGTGCTGGACCTGTTCAGCCCGAGCGAGGCGACCCAGGTGGAGCGAATCGCCGAGGCCCTGCGCCTGCGCCGCCGCTCGCGCTACCAGGTGTCGGTGCGCTGGCGGACCCCCGGCGGCGCGGACCGCTACGGCGAACTGACGGCGGATCCGGTCAGCGACACCGCGGAGGACACCCCGGCTCTGCTGGTGATGCTCCGGGTGGAGCCCGAGCGCGCACCCTCCCCCGCCCCGGCCGTCGGGCAGGCCCGGGTCACTCCGACGGAGACCCGGGTCCTGGCGCTCCTGGCCGCCGGCGCGACCACGGCCCGGGCGGCGCGGGAGACGGGCCTCACCACCGACGGCGTCACCTACCACCTGCGCCGGCTGTCGTCCCGCTGGGGTGCGTCCAACCGCACGGAACTGGTGGCCCGGGCGTATGCGCTGGGGGTGCTGGCGCCCGGGGTGTGGCCGCCGGAGGTCGGCGGCCGGGGGGTCGCCGACGCATCACGCCGCGCAGATCCGGCGCGGGCCCCCCGGGCCTGACGGAAATCCGGTCGCCCTCGGCGGTGCGACTGCCTACTCTGGCCCGGCCCACAAAACCTAGGGCCCCTAGGTTCACGAAGACGACTCCCTGGAGCTTCCATGCAGCCGCTCACCGAGCAGGACGTCCGCGCCTCCTTCATCAACTGCTCGAAGGGCGAGGCCAAGCGTCTGGCCGTGCCCCGGGACCTCGACGAACGCCCCTGGGACGATCTCGACTTCCTCGGGTGGCGGGACCCGGGGGCACCCGACCGGAGCTATCTGGTGACCGAGCGCGGAGGACGGCTCGTCGGCCTCTCGATGCGGTTCCAGGCGGCGCAGCGAGGTTTCCTGCACCGCAGCATGTGTTCGCTGTGCCTGACGACGCATCCGCGCGGCGGGGTCTCGCTGATGACCGCCCGCCAGGCGGGCGCGGCCGGCCGTGAGGGCAATTCGGTGGGCGCGTACATGTGCACCGACCTCGCCTGTTCCCTCTATGTACGCGGGAAGAAGGCACCGGAGGCGGGGTCGCGGTTCGAGGAGAGCCTGACCGTGGACGAACAGATCGCGCGGACCAGGAGCCATCTGTCCGCCTTCCTCGACAAGGTGTCCGCCTGAGACACGGGGTCCGCCCGAGCCCTCCTCGGTCGCCCGTGCTTTGCCCCGGCACTAACGTCCTTCGTGAGCGTCCTTCAGAGAAGTGATGGACGTGTTCGACGGATCCGTTCGATACGCCGGGGAAGGGGAACAGCCCGAGGATGCGAGAGGTACGTGAGTGGACGGCGCACGCCGAGCGGATCGTGAGCAAGCGGCGTGATCCCGTGGTCGTCCAGACGCTGCGGTCCGCGACCGCCGCGACGATCGCCTACGTCATCGCGCTGCGGCTGAGCCCCGAGCCGGCCCCGCTCACCGCTCCCCTGACGGCGCTGCTGGTCGTCCAGGTGACCCTGTACGCCACGATCACCAACGGCTTCCGGCGGGTGAACGCGGTGGTGACCGGCGTGCTGCTCGCCATCGCGTTCAGCCTGCTCGTGGGCCTGACCTGGTGGAGCCTGGCGCTGCTCCTGCTGGCCTCGCTGGCGGTGGGACGGCTGGTCCGCGTGGAGGAGTACGTACCCGAGGTCGCGATCAGTGCGATGCTCGTGCTCGGCGTGACCAGCGTCGGGGACTACGCGTGGGCCCGGGTGGTGGAGACCCTGATCGGCGCGTCCGTCGGGCTCGCCTGCAACCTGCTGCTGGCTCCGCCGGTGTGGGTGGAGGAGGCCGGCGAGTCCATCGAGGGTCTCGCGCGCCGGCTGCGGCAGCTGATGCTGCGCATGGGCGAGGAGGCCGCGGGCGGCATTCCCGTGGAGCGCGCGGAGAGCCAGCTGCACGAGGCGCGCCGGCTGGACCACGACATCGTCGAGGTGGACGCGGCGCTGCGGCAGGCGGAGGACAGTCTGCGGCTCAATCCGCGCGTGCAGGACAGCGTGCTGCACCGGGTGGTGATGCGCACCGGTCTGGACACGCTGGAGATCTGCACGGTGGTCCTGCGCGTGCTCGCCCGTTCCCTGACCGACCTGGCGAAGGAGCGTGAGCCCGAGCCGCTGTTCGAGCCCGAGACGGGCGCCGCCCTGGAGCAGGTGCTATCCGAGATCGCCGACGCCGTGGTGAGCTTCGCCGTGCTGGTCACCACCCATCTGAGCGCGAGCGCCGAGTCGGCGGAGGAACGTCTCGCCGCCGAACTGCGCACCGCGGCGGGCACCCGCGACAAGCTGGCTCTGCTGCTGCGCGAGGAGGCCGAGCGCTCCCCCGGGCACTGGCAGCTTCCGGGGGCCGTGCTGACGGAGGTGAACCGCATCCTCGACGAGCTCGACACCGAGCACCGCACCCGCCGCCTGTTCGAGGAACTGGACCGTGTGTCGCGCGAGCAGCGGGCCCGGATGCCCCGTCTGACGCGGCTGCGGGAGCGGCTGGGCGTCACGGAGCAGATGTGGCGGAACCGCGCGGGGTTCGGCGGGCGTTCTCGCTGAGGGGAACGCCGGCAGGGAGCCGGCGCCTGATGCGAGGGGCGGGCCGATGGCCGAAACGGGCGTGCGGATCGACGGAAACACTCTGCGGCTGCCGGGCGGGGTCGCCGTGCGGTTCATCCGCACCCTGCGCCTGCCGGAGACGGGCACTCATCCGCTGCCCCCGGGCCTCGGCGAGTTCCCGGTGCGGCGCGTCGAGGACTACGCGGACCGGGTCCCGGCGGAGTGGCGGGCCCGCGGCGGTGTGATGCTGCCGGTGTATCTGCGCGAGGCGATGTGGCTGAGCTTCGCGGGCACCTCGGAGCCGGCCGCGCTCCAGGTCGGCGTCGGCAAGGTGTGCGCGGTCTCCGGCCGGCCCTGGAGCGACCGTCCGGCACGCGACCCGCAGAACTACGTGGTGCTCCCCCGCCAGCCCTGGCTGGACGGCATCAACTCCGGCACGGGCACGGTCCGGCAGTTCGTGGCCGTCCCGCTCGGTCTGGGCGCCACCGTCGAGGGGCAGGTCACCGGCGAGGAGGTGTGGGGCGGCGTCCAGCTGCAGTCCTTCGCTCTGAACGACCGGCAGCTGGCGCGGTGGCGCGCCGAGGAGCGGCTGCGGGCGGAGCGGGAGCGCTCCGCACCGCCGACGAGCGGCTACGGCGCGGCGATGCCGGGCGGGCTGCCGACGGCCGCGACCGGCGGCTACGGCCCACCGGTGCCCCTGGCCGCGCCGCCCGCGCCCGGCGGCTACGGCGCTCCGATGCCCTCGGCCGCGCCGCCCGCATCCGGCGGTTACGGCGCCCCGATGCCTCCGGCGGCCCCGGCCTCGCCCGGGTCGGTTCCGGCGCCCGCCGCCGGTGCCGTTCCGGCGAGTCCGCCGCGCTGCCGCCGCGATGGGGCTGGGTGTCGGCGGCTCCATGCGGCAGGAGGTCTACCAGGACGACCGGCCGCTCACCGACTGGTCGCAAAAACCCGCGGGGCGGGTGTTCGTGCACCTGGTCACGCCGCCGGAGTGGCGCCGCATCACCGGTGAGGCCGCACCGCCGTCGCCGGTGGACCGGGCCGCGTACACCCGGGCCGGCCTGCCCTGGTTCGACTACTTCGACCAGGACGCGGAGGACCTCGCCCCCACGGACACGCTCCAGTCCGTCAAGCCGGTCGGCGACTGGCTCGGCGACGACCACGAGCCCTGGCAGTCGCCCACGCCGGGGCAGACCCAGCAGCTCAAAGACGCTCCGGGCGCCCCGGTCCAGGACGGCGACTGGTAGCCGGCCCGTCGCATCGCGCGCGACAGCGGCGGCCGTTGTTTGCACCCGGCGGGCGGGAAACGCCAAGGTGGCTGTCACGACCGGGACGAGGGACGACGAGGGGCGACATGGGCAGTGGCGGCTGGAGCAGGCGCCGGTTCGTCGGCGCGCTGGCGTGCGGGGCGGGCGTGGCGGCGTTGCCGTCCTGCGGCGACGCGCCCGCCCCGGCGACGGATCCGGCCACGGCCCCTGAGGCGGGCACGAGCCCGTCGCGCGAGGCCCGCCGCCCCTCCGGGCCCCGCCCGCTCTACCTGGGCACATACACCTCCGTCGAGGGCGGCGGCACGGGCGTCGGCCTGGCGACGTACGACCCGGGGACGGGGCGGATCACCGGCGCCGGCACGATCGGCGGTGTCGGCGACCCGTCGTATCTGGCGGTCCACCCCGACCGCCGCACGCTGTACGCGGTGGACGAGCGGGACGACGGCGCGGTGACCGCCGTCCGGCTGTCCGACCGGAAGGTGCTGGGCAGCCGGAGCACCGGCGGGTCCGCCCCCTGTCACCTGTCGGTGCATCCGGGCGGCCGCTGGCTGCTGAGCGCGAACTACGGCTCGGGCAGCGTGGCCGTGCATCCCATCGATGCCTCGGGCGCCCTCGGTGAACGCACCGACCTCGTCCGGCACTCCGCTCCGCCGCCCGGTCCGGGTCAGGAGGGCCCGCACGCCCACCAGGTCGTCACGAGCCCGGACGGCGGGCATGTGCTCGCCGTGGACCTGGGGACGGACACCGTCTACACGTACCGGCTGGACGAGAAGGCGGGCACGCTCACCGAGGTCGGGCGGGCGCGGACCCGGCCGGGCGCGGGTCCGCGCCACCTCACGTTCCATCCCGGCGGCCGCTACGCCTACCTCGCCAACGAGGTCGACGACACGGTGGCGGTCTGCTCGTACGACAGGGCCTCCGGCCGGGTCACCGTCGGCGAGGCGCAGTCCACCGGCACCGGCTCGGGCACCAACCACCCGGCGCAGATCCTGGTGACCGCGAACGGCCGGTACGCCTACCTCGCCAACCGCGGCCACAACAGCCTCACCCGCTACGCCGTGGAGGCGGAGGGCGCCCGGCTGCGGCTGCTCGACACGGTGCCGGTGGGCGGCGACTTCCCCCGGCAGATCGCCTTCTCACCGGAGGGCGCGCTGCTGTTCGCCGCCAACCAGAAGTCCTCCACCGTCACCGTCTTCCACGTGGACGAGGCGAACGGCGAACTCCGGCGCGCAGAAGAAACGTTCCCCTCACCCGTCGCCGTCTGTGCGCTGCCGCTGTAGTGCCCGCGGGCACGACGCGGCGGCGGCCTGGCCGAGCAGGACGTGCATGCGCTCGGTGAGTTGCGCGACGTCGTCGGCGGGCGCGTGGAAGGCGAGGCGCACGTCGCCGTGGGCGCGGACCCGTTCGATGCGCAGCGTCAGGCCGTGCCGGTCGACGGCGAGCGGCTGGACGCGGACCGCGCCGTGCAGGCTGTCGGAGTCGACGAGCCGGGTGAGCCGCTCGACGGCGTCGGCGTGGCAGTCGGCGAGGTGCGTCAGCAGCCGCGCCTCCGCCGTGGTGAGCGGGTCGGGCACGGCGGCGGTGAACTCGCCGAGGTCCACGACCCGGGAACCGGACGGCTGCCGCAGCACGACCCGGGTGGGTGTGAAGGCGATGCGCTCGCCTTCGACGGCGAACCAGCCCGCGAGCCACAGCCGGGCGCGGATCCGGTTGCGGACCGGGACGGGCGCGACGTCGGCGAACTCCAGCACCGCGGACGGCTCGCCGCGGGGCGCGCAGATCGCGGCCGCGAGCAGGGCGCTGTCCTCGGGCACGTCCACGAGCAGCCGGCCGTCCTCGCCCACGGTGTGCGCGCCGACCAGTTCCTCGCGTGTGCCCTCCGCGGTCACGGAGCAGGACCACGCGGTGGCGAGCACCGAGCGCGCCCGCTCCGCCGCGGCGGGAGCCGCCGTCCAGCTGTGGCTGTCGTCACCCATCCCAGACCTCCTTAGGTAAGCCTCACCTAACCTATCGAAGATCCGAGTGTGCGCCAACCACGGCACATCCCCTTTGCGACAACCTTCAGGGTGTGAGCACGCCCAGCAGGGCGCGTGCGCAGAGCTCGCGCACCTGCGCGCGGTCCAACTCCGCGCCGCGCAGCCACTCCAGACAGACGCTCGTGGTGAACGCCAGCCAGCCGCGCACGGCCAGCCGGACCTCCGGCCGCTCCTCGAAGGCGGGGCCGAACTCGGGATCGGCGGCGAGCGCGGTGAGGATCTGCCGCTCCTGCGCACCGAGAGCCCGCTGGTAGACCCGCCGCACCGCCTGGTCCCCGGCCGCGTCGGCGCGATGGAAGGCGCGATAGCCGTGCGCGTGTGCCTGGACGTACTCCAGGAACGTCTCGAGCCCCGCGGCGAGTTGCTCACGGACCGGGACTCCGGGCACCGCCGCCGTCATGCGCAGCATGCGCTCGCTCTCGCGCTCGACCACCGCAGCGAAGAAGTCCCGCTTCGTCGGGAAGTAGTGGTAGAGCAGTCCGCGCGACACCCCGGCGATCTCGGCCACCTGCTCGATCCACACATCGTCGTAGGGGCTCTCCGAGAACAGCCGCGCACCCACGGACAGGAGCTGCTCCCGGCGCTCCTCGGTGCTGAGCCGACGGCGCGTGCGCCCGCCCTGGTTCGCGGCCATGGCCGCACTTTACTTGACGCCGGTTCAACAACGGCTCCAGACTGAACCGCGCTATTGAACCCACGTACAACACGTGCGAACCCGCTGCCGGATCAAGGGAGATCGCGTCATGACGGAGGCGCCGACACGGACCGGGGAACCCAAGGGGTTCCGGAGTGCCGAGCTGGGATGGCCGCAGCTGGACCGCATCCCGCGCCCGCCGCGCCGGATCCCCCTGCTGGGGGACGTCCTGGGTGTCGACCGGCGCACTCCGATCCAGGACTCGCTGCGCTACGCCCGGCAGCTGGGCCCGGTGTTCCGGCGCAAGGCGTTCGGCAAGGAGTTCGTGTTCGTGTGGGGGGCCCGGCACGCGGCCGACCTCGCGGACGAGTCCCGGTTCGCCAAGCACGTGGGGCTCGGCGTGGCCAACCTGCGGCCGGTCGCCGGAGACGGGCTGTTCACGGCCTACAACCACGAGCCCAACTGGCAGCTCGCCCACGATGTGCTCGCACCGGGGTTCAGCCGCGACGCCATGGCCGGCTACCACCCGATGATGCTGTCGGTCGCGCGGCGGCTCACCGAGCACTGGGACCGGGCGGCGGCGACGGGCCGGGCGGTGGACGTACCCGGCGACATGACCAAGCTGACGCTGGAGACGATCGCGCGCACCGGCTTCGGGCACGACTTCGGTTCGTTCGAGCGCTCCCTCCCGCATCCCTTCGTGACCGCGATGGTGGGCACCCTGACCTACGCGCAGCGGCTCAACACCGTGCCCTTCCCGCTGGCCCCGCTGCTGCTGCGCAGCGCGAGCCGGCGCAACGCGGCCGACATCGCCCACCTCAACCACACGGTCGACGAACTGGTCCGGGCCCGGCGCGCCATTGGTGGCGGCGACGGCGATCTGCTGGACCGCATGCTGGAGACGACGCACCCCGGCACCGGGGAACGGCTGGCGCCGCAGAACGTCCGCCGCCAGGTCATCACGTTCCTCGTGGCCGGCCACGAGACGACCTCGGGCGCCCTCTCCTTCGCCCTGCACTACCTCGCCCGCCACCCCGAGATCGCCGCCCGGGCCCGCGCCGAGGTGGACCGGGTGTGGGCAGACACGGCGGAGCCCGCCTACGAGCAGGTGGCCCGGCTGCGCTACGTCCGCCGGGTGCTGGACGAGTCGCTGCGGCTGTGGCCCACCGCGCCCGCGTTCGCCCGGGAGGCCCGTGAGGACACGGTGCTGGCCGGGGAGCACCCCATGCGGCGGGGCGCCTGGGCCCTGGTGCTGACGCCGATGCTGCACCGGGACCCCGAGGTGTGGGGCGAGGACCCCGAACGGTTCGACCCCGACCGCTTCGACGCCGGTGCCGTACGGTCCCGGCCCCCGCACACCTTCAAGCCGTTCGGGACGGGCGCACGGGCGTGCATCGGGCGGCAGTTCGCGCTGCACGAGGCGACGCTGGTGCTCGGGCTGCTGCTGCGGCGCTACGAGCTGCGGGCCGACCCGGGCTACCGGCTGCGCGTGACGGAGCGGCTGACGCTGATGCCGGAGGGCCTGCGCCTGCACCCGGAGCGCCGCACCCCGGTGCGGGAGCCGGCCTCAGACCTGCGCGGTCCAGTGCCCGGGACGGGTGACTGACCCGGGCAGCCGCGTCCCGGCGCTGCCCCGGGCCGCGTTCAGCTGCGGCTGGGTGAGGAAGAACGCCCCGGTCAGGTCGGCGTCCGTGAGGTCCGCGTCCCGCAGGTCGGCACCGATCAGGTCCGCTCCCCGCAGGTCGGCGCCGGTGAGGTCGGCGGCGATGAGGTAGGCACCGCGCAGGGTCGCACCGCGCAGGTCGGCGCCCTTGAGACGGGCGCCCATGAGGTCCGCGCCCCGGCGGTCCTTCTTGCGGCCCTTGAAGCCGGCCCTGGCCAGTTCGCTCGTCCTCAGCAGCAGGACGTTGACCTCCTGGCGGTGGGCCGCCACGTCGAGCGCGGCGAGCTCCTCGGGGCTCCCGCCGGTCAGTTCCCGGGTCTTCTCCAAGGCCTTGCGCAGCTCGGCCTGGACGGGACGGGCCGCCGGCAGGGCGAGCGCCTCGGTCAGGTACCACAGCAGCTCGTGCAGCTGCCGGACCACCGGGAACACCTCGAACATGCGCCGGGCGTCCTCAGCAGGCCCGGTGCGCCAGTCCCGGCCGCCGAAGGTGATCTGCGAGACCTGCTGTCCGGCACCGAAGCAGTCGTAGACCGTGCAGCCGGTGAATCCCTGCTGCCGGAGCCGGGCGTGGATGCCGCAGCGGTGGTCCTCACGGAGGTTGCGGCAGGGCGTGCCGGCGGCCTTGTCGACCGCGAAGTCGGCCGAGGCGGCGAAGGGCAGGGCGACGCAGCACAGCCCGAAGCACCGCTCGCAGTCGCCGCGCAGTTCCGGCCGCCCGGCCTGGTGATCCCGCATGCCGTTCAGCATACGAAACGACCGGTGACGGGCGGGTGCCGGTCATGCCACCGGCCCGGGGCACCTCAGGCGCTCCCACCGTTCGGGGTCGGCCGGGGTGTACTGCCGGAGGCCCGGCCGTCGGCGATCGTGAGCCCATGACCGACCGCACCCGGCCCTCGGACGTGTCGATCACCCCGATCGGCGGTTGATCAGCACCAGCTCCGCGAGCGCACGAACGGGGCGAACAAGGCCTCCTGGACGGCGTCCTCCGCCTCGCGAGCGATATGGGCATGCGGTAGGCCACCGCTTCCGGATGCCCCCGGTGTTCCTCGAACCGCCCGGCCAGTTCCTCGCTGCCTGTCGTGCTCTCCCCCGTCGTCTGCGGTCAACCGCCGGTCATCTGCTGAACAGTTCGAACGCCACCGCCGGCCTGCCCCCGAACCGCTCCCCCGTCGCCTCGGCGTTGCGGGCCAGGAAGCCGCGTGCGTACGTCTCCGGATCCTCGCTGGTCAGCACCTCGATGTACGTGCGGTGCTCCAGCAGGGAGCGCACCGCCCGTTCCATCCCCGCTGTGGCGTCGACCGCGTGTGTGGGTGTGCTGGATCCGGCGACCGCGACCCAGCGCACGCCGTCCCAGGGATCGAGGCCCCGCTCGATCAGCTCGGGGAAGATCCACCGGTTGCCGGCGTCGCCGGCCGCGTCGAGCGTGGCCCGGCCGACGGCCACGTGGTCCGGGGTGTTCCAGGCGACACCGCCCCAGGTGTCGCGGTGGTTGAGCGTGATGACCAGCTCGGGCCGGTGCCGGCGGATGGCGGCGGCGATGTCGCGGCGCAGGGCGGTGCCGTACTCGATGACGCCGTCCTTGTGGTCGAGGAACTCCACCTCCGAGACGCCGACCACGGCCGCGCTCGCCCGCTGCTCCTGCTCGCGCAGCGGCCCGCACCGCGCGGGGTCCAGCGTGTCGATGCCCGCCTCGCCCCGCGTCGCGAGGACGTAGGCGACCTCGCGGCCCTCGTCGGTCCAGCCCGCGATCGCCGCCGAACAGCCGTACTCGAGATCGTCCGGATGCGCCACGACCGCGAGGGCACGCCGCCAGTCGCCGGGCATGGGCTGCAATTGAGTGGTCGTCATGTCGGCAGACTAATCCGCGCCGGCGGCGTCACCGGGTCTGCGGCACGAGATCACACCTCGTCCCGCACGAGCGCCAGGAGCCGGTCGAGGACGCGGGGGCCGCCGGCGCGGATGCCGTCGTGCTCGAACTCGTCCGTGACCCAGGTGCGCAGGCCCCGGATCGCGCGGGCGGTGCGCAGGGAGTGGGCCGTGTCGACGTACATGTCGTCGTGGTAGACGGCGGCCACGACCGGCACCGTGTTGGCGGCGAGGCGGGCCGGGTCGTACAGGGGCGTCCAGTCGGTGCGGGCGGCGAGCAGGTCGGCGGTCTCGCGCAGCGGGCGCAGCGCGGGGTCGCAGTCGAACATCCAGGGGTGAATCGATTCCCCGGTGAAGAGCAGGGGTTCGTCGCCCGCGAGGGCCTTGGCGGCGTCGAACTGCGGGAACTCGGCGCGGACCCGCTCGGCCGACCAGGCCGTGGGCCGGGCGTCCTGGCCGTAGATCGACTCGTGGATCAGGGCGTACAGCGGGTGGCGGGCGTAGGAGAGCATGCTCTGCGCCTGCTCCTGGAACGCGTCGGAGAGCGTGCGGCCCTGCGGGGTGCGGACGAAGGCGTGCTCGAGGAGGTGGTGGAGGCGGTGACTGCCGTCGCCGGTGCCGAGGGCGATGCCGAGGGACTGGAAGGCCTCGACGGTGAGCCGGTAGCCGTTCGGCAGGACCACGTCGTGGTCGAGGAGGTGGCGGGCGATGCGGCGGGCGCGCTCGGCGTCCTGGGGGTAGCGGGCGTAGTGGGCGGTGACCTTGCGTTCGATGCGCGGGAAGGCGGCCCGGTAGACGTCGTCGGCGTGGGCGTCGAGGGAGGGCAGACCGCCGGTGATCACGGCGTTGGCCAGACCTTCGGGGGCGAGGGACAGGTAGCTGGTGACGCAGAAGCCGCCGAAGCTCTGGCCGAGCACGGTCCACGGCCTGCCGCCGGTGAGCTGCGCGCGGATCGCCTCGCAGTCGCGGACGATGGAGTCGGCGCGGAAGTGCGTGAGGTAGTCGGCCTGCTCGGCCGGTCCGCCGCGCAGCGGGAGCGTCTGCCGGTTCGCGGGTGTGCTGTGGCCGGTGCCGCGCTGGTCGAGGAGCAGGACGCGGTACTCCTTGAGGGCCCTGCCGAGCCAGCCGGGCCTGCCGACGGAGCGGTCGGCGCCGAAGCCGGGCCCGCCCTGGAGGTACAGGAGCCAGGGGAGGTCCTGGTGCGTCTTGTCGCCGGCGACGACTTCGCGGGCGTACAGCTCGATCGTCTCGCCCTCGGGGCGGCCGTGATCGAGGGGGACGGTGAAGCGACGGTCGGTGAGGACGACTCCGGGCTGGCGGTAGCTGACGGTCAACAGGGCTCCCGGGACGGACGGATTTTCGGACCGCGTCCCAGTTCATCACAGGGATCACCGGCGGGTGAGCCCTTCGATCATGAAATCTTGCTGAACCGCCGTTCAGGCTCAGCGGGCGGACAGGCTGGAGCGGCGGACCACCAGCTCGGGCTGGAGGACGATCCTCCGGTGCTCGTGTGCGCGCGCCGCGCCCCCCTCCGTCTCCTCCAGGAGCAGCTCGGCGGCCAGGGCGCCCATGGCGACGGCGGGCTGCCGCACCGAGGTGAGCGGGACGGCAGCGGCGGCGGCGAACTCGATGTCGTCGTAGCCGACGATGGCGAGGTCGTCGGGGACACCGACGCCGGCCGCGTACATGGCTTGCAGGAGGCCGAGGGCGAGGAGGTCGTTGGCGCAGAACACGGCGGTGGGCCGGTCCGCCAGCCCGAGCAGCCGGGCCCCGGCGTCCCGTCCCGCGGCGACGTCCAGCCGTTCGGTGGGCAGCTCACGCAGCGCGTCGGGGCCGAGCCCGGCCTCGGCGAGGGCTTCGAGGGCGCCAGTGCGGCGGTCACTGACCTGGTTCAGGCCGGGCGGGCCGCTGACGTAGGCGATCGAGCGGTGCCCGGCCTCGACGAGGTGGCGTACGGCCAGGGCGCCGCCCCTCACGTCGTCGACGGAGACCGAGCACTCGGTGGTGCCCTCGGCGACCCGGTCGACCAGGACGAACGGGATGCCGTGCCGGCGGAACGTCTCGATGTTGCGGCCGGTCGCGTCGGCCGGGGTGAGCAGCACACCGCGCACCCGCTGCTCGGCGAAGAGCGACAGGTACTCGGCCTCCTCGCCGGGGTTCTGGGCGCTGTTGCAGACCATGACGCCGAGTCCGGCCTGCCGGGCGGCGCGCTCGGCACCGCGCGCGACGTCGACGAAGAAGGGGTTGCCCATGTCGAGGACGAGCAGCCCCATGATGCGGCTGCGGCCCGCGCGCAGCTGGCGCGCGGACTCACTGCGGACGTAGCCGAGCCGGTCTATCGCGGACAGCACCCGGGCCCGGGTCTCGGTCGCGACCGCGTCCGGGCGGTTGATCACGTTGGAGACCGTGCCGACGGAGACTCCGGCGACGCGTGCGACGTCCTTGATACCCACCGGCTGGGCCATCGGGCAGGGACCTCCAGAGGGAGACGAGGGGGCGGCGGGCGGGGCGGTTTCACATTACCGGCACGCCGCACCGGGGACCGGTCGCGGTCAGGCGGGCAGCCGGAAGTCGACGACGTGCAGCGCCGAGGGGGTCGTCCCGCTGGACTTCTCCTGGTACATGAACGACAGCACGCCGTCCTGCGCGACCCGTGTCTCGTCGATGACGACCTCGCCGAAGGCATTGAGGCCGCTGCCGTCGAAGAGGATCTTCCAGTCGGTGTACCCGGAGGCCGCGGAGGCCCCGGCGATCCTGCCGAAGGGGAAGACCGCGTACGCGTTGTCGTACGTGTCCAGGATGAGTTTGGTGCGCTGGCTGGAGTCGAGAGGTACCGGTATCTCGGTCTTCTGCCAGGTGCCGGAGGCGTTCCTGCGGACGTGGAAGGCACGGCCGTCGGCGGTCCGGTCCGCGACGTAGCTCGTGGTGCACTGGCCGAAGCGGCCGGGGACGTAGGAGATGATCGCGTGCGGCCGGCCCGCGGAGTCGGTGAACTGGCTCTCCTGGTTCATCAGACAGTGGTCGGGGTTGAGCGGGTCGATCACCAGACCGGCGTCGGTCACGGACACCTGGTCGGAGCCTCCGGTGACGCCGACGACGGTGCCGGCGTCGTTGCGCCAGGTGCGGCCCCGGTCGTCGGAGTGGACATAGCCGGTGTCGTGGTTGGTGATGCCGCCGCTGCTGCACATCACGGCGCCGTTCTGCTCGCGCCAGGTGAAGAAGGAGTGCAGCCGGCCGTTGCGGTCGTAGTCGATGCCGTGCAGGTACATGTTGCGGGCGGTGGAGGAGCCGTGCTCGCTGGTGTACGTGCCGGTGGAGCTCGACCACTCGCCGAGGTCGGTCCACTTCATGCCGTCGTACTCGGCGAGGGCGTTGCGCCCGTTGCCGGAGACGGCGACGCGGTAGCTCAGCTGGAGCTTGCTCTCGGGCGTGGACACGAACTGCGGGTAGGTGAACCGGGAGGTGAGGGCCAGCCCGTCCAGGGTCGCCCGGGGCGCCCCGAAGCGACTGGCGGTCCAGCTCAGCCCGCCGGGGTCGTCCATCAGCCCGGCGACCGACTTGACGTAGGTGAAGCCGTCGCTGTGGGAGTCCATGATGAGGTGCAGGCGGCCGTCGACCTCGGAGACGCCCATGCAGATGACGTTGTGGGAGTCGTCGTAGCGCAGGGTGTGACCGACCTTCACGGTCGACCAGGTGCTGCCGCCGAGGGCGCGACGGCCGGCGACGGCGTTGCGGTCTGCGGTGTACCAGACGGCGTACTGGTGGCCCTTGCAGGTCAGCAGGCCGTTCTTCTGGAACGCGTTGTTGTTGACCAGCCCGTCGTACGACACGAAGAAGATCGCCCGGCCGTCGAGGGTGGTGGTGCCGGTCCGGGTGACGGAGGGGCCGGGGTCGGCGGCCCGCGCGGCGCCGGAGGCCAGAGCGGGGGTCACCACAGCACCCGTGAGGGCGGCGGCCGGCAGGGTACGTCGGTGCATCTCGTGGACTCCGTCGTCGTGCGAAGTGGAACTCTTCCGTGAGCGGTTTCGGGCGTTGACGCCGGTGGTCTCCGTGCCGGCCTGGGCGGCGGCGAAGTCCGGGCTCCTCGACGACGTCGGCGGGTCGGCCCTCAGACGTCGTGAAAGGTTTCAACCGGGTTGCCGGGACGTTAGGCGGGCCGCGCATGTCACGTCAATGGGTCCCGGTCGAAAAGGTCTTGGGGCCGGTTCAAGAGCAGGATCGCGCCCAATGGGTCACCGGGAATCGTCTCGGCCGGAGGGGTTGACACCCCTTCGGGGGGTCCATAGCTTCGCGTCATGAATCGTTTCATTCAGTAAGTCGTCACGACCCGATGTCACAGGAGCCTGACGTGACCGAGCTCGCCGCGGCGAAGGCCGCTCTCAAAACACAGGCCGTCGAAACGCCGTCGTGGGCGTACGGCAACTCGGGCACGCGGTTCAAGGTCTTCGCACAGGAGGGCGTGCCGCGCACCCCGTTCGAGAAGCTGGACGACGCGGCGAAGGTGCACGAGTTCACCGGCGTCGCCCCGACGGTGGCCCTGCACATTCCGTGGGACGAGGTCGACGACTACGCGGCGCTGGCGAAGCACGCCGAGCAGCGGGGCGTGAAGCTAGGGGCGATCAACTCCAACACCTTCCAGGACGACGCCTACAAGCTCGGGAGCATCTGTCATCCGGAGGCCTCCGTGCGGAGCAAGGCCGTCGATCACCTGCTGGAGTGCGTCGACATCATGGATGCGACGGGCTCGACGGATCTGAAGCTGTGGTTCGCCGACGGGACGAACTATCCCGGCCAGGACGACATCCGGGGGCGGCAGGACCGGCTGGCCGAGGGGCTCGCCGAGGTCTACGAGCGGCTCGGGGACGGGCAGCGGATGCTGCTGGAGTACAAGTTCTTCGAGCCGGCGTTCTACACGACGGACGTGCCCGATTGGGGCACCGCCTACGCCCACTGCCTGAAGCTCGGCCCGAAGGCGCAGGTCGTCGTCGACACGGGGCATCACGCCCCGGGGACCAACATCGAGTTCATCGTGGCAACGCTGCTGCGGGAGGGGAAGCTCGGCGGGTTCGACTTCAACTCGCGGTTCTACGCGGACGACGACCTGATGGTCGGGGCGGCGGATCCGTTCCAGCTCTTCCGGATCATGTACGAGGTCGTGCGGGGCGGTGGGTTCACGCCCGAGGTCGCGTTCATGCTCGACCAGTGCCACAACATCGAGGCGAAGATTCCGGCGATCATCCGGTCGGTGATGAATGTGCAGGAGGCCACGGCGAAGGCGCTGCTGGTCGATGGGAAGGCGCTGGAGGCGGCGCAGCGCGGTGGGGATGTGCTGGAGGCCAATGCGGTGCTGATGGATGCGTACAACACGGATGTGCGGCCGTTGTTGCGGGAGGTGCGGGAGGAGATGGGGCTGGATCCGGAGCCTCTTGCCGCGTACCGGCGGTGCGGGTGGGCCGAGCGGATCGTCGCCGAGCGGGTGGGTGGGCAGCAGGCCGGTTGGGGAGCCTGAGCGTCTGCCGGGTTCTGTTCGATGCAGGCTGCGGACCGGTTGTGGCTGGTCGCGCAGTTCCCCGCGCCCCTGAGATAAACACTCTCCGTTGCAAAGGAACTGTTCATGGCTGTTCATCCCGCAGCTGACGCTCTGCTCGTACGGTCGCACCGGCTCGGGGCCGATCCCCGGAACACCAACTACGCGGGAGGCAACGCCTCCGCCAAGGGCGTCGGGACGGATCCCGTCACCGGTGGGGACGTCGAGCTGATGTGGGTCAAGGGGTCCGGTGGGGATCTCGGGACGTTGACCGAGGGCGGGCTCGCCGTGCTGCGGCTCGACCGGATGCGGGCCCTCGTCGACGTCTATCCCGGTGTCGAACGCGAGGACGAGATGGTCGCCGCGTTCGACTACTGCCTGCACGGGAAGGGCGGGGCCGCCCCGCCGTCCATCGACACCGCCATGCACGGGCTGGTCGAGGCCGCGCACGTCGATCATCTGCACCCGGACTCGGGGATCGCGCTGGCCTGCGCCGCCGACGGGGAGAAGCTGACCTCCGAGTGCTTCGGGGACAGCGTGGTGTGGGTGCCGTGGCGGCGGCCGGGGTTCCAGCTGGGACTGGACATCGCCGCCGCGCAGAGGGGCAACCCGCAGGCCGTGGGGTGCGTTCTCGGCGGGCACGGAATCACGGCCTGGGGGGAGACCTCCGAGGAGTGCGAGCGTAACTCGCTGCACATCATCCGGACCGCCGAGAAGTTCCTCGCGGAGCGGGGCGAGGCCGAGCCCTTCGGACCCGTGATCGAGGGGTACGCCGCGCTGAGCGCCGGTGAGCGGCGGGAGCGGGCCGCCGCGCTCGCCCCGTACGTGCGGGCCGTCGCCTCGCAGGACCGGCCGCAGGTGGGGCACTTCGACGACTCCCGGGCCGTGCTCGACTTCCTCGCGAGCGCCGAACACCCGCGGCTCGCCGCGCTCGGCACCTCCTGCCCGGACCACTTCCTGCGCACCAAGGTCCGGCCGCTGGTCCTGGACCTGCCGCCGAGCGCCCCGCTGGAGGAGGCGATCGCGCGGCTGAAGGAGCTGCACGCCGAGTACCGCGAGGAGTACGCCGCCTACTACCGGCGGCACGCCGGGCCCGACTCCCCCGCCATGCGCGGCGCCGACCCGGCGATCGTGCTGATCCCGGGCGTGGGCATGTTCTCCTTCGGCAAGGACAAGCAGACCGCCCGGGTCGCGGGCGAGTTCTACGTCAACGCCATCAACGTGATGCGCGGGGCCGAGGCCGTGTCCGCCTACGCGCCGATCGAGGAGTCCGAGAAGTTCCGCATCGAGTACTGGGCGCTGGAGGAGGCCAAGCTCCGGCGAATGCCGAGGCCCAAGGCCCTGGCGACCCGGGTGGCGCTGGTGACGGGTGCCGGCAGCGGGATCGGGAAGGCCGTCGCGCACCGGCTCGTGGCCGAGGGCGCGTGCGTGGTCGTCGCCGATCTCCACGCGCAGAACGCCGCCGCCGTCGCCGAGGAGCTGGGCGGGCCCGACAAGGCCGTCGCCGTGACGGTGGACGTCACGTCCGAGGAGCAGATCGCCGAGGCGTTCCGGGAGGCCGTGCTGGCCTTCGGCGGAGTGGACCTCGTCGTCAACAACGCGGGGATCTCGATCTCCAAGCCGCTGCTGGAGACCTCCGCCGAGGACTGGGACGTCCAGCACGACATCATGGCGCGCGGGTCGTTCCTCGTGTCCCGGGAGGCGGCCCGGGTGATGATCGCCCAGGAACTGGGCGGTGACATCGTCTACATCGCCTCGAAGAACGCCGTGTTCGCCGGCCCCCACAACATCGCCTACTCCGCCACCAAGGCCGACCAGGCCCACCAGGTGCGGCTGCTCGCGGCCGAGCTGGGCGAGTTCGGCATCCG
The DNA here is from genome assembly GCF_042959365.1 of Streptomyces sp. NPDC007907. Taxonomy (NCBI): domain Bacteria; kingdom Bacillati; phylum Actinomycetota; class Actinomycetes; order Kitasatosporales; family Streptomycetaceae; genus Streptomyces; species Streptomyces sp. NPDC007907. The sequence continues at coordinate 509,980 of NZ_JBIBKR010000003.1, forward strand.
CGTCAACGGCGTCAACCCGGACGGTGTGGTGCGCGGCTCGGGGATCTTTGCCGGCGGGTGGGGCGCCCAGCGGGCCGCCGTGTACGGGGTGGAGGAGGAGAAGCTGGGTGAGTTCTACGCGCAGCGGACCATCCTCAAGCGGGAGGTGCTCCCCGAGCACGTGGCCAACGCGGTCTTCGCGCTGACCGGCGGGGACCTCACCCACACGACGGGGCTGCACGTCCCGGTCGACGCCGGCGTCGCCGCCGCCTTCCTGCGATGAGCGCGAGCGTGACGTCGTACGCCGCGGTCGACCTCGGCGCGTCGAGCGGGCGTGTCATGGTCGGCCGGGTCGGCCTCGACTCGCTGGAGCTGAGCGAGGCCCACCGCTTCCCCAACCGGCCGGTGCGCGTGCCCGAGGGGCTGCGCTGGGACGTGCTCGGCCTGTACGCCGGAGTCCTGGACGGGCTGCGGGCGGCGGGGCAGGTCGACTCCGTCGGCATCGACAGCTGGGCCGTGGACTACGGACTGCTGGATGAGGACGGGGCACTGCTCGGCAACCCCGTGCACTACCGCGACGCCCGGACGCAGGGTGTCGCGGAGAAGGTGTGGGCGACCGTGCCCGCCGCGGAGCTGTATGCCGCGACCGGGTTGCAGTACGCGCCCTTCAACACCCTGTACCAGGTGACCGCCGCCCGGTCGACGGCCCAACTCGCCCAGGCCCGGCGACTGTTGCTGATGCCGGACCTGCTGACGTACTGGCTGACCGGCGAGCAGGGCACGGAACTCACCAACGCGTCCACGACCCAGCTGATCGACCCGCGCACCCGCGACTGGGCGTACGGCGTCGCGGAGCGCCTCGGTATCGACCTCGGGCTGTTCGCTCCCCTGCGGCGGCCCGGTGATCCGGCGGGGGTGCTGCGGCCCGAGGTGCTGGAGGAGACGGGACTGACCGGTCCCGTGCCGGTGACCGCCGTCGGGTCCCACGACACCGCGTCGGCGGTCGCCGCCGTCCCCGCGCCGGACGAGCGGTTCGCCTACATCTGCACCGGCACCTGGTCGCTGGCCGGCCTGGAGCTGGACGCGCCGGTGCTGACCGAGGAGAGCCGGGCCGCCAACTTCACCAATGAGCTGGGGCTGGACGGCACCGTCCGCTACCTGCGCAACATCATGGGGCTGTGGCTGCTCCAGGAGTGCGTACGGGCCTGGGGCGACCCGGATCTCGGCAGGCTGCTGCTGGAGGCGTCCAAGGCGCCGGCACTGCGGTCGGTCGTGGACGCGTCCGACGCGGCGTTCCTCGCGCCCGGGCGGATGCCGGAGCGGATCGCCGAGGCGTGCCGGGTCTCGGGGCAGCCGGTGCCGCAGTCCCCGGCCGAGGTGACGCGCTGCATCCTCGACTCCCTCGCCCTCGCGCACCGCAAGGCCGTCCGGGACGCCGAGCGGCTCGCCGGGCACCCGGTCGAGGTCGTGCACATGGTCGGCGGCGGTACGCGCAACGCCCTGCTGTGCCAGCTCACCGCCGACGCGTGCGGTCTGCCGGTGGTGGCCGGGCCCACCGAGGCGGCGGCGCTGGGGAACGTGCTGGTCCAGGCGCGGTCGGACGGGCTGGTCGGTGACCTGGCCGGAATGCGGCGGCTGCTCGTCAACACGCAGCCCCTCACGGCGTACGAGCCCCGGGGCGGAACAGGGCGGTGGCACGCCGCGCAGGCCCGGCTGGCCGGCCACTGACGGGGTCTGCCTCGGGCCTCGGCCGCCTACTACGCTGCACACGTCCGATGATCGAGCACGAGGAGCCGTGATGCGTGTCGCCCTGTTCCTGACCTGCGTCAACGACACGCTGTATCCGGACACCGGGCGCGCGGTGGTGAAACTGCTGACCAGACTGGGTGTCGAGGTCGACTTCCCGAGGGCGCAGACCTGCTGCGGGCAGGCGCACTACAACACCGGATACCGCTATGAGGCCGAGCCGCTCGCCCGGCACTTCTCCGATGTCTTCGGGGAGTACGAGGCGATCGTGACGCCCTCCGGGTCGTGCGGGGCGATGGTGCGGGAACTGTATCCGCGGATGGGTGAGCGGGCCCGGGCCGAGGGACGCGGGGACACCCTCGCGGCCACGCTGGCGCCGGTGGTGCCCAAGACGTACGAGCTGACGGAGTTCCTGGTCGACGTGCTGGGCGTGACGGACGTCGGGGCGTACTACCCGCACAAGGTGACCTACCACCCGACCTGCCACGGGCTGCGCGGACTCGGACTGGGCGAGCGGCCGCGGCGGCTGCTGCGGTCGGTGAAGGGGCTGGAGCTCGTCGAGCTGCCGGGCGCGGACGAGTGCTGCGGGTTCGGTGGCACCTTCGCGCTGAAGAACCCGGACGTCTCGGCGGCGATGGGCACCGACAAGGTGCGCAACGCCGAGTCGACCGGCGCCGAGGTGCTGTGCGCGGCCGACAACTCCTGCCTGATGCACATCGGCGGCACGATGACCCGGCTGCGGACCGGCATGCGGCCGGTGCACATCGCGGAGATCCTGGCGAGCACGGAGGAGGAACCGGCCGTATGAGCGGGACGTATCTCGGCATGCCGGCGTTTCCGGAGGCCGCGCGGGAGGCCGTGGCGAACACGACCCTGCGCGGCAATCTGCGGCACGCCACGCACACCATCCGCGCCAAGCGGGCGAAGGCCGTCGCGGAGGTGTCCGACTGGGCCGGACTGCGCGAGGCGGGCAAGCAGATCAAGGACCACACGCTGCGCCATCTCGACCGCTATCTCGTCCAGTTGGAGGAGTCGGTCACCGCCGCGGGCGGCGTGGTGCACTGGGCCGCCGACGCGGACGAGGCCAACGAGATCGTCATCCGGCTCGTGAAGACGACCGGGGAGTCGGAGGTCGTCAAGGTCAAGTCGATGGCCACGCAGGAGATCGGGCTCAACGAGGCGCTTCAGGCCGAGGGCATCCACGCCTACGAGACCGATCTGGCCGAGCTGATCGTGCAGTTGGGCAAAGACCGGCCCTCGCACATCCTGGTCCCGGCCATCCACCGCAACCGGGGCGAGATCCGGGACATCTTCGCCCGCGAGATGAGCGAGTGGGGGCGCCCCGCTCCCGAGGGCCTGACCGACTCCCCGGCAGAACTGGCCGAGGCCGCCCGCCTGCACCTGCGGGAGAAGTTCCTGCGGGCCAAGGTCGGCATCTCCGGCGCCAACTTCATGGTCGCCGACACGGGCACGCTCGTGGTCGTGGAGTCCGAGGGCAACGGCCGAATGTGCCTGACGCTGCCCGAGACGCTGATCTCGGTCGTCGGCATCGAGAAGGTCGTGCCGACATGGCAGGACCTGGAGGTCTTCCTGCAGACGCTCCCCCGCTCCTCGACCGCCGAGCGCATGAACCCGTACACCTCCACCTGGACCGGCACCACCGACCAGGACGGTCCGAGCGCCTTCCACCTGGTACTGCTGGACAACGGCCGCACCGACACCCTCGCCGACGAGGTGGGCCGGCAGGCCCTGCGCTGCATCCGCTGCTCGGCCTGCCTCAACGTGTGCCCGGTGTACGAACGGGCCGGCGGCCACGCCTACGGCTCGGTGTACCCGGGTCCGATCGGCGCGATCCTCAGCCCCCAACTGCGGGGCACGGGCAGTGAGATCGACGCCTCACTGCCGTACGCCTCGTCGCTGTGCGGGGCGTGTTACGAGGTGTGCCCGGTCGCCATCGACATCCCCGAGGTGCTGGTGCATTTGCGGGAGCGGGTGGTGCAGGGCGGTGAGGTCACGCGGGCGGGCAACAAGGTGGTGCTGCGGCCGGCGAAGGGGCATGCCGCCGAGCGGACGGCGATGCGTGCGGCGCGCTGGGCGTTCTCGCACGCGGGCGCGCTGCGCGCCGGCCAGCGCGCCGCCTCCCGGACGCGCCGCTTCCATCCCCGGACGCTGCCCGGCCCGGGCCGGGCCTGGAGCGGGACCCGGGACCTGCCCCCGGTCCCCGCCGAACCGTTCCGGGACTGGTGGCAGCGCACACACGGCGGGAAGGGCGGGGCCAAGTGAACAGCAGGGAACGGATCCTGGGGCGGGTACGGCGCGCGCTGGCGGACGCACCGGCCGACGAGGAGCCGATCGCGCGGGACTACCTGCGCGAGCACGGGCGGCGGACCGTCGCGGAGACGGTGGAGCTGCTCGCCGAGAACCTGGCGGACTACCGGGCTCTCGTGCACCGCACGGACACCGGCGGGCTGGCCGGTCTGATCGCGGGGCTGCTGGAGAAACGCGGGTCGGCGTCGGTGCTGGTGCCGCCCGGGCTGGACGAGGAGTGGCTCGCCGCGACCGGGGTGAAACGGGTGGCGGACCGGGCCGAGAGCACCCCGGCCGAACTGGACCGGGTGGACAGTGTGGTGACGGCCTGTGCGGTCGCGATCGCCGAGACCGGCACCCTGGTGCTGGACGGCTCACCCGACCAGGGCCGCCGCCGGATCACCCTCGTCCCGGACCACCACATCTGTGTGGTGCGGGTGCCCGATCAGGTCGTGTCGTCCGTGCCGCAGGGGCTGGAACGCCTCGACCCGGCCCGTCCGCTGACGTGGATCTCGGGCCCGTCGGCGACCAGTGACATCGAGCTGGACCGGGTCGAGGGGGTGCACGGTCCGCGCACCCTGGAGGTGGTGCTGGTGAGTCAGGGCAGGATCGAGTCCACGTAGCCCCCGTCGACCCGCAGGGCACCGCCCGTGGTCGCCGAGGCGTGGTCGGAGGCGAGGTAGACGACCATGTTGGCGATCTCCTCTGGCTCGATCAGCCGCTGGAGCAGGGACTGCGGCCGGTGCTGCCGCATGAACGCGCGCTGGGCCTCGTCCCAGGGCAGGTCGCGGTCGACCAGCTGGTAGACGAAGTCCTCGACGCCGCCGGTGTGGGTCGGTCCCGCGATGACCGAGTTCACCGTGACTCCAGTGCCGGCGGCCTGTTTGGCGAAGCCACGGCTCACCGCGAGCAGGGCGGTCTTCGACATGCCGTAGTGGATCATCTCGGCGGGGATGACGACCGCCGAGTCGCTGGCGACGTTCTGCACCCGCCCCCAGCCGCGTTCGGTCATGCCGGGCAGGACGAGCCGGGTGAGGCGCACCGCGGACAGGACGTTGACCTCGAAGTAGCGGCGCCACTCCTCGTCGCTGATCTCCAAGGGGTCGGCGGACTCGAAGACGCCGAGGTTGTTGACGAGGATGTCCACCTGTCCCAGCGCGTCCACCGCCTGCCGTGCGCCCTCGTCGGTGGTGACGTCGGCGGCGAGGGGCACCAGCTCGGCACCGGGCACGTCACCCCGCATACGCTCCACGGCGTCCTGCACCCGCCCGCGTGAGCGGCCGTTGACCCCCACCCGGGCGCCCGACCGGGCCAGACCGGCGGCGATCGCGGCGCCGATGCCCTGTGTGGAACCGGTGACCAGGGCGGTGCGGCCCTTCAGATCGATCTGCATGCGGTGTCAGCCCTCTCCGTACGGGAGTGATCGGGTACCCCGCGGGTGCCGCCGCGTGCGTCCCGCGACACGGGTTCTGGAGCCAGTGTGGTCACGGCCCCTCCCCGGCACGTCGAGGACGGAACACAGGGCGTGTCGCCGATCGACGTGCGCGGTCGGTCCCGCCGCGGAGCCGGGCGGGCGGCACGCCGGACCGGCTGCGCGTCCTGCCCGGTCAGCGGGCGCCGGAGGCGTCCAGCAGCGCGGTCACGGTCGTCGTGGTCAGACCGTCCAGTGTCTCGATCCCGGCGCCGGCCCGGGCGCTGGCCCCGTCGAAGACCAGCATCAGCTGACGGGCCAGCAGCTTCGCGTCCCGCGCCCCGCCCTCCTCGGCCTGCGTACGGAAGAAGCCCAGCAGCCACTCCTTGGCCCCGCGGGCCACGGCACTCGCCGGGTGCTCGGGATCCTTCAGTTCGACCAGGGCGGCGAGATAGGGACAGCCCTGGTAGACGGGCTCGGCGGAAGCCTTCTCCAGCCGCTGGAAGACGCCCAGGATCCTGTCGCGCGGGCTGCCGTCCTGCTCCTGCGGTCCGGGGGCCAGCCGCTGCTCGTACTCCGGCAGCCGCCGGGCCAGGCTCGCCGCCAGGACCTCGTCCTTGCTTCCGAAGAGCTGGTACATGGACCGCTTCGAGACCCCGGCGCTCCGGCACAGCGTCTCGACACCGAGGGAGACGCCCTCGCGGTAGAACAACTCGGCGGCCGCGTCGAGGAGCCGGTCCCGGGTGGACGCCTTGTCGGTTGTGGCCATACGGGCGAGAGTACCCGGCCCGACACTCAGGGGAAACCGATCGGTTTAACCCTTGGTCCGGATCCGGGGGAACCGCCCGCCCGGTGTCGGTCTTGTCGCCTGCCCCGAGAAGAACCCCGTGACAGCACGGGTGAACAAGCGCTTAGATAGTGCCCTGCCCGTCCTACCGAAGCCGCCGTCCCAGGAGGCCACCGTTGTTCACATCCGTCGACGACGTCTCCGCGCGCCTCGCCGAGGCCGGATACCTCGCGTCCCGGGCCGTCGCCACGACCGTCTTCCTCGCCGACCGGCTCGGCAAGCCGCTCCTGGTGGAGGGACCCGCCGGCGTCGGCAAGACGGAACTCGCCAAGGCCGTCGCCGAGGTCGCCGGGGCCCGGCTGGTCCGCCTGCAGTGCTACGAAGGGGTCGACGAGTCCCGCGCCCTGTACGAGTGGAACCACGCCAAGCAGCTCCTGCGCATCAGCGCGGGCCGCGACGAGACGTGGGACGAGGCCCGTACGGACATCTTCAGCGAGGAGTTCCTGCTCACCCGGCCGTTGCTGACGGCCATCCGGGGCGACGACCCCAAGGTGCTGCTGATCGACGAGACGGACAAGGCGGACGTCGAGGTGGAGGGCCTGCTGCTGGAGGTGCTCAGCGACTTCCAGGTGACCGTCCCCGAACTGGGCACCATCACGGCGACGCGCCGCCCGTTCGTCGTCCTCACCTCCAACGCGAGCCGGGAGCTGTCCGAGGCGCTGCGCCGACGCTGCCTCTTCCTGCACATCGGGTTCCCCGAGGAGGAGCTGGAGCGCCGGATCGTACGGCTGAAGGTGCCGGGCCTCGACGAGACACTGGCCCGTTCGGTCGTCCGGGTCGTGGGCGCGCTGCGGGCGATGGACCTGCGCAAGGAGCCGTCGGTCGCCGAGACCGTCGACTGGGCGCACACTCTGCTGGCGCTCGGCGCCGAGTCGCTGGACGAGACCGTCGTGCGGGCCACGCTCGGGGTGCTCCTCAAGCACCAGGACGACGTCCTCAAGGCGTCCGCCAAGCTCGACCTGGACGCCCTGTGACCACGCAGGCGGGCGTCGCCGAGCGGCTGACGTCCCTGGTCGGGGCGTTGCGCGCGCACGGTGTGCGGATCGGCACCGGCGAGACGGTCGACGCGGCACGGGCCGTCGGGGAGCTCGGCCTCGCCGACCGGGAGCTGCTGCGCGAGGGAATCGCGGCGACGCTGCTGCACGGGCCCGCCCAACGGCAGGTGTTCGACGCGGTCTTCGACCTGTACTTCCCGCGCGGGGTCGGCGGCCCGGAGCAGCCGGCGGCGGGGCGTGAGGAGCTGCGGGACCGGCTGGCCGACGCGCTGGCCGCCGACGACCGGGCGATGCTGGGCCGGCTGGCCATCGAGGCGGTCGACGGGTTCGGCGGGTACGGTTCCTCGCCGGAGTCGGACGGCTGGTCGTCGTACCAGGCACTCGAACGGCTGCGGCCGCAGACGCTGATGGCCCGCGTGCGGGACACCGTCCGTGGGCAGGGCGGCGCCACGGGGTTCACGGACCGGTTGCTGGAGGACGAGATCCGGCGGCGCATCGATGCCTTCCGCGCCCTGGTGGCCGCCGAGGCGCGGCGGCGGGTCGCCGAGCGGCGCGGCCGCGACGAGATCGCCCGGCGGGCGGTGGCCCCGACCGCGGACCGGCTCGACTTCCTGTTCGCCGGGCAGGACCGGCTCGCCGAGCTGCGCAGGACGGTGCAGCCCCTGGCGCGCAAGCTCGCGACCCGGCTGGCGGCCCGGCGTCGTCGCGCCGCGCGGGGCGCGATCGATCTGCGGCGGACCCTGCGCGGTTCGCTGTCGACGGGCGGAGTGCCGATGAAGCCCGTGCTGCGCGCACGGCGTCCCGCCCGGCCCGAGCTGGCGCTGCTGTGCGATGTGTCGGGGTCGGTCTCCGGCTTCTCCGATTTCACGATGCTGCTGGTGCAGGCGCTGCACGACCAGTTCAGCAAGGTGCGCGTGTTCGCCTTCGTCAACCGGATCGACGAGGTGACCGGGCTGCTGGAGCACGGGCGGGCCGACCCGGAAGGGCTGGGCGCCCGCATCCAGGCGGAGGCGGCGGTCACGGGTTACCACGGCAGCAGCGACTACGGCATGGCGCTGGGCGAGTTCGCCGAGCGGTACGCGGACGCGGCCGGTTCCCGCACGACGGTGTTCGTCCTCGGTGACGCCCGTACGAACCGGAGCGACCCGAATCTGCCGGCCCTGCGGCAGATCGCCGAGCGCGCCCGTCGCGTCCACTGGCTCAACCCCGAGCAGCGCTCCCGCTGGGGTACGGGCGACTCGGTGGCGCCCGCCTACGCCGAGCTGGTCGAGATGCACGAGTGCCGCAACGCCCGGCAGTTGAGCGCGCTGGTGGCGCGGCTGCTGCCGGTGTGATCAGGCGGCGGCGAGCTGCGGGTAGAGGGCGGCGGGGTCGGCTGCCAGTCCGGCCTTGACCTGCCGCGACAGGTCGTCGGCGAGGACCTCGTAGGCGCCGGACGCGATGCCGTCGAGGGCCTGGGCCGCGACGGAGCGGGCGGTGGACTTGGGCGCGTCGACCCCGGCGGTCATGTCCGTGTCGACGTAGCCGACATGGAGGCCGGTGACGTCGATCCCGCGCGGCTTCAGGTCCAGGCGCAGCGAGTTGGTCTGTGACCAGAACGCGGCCTTGGAGGCGCTGTAGGAGCCGGCCAGGCCGATCCAGGACAGCACGGAGTGGACGTTGAGGATGTGGCCGCCGCCGTTGCGTTCGATGACGGGGACGAAGGCCCGGGTCACCAGGAGCGGCCCGTAGAAGTTGGTCTCGAACTCGCGGCGCACGTCCTCGACGGGCGAGTCGAGGAAGTTCGCGTTCACCGACGCGCCGGCGTTGTTGAGCAGCAGGGTGACGTCCTGTGCCCGCTCGGCCGCCGCGGCGACGGACACGGGGTCGGTCACCTCCAGCGCCAGCGGCACGGCGTCGGGGTGCGTGACGGTGCGCGGGTCGCGGGCCGTCGCGTACACCTTCCGCGCGCCTCGCTCGTACAGGGCCTCGACCAGCGCCCGGCCGATGCCGCGGCTGCCGCCGGTGACCAGGGCGACGGAACCTTCGATGGCGGTCATGGGAGTCCCTCTCTTCGCTCACAGCTCGGAAACCGATCGGTTTCCCATGCCGGGAAGCGTAAACCGATCGGTTTCCGAGAGCAAGGGCAGGACTCGCTACTCCTGCTTCGCGTACTCCTTCGCCGTCTGTCCCTCGAAGTCGTAGACCACGACCTGCTCGTCACCCACGACCCAGGCGTCATGGCCGGGCGAGACGACGAAGACGTCGCCGGGACCGACCTCGGCCTCCCCGCCGTCGTCCATGCGGATGTGCATGCGGCCCTGTGCCATGTAGCAGTAGTGGTGCATCTGGCAGGTCGAGGTGCCCGCGATCGGGGCCAGGGACTCCGTCCAGCGCCAGCCGGGCTCGAAGGTGGCCACCGCGAAGTCGAGCTCCGTCATGTGGATGGCTTCGAGGTGGCCGCGCGGGAAATCACGCCGTTCATCGGGCTTGTCGAGCGTCTTCACTTCCAGCATGACGCGCTCCCTTCCGGCCGCGACGCACCGCGGCCGGGGCCGGCTCTCCCCGGGCCCTGGACACCGCGGTGGGCGGCCGGCCCGCTACTACTCAATCGTCCGCCTCGCCACCTGGGGCCGCCATTCGGGGAACGCCCCCTCAGCCGCCGCTGCCGCAGAGCTCGGCGAAGCGCCCGGCGTCGACGTTCCCACCGGAGACGACGACGCCGACGCGGCGCGGCAGTGCGCCCGCCCGGCCGGTGAGCAGGGCCGCCAGAGGCGTCGCACCACTCGGCTCGACGACGATCTTCAGACGCTCGAAGGCGAACCGCATCGCGTCCCGGATCTCGTCATCGGTGACCAGGACGACCTCGTCGAGGAGCCGCCTGTTGACCGAGAACGTCAGCTCACCCGGGGTGTGCAGGGCCTGGCCGTCGGCGATGGTCCGCGGGACGGGGATACTGACGCGCCGGCCCGCCTCCAGGGAGCGTTTCGTGTCGTCCCCCGCCTCCGGCTCGACGCCCACGGTCCGGATGCCGGGGTGCAGGCCCTTGGCCGCCGTGGCACTGCCCGCCATCAGCCCGCCGCCACCGACCGGTGTCAGCAGCGCGCCCAACTCTCCGGTTTCCTCCAGCAGTTCGAGGGCGGCCGTGCCCTGCCCCGCCATGACGTGGGGGTGTTCGTAGGGCGGGATGAGCGCCAGGCCCCGCTCGGCGGCGAGGGCCTCGCCGATCGCGACCCTGTCTTCGGTGTAGCGGTCGTACGTGACGATCTCGGCGCCGTAGCCGACGGTGGCGGCCCGCTTCGACGGCGGCGCGTCCTCCGGCATGACGATGACGGCGGTCGTGCCCAGCTCCCGGGCGGCCAGGGCGACGGCCTGCGCGTGGTTGCCGGACGAGTAGGCGGCGACGCCGCGGGACAGCTGCTCGGGGGTGAGGCGGGAGACGGCGTTGTAGGCGCCGCGGAACTTGAAGGCGCCCACGCGCTGGAAGTTCTCGCACTTGAGGAAGACCTCGGCTCCGGCGAGCGCGTCCAGGGTACGGGAGCGCAGCACGGGCGTGCGGTGGGCGACGCCCTTGAGCCGTGCCGCGGCGTCCCGGACGTCGTCGAGGGTGACCGGTGGGGTCGTGGTCGTCACGTGGAGCCTCCGGTGGAAGTGTCGTGGGCGGCCCTGGCGCGGGACAGGTAGTTGTAGGCGGAGGCGCGGGAGATGCCGAGCCGGGCGGCGACCTGTTCGACGGCACCGCGCACGGCGAACACCCCACGGGCGTCCAGCCCGTCGAACAGCTCCACGCGCTCCGCACGGTCCAACTCCGCCCAGCTGCCCCGCTGCTTGGACCGGTGGGCGTCGACGAGGGCGTCGACCACGGAGTCGATGTCGTTGCCGAAGGTGGTGGTGGGCAGCTCCGCCGGGGCGGCGCCGAGGCCGGCGAGCGCGCCGAGCAGGTCGTGGACCCGGGTGACGGCACCGACGTCCACGTTGACGCACAGGGCGCCGAACACGGCTCCGGTGGAGTCCCGGAGCACCATCGTGGAGGACTTCACCAGCGTCCCGTCGCGGGTGCGGGTGACGTAGTTCAGCTCGTCGGACGCCGCGCCGCCGCGGGCGAGGACCCGCATGCCGATCTCGCTCATGGCGCCGCCGACCTGCCGCCCGGTCACCGCTCCGGCCACGGCGACCACCGACTTCTCCGGGTGCCGGTAGTCGTGCAGCACGACGTCGCAGACCGGCCCGAAGGTCGCAGCGATCCCTTCGACGACCGGCTTCAGCGCGGCGAGGATCGCGTCCCGCTCAGCGTCCGGACCGTTGTCCATGCCCGCCCCCTTTCACCCTCATCACTTTAGACCATGCGTCCAGGAGTTGGATAGACAGTCCAAACAATCTCATCAGTCGGCAACGGTTTTCACATGACTCCGACCGTCACCCGCATGTGACATGGGTTCCGATCTGGTGTGATGTCCGCCGATCACCCCTGTGCCGCACGCGCGGCGCGCGGTGGTACGAGCGGCTTGGTGTGCGGACCGAGATCCCGGCAGCGGCCGGGCCGGGACGCACAGGTCGGCGGCCCGGCCCGGTGCGAAGGGCGCGTCGGAACCGGCCCGGCCCCGGCCGACTCGGGGCGGCGCAGTTCGGCCCGTCCCCTGCGGACATCGTCGGCTGAGCCGCCCATCGAAGGGTCCGCTCCCACTTCGTCAACGGCGTAAAAGTTGCCGGCGGAGGTCACCCTGGCCTGAGGCGGGCCACGGCCCCCGCCGCCGGCGACGCGTGCTCCGGACATGCGTCGTTCCCCGGCCGGCGGGAGCCTGGTGATGTAGGCACGGGCACGCGTCCCGAGGAGATCGTCATGGACACCGCCACCCTGGAAGACATGCGCACCACGCTGCGGGGGCCGGTGATCGGCCCACGGGACGACGGCTACGACCAGGCCCGCAAGATCTACAACGCGATGATCGACAAACGGCCCGCCGCCCTCGTGCCCTGCACGGACACCGCCGACGTGATGGCCGCGGTCGGCTACGTCCGCGACCACGGCCTGGAACTCGCCGTGCGGGGCGGCGGGCACAGCGGCCCCGGCCTGTGCCTGGTGGACGACGGTGTGACCATCGACCTCTCGCCGATGCGCTGGGTGCGGGTCGACCCGGAGGCGCGGACCGCCGAGGTCGGCGGCGGCAGCCACCTCGGCGACCTCGATCACGCCACCCAGGCGTTCGGTCTCGCCACCCCCACCGGCATCATCTCCATGACGGGCGTCGGGGGCCTGACCCTCGGCGGCGGCCACGGCTACCTCACCCGCAAGTACGGGCTGACCGTGGACAACCTGATCGCCGCGGACGTGGTGCTGGCCGACGGCAGCTTCGTCACCACGAACGAGACCGAACACCCTGACCTCTTCTGGGCCCTGCGGGGTGGCGGCGGCAACTTCGGCATCGCGACCTCCCTCACCTACCGGCTGCACCCGGTGGGCACGGTCGGGGTCGGGGTGACGGTCTGGCCGGTCGACAGCACCCGTGAAGTGCTCGCCTGGTACCGCGAGTTCCTCCCGCAGGCGCCCGAGGACGTCTACGGCTTCTTCGCCGTCCTCGTCGTCCCGCCCGGCCCGCCCTTCCCCGAGGAACTCCACGGCAAGAAGGTGTGCGGCATCGTGTGGTGCTGCACGGGTGACCTCGACGGGCTCGACGACACCCTCTCGGTGGTGAACGACGCGGGCCGGCCCGCCTTCCACTTCACCACGCCGATGCCGTACGACGCGTTTCAGGGCATGTTCGACGAACTGATCCCGACCGGCTACCAGTGGTACTGGCGGGGCGACTTCTTCGACCGCATCCCCGACGCCGCCCTGGACGTGCACCTCGAGTACGGCCGGAGCAATCCCACGCCGCTGTCGCTCATGCACCTCTACCCGGTCGACGGAGCCGCCCACCGGGTCGGCCCCGACGACACCGCGTGGAGCTACCGGGACGCGCTCTGGTCCGGCGTGTTCGCCGGTGTCGATCCCGACCCGGCCAACGCCGACACGATCAGGCGGTGGTGCGTGGGCTACCAGGAGGCCCTGCACCCGTACTCGATGGGCGCCTCGTACGTGAACTTCATGGGCGCGGGCGAGGGTCAGGAACGGGTCCGGGCGACGTACCGCGACCACTACGACCGGCTCGCCCGGGTCAAGCGGACCTACGACCCGGACAACCTCTTCCACGCCAACCAGAACATCGAACCGGCGCGCGCCTGACAGACGGGTGGCCGAAACTCCCCGCCGGCCGGGTACGTCTTCTCAAGGTCTGAGCCAGTGACGTCGCGTCAGTGGTGGGCGTGGACCACCGCGTGTCCCAGGCCGCGGCCGATCATCCACTTGTTGACCGGGGCGGTGATCAGGAAGGCGACCGCGAAGCCGCCGAGGAGGGCGGACCAGAAGAGTCCGTCGGACAGGTGGGCGTCCATCGCGCCGGGGGTGAGGGCGATGATCGCGTTGTCCACGAGTTCCATGACCGCGATGGAGACCGTGTCCGCGGCGAGGGCGACCCGGATCGCGGCCCGCAGACCGAGGCCGGCCCGCAGGACCGCGAACAGGGTGAACGAGTAACCGAAGAGGAACGCGAGCCCGATCGCCAGCACCATGGTGGGCACGTTGTCCCACCCCAGGGCGGTGCCGATCACCATGCCGAGGATCTCGCCCAGGGCGCACCCGGTCAGACAGTGCAGCGTCGCCTTGACGGCGGTCCCCCAGGACGCGGTCCCGTGCGGCTGCTTCTCGGGTTCATGAGCGGTGTGGTCCATGAGCCCCACTATATACCCCCCAGGGGTATCTGGGCGAGAGGCCGGACCCTACCTCGCGGGCGGGTCGTCCGCCCTCCGGCACCGCCCGCGGGCGGTCCCATGATCGACTTAGAGTGGTCGCCATGACGACACACCCGGCCCCAGCCCCCGATCCCGCCCGGCCGAACGGGGCGCCCACGCCGTCCCGGGACGTCCGGGACTACCTCTCCGGACTGTTCTCGCTGGAGGGCAGGACCGCGGTGGTCACCGGGGGCAGTTCCGGCATCGGCCGCGCCATCACCGGCGCCCTCGCACGCGCCGGGGCGAGCGTCGTGGTCGTGGCACGTGGCGAGGCCGGCCTGGCCGCGACGGTCGAGGAGCTGACGGCCGAGGGCTGCCGTGCCGCCTGGGTCGGCGCGGATCTGAGCACCCGCGCGGGCGTGCGGACCGCCGCCGAGCGGGCGGTCGAGGCGTTCGGGGAGCCCGACATCCTCGTCAACAGCGCCGGGATCAACCTGCGTCCGCCGATGGACGAACTCGGCGAGGACGTCTGGGACGCCACGATGGCCGTCAACCTGGAGGCGCCGTTCCTGCTCGGGCAGCGCTTCGGCCCCGGGATGGCGGAGCGGGGCCACGGACGGATCATCCACATCAGCTCCCAGCAGGCCCACCGCGCGTTCGTCCAGAGCGGGGCCTACGGCGCCTCCAAGGGCGGCCTCGAGGCGTTGACGCGCTCCCAGGCCGAGGCATGGTCGCCGCGCGGCGTCACCTGCAACCTCCTCGTGCCGGGCTTCGTCATGACACCGCTCAACGCCCGGCTGTCGTCGGACCCGGAGAAGGTGGCCGCCCTCGCCGCCCGCACGATGATCGGGCGCAACGGTCTCGCGGAGGACTTCGCGGGCGCGGCGGTCTTCCTGGCGAGCGGGGCGTCCGCCTACGTCACCGGGCAGTCGGTCTTCGTCGACGGCGGACTGTCCGTCCACTGACGGCGGACCGCCCCTCCCGCTGACGGCGGACTGTCCGTCACCGGGGCCCCGCGTCGGCGGGGAGTCCCCCGGACGGTAGGCAGCCGACGGGCGATGGCCGGTGCTCGGTGTCACGCTGGGCACAGGACCCGCGGAAGGGAAGCATCGCCATGATCACGACGGAGTACGTCCCCGGTTCTCCCTGCTGGCTCGATCTGGGCGCTCCGGACGTCCGGGCCGCCGCCGGCTTCTACGGTGCCGTCCTCGGGTGGGACTACGAGTCCATGGGCGAGAGCGAGGACTTCGAGGGCGGGATGTTCAAGAAGGACGGCAAGACCGTCGCCGGACTCGGCAAGCTGACCGAGGAGGGCGCGCGTCCGGCCTGGATGCTCTACTACAGCGTCGCCGACGCGGACGCCACGACCGAGGCCGTGCAACAGGCCGGGGGCACCGTGCGAGTGGCGCCGATGGACCTCGACGACTGGGGCCGGATGGCCCAGTACAGCGACCCGCTGGGCGGCCAGTTCGCCGTCTGGCAGCCGGGCACGAACAAGGGCATGGAGCTGGTCGACCAGCCGGGCTCACTGTCGTGGACCGAGCTGTACACGACCGACGCCACGGCCGCGCGCGCGTTCTACGGCTCCCTCTTCGACTGGCAGTTCAGCGACATGCCGCTGCCGGGCGGCGCGGGCACGTACACGCTGATCACCCCTGCGGGGCTCTCCGAGGACCGGATGCACGGCGGACTCATGCAGCTCGGCAAGGAGGACCTGACGCTGACGGGCGGGCGGCCGTACTGGCACCCGGTGTTCGCCGTCGACGACTGCGACGCCACGGTCGCCCAGGTCACCGCGAACGGCGGCAGCGTGCAGATGGGCCCGGCGGACATGGAGGGCGTCGGCCGGCTCGCCGTCTGCCTCGACCCGGCGGGCGCGGACTTCGTGGTGCTCGCCCCGTCCGAGGGCTGAACCAGGGCGTCGCCCCCGGCTCGCCCCGGACTGAACCGGCACCTGTGGCTGATGCCGCAGCACCTCCCGGGCCAGGCCCGCGTCCGGGAGCGGGGCGGGAGCCGCGTCCGGGAGCGGGGCGGGAGCCGCGTCCTGCTGCGCGACCGCCGCTTCCTCGCCCTGTGCTGCGCGTACGGCACCTACCTGCTCGCCTACAACCAGCTGTACCTGGCCCTGCCGGACGAGGTGCAGCGCGCGGCGGGCTCCCAGGCGCCGTTGTCCTGGCTCTTCGCGCTGTCGTCGGTGCTGGTGGTGTGCGCCCAGCTGGTGGTGTGCGCCCAGCTGCCGGTGACCCGCTGGGCGGGCGACCGGCTGGACCTGCGCCGCTCCATGGCGGCAGGGCTGCTGCTGATCGCCTCCGGCTTCGCGGTGGTGGCCGCGGCACGGCCCGCCGGCTGGACGGGCACCGCCGGGCTGCTCCCGGCCGCGGGTTTCGTGATCTTGCTCACCGTGGGGCAGATG
This sequence comes from Streptomyces sp. NPDC007907, assembly GCF_042959365.1. Taxonomy (NCBI): domain Bacteria; kingdom Bacillati; phylum Actinomycetota; class Actinomycetes; order Kitasatosporales; family Streptomycetaceae; genus Streptomyces; species Streptomyces sp. NPDC007907. The sequence goes on from NZ_JBIBKR010000003.1 coordinate 526,425, forward strand.
CTCGTCGTGCCCGCAGCCCGGGCGTGGGTGCCCGACCTCGCCGAGGAGGGCCGGCTCGGGCTGTACACCGGTGCGTTGTCGTCGGTGTCCGGGCTGATCGTCCTGACCGGGAGCGCGGCCACCGGGCTCCTGCTCGATCCGGGCCTGCCGGCCGCCGTGCCGTGGCTGGTCCTCGCGGCCGTACCGGCCCTGGCGGTGGCGCTGTTGCCGCGCCGCGGGAAGGGCGCGGACGCCACGGCCTGACACGGCGCCGGGCCCCCGCGGCAGCCTGACACGGCTCCGGGCCCCCGGCGGCAACCGGGCACACGGACACGTCACTCCGCCGGGCGACTCGCCCGGCCCCGGAATTCCCTGCCGGCACCCTCCGGGGACACCGCCGCGGAACTCGGTGGTCACGCCGCGCCAGTATCCTGGGTCGGCTGCGGTGCCCCCCACCAATCCCCGTGCCGAAGCGGGGAGTTCGGCCTGCGGCGACGACCTTCCCACACGCATGAGACGAGGACGAGTGCTGCTAGCGGGCCGCTACCGGCTGGATGTTGAGATCGGGCGCGGTGGAATGGGAGAGGTCTGGCGTGCCTACGACACCACGCTCGCCAGAGCGGTGGCCCTCAAGCTGCTGCTGCCCCAGGACACCGATCCCACGGCGACCTCCCGGTTCCGTCTGGAGGCTCAGACCGCCGGGCGTCTCAACCACCCCAACGTTGTGGGGGTCCTGGACTTCGGCGAGTACGACAACCGGCTGTATCTGGTGATGGAGCTGGTCGAGGGCGACAGCCTCGCCGGGGTGCTGGCCGGCTCCGGCGCGCTGCCCGCCGAGCGGGTGGCCCGTCTCGCCGGGCAGGCGTCCGCGGGGCTCGCCGCCGCACACGCGCAGGGCATCGTGCACCGGGACGTCAAACCGGCCAACCTGCTGCTGGACGCGGCCGGCACGCTGAAGATCGGCGACTTCGGCATCGCGCGGTTCCTCGACGACCCCGGCGCCGCCCTCACCGCCACCGGGCAGATCATCGGCACCGGTCTCTACCTCGCGCCCGAGCGGGCCCTGGGCAAGCCCGCCGGGCCGGCCTCCGACATGTACTCCCTTGGCTGCGTGCTCTACCAGCTCCTCAGCGGGCGACCGCCGTTCGAGGCCGACACGGCCGTCGCCCTGCTCCACCAGCACCTCGACTCGGTTCCCGTGCCGCCCCGCGAGCTCGGGGTCGCGGGGCTTCCGCCCGCGTTCGAGAACTACCTCCTCGGTCTGCTCGCCAAGCAGCCCGAGGACCGGCCCACCGCCCAGCAGGCCGCCGAGTGGTTCGCCGCAGGCGCCTGGCAAGGCCTGCCCGAGCCGCTGCCCGAGGTCTCCCCGCCGTTGCGGCCCACCTCCACGTCCGCGGCGACGCCCGCCGGGCCGGGCCCGTACGCCGGCTCCGGGACCGGCAGTCCGACCACGTACGCGCTGCCCGCGACCACGGGTCACCGCACGGCGGCCCGGGCCGCCCAGGCGGGGCGTGCGGGCCGCACCCGCGGGCGCGGCGGTGCCGGCAACCGTACGAGGGTGGCCGCGACGGCCGCCGCCGCGGCCCTCTTCCTCGCGGCGATGCTCCTCGGCATGCGCTGGTTCTCGCCCGACACGACCGCGGAGGGCACAGAACCCGACGCGTCCCCGACGGCGAGCAGCCCCGCCGCCACGGCCTCCGAAGGCTCCGCCGCGCCCGACTCCTCCGGCCGGCAGGCCGATCCGCAGGCCGACCCGGCGGCCGGCCCGGGTACGGCCGACACGCCGGCCACCGGCACCGTGGCCGATGTCACTCCGTCCGCGTCGCCCTCCTCGCCGGCTCCTGACGCGCCCGTGCCGAGCGCGACGGCCCCGACACAGGAGGCGGGCGGCGAGCCGGCGCAGCCGAAGCCCGAGAAGCCGCGCCAGGGCGGGAAAGAGGGCGACTTCGACGACGGCGGGGACGACGGGACCGACGACTGACGCGGCCCGGGCGGCGTGCGACGGGCCCCTGTCCGGCGCGCGTGGATCGGCCGTGAGATGCGCCGGTGTGCGAACGGACGCCCCCTCGCGCGCCCCTTGGGTGGCTTGTCATCGCCCTTACCCCGGCCTTATTGTCACCACGCCTTGGTGAACGGGAAATCCGGTGTGATGCCGGTGCGGCCCTCGCCACTGTGAATCGGGAAGTCCGGCTCCAGCCCTCACGGGCAGCCACTGGGTCCTCGTGACCCGGGAAGGCGGAGTCCGGGCGGTGGTACCCGTCAGCCAGGAGACCGGCCAAGGCGCGTCAACCATCCACGAGGTGCTGGAGAGGGTCTGCTGAGCCATGCACATAGCCGAGGGTTTCCTTCCTCCGGCGCACGCGGTCGCCTGGGGCGTCGCGTCGGCGCCGTTCGTCGTCCACGGGGTCCGGTCGCTCACCCGTGAAGTGCGCGAGCACCCCGAGAGCACTCTGCTCCTCGGTGCTTCCGGTGCCTTCACGTTCGTCCTGTCCGCCCTCAAACTCCCGTCCGTCACGGGCAGTTGCTCGCACCCCACCGGCACGGGCCTGGGCGCCATCCTGTTCCGGCCGCCCATCATGGCGGTGCTGGGCACCATCACCCTGCTCTTCCAGGCGCTGCTGCTCGCGCACGGCGGCCTCACGACGCTCGGCGCCAACGTCTTCTCCATGGCGATCGTCGGGCCCTGGGCCGGATACGCCGTCTACAAGCTGCTGCGGCGCTCCAACGTGCCGCTGATGGTGACCGTGTTCTTCGCCGCGTTCGTCGCCGACCTGTCCACCTACTGCGTCACCAGCGTGCAGCTGGCGCTCGCGTTCCCCGACCCGGGCAGCGGGTTCCTGGGCGCGCTCGGCAAGTTCGGTTCCATCTTCGCCGTCACCCAGATCCCGCTCGCGGTGAGCGAGGGCCTGCTGACCGTGCTCGTGATGCGGCTGCTGGTGCAGTCCAGCAAGGGCGAACTGACCCGGCTGGGCGTGCTCGTCGCGCAGAAGCAGGCGCGGACCGGGACCGAGACCGAGGCGGTGGGCCGATGAAGCGGAACACGAAGATCAACCTGCTCCTGCTGATCGCCGTGGCCGCGCTCGCGGTGCTGCCCCTGGCGTTCGGGCTCGGCGACCACAAGAAGGAGCCGTTCACGGGCTCCGACGGCGAGGCGGAGACGGCGATCACCGAGCTGAAGCCGGACTACGAGCCGTGGTTCTCGCCGCTGTACGAGCCGCCGTCCGGCGAGATCGAGTCGGCGCTCTTCTCCCTCCAGGCGGCTCTCGGCGCCGGTGTCCTCGCCTACTACTTCGGCCTGCGCCGGGGCCGCAGGCAGGGCGAGCAGCGGGCGCTGGAGCGACAGTCCGGCAGCACGCTCGCCGGCACCGCCGGGAAGTCCGCCGCGGAAGAGGACTGAGCCCCGGTGCTGCCGATCGACGCGGCGGCGCACGGCAGTCGCTGGCGCCGCCGCCATCCCGTGGACAAGGCCGTGCTGGGGCTCGGCCTCACCGTGCTCGCCATCTCCCTGCCGCCCTGGCCGGGCGCGGCCCTGGTCCTCCTGACGGCCCTGGTCGTGCTGCTGGGTCCGGCCGGTGTGCCCGGGCGGCGGCTGTGGCGGGCCTACCGGGTGCCGCTGGGCTTCTGCGTGACCGGAGCGCTCACACTGCTCGTCCAGGTGGGCGGGCCGGGAGGGCTCGTCGCGCTCGCCGCCGACGGGCCGGTCCGGGCCGGGGAGTTGCTGCTGCGCACCTCGGCGGCCTCCCTGGGCGTGCTGCTGTTCGCCTTCACCACGCCCATGTCCGACCTGCTGCCCCGGCTGGTCGGGGCCGGGGTCCCCGCGCCGGTCGTCGACGTCGCGCTCGTGACGTACCGGATGAGCTTTCTGCTGCTGGACTCGATGCGCCGCATCCGGGAGGCCCAGGCGGCCCGGCTCGGCCACACCGGCCGGGCCGCGGAGTGGCGGTCCCTGGCCGGGCTCGGCGCCACCGCGTTCGTCCGCGCCTTCGACCGGGCCACCCGGCTCCACGCCGGGCTCGCCGGGCGCGGCTACGACGGCACCCTGCGGGTCCTGGTGCCCGAGGCCCGGGTCTCCGTCCGCTTCACGACGGCCAGTTGCGCGCTGCTCGCGGCGGTGGCCGTCCTCACACTCGTCCTGGAAAGGCCGCTGACATGAGCGAGCCAGCCCTCGTCGCCCTGCGGGGCGCGTCCTTCGCCTACGAGGACGGCCCGACCGTGCTCAGCGGGCTCGACTTCGACATCCGGGAGGGCCGCGCGCTCGCGCTGCTCGGCCGCAACGGCAGCGGCAAGACCACGCTGATGCGGCTGCTCTCCGGCGGCCTGAAACCGCACGAGGGGCGGCTGACGGTCGAGGGGCGGCCGGTGGCGTACGACCGCAAGGGGCTGACCCGGCTGCGGACGACCGTGCAGCTGGTGGTGCAGGACCCGGACGACCAGTTGTTCGCGGCCTCCGTCGAGCAGGACGTGTCGTTCGGGCCGCTGAACCTCGGTCTGGACGACACGCAGGTCCGGGCGCGGGTGGCGGAGGCACTGGCCGCCCTGGACATCACGTCCCTGGCCGACCGGCCGACCCATCTGCTGTCCTACGGGCAGCGCAAAAGGACCGCCATCGCGGGGGCGGTCGCCATGCGGCCGCGGGTCCTCATCCTCGACGAGCCGACCGCCGGACTCGACCCGGACGGACAGGAGCGTCTCCTCTCCACCCTCGACGGGCTCCGGGCCGCCGGCACCACGGTGGTGATGGCCACCCACGACGTCGACCTCGCGCTGCGCTGGGCCGACGACGCGGCGCTGCTCACCCCGTCCGGTGTCCGCACCGGGCCCGCGGCCACGGCACTGGCCCGTCCGGATCTCCTCCGGGAGGCGGGGCTGCGTCTGCCGTGGGGCGCGGCGACGGCGGAGCTTCTGCGCTCCCAGGGGCTGTTGACCGAAACGGAGCCGGGCCCGCGCACGCCGGACGAACTCGCCGCACTCGCCGGAGGGCGGCTGGGAGCGACCGGAGGGTGAGGTTCGCGCGGCGGTGAGACGGCCGAGGGCGTCCGGAGCGTGGTGGCCCCGCGGCGGTGTGGACGGCCCGGCGCGCCCGGAGCGTGAGAGCCCCGCGGCGGTGTGGACGGCCCGGCGCGCCCGGAGCGTGAAAGCCCCGCGGCGGTGTGGACGGCTCGGCGCGCCCGGAGGGTGAGCGCCGTGCGGTGGCGGTGAGCGTGGTCGGCCGAAACGCGCTTGTGCAGCCTCGCCGCGCGCCTCTACGTTGCCGGGGTGGATCTCTTCTCCCGTACCTGGGCGGCGTTGCGCGCGGCGGTGGCCCGTCTCTGCGACGAGGACTTCGGGCGGCCCAGCGGCTGTACGGGCTGGCTGGTGCGGGACCTGGTGTGCCACCTGGTCGTCGACGCCCAGGACGTCCTGATCACCCTGGTCACTCCCTCGGACCGGGAACCGACCCGTGACGCGCTGACGTACTGGGAGGTCTCGGATACTCCGCCGACCGGGGACGACCCGCTCGACGCACTGACGGTCCGGCTCGCCGCCGCGTACGAGGACCCGGGCCTGCTGAAGTTCCATCTGGACGACGTCGGCTCCGCCGCCGGGCGCGCGGCCGCGCTCGCCGATCCGGCGGCCCGGGTCGGCACCCGCGACGAGGTCCTCACCGTGGGCGACTACCTCTCCACGTACGTCATGGAGTGGACGCTGCACCACCTCGACCTGATCGCCCACCTCCCGGACGCGCCGCAGCCGCCCGCGGAAGGGCTCTCCCGGTCCCGCACGATGCTGGAGCGGATCGCGGGCGGCCCGTTCCCCGCCTCCTTCACCGACACGGACGCACTGCTGATCGGCACCGGGAGGCGTGTGCCGACCGGGGCGGAGCAGGCCGTGCTCGGTGACCTGGCCTCCAGGGTGCCGCTGTACCTGGGCTGACGTCGCGGTCGCGAAGCCGCGGTGCGCGGGGGTGCCGTCGCACCGCTCCGACCGGGGTGGGAGCATGGCCGCCATGGACATCCGCCGCAGGAACAACGTCAACGTCGTCGGCCCGGCCGACGCGCCGGTGCTGCTCCTGGCGCATGGGTTCGGCTGCGACCAGAACATGTGGCGGCTGGTGGCGCCGGCCCTTGCCGAGCGCTATCGGGTGGTGCTGTTCGACTACGTCGGCTCCGGCGGCTCGGAGCTCGCGGCGTGGAGCGAGGAGCGTTACTCCTCGCTGCACGGTTACGCCGGTGACGTCGTGGACGTCCTGGAGGAGCTGGACCTGCGGCAGGCGGTGTTCGTGGGGCACTCGGTCAGTGCCATGGTCGGGGTGCTGGCGGCGCAGGCGGCCCCCGAGCGGATCGGGGCGCTCGTGATGGTGACCCCCTCGCCCTGTTACATCGACGACGAGGGCTACCGCGGCGGCTTCAGCACGGAGGACATCGACGAACTGCTCGCCTCCCTGGAGGCGAACTACCTGGGCTGGTCGTCCGCGATGGCCCCGGTGATCATGGGCAATCCGGAGCGGCCGGAGCTGGGTCAGGAGCTCACGAACAGCTTCTGTGCCACCGACCCCGACATCGCCCGGGTCTTCGCCCGCACGACCTTCCTCACCGACAGCCGCGAGGACCTGAAGGGCGTGTCCGTGGCGACCCTCGTGCTGGAGTGCGAGCAGGACGCCATCGCCCCCCGCGAGGTCGGTGCCTACGTGCACGCGGCGATCCCCGCCTCGCGTCTGGTCACGCTCGACGCCACCGGGCACTGCCCGCAGCTCAGCGCGCCGCAGGCGACCACCGCGGCGATCCTCGACTTCCTGGAGTCCGTGAAGTGATGTGTCGCACGGGCGGCGTGCCGGAGCCCACCGGGACGGGGGACGAGGCGCACACGACCGCGGCCTTCACCGCGCTGTTGGAGGACAGCGTGGAGGACCTGTACGAATCGGCCCCGTGCGGTTACCTGTCCACGATGATGGACGGCACGATCGCCAAGATCAACGCCACTCTGCTGGACTGGCTCGGTCTGGACCGTGAGGCCGTCGTGGGCCGCAAGCGCTTCGCCGACCTGCTCACCATCGGCGGGAAGCTCTACCACGAGACGCACTTCGCTCCGCTGCTGCGCATGCAGGGCGAGCTGCGGGGCATCGCCCTGGAGATGCGGCGCCAGGACGGCGGCCGGCTGCCGGTCCTGGTCTCCGCGGTGGTCAAGCACGGGACCGAGGGCGAACCGCTGCTGATCCGGATCACCGTCTTCGACGCCTCGGACCGCCGCGCCTACGAGCAGGAACTCCTGCGCCGCCGCGAGGACGCCGAGCGGGCTCGCGCCGAGGCGGACGAGGCCCGGCGGCAGGCCGAGGCGGACCGTGCCAGGCTGGCCGACGCCCTCGCCGTCCTGCAGCGCTCCCTCGTGCCGGACTCGCTGCCCGACGTGCCGGGCCTGGAGACGGCCGTCCACTACCACACCGCGTCCCCGGACCAGCTGGGCGGCGACTTCTACGACCTGTTCCCCGTGGCCGGCGACCGGTGGGCGTTCTTCCTCGGCGACGTGTGCGGCAAGGGCCCCGAGGCCGCATCGCTCACCTCGCTGACCCGCTACACCCTGCGCGCCGCGGCCCACCACGACCCGGACCCGGCCTCGGCGCTGAGCACGCTGAACGCCGTTCTGCACGAGCGGTACACCGGTGGCGGCAACCCCCGGTACTGCACCTGCATCTTCGGCATCGTCGAGCCGGGCGGCGCCCAGGGGCGCGCCGTGGTGCGCCTCGCCTCGGGCGGTCATCCGCCGGCGCTCGTCCTGCGGGCGGACGGCCGCGCGGAGTTCCTGCCCACCCCGGGCGGTCTGCTCATCGGGGTCGTCCCCGGTGCGCCGATCGGCACCGCCGAGACCGTCCTGGCCCCCGGCGACACGGTCGTGCTGTACACCGACGGTCTCACCGAGGCCCGTATCGGCCCCGGCCGGAACGACCTGTTCGGCGAGGACGCCCTGCACGCCTTCGCCACCGATCACGCCCCGGCCTCGCCGCGCGGGGTGATCACCGCTCTCACCGAACTGCTCGAGGGTTTCGGCGACGGTCTCGACGACGACACCGCCCTGCTCGCCCTCGGCGTTCCCGCCACCCCATCCACTCCGGACCCCGCTTCCCCGACAGTCCCCGCAACGAGTCACACCTCATGAATCCGCTCACCATCAGCCGGCGCGACACCGCGACAGGACCCGTTCTGCACGTGCGGGCGACCTGGACTACGACCAGGCCCCCGTCCTGCGCGACCGGCTCGACCAGCTCCCCGTGTCTGCGGGGCAGTGCCTGGTCCTCGACCTGTCGGGCCTCGCGTTCTGCGACTCCTCGGGCATCACCGCCCTGCTCGCCGCCCGCCAGCACGCACTGGCCGCCGACGCCGACATCGTCCTGACCGCCGTACCGGCGAACCTGATGCGCGTCCTCACCCTGGTCGGCCTCGACCAGGTCTTCACGCTGCGACCGGACTCCAGCGCCGCGTCGTGACCGGCCTTAGCCGGGTGCGCCGTCGGGCGACGCGGCTGCACGACCGTCGTCGTGGAGCACGGCCACCGGGGTCTGGGCCACCCGGAGCCTGCGCAATGAGCTGAGGCGGGGCCGGTCGCCGGGCTGCGGGCCTTCCTCGCCCTGTGGCGCGAGATCGTGCTGGACAGCGACTTCCGGGCGGGCTGCCAATCGCGGCACGCGACCGCTGGACCACACCGCCGCCCAGGTGCAGGCACGCGTGCATGCCGCGATCACCGACTGACCGCACCCCGGAGGGCACTCGCCCCGCCCCGGCGTACGGGCACCCGGCCGCCGCGCCTCCTGGCGCTCCCCGCACACCCCCGACCGGCCGGAAAACGCTTGGACTGCGTGGCCGGCATCGCGGGACACTTCCGGACTCGACCCGAAACCTCACACATCCGTTGCGGCGATGGCCCCTGCCCGCACGCGCGGCGTGGCGGGCGGCCACAGAACGACTCAGGGGTGGGATGGAAACGCCGGAAACACACAGGGTATTACCGGGCAAACGCTCGGTTCTTCTCGCACTTCGCTACTACGGACGGGAGTTGTCCCGGCTGCGCCGGTGGACGGCGCCCGCGATGCTGCTCTCGGCGCTGGGCAACATCGGAATCAACTACGTCGCGCCGCTGATCGTCGCCAAGCTCGTCGGCGACATCGCGGAGCACGAGGACGTCACGGCCGGTTCGACGCTGCCGTACGTGCTCGCCTTCGCGGGTGTCCTGCTGGTGGCGGAGGCACTGTGGCGCATCGCCCTGCACTGCCTCAACCGGCTCGACGCCCTGGGCATCGAGCACCTGTACGTGATCGGCATGGACGAACTGTTCGCCAAGGACGCCGCGTTCTTCCACGACAACTTCGCCGGTTCGCTGACCAAGCGGGTCCTCAGCTTCGCCTCCCGTTTCGAGCAGTTCGTCGACACGCTGACGTTCCAGATCGTGGGGAGCTTCGTGCCGCTGACGTTCGGGGCGGTGGTGCTGTGGCGCTACGAACCGCTGCTCGTCGTCGGTCTCCTGGTGATGATCGCGCTCACCGCGGTGCTGGTCGTACCGCTCGTCCGCCGTCGCCAGGCGCTCGTGGACCAGCGTGAGGAGGCCATCGCCCGGGTGTCGGGCCATGTCGCCGACAGTCTGATGAACATGGACACGGTGCGGGCCTTCGCCGCGGAGCGCCGCGAGGCCGCCGAGCACCGCTCCCGGGTCGCGACGTCCCGCCGGCTCACCCTGCGGTCGTGGGACTACGGCAATCTGCGGATCGACACGCTGGTGGCGCCGATGTCCGTCCTCACCAACGCGATGGGCCTGCTCCTCGCGGTTTCGCTGGGCGGCGGGACACACGGTGTGGAGGCGATCGTGGTGGCCTTCGCCTACTACAACAACGCGACCCGGATCATGTTCGAGTTCAACCAGATCTACCGCCGGCTGGAGAGCTCGATGACGGAGGCCGCGCAGTTCACCGAGCTGCTGCTGACGCCGCCGACCGTGCTCGACCCGCCGGCCCCGGAACCGCTGCGGTCCCGGGACGCCGACGTCCGCTTCGAGAAGGTGACCTTCGCCCACCGGGGTGGCCGTCCCCTGTTCGAGGGACTCGACCTGGCCGTTCCGAGCGGGACGAAGATCGGTCTGGTGGGCCGGTCCGGCGGCGGCAAGACCTCGCTGACCCGGCTGCTGCTGCGGATGACCGACATCGACGGCGGCCGCATCCTGGTCGGCGGCCAGGACATCAGCCGGGTGCGGCAGGCCGACCTGCGCGGGCGGATCGCGTACGTGCCGCAGGACCCGGCGATGTTCCACCGCACTCTGCGGGACAACATCGCCTTCGCCCGGCCGGACGCCACCGACGCCGAGATCCTCCGGGCGGCCGAGGCGGCCCACGTCACCGAGTTCGCCGACGCGTTGCCGAACGGCTTCGACACCATGGTGGGCGAGCGGGGCGTCAAGCTGTCCGGCGGGCAGCGCCAGCGGGTCGCCCTCGCCCGGGCCATCCTGCGGGACGCCCCGATCCTGCTGCTCGACGAGGCCACCAGCGCCCTGGACTCGGAGAGCGAACTGCTGGTCCAGGAGGCGCTGTGGCGGCTCATGGACGGGCGGACCGCGCTGGTGGTGGCGCACCGGCTGAGCACGGTCGCGGGCATGGACCAGCTCGTGGTCCTCGACCGCGGCCGGATCGTCGAGCAGGGCACGCATCAGGAGTTGCTCGCGTTCGACGGTGCCTACGCGAAGCTGTGGCAGCACCAGTCGGGCGGGTTCCTCGACGACACCCCGGGGCGGGCCGAGGTGCTGTAGCGCAGGCTCGTCACCCCCGTGCGCGCGCCCGGGCCGCCAGGGCCTCCAGCAGGAGGTCCACCGCCTGTTCGAAGGAGCTGTCCGCCATGGCGGGCAGCTCCGGGCGCACCGCGGTCAAGGACGGGTAGGTCGCCGGATCGAGGCCCTGGTAGACATCGCGCCACGACCGCCGGTCGGCTTCGCGCTGCTGCGGGGGAAGGGCCTGGAACGCCGCCTCCGCCGCGGCGTGGCTGAGCACGGTGTCGATGAAGGCCAGGTAGAGCCGTGCGGCGTCGGCCGGCGGGAAGCCCGCGGTGAGCAGCAGGCCGATCCCGATGTCCACGGCGCGGATCTCGTTGCGGCGCCGGGTCACGCGGTGGGCCGCCATGGCCGCGGCGCGGGGGTGGGCGAGGTATCCCGCGCGGACCCTCAGGGCCATCTCGCGCAGCGACGCCACCCAGTCGTCCCCCGGGGCGAAGCCGGCCATGGCGTCGCCGATGATCCGGTCGGCGATGGCGAGCACCAGGTCGTCGGTGCCGTGGAAGTAGCGGTACAGGGCGGTCGGGTCGCAGCCCAGGGCCGCGCCGAGCCGGCGCACGCTCAGCGCCTCGGGTCCGTGCTCGCCGATGAGCCGCAGCGCGGTCTCCACGATCAGGTCCTCCGACAGCAGGACGCCCGAACGGGTCGGTCTGCGCCGTCTGCGTTCCTGCGGGACACGGGTGGACATGACGTGGACTCCTCTCCTCGCGCGCCGGCGGTTCCTCGCGTACGCAGTGAACGGCCCTTGCCGCCTTACGTCAACAGGGTTGACCCAATGTGGCCGTCAGCTGTTCCATCACAGTCCCGCGCGGCTCTTCCCACCTCTCCCCCGAGGAGCCCTTCATGCCGTCCGCACCGTCCCAGCCCCGCCCCGCGCTGCGCCGTTCCCTCGGCGTGGTCGACGGCGTCGCCATCGCCGCGTCCAGTACCGCGGCCACCACCAGCATCGCCATCGGCATGGGCACGATCGCCACGGTCGTGGGGCTGCAGGCCCCGGCGCCGCTGCTGCTGGCGTTCCTGCCGGTGCTGGGCATCGCCCTCGCCTACGCCCGGCTCAACCGCTCCGAACCCAACTGCGGCAACGGCTACACCTGGGTCGGCAGATCCCTCGGCCCCTGGCCGGGCTTCCTGACCGGCTGGGTCACGCTGGTCGGCTCGGTCATCTTCTGCGCCTACACCAGCGCGATCATGGGCTCGGTCGTGCTGGCCTTCGCCAACAAGGCCGGTTCGCGCAGCGTGGCCGGCACCGCCCTCGATCCGACGTCCACGGGTGTCTGCACGGCGGTCGGGCTGGTGATCCTGCTCGCCCTCACCGTCCTGGCCGTCCCCGGGGTGCGGGGGGCGACCCGGTTCCAGTTCGCGCTGCTGGTGTTCGAGTACGCGGTGCTGCTCGGGTTCTGCAGCTGGGCCCTGATCACCGGCGACCACGCCGTCTCCCCGTCGTGGTTCAACCCGTTCGAGATCTCCAGCGGCACCCACTTCGCCCAGGGCATGGTCCTCGCGGTGTTCTTCTTCTGGGGCTGGGACGCGGCGTTCAGCGTCAACGAGGAGACCAGGGACCCGGGCGACTCGGCCCGCGGCGGACTCATCGCCCTGTTCGCGATGCTCGCTCTGTTCCTGTTCGCCTCGGTCGCCTTCCAGCGGGAGATGAGCCTGGCCGAACTCGTCCGCAACGGCCCGCAGGCCCTGCCCTACCTCGGGGAGAAGCTGGCCGCCGAGCCGTGGGCCACCCTGCCCCTGGTCGCCCTGATGTTCTCCGCCGTCGCTTCCGTGCAGGCCACCCTGATCCCCACCGCGCGGGGCCTGCTCGCCATGGGCCGCGACCGCACCATGGGCCCGCTGTGGACCCGGGTCCACCCGCGCTGGGGCACACCCGCCGCGGGAACGGCCGTCGTGATGTCGGTGGCCGCGGTGATCGCCGTGTTCGCCTTCGCGATCCCCGAGCTGAGCGACATGCTGCTGGCCGCCGTCAACGCGATCGGCCTGATCGTGGCCCTGTACTACGGCCTCACCGCGCTGGCCTGTGCCGTGCGGTTCCGCGCCGCCCGGCACGGGGGACCGCGCGAGGCGCTGCTCGCCGTCGTCGTGCCGGCCCTGTCCGGGCTGGTGCTGCTGGGCCTGGGCGGCTACCTCGGATACTCGTACCTGACCATGAGCGACCACTTCGAACTCAGCCCGGACAACGGGTGGTTCATGTTCTCGCTGCCCGCCGTGATCGTGCTCGCCGGCCTCGGCATGGCCGCCGTCGCCAAGTACGTCCGGCGCTCGCCCTACTTCACCACCGGGCGCGGCACCGACGCCGAAGCCCTCACCCTGCCGATGGACCGCACGGCGGTCTGACCCTCCATGGAGTTCACCCCATGACGCACCCCCCTGTCCCGGGACCCGCCGACCTCGTGTTCACCGGCGGTCCCGTGCACACCGTCGATCCGGCCCGCAGCCGCGCCACCTCGGTGGCCGTGCGCGGCGGGCGGATCGCCGCCGTCGGCCACGACGAGGTGCGCGAGCTGATCGGGCCCCGCACCGAGGTCGTCGGCCTCGCCGGGAAGCTGCTGCTGCCGGGCTTCCAGGACGCCCACGTCCACCCGATGGGCGCCGGCCTCGAACTCGGCCTGTGCCACCTCGGCGACACCACCGACGCGGACGCGTACCTGCGCGTGATCGCCGCGTACGCGGCCGAGCACCCGGACGTCGAGTGGATCACCGGGGGCGGCTGGTCCCTGGAGGCGTTCCCCGGCGGCTCCCCCACGGCCGCCGCCCTCGACGCGGTCGTCCCGGACCGGCCCGTCTTCCTGCCCAACCGCGACCACCACGGCGCCTGGGTCAACAGCCGGGCCCTGGAGCGCGCGGGCATCGACGCCCGGACCCCCGACCCCGCCGACGGACGGATCGAGCGCGACGCCGAGGGCAACCCCACCGGGATGCTCCAGGAGGGCGCCGTCCACCTGGTGGGCCGGCTGGTGCCCGACCCCTCCCCGGAGGAGCAGCTCGCCGGGCTGCTGCGGGCCCAGGCCGTGCTGCACTCCCACGGCGTCACCGCCTGGCAGGACGCCATCGTCGGCACCTACGCCAACCTGACCGACCCGGCCCCGGCCTATCGGACGGCGCTGGACCGGGGCCTGCTCACCGCGCGGGTCGTCGGCGCCCTGTGGTGGGACCGCGAGCGGGGGGCCGAGCAGATCGGTGAACTCGTGGCCCAGCGGGATGAGTTGAGCCGGGACCGGTTCCGGACCGGCACGGTGAAGATCATGCAGGACGGCATCGCCGAGAACCACACCGCCGCCATGCTGTCCCCCTACCTGACCGGCTGCGGCTGCGCCTCGGACAACAGCGGCATCAGCTTCGTCGAGCCCGGCGAGTTGCGGAAGTACGTCACCGAGCTGGACGCGTACGGCTTCCAGGTCCACTTCCACGCGCTCGGCGACCGTGCTGTGCGCGAGGCGCTCGACGCCGTGGAGGCCGCCCGGGCCGCCAACGGCAACCGCGACACACGGCACCACCTGGCGCACCTCCAGGTCGTCCACCCCGACGACCTGCGGCGTTTTCGCGCGTTGGGGGCGAGCGCCAACCTGCAGATGCTGTGGGCGGCCCACGAACCGCAGATGGACGAGCTGACCCTGCCCTTTCTCGGGGCGGAACGCGGCGCGTGGCAGTACCCGTTCGGGGATCTGCTGCGGGCCGGTGCGACCCTCGCCGCCGGCAGCGACTGGCCCGTCAGCAGCCCCGACCCCCTCCAGGCCCTCCATGTCGCCGTCAACCGCGTCTCCCCCGAGGCGCCCGCCGGTACCCCGGCCTTCTTCCCGGAGCAGCGCCTCGACCTGGGCACCGCCGTCGCCGCGTACACCGCGGGCAGCGCCCATGTGAACCACCTGGACGACGTCGCCGGCAGCATCACCGTCGGCAAGGCGGCCGATCTGGTCGTCCTCGACCGCGACCCTTTCGCCGGTCCGCCCGAGGAGATCGCCGCGACCCGCGTCCTTGAGACGTTCGTGGAAGGCAGACGGGTCCACGGCGTCGGCTGAGGCGTGGTGCAATGCTCCGGGGAACGGGCGTACCGAGGGGGCTGAGGCGCGGTGGGGTCGTCGGGGGGCGGGACCATGCGGTCCGTGATGTGGGTGCTGATCGCACTCGTGCTGCTCGGTGTCGGCGCGGCCTCGGCCTTCCAGGTCCGCGGGGCGCTGGAGCGGGAGCGGGAGTACCGTGCCGCGCCGGTCTGCGCCACCGTTCCCGTCACGGCGTCGGGGTGCGTGTGGGAGCAGGAGTTCACCGTGCGGAGCGCCGCCCTGCACCGCGGTGAGCGCGGCGAGTCGCCGGAGGCGGAACTGCTGCTGCCGTCCGGCAAGCCGTGGGAGGTGACGTTCCCGCGCACCGAGCCCGTGCTGTCCGAGACGGAGCCGGGCGAGAAGGTCGTCGGCGTGATCTGGCACGGGCAGGTCGTCGAGGTGCGGGACGCCGAGGGGCGGCGGCAGCAGACGTCCGACGGGCCGGTGGGATGGCCGCAGGACCGTCTGGGCGGTGCGCTGGCCGGTGTCTCGTTCGGTCTGGCGGCCCTGGTGGGCGGTGTGTGGCCGCTCTTGGCGCGGGGCGAGCCGCGTCACGTGGCGGCGGCGAAGATGGTGCGCCGGCACGGCATCGGTCTGGGCGGCACGGCGATCCTGACGCTCTGGGCGCAGGCGGCCAACGACTGGCCGCTGTGTGCCATTGTGGCGATCTGGGCGCCGCTCGCGCTGCTGATCCTGGTGTCCATGACGGCCTTCGCCCTCGGCGCGCTGCGCGGCGATCTGGATGGCGGCCCGTCCGCCCGGCGGGATCCACAGCCGCAGGTCCCGTGAGCGCCTGGGGCTCAGCTCTGCCGGGCGTGCACGGGACTGTGGGCGACATCGTCCGGGCACGGGCGGTGCGGCTCCCGCGCGCGCCGGTCGCGCCGCCAGTCGTAGGCCGCCAGGGCCAGGGACGCTGCCATGCCGACGATCCCGGCGGCCATCGCGAGGAAGAGGGCTCCGCGGTAGTCGTCGCTCCTGCTGCCGAGCACCAGGTAGTAGAGGCCGGGCAGGGCGGCGGTGCCCACCGCGGCGCCGAGACGCTGCCCGGTCTGCAGGGCGCCGCCCGCCGCTCCCGCCATGTGCACGGGCACGTCGCGCAGTGTCATGGTGATGTTGGGCGAGATCACGCACCCGCCGCCCAGCCCGCCGAGGAACAGGACCGGGGCGGCGATCCAGGGGGCGATGTCCAGGGGCGCGAAACGCAGCAGCAGCGCGGTGCCGCCCAGTCCGAGGATCACGCCCGTGAGCCCGCCGACGGTGAGCAGGCGGCCGAGCCGGTCCACCAGCCGTCCGGAGAGGGCGGCGGCGCAGGCCGAGCCGAGGGCGAAGGGTGTCACGGCCAGACCGGACTCGAGGGGGGAGAAGCCGAGTCCGTGCTGGTAGAAGAGGGCGAAGACCAGCCAGACGCCGCTGAAGCCGATGAAGTACAGCGTGCCCACGCCGGCGCCGATGGCATAGCCGCGGACGGTGGTGAACAGCCGGGGGTCGAGCAGCGGCTGGGTGCCGCGGTTCACCAGGTGGCGCTGCCAGCGGCTGAAGGCGAAGAGGAGGCCGGCCCCGACCGGGAACATCCACCAGAGCCGGGCGAGGCCGCCGGTCTCGGCCTGGACCAGCGGATACATCAGCGCGAGGACGCCGAGGCCGAGAAGCGCCACGCCGGGCAGGTCGACGTGTTCCCGGCCGGAGCGCGGGGTGCGGGGCAGCAGGCGGCGGCCGAGGAGGACCGCGAGGATGCCGATGGGCACGTTGACGTAGAAGATCCACCGCCAGCCCTGGGCTCCGTCGGCCAGGGCGAGGATGAGGCCGCCGGTGAGGGGGCCGACGGCGGAGGAGATGCCGACGGTGGCACCGAAGAAGCCGAAGGCGCGGCCGCGCTCGCCGCCCCGGAACATCTGCTGGATGAGCGCCGAGTTCTGCGGGGCCATGAAGCCGGCCGCCAGGCCCTGGGCGAGCCGGGCCACCACCAGCAGCGTGATGTTCGGGGCCGCTCCGCAGGCGGCGCTGAAGAGCACGAAGCCGCTGAGGGCGACGAGGAAGATGCGCCGCCGGTCCAGGGCGTCGCCGAGGCGGCCGGCGGTGACGAGGGCGAGACCGAAGGAGAGGGCGTAGCCGGACACCACCCACTGCACCTCGGCGGCGGAGGCGTGCAGCTGCTGCTGGACGGTGGGCAGGGCGACGGCCACGATCGAGACGTCCAGCAGGCTCATGAATCCGGCCACCAGGGTGACCCACAGGGCCCGCCAGCGGTTGGGGTCGGGCTCGTACCCGTCCTGCTGCCCGTCCTGGTTCCGGCCGCCCGCCGCCGACGCTGTCACTTGGGCTCCTCTCACCAGGCACGCACCCGGCGAACCAGGTTCCCCCGCCGGGGCCCGGGCACACACCCGTCCGAGGAGATCCTCCCGGACGGAGCGGCGGACCGCCTCTCGCCCTGAGGACGCGTTCCGCACGCCGGACGATCAATCGGACGCCGCGCGAGGGGGTCAGTTTGAGCCCGCGCTCGCGGGCGGGGCATTCCACGGTTGGGTCCGGTCAGGCCGGGAACGCGGGTGCGCTACGGACTCCCGAGGCAAGGCCGGTAAGGCGATGACCGAGTACGAACGTTCCCGCACGATGCCCGCGCAGCCCGAGCACGTCTTCGACCAGGCCGCGAACGTCGGCCGGCTGGACAGCTGGCTGCCGGAGGCCCTGCACGTGGAGGCGGAGGAGCTGCCCGCCGTCACCGTGCACGAGGACCGCACCGATGAGGACACCTCCGCCGTGCTGCGCGCCCGGCGGGAGCAGATGCGGCTCGAGTGGGGCACCCGTGAACACGGCGGCTACGCGGGCTGGCTCCAGGTCGCCGGTCTCGACGGCGGCGCCAGCGAGGTGACCGTGCACCTGTCGTTCTTCGACGCCGGCCACGACCCGGGCGAGCGCGCCGTCGCCGATGCCCTGGACACCAGCCTGCGGCGGCTGGAGGAACAGGTGCGACTGCGCGTCGAGCACCCGGCCGGCTGACCCGCCGTGGCAGGCACGAAGCGATACGCCGTCGCCGCGTCCGGGCAGTGGACCGACGAGGAGGAGGGGCGGCGCCGGCTGCCCTCCGGCGAGGTGCACGCCTGGGAGCCGGGCCGCAACGAGACGGTCTGCGGCCTGTCCCTCAGCCGCTCCCGGCTGGTCCGCTTCCCGCACGTGGGCTGGCCCGATACCTTCCCGGAGTCCGGTGGCGCCGCGGACCGGGTACGGCGCCAGTGCCCACGCTGCGCGTCGGTGGCAGGACGCCGGGGCTACGACGCCCGCCCGCGGTGGCGCCGCACCAACCCCCGCCCGTGAGGGCGGCGGTCGGGCCCGCCGGAACGTGAGCCCGGCCGCTCGCTCGCGGCGGGGCCGTCACCGCGACGCCGGCCCGTCTCGCCGCCCGCGCGCCTGAGCGGGGCCGGCGCTCTCCCGGCGGGCCGTCCTGCCGCCCGCTCCCGCCGACGAGGCGTCCCTCCCCGCCGAAGGACCCGCGGAACGCACGTGGGTGTTGCGGGACTTTTTGGCCTGAACCGCACTTCTCCGCGTGCGATCGCTAGGGGGTGCCCGTCACCGCCGTCGGACCGCGGTCCTGCCCGTCGCACAGCAAGGCCGCGCCGCACGCGCCGGCCCGGGGGCGGATCGGCACGCCGTTCGTGCGCAGCACCTCGCGGACGTCCAGGATCAGGGAGAAGACCTCGCGGTTGAGGTCCTGTCCCTGCTCGTCCCAGGCCCGCTGCTCGGCCTCGACGGCCATCCGGTCCTCGGCGAACACCCGTTCCGTGAAGCGCCTGATGAGGGGCCAGGCCAGCTGCAGGGCACCGGGCAGGCGCGGCTTTTCGATCATGAGCAGGCCGAACGTGTGGCACCGGCGCTGCTCCGCGTCCTCGGGCACGTAGGCCACCCAGAGGCGGAAGGCCGGCCGCTCGGCGTTCTCCGGGACCAGTTCGAGGGTCTGGTACGGGTACTCGGTGCGGATCGTCATGACGTCGCGGGAGTCACTGCCGCCGATGCCCTCGGAGGCCAGCAGACTGGCCCCGCGGTTCCGCCTGCCCCCGGCGTGGCTGAACAGGTATCTGGCCTCAACCGACCGTTCGTCGGTGCGGGAATCGAGCAGCTCGGGCTGGAGCCGACCGACCACGCCCCGGTGCAGGAACTGGTGGTTCATGTCGAGCAGGTTCTCGTGCATGAACGAGTAGTGGCAGTGCACGGTCCGGGAGTAGGTCATCGTCCTGTACCGCGGGGAGCCGAACGCCGGGAGGTCGGGCAGCGGGGTGGCGGTGGCCTTGTCCGGGTCGCCGGGGAACACGAAAACCAGGCCGTAGGCCTCGCGCACGGGGTAGCCGCGCACGCCGCGCGGCGGCCGGCCGTCGCCCTTGGAGAGGTACGGGATCTGCGAGATGCGGCCGTCTCCGCGGTAGGCCCACGCGTGGTAGCAGCAGCGGAGTGTCTCGCCCTCCACGACGCCCATGCTCAGCGGCACCTGGCGGTGGGCGCACCGGTCCTCCAGCGCGTACACGGAGCCGCTCTCCCCGCGGTAGAGCGCGATGCGCTCCCCGGCGAACGTGGCCGCGAACGCCCGTTTGGTCCGCACGTTCCTCGACAGGGCGACCGGATACCAGTGGTCCGGGTTCGCCCCGACGCGCCGGAGGTCGACCGTGCCCGTCCTCGGGTCACGGTGTTCCGCGGGCCAGTCGGCCCCGGCAGAGAAGGCCCCGGCCTCGTCGGTCTCGGTCATACCTCTCCCTCGCGCGTACGGGCAGCGACAGCCGCGCGTCCCACCGGGCAGCACGGAGCTGCCGACGCGGGCACCCGGCACGGCCCATCCTCACCGCGTCGCACCCCCCACGCCCTGCCCGGCACGTACGGACGGGTGAGCCGGGCCGGGGGTCGGCAGCGGCGCGCATCGCCGTGCGCGCGCACCACGCCGGCAGCGTGGCGCAGGGCACCCGGAGCGGATGAGCAGCAGACACCTGCGTACGCCGTCCCGGTCAGCCCGTGGGGACGCGCACGGCGAGGACGGCCACGTCGTCGTCGTTGCCCGAGGGGCGGACGCGGCGCAGGAGTTGGTCGGTGAACGAGGCGAGCGGCCGGTGGGCCAGGGCTGCGGCGTGCTGGCGCAGCCGTTCCAGCCCCTCGTCGAGGGTGCGGCGGGGCGCTTCGATGAGGCCGTCCGTGTAGAGCACCAGGGTGGAACCGGGCGGGAGCTGCACGGTGGCGTCCGGGCGCCGGGTGCCGGTCTGGGTGCCCAGCAGGATGCCGTGGCCGTCGGTGAGGTAGTGGGCCAGGCCGTCCCGGCTGATCAGCAGCGGCGGAGGATGGCCGGCGTTGGTCCAGGACAGCTGCCAATAGCCGTCGTCGGCCGGTTCGACCCGGGCGAAGATCGTCGTGGCCATGGTGACGTCGGTGATGTGCTGGATCGCCTCGTCGAGCCGCTCCACGATGCGGCTGGGCGGCTCGTGCTGGGACCAGGCGTACGCCCTGAGCATGTTGCGGACCTGCGCCATGCCGGCCGCCGCCTCCAGGTCGTGACCGGCGACGTCGCCGATGGCGAGCGCGGTGGAGGCGTCGGCCAGGGGGAAGGCGTCGTACCAGTCGCCACCGACCTGGGAGGCGTCGGGTGCGGGCAGGTAGCGGACGGTCATCTCCAGACCGGAGAGGCTCGGCATCTGCGGCAGCAGATGGTTCTGCATGGTCTCGGCGACCTTGCGCTGGCGCTGGTAGAGGCGGGCGTTGTCCAGGGCGAGGCCGGCCCGGCGCGCGATGTCCTCGATCAGGGGGAGGTCCGCCGGTGTAAAGGCCGCCGGGTTCTCGCCGCGGCCCAGGGTCAGCGCTCCCAGCACGGCGCGGGTGCTGCGGATGGGCGCGATGGCCGCGGAGTGCATCCCCGTGACGTCGAACAGGCGGCGCTGCTCGACCGCGATGCCGGAGTCCGGCGCGCCCTGGTAGGTCTGCGGGCCGGCCAGGTTGGAGGCGACCCCGCGCAGGGCCCGGGACAGGGGCATCTGGGACTCCTCGGGGACCGGCGGCATCGGCCCCTGGAGGTCCTCGCGGTGCGTGAGCGTCTCACCGTCGGCGTGGACCACGACGGTGCGCCACACCTCGTCGCGCTCGGTGATCAGGTCGACCACCACCCAGTCCGCCAGGCGGGGCAGGACCAGGCTCACCAGCCGCCGCAGCGCCTCGTCGACGTCGAGGGTGGAGGTCAGCCGGGTGGTGGTCTCGGCCAGGAGGGCGAGCCGTGCCAGCTCCGACAGATGCTGGGCCTTCGGCTCCGGTTGCGGCTCGGCCACATGGGATTCGTCGGGGGCGTGGAAGACGACGAGCGTGCCGCCGTGGTGGTCACCGATGTCGTACGGCGTGATCAGCCAGGAGATGCGCAGCACGGTGCCGTCGGCGTGGGCGAAGTAGTCCTCCTCGCCCTGGGCGGTACGCCCGGCGTGGAAGGCCTGCCGCATGGCGCACTGGGTTCTCGGCAGGGGCTGTCCCTGCGGGCCGCGGTGCAGCAGGTCGTGCGCGTCGTGTCCGATCAGCTCGGCGGCGGTGCGGCCCAGGATCTGCTCGGCGTAGGCGTTCACGGCGACGATGAAGCCCTGCTCGTCCACGATGTAGGCGCCGGCGCCGATGGCGTCCAGCGGTACGGCCGGCGCGAGGGACGCTGTCGGCACGGACGGCCCGTCAACGGTCCCCGTGTGCTCCGGCCCCGCCATCGCGGCCTCCCTGCTCATCCGGCCGGCGTCCCGCTCACCGGCGTGTCCTGCTTGCTCGCCCTCCCCGTATTCCCATACAGGGGAAGATTCCACGCGCCACTTCGACATCACTGCCGGCTGCTGTCCCGGGCAAGCCGCTGACCTGAGGTTTCAATGGGACCGACGGACCGGTCGGGCACTCATGTCACATCGACGTCGGCGTGCAGCAGGTCGTGGTCCGAGTAAGCGGTGGGATGCACACGGTGCCGGAGGGGGACGACGCCCCGCAGGAACACGTAGTCGAACTTGCTCTGCCAGTCGGTCGTCGGCCGGCAGCTGACGGTGGGCGACGGACGGCACTGCGGGTCGACGTCCGTGGCCAGTGCCCAGATGCCGGACAGCTCGGGGGCGTCCGGCACGGCGTTGAAGTCGCCGAGGAGGATCGCGCGGTCGTACCGGGCGACCGCCCTCGCCAGCACGTGGGTCTGCTCGGCCCGGACGGTCTCCTGACGCCGCTGGGCGAGGTGGGTGTTGAAGACCCGGACGGGCCGGCCGTCCACCGTGGTGGTGACGGCCATGTAGCCGCGGTCCTCGGAGCCGCCGTCGGGATACTCCACGGCGACCCGGTCCGTCATCGGCGCGGCCGAGAGGATCGCCTGGCCGAAGGCTCCCGGGCTCCAGGGCGCGCCCCCGCAGCGGCCCCACTTGCGCAGCACCGAGCCGTACTCGACGTGGTAGACCAGCCCGTGCAGGTTCTCCAGGTACTCCCGGATCCTCTCGACGTCCCGCACGCACGCTTCCTGCAGGCCGATGACCGCGGGGGCGTACGCGGCGATCTCCGCGGCCTTGTCGACGTCGCTCGCCTCGCAGGGGTTGCAGATGTTCCACGTCATGACCCGGTTCGGCACGACGTCCCGGGCGGCCACGGCGGGCTCCGCACCGGCGAAGAGGGCGCCGTTCGGTGCGCTGGGGCCGATGAGCACCACGCAGACCGCCAGCACGGCGCCCGCGAGCAACCGCCCGCCCGCGCGCATGTCGAGCACCATCGCCTCCTCACGGCGGACACACCGGGCCTCCGGCGTCCCCAGGCACGAGGTTATGGGACGGGGGCGTCGGCACAGCACCTGATGGGCGATCTCGTGGCGCGGCCGGCGCACGCGGCACCGTCCCCTCGGCCGGGACCGGACCGCCCGGGGCGCACACCACCCTCATAGCGCCTTCGGCGGTGAAGGACCGACTGCGCGTAGGGTGGCCGTACTGGTGATCGACGCGGGCGGTGGGGCATGGACTGGCAGAAGTTCGCCGAGGAGATGGCCGAGCTCGCACGGACCCTGCTGAAGCAGGACACCGTGCAGCAGACGCTGGACGAGATCGCGGCGTCGGCCGTGCGGCTGGTGGACGGCTGTGACGCGGCGGGGATCCTCGCCGTGCGCAAGGGACGGGCCGTCACGCTGTCCTCCTACGGCGACATGGTCGAGGAGTCCGACCGTCTGCAGGGTGAGCTGGGTGAGGGGCCGTGCTTCGATCTCGCCCGTCGCGCGGACGACGACCGCGTGTTCCGGATCGTGGACATGGGCCGGCCGCAGCCGGACTGGCCCCGGTACGCCGAGGCGGCCCGTGAGCTGGGCATCGGCAGCATGACCGGGGTGCTGCTCTACACGCACGAGCAGGACTTCGGCGCGCTGAATCTCTACTCCCGCCGCCCGGGAGCCTTCACCGAGGACATCGCGACCGCCGGCTGGCTGCTGGCCTCGCACGCCGCCGTCGCCCTCGCGGACGCCCGCACCATCGACCAGCTCGAACACGCGCTGGAGACCCGGCACGCCATCGGCGAGGCCATGGGGATCCTCATGGAACGCCACGGGATGAGCGACGAGGACGCGTTCAACGTGCTGCGCAACATCTCCCAGCACCACAACGTCAAGCTGCGCGACGTGGCCCAGCGCATCCGGGACAAGCGCTCCGACGAGCAGACCTGAGGACACGGACGCCGGTCCTGGACCACGCGGGGAAGCCGCCCATCGGCCCGCGCACCCGCCGCGACACGCTGCCCGACTGGCAGCGCAGGGTGCACGTGCCGTGGAGACACCCGCCCCCGTGTCCTTCGGCGCTCAGACGACTCCCTGGGCGGTCATCGCCTCGGCCACGCGGAGGAAGCCGGTGGCGTTGGCGCCGAACACGTAGTCATCGGGGTCTCCCCCATAGGTCGCGGCGGTGACACGGCACTGGGAATGCACCTGCCGCATGATGGCGGCGAGCCGGTCCTCCGTGCGCTCGAAGGTCCAGCTGTCACGGGCGGCGTTCTGCTGCATCTCCAGCGCGGAGGTGGCGACCCCGCCCGCGTTGGCCGCCTTGCCCGGGCCGAACAGGATCCGGGCGTCGCGGAACACCTCGACCGCGTCGGGCGTGCAGGGCATGTTGGCTCCCTCGGCCACGGCGAGCACGCCGTTCTTCACCAGGGCCACGGCGTCCTGCTGGTTCAGCTCGTTCTGCGTCGCGCACGGCAGGGCGATGTCGCACGGCACGTCGAAGACCGAGCCCCGGTCGGAGAACCGCGCGGCCGGGCGGGCCTCGGCGTAGGCGGAGATCCGGGACCTGCGCACCTCCTTGACCTCCTTGAGCAGCTCCAGGTCGAGGCCGTCCTCGTCGACCACGTAGCCGGAGGAGTCCGAGCAGGCCACCACGAGACCGCCCAGCGCGTGCACCTTCTCGGCGGCGTACACGGCCACGTTCCCCGACCCGGAGATCACCACGCGACGCCCGTCCAGGTGCTGTCCCCGGGTGGCGAGCATCTCCTGGGCGAAGTACACCGCGCCGTAGCCGGTGGCCTCGGTACGGACGTGGGAGCCGCCCCAGCCGACCGGCTTGCCGGTGAGGACGCCGGCCTCGTAGCGGTTGGTGATCCGCTTGTACTGGCCGAAGAGGTAGCCGATCTCGCGCGCGCCCACGCCGATGTCCCCGGCGGGCACGTCGGTGTGCTCGCCGAGGTGGCGATACAGCTCCGTCATGAACGCCTGGCAGAAGCGCATCACTTCGCCGTCGGAGCGGCCCTTGGGGTCGAAGTCCGCGCCGCCCTTGCCGCCGCCGATCGCCATGCCGGTCAGGGCGTTCTTGAAGATCTGCTCGAAGCCGAGGAACTTGACGATGCCGAGGTTGACGCTGGGATGGAAGCGCAGGCCGCCCTTGTACGGGCCGAGAGCGCTGTTGAACTCCACTCGGAAACCGCGGTTGACCCGGACCGTGCCCTGGTCGTCCACCCACGGGACTCTGAACATCAGTTGCCGTTCCGGTTCACAGAGCCGCTCCACGATGCGGGCCTCGACATACTCCGGGTGCGCTTCGAGCACGGGCCCCATCGTGTGCAGGACTTCCTGTGCCGCCTGGTGGAACTCCGCCTCGCCGGGGTCGCGTCGGCGGAGGTCGTCGTAGACGGCTTCGATGTGGGCGCTGACGTCCATGTGCCTGGTCTCTCTTCGCTCGGATACCGGCCGGATTCGCACCGGCCGGCTGCTCGCTTGTTCGCGATGACGGACACTCACCACCACGCGTACGCGCGCCGAAATACTCACCGGGACGTGAGTAGACAGTGTCTACGTATGTGGTAGACACTGTCTATGACTGATGGGGGCTCCCTTCGGGAGCGGTTGATCGATGCCGGCGTCGAACTTGTGCTGAGCGAGGGCTCCGGATCCGTGGGCCTGCGGGAGATCGCCCGTCGAGCGGGGGTGTCACACGGGGCCCCGCGTCGCTATTTCCCCACGCACGACGCGCTGCTCTCGGCTGTCGCCCGCCGCGGCTTCGAGGACCTCCGCACGCGGTTCGAGACCGCGGTCGCCGGAACGACCACGGCCCGCGGCCGGTTGGAGGCCCTCGCGCGGGAGTACGTCGCGTATGCGCGGGAACGGCGCGGCATGTTCGAGCTCATGTTCCGGCACGATCTGCTGGACAGCGCGCCGCAGGCACCGGGCCGGCCGCGGCTGCGCGAGTCGACCCTGCCGTTGTTCGGGCACTTCGCCGAACTCGTCGCCCGATGCCGGGCGGAGCGGCATGCCGGGCAACCCGCCGACGGGCCGGGCGAGGCCGGACCGCCACCCCGTGTGACGGCCGCCGCCCTGTGGTCGAACCTGCACGGCCTCGCTCAGCTGTGGGCCTGGGGCAGCCTGCAACTCGCCCTCGGCGATCCACCGCCGGACGGCGACACCGGCGACGCCCGTCCTGACCGGCTCATCGCGGCCGTTCTGGACGCCCATCTCGGCCCGGTGACCCCGTGACCGCACCCGCACAGCGTCGCCTCGCCCTGCTGGTCAGCGTGGTCGGCGCGATGCTCGTCGCGCTGGACGGCACCATCCTGCTCGTGGCCCAGCCCAGCCTGCAGCGCGACCTCGGCGCGAGCGTGGCGCAGATCCAGTGGACGAGCACCGGCTATCTGGTCGCGGTGGCCGCGTTGCTCGTCGTCGCCGGGCGTCTCGGGGACCGGTACGGGCACACGCGCCTGCTGTTCATCGGTGTCCTCGGCTTCGGGGCCGCCTCCGCCGGTATCGCGCTCGCTCCGGACATCCGCCCGGTGATCGTCCTGCGGGTCGCACAGGGCGTGTGCGGCGCGCTGCTCCAGCCGGCCACCCTCGCGTTGCTGCGGCTCGCGTACCCGGCGGAGCGGCTCGGTCGGCCGATCGCCCTGCGCACCAGTGCCATCGCGGTGGCCGCGGGGACCGGCCCGGTCCTGGGCGGCGTCCTTGTCGCCCATCTGGGATGGCGTGCGGTGTTCTGGGTCAACGCCCCCATCGCGCTCCTGCTCGCCGCGCTCGCCCTCGCCCTCCGGCAGCCGGTGCCCGGCCGGGCGGCCTCCCAGCGGCTCGGCCTCTCGGGCGCGGCGCTGCTCGCGGCCGTACTCGCGGTCCTGGTGCACACGTTGGCCGGCGTCCCGAGGCACGGGTGGGACGGCGCTCCGACACTCTTCGGACTCGTCGCCGTCGCGGGCCTCACAGCGGTGCTGGTCGCGCACGAGCGCCGTGTCGCGCACCCGATCGTGCCCCACGCGGTGGTGCGGTCCGTGCCGGTGACCGCTTCCATGACACTCCTGCTGCTCACCTCCGCGAGCCTGTTCGGCGCGCTCTTCGCCGCGACGTTCCATCTCCAGGACGTGCTCGGTCTCGATGCGTTCGCCACCGGCCTGCGCGTCCTTCCGCTGACCGCGCTCATGGTGCTCGGCTCACCCGTCGCGGGCAGAGCACTGCGCCGATACGGCCCGCGTCGCACCGCGCTGTGCGGGACAGCGCTCGTCGTCGTCGGCCTCGTGGGACTGTCCCTGCTGGGTCCTGCCGGCACGTGGACGGCCACGGGTGCGGATTTCGCCCTGCTCGGTGCGGGATTCGCCACCGTGATGGTCACCGCCACGGGGACGGTCGTCGGCGACGCGCCTCCCGGGTACGCCGGGGTCGTCGGCGGGCTGAAGCAGACCGCCGTGAACATCGGGCCGACTCTCGGCATCGCCGTCGCGGCCGGCACGAGCCGGACGCCGGTCCCCGCGTTCGGCTCCACCCTGCTCATCCTGGCCGCGATCGCCGTCCTCGCCCTGCTGCCCGCGTCGCTCCTCCCCTCGGGACGACCGGTCGGCCCCACCGAACGCGGCTCGACCGACCGGGCCGACGCCCTACGACCGAACTGACCGTGCGACACCCGTCTCCTCGGGCACGCGGCAGGTCGCCCGAGGCGCTGCTGGTTCGCTACTTGCCGCGTCGGGAGGCGAGCCAGCGGTCGTCCTGGAATTCGGCGGGGACCTCGTCCTCCGCCGGATCGATCCCGCGGCGCTCCAGCTCGTCGAACCACCGGTCCCGCTGCGACTCGGGGAGGCGTCGCCCGCACCAGGGGCAGAACTCGATCGTGATGCTCGACCTTCCGCCGTCCTGAATGATCAGCCCGTACTCCTGGAACGTGGCGGTGAAGCCGACCAGCACGTCCGGACAGTCGAAGGGATCGTCGTGCCGGTCGCAGCGCACGTTCACGCGGTCGTTCATCGCCTCGCAGCAGTGCTTGGGGGGCTGGGTCATGACTCCGGCTTCTCGTCGATCGACATCAGGGCGAGAAGTAGATCACGGTCCGTCCGTGATGAGCGCCGGCCGCCGTGGGTCAAAGGCGTTCCACGATGGTCACGTTGGCCTGGCCCCCGCCCTCGCACATCGTCTGCAGTCCGTAGCGCCCGCCGGTGCGTTCCAGCTCGTGCAGGAGCGTCGTGGCCAGCCGGGTCCCGGTGGCGCCCAGCGGATGGCCGAGGGCGATGGCACCGCCGTTGACGTTGACCTTCTCGGGGTCGGCGCCGGTCTCCTTCGTCCAGGCCAGCACCACCGAGGCGAAGGCCTCGTTGATCTCGACCAGGTCGATCTCCTCGAGCGTCATGCCGGACTTCTTCAAGGCGTACGCGGTCGCCGGGATCGGGGCGGACAGCATCCGGATCGGGTCCTCGCCGCGCACCGAGAGGTGGTGGATCCGGGCCCTCGGGGTCAAGCCGTGTTCCCGTACGGCCCGCTCCGAGGCGAGGAGCACGGCCGAGGCGCCGTCGGAGATCTGGGAGGAGAGGGCCGCCGTCAGCCGGCCGCCCCCCACCAGCGGCTGCAGTTGCGACATCTTCTCCCGGCTGGTGTCGCGCCGCGGACCCTCGTCGTGGACCACGTCCCTGTACGCGACGGTCTCCCGGTCGAAGCGGCCCTCGTCGACGGCCCGGATCGCCCGCCGGTGGGAGCGCAGCGCGAACTCCTCCATGGCCTCGCGGGTGATGTTCCACTTGCGGGCGATCTCCTCGGCGCCGAGGAACTGGTTGACCGGCCGGTCGCCGTAGCGGGCGCGCCAGCCCGCCGAGCCGGCGAACGGGCCCTGGGTCAGGCCCAGCGGTTCGGCGGCCTGACGGGTGGCGAAGGCGATGGGGATCTGCGACATGTTCTGCACACCGCCCGCGACGACGAGGTCCTGGGTGCCGGAGAGGACGCCCTGCGCGGCGAAGTGCAGGGCCTGTTGCGAGGAGCCGCACTGGCGGTCGACGGTCACCCCGGGCACCTCCTCCGGCAGCCCGGCGGCCAGCCAGCAGGTGCGGGCGATGTCACCGGCCTGAGGGCCGACGGTGTCGAGGCAGCCGAACACCACGTCCTCCACGGCGGCCGGGTCGACGCCGGAGCGCTCCATCAGGGCGGTCAGCACATGCGCTCCGAGGTCGGCCGGGTGGACGGCGGACAGCCCGCCACCCCGCCGCCCGACCGGCGTGCGCACCGCTTCGACGATGTAGGCCTCGGCCATGGCGTCTCCTCCTTGGTGTCTGCGATGTGCGGGCTTCCTACGAGCCGTCCAGGGCGATGCCCTCCAGCACCATCGACAGGTACTGGCGGGCGATCTCCTCGGGACTGTGCCGGCCGCCCGGCCGGTACCAGGACGCGGCGACCCAGACCGTGTCACGCACGAAGCGGTAGGTGAGCCGCACGTCCAGATCGGCACGGAACACCTTGGCCGCCACACCGCGCTCCAGCGTGCCCAGCCACGCCTTCTCGAACTTGCGCTGCGACTCGACGAGATACGCGAAGGCCGGTCTCACTGCGAGGTGCCGGGACTCCTTCTGGTAGATGGCGACCGCGTCGAGGTGCCGGTCGATCTCCCGGAAGGACTCGGTCACGAGCGCCTCGAGGGTTTCCCTGGGTCCGAGTCCGGCTCCGAGCACGGCGTCGTAGCGCGCCCAGAGCTCGTCCAGGAAGCCGGAGAGGATCTCGTCCAGCATCGACTCCTTGGAGTCGAAGTGGTAGTAGAGGCTGCCCGCCAGCATCCCCGCCGCGTCAGCGATCTTGCGGACGGTCGTGGCGTTGTAGCCCTGCTCGGCGAAGACCCGGGCCGCGACGGCCAGCAGTTCCTCCCGTCGCTCGGGCGGGCTCACCGTGGACTTCTTCTGGTCACTGTTGCTGCTTTTCGGCACCGGAGCATTCTCGCCTCATGGGTGCTGGCTGCTGACCGACAGGACCTCACCGGTCAGGTACGACGAGTAGCCGGAGGCCAGGAACACGATCACGTTGGCCACCTCCCACGGTTCGGCACAGCGTCCGAAGGCCTCCCGGGCGGTCAGTTCCTCCAGCAGTTCGGGGGTGGTGACCTTGGCGAGGTGCGGGTGCAGGGCCAGGCTCGGGGAGACGGCGTTGACCCGCACCCCGTAGGCGGCGGCCTCCACCGCGGCGCACCGGGTGAGGGCCATGACACCGGCCTTCGCGGCGGCGTAGTGGGCCTGCCCCCGCTGTGCGCGCCAGCCGATCACCGAGGCGTTGTTGACGACGACGCCGCCCGCGCCCGCGGCCTTCATACGGCGCAGTGCGGCGCGGGTGCAGCGGAAGGTGCCGTCGAGGGTGACGCCGAGGACCTCGTCCCACTGCTCGTCGGTCATGTCGACGACGTCGGCGGTGCCGCCGAGGCCCGCGTTGTTCACCACGATGTCCAGCCGTCCGTGCCGCTCCTCGGCGTGGTCGAACAGCGCGCCGACCTGGGCCTCGTCCGTGACGTCACAGGGCAGCGCGGTGACGCGCTCCACGCCGAACTCGGCGGCCAGGACCGCCTCGGACTCCTTCAGCCGGCGGGCGTGGGCGTCGGAGACCACGACCCGGGCGCCCTCCTCCAGCAGCCGCCGGGCGGTCGCGCCGCCGATCCCGGCGCCCGCGGCGGCGGTGACGACGGCCGTGCGGCCGGTCAGGAGGCCATGGCCGGGGAGGTAGGGCGGTGGGACCGAGGTCATGGACGGCTCCCGACGGCTCTCGACTGCTGACGGGCCGTAGATTAACCTACCAAACAATTGTTAGGGAAGGAGCAGGCGGATGCCAGCCGATCGCACCACGCACCCGGAGCCCGTCCGTTACGAGCGCCGCGGCGCCGTCGCCCTGGTGACGATGGACCGGCCCGAGTACCGCAACGCCCAGAACTCCGCGATGACCTACGCCCTGGACCGGGCCTTCTACCGCGCCGCGGACGACGACGAGGTGAAGGTCGTGGTCCTGGCCGGAGCGGGGCAGCACTTCTGCGCCGGCCACGACATCGGCACCCCGGAGCGGGACGCGCACCTGCCGTTCGAGCGCAGGGCGGGGCTGTGGTGGGACCACTCGGACAAGCCGGGGGCCGAGAGCCGCTTCGCCCGTGAGTCCGAGGTGTACCTCGGCATGTGCCGGCGCTGGCGCGAACTGCCCAAGCCCGTCATCGCCTCGGTGCAGGGGGCGTGCGTGGCAGGCGGGCTCATGCTCGCCTGGGTGTGCGATCTGATCGTCGCCTCCGAGGACGCCTTCTTCGCCGACCCGGTGGTGCGCATGGGCATCCCGGGGGTCGAGTACTTCGCCCACCCGTGGGCTATGCCGCCGCGGATCGCCAAGGAGTTCCTCTACACCGGCGACCGGATGAGCGCGCGGCGCGCCTACGAGGTCGGCATGGTCAACCGGGTCGTGCCCCGCGAGGAGCTCGCGCAGCACACGCTGGCGTTGGCGGAGCGGGTCGCACGGATGCCCCGTATGGGGCTGGCGCTTACGAAGCGGGCCGTCAACCAGGCCGAGGACCTCCAGGGCCTGCACGCGGGGCTGGACTCGGTCTTCGGGCTGCACCACCTCGCCCACGCCCACAACGCGGAGACGAGCGCCGACTCGCTCGGCGGGATGGACGTGCGCGCGATGAAGGAGGCAGGCCGCTGATGGACCTCGACTTCACCGCCGCCGAGGACGCCTTCCGGGCCGAGGCCCGGGACTGGCTCGCCTCCCATGTGCCGTCCGTCCCGCTGCCGTCGCTGGAGACCGCGGCGGGGTTCGCCGCGCACCGGGAGTGGGAGCGCACGCTGTTCGCCGACCGCTGGTCGGTGGTGTCATGGCCCGGGGAGTTCGGCGGCCGGGGGGCCTCGCTGCTGGAGTGGCTGATCTTCGAGGAGGAGTACTACCGGGCCGGTGCGCCCGGCCGGGTCTCCCAGAACGGCATCAACCTCCTCGCGCCGACGCTCT
This sequence comes from Streptomyces sp. NPDC007907, assembly GCF_042959365.1. Classification (NCBI taxonomy): domain Bacteria; kingdom Bacillati; phylum Actinomycetota; class Actinomycetes; order Kitasatosporales; family Streptomycetaceae; genus Streptomyces; species Streptomyces sp. NPDC007907. Next base: position 557,898 of record NZ_JBIBKR010000003.1, read on the forward strand.
TCGAGCACGGCACCGACGAGCAGCGTGCCCGGATCCTGCCGCCGATGGCGAGCGGTGAGGTGATCTGGGCACAGGCCTGGTCCGAGCCCGAGGCGGGTTCCGACCTGGCCTCCCTGCGGTCCACCGCCGTACGGACGGAGGGCGGCTGGCGCATCGGCGGCCAGAAGACGTGGTCGTCCCGGGCTGCCTTCGCCGACCGCGCGTTCGGCCTGTTCCGCAGTGACCCGGACGCGGACCGGCCGCACCGGGGTCTGACGTATCTCATGTTTCCCCTGGACGCGGACGGGGTGACCGTGCGGCCCATCGGGCGGCTGGACGGCAAGCCCGCCTTCGCCGAGCTGTTCCTCGACGACGTGTTCGTGCCGGACGAGGACGTCGTCGGGGAACCGGGGCAGGGCTGGCGGATCGCGATGAGCACCACCGGCAACGAGCGCGGACTGACCCTGCGCAGCCCCGGCCGCTTCATCGCCGCGGCGGACCGGCTGACCGCGTTGTGGCACTCCACCGCCGACCTCGCCCACGCCCCCGAGTCCGCCCACGCCACCGATTCCGGCTCCGGCTCCGGCTCCGGCTCCGGCTCCGGCTCCCACGACACCGCGCTGCGCGACCGGGTCGCCGACGCGGTGATCGGTGCGCGCGCCTACCGGTTGTTCACCTACGCCCATGCCTCACGCATCGCCGCCGGCGGTTCGATCGGCGCCGAGTCCAGCCTCAACAAGGTCTTCTGGTCCGAGCTGGACATCGCCCTGCACGAGACCGCCCTCGATCTGCTCGGCCCCTGCGGCGAACTGTCCGACGAGGCCACCGAGGCAGCGGCACACGGGAGTTGGGCGGAAGGCCACACCTTCTCCCTGGCCGGGCCGATCTACGCCGGCACGAACGAGATCCAGCGCGACATCATCGCCGAGCGGCTTCTCGGCCTGCCGAAGGGGCGCCGGTGATGCGCTTCCTCCTCGACGACGAGCAGCGGGAGTTCGCTCGCGCCCTCGACGGCTTGCTCGGCTCCGCCGGCACACCCGGTGTCGTACGGTCCTGGGCTTGTGGCGATCACGGCCCTGGACGCGCCCTGTGGGGGCGGCTCGCGCAGGCCGGTGTCTTCGCCCTCGCCGTTCCGGAGGAGCACGAGGGTCTGGGGCCGCTGCCCGTCGAACTGGCCGTGGCTTTGGATGAGTTGGGCCGTCATGCCGTGCCGGGTCCACTGGTCGAGACGGTCGCCGCCGGGGCCCTGCTGGGCCGGCTCGGGGGCGACACGGCCCGGGCCTGGCTGCCGCAGCTCGCGTCCGGAAAGGCCGTGGCGTCCCTGTGCGTCCTCGCTCCGGGAGGCAGCCCGTACGCCCTGGACGCCGACGCCGCCGACGCGGTGTTCGTCGTGGACGGCGACACCGTACGCCTCGCACGGTCGCACGGCCCGGTACAGCCGTCGGCCGACCCGGCGCGGCGACTGGCCCGCCCCCTCGGCGGAGTGGTCCTGGCACAGGGGCCTGCGGTGGAGGTGGCCGCCGCACACGCCGCGGATGTCGCCGCGCTGGCCACGGCCGCCCAAGCCCTCGGACTGGGACGGGCGTTGCTGGAACGCACTGTGGAGTACGTGCGGCAGCGCACCCAGTTCGGGGTGGCCGTCGGCTCGTTCCAGGCGGTGAAGCACCGTCTGGCCGACACCCTCATCGCCCTGGAGTTCGCCCAGCCACTGGTCCACGCCGCCGCCCTGGCCCTGGCGGCGGACGATCCGGCGGCCGGCCGGGAGGTGGCCGCGGCGAAGGTGTCGGCCTGCGAAGCGGCGTACGGGGCGGCGCGGACGGCTCTGCAACTCCACGGCGCCGTCGGCTACACCGACGAACTGGACGTGTCCCTGTGGATCCGCAAGGCCCGCCCCCTGCGCACCGCATGGGGTACCCCGACCGCCTGCCGGGCACGGGTCCTCGCGCCCGACGGCCGAGGATGAGCGGCGCACGGCCGAGGACGAGCGGCGCACGCACCCCCCTCACGCGACCTTCGGCAGCCGGCCCAGAGTCGCCTGTGCCTCCGCCATGATTCCTTCGACGAGTTCGGCGCAGGACGGCAGGTCGTCGATCAGTCCCCCGACCTGGCCACAGGCCATCACACCCAGGTCGCTGCGGCCGTCGACCATCGCGGCCCTGAGCAGCATCGGGGTGGTGGCCGCCAGCAGGACCTGGCTCCAGGTCAGGTCCTTGCCGTGGCGCATCGCCAGACCGTCGCGCACCAGGGCGGTCCAGCTCATGCCCGACTCCCGCCTGAAGGCGAAGGCGTGCCGCAGGGCGCGCAGCAGGGAGGTCACGCGGCCGGAACGCTCCAGCGCGTCCACCAGGTCGCTGCGCAGCATCCGGTGGGGCAGGCCGTCGACCTTGGTGGTGACGGTGACGTCCTGGACGCCCGCGGCGAGGTAGCGGGCCTTGACGGCGTCGGGGACGGTGCTGTCGGAGGTGAGCAGGAAGCGGGTGCCCATGGCGACGCCGGCGGCGCCGTAGGCCAGGGCCGCCACCAGTCCGCGTCCGTCCCGGAAGCCGCCGGCGGCGATCACCGGGATGCCGACGGCGTCCACGACCTGCGGGAGCAGCACGCTGGTGGCGACGCCGCCGGTGTGGCCGCCGCCCTCACCGCCCTGTACCAGCACGGCGTCCGCGCCCCAGGCCGCGACCTTCTCGGCGTGCCGCCGGGCGCCCACGGAGGGGATGACGACCACCCCCGCCTCCTTCAGGCGGGTGATCAGCTCCGGCCTCGGCGCGAGCGCGAACGAGGCGACCTTCACGCCCTCGTCGAGGATGATCCGCACCCTCTCCCCCGCGTCGGAGGCGTCGGCCCGCAGGTTGACTCCGAAGGGCGCGTCGGTGCGGGACTTGACCTCGCGCACGGCCGAACGCAGCTGTTGCGGGGTCATGGTGGCGGACCCGAGGATGCCCAGGGCTCCGGCGGCGGCGGAGGCGGAGACCAGGCGGGGCCCGGCCACCCACCCCATGCCCGTCTGGACGATGGGGGTGCGCACGCCGACGAGTTCGGTGAGGGCCGTGGTGATCGCGGCACCGCTGCTCATGCGGGCACCTCACGGTCACGTGCGCGCTCCGGGTCGATGACCTCGCGGATCAGGCGCAGTTCCCCGGTGGTGGGCGCACGGGTGTACGGCACGTCGTCGGGGACGGTGAGTGCGAAACCGGTGGCCTCCAGCACCTGCTCGACCGTGACGCCCGGGTGCAGCGAGCGCAGCCGCATCGAGTGGTCCGGCGTGGCGAAGTCGAAGACGCCCAGGTTGCTGACCACTTCCGGGACGTGGTGGAAGCGGGTGGCGGACGGACCGGCCGCGGCGGCGCGGTCGTAGCCGACTCCGCAGACCATGTCGACCTGCTCGACGAAGACGCGCGGGGAGTGCTTGGGCACCCAGTAACTCGTGGGGTTGTTGAGGGTGTTGAGGGGTGCGCCCCGTACGCCCAGCAGTTGCCGGGTGGGGCGGGCCCAGTCGCCGATGCAGGAGATGTTCTGGTTGCCGTGGCGGTCGATCTGGCTGGCGCCCATCATCACGTGCCGCCGTCCGGTGGCCGCGAGGGCCAGGTGCTGGCGGTAGGGCAGCCAGCCCTCCACCACCCGGGCGCGGGCGCCGAGCGCCGGGACGTCGCCGATCAGCAGTGCCTCGCCGTCGGTGAGCAGCAGGTCGGGTGCGAACGTGAGCTTCGCCAGCCGGGCGCCGATCGTGGGCACGGTGCCCGTGGGGGTCGCCAGGACCTCCCCGGCGTGACGCCAGGCCTCTGCACAGGCCACGACACAGTACTCGGCGCGGGTCGTCTCGTTCGTCGAACGACTGCTCACGTCCGCTCCTCGTGGAATGCCGCGACCTCGGCCTGGTAGGCCTCTTCGTCGGCGGACAGGTAGCGATCGGTGAAGGCCTGCCAGGCTTCCGGGTCACGGGCTGCCCGGGCATAGGCGCGCTGGAAGGGCTCGTCGCGGTCGTGGTCGGGGGCGCAGGAGGTGAAGTGCGCGCCGTGGCGGGCCTGGACCACGCCGGTCACGAAGGGGCGCTGGATCAAGAGGGACTGGGGGGCGGCGTCCTTGAGCAGGTCGGCGGTGTCGACGATTTTCTCGCAGGAGACGTACGCGGTGTCGGCGGCCTGACAGAAGAGGTCGTCGAAGTACGGGTCGGGCCCGAGGTATTGGGCGTTGCCCTGTGCGTCCGCCCGGTTGAGGTGCACCAGCGCCGCGTCCAGGCGCAACGCCGGGACCGCGACGAACTCCTCGCCGTCCGCGTAGGGCGAGACCACCGTGCGCAGGTGCGGGCCGACCCTCGGCACGTCGGAGCCGAGACCCGCCCGGACCGGCAGGAAGGGCAGCCGCTGCGCGGCGGCGGTCAGGCCCCACATGAACATCGCCTCGTCCAGCTCGACCAGGTCGAAGGCGGCACGCTGCCGTGCCGCGGTGAAGTGCGGCTCCAGCGGGATGGAGTCCAGGGTGGCGAAGGGGGCCACGAGGGTGCGGATCCGTCCCGCCGCGGCGAGCAGGCCGACGTCGGGGCCGCCGCAGGACACCACGGTCAGGCCGGTGACGTCGGAGCGCAGCAGGGCCCGGACCAGTGCCATCGGCTTGCGGCGCGAACCCCACCCGCCGATCCCGATCGTCATGCCGTTGCGCAGCCGGCCGGCCACCTCCTCGGCGGTCATCGTCTTGTCGCTCAACGGGACTCCCCCTCACACGCCTTGGACGACACGAATGCCTCGCGGTGCCGGTCCGAGAGGCCGCTGAGGTTGGCCTCGAAGGTGAAGCCCTGCTCGAAGCGGTAGCTGCGGCGGACGTCCACGGGGTCGATGCCGTTGATCGACGCCTTGGCCAAGCGGATGAGCTGCCCGTCCTTGGCGGCGATCTCCCTGGCCAGGTCCATGGCCGCGGCGTGCAGGTGCTCGCGCGGGACGACCCGCCACACCGAGCCGTGGCGGTGCAGTTCCCCGGCCGTCACGGTGCGCGAGGTGTAGTAGAGCGTCCGCATCAGGTGCTGCGGGACCAGTCGCGCCAGATGGGTGGCCGCGCCGAGCGCACCCCGGTCCAGCTCGGGCAGCCCGAAGGTCGCGTCGTCGCTCGCCACGATCGAGTCGGCGTTGCCCACCAGGCCGATGCCGCCGCCCACGCAGAACCCCTGCACCGCGGCGACCACCGGGACCTCGCAGTCGTAGACCGCGGCGAACGCCTCGTAGCAGCCGCGGTTGGTGCCGACCAGCGCCGTGTACCCCTCGGTGCGCTGCATCTCCTTGATGTCGGCCCCGGCGTTGAATCCACGTCCGGTCGCGGTGAGGACCACGCAGCGCACGCGGGGATCGGCGCCGGCCGCGCGCACCGCGGCGGCCAGGTCGTACCAGCCCTGGACAGGAAGGGCGTTGACGGGTGGGAAGTCCACGGTGATGACGGTGATGCCCTCTTCGGGGCGTGCGGTGGAGACACCCATGAGTGGATCAGCTACCTTTCCACCAAACGTTTGTTAGGCACGAAGGTAGCAGCGCAGTGCCCGGCGCGGGAGGTCCCTCATGGCAGCGGTCACCGATCTGAGCGGACGGGTCGCGGTCGTCACGGGCGGAACGCGGGGGGTGGGCGCCGGTGTCACGCGGGCCCTGCTGGAGGCGGGCGCCGAGGTGATGACCTGCGCCCGGCGACCTGCGGACCGGCCCGTCGAAGCCGCCGGCCGCACCGCCCGGTTCCTTCCGGTGGACCTGCGTGACGCGGACGCCGTCGCCGCGTTCTTCGCGCGGGTGAGCGGCGAGTACGGCCGGCTGGACGTCCTCGTCAACAACGCGGGTGGCACGCCGTACCGGCTGCTCGAGGACGGCGGAGCCGCACGGCACGCCCGGGTCGTCGAGTTGAACCTGCTGACCCCCCTGACCGCCTCCCTCGCCGCCTACGAACAGATGCGCTCCCAGCCGGGCGGCGGCTCCATCGTCATGATCGGCAGTGTCAGCGGCAGCCGTCCGTCCCCGGGCTCGGCGGCCTACGGCGCAGCCAAGGCGGGGCTGGAAAGCCTGGCCCGCAGCATGGCCGTGGAGTGGGCCCCGGACGTCAGGGTCAACACCCTGGTCCTCGGCATGGTCCGCACCGAGCTGTCCCACCTGCACTACGGCGACGAGAGCGGCATCGAGGCCGTGGGACGCACGGTGCCGCTCGGCCGGCTGGCCGACCCCGCCGAGGTGGGCGACGCCTGTGTGTTCCTCGCCTCCGCACGCGCCTCGTACGTCAGCGGTGCGAGCCTGCTCGTCCACGGCGGTGGCGAACGCCCGGCGTTCCTCGACGCCGCCACCGCCGGCAACTGACCCCCCGAAATCCCGGGACCGTCCGACGAGAGGACCCAGCATGTCCGGACTGTGCAGCGAACGTGTCGCGATCGTCACCGGGGCCGGGCGCGGACTCGGCCGGGCGCACGCCCTCGCTCTCGCCGCCGAGGGCGCGAAGGTCGTCGTGAACGACCTCGGGGTCGGCCTCGACGGCACCGGAAGCGAGGCGGGTCCCGCCCGGCTGGTCGCCGACGAGATCGTCGCCCGGGGCGGGCAGGCGGTCGCCCACGGCGGGGACGTCGCCACCACCGAGGGCGCGGCCTCGCTGATCCGTACCGCCGTCGGGACCTACGGCCGCCTCGACACCCTGGTCAACAACGCCGGTTTCCTGCGCGACCGCATGCTGGTGAACCTCGGCGAGGACGACTGGGACGCCGTCCTGCGCGTCCACCTCAAGGGGCACTTCCTGCCGCTGCAGCACGCGGCGGCGCACTGGCGGGCGGAGGCCAAGGCGGGCCGTGCCCCGCAGGCCCGGGTCGTCAACACCAGCAGCGGGGCGGGACTGCTGGGCAGCGTCGGCCAGGGGAATTACGCGGCGGCCAAGGCGGGGATCGTGGGCCTGACGCTGGTCGCCGCCGCCGAGCTGGGCCGCTACGGCGTCCTGGTCAACGCCGTCGCCCCGGCGGCCCGCACCCGGATGACCGAGGCGACCTTCGCCGAGACCATGGCGGTCCCCGGCACGGGCTTCGACGCCATGGCACCGGAGAACGTGTCCCCGCTCGTCGTGTGGCTCGGCTCCGCGGCCTCGGCGGGCGTGACGGGGCGGGTCTTCGAGGCGGAGGGCGGCCGCATCACCGTCATGGAGGGCTGGCGCCCCGGCCCCACGGCGGACAAGGGCGCCCGCTGGTCCCCGGCGGAAGCCGGGGAGACGGCGCTGAAGCTCCTCGCGGAGGCGACGCCACCGGAGCCGGTGTACGGCGCGCGATGACGACGGACAGACCCTAGTAGCTGTCGTAGCCGGGCTTGCCGGTCGGGCGGTACACGCCGACGACGGTGCCGCTCTTCGTCGTCGTGACACTGACCGGCTCCAGAGCGGTGGGGACCGCTCCGCCGGCGAACAGCCGCTTGCCGGTGCCGATGATCACCGGGTGGATGGTCAGCCGGTACTCGTCGACCAGGTCGTGCCGCATGAGCGTCTGGGCGAGGTCGCCGCTGCCGACGACGTTGATGTCACCGCCGTCGGACGCCTTCAGCGCGCGCACGGCGTCGGCGGCGTCGCCCTCCAGCAGGGTGGAGTTCTGCCACTCCAGGGACGTCAGGGTCCGGGACGCCACGTACTTGCGCATGCGGTTCATCCGCTCGGTGAACGGGTTGCCCGGGTCGGCGGTCGGCCAGTACGCCGCGAAGATGTCGTACGTCTTGCGGCCGAGCAGCATCGCGTCGGAGGGCTCGTACCAGCCGGCGATGGCCGCACCGACCTCGTCGTCGGACACCGGCTTCTGCCAGCCGCCGTGCTCGAAGCCGCTCTCGGCGTCCTCGTCCGGACCGCCCGGCGCCTGCATGACGCCGTCCAGCGACAGGAACGTGCAAACGATGATCTTGCGCATGGTGCGCTCCCTTCGTGTCGACGGGTGGACTGCGCGGCCGGCGCAAACTCATCGGTGGGGCGTTCTTCGCCGCACGCCACGCCGCCGGCCCGACGGCCGCGCCCGCCCGGTTGCCCCCGGTCAGGGGGACGTCGGCGACACGGTCGTCCTCGATGCGCCACGCGGTCATGCCGGGCACGTCGTCCTCGGCGATCACGAGGGTGATTTCCCGGAGCGCCTCGGCGGCGATCCGGCCGACGGCTGTCCGGTCGACGCCTGTGCGCCCGTGGCAGGGCGCGAGCAGGGCCGTCATGAGCTCACCGTCTCGCCGTCGGTGGCGATCAGTGGGTCATCGCGGACTCCCCGCGGCGGCGAAGGGGACCTGGGCTGCGGGAGCCGCCTGCTGCCCGTGCGGGTGCTGCCACAGGCCCTGGGCGGCCAGACGGGGCAGCACGCCCTCGCCGAACCAGTACGCCTCCTCCAGGTGGGGATAGCCGGACAGGACGAACTCGTCGATGCCGAGGGCGTGGTACTCCTTGATCCGCTCGGCGATCTCGTCGTGGCTGCCGACCAGGGCGGTGCCCGCGCCCCCGCGCACCAGGCCGATGCCGGCCCACAGATTGGGGTGGATCTCCAGAGCGTCGCGACTGCCGCCGCCGTGCAGGGCGAGCATCCGCCGCTGGCCCTCCGACTCGCTGCGGGCGAGGCCGGCCTGGACCGACCGCACCGTCTCGGGGTCGAAGCCGTCCAGGAGGCGGTTCGCCTCCGCCCACGCCTGCTCGGCGGTGTCGCGGGCGATGACGTGCAGCCGGATGCCGAAGCGCAGGGTGCGGCCCTTCTCGGCCGCCAGGCCGCGGATCCACGCGATCTTCCGGGCGACCTGCGCCGGCGGTTCGCCCCAGGTGAGGTAGGTGTCCACGTACCTGGCGGCGATCTCGCCCGCGATCGGCGAGGAGCCGCCGAAGTACACCTCGGGCACCGGGTCGGGCACCCTGGCCAGCTTCGCGTCCTCGACCTGGAGGTGCTCGCCGCGCAGATCGACGGTCTTGCCTTCCCACAACTGCCGTACGACATCCAGGAACTCACCGGTACGGCGGTACCGGTCGTCCTTGTCGAGGAAGTCGCCGTAGGCCCGCTGCTCGTGGCTCTCCCCACCGGTGACGACGTTGAGGAGCAGGCGCCCGCCGGTCTGCCGCTGGAACGTGGACGCCATCTGGGCGGCGAGCGTCGGTGAGACGAAGCCGGGGCGGAAGGCGACCAGGAACTTGAGGCGTTCGGTGTTCTGGCTGACCATGGCCGTGGTCAGCCACGCATCCTCGCACCAGGCGCCGGTCGGGGTGAGCGCGCCGACGAAACCGAGGTCCTCGGCGGCGCGGGCGATCTGGCTCAGATAGGCCACCGTCGGCGGCCGGTCCCGCCCGGAGGCGGTGGCCGGGGTGCCGTGACCGCCGCCGACGACATGGCGGCTGTCGCCGTTGGTGGGCAGGAACCAGTGGAACGTGAGGGACACAGGGGTCTCCGATCAGGGACGACGGTCGGGGGTGGCGGGACCAGGGTTTCGCCGGGCAGGTGTTCGCCGCTGGGCACTCGTGGAGCAGCGCCCGTCGGTGTTGCGCTCGTCGGAGCCGCGTTCGTCAGAGCAGGCCGTGCCGGGGTGGCCTGGTGCCGTTGAGGGTGTACCGGCCGATGTGCTGGACCTTCCAGCGGGCCGGGTCGTGCAGGGTGTGGGTGCGGGCGTCGCGCCAATGGCGGTGCAGGCCCAGCGAGTCGCGCGCGGAGCGGGTGCTGGCGACTTCGAAGAGGGCGCTGCCGAGGTCCACGGCGGCCTGGGCCGCCGTCACCTTCGCCGCGGCCACCGCGATCGAGGCTTCGGCGGCCGTGTCGTCGGTCAGGTCGGCGCGGGCGGCGTCCACGGAGCGGGCCGCGGCGGCGAGCAGCGCGTCGGCGGCCCGTACCCGGATCGCCAGTTCTCCGAACCGCTGGATCAGCAGCGGATCCTCCGGCGCGCTCTCGTGTCCCTCGCCGACACTCTCGAACCAGGGGCGGCTCTTCGTACGGACGAACTCCACGGCCTCGGCCAGTGCCCCGGCGGCGATCCCGGCGTCGATGGCCGCATGCAGCAACTGGGCGACCGCGCCGTGGAGTTGCGGCCCGTGGAAGGTGAGGTGGTGCGGCACGATCCGGTCGGCGGGGACGGGCACCGCCTCCAGGCGGACGGTTCCGCTGGCGGTGGTGCGCTGTCCCATGCCGTCCCAGTCGTCGACGACCGTGAGGCCTGGCGCGTCGCTCGGCACGTACGCCACGTGCAGGGTGTCGTCCTCGGTGCGGGCGAGGACGGGGATCCAGTGGGCGAACAGGGCGCCGGTGGAGTAGTGCTTGACGCCGTCGAGGACGTGACTGCCGTCTTGGAGCCGTGTGAGCCGGGTGCGGATGTCCTGGACGTGCCGGGTGCCCGCCTCGGACTGGGCGTTGCCGAATCGCTTGCCGGCCAGGACCTCGCCGAAGAGGAACTCCCGTTGCTCGTCGGTGCCCTGCCGGCGCAGCACGTTGACGTACACGAAGTGGCTCTGCGGGATCTGGGCGAGGCTGGCGTCGGCGGCGGCGAGGAGCCGGAAGATCTCGGCGAGCGTCTCCGCACGGACGTCCGCGCCGCCGTACTCGGCGGGCACCGTCACGGCGAGCAGCCCGGAGGCTGACAGCCGTTCCAGCTCCGCGTGCGGGAGCCTGCGGCGTGCGTCGCGCTCGGCGGCGCCCTTGCGGAAGTCCGCGGCCAGCCCGGCGGCCACGGCAAGGGCCTCGGTGTCGTCCGCGATGACGGTCGCGCCGCTCATCCGGTGGCCGCCAGCACGGTCGTACGGCCGCCCAGCGCGGCGGAGAACCGGTCCGTGACCTGGACCAGTGCCTCCGCCGAGCCCGGTGCGACGGCCGGTGTGCCGTCCTCGCCCACCGTGATGTCCTTGTCGAGCGTGAACCAGCCCGGCGTGATGTGGGCGGGGCCCATGGACGCGAGGACCGGGCGCAGGGCGTAGTCGATGGCCAGGACGTGGGCGGTGCTGGCGCCGGTGGCCAGCGGCAGGACCGTCTTGCCCGCCAGCGCATACTGGGGCAGCAGGTCGAGCAGTGACTTCAGCAGCCCGGAGTAGGCGGCCTTGTAGACGGGGGTACCGATCACCACCCCGTCCGCCTGCTCGAACAGGGCGGTGGCCCGGACGATCGCCGGGTGACCGAAGTCGGCCCCGAGCAGCGCCTCGGCGGGAAGGGTGCGGACGTCCAGCGGGATCACCTCGTGCCCCTGCTCGATGAGGCGCTCGTCCAGGTGGCGCAGCAGCCGGGCGGTGCGGGAGGCGGCGGAGGGGCTTCCGGAGACGGACAGGATCGTGGCCATGGGAGGACCTTTCGGTTCGTCGTGTTCGTGGGCGGGCGGCGGTCAGGCGTGGGCGGCGACCGGCTCGGGGTGCCTCCAGTTCGCGCACCAGGGGCAGCACCCGCTTGCCGAAGTACTCGACCTCCTCCAGGTAGTGCAGGAAGCCGAGGAGGAAGAGGTCGACCCCGAGCCGCTTGTAGGCGACGATCCGCTCGGCGATCTGCTCCGGGGTGCCGATCAGGCCCGTACGGAAGCCGTCGTTGTACTGCACGAGGTCCTCGAAGCTCGAGTCCTGCCACATGCCCTTGCCGTCGGCGGTGGACGGGCCGGCCTGCTGTACGGCGTCGCGGAAGCCGTGAACGGCGTCGGAGTCGGCCTTGGCGACGATCTCGCGGAGCGTGTCGCGGGCCTCGGCCTCGGTGTCGCGGGCGATGAGGAAGCCGTTGAGGCCGAACTTCGGTGCCGTACGGCCCACTCGGGCAGCCGAGGCGCGGACGTCGGCGATCTGTTCGGTGACGCCGTCGAAGTCCTTGCCGTTGCTGAAGTACCAGTCGGAGACACGGCCGGCCATGGCGCGGGCGGCGGTGGAGTTGCCGCCCTGGAAGATCTCCGGGTGCGGGCGCTCGGGGGTGTTGAGCGGCTTGGGCTTGAGGGTGAAGTCGCGCACCCGGTAGAAGTCGCCGGCGAGTTCGGCGTGGTCCTCGGTCCAGATCGTCCGCAGGGCGCGGATGAACTCCTCCGAGCGGCGGTAGCGCTCGTCGTGCTCCAGCCAGGGCTCGCCCAGGGCGGTGAACTCACCCTTGAACCAGCCGCTGACGACGTTGACGGCGAAGCGGCCGTTCGACAGATGGTCGGCGGTGGCGCCGAGTTTGGCGAGTACCCCCGGGTGCCACAGGCCGGGGTGAACGGCGGCGATGACTTTGAGCCGCTGTGTGGCGAGCAGCAGGGCGAGGCTGAAGCTGGTCGACTCGTGCTGGAACTCGGCGCCGTAGCTGGCCATGTAGCGGACCTGGCTGAGGGCGTAGTCGAAGCCGTTGTTCTCGGCGAGGACGGCCAGTTCGCGGTTGTAGTCGTAACCCCAGTCGGTGCGCTGCTCGATGGTGCTGGTGACCAGGCCGCCGCTGACGTTCGGGACCCAGTAGGCGAAGCGGACGGGGTCGGATCCAGGGGTTGCGGAGGGTACGGGAGGAACGGGCATGGGAACTCCTGGCAGGAGAATGCGGCGAGGGCAGGACGACGAAAGGGCTGTGCGGAATTCGGGCGCGCTGAAGCGGCGTTCACGAAAAAGCCGTCGTCACGACGGAAAGGGGGTCCGAGCCGGAATGCGCGGAAGAAAGGCGCGGTGGGAGCGAGTGGGAGGGTTTCCCTCGGGTGCGCTCAGAGCCGACAGCGACAGAAGGCGCTGGAGACACGCGCAAGGTCGACGTGGCGTCGCCGCGTGAGGTCCTGTCGCTTCATGCCATCGATCGAACCAGGGGAGAGTCCGGCCGGTCAAGAATGCCCGAAGGTGATTCCACATGCTGAGAGTCGGTATTCACGAGGTTGTGACAGGGATTCCCTTGAACTCCGTCCCCGGGAGAGCGCACTCTCCAGGGCGTGCGTATCGAACAGCTCGAATACATGGCTGCCGTCACTCGGCTCGGTTCGCTGCGGCGCGCGGCCGAGGAACTCCATCTGTCCCAGCCGGCGCTCAGCGAGACCGTGCGGAATCTGGAGCGTGAGCTCGGCGTGGATCTGCTGGAGCGCAAGCGGACCGGGGCGAAGATCAGCGACGAGGGCCGGGAGCTGCTGCCGCACATCATGAGCGTGCTGGACGCGGTGGACCGGCTGCGCGGCGCGGCCGGCGACCAGCACCGCATCAGTCGCATGGTCCGCCTCGGCACGGTGAACACGGCCACCGTGCCGCTGGTCATCCCGACCGTGCGTGAGTTCCGGGCCTCGCATCCGCTCACGCAGGTGGAGTTGGTCGGCGCGCAGCAGGCGGACATCCACCGCGGGCTGTTGGAGGGCGCCTTCGATCTGGGACTGGTGAACTACCTGCATGGCGACGACATGCCGCCCGGTTTCGAGACGACGGAGCTGGTGTGCGGCAGGCCGGTGGTGTGCGTGCGCCCGGACAGTCCGCTGGCGGCCCTGGACGCGGTGGACACGGACAGCCTGCTGACCGAGCCGCTGGTCGTGATGCGGTCCGGCTATGTCATGCACCGTTTCGTGCACCGGCTGCTCCGCGGCCGGTCACCGTCCTTCTCGTACTCCACCGACGGTGCGGAGATGGGCAAGCTGATGGTCGCCGAGGGCCTGGGGGCCACGGTGCTGCCGGACTTCAGCGTCGTCGGCGACCCTCTGGAGCGACGTGGCGCGATCACCGTGCGTCCCCTCGCGGGGGATGCGACGGACGTGCTGCTGGTGCTGCAGCGCCGCCCCTCGGCGTCCGTACCGCGGGCGGTTCGCGACCTGCACGAGCTCTTCGTGCGCAACGCCCAGGCGTCCGACGCTGCTTGGCGACGGCGGACGAAGGGATGATCCGGTGCTCGTCGTCGCGTGCGGCCCTCGGCGGTGTACATACGAGGGTCAGCCCGACTGGAGGGAGTGACCCCGTCGGCGCCATTCCCGGGCGAGCAGTTCGTAGGAGCGGACCCGGTCCGTGTGGTCGTGGGTGATCGTCGTGATGAGCAACTCGTCCGCGCCCGTGGCCTCCTGGAGTTGTTCCAGCTGGTCGGCCACGCGGCCCGGTGAGCCGACGAACTGGGTGTCGAGGCGGTCCTGGACGAGGGCCCGGTCCTCGTCGGTCCACGTGTGGGCACGCGCCTCCTGCGGCGTCGGGAACGGTAGGGCGCCCTCGGCGGTGCGGATGCTGCGCACCCACAGGCCGTAGCCGGCGGCGAGTTCACGGGCGGTGGCGTCGTCCTCGGCGACGACGACGTCCGCCGAGACGCTGACGTGCGGCTTGTCGAGGAACTCGGAAGGCTGGAAGAAGGCCCGGTAACCCTCCACCGCTTCCAGGACCGTGGCCGGGCTGACGTGGTAGTTCGCCGCGAACCGCAGCCCCCTGGAGCCGGCCGTCTCGGCGCTCTGGCCGCCGCTGCTGCCCAGGATCCACAGCTCCAGGTCGGCGCCCTCCCCCGGCACCACGTGTGCCTCGGCGCCCTCCGGGGAGCGGTAGGTGCCGGCCAGCAGAGCGAGGATGTCGTCGATCTGCTCGGCGTAGTCCTGTGACTCGGCGCCCGGCAGCAGGAGCAGCCTGCGCTGCAGCGCGATGCGAGGTGAGCCGAGCAGGTGCTCGAAGGAGAAGCGGGGCGGGATCCGCAGGCCGTTCGGGGTGCGGCCGTCGACGACGGGGGTCGCCGTGGGCAGCGGTGCGGCCGGCTGTCCCGGCGGGCGGCCGCCCGAGCGTCCCAGGCCCAGGTCGAAGCGGCCCGGGTGCAGGGTGTCGAGCAGGCCGAATTCCTCCACGGTGGACAGCGCCGTGCGGTGCCCGAGCTGCACGGCCCCGGAGCCGAGCCGGATGGTGGAGGTGGCGGACGCGGTCAGCGCCAGGACGACGGCGGGTGAGGTGCCGGCCACGCCGGGATTGAGATGGTGCTCGGCGAACCAGTAGCGGGCGTATCCGAGGCGTTCGGCCTGCTGTGCGAGGTCGATGGAGTTGCGCAGGGCGTCGGCTGCCGTCGATCCGGAGGAGACCGGGACCAGGTCGAGGACGCCGAGGGAGATGTCAGGCACGGGCGGGCTCCTGGGTGATCGGTGATGCCGGAAGCACGGGGCTCCAGGCGAACGGCGGGTCGGGGATCTCGCGGCGCAGCACGGGGGCGACCTCGGACTGGAACAGTTCGAGGGAGGCGCGGTGCCGGGATTCCGGCAGCCCGCCCGCGTCGGCGTGCAGGTGGACGACCGTGTGGCCGAGCCGCTCGTGGTAGCGGTGCACCTTGTCGACGACCTGTTGCGGGCTGCCGATCAGCTCCGAGCTGCGCGCGACGAAGTCCTCCAGGGTCTCGAAGACCACCGGCAGGCCCGCCTTCCTGGAGAAGGCGAGGTCGGCCTCGAAGACCGGCCGGTACGCGGCGAGTGCCTCCTGTGAGGTGGGAGCGACATGGATGCCCGCCGTGCCGGCGCCGATGGCGATGCCGGCCGGGTCGTGGCCGTAGTGCTGCCACCGCTCCCGGTAGTGGCGGGTCAGCTCGGCGTACGGCTCGACGGGGTGGGTGACGTTCGCCGAGAACAGCGGGTCGCCGTAGCGGGCTGCCAGGTCGACGGAGTCCTTGCTGGTGGCGCTGCCGTGCCAGACCCGGACGGGCTGCTGGTAGGGCCGTGGCCACACCTCGGCGTCCGTCAGCGGCGGGCGGAAGCGGGTCGCCGCCGTCACCTTGTCCTGCCGCCACAGCTGCCGGAAGACCTCGTAGCTCTCGGCGTTGCGGTCCCACTGGTCCTCGGGTGTGACGTGGAACAGCTCGCGTTGGGCGGCGCCGTTGCCCTTGCCGATGATCAGGTCGAGTCGCCCCTCGGAGAGGTGGTCGAGGGTGGCGTAGTCCTCGTAGGCACGGACGGGGTCCAGCAGGCTGAGCGTCGTCACGGCCGTGAACAGGCGGATCCGCTTGGTGAGGGCGGCCACATGGCCGAGTACGACGGCCGGGGACGAGGAGATGAACGGCCGCTCGTGCCGCTCCCCCACGCCGAAGCCGTCGAAGCCCAGCTCCTCGGCGAGCAGGGCGCTGTCGAGCACCTCTCGGAAGCGGTCGTGCGTCGGCTTCCGCACCCCGGTGAGCGGGTCCGGCCGATGGACGATCAGGGTGATCGCGATGAACCTCACGACGCCACCCGCTCGCCCCGGACGTCGTCCGGGTGCGCGAGTCCGAGGTGGTCGCGCAGGGTCGTGCCCTCGTACTCGGTGCGGAAGACTCCCTGCTCCTGCAGCAGCGGTACGACCTTGTCGGCGAAGGGGTCCAGCCCGCCGGGGGTGATGTGCGGGACGAGGATGAAGCCGTCGGACACATCGGCCTGGACGAAGTCGTTGATGGTGCGGGCGACGGTGGCCGGCGAGCCGACGAAGGTCTGCCGGTTGCCGGTGTTGATGACCAGGTCCCGGATGGACCAGTCGTGCGCGGCGGCCAGCTCCCGCCATGCGCGTACGGTGGCCAGCGGGTCGCGGTACATACGCACCTGGGCGCGGCCCTGGGAGATGTGCTCGTCGCCGACGTCCGGGTCGATGTCGGGCAGCGGCCCCTCCGGGTCGTACGTCGACAGGTCACGGTTCCAGACGAACTCCAGGTGCTTGAGGGCGGTGGCGCCGCTGACCTGCTGCCGGCGCACCTCCCTGGCCAGCTCCTCCGCCTCGGTGTCGGTGTCGCCGAGCACGAAGGTGGCGGCGGGCAGGATGAGCAGATCGCGGTGGGAGCGGCCGTACTTGGCGAGGCGGTTCTTGACGTCCGTGTAGAACGCCCGGCCCTCCTCGAGGGAGGCGTACCGGCTGAAGATGGCGTCGGCGCTCGACGCGGCGAACTCGCGGCCCTCCTCGGAGTCACCGGCCTGGAAGACGACCGGGCGGCCCTGGGGTGAGCGGGGCACATTGAACTGCCCGTGGATGTCGAAGTGCTGACCGGCGTGGACGAAGGAGCCGGCCTTCGCGTCCCGCAGGAAGACACCCGCGGCCTGGTCGGCGGCGATCTCGTCGCCGTGCCAGGAGTCGAACAGCTCGTTCGCCGTGGCCAGGAACTCCTTGGCACGGGAGTAGCGCTCCTCCTGCGGCAGGAAGCCGCCACGGCGGAAGTTCTCACCGGTGAAGGCGTCCCAGGAGGTGACCACGTTCCAGGCGGAACGGCCGCCGGAGAGGTGGTCGAGGCTGGCGAACTGGCGGGCCACCTCGTAGGGCTCGTTGAAGGTGGAGTTGATGGTGCCGGTCAGTCCGAGGTGTTCGGTGACGGCGGCGAGCGCGGCGAGGACGGTGAAGGTGTCGGGGCGGCCGACGACGTCCAGGTCGTAGATCTGCCCGCCCTGTTCGCGCAGCCTGAGGCCCTCGGCGAGAAACAGGAAGTCGAACTTGGCGCGTTCGGCGGTGCGTGCGAAGTGGGCGAAGGAGCTGAACTCGATGTGGCTGCCGGCCTGCGGGTCGCTCCACACGGTGGTGTTGTTGACGCCGGGGAAGTGCGCGGCCAGATGGATCTGCTTCAGCGGCTTGCTCATGGTGGGTGCGGTCCCTCCGGCTCAGGCGGTGGCGTAGCGGTTGGCGGGGCGGGTCAGGCCCAGCAGGCCACGCAGGGTGTCGGCCTCGTAGGCGGTGCGGAAGGCGCCCCGGCGCTGGAGCTCGGGAACCAGGCCGCGGGTGATGGCCGGCAGGTCGTGTCCGGCGACGGCGGGCCGCAGCCGGAATCCGCTCAGTCCCTCTCCCGCCAGTTCCTGCAACAGATCGGCGAGTTGGGAGGAGGTGCCGGTGAAGACCCGGGCGTCGCTGTCGTACGGCTCGCCCGCGAGCGCGTCGAGGCGTGCGCGCCGGTCCTCTGCCGCTGCCCGGTCGTCGTCGAGGAACACCACCAGGTCGCCGAACACGTGCAGCAGTTCACCGGCGCGTCCGGCTGCCTCCTGTTCGGCGCGGATCTCGGCAACGATCGCGCGGGCCTGCCCGGCGTCGTGCGGGGTGACGTAGCCGACGTCGGCCTGGCGGGCCACCAGCCGGTACGGGACGGTCTGGTGGGCGAGGGCGGTGACCACCGGCTGGCCCTGCGGTGGGCGTGGGGTGATGGAAGGGCCCTTGACGCTGAAGTGCTTGCCCTGGAAATCGATGTAGTGCAGTTTGTCGCGGTCGATGAAGCGGCCGGTCGCGGCGTCACGGATCTCGGCGTCGTCCTCCCAGCTGTCCCAGAGCCGGCGCACGACCTCGACGTGGTCGGCGGCCTCGTCGAAGAGGCCGGTGAGCCGTTCCTGTCCGGCCGGGGTCCGCAGCTCCTCCAGGCTGATCGGCGGGAAGCGGCGGCGGCCGAAGTGGTCGGCCTCGTACGGCCGGGCGCTGATCTGCACCCGCAGGCCCGCCCGGCCGGTGCTCACATGATCGAGGGTGGCGATGGCCTTGGAGATGTGGAACGGCTCGGTGTGGGTGGCGATCACGGTGGGCACCAAGCCGATGTGCCGGGTCAGGGGTGCGACGCGGGAGGCGGTCAGGACGGCGTCCAGACGGCCGCGGACCTGGTCGGTGCGGCCGTCCGGCTCGCCGTAGTGCGAGGACTGCAGACCGAGTCCGTCCTCGAAGGTGACGAAGTCGAGAAGGCCGCGCTCGGCCTCGGCGACGAGGTCCGCCCAGTATCCGGCGGTGAACAGGTCGCGGGGCCGGGCGACTTGCTCGCGCCAGGAGGCCGGGTGCCAGCCGGTGCCGTCGAGGGCGACGGCAAGGTGCAGAGAGGACACGGGAGTTGAGGACACGAGGCTGCCTTCCTGGAGGTCCGTACTGGATCGGCGGTCCGCGGGACGCTGCGTACGGCTGATGAGGAACGGGTCAGGAGTTGTCGAGCGGCAGCCCGGGCGGGTTGACCTCGGACTTGGTGACGGCGTCACTGGAGAGGTTCCAGGCGGCGAGCCACTTGGCGTACTGACCGTTGTCGATCAGGTGGTTGATGGCGTCGGCGAGCGGCTCGGCCAAGCCGCTGTCCTTCTTCGCGGTGGCCGCGATCAGCCCTTGGAGGCTCGCGCCGGCGCCGGAGTACTGGCCCGCGATCCTGGTCGCGTCGGGAGTCTTCTCCGTCTGGGTGACGTGGTAGGCGAGGTTGGGGCTGGGGCCCAGATAGGCGTCGATCTTGCCGCTGTTCAGGGCCAGGTAGAGGCTGTTGTTGTCCTGGAAGTACTTGATGGTGAGCTTCTTGCCCTCCTCCTCCAGCTTGTCCTTCCACCCCAGCAGGATCCGCTCCTGGTTGGTGCCCGCGCCGACCGAGACGGTCTTCCCCGCGAGGGCCTCGTAGTCACCGTCGAAGGCGAACTTCGAGGACTTGAGTGTCTCGAAGGCGAGGTCGTCCTTGCGGTAGGAGGCGAACTCGTACTTCCTCTTGCGTTCCTCGGTGTCGGTGATGTTCGAGAAGCCGACGTTCACCTTGCCGCTGTCGATGCCGACGAAGAGGTTCTCCCAGGTGAACCGCTTCACTTCGGGCTCCAGGCCGAGGACGGCCGCGACCAGTCTGGCCAGGTCGATCTCGGAGCCGGTGAGTGTCTTCTGGTCGCTGCCCACGAAGCCCAGCGGCGGGGAGCCGGAGGGCAGGGTGCCGGACCCGATCACCAGCTTGCCGCTCTTCCTGATCGCGTCGGGCAGCTGGGCGCTGATGGACTTGACCTCGGAGACCTTGAGGGTGGTCTCCTCGGCGGCGCCGTTGGACAGCCGGCCGACGGTGACCGTGCCGGCGCTGTCGCTCGTCGTGGTGGCCGCGTCGCTGTCGCCACCGCAGGCGGCGAGCCCGGTGGCCAGGGTGGCGACGGCGGTCGCCGCGGTGATGCCGCGTATCAGGCTGCGTCGGGTGAAGTGGACAGACATGGCCGTTCCTTGTCGGTGGGGAAGTGATGCGGGGAGTGATGCGGGTGGCGTGGGGGGAAGTCGAGGGGGCGGCGGTCAGAGGACCTTGCTGAGGAAGTCCCTGGTCCGCTCGTGCCGGGGCTTGTCGAGGACCTCGGAGGGCGGGCCCTGCTCGATGATCCTGCCGCCGTCGATGAAGACGACCCGGTCGGCGATCTCGCGGGCGAAACCGATCTCGTGGGTGACGATGAGGAGGGTGGTTCCGCTGGTCGCCAAGTCCTTGATGACGGCCAGGACTTCACCGACCAGTTCCGGGTCGAGGGCGGAGGTGGGCTCGTCGAAGAGGATGACGCCGGGGCGCAGCGCGAGGGCGCGGGCGATGGCGACGCGCTGCTGCTGGCCACCGGAGAGCTGGCGCGGGTAGGCGCCGGTCCTGTCGGCGAGGCCGACCCGGCCGAGGAGTTCGCGGGCGAGTTCCACGGCCTCGGGCTTGCCGAGCTTCCCGGTGGCGACCGGGGCGGCGGCCACGTTGTCCAGGACCGTCAGGTGCGGGAAGAGGTTGAAGTTCTGGAAGACGAAACCGATCCGGCTGCGCTGGGTGAGGATGGCCCGCTCGCTCAGTTCCTTCAGCCGCTCGCCCTGCCGCCGTACGCCGATCAGCTCGCCGTTGATGCTGACGTGGCCGATCTCGGGCCTCTCCAGGTGGTTGACGACCCGCAGCAGGGTGGACTTGCCGGATCCGGACGGGCCGAGGATGACGGTGACCTCCCCGGGGCGGACGGTCAGGTCGACACCGTCCAGGACCCGGTGGGTGCCGTACCACTTGTGCACGTCGTGGATCTCGACGGTGGCGGCTTCGGTGTCCGCCGGGGCTCGATGCGTTGT
Source organism: Streptomyces sp. NPDC007907 (assembly GCF_042959365.1). Lineage (NCBI taxonomy): Bacteria > Bacillati > Actinomycetota > Actinomycetes > Kitasatosporales > Streptomycetaceae > Streptomyces > Streptomyces sp. NPDC007907. The sequence goes on from NZ_JBIBKR010000003.1 coordinate 578,466, forward strand.
GGCGGTCATACGGCGGCCTCCTGGCGGATGCGGACCCGCAGGCCGGCGAGGCCGGCGCGGAGCTTCTGCAGCGGTGTCGGCGGCAGGCTGCGGGTGGCACCGCGGGCGTAGTGCCGCTCGACGTAGAACTGGACGACGGAGACGACACTGGTCAGGACCAGGTACCAGACGGTGACGACCAGCAGCAGCGGCACGATGTCGCCGGGGTAGGTGGAGCCCATGGTCTGGGCGGCGCCGAACAGGTCGAGCAGCGAGACGTAGAACACCAGCGAGGTGCCCTTGATCAGGCCGATGAGCTGGTTGACGTAGTTCGGGACGATGGAGCGCAGCGCCTGCGGAAAGACGACCTTCCGGAACTGGTAGCCCTTGGGCAGGCCGAGCGCGGAGGCCGCCTCGTGCTGCCCCTGGTCGACGGAGAGGATGCCGCCCCGGACGACTTCGGCGGCGTACGCGGCCTCGTGGAGGCTGAGCCCGACGACCGCGATGACCATGTCCGTGGCGAGTTTCGACTCGTCGAAGGAGAAGAAGGCCGGTCCGAAGGGGACACCGACGCTCAACGTCTTGTACAGCGCACTGAAGTTGTAGAGGAAGATCAGCACCACGATGAGCGGGACGGAGCGGAACGCCCAGACGTAGAGCCAGCTGACCGCCCGCAGCACCGGGCTCCCGGAGAGCCGGGCCAGCGCGAGGAGGATGCCGCCGGCGAGGCCCAGCACCGCGCTGTAGACGGTGACTTCGAGGGTGATGAGGAGCCCGTCGAGGATGGCCGGCCGCAGGAACCAGTAGCCGAAGCGGTCCCACTGGTAGAAGGGGTTGGAGACCAGACCGTGCACGAACTGGGCCGCCAGGACCAGGACGACCGCGGTGGCGATCCAGCGTCCCGGCCGCCGTAGCGGCAGAACGCGCTGGGCGGTGACGGCTTTCGGCGGTTCGGCGGCGGCCCGCGCCCCGGGGAGGGTGACGGTGGCGCCAGGGGGTTCACTCATGGTGGGCTCCGGCTGGGAGGGGAGATCCCGGAAGCGCGCGGCATGCGGGGGCGCGCACGCCGGCGAGGTACCGGGACCGGGGAGGACGACGGCACACCGAGTGAGCGGTGGTCGTCAGGGAAGGCGGGGGCTGCGGGGAGGTGTCAGCCCCGGCAGCGGGCACGGCCCGGTGCGGTACACAGTGCGCTGTTCACGCGGAGCAGATCGACGGCACGATCGGCGACGAGCAGGTTCGGGTACGACCGTACGCAGCCCTGGGGGCGGCGTGCGGCCGTCCTGGGAGCTGCGTACATGGCGTCACCGTCACTCTTCCGGCCCTGTGGGCCTCGCGCTTACCGAAACATCTTCGGTCCGGTCTTCACCTGGGGCACCCCACCGCGATGCGAGGGTTGCCGGTCAGCAAGCCAGGGCTTGTCGCTGACGCTCATGACCGTTCTGGCCCGTAGTTAAGACAACGGCCCGAACGAATGTCAACGCCGGTCCACCAGGTGGAACGGTCAACGGGCCGCGTGTGCCGCCCAGTCCAGGATCTGTACGGCTGCCCCGGCGGCCTCCAGGCCGTGGCAGCGGTCGTGGTGGCGGCGTTCGATGCCGCCGAGGTCGAGGTGGGTGCCGAAGGCCGGGTGGGTGGTCAGACGGCGGGCGTAGGCCCACAGGGTGGGGTGGTCGGCGATGCGCTGGACGGCGGAGGCGTCCAGATGGTTGCGGTGCACGGTGTCGAGTTGGACCAGGGCGACCCACAACTCGACGTCGGCGGCCGTGACGTCGTCGCGGATCATGTACGTCCGCCCGACCAGCCAGCGCTCCAGCGCGCCCAGTGCGTCCAGCAGTACGCCAAGAGCCGCCTCGCGGTCGGCCGGTCCGCCGTCGGCCGATCCGGCGCGCTGCGCGGCCTGTTCGACGCCCTGCGCGCACATCCGCTCGACGGCCTCGATCTCCGACTCCGCGCCGCACGGATAGAGCGAGGGGCCGCCGGTGGCGAAGCGGCGGGCGAGGTCGCGCATGATGTCCGGGGCGTGGGTGCTGACGATCCGTCCGGACCAGTCGTCACTGAGCACGGGCGCGACGGCCGGACCGGTGTACCGGTGGGCACTCGCCTCGTACAGCGAACGCAGGGCCGAGTGCCCGCCGTCGGGAGAGTCGGGCACGGCGGGCAGGAGGGTCACCGGACAGGCGGTGTCCCGGCCGAGCAGGCTGTGGGCGACGGCGATGCGCAGGCCGTCCGGACATGCGGTCGACAGATGGAGGCGGTAGCGGCCGGGAACGGCGTAGTGGCCGCTGCGCGCGTCCCTGCCGATACGGCCGCGGAAGGCCGGTACGGGGCGGTCGGACGCGTGGGCGGCCAGCGGTGTGACGGTCATGGTTCTCCCCGGGAGCGGGCGCGGACGTACGCGCGGCGGAAGCGACGTCGGACGAGGGAGCAGGGCTCACCCGTGCGCACCGGACAGGACGAAACCTCAGGGAAGGGGGACGCTGTCGGCGCGGGATGGGCGCGGCTCAGCCCTGGGACCTGATCGCGCTGCAGACGCGCTGCAGGTCGATGTGGCGGCGGGAGGTGAGAAGGAGAGGCGGACGGCTCACTCGGACGGTGACCGGTTCCAGACGCCTCATGTTTCCCTACCTCTTCACTGGGATTACCTCAGTGAGTGTCGATCCGTCGGGCACCGGCGTCAAGAGGTCCGTCCCGCATCTCGGACGCGCCGCTGGACGGCGGGCCCCGCGCGGCGCCGGGTCCTGTACACATGACTGACAAGAAGCTGTCACACACGGCCGGAATGCGGGTTCGGCCCGCGGTCGTTCTGACCGACATGACTGTTGGAGTAGCGCTCAACGCGTCCGACGCGCCGAACCAGATCGATGCCACCGTGCAACTCTCCCGCGAGGCCTCGGAGTCGGGACTCGCATCGGCCTGGTTCGGGCAAACCTTCGGCGCGGACTCACCCCAGCTCGCGGCGATCGTCGGACGCGAGGTGCCCGGACTGCAGGTCGGCACCTCCGCGATCCCCGTCTTCGGCCGCCACCCGCTGCTGGTGTCCAGCCAGGCCCAGACCGCCCAGGCCGCGACCCACGGTCGCTACCACCTCGGGCTGGCCCTGGGTACCAGACTCCTGACGGAGACCGGCTTCGGTCTGCCCTTCGAACGCCCCATCGCCCGGCTGCGTGAATTCCTCACCGCCCTGCGGCAGTTGACGGAGACCGGCACGGCCGACTTCCACGGCGAGCTGCTCACCGCCACCACCCCGATCTCCGCCCGGGTGCCGGGTGCCGAGAGCGGTGTCCCCGTGCTGGTCGCCGCGATGGGGCCGCAGGCCCTGCGGGTCAGCGGTGAGCTGGCGGACGGGATCCTGCCCTACCTGGCGGGACCGCGCGCCCTGGCGGAACACATCGTCCCCGCCGTGACCGCCGCGGCCGAGGCCGCCGGCCGTCCCGCCCCCAGGATCGTGGCCCTGGTGCCCGGCGTGGTCACCGACGACGTCGACGCGGTGCGGGCCAAGGCCGTCGAGAACCTGGCCTTCTACGAGCAGATCCCGTCCTACGCGCGGGTCATCGGACTCTCCGGCGGCAGGCGGGCCGCCGATCTGGCCGTGATCGGCGACGAGAAGACGGTCGAGGCCGAGGTACGCCGTTATCGCGACGCCGGCGCCACCGAGGTGGTGTTCTCGAGCACCGAGATCGCCGGAGAGGCCGACCGCCGACGCACCTGGCAGCTCCTGGGCGCACTGGCCCGCTGACGGCTTCCGTCCGCCCGGCAACCCGCCCACCGCGCACCGGAGTCCCGTCGACGACCGGTTCCTCGCCCTCGTCGAGGGAAGCGCCGGGGCCGGCCGTCGAGCCAGTGCGGTGGCCGAGCACGGTCGGCACAGGTGACGGGACGCGGCTCGGCCGGCTCAGCCGAGCACGTGCGCGCTGCTGACCGGTTCGCGCCGCTGCTGTCCATTGATGCGGTGCCGCTCGATGGACGAGCGCCGGTAGACCTCCTGCCGCACCCGCTGGATCTCGCCGATGGGCCGGTGCTCCTCTCGTGAGCGCCACGGTGTGATCGACGTGGCGTCGGCGGCCGTCACGTTGTCGTCCCCGCCGATGTCCTGACGCGGAAGGTCCACACGGGCGACGGTCACCCAGGGGGACAACTCGTCGGGCCACTTCACGGAAGTGTTGTCCACCGGCATACGGGCCAGATCGGTGTTCAGCTGCACTTGGAGCTCGAAGGAGTGGTCCCGTTCCGCGGCCTCGGCAACGAGGGTGCGGCGAAACGCCTCGTTGTCCGCGCGCACGTCCACGATCTGGTGCTTGAGAGCGGCCAGGGACTCGGCCGTCGGCACGGTGCGGATCTTGGCAATGTGATCGCCGTACCGGAAGGCACCCATGCTGTTGTAGGTGTACGACAGCAGGTTTCTGCGGGGGACGGTGGTGAACGAGAGCATGGCGAACAGTTCGTCCCACAGCCAGCCGTCAGGGTCGGTGAGCGTGCCCCGGCGGGTCAGGAACTCCGCCATCCAGGTCTTGCGGCGGGCGGGGTTCACCAGGGCCTCGGGCAGCTCCGCGAACAGGTCCTCGATGACCATGTAGTCATAGGCCGTGTTCGCGAAGAAGACGTCGTTGTTGATCAGGTTAAGGTCGAAGGTACCGGTGTCGGGTTCGTCGGCCAGCAATGAGGGCCCGGGGACCCCGAACAGCTTGATGCCCATCCCGCACGCCGCGCCCAGCTGATGGTCGGGACGCTGGTGGCCCAGACCGTTGGAGTAGCGGACGACGGCGTCGTACTCGGTGGGCCGGGCGAAGATGCCCTGCCCGTGGAAGCCGTGATTGTCACCGACCGTGACAGTGGCCTTCAGCAGGCCGTAGGTCTTTCCGTGGGCCGTACGGACGGCGCGGCCGACGGCCTCACGATCGACCGAGGCGCGGGTGCGCTGCGCCACCTGCGCGACCACGGCGTCCAACTCTTCCTGATAGGTCGGGCGTTCGACGGGACGGTAATGCTCGTAGCGGACGGGATCCATCGTGCTGCCTCCCTGTGTGGGTTCTCCTGACCTCAGACGCTAGCCAGCAATTAAATTGTGCACAACATAACTGCCTGTGATGTATCCCATGCTTCCGCGCCCAGGGGATCACATCAACGCCGAAATGTGACCTACGGCGGACTTACAGGCATTCCAACCAGTCGGTATGGTGCGCCGCCTGAAGCACTCTTTCCCGTTTGCCGCAAGGATCCGAGCCGTAGTGGAAGGCCAGGCAATGACATACGCCGACGAGAACCGGTACCCACCCCCAGCACAGTCCTACGGGATCCCCCCTCGACACGAGACGTACGGACAGAACCCGTGGCCGGAGCCGTACGGGCACGACGCCGCGCGATACGACTCGTACGGTCGGCAAGCCCCCTGGGACGCCCCCTACGCGCACGAGCCCCATCGAGACGACGCCGACCTCACCGCCCTCCGCTCGGCCTACCGCCTGCTCCGCCGGATCTCCACCCTCACCGCGCTCGGCTCCTTCGTCGTGTATGTCGTCCTGTCCTGCTACGCGCCCGGTCTGATGGGATCCAAGGTCACCGGTGAGCTGAGCCTGGGCATGGCCTTGGGCATCCTTCAACTCGTCGTCACCTTCGCGGCGGTCTTCTGGTACGGGCGCAGCGCACAACGCTCCGTGGATCCGTTGGCCCGCGCCGTCCGGGAGCGTGCGGTCCCGACCGGCCGGAACGCGGGGATGGCAAGATGAACGACTTCAGCTCCGGGACGCAGGCCATCATCCTGGTTCTGTTCACCACGCTGGTCACCGTCACGCTGCTGATGTGCGTCATGGCGGGACCGGACCGCGACGACCTGGCGAACTTCTACACCGGCTACCTGTCGCTCACCCCGCTCAAGAACGGCCTGGCGATCGCGGGCGACTACATCTCCGCCGCCACGGTGCTGAGCACCACCGGCATCATCGCGCTCACCGGATACGACGGCTACGTCCTTGCGGTCAGCACCGCGCTGTCCCTGGTGCTGCTGATGTTCCTCCTGGCCGAACCCCTGCGCAATGCCGGCAGGTTCACCATGGGCGACGTCCTGGCCCGCAACATGTCCGGACGGGCCGTGCGGATCGCGGCCTGCGTGGTGACACTCTCGGCGACCCTGCCCTTCCTGGTCGTCCAGCTCTCCGGAGCCGGGTCGCTGCTCACCTTCATCCTGGACATTCCGTACGCTGCGGGCGCCAGGACGGCGTGCATCGTCATCGTCGGCACTTTGATGATCATCTACGCGGCGATCGGCGGTATGCGGGGCACCGCGCTCATCCAGATGATCAAGATCGTGCTCCTGCTCGGCACCAGCATCGTCGTCGCCGCTCTCGTCCTCAACCGCTTCGACTGGAGCCCCGGCGACATCCTCAGGGCAGCTCAGCACGGCAGCGGCGCGGGCCCCGCGTACCTTCAGCAGGGCCTGCAGCTCGGCACGTCCACCGGCGGCCGGCTGGACTTCGTCAGTCTCCAGATCACCATCATCCTCGGCGTGGCCTGCCTGCCGCACATCACGATGCGCCTGTACTCCGCGCAGGACGTACCGGCCGTGCGGCGCTCCATGTCATGGGCGGTCGGCACGGTCACCACGTTCTGCCTGCTCGTGATCATCATGGGTACGGGCGCGGCGGCCCTGGTGGGATCGCAGCACATCACCGCGGCGGACCCGCACGGCAGGACGTCGGTGCTCATGCTGTCCCAGGTCCTCGGCGGGGCCCCCGGCTCCGCGGGCGCGGCGATCCTGTACTCGGCCGTGGCGGGCATGGTGTTCATCACCCTGCTGTCGTCGGTCGCGGGGATGACCCTGGCCGCGGCTTCGTCACTCGCCCACGACCTGTTCGCCCACGCGGTGCGGCGGGGACAGGCCGAGCCCCGTACCGAGATGACGGTGGCGGCTTGGACGAGCGTGGCCGTCGGGATCGTCGCCATCGGGCTCGCCACCACGGTGCAGAACTGGGACGTCGGCGTGCTGACCACTCTGGCCATCTGCATAGGGGCATCAGCGGTGGCACCCGCGCTCACCTACTCCCTGTTCTGGCGCGGGTTCACGCGCACCGGCCTGCTCGCCGCCCTCTACGGCGGCGCGACGTGCGCGTTGCTGCTCATGGTCTTCTCCAGGGCCGTTTCGGGCACGCCGTCCGCCGTCTTCCCCCATGCGGACTTCGACCTGTTCCCCATGCAGTCCACCGGGCTGGTCTCCATCCCGTTCGGCTACCTCGCGGGCTGGCTGGGCAGCCGTCTGGACCACCGACGCCGTGCCGCCGACAGCCGTGAGCAGCGGCGCCTGTACGAGGAGAGCGAGGCACGGCTTCTCGCCGCAGCCGAATGACCACCGCGGCGCGGGCGGGCCGACTCCAGGCGGCCTCCCGCGCCGCGGCCCGAGACGGTCAGACGGGCGTGCCGGTCAGCGGTTGTTCCGTCCACACGGTCTTGCCCTCGCGGGTGTAGCGGGTACCCCAGCGTTCGGTCATCCGGGCCACCAGGAACAGGCCGCGCCCGCCCTCGTCGGTCGTACGGGCGTGGCGCAGGTGTGGTGAGGTGTGGCTGGTGTCGCTGACCTCGCACACCAGACACTGCTCACGGATCAGCCGCAGGGTCGCAGGGCCGCCGGCGTAGCGATAGACGTTGGTGACCAGTTCGCTGGCGATCAACTCCGTGGTGAACGCCAAGTGTTCCAGACCCCACTCGGTCAGCTTGGCCGAGGTCAACGCCCTGGCCCGGCCGGCGCTGGCAGGCTCTGGCGGCAGATGCCAGGAGGCGACGTCGGCCCGTGGCAGCATGCGGGTACGGGCGATCAGCAGTACGACGTCGTCGCTGGGGCGCGAGGGCACCAGCGCGTCGATCACCGCTTGGCAGGTGCGTTCCAGCGCGCCCGCAGGACGGGCGAGCGCTGCGCACAGCTTCGTCAGGGCGGCGTCGGCATCGATGTGGCGCTCGCCGATGATCCCGTTGGTGTACAGAGACAGCAGGCTTCCCTCGGCCAGTTCGATGTCCCGGGTCTCGAACGGCAGACCGCCCAGGCCCAGCGGTGGGCCGGCCGGCAGGTCGAGCAGCGCCACCTGTCCATCCGGGGCAGTCACCACCGGCGGCGGATGACCGGCACGGGCCACGGAGCAGCGTCCGGAGACCGGGTCGTAGACGGCGTACAGGCACGTGGCGCCGACGACCTGCTCACCCACGGGTCGCTCGCCGACGGCTTCGTGTTCGGCCGCCAGCAGGTCGACCAGGTCGTCGAGGCGGGAGAGGACCTCGTCCGGTTCCAGGTCAAGGCTGGCGAGCGTATGGACGGCGGTGCGCAGCCGGCCCATGGTGGCGGCAGCATGAATGCCGCGTCCCACCACGTCGCCGACGACGAGGGCGACCCGGGCCCCGGACAGGGGAATGACGTCGAACCAGTCGCCGCCCAGGCCCGGGCCCGCGCTGGCCGGCAGGTACCGCAGGGCCACCTCGACGGCCGACTGGTCCGGAACCGTCCGGGGCAGAAGGCTGCTCTGCAAGGTGAACGCGGTCTGCTGCTGCTGGGTGAAGCGCCGGGCGTTGTCGATGGCGACGGCGGCGCGCGAGGCGAGTTCCTGAGCGAGGGTGAGATCGTCCGTCTCGAAGGCATCGGGGCGGCGCGAGCGCCACAGGGTCATCACACCGAGCACCAGGCCGCGCGCGGCAAGAGGTACCACGATCAGGGAGTGGGCGCCCAGGTCCGGAGCCTGGGCCCCCTGACGGCCCGCCGCCGACACCCAGTCGGGCGGCAGAACCGGCTCCAGCACGGGCCGTCCCTCGGCCAGACATCCGGCCTGTGGTGTGTCGGGCCCGAACTCCACGGGGTGGCCCTCGGGGTGGGGCGGGCCGGGTTGCTGGGCACCAACGCCGCAGGTCCCCAGCCGGACCACGGGCCCTGCCACGGCGCGCGTCGGTTCCTCACCGCGCGTCACCGCCTGAAGCAGGTCCACCGACACATGGTCGGCGAGGTGGGGCACCATCACTTCGGCCAGTTCCCGGGCGGTCTCGGCCACGTCGAGCGTGGTTCCGATACGGCTGCCCATCTGGTCGAGGAGCGCGAGCCGACGCTGGGCCCGATGGCGTTCGGTGATGTCCTCGATCATCTCGGCCACACCCAGGACACGGCCGGAGGGATCCTCCATCCGGAAGGACGAGACCAACGCGACCCGCTCTCGTGCCGGATCCTGCTCCAGGCGGACGAACTGCTCGGAGTAGACCAGGGGTCTTCCGGTCTGCATCACCTGGCGCACACGGTCCACAGCCTTGCGCGCGTCGTCGGCGAGGAGGAACCGGCCGGTGGACAGCCCCCGGAAGTCCGCTGCCGGGACGCCGCTGAACCGTTCGATGGCCCGGTTGACCCGGAGGATCCTCTGGTCGGGGCCATGAATGACCAAGCCGATCGGGCACTGGCGGTACAACCCGTCGAGGACCGCCCGGTCCCTCTGCCATTCGAGGACGTCACCCGCGGGTGCCCCCGCGACAAACCACTCACGTCCCCGGTCACCGCGTGACAGCTCATGGGCCCTGAGCCCCAGCTCCACGAGCTGCCCGTCGCGGTGGCGCAGTGTGAGCACGCCGAACCAGCCACCGGCTCTCCTGCACTTCGCCGCGGCCTCGGTGACAGCCGGCAGATCAGGAGGATCGACCAGCACCTCCAATGCCGGACGACCGATCACGGCTGTGTCCGAATGGCCGAGCAGCTCCTGAGCCCGCCGGTTCCACCCGACCACTACTCCCCGGTCGTCGAGCACCACCAAGCCAGCGAGGTGCGGGGCGAACGGATCGTCGTGGCTTTCGCTGAGTTCCGTCATCGGCTTCTCCACCGCTGGACACCACCGCGTACTCGGTCGCCGATGTCTCCTGCTGACCCGGTAAGCCTATTGAAACCCGGCAGGGGCCGCGGCCCTGTCCGGCGCGCGGCACGGCGGGCAAGAGGGTTACGACGGGCTGAGCGGGGCCGGTCCCCAGGGGTCTGGGGCACCGAGCCAGGACCGCGGGACCGCCGGATCCCACCCCGGCCATGGTGGCGTCAGTTGAATGACCCGGCCTCGTCAGCCATCCGCATCAGCAACGACGCGGGCTCCGAACCCTCATCTCCGTGGAACCGCCTGAGAGCGGAGAGGACTTGGGCGGCACCCACCCTTTCGGCGTAGAACATCGGTACGCCGCCGTACGTCGGGAAGCCGTACCCCGTGATGTGGACCACGTCGATGCGCGATCTCGTCCCAGGGCATGCCGGGGTCTTCCGCGTCGTCAACGCGGGTCGGGGACAGTTGAAGCGGGGGGTGACAGGGAGATTTCCCGGTCACCGCCCTCCGTCGGACGCGGCCGGTCGAAGCGCATGAGTCCCTCCTGCGCGACGGCGGCCACCAGACGCCCGCCCGTATCGAACAGCCTTCCGCGGGTGAGCGCCCGGCCGTGCTCGGCCGAAGGGGAGACCTGGTCGTACAGCAGCCACTCGTCCGCGCGGAAGGGGCGCAGGAACCACAGCGAATGGTCCAACGACGCCCCCTGTACGGCGGTTGGGGGATGCGGCAGCCGCGCGGAGCCCAGCAGCGCCATGTCGCTGAGATAGGTCAGTGCGCAGGCGTGGACGGCACCGTCGTCCGGCAGCGGGCGTCCGTACCGGATCCACATCCGCTGGCAGGCCGGCGCCCCCGGGACGTGGCCCCTCTCGCCCCCCGGCACCCATCGCATCTCCCAGTGGCTCCACTCCGCGGGCCGTGGCATGCCCCAGCCGTTGATGCGGTCGGACTCCGGGATGTCGTCCGGCGCCGGCACGGCCGGCATGTCCACCTGGTGGGAGAACCCTTCGTCCCCGCGATGGAACGACGCCGTCACCGTGAAGATCGCCTCCCCCGCCTGGAGCGCGGTCACCCGGCGGGTGCAGAAGCTGCCGCCGTCGCGGAGCCGCTCGACCAGATGGCCGGTCGGCTCGTGCGGGCGGCCGGGCCGCAGGAAGTAACCGTGCAGCGAGTGGGCCGAGTACGACCGGTCGAGGGTGCGCGCCGCTGCCATCAGCGACTGGGCGGCGATCTGACCACCGAACGTCCGCGCCCACTCGCTGGGGATCGGACCTGACCGGAACCGGTCCGGCCCGGTCTCGTCGAGGGCCAGGACCTCTGGCAGGCCGGTCATGCTTCGGCTCCTCTCACTCGTCACGCGGACGTCTTCCCGCGCAGTTCGCGGCGCAGGATCTTGCCGCCGGTGGTCTTGGGCAGCTCGCCCCGGACACTGACGGTCCGGGGGGCCTTGCAGGCGGCCAGGCGCTCACGGCAGTGGGCGACCCGCTCTCGGTACTGCGCCGTCCACGGCCTGTCGTCGAACCAGCTCATCGCCGCCGAACCGCCTTTCAGGAGGGTGTGGAGGGGCTTGCGCGGGGCGCGGATCACTTCACCTGCGACCGGTCACCGCGTCCCGGAGATCCCGCCGTCCACGGGAATCACCGTGCCGGTCAGGTAGGCGCCCGCGCGGGAGGCGAGGAAGATCGCGGAACTCGCGATGTCCTCGGGAGTGCCGACGCGGCCGAGGGGCACCCGCTCGACCACGGCGTCCCGCGACTGGGGGTCGTCCAGGGCGTGCGCCATCATCTTGGTCGGGAACGGGCCCGGCGCAAGGGCGTTGACAGTGATGTGATCACTCGCCAGTGTGGCGGCCGTCTTGCGGGTCAGCATGTGCACCGCCGCCTTGCTCGCGACGTAGGAGAAGTTGTCGGACGCGGAGACCACGAGCCCGTCGATCGACCCGATGTTGATCACTCGCGCGGGGTCCTCCGCGGTGGCGGCCGCCCGCAGTTGCGGAAGCAGGCGTTGCGTCAGCGAGAAGACGGCCTTGACGTTGACGTTCAGCACCTTGTCGAAGCCCGAGTCGGGGAACTCGCCGAGCGGCGCACCCCAGACGGCTCCCGCATTGTTGACCAGGACATTCAGCCGCGGCGCGACCTCGGCGACCCGCTCGGCCAGGCTCTCCAGGCCCTCGGTGGTGGACAGGTCCGCCGGGTGCGCCAGACAGGTTCCGGCGCCGGCGGACGTCAGTGCGTTCAACTCCGCTGCCGCCTTTTCGCACGCGTCGGCCTTGCGGGAACTGATGATCACCGTAGCCCCGGCCGCCACGAAACCGTGCGCGATCATCAGCCCGATTCCGCGTGAACCGCCGGTCACCACCACGGTCTTTCCACTGACGTCGAACAGCGCGGCGGGGTTCACCACACCACCCCGATCAGCTCTGCCGCACCCATGCACGCCTTACCGATCGGCGTACGCGCGAGGACTGCTCGGCTCATCACCGCTCCTTTTCTGTGTATGTGAGTGTCAAGGTCCCGTGTGCGGGCGAGCGGTTCAGACACCTGCCGTGTCCGCGACGTCGTGGGCCTTCGTCACCAGTGCGTCGATGCGCTCCGCGGTCGGGGTCCCGGACGCGGCCTTGTTCCGCGGTTCGTCCATCGCGCGGCGCATGACGCCCTCCGCGATGATCGCGACCTTCCACAGTCCCAGCGCGTGCCAGTAGCCCAGCGCCGTCAGGTCGCGTCCCGACGCCGCCGAGTAGGCCGCCACGAGTTCCTCACGGGTCGGGAAGCCGTCGAGAGCGGTCGCGGCGAAGTCGCCCGAGGTGTTCTCGCTCTTGGCCGGCCAGTAGGCCAGCAGGCTGCCGAGGTCCGCGAGCGGATCCCCCAGCGTCGACAGTTCCCAGTCGAGCACCGCGGTCACCTCCCCGGTGTCGTAGGAGGTGATGACGTTGCGCAGATGGAAGTCGCCGTGCACGAGGGTCACTTCGCGCTGCTCGGGGACGGCCGCGACGAGGCGCCGGGTGAGGTCCTCCAGGGAGGGCAGCTCGCGGGTCCTGGACCTCTCCCACTGGGCCGACCAGCGCTTGAGCTGACGCTGCGCGTACGGCTTGTGGCCGGCGAGACCGGTCAGCCCGGTCATCTGGAGATCCACCGCGTGGATCTTCGCCAGAGTCCGCGGCAACGACATCCCGATCGCCCGGCGACGTTCGGGCGTCAACGACCGCGCGATCGCCATCGTGTCGACGACCTGGCCGTCCACGAACTCCATGAGCAGCAGCGGGACGTCGGTCACGGCGGGGTCGTCGGTCAGCCCGAGCACCCGCGGAGTCGGGACGGCGGTGCTTTCCAGGGCGGTCATGATCCGCGCCTCGCGGGCCACGTCGTGCGCCGACGCCAGCAGGTGACCCAGCGGTGGGCGCCTCAGCACCCATCTGTGGCCGTCCTGATCCTTTACGAGATACGTCAGGTTCGACTGGCCCAGCCCGATCCGCTCGAAGGCCAAGGGTCCGGCGAAGTCGACGCCGAGGGAGGCGAACCAGCGGCCCACCGCCCCGGCGTCGACTCCGACGATGTCCGCGCTAGACACCGATACCGGCTCCTTGCCTGAACGGGAGCGCATCACCGAGCAGTTGGCCGCCGTCGATCACCATCGTCTCGCCGGTGATCCAACTCGCGGCGTCCGAGACGAGGAAGGCCACCGCGGACGCGATGTCGGCAGGCTCCCCGATGCGGCCCAGCGCCACCGAGGCGGACACCTCCTCCTCGTGCTCCTTCCACAGAGCCTCGGCCAGCTTTGTGCGCACCACCCCCGGTGCCACGGCGTTGACGCGGACCTTCGGCGAGAGTTCCAGGGCCAGTTGCCTGGTGAGATGGATCAGCGCGGCCTTCGAGGCGTTGTACAGCCCGATGTTCGCCTCGGAGGCCATGCCGCCCACCGACGCGGTGTTGACGACCGCCCCGCCGTGCTCCCCCATCCAGGCCCGCGTGGCCAGACCCGTCCACAGGAGGGGCGCCCACAGGTTCACGTCGAAGGTCTTCGCGAACCGGCCGTGGTCCTGGTCGATGACCGGCCCGAAGGCCGGGTTGGTCCCCGCGTTGTTGACGAGGATGTCCAGACTGCCGAAGCGCTCGAGCGTCAGATCCACACAGCGCCGGGCCGCCTCTTCGTCGACCGCATGCGCTCCCACGCCGACCGCTGTGCCCTTGACCTGGGCCGCGGCGGCCTCCGCCGCCTCTTGGGTCCGGGAGGTGAGGACGACGTTTGCGCCGGCCTCGGCGATGGACTGGGCCACCGCCAGCCCGATACCGCGCGAGGCCCCGGTGACGACGGCTGTACGACCGGTGAGGTCGAGTCCTGCCATCTCAGTTCACCGCCGCCGCGTCGCGGTACCGCCGCAGTTCCTGCTTGGCGATGGCCCGCTTGTGAACCTCGTCGGGACCGTCAGCCAGCCGCAGCGTCCGCAGATGGGCGTACATCATCGCCAAGGGGAAGTCGTCGGTCACTCCCGCTCCCCCGTGCACCTGGATCGCGCGGTCGACGATCTTCAACGCGATGTCGGGGGCGGCCACCTTGATGGCCGCGATCTCGGTACGCGCTTCCTTGTTCCCGACCGTGTCCATCAGATACGCGGCTTTGAGCGTGAGCAGGCGGATCATCTCGATGTCGATCCGCGCTTCCGCGATCCAGTCCTGGATGTTCGACCGTTCGGCGACCGGGCTGCCGAAGGTCACCCGTGACTGTGCGCGCCGGCACATCAGTTCCAGTGCCCGCTCGGCCGCGCCGATGGCCCGCATGCAGTGGTGTATGCGGCCGGGCCCGAGCCGGGCCTGGCTGATGGCGAAACCCTCGCCCTCGCCCTTGAGGAGGTCCTTGGCCGGCACCCGGACGTTCTCGAAGATGATCTCCGCATGGCCCTCGCGGTCCGCGTACCCGAACACCGGGAGGTTGCGGACCACGGTGACGCCGGGGGCGTCCACGGGCACGACCATCATCGACTGCTGGCGATGCGGGGCCGCCGTGGGGTCGGTCTTGCCCATCACGATGAGCACCTTGCAGTTCTTGTGCATCGCGTTCGAGGCGAACCACTTGCGGCCGTTGAGCACGTACTCCTCGCCGTCGCGCTCCATCCGCAGCTCGATGTTGGTGGCATCGGAGCTGGCGACACGCGGCTCGGTCATCGCGAAGGCCGAGGCCATCGTCCCGTCGAGCAGCGGCTTGAGGTACTTCTCCTTGTGCTCGTCGGTGCCGAAGAGGGTGAGCACCTCCATGTTGCCGGTGTCGGGCGCGTTGCAGTTGCACGCCTCGGAGGCGATGTGACTGCGGCCCATGATCTCCGCCAGCGGCGCGTACTCGAGGTTCGTCAGGCCGGGGCCCCACTCCGGGTGCGGGTGGAACAGGTTCCACAGTCCGCGCCTGCGCGCCTCCGCCTTGAGCTCCTCGAGGATCGGCGGGTGGAAGTGCGGGTCGCCCGACGCGCGCATCTGCTCGTCGTACACCGCCTCGGCGGGGTAGATGTGCTCATCCATGAACGCGAGCAGATCCGCCCGGTACTTCTTGGCACGATCCGACACATCAAACAGGGACATCCGAACTCCTGACGGGTAGGGAGGGAAAGTCGGGCGAGCGCTTGTCCAGGTGACTGGCCACGCCTTCGACGACATCGGACCCGCCGAAGGCCTGGAGCATCAGGCCCTCCGCCCGGGTCACGGAATCGGCGTAGGTGCCGTCCGCGTCGTTGCTCAGCTGCCTCTTGATGGTGGCCATGGATGCCGGAGAGCAGCGCTCCGCCAGATCGGCGGCGTACGCGACAGCGGCATCGACCACGCTGCCGGTGGTGACCAGGTGGTCGAGGAGTCCGACACGGAAGGCCTCCTCGGCATCCACCATGCGACTCGACAGCAGCAGGTCCGTTGCTCGGCTGTGCCCCACCAGCCGGGGCAACAGCCAGGAGATCCCGTATTCGGCGATCAGCCCACGGTGCGCGAATGCCGTGGTGAACCGGGCCGAGGGCGAGCCGAAGCGGAGGTCGCAGTAGAGCGCCTCCACCATGCCGAGGCCGGCGGCCACTCCGTTGACCGCTCCGATCAGCGGCTTGCGCAGGGTCCGCGGAAGGTCCCGGGGACGGCGCCGGGCCCGGCCCGCCTCGGAGACCTCGCCGACCGCCTTTAGCCGTTGCAGGTCGGCTCCGGCGCAGAATCCGCGTCCCGCGCCGGTGACCACGACGGCACGTACGTCCCGATCGTCCTCGGCGGCGTCGAGCAGCGTGAAGTAGCGGTCCTCGAGTTCGTCGGTCCAGGCGTTCAGCTTGGCGGGCCGGTTGAACGTGACCAGCAGCACCTGCCCGCGGCGTTCGGCGAGGACGAGCTCGCCCGGCGCGCCGGTCATGCCTGCGCCAGCAGGGAGCTCTGGTAGCGGCGCATCCCGCGTACCCAGCGGTCGTAGTCCGAGCCCTTCTGCCGGTACATCTCGAGAACGTCTTCGTGCGGCAGGACGAGGAAGCGCTCGTCCTCGATGGCGGCCAGGACGGCGTCGGCGACTTCGGCCGGCTCCAGGACGTCACCGGCGGAGGTGACGGCCCGCGTCGCGGCTCTTCCCAGCGCGTCCCCGGAGTCCTCCCCGGCGGTCAGCATCCTGGTGTTCACGCCCATCGGGCACAGACAGCTGACCCGAACGCCGCGGTCGCCGTAGGTGACACTCAGCCACTCGGCGAAGGCGACGGCCGCGTGCTTGGTGACGGCGTACGTGGCGGAGCCGACCTGGGTGAGCAGTCCGGCCGCCGAAGCCGTGCTGACGAAGTAGCCCTCACCGCGCTCGAGCCACCGGGGTACCAGCAGCCTTGCCGCACGGATGTGGGCTCGCAGGTTGACGTCGATCGAGCGATCCCAGTCCTCCTCGCTCACGTCGAGGCCGAGCGCGCCGCCGATGCCCGCGTTCGCGAAGTAGAAGTCGACCGGACCGAAGGCGCTCTCCGCCAGGTCGATCACCTGCTGGATCTGCTCGGTGTCCGACACGTCCGCTCCGGCGCTGACGGTGGTGCCCCGATGGCCGGCGTTGACTGTCTCCGACACCGCCCGAGCGGCCTCCGCGTCGAGGTCTGCGACTACGACCCGGGCGCCCTCGCGAGCGAGCCGTGCGACCAGCGCGCTGCCGATGCCGCCGCCCCCACCGGTGACGATGGCGACTCTGTCTGCAAGGTTCACGGCAACCCTCTCCGTTGACGGGGCGTGCGATGCGTCCGACCTGTATAATTGAATCCGACGTCAAGTTCAATAGCCGGCCGCACGGACCCCATGAAGAAGCCGCCCGACCCCAGGGGTACGAGCGGCTGCGAGGCGGGCGGATCAGCGGTGGCCGGGGAACCGCAGGGCGTTCGCCCACAGGCGGGTGACCGTGGACACGAGTTCCTCGAAGTCCACCGGCGCGTCTTCTTCTTGCTCTTCACTGCGCACGAAGGCGTTGTAAGCCATGACACTGACCATGCCGGACAGCGCACGGGACGCCATCATCGGATCGACCTCACGGTCTGCGACACCCCGCGCCTGCAGGTCGGCGATACCGCGGGCGTTGCGGCGGATGAACGCGTCCCCGCGCCGCCTTCGGAACTCACGGAACTCCGGCTCCACTTGGGCGACCTGCTCAAGCAGTGCCATCAGCTTCGCGTTCCGCTTGTACGCCGCGAGATAGGCGCGGTTGCTCGCCTCGAGTACCGCATGGGGATCGTCGGTGCCCTGCACCCGGCCCATGCCGGGGTGCATCATGTCCTCCTGCGCCTCCAGGAGGACGGCGGCGAGCACCTCTTCCTTGTTGGCGAAGTAGGTGTAGAAGGATCCCGCCGCGCACCGGGCCTCTTTGGTGATGTCGGTCAGGCGGGTGTCGAGGTAACCGTCCCGTTCGAACACCTTGCGCGCTGCCTTCACCAGAGCGGCCCGGGTCCGCGCTCCGCGCTGCGTCGTGGGCGGCTCGCGAAGTTGCGAGAAGGGCGCCACGGGCGGTGCCTGCTCGCTGTCGGTCTCCTCGGGCGCAGTAGTGTCCATCCCCGCGACTTTACTTGAATCCGACGCCATAGTCATGAATCCCCAAGGGCAGACGGAGCAGGCTGATGTCCGGGTTTCCCGTGGGTTCAGGGGCGGCGGACGGCAAGGTCACCGAGGGCGGTGTCGCGGGTCAGAGCGCTACGGTCGATGGACCGCTTGAGGATCTTCCCCGTCGGCCCCTTGGGCAGCGCGTCGACGAACCGGACGATGCGCGGGATCTTGTAGGCGGACAGCCGCTCTCGTGCCCAGTTCGACACCTCGGCGGCACAGAGGTCCGCACCGGGCCGGGCGGCGACGAGCGCGGCGACCTCCTCGCCGTAGTGGTCGTCGGGAACGCCGATCACGGCTGCCTCGACGATGTCGGGGTGCTCGTAGAGGACTTCCTCGACCTCGCCGGGGTAGACGTTGTAGCCGCCGCGGATGATCAGGTCCTTCACACGGTCGACGATGCGCAGGTCGCCGTCCGTGTCGGTTTCACCGAGGTCGCCGGTGCGGAACCAGCCATCTGCGGAGATGGCCGCGGCGGTGTCCGCGGGGCGGTTCCAGTAGCCGCGCATCACCGTGGGCCCCTTGATGCGGACCTCGCCGACGGTACCCGGCGGGCACTCGTTGCCGTTGTCGTCACACACCTGCACCCGCGTCCGCGGTACCGCTCTGCCGGTGTACCCCGTCTTGGCGCCGCGGTCGAGGTCGTTGAAGGTGCCGAACGCGGTGGTTTCGGTGAGCCCATACCCTTCGAGGATCGTGCAGCCGAAGCGGGCCTCGAAGGCCCGGGCGATCTCCCCGGGAAGCGACGCGCCGCCGGAGACGGCGACACGGAGCCCGGCGAAGTCCGCCGGGTTCGCATCACCCGCCGCGTGCAGCATCGCGTTCCACATGGTCGGTACGCCGGCCATGATGGTGAGCCGGTCGCGGCGCAGCATCTCCAGCATCGACGCCGGGTCGAATCGGGCCAGCAACGACATCGAGCCGCCCACGGTCAAGGTCGCCATCATGACCGATGCCTGGCCGAACACGTGGAACAGCGGGAGTCCGGTGCCGGTGCGGTCGGCGCTCGACGCTCGGCTGCACTCGGCGCCGATCTCCCCGGCGGACAGCAGGTTCCCGACGGTGAGTTGGGCCCCCTTCGGCCGCCCGGTGGTGCCCGACGTGTACAGGATGGCCGCCGTCTCGTCGCGGTCACGGTCGACGACGTCGGCAGGGGCAGCGCCGACCGGCGTGCCCGGGGACAACTCCCAGGAGGGCACCGAGAGCGCCGCGGCCGCCTCCGCGACAGCGGGGCCCAGGGCGTGCCATGCGATCGCCAAGGAGCATCCGGCGTCGCCGAGGACGTACTCGACCTCGGCCCGGGTGGACATCGTGTTGACCGGCACCACGACACAGCCCGCCGCCTGGATCCCCAGGTAGGCCACCACGAACTCGGGCACCGAGGGCGCGGCGAGCAGCACCCGGTCCCCCGGAACCAGGCCGGCTGCTGCCAGGGCGCCCGCGTACCGCATGGTCGCGTCCCGAAGCCGAAGGTAGGTCCACTGATCCGTGGCACCGCGCAGTGCGATGTTGTCGGGGGTGACGGCCGCGTGGCGGCACACAGGATCGAAAACGCTGGTCATGGGGCGGTGCTGCCTTCCGGGATGTGAGCAGGTGATGGTGCGGCCGCACCCTCGCCGACGAGGTGACTTTGCCCGGCTTGGCCATCAAGTCCTCGGGCGGTGTGGCCGGATGACCGACCTCAGCGCGTCCGGCCGGTCAATCGATGGGTATCGGTCAGGCAGCGATCCCGAAGCGTTCGGCGAGTTGGCGGCGGGTGTCGGCGGCGCTGGTGTGCAGTACGCCTCCGATTCCGATCCGTGCCGCTCCGTCGAGGTTCTGCTGCAGATCGTCGATCATGACCGCCTCCTCGGGGTCGATGCCGAGGCGTTCACACGCGATCGCGTAGATCCGTCGGGAAGGCTTGCGGATACCGGCCTCGGACGAAATGACGACCACATCGGCGACGGCCGCGAGGTCGACGCCGTCGTAGGTCCCGGTGCCGAACGCATTGGACACCAACGCGACAGGATGACCGGCGGCTCGCACCTCACCGAGCAGCGCGAGCATGTCCCCGTCGATCGACATTCCCGCCTGCATCCGGGCCGTGAGCCCCTCGGCCGACACCTCCGCGCCATGGACACGGAGGCGTTCGGCGAATCCCCGCTCGAAGGCCGGGGCGTCGATACGGCCGCACTCGTGGTCGGCCAGCAGGGTGCGTGAGGGCTGATCCCGGCTCAGGAGGTCCAGCGGAAGGCGCGGATCGCCCCCGAGCGAGGCGCCGAATTCAGTGAAGGCCCGCAACACACTGGAGGTGATGACACCGCCGAAGTCCACCAGGACCGCGTTCCGGGTCTTTTCCACCTCGTTCGACAACGTGTCCATGCTCAGGCGACCTCGAACAGTCCGGCTGCGCCCATTCCGCCGCCGATGCACATGGAGATCACCACATACCGAACGCCGCGGCGCTTGCCCTCGATGAGGGCATGCCCCACCAGTCGGGCGCCGGTCATGCCGTACGGGTGGCCGACCGAGATCGCGCCGCCGTTGACGTTGAACCGCTCCGGGTCGATGTGCAGTTCGTCGCGGCAGTACAGCGCCTGGGAGGCGAAGGCCTCGTTGAGTTCCCACAGGCCGATGTCGTCGATGGTGAGGTTGTGCTGCTTCAGCAGCTTCGGTATGGCGAAGACCGGGCCGATGCCCATCTCGTCCGGCGCGCACCCGGCGACGGTCATACCCCGGTAGACGCCCAGCGGTTCCAGGCCGCGGCGCTCGGCCTCCTTCGCCTCCATCAGCACCGAGGCCGACGCCCCGTCCGACAGCTGCGAGGAGTTGCCCGCCGTCACGCTGGAGTGCGCGCTCACCTGACCGTCGGGCAGCACCGGTGCCAGGCCGGCCAGGCCGTCGAGGGTGGTCGACGCGCGGTTGCCCTCGTCCCGGGTCAGGGTGACCTCCTCGTCCCGTACGTGCCCGGATTGCTTGTCGAGGACCTTCTTGACGCTGCTGAGCGCGACGATCTCCTGGTCGAACCGGCCGGCCTCCTGCGCCGCCGCGGTGCGCTGCTGTGACAGCAGCGCGAACTCGTCCTGGCGCTCCCGGCTCACGCCGTAGCGCTCGGCGACGATCTCCGCCGTCTGCAGCATCGGCAGGTAGATGGCCGGCTTGTGCTCGACCAGCCAGGGATCCGTCATGCGATGGGTGTTCATGTGGTCGTTCTGGACCAGGGAGATCGACTCGACACCGCCGCCGACGGCGACCTGCATGCCGTCCGTGACGATCTGCTTGGCGGCCGTCGCTACGGCCATCAGACCCGACGAGCACTGCCGGTCGATCGACATCCCCGACACGGTGTCCGGAAGTCCGGCCCGCAGAGCGGCCTGACGCGCCACGTTGAAACCGGAGGACCCCTGCTGCACGGCGCAGCCGAAGAGGACGTCCTCGACCTCGCCTCCCTCGAGACCGGCGCGCCGCACCGCGTGCGAAAGGGCGTGGGCGGCGAGTTCCTGCGCCTGGGTGTCGTTGAACGCGCCGCGGTAGGCCTTTCCGATCGGCGTCCGTGCCGTCGAAACGATGACTGCTTCCCTCATGTCGCCTCGCTGTTTCCTGTCGGTCCGGTGCGTCCGGGGACTCCGGTGCCGAAACTCCGAGCTCCGTGAGCCGGGCTCGATTGCCGGTAGACGGTGCCGAACGCCAACTGCCGTGCGGATATGGCTCTGACCGTCTCCTCGGGTGATCCGAGGACATGTCATGGCCGCAGGGGTGACAGGTATCGGCCTTCCGACCGGTTATATTTGAATTCGACGTCAGGTTCAACCGTCGCGGCCTCTTGACAGCCCCTCTCCTCACCGCAAGGGTACCGACCAGTCGGTACGAAGGGGTGGATCGTGACTCAGCTGAGCATCTCCACGCATGCGGGCGTGTTCGACGCGATCGCGGCCGGTCCCGCCGGGGGCCGCCCGGTGCTCTTGCTGCACGGATTCCCGCAGACGGGGGTGGTGTGGCGGCGGCAGATCGAGGCGTTGGCCGCGCACGGCTTCCGGGTGGTGGCACCCGACCAGCGTGGGTACTCACCCGGGGCCCGCCCCCAGCGGCCCGAGGACTATCGGATCAGCCATCTCGTCGACGACGTCGTCGCGATCACGGAGGAACTGGGCTGGGAAACGTTCGACCTGGTCGGCCACGACTGGGGCGGCGCGGTGGCCTGGTGGACGGCTGATGCCCACCCCGGCCGCGTGCGCACCCTCACGGTCGTCTCGACCCCGCACCCCGGCGCCCTGGCCACCACCCTGCGCACGGATGAGGACCAGCGCAGTCGCTCGCACTACATGATCGACTGGCGCGAAACGCCCGCGACCGAAGAGCGCATGCTGGCCCACGGCGCCCAAGAGCTTCGCGACTTCTACGCCGGAAAGGTCCCGCAAGACAGCGCGGACGCCTATGTGCGTCACCTGTCCCGGCCTGGCGCTCTCACCGCTGCGCTGAACTGGTACCGCGCCGGCCGCCCCGACGGCGCGATCGGCGTCATCGACGTTCCCACGCTGTACGTCTGGAGCACGGACGACAGCGCGTTCGGCCCGGCAGCCGCGCAGGAGACCGAGCGATGGGTCAAGGGGCCGTACCGATTCGAGATCCTCCAAGGCGTCAGCCACTGGATCCCCGAGGAAGCGCCCGAGCCGCTGAGCCACCTGCTGCTCGACCATCTCCGAGCGCACGGCGAGTACGCGCCCCGCAGCGAAAACGCTGTCGCCGACCCTCAGAGAAGGTGACCCCAAAGGTGACCCCATGGAGACTGCTGACCACTGCGGCAGCAGGGCCCGGCCTCCCGAAGCCGGGATGCCGGGCCCTGACTGAGGCGCGCGATCAGGCGGGGCGGATGTTCTCCGCCTGCGGGCCCTTCTGGCCCTGCGTGACGTCGAACTCGACCTTCTGGCCCTCCTGCAGCTCGCGGTAGCCCTGGCTGGCGATGTTGGAGTAGTGGGCGAAGACGTCGGGGCCGCCGCCCTCCTGCTCGATGAAGCCGAAGCCCTTCTCGCTGTTGAACCACTTCACTGTGCCCTTGGCCATGGCTGGCTCCTTTGCGGGAAACCGGACACGCACCCTGCGCGACCGGGAGGTGATCGCCCTGGTCCGGAGAGGCGCTGAACAGCAAGAACGCCCGTGATGGCGATCACGGGCGAACGGAACTTCGGAACCACGACTGCTGATCACAACGCTATAACGGCGTGACGGAAGCCGCTAGCCAAAACGCGCCGACATCCGGCCCGGAACGAAGGGCTGGATCGCCCATGAGGCTCGGCCGAGGGTGATCAAGCGGTTGCGCCCTTCTTCTTCACAAGGCGACGGCGAGGCAGGTGCTCCCCGCCGCCGACTGTTTTCAGGGTGGGCTTCACCGATGGCGAGGACGAGCGCGTAGCACCCGAGGACCCGGCCTCCATGCTCGTCGGCGCCGACGGCCACCAAGGCGCGGTGGGCCCCGATGTCATCAGGACCGACCCGGTAGAGCGCACGATGGAACGGCGCAAGACAACGCACGGCGGCGAGTCATCACCCGTCACTCACCAATCAGCCGTTTCTGCGGATCAGCGCACCCTCCCCCGCGGCTTCAGAGGCGTCGCCGGCAGGTCCGGAGCCGGCAACGGGTGCCCGTCGTAGCCCTTCACCTCCCCGAACCGGGTCCCTTCCATCCAGTCCCGCCGCGCCTGCTCGATCTCCCCCTGCGTCCGTCCGATCCAGTTCCAGAACATGATCAGTTCCTCCTCGAACGGTTCGCCGCCCAGGAGCATCAGGCCCGCGTCCGACTCCGCCCGCAGGGGCAGTTCACTGCGGCCGCAGCCGAGGTAGAGCATGGAGCCGGGCAGGACCGGGACGCCGTCGACGTGGGCCTCGCCCGACATGGACAGGACGGCGTACTCGAAGTCCGGTTCGAGGGGCAGGCGGACGTCCGTGCCTCGGGTCAGGGCCAGGTCGGCCCCGACGATCGGTGTGTACGCGGTGCCCGGCGAGGTCGCCCCGTCGAGGTCGCCGAGGATCAGGGTGGCCGTGAGGCCGGGCGCCGTGACGACCGGGAGACCGGCGTGGTGTTCGAAGCGCGGGTCGGTGTGGCGGTGGCTGTCGGGGAGCGCGACCCACAGCTGCGCGCCGTGCAGGAAGCGGGCGTGCGAGCGCGGGCTCTCCTCGGAGTGGCTGATGGCCCGGCCGGAGGTCATCAGTCCCAGTTCACGCGGGCGGATCGTCTGGAGGCTGCCGGTGGAGTCGCGGTGCAGCACCTCGCCCTCGTGCAGCCAGCTCACGGTCTGCAGACCCATGTGGGGGTGCGGCGGGACCTGCATGCCGGGCTCGTCGGCGATGTCGTCGGGCCCGTAGTGGTCGACGAAGCACCAGGCTCCGACCATGCGACGGCCGAGGTTGGGCAGCAGCCGGCGGACCTCGCTGGACTCGCCCAGTTTCACCCGGCGGGGGCTGAGGAGTTCACGCACCGGCTCCGCCACCACGAAGCCACGGCCGCCGCACAGGGAAGGGGCCGCTTCGCGCTCAAGATTGCTCATGACGCCCAACCTAGTCCGGCGCGACGGTTTGCGTCAGCGTCGGGTTCGGGCCGCTCCGCGGCCGCGCTCACCGACCACCCTCATTTAGTAGCCATGGATATAGTAGCCATGTATGGTATTCCTCATGAGCGACGGTTACGAGGGCGCGACGCCCGGGTTCCTGGTGTGGCGGCTGTCGATGAAATGGCGGGTCGCGGTCGACCGCGCGGTGGCCCCGCTGGGGCTCACCCACGCGCAGTACTCACTGGTCGCCTCGCTGCACGGCATGCAGCGCTCCGGCGAACGGCCCAGCCAGCGCCGGCTCGCCGACCGCACCGGGCTCGAACCGCTCTACGTGTCGAAGCTGGCCCGCGCCCTGGAGACGGCCGGCCTCCTGGAGCGCACCCGGGACCCGCGCGACCCGCGCGCGGTGCAGCTCGCCCTCACGGAGCGGGGCACCGAGGTCACCCGTCAGGCGATCGAGGTCGTCCACACACTCCTCCAGCAGCTCCTCGACCCACTCGGCGGTCTCGACAGCGCGCGCACCCGGGAGTTCAAGCGCGAGCTGACCGCCCTGCTCGACGCACCCCTTGATCCCTCCATCCGGAACGAGACGGAGCAGTCATGACCACCACGCCCCTCGCCGACCCCCGCGTCATCGCCCTGGCCCACTACGCCGGCCGCGCCCTCCTCGAGAACGTGCTGGCCCGGCACGGCATCACCTTCCAGCAGTCCGTCACCCTCCGGCTCGCCGCCGTCGCCGACGGCCCGGTCGGGCGCGAGCAGCTCGTCGACGGTGTCACCGGCGCGCTGAAGATCGACGCGTCGGAGGTGCACGGCGTGCTCGACCAGCTGATCGCCGCCCAGTGGCTGGCCCCGGAGGGGGCGTCCGACCTGCGGATCACCGACGCCGGGCGGGAGCTGTACGCCACGACCACCCGTGAGACGGCGCCCCTCACCGCCCGGGTCTACGACGGGATCCCGGCGGAGGACCTGGCCGTCACGGGCCGGGTGCTGAGCCTGATCACGGAGCGGGCCGGCGCCGAGCTGACCGCCCTGACCCGCTAGGTCGTGCGGTGCGGGGAGGGCACCGCGCCCTCCGGCCCCGGCCACGCTCCGACCGGCGGAATAAGCGGCCGGGGGGCTCGGTTGACGGCCCCGAAGGAGGCACCGAGTGAACACGACCCACGACACGACGACGCAGGACACGACGTACTACGCCCACGGAACCCCGGCCGAGCGCTGGGAGCGTGCGCAGTTGTTCTTCGACGCCAAGGACTACGCCGCCGCCGCGCGCGTCCTGGTCGGGCTGGTCGAGGAGGTGCCCGAGCAGACCGGGCCCCGGCTGCTCCTGGCGCGCTCCTACTACCACTCGGCTCAACTGCGGCGCGCCGAGAGCGAGTTGCGGACGATCGTGGAGCGGGACCCGGTGGAGCACTACGCCCGGCTGATGCTCGGCCGTACGCTCCAGCGGCAGAACCGGCACGAGGAGGCGGAGTCGCACCTGCGGATCGCCTCGGCGCTCGCGGGTGACTTCGGCCCGCACTGACCCGCACCTCCCCAGGGAGATGCCCGGCTCCGTACGGAGCCGGGCATCCGTGGCTCCGCGGGACCGCTACCCGGCCGGCGCCCCGTACGACCGCTTCCCCCGCCGGTGGGCGATCTCCCCCAGCAGGATGTCGGCGGCGAGGAAGGCCGCCAGCGGGATGCCGAACAGGGGCAGGAAGTAGCCGAGTACGGCGATGCCCGCCATCAGCGGTACGAGGATCTGCGGCGGTACCTGCTGCCAGGCGCCGCGCGGGACGGGACGGCCGAAGGCACTGCCCCGGCCGCGCTGCCACCACATGCGGTAGCCCCAGACGATCAGCAGGATCAGGGCCAGCGCGAGCAGCATCAGGGCGATCTGGTTGGCCAGGCCGAACAGGACGCCGGTGTGCAGGTCGATGCCCCAGCGGGTGAGCTTCGCGAGCACCGGGTGGTCGGCGAAGCGCACCACGTCGGTGACCTGCCCGTCGGCCGGGTCGATCGCGACGGCGTCCTGCTTGGTGGGCCAGCTGCGCTGCACCTGCTTGACGACATATGCCGAGTTCGCGTCGGCGGGCGGCACGATCTCCACCGGGTCGCCCAGACCCTCGGCCCGTGCGGCCGACAGGACCTTGTCCAGGCCCACGCCGTGCGCGGCGTCGCCCGCCTGCCCCGCTGCGGAGCCGTGGCCGCCGTGTTCACCGCCGGCGGCCGCCGACACCGACGGGGTGGCCTGGCCGAGCGAGGTGCGCAGCTCGTCGATGGTGGCCCCCGCGTAGGCGGACCAGGTCAGGCCGGTCGCCGAGAGGAAGAAGAAGCCGATCGCGGCCCACACGCCGATCGTGCCGTGCAGTCCGAGGGTGCGACGCCGCCCCTTCGTGCCCCGTACCTTGCGCAGGGCGCGGCGGCGGGAGAACCACAGCACCAGCCCGCCCGCCGAGATCACCCACAGCCAGCTGGCGGCCAGCTCGGAGTACAACCGCCCCGGCTCCCCGAGGTGCAGGTCGCGGTGGAACTCGTCGATCCAGGTGCGCAGCGGCAGCGCGCCGGTCGAGCCGTACTGTTCGAGGGAGCCGCGCACCTTCGCGGTGTACGGGTCCACGAACACCGCGAGCGTGTGACCCTCGTCGACGCCCGGGACGCCGGACAGCATCACGCGGGTCGTCGCGTCGGCCTCGGGCGAGGGACGCACGGCCGAGATGGTGCCCTCGGGGTGGGCCTTGCGCGCGGCGGCGACCTGCTCGCTGATCGGCAGCTTCCGCTCGCCCGCGGGGACGGTCATCTCATGGTCGTACACGAGCTTCTCGGCCGGGAAGGCGCCGGCGTAGAGCAGGCCGGTGACGGCGGCGATCAGGAGGAACGGCGCCACCAGCACCCCGGCGTAGAAGTGCAGGCGGAGGATCAGCGGGCGCAGGGAGGCCCAGCTGCTCCTCGACGGTGCCGGGGCGGCTGGTTGCGGGGCCTCGTCCGTGGTGGTCGAGGGAGCGGTGGTCATCGGCGGGCTTCTCCGGGGGACGTCTACTGGGCCGTCGCGGTGCGGACGGCGTCTGTTGCGGTGCAGTAGTCGGGGCCGCGGGGCGTTCAGTTCCCGGCAGGCATGCGTGACGTGCGTCACACTGAGGTGGGGAGTGCCGTGCCATCCTGGCGCGATGGGAACTCCGGGCGATCGCGCACCCCTGGCCGAGCGGGTCGAGCAACTCCTCGACAGTGGCCTGCCGTTGGCCATCGTCGCGGCGGGCGACCCGGTGCTGCGGCACGGCACCGTGCCGTACGACGGTCAACTGGGGCCCGCCCTGCTGGACCGGTTCGTCGAGGCGCTGCGGGTCACCATGCGCGCGGCACCCGGGGTCGGCCTGGCGGCGCCGCAGGTCGGCGTGGAGCTCAGGATCGCGGTGATCGAGGACCCCGCACCGGTTCCGGACGACGTACGTCTGGCGCGTGGGCGGGTGCCGCAGCCGTTCCGCGTCCTGGTCAATCCCGCCTACGAGCCCGTCGGGGACGCGCGGGCCGCGTTCTTCGAGGGCTGCCTGAGCGTGCCGGGCTGGCAGGCGGTGGTGGCGCGGCCGGCCGAGGTCCGGTTGACCGGGCAGGACGAGCAGGGGCGGACGCTGAACGAGGTGTTCACGGGCTGGCCGGCACGGATCGTGCAGCACGAGACGGACCACCTCGACGGTGTCCTGTACCTGGACCGCGCCGAGCCGCGTTCCCTTTCGTCCCACCAGGCGATGGCGGAGCGCTGGGCCCAGCCGACCCCCGACGAGGCGGCACGGGCACTCGGCTTCGACCTGCCGTAGCCCGGCGAGCCTGCGACGGAGACAGCCCGGCAGGCCTGCCGGCGGGATGCGCAGGCACCCGGCAGCGAACCGAGCCGCCACAGCCCGGCAGGCGGTGCCGCCGAAATCGGCAGGCGCCCGACGCGGTGCCCCCGTTACCGTATCCGCATGTCTACGCCCCGAATTTCCTAGCCGAGGACCCACTTCCACGCCACCCGTGTGTCCTCTTGCTGGTTCGGAGCGTTTTCTCATGATCACCGTTCGTGACGTCGACGTGCGCGTGGGCGCCCGTCTGCTGCTGTCCGGCGTCTCCTTCCACGTCTCCCCCGGCGACCGCATCGGCCTGGTCGGCCGCAACGGCGCCGGGAAGACCACCCTGTTGCACACCCTGGCGGGCGAACTGCGGCCCGCCGCCGGCTCGGTCGTCCGCACGGCCGGCGTCGGCCACCTCCCCCAGGACTCCCGCGCCGCCGACCAGTCGGTCACCGTGACCGACCGGATCCTGTCCGCACGCGGCCTGGACCTGGCCGTGCGGGCGCTGCGGAGCGCCGAGGCCGCGATGGCCGACGGCACGGAACGGTCGATGAACGCCTACGTGCGGGCCGAGGCCGAGTTCCAGGCCCGCGGGGGCTACGCGGCCGAGGCGGAGGCCGCCCGGGTCGCCGCCGGTCTCGGCCTGCCGGCAGAGCTGATGGACCGGCGGCTCGGCGCGCTGTCGGGCGGTCAGCGCCGCCGCGTCGAACTGGCCCGCATCCTGTTCGCCGGGTACGGCACACTGCTGCTGGACGAGCCCACGAACCACCTCGACGCGGCGTCCATCGCCTGGCTGCGCACCTTCCTGACGAGCCATCAGGGCGGTCTGGTGATGATCAGCCACGACACCTCCCTGCTGGCCGGCACCGTGAACCGGGTCTTCCATCTGGACCCCGGGCGGGCCGCGCTCGACGTCCACAACACCGGCTGGGACGCCTATCTGACGCAGCGGGAGGCCGACGAGCGGCGCCGGGCGCGGGAGCGGTCGAACGCCGAGCGCAAGGCGGCGGCGCTGCACGCCCAGGCCGGCAGGATGCGGGCCCGGGTCTCGACCGCGGTGGCCGCGCGGAACATGGCCCGCCGTGCCGACCGGCTGCTCGCCGACCTCGAACCGGCCCGGCGCGCCGCGAAGACGGCCAGAATCCGGCTGCCCGAGCCGGCGCCCTGCGGCCGCATCCCACTCGGCGCGGTGCGCCTGACCAGGTCGTACGGCGGCCGGCACGTTCTGCGGGGCGTCGACCTGGCTGTAGACCGGGGCAGCCGCCTGGTGGTGCTCGGTCCCAACGGCGCCGGGAAGACCACCCTGTTGCGCCTGCTCGCCGGGCGGGACACGCCGGACGGCGGCCGCGTGGTGCACGGGCACGGTCTGCGCCTCGGCTACTTCGCGCAGGAACACGACACCCTGGACCCGGAGTCGACGGTCCGCGAGCACCTGGCCGGTGCCGCACCGCACCTCACCGACGGTGAAGTCCGCCAGGTGCTGGGCGCGTTCCTGTTCACCGGCGACGACACCGGCAAGCCGGCCGGTGTCCTGTCGGGCGGTGAGAAGACCCGGCTGGCCCTGGCGGGTCTGGTGCACTCGGGCGCCAACGTCCTGCTCCTCGACGAGCCCACCAACAACCTGGACCCGGCCTCGCGCGCCGAGGTCCTTGCAGCGGTCGGCACCTACCCGGGCGCGATCGTCATGGTCACGCACGACGAGGGCGCCGTGGACGCGCTGCGGCCGGACCGGGTGCTGCTGCTGCCGGAGGCGGAGGAGGATCTGTGGGACGACGACTACCGGGAGTTGGTGGTGCCCGCGGAGGCGTGATCTGGTTCCTCGCCGTCGGCGCCCGGCAGGGCGTCGTCTTCATGCGGCCGAGGCTGTCCCGCGGGTGTCGGGACCGCCTCGGGGTCGGCGGAGGGGCCTCACGCGTCCCGGTACGCCTCCAGCAGCCGCAGCCACACCTCGCTGATCGTCGGGTAGGACGGGACGGCGTGCCACAGGCGGCTGATCGGGACGCGGCCGGCGACCGCGATCGTCGCGGAGTGGATGAGTTCACCGACTCCGGGACCGACGAGGGTGACGCCGCGCAGGATCTCTTCCTCGACGTCGACGACCATGCGGGCGCGGCCCTGGTAACCGTCGGCGTACAGGCCTGCCCCGGAGACGGTGGACAGGTCCACGTCGACGGCCTTCACCCGGTGGCCCGCCTGTTCCGCCTCGGCCAGGGACAGGCCCACGGCCGCGGCCTCCGGGTCGGTGAAGACGACCTGGGGAACGGCCGCGTGATCCGCGGTCGCGGCGTGGGCGCCCCAGGGCTCGCCGAGGAGGGTCTCACCGGTTGCCCGCGCGGCGATGGCGGCGCCCGCGATGCGGGCCTGGTACTTGCCCTGGTGGGTGAGGAGGGCCCGGTGGTTCACGTCGCCGACCGCGTACAGCCAGTCGTGGCCGGTCACCCGGAGGCTGTCGTCGACCGGCAGCCAGGAACCGGGGTCGAGGCCGATCGACTCCAGGCCGATGTCGTCGGTGCGCGGGGCGCGGCCGGTGGCGAAGAGGATCTCGTCGGCCTCGATACGGTCGCCCTTGTCGGTCACGGCGATGACGGTGCCGTTCTCCCGGGTCACGGACTCCACCGAGGTGCCGGTGCGGACGTCCGCTCCGGCCTCCGTGAGCGCCTCGGCGATCAGTTCTCCGGCGAAGGGCTCCATCCGCGGGAGCAGGCCCTTGCCGCGGACCAGCAGGGTGACCTGCGAGCCCAGGGCCTGCCAGACGGTGGCCATCTCGGTGGCCACCACTCCGCCGCCGACGACGATCAGCCGGCCGGGCACCGACTTCGAGCTGGTGGCCTCCCGGCTGGTCCACGGCTTGACGGTGTCCAGTCCGGGCAGGCCGGGCAGGGCGGCGCGGCTTCCGGTGCAGACGGCGACGGCGTGCCGGGCGGTCAGGACGCGCTCACCGCCGTCCGGGCCGGTGACCGTCACCTCGCGGGGGCCGGTGAGGCGCCCGTGGCCCCGGTAGAGGTCGGCTCCGATGGAGTCGAGCCACCCGACCTGGCCGTCGTCCTTCCAGTTCGAGGTGTAGTAGTCCCGGTGGGCCAGGACCGCGGAGGCGTCGAGGGGGCCCTGCACGGACTGGCGCAGGCCCGGCACGCGTCGGGCGTCCGCGCGGGCGATCACCGGCCGCAGCAGGGCCTTGCTGGGCATGCACGCCCAGTAGGAGCACTCGCCGCCGACCAGTTCGCTCTCCACGACCGCGGTGGTCAGTCCGGCCGCGCGGGTGCGGTCGGCGACGTTCTCCCCCACGGGCCCGGCCCCGAGCACCACGACGTCGTACGTGTTGGTTTCCGTTTCCGTCATGGGGTCAGTCTGGTGGGTGGTGTGCGCCCTGGCCACATGGGTAGGGGCGCGGAATACGTGTCCGGTCGGCCGTGTTGTGCCGACGGCTTGACCCCACACCAGGAAGAGGGATGTACGCCATGAGCAGCACCGTGGAGCTCACCAAGGAGAACTTCGACCAGACGGTCACGGACAACGAGTTCGTCCTGATCGACTTCTGGGCCGACTGGTGCGGGCCGTGCAAGCAGTTCGCCCCGGTCTACGAGAAGGCGGCGGAGGAGAACCCGGACCTCGTGTTCGGCAAGGTGGACACCGAGGCGCAGCCCGAGCTGGCCGCGGCCTTCGGTATCCAGTCCATTCCCACGCTGATGATCGTCCGTGACCAGGTCGCCGTGTTCGCCCAGCCGGGCGCCCTGCCCGAGGCCGCCCTGACGGACGTGATCGGGCAGGCCCGCAATCTCGACATGGACGAGGTCCGCAAGGCGGTCGCCGAGCAGCAGGCCCAGCAGCCGGCCGAGTGACCCGGCACGGG
This sequence comes from Streptomyces sp. NPDC007907, assembly GCF_042959365.1. NCBI lineage: Bacteria > Bacillati > Actinomycetota > Actinomycetes > Kitasatosporales > Streptomycetaceae > Streptomyces > Streptomyces sp. NPDC007907. The sequence continues at coordinate 610,503 of NZ_JBIBKR010000003.1, forward strand.
GCCCGGACGGCCGGGCCCTCGGGCGGGGGGCGGAGCTCCTAGAAGGGGTAGGGAGCGACGTCTCCGCGTACCGTCGTCCAGCGCAGTTCGGTGAAGGCCTCCAGATTGGCCTCGCCGCCGAACCGGGCGCCGGTGCCGGAGGCGGCGACCCCGCCGAAGGGCGCCACGGCTTCGTCGTTCACGGTCTGGTCGTTGATGTGGACGATGCCGGTCGGGATGCGCTCGGCGAGGTCGAGGCCGCGGGCCGGGTCCCTGGTGACGATGCCCAGGGAGAGCCCGTACGGGCTCTGCGCGGCCAGGGCCGCCGCCTCGTCGGCGGTGGTGAACGAACGGACGGGCGCCACCGGGCCGAACACCTCCTCCGTGTAGGCGGGGGTGCGGTCGTCGACGTGGGCGAGGACCGTCGGCCGGTAGAAGAGCCGGTCGTGGGTGCCGCCGGCGGCGAGCTTCGCGCCCGCGGCCGTGCTGGCGTCGACCAGGCCGCTGATCTTGGCGAGCTGACCCGAGTCGATGATGGGGCCGAGGTGGACCTGGTCCCGGTACGGGTCGCCGACGGCGAGTGAGTCGGCTTTGGCGGCCAGTCGCTCGACGTACTCGTCGTAGAGGGACGCGTGCACCAGATGGCGTCCGGTGGTCATGCAGATCTGGCCCTGGTGGAAGAACGAGCCCCAGGCGGCCGTGGAGATCACCGCGTCGAGGTCGGCGTCCTCCAGCACGATCATGGCCGAGTTGCCGCCCAGTTCCAGGTGGGCCCGCTTGAGGTGACGGCCGGCGGCCTCGCCCACGGCCCGCCCGGCGGCGGTGGAGCCGGTGAAGGAGATGACCGGTACGCGGGGGTCGGCGACCAGGGCCTGTCCGGCGTCCGGGCCGCCGGGCAGCACGTGCAGCAGGTCCTCCGGCAGGCCCGCGGCGGCGAAGACCGCGGCGAGGGACAGCCCTCCGCAGACGGCGGTGCGCGGGTCCGGCTTCAGCAGGACCGCGTTGCCCAGCGCCAGGGCCGGTGCGACGGAGCGGATGGACAGGATCAGCGGCGCGTTGAACGGCGAGATCACACCGACCACGCCGGCCGGGACGCGGCGCGTGTACGACAGGCGCGGCGCCTCGCTGGGCAGGACCTGGCCGGCCGGGCGGGAGGCGAGGGCTGCGGCCTCGTAGCACTCCTGGGCGGCGACGTGCAGCTCGAAGTCGGCCTTGCCGGGGACGGACCCCGATTCCCGCACGAGCCATTCGCGCAGTTCGGCGGCGTGTTCGGTGAACAGGTCGCCGGCCTTGCGCAGGACGGCGGCGCGAGCGAAGTGCGGGGTGCGGGCCCATGCGGTCCGGGCGGCGGCGGCCCGTCCGGCGGCGGCCTCGACGTCCTGGGGGCCGGCGAGGGTGAGGGGGCCGAGGGCTTGGCCGGTGGCTGGCTCGGTGACCGTGTACCCGGGCCCCGTGAGCGTGCGGGGCTGCCAGGTCCTCGTGTCGAGCAACGGCATGACGGCTCTCCGATCGATCGGTCACCGGCTGACGGGTGAAGCGGAACTCCCGTACGTGCGCGGCCGGTTCGGCGGTCACATGGCGGAACGGACCGTGCGGGCGCGGCGGTGTGCACCGCTGCCCGCGCGGGAACGCGTCCCCATTAGTTGAGCATGCAACATCCTAGCCGTGCCGCGCCCGCGGAACGGGCCATCCGCCTCGTTGTCCACCGCCGGCCGCCGCGCCCACCTCCGGGTCAAGTCGCGTACTGCGCACGTCAGTCGTAACCCCTACAGGTCAAGCCGCGCACCTCTGCGGGTCAACTGGACTCGCGGTGCAGCACCGTGGCCCCCAGCACCTTGTGCGCCTCCGGCTCGGTGGCGGGCCTGCGCACCGCGCGGTCGACCAGTTCGGCCAGTTCACGGCCGGAGGGCAGCCGCAGCCGGACCGTGCTGAGGCGGGGCCGCAGCAGCCGGCCGAGCATCAGGTCGTCGGCGCCGATCACGGCCGTCTCCTCGGGGATGCGGATCCCCTCGTCCAGCAGGGCCCGCATCAGCAGCATCGCGTACTCGTCGTTGTAGGTGAACACGGCGTCCAGACCCAGGATGCGCCAGCGCGCGGCGAGACGCGCCGCCGCCTGTTCGTCATAGGCGAGGGGCAGTTCGGTCACCGTGGCGTCCGTGCCGCGCACCGACTGGCGCACGCCGTCGAGGCGCGGTGCGGAGAACGCCTCCAGGCCCGGCTCCTGCGGGACGACGACGCCGATCCGGCGCCGGCCGCGGTCGTAGAGGTGGGCGCCCGCGCTGTGGCCGACGACGTCGTGGTCCATGAGCAGCGCGTGCGCGCCCTCGATGGTCTCCGGTCCGAGGGTGACCACGGCCCGCGCTCCGGAGCGCTTGAGCACCGCCACCCCGCGCGGGCCCGGCCCGGAGCCGGGTACGAGCACGGCCACCGGCCGCAACTCGGCCCAGGCGCGGGCCGCTTCGTCACCGTGCGGGCCGCCGGTGCCGTGCTGCACGACGGTGTAGTCCAGGGCGGCGAGCGAGGCCTGGAGGTCGGTGAGGAACCGGCTGTAGAGAGGGCCGACGGGGAAGGTCGGCGCGGGGATCAGCACCATGCGGCTGTGCCCGGCGCGCAGACTGCGGGCCGCCGCGTGGGGGACGTAGCCGAGTTCCCTCGCGGCCTCGCGCACGCGGCGTCGGGTGGGTTCGCTGATCCGTACGGCGCTGGTGTTGTTGAGGACATAGGAGACGGTCGCGCGCGAGACGCCGGCCAGGCGGGCCACATCGGCGCTCGTGGGCACGGAGCGCGACGGTGCGGGGGACGGGGGCGCGGGCGTTTTCGGTATCTGCACCATGACGTACGGCATCTTGGCAGAAGCCCCAAGGCCCCCTCGCGGCGGGGGAGTTGTGAGAAACCCGTGAGCGCTCACGGGGTACGGTGGCACTCAAGGGCAGGTGGTGCCCGCACCCGTCACCCGGTCGACCAGGTCGATCCACGCGGCCTCCAGACGGGCCAGGGGGATCGCGCACTGCCTGGTCAGATGGTGGATCAGGGCGGGGTCGAGCTGACCCATCAGCGCATGGGAGAGGAGATCGCAGTCCGCTTCGGGGACGGCCTGGCGCAGCAGCATCTCGATGTGGTGCCGCAGCACCCGGCGGGCGGGGGCCACGAAGCGGCGGCTGGCGCCGGGCTCGGCCGCCAGCTGGAGCTCCAGGTCGTCGGCGGAGCGGCGCAGCATGGCGCAGCCGAACGCGCGCAGTCGCTCCACGGGCGGTGCTCCGGGCCCGAGCGGCGGCGGACCGGTGAGGAAGGCGGCCTGGAACTTCTTCTCGGAGTGGTCGAGCAGGGCCGTCAGCAGGCCGGTGCGGTCGCCGAATCTGCGGAAGACGGTGCCCTTGCCGACACAGGCCTCGGCGGCCACGGCCTCCATCGTGACGGCCTCCGCGCCGCGCTCCGCCACCAGGCGACCGGCGGCCTCCAGCAGCCGGGCGCGGTTGCGGGCGGCATCGGCCCGCAGGCACGGCTCGTCGCCCTCCAGGGCGGTGTCGAGCTGCAGCAGCTCGGGGCGGGCGACGGGCTCCTGGGGCGTCGGGAAAGGGGGCGGTGCGGCGGACATGAAGCCAGCGTAAAGCATCGGGAACAAAACTGGACCGCGGTCCGGTTAGGATGCTAGAACGAATAAACGGACCCCGGTCCGGATCGTCAGTGACCTAACCAGCGCCTCAGATGTGGGAGTCAGCATGTCCGTTCGTATCCTTGCCCTCGTCGGCAGCCTCCGTGCCGGTTCGCACAACCGCCAGCTGGCCGAGGCGGCCGTGAAGCTCGCCCCCGAAGGTGCCGAGGTGAACCTGTTCGAGGGCCTGGCCGAGATCCCCTTCTACAACGAGGACATCGACGTGGAGGGCAGCGTCCCGGCCGCCGCCGCACGGCTGCGCGAGGCCGCGAACGCCGCCGACGGCCTGATCCTGTTCACCCCCGAGTACAACGGCACCATCCCGGCCGTGCTGAAGAACGCCATCGACTGGCTGTCCCGCCCGTACGGTGCCGGTGCCCTCAGCGGCAAGCCCGTCGCCGTGGTCGGAACCGCGTTCGGCCAGTACGGCGGTGTCTGGGCGCACGACGAGACCCGCAAGTCCGTCGGTGTGGCCGGCGGCAAGGTCCTGGAGGACGTCAAGCTGTCCATCCCCGGCTCGATGACCCGTTTCGCCGAGACGCACCCGGCCGACGACGCCGAGGTCGCCGAGCAGCTGACCGAGGTCATCGCCCGTCTGCACGGTCACGCCTCGGAGCCCGCCGCGGCCTGACGCACACCCTCACGCCCGTGGAGGGGCCGGGGCCGTTTGCGGCCCTGGCCCCTCCGGCGCGTCGGCGGCAGCCGTCAGGGCCGGCTGCGGCTTGTGGGCCCGGTCGGCGGGATCGGCGTGCCCGAACCGGTGACCTCAGGCCGGCTGCGGCTCGCGGTCGCGTCGGTGGATCGGTCTGGCCGAACCCGTGAGGGGAGCGCCCGTGCCCCCGTGCCGTGCCGCGACGATCTCCGCGGCGATCGACACGGCGGTCTCCTCGGGCGTACGGGCCCCCAGGTCGAGGCCGATCGGAGACCTGAGCCGGGCGATTTCGGGCTCGCCCAGCCCCGCCTCCCGCAGCCTCCGTTCGCGGTCCGCGTGGGTGCGGCGCGAGCCCATCGCGCCGATGTAGGCCACCGGCAGCCGCAGCGCTTCCGTGAGCAGCGGGATGTCGAACTTCGCGTCATGGGTGAGCACGCACAGCATCGTGCGCCCGTCGGTCACCGTCCGCCGGAGGTAGCGGTCGGGCCAGTCGACGACGACCTCGTCGGCCTCCGGGAAGCGGGCCCGGGTCGCGAAGACGGAACGGGCGTCGCACACGGTCACGTGGTAGCCCAGGAACTTCCCCGCCCGCACCAGGGCCGCGGCGAAGTCGATGGCGCCGAAGACGATCATGCGCGGCGGTGGGGCGGCCGACTCGACGAGCAGCGTGAGACCGCCGGGGCAGTGTGACCCGTCCTCGCTGAGGTCCACGGTGCCGGTACGTCCGCCGGCGAGCAGGGCGCCTGCCCGGTCGAGCACGGTGCGGTCCAGGCCCGGAGCACCGCCGAGGCCGCCTTCGCAGGAGCCGTCGGGGCGGACCAGCAGGGCCCGGCCGAGGAGGCCGGACGGGCCCCGGACCACCCGGGCCAGGGCCACGGGTTCCTGCCGGGCGGCGGCCGCCAGGGCGGCCGCCTCGGCCGCCCGACCGCCCGTGAACGGGGTGACCATGACATCGATCGTCCCGCCGCAGGTCAGACCCACCGCGAAGGCGTCCTCGTCGCTGTAGCCGAACCGCTCGACCACCGTCTCGCCGTCCTGGAGGGCCTGGAGGCACAGGTCGTACACCGCTCCTTCCACGCATCCCCCGGAGACCGAGCCGACGGCCGTGCCGTCGGCCCGGACCGCGAGCGCGGCGCCGGGAGGGCGCGGGGCGCTGCCGCCGACGGCGACCACCGTGGCGACGGCGAAGTCCCGGCCCTCCTCGATCCACTCGTGCAGGGGCCCCGCGAGATCAAGCATCGGCGCCAGCCAGCAGGACCCGGTCCGGCCGGATCGGCAGGTCGCGGTGGCGCACCCCGGTCGCGTGCCACACGGCGTTGGCGACCGCCGCGGCCGCGCCCACGATGCCGACCTCGCCGATGCCCTTGATGCCCACCGGGTCGTCCGGGTCGCGGTCGTCGACCCAGTCGGCCTCGATGTGCGGTACGTCGGCGTGCGCGGCGACGTGGTATCCGGCCAGGTCCGCGCCGTACAGGCCGCCGCTCGCGCGGTCCCGGACGGCTTCCTCGTGCAGGGCCATGGAGATGCCCCAGGCCATGCCGCCGACGAGCTGGCTGCGGGCGGTCAGCGGGTTCACGATCCGGCCGGCCGCGAAGATGCCCAGCATCCGGCGGACGCGGACCTCCCCGGTGGCGGGGTCGACGGCGACCTCGGCGAACTGCGCGCCGAAGGAGTGCCGCTCCTTCTGGGCGAGGGCGCCGAGGGCCCGGCTCGTGTCCGAGCGTACGGTGACGCCCTCCGGCGGGATGTCGGCGCCGGGCGCGAGGCTGCGGCGCAGTTCCTCGGCCGCCTCCGTGACGGCCCAGCCCCAGGAGCGGGTGCCCGCCGAGCCGCCGGCGATCATCGCGGGGCCGAGGTCGCTGTCCCCGATGCGCACCCGGACGCGGTCCGCGGGCACCTCCAGGGCGTCCGCGGCGACCAGGGTGAGCGCGGTCCTGGCGCCGGTGCCGATGTCCGCGGCGTTGATCCGCACCGTGAAGGTGCCGTCCGTCTCCGCTGTCACGGAGGCCGTGGACGGCATGGCCATCACGGGGAAGGAGGCCGCCGCCATGCCCGTGCCGAGCAGCCAGCGGCCCTTCCGGCGCAACCCGGGCCGCGGGTCCCGCCCGGCCCAGCCGAACCTCCGGGCGCCCTCGCGGAAGCAGGCGACCAGGTTGCGGCCTCCGAACGGCAGCCCGGAGACCGGGCCCACCGCGGGCTCGTTGCGGATCCGCAGGTCGATGGGGTCGACGCCGCACCGCTCGGCGAGCTCGTCGAGCGCCGACTCCAGGGCGAACGAGCCCGGCGCCTCACCCGGGGCGCGCATCCAGGTGGGGGTGGGGACGTCGAGCTTCACCAGCCGGCTGGCGGTGTGGTGGGCGTCGGCGGCGTACATCGAGCGGCTCGCGGCCGCGCTCGGCTCGACGAAGTCGTGCACGGTCGAGGTCTGGTTCAGCGAGCGGTGCTCCAGGGCGCGCAGCCGCCCGTTCACGTCGGCGCCGAGCCTGACCCGCTGGGCGGTGGGGCTGCGGTGGCCGGCGAGGGAGAACATCTGTCGGCGGGTCAGCACGACCCGGACGGGGCGCTGCAGCACGGTCGCGGCCATCACGGCGGCCACCTGGTGCGCTCGGGTGCCCTTGCTGCCGAAGCCCCCGCCGACATGCTCGGAGCGGACACGCACGGACGCCGGGTCGAGGGAGAAGAGGTGGGCGAGTTCGCCGGCGACCCAGCCGGTGCCCTGGTTGGAGTCGACGACCTCCAGCCGTCCGCCCTCCCAGCGGGCCGCCGCCGCGTGCGGCTCCATCGGGTTGTGGTGCTCCTCGGGGGTGGTGTACTCGGCGTCCACCACGACGGCGGACGCCGCGAGCTCGGCCTCCAGGTCGCCCTTCTCCATCACGGCCGGAACGTGCCCGTCGAGCGGGTACGCCTCGGACTCGCGCCGCGCGGAGAACGCCACGTCGTGCGGCTCCCGTTCGTAGTGCACCACGAGGGCCTCGGCGGCCTCGCGGGCCTGCTCGGACGTCTCGGCGACGACCAGGGCCACCGGCCAGCCCATGTGGGGCACCCGGTCGTGCTGGAAGAGACCGGTGCTCGGGTCCGGCGGGACGCCCATCATGCCGGTGAAGCCGGTGTCGACACGCGGGGCGTTGCCGTGGTGGAGGACGGTGAGGACGCCGGGCATGGCGAGCACGGCCTCGGCGTCCAGGGCGCGGACGCGGCCGCGGGCCACGGTCGACAGCACCAGCCAGCCGTGGGCGAGGTCCGCGAAGGGGATCTCGCCGGCGTAACGGGCCGCGCCGGTGACCTTGTCGCGGCCCTCCACGCGGGTGTGCGCGGTGCCGGCGCCGCCCTTGGTGGCGGTGGTCATCGGGCGGCCTCCTCGGCGAGTTCGCTCAGGACGGCCACGACGAGGTTGCGCATCAGGGTCACCTTGTATCCGTTGTGGGGCAGGGGCCGGGCGGCCGTCAGTTCGGCGTCGGCGGCGGCCGCGAAGTTCCCGGCGTCGGCCGGGGCACCGGTCAGGACGCGTTCGGCCGTGCGGGCGCGCCAGGGACGGGAGGCGACCGCGCCGAACGCCAGACGCACGTCGTGGACGTGGCCGTCCCGTACGTCGAGCGCGGCGGCGACGGAGCCGATGGCGAAGGCGTACGAGGCCCGCTCACGCACCTTGCGGTAGCGGGAGTGGGCGGCTGTGGCGGTGGCCGGGAGGGTCACGCCGGTGATGAGGGCACCCGGCCGCAGGGCGGTCTCCAGGTGCGGGGTCTCCCCCACCGGCAGGTACAGGTCGGTGAGCGGCAACTCCCCCGGCCCGGCCGCCGTTTCGTAGCTGACGCGCGCGTCGAAGGCGGCCAGGGCCACGCCCATGTCGGACGGGTGGGTGGCCACGCAGTGATCCGAGGCGCCCAGGACGGCGTGGTTGTGGTGCTCGCCCTCGATCGCGGGGCAGCCGCTTCCGGGAACGCGTTTGTTGCACGGGGAGTTGACGTCGGTGAAATAGCCGCAGCGGGTGCGCTGGAGCAGGTTGCCGCCGACGGTGGCCATGTTGCGCAGCTGACCGGAGGCGCCCGCCAGCACCGCCTGTGTCAGGGCCGGGTAGCGGCGTCTGATCTCGGGGTGGGCGGCCAGGTCGCTGTTGGTGACGGTCGCGCCGATGCGCAGCCCGCCGTCCGCGGTCTCCTCGACGCGGTTCAGGGGCAGTTCGGTGACGTCGACGAGCCGGGCGGGCCGTTCGACGCCGGTCTTCATGAGGTCGACGAGGTTGGTGCCGCCGCCGAGGAACCGGGCCTCCCGGTCGCCGTCGAGCAGTGCGACGGCGCCGGAGACGTCGTACGCCCGCTGGTAGCCGAACTCCCTCATGCCGCAGCTCCGTTCGTCTCCTGAGCGGCCCGGGCCACGGCCTGGACGATCGACACGTACGCGCCGCAGCGGCACAGGTTGCCGCTCATGCGCTCGCGGATCTCCTCCGGGGTCAGCGGCGGGGGACCCGCCTCGGGCCGGACGTCACCGGTGACCGCGCTCGGCCAGCCGGCCGCGTGCTCCTCGATCACGGCGATGGCCGAGCAGATCTGCCCCGGAGTGCAGTAGCCGCACTGGAAGCCGTCCAGGTCGAGGAACGCCTGCTGCACCGGGTGCAGTCGCTCGCCCTCGGCCACGCCTTCGATGGTGGTGATCTCGCGTCCTTCGGCCGCGACCGCCAGGTGCAGACAGGCCACCTTGCGGCGGCCGTCGACCAGGACGGTGCAGGCGCCGCACTGCCCCTGGTCGCAGCCCTTCTTGGTGCCGGTCAGGTCCAGGCGCTCACGGAGGGCGTCGAGCAGGGTGGTGCGGTGGTCGACGGTCAGCGCGTACTTCTCGCCGTTGACGGACAGGGTGAGGTCGCTGGACGTCGATGGGGGCATGGAAGCCTTCTCTCTCACATCGCGAGGTCTGGGGCGGTGTCGCTGCCCGGCGGTGGCGCCGGGCGGCGGCCGTGCGGGAGGCGGGGCGCGCCTGAGCACAGCGCGCCGGACGTGGGGTGTCCGCAGGGATGGCCCGCCGATACGATGGAACAAGCGGACAGTTGTCCGTTACTCGGGAAACGTAACGGACAACTGTCCGGTTAGCAAGGTCCGGTTTCGGCCGCGGACCGCGAGGAGTACGAGTGCGGCAGAACAAGGACACCCCCCTGCGCTCGGACGCGCAGCGCAACCGCGAGCGCATCCTGGCCGTGGCACTGGAGGAACTGACGCGTGCGGCGGACGTCCCGCTGAGCGCGATCGCGAAGAAGGCGGGCGTCGGGCAGGGCACCTTCTACCGCCACTTCCCCACCCGTGAGGCACTCGTCCTGGAGATCTACCGGCACGAGATGCAGCAGGTCGCCGACACCGCGGCGCCGCTGCTGGAGGGCCGGGAGCCGGACCGGGCGCTGCGCGAGTGGATGGACCGGCTGGCGCGGTTCGCCATGGCCAAGGCGGGCCTCGCCGACGCGATCCGCCAGGCCACCAGCGCACCGGGGCAGCCGGCGAAGCCCGGGCACGCCCCGGTGACCGAGGCGGCCGAACTGCTGCTCCGGGCCGCGGAGGAGGCCGGCACCATCCGCCCGGGGGTCACCGCGGACGACCTCTTCCTCGTCATCGGGGGGCTCTGGACGATCGACCCCCGCACCGACTGGCAGCCGCGCGCCACGCGCCTGCTGGACTTCGTCATGGACGGGCTGCGCGTGGGTGCGCCCCGGGGGTGAGACGCCGGCCCGGCCGGCACCCGCGAGCGCTCCGGCCTCCCGTCAGGCGACCGCCGCGGCCGCCAGGGTCCGCAGTTCCTCCAGTGCCGCCGTCACCGCCGGCCGGGCGTGGCCGCCGCTCCTGGTGCAGGTCAGGAACTTGCGGTGAGGGTTGCCGGTGCAGCGGACCCGGGTGATCGGCAGCTGCGGGGACAGCTGGGCCAGGCGCGGCACGAGGGCGACGCCGAGCCCGTGGGCCACGAGATGGGCGCAGACGTTCCAGTCGAGGGCGTGGTGGACGACCTCGGGGGTGAATCCGGCCGCGCCGCAGGCGGACAGGACGTGCGGACGGCAGGGACTGTCCTGCACGGGCGCGATCCACGCCTCCCGCGCGGCCTCGGCGAGATCGATCCGTGCCCGCCCCGCCAGCCGGTGCCCTTCGGGTACGACGAGGTCGAACGGGTCGTCGAGCAGGGGTTGCTGGACGAACCGTGCGTCGCTCAACGGCGGGTTGTACGGGGTCACTTCGACGACGGCCAGGTCGCTCTCGCCCTCGAAGAGCAGGTCGAAACTCTCCGGCACACCCGCCTCGGTGATCCGGACGGACAGCTGCGGATACAGCTCCCGCAGCCGGGCCGTCATCGGCGCCAGCAGTACCGAGACGGCCACCGGGAACCCGGTCACCCGCAGCACCCCGGAGGGCGCCCCGTGATCGGCCCGCAGTTCCAGTTCGGCCTGGTCCCACCGGGCCTGGATGGCGTCGGCGTGCGCCAGCAGGCTCTCGGCGGCCGCGGTGAGACGCACCCCGCGCCCCTGCGGCTCCAGCAGCTCGACGCCCAGTTCCCGGGCGAGTTGCCGGACCTGCTGGGAGGCGGCGGAGGGCGTGAAGTGCAGGGCCCGGGCGGCCGCGGTGACCGTGCCGTAGTGGGCGACCGCCCTCAGGACGTGCAGCCTGCGCAGGTCAATCATGAAGCCCAGGCTTCACAGTGAGGTCCGCGAAGTCAACCTGGACGTACACGGATCCGCGGCCGCACGCTGGGTGTGTCGCGACGATCCCACCAGCCACGACGGACGAGGAGCCGGCCATGACCAGCACCGACACCACCTCCTGCCCGCACTGCGGCCGACCCGACGGCGCCGGGCCGTTCCGGGTGCTGTCCCGCCACCTCACCGCGACGGGCCACACGGAATGGGCACGCTGCCGATGCGGCTCGCTGCAGGTACGGGTGGCCGACGGGCGCGGGACACGCGTCGTCTCGCGCAGCAGGCCCGCGGCAGCGGTGGGTGCCGCGAGCGCCTGAGTCCGCCACCAGGGCCCACTTCGGCGCGGTCGTCGTGAAAGCGGCGGTGGGTCGTCAGGGGCAGTCGTACGTGAAGGCGGCGCCGGCCGTGCGCGGAGTGCCCGAGAGGATGCGCAGTTCGGCCCGTGCGGTGCGGTGACCGGGGCCCTGGAAGGTCCAGCGCAGCTGAAGACGGGTCTGTGTCCGGCCCCGGGCCAGCACGTCCTTCAGGACGCCCGAGGCGGTGCCGTCGCTCCGGACCCAGCGGTAGGACAGCGTGCCGGGGCGGCCGTTGGTGGTGACGACGGCGACGAGGTCCGCGGTCGCGTCACAGCCCAGGGACGTGGGCCGGGCCGTGACCGTCACCGCGCTCACCTTCAGCGGCGGCCCGAGGCGCTGCCAGGCGAGGAACGCCAGGACGCAGACCAGGACCAGCACGGGCAGGGCGTGTCTGCGCAGCCGCCGGGACCGGGGTGCCGGGGTCGGCGGTGGGACGGCGGGGAGCGTCCGGTGGGTGCGCCGGTGGGCGGCGGCGGTCACGCCCGGCCCGAAACGCAGCACGGTTCCTTCGACGCGGTCGGGAAGCGTCGGCCCCGTCTCCGGTTGCTCCACGAGGGTCTCGTCTGCTCCGGGCCGCTGGATCCAGTGGCTGGCGAGCACCGTCGCGCTGTACTCCGCGTCGGCGTCGGGGCGGTGGTCGTCGTCGGGTGCGGTCATCGCAGGTCGCACCGCCGGGTCAGGAGCTGCTGCGAGGCTCCGCCGTCGGCGGCGGCCGGAGTCGTGGTGGCCTGCACCGTCCAGTAGCAGCCGGTGTTCTGGAAGGTGTGGTCGACGCTGAGCGTGTACTGGGTGGCGCCGCTGCGCTCGAAGGTCTGCGACGCGCCGTCCGCGGTGCCGGGCTGCCCCGCCGTGTCGCCCGCGAACCAGGAGACGGTGATGGTCACCGGGCCGGTGCCGTCCGTGGTGACGCCGAGGGTCGCCGTGGCGGTCGTCGGGCCCGTCTGCCGGAAGCCGGACACGGTGACGTCTTCCACCGCCGGGCCGGTGGGCGTTGCCGGGGCGGTGGTCGTGGCCGTGGGTGGTGTCACGGTGGCCGTCACCGCGGGAGTGGCCGTCCCCGCACCGGAGCCGCCGGAGCCGCCGCCGGGCGGGGCGGCGGAAGCCGCGGGCGTGCCGGTGGCCGCGGGGTCGGAGTCCGACGGCGTGGGGGACGGTGACCCGCCGTCCGAGGTGGTCGGCGTGGGCGTCGGGGAGTCGGCGGCGGGTGCGCCGGAAGCCGCCGGACCGGCACCCGATCCGGCACCCGTGGTGGCCAGGGCCTGCGCCGCCCGCTGTGCCGCGGTGCCGGGATCGAACGGCAGCCCGTACGTCAGGAGGGCGCCGAGGAGCACGGCCGCGGCGGACACGAGCAGTCCGGCGCGGCCGGGCAGCCACGGGCGCGCCCGGCCCGGGCCCGGTGTCCGGCTCAGCACCGTGCGAGCGGTGTCCGTGGTGCTCCGGGGGGCTGTGCGGGCCGACGGCAGGAGCAGCGGCAGCAGGGCCACCAGCGCGGCGAGCCTGCCCCGGCCGCGTTCCTCCCAGTCGGGGCCGTAGGCGGTGCCGGCGACCGTCTCCAGCTCGGTGACGAACACCTCGGCCCGCGCGGGTCGTTCCACCGGGTCCTTGGCCAGCCCGCGCCGCACCAGCTCCCGCACCGCCTCGGGGACCTCCTCGGCGGGCACGGGCGCGTCGAGGTGCCGCAGCGCGAGTTCCGCGAGGTTGTCCCCCTCGTACGGCTTGTGACCCGTCAGGCACTCGAAGAAGGTGGCCGTGGCGGCGTACACGTCGGCGGCGGGCGAGGCGGGTGCGCCGGTCCACTGCTCGGGGGCCATGTAGGACGGGGTCCCCGCCACCCCCGCGCTGGTGCCCACGTCCACCGCGATGCCGAAGTCGACGAGCTTGGAGGACCCGTCGGGTACGACCAGGACGTTCTCCGGCTTGTAGTCGCGGTGGACGACACCGAGGCGGTGCGCGTCGGCCAGGCCGAGCAGGGATCCCTTGAGGACGACGAGCGCGGCCTCGGGGTCCAGGGGGCCCTCCCGTCTGAGCAGCGTGCGCAACGGGACGCCGTCGACCAGCTCCATCACGATGGCGGCGCCGTCCGGGCTCTCCACGTACTCGTACAAGCCGGCGACATGGGGGCTCTCCAGCCCGCCGAGCAGCCGGGCCTCGGCCCGGAAGTCGTGCACGAACCCCGGCCGGGTGCGCAGTGATTCGCTCAGGTACTTCACGGCGACCGGCACGCCGGTCTCCTCGTGCACGGCGAGCACGACCCGGCCGCTGGCCCCTGAACCGAGTTCGAGCGACTCGGTGTACCCGGGCACCGCCCATGCGTTCATTTCCCACCCCCGAGGCGGCCGCTCCCCAGCGGCGGGCCACACGCTCGGAGACACATCTTTCGGCCACTGCGGTTGCATGGCCAGAAAGACGCGCGAGGCGTACCCGGACCGTGACAAAGACCCCGTCGTGCCACTGAGGGCAGCCAACCGGGACGCCCGCTCAGACCCGGGGTCCCTTCGCCGCCGGGCCCGGCACACCGAGCAGCAGCAGCGTCACGTCGTCGTCGGAGGTGTCCGTGTCCGCGATGAGGGCCTTGAGCAGGTGGTCCGCCGCCTGGTCGAGGGTGCCGGGGTCCTCGACGACGGCGCCCCTCAGTACGACGTCGACCGTGCGGGTCAGGATGTCGACCTGGGCCTCGATGTCGGTGCCGGGTCTCTCGACCAGCCCGTCGGTGTACAGCACCACGGCACTGCCCGGCCGGAGCGGCTCGGTCGCCTCCTCGAACGGCACCGCGCTCCTCGCGTCGTTGACGCCCAGCGGCACGCCGACCGGTGCCCTCAGTCTGCGGGCCGGCCCGTCGGGCGGCAGGGCGATGACGGGCAGGTGCCCCGCCGAACACAGGGTGACCTCGTGCCTGCCCTGGTCCAGGACCAGGTAGACGCAGGTGACGAGCTGGTCCCCCAAGTCGCCGACGAACGTGTCGAGGGCCGCCATCAGGCCGCTGGGCGTGGCACCCGTGCCGGCCAGTGCGTGGGATGCGGCACGCAACTGCCCCATGACGGCCGCGGCCTCCAGGCCCCGGCCCATCACATCGCCGATGAGGACGCCCGTACGGCGCTCGTCGAGCGGGATCACGTCGAACCAGTCCCCGCCGACACCCGGGTCCTGGACGGACGCCAGGTACCGGTAGGCGGACGGCAGGTGTGCCAGACGCGGCGGCTCCCCCATCAGGCTGTGCTGGAGGGTGTAGGCGATGTGGCGCTGCTGCTCGTAACGCTCGGCGCGCTCGGCCTCCAGGCGTCTGCGCTCGGTGATGTCCCGGACGGTCAGGAGCACCAGCGTCTCCTGTTCGGACCGCAGGCTGCTGACGCTCACCTCGACGGGGAACTCGGAGCCGTCGTCGCGCAGCCCGAACAGGTCGGTGTCCAGGACCGTCGGCCTCGGATCGCGCTGACGGAGATACGCCTCCAGGAGGGCGCCGTGCCGTCGGCGCCGGGCGGCGGGCACCAGGCCGGTCACCCCGGTACCGACCAGGTCGCCCGGCTCACGCCCGAACAAGCGTTTGACCTGCGGGTTGGCCATGACGACGGTGCCGTCGCCGTCCGTGATCAGGGTGGCGTCTGGGGCGGACTCCAGCAGCGCGACGAACCGCTGGTGCGACCGTTGCACCTCGCGCTGGGCCACGACCCGCTCGGTGATGTCGGTGACGACACCGCACAAGGCGTAGGGCGTGCCGGAGGCGTCCTTGAGCGGGAAGAGGGTGGAGAGGAACTCACGCGGGCCGCCCGGCAGGACGAGCTGTTCCTCCCGCTGCACGGGCTTGCCCTCCGCCAGCATCGCCAGGTCGGCAGCTCGCGCCTGCCGTGCCAGGTCGGACGGCATGACGTCGTCGTCCCGGCGGCCCAGGACCCGGTGCCGGGGCAGGTCAAGACTCTGCTCGAACGTCGTGTTGACGGCGAGGAAGCGGCCTTCCAGGTCCTTGATGAACACCACCGCGGGCGTGTGGTCCATGAAGGCCTGCAGCAGTTCGTTCTGGCGTACCTGCCACTCCAGACGGCCGTGCGCCACCTCGACCCGACGGCCCACGGCCAGGGTCGTGAAGATCACCGCCGTGAACACGGCCACGTGGCCGCAGACGAGCAGCGCGGTGCCCAGCCGCTCCCCGAACACCCCCTCGTCCTCGCCCTTCAGGACGGCCCACCCGAGCAGCGGCGGCACGATCACGACGGTGACGAACAACCAGCGGCCCAGCGCACCGGTCGTACCCGCGTTCAGCAGCAGGCTCGCGGGGCCCTCCCCCGGACGGGCCAGGAGGAGAGCGGTCCCGATCAGCACCAGCGCCGCGGCGGTGTGCAGGGCCATGCCCGAGTACGGGCCGAACTGCTCCAGTTCCGGCACCGCGTAGGCGGCCCCGTACAGCCTCAGCATGCCGAGGGCACCGACGGTCAGGCCCAGGACCTGACTGACCCAGGCGGGGACGCGGGCCGCACCGACGCACAGCGAACCCACCCCCGCGGCCATCAGCGCCCCCGTCGTGTTCGGCGCCATCCGCCCCGGCGGGCCCGTGCCCTGGTGGGCGGTGTCGTCGTGGAAGAGGAGCTCGTCGATCCCCAGGCTCCCTCCGGTCGCGTACTCGACGAACGTGAGCGCGCCGAGCACGGCGACCAGGACCGCCGCCGCACGGGACACGATGAGCGCCGCCGTCCGGGGCCCGCCCCGGACGATCACGAACAGGGACAGGCCGAGTGCGACGAGGGCCACGGCGGTGTTGGCCTTCATGGCCACCGAGACACCGGGCAGCACTTCCTTCAGGGCGTCGGCCCCCGACATCCATCCGATGAGGCTCACGAGACCCAGCAGACCGGCCGCCAGCGCCGTGCCCTCGGCCACGCGCCGGGCGGCGGTGAGAACGCGCGGGTGGAACGGCAGCACGTCGGTCTGCGCTGTGTCGTGTGCGCCGGGCAGCCCAGGCGTCCGCTGCTCCCTCGTCACCGCATTCTCATCCCTGCCGGATGACTACCGATCCGCATCAATCGGCCTGAGTAATAGGAAAGGGTATAGCGGGGGTGGTCAGCGGGCCCTGCGAGACGACTGAGTCCCGGCGGGTGGGGGCTGGGCCGGGCGACCGAGTCCCTGCGAGTCCGGCCAGGCCGGCGGGCTGGGCGGCGGAGCTCTGCGGTCCCGCCGGGCCGGGCGGCGGGCCCCACGAAGCGGCAGAGTTCCTGCGGGTCCGGCCGGGCCGGGTGGCGGGCCCCGCGAAGCGGCGTGCGCTGCGGTCCCGCCGGGCCGGGCGGCGGGCCCCGCGAAGCGTCGGAGGTCCTGCGGGTCCGATCGGGCCGGGTGGCGGCAGGCCGCTCCCCTGGCCGGTGAGTCCGGCAGTGGTCGCATGCTCGCTGCCTGGTCGCCACGTGACCGTCGCAGCAGGGCGGTCGCCCGGGGCCGTCGCCGCGTTCGTACGGGCGCCGCGTCGAGCCTGCGGCACTCCTGAACGCCGTCGTCACCGCCACCTCTGAACACCCCGGGACCATCACCGGCCGCCGCGCGACAGCCACGCGGCACGTCGGTGGAAGTCGCGCGTCGGTGAAGCCGCACGTCAGCGACACCCCCGCCGGTGAAACCGCCCACCGGCGTGATCCGGATCGCGTCGGCGGGCCGCCTTCTCGCCGCCGCGCTGCGGCAGACTGTCCGAGCGCCCTCCGTACACGATCGGGAGCTTGAGGCATGAGTGTGCAGCGGTACCCCCTGGCCGGGGTGACGGTGGTCAGTCTGGAGCAGGCCGTGGCCGCGCCCTACGCCACCCGGCAGCTCGCCGACCTCGGAGCCAGGGTGATCAAGGTGGAGCGGCCGGGCGACGGCGACTTCGCCCGCCGGTACGACACGACCGTGCACGGGCACTCCAGCTACTTCGTCTGGCTCAACCGCTCCAAGGAGTCCCTCACCCTCGATCTGAAGGACCCCCGCGGCCACGAGATCCTCCACGACCTCCTCGACGGCGCCGACGTCTTCGTGCAGAACCTCGCCCCGGGCGCCGCCGCCCGGCTCGGTCTCGACGCCGCCGCGGTCACCAGCCGCCGGCCGGGCCTGATCCCGTGCACGATCTCCGGCTACGGCACGACCGGCCCCTGGTCCGACCGCAAGGCCTACGACCTGCTCGTGCAGTGCCAGACCGGGCTGGTGTCGCTGACCGGGACCCCCGAGGGGACCGCCCGGACGGGGATCTCCGTGGCCGACATCGCCGCCGGGATGTACGCCTACAGCGGCATCCTCACGGCCCTGTACACGCGGGCCACCACGGGCGAGGCCCACCCGGTGGAGGTGTCCCTGTTCGAGGCGCTCGCGGAGTGGATGGGCCAGCCCGCCTACTACACCCGCCACGGCGGCACCCAGCCCCCGCGGCTCGGCACCCAGCACGCCACCATCGCGCCGTACGGGACGTACGCCGCCGCCGACGGCAAGGAGGTGCTGTTCTCCATCCAGAACGAGCGCGAATGGGTGGCACTGTGCGCGGAGTTCCTCGGCCGGCCGGAGCTGGCCGAGGATCCGCGTTTCGCCACCGGGTCCGACCGCGTCGCCCACCGCGATGAGCTCAACGCCCTCGTCGCCGAGCGGGTCCGCCGCTCCGGCTCCGACGAGATCCTCAAGGACCTGGACCGCATCGGCATCGCCTGCGCCGGGGTCAACGACGTGGCCGCCTTCCTGGACCACCCCGTGCTGGCCGCGCGGGGCCGCTGGAGCGAGGTCGAGGTGCCGGGCGCCACCGTGGAGGCGCTGCTCCCACCCGCCGACCTGGCCGGTCTGCCCGCGCGCATGGACCCCGTACCGGCGGTGGGCGAGCACACGGGCGCGATCCTCGCCGAACTGGGCCGCACCGATGAGGAGGTGGCGGCCCTGCGCGCGGAGGGGGTCGTCTGAGCGCAGCCCCGCGGCGGCCGCCTGGCGGCACTGGGGAGGGCGCATCGTCGCCCGTGTGGCTTGTTTTCGCCATTCCTGTGAGCTGAGCCACGGGTCAATGGGGCACGCGCAGCGCCTCCAGGACGTCCTGGTCCGTCAGTTGCTCGAAGTTCTCGTACCACAGCCCCACGGCCATGAACGCGGCCGGCCGGTGCAGACAGATCACCTCGTCGGCCTCGGCGCGCAGCGCGTCGGCTCCTTCCGGGGAGCAGACGGGCGCGGCCAGCAGCACCCGCGCGGGTGCCTGACGGCGTACGTGGCGCACCGCGGCGCGGGCGGTGGAGCCGGTCGCCAGGCCGTCGTCGACGACGATCACGGTCCGCCCTCGCAGGTCAGGGGCCGGCCGGCCCTGCCGGTACAACCGCTCGCGGCGCCGCAGTTCGGCGCGTTCGCGCTCGATGACGGGGGCGAGGGCGGCCTCACGGATCCCCAGGTGGCGCAGGGCGTCCGCGTCGAGGAGGGGCACCTCGTCCCCCGCCATCGCGCCGACGCCGAGCTCCTCGTGGCGGGGCGCCCCGATCTTCCGTACGACGAGCACGTCGAGCGGAGCGTCCAGCGCGGCGGCGACCTCGCGCGCCACGGCGACCCCGCCGCGGGGCAGAGCGAGCACGAGTGGATCGGGCAGCTCCCCTGCACGCTGCCGGGTGCGCAGTGTTTCGGCCAGTTCCTCACCGGCCTGCCGGCGGTCACGGAACCGCATGACGGTCACCTCCGCTTCGTGTCAGCTGCTCGTCGCACCATTGCCGGGCGGTGGCGGTGACCTGGTCCAGTGCGCCGGGTTCCTCGAACAGGTGGGTGGCGCCGGGCACCACGTGCAGGGAGTGCGGGCCGGGCAGCCGACGGGCCGCCTCCTCGTTGAGCCGCAGCACGTGCGTGTCCCGGCCGCCCACGATCAGCAGCACCGGGACCCGCACGGCGTCCAGCGCGTCGCCCGCCAGGTCGGGCCGTCCGCCGCGCGAGACGACACCCCGTACCCGGTCGGGACGGTGTGCGGCGGCGACCAGGGCCGCGCCCGCGCCGGTGCTGGCGCCGAACAGGACGACGGGCAGGCCCGAGGTGTCCCGGTCCTGCGCCAGCCAGTCCAGGGCGGCCACCAGCCGACGGCCCAACAGGGGGATGTCGAAGCGGAGATCGGCGGTGACGGCGTCCTGGCGTTCCTCCTCCTCGGTCAACAGGTCGATCAGCAGGGTGCCGAGCCGGGCCGCGCGCAGACCGGCGGCGACCTCGCGGTTGCGGGGGCTGTGCCGGGAGCTGCCGCTGCCGTGCGCGAAGAGCACGACCGCTCGGGCGTCCGGCGGCACCATCAGGTCGCCGGTGATACCGGCACCGCCGACGGGCAGGGTGACCGTCCGGGAGATCATCGTCAGCCTCCTCTCCCCCGCTTCGGCCTTCTCTCCCCCGTTGTCCGTGGTACCCACGCCGGGCCGGACGTCCCATGGCGCGATCTGTGCGGTGCGTGTCGTTGACGCCACGCCGCGCGCCGGTGGAGCGTGAGGCACATGACCGATCGCCGCATCGTCTTCGTCGTCTTCGACGGTTTCCAGCCGCTCGACCTCACCGGACCGCACGAGGTGTTCCACGGCGCGGGCGAGTACGTCTGCGAGGTCGTGGCGACCCGGGCGGGGCCGGTCCGGTCGGCCGGCGGGCTGGTGGTGCAGGCCGCCCACGGCGTGGCCGACCTCGATCCGGCCGGGACGGACACCCTCGTGGTGGTCGGCGGCCAAGGCGTCGACCGGGCCCGCGAGGACGCGGACCTGGTCGCCTGGGTCGCCGCCGCGGCGGCCGGTGCCCGGCGGGTGGCCTCGGTGTGCAGCGGCGTACTTCTGCTGGCCGCCACGGGGCTGCTCGACGGGCGGCGGGTCACCACGCACTGGGCCCGTGCGGAGCAGGTGGCCCGGGAGCACCCCGGGGTGCGGGTGGACTGCGACCCGATCTTCGTCCGCGACGGGCGGATCTGGACGTCGGCAGGCGTGACGGCCGGGATGGATCTGGCGCTCGCCCTGGTGGAGGACGACCTGGGCCGGGACACCGCACACGAGGTGGCCCGCCGGCTGGTGCTGTTCCTGCGCCGTCCGGGCGGCCAGTCGCAGTTCAGCGTGGCGCTGTGGTCCCGGCAACCGGCGACCGACCCGGTGCGGGCCGCCGTCACCGCGATCCACGCCGATCCCGGTGCCCGGCACGACATCGCCGGCCTGGCGGCGCACGCCGGGCTGAGCCCCCGTCATCTGCAGCGCCGCTTCACCGCCGAACTGGGCTCGCCCCCGGCGGCGTACGTCGAACGCGTGCGCGTCGAGGCGGCCCGGCGGGCGCTCACGGACGGGGACGAGCCGGTCGAGGCCATCGCCCGTCGCTGCGGCTTCGTCACCGCCGAGACCCTGCGCCGCGCGTTCCACCGCCGGCTCGGTGTCACACCCTCGGACTACCGCGCCAGATTCCGCTCCACCACGGGGTCCCTGGGGTCCCCGGCGGATGCCACGGCAGAGGAAGGACGAACCGCATGACGACCTACGGCCTGCTGGTCTTCGAGGACGCCGAGGAGCTCGACTTCGTGGGGCCCTGGGAGGTCTTCACGGTCTCCGCGCGACTGAGGGACAGTGCCGACTCGGCCGTGCTGGTGAGTGAGCGCCCTGGGCCGGTGCGCTGCAACAAGGGCCTGCGCGTGCTGCCCGACCACACCTTCGACGACCATCCGCCGCTGGACGTGCTGCACGTGCCGGGCGGGCTGGGCGCGCGGGAGACACAGCTGCGCAACCCAGTGGTCACCGACTGGATCGCGAGGACGGCGGAGCGGGCCGCCTGGGTGCACGGCGTGTGCACCGGCACGTTCCTGCTGCATGCCGCCGGACCCGCCCGGGGGCGCCGGGTCGCCACGCACTGGAGCCAGGAGAACACCTTGGAGGCGCGGGGGGACGTGACCGTGGTCCGGGACGCCCGCTACGTGGTCGATGGCCACCTGGTCACCAGCCAGGGCGTATCGGCCGGGATCGACAGTGCGTTGTGGCTGGTCGGGCGGCTGCACGGCCGGGAGCACGCGCGGGCGGTGCGGCGCTGCATCCAGTACGACCCGGCGCCGCCGTACCTGGCGGACGAGCCCGTTTGAGTGGCGTGCCGGTTCGGGGCCGCATGGGTGGGCGGGCCTCGGGCAGGCGATGTGGATGGGTGGTGACACGAGCGACGGAGGGCAAGGGCGGCAGCCGGGCGAGTGGGGGCACCGGGCGGTGCCCCATCCCGGCGACATCCGGATCGAGGCGTGGGCGGCGTGCAGAGAGCACTGTCTGGCGGAGGCCGTCCTGGCGGTGGTCGAGTGTTTCGCGGACGTCTCCCGGGTGCGGCCCACCGCCGTGGACCGGGTGAGGCTGCCGGAAGCCTGCGACGACGACCTGCTCGCCGCGCTGCTGGACGAGGTGCTCTTCCGGCTGGAGGTCTACGGTCAGGTGCCCGTCGACGTGGAGGCGGACGAGGCCGACGGCGGACTGGACGTGCGGCTGGCGGTCGCCGGCCTCGCGGACGTGGAGGTCACGGGCGCGGTCCCGGCGGTGGCCTGGGACGATCTGCGGATGTGGCCCGATCCGTACGGCTGGTCGTGCGCGGTGAGGGTCGAGGCCTGACCCCGGCAGCCGGGGCACGCCTACCGTGGAGTGGTGGGCGGCGGTGTCGTGACGCTGTTCCTGTGCGGTGACGTGATGCTCGGGCGCGGCGTCGACCAGATCCTCGCGCACCCCGGTGACCCGGCACTGCGGGAGGCGTACGTGGAGGACGCGCGCTCCTACGTCCGGCTGGCGGAGTCGGCGCACGGCCCGGTGCCCGTCCCCGCGCCCGCGTCGTGGCCGTGGGGTGCGGCGCTCGGCGTTCTGGACGAGGCCGCCCCGGACGCGCGGATCGTGAACCTGGAGACGTCGGTGACCCGCACGGGCACCTTCGCGCCCGGCAAGGAGATCCACTACCGGATGCACCCGGCGAACCTGCCGGCCCTCGCCGTGGTCCGGCCGGATGTGACCGTCCTCGCCAATAACCACGTCCTGGACTTCGGGCGCGGGGGCCTGCTGGAGACCCTGGACACCCTGGCCCGGGCGGGCCTGCGGACGGCGGGCGCGGGCCGCGACGCCGAGGAGGCGTACGCACCGGCGGTCGTCCCGCTGCCCGGTGGCCGGCGGCTGCGGGTGTTCGCCCTCGGAGCGCACTCCAGCGGTGTCCCGTCCGGCTGGGCGGCGACAGCGGACCGGCCGGGCGTCGCGTACCTGCCCGATCTCTCGCCGGCCGCAGCCGACACCGTGGTGCGGCGGCTGGGCCGGTCCGGTGACCTGACGGTGGTGTCCGTGCACTGGGGCTCGAACTGGGGATTCCGCGTGCCCCGGGAGCAGGTCCGTTTCGCGCACGCGCTGATCGACGGCGGGGCCGACGTGATCCACGGGCACTCCTCGCACCACCCCCGGCCGCTGGAGGTGTACCGGGGCCGGCTGGTCCTGTACGGCTGCGGCGACTTCATCGACGACTACGAGGGCATCTCCGGCTACGAGGAGTACCGCGACGACCTGCGTGTGGCCTTCCTCGTGTCGGTCGAGGCGGACAGCGGGCGCCTGGCGGGGCTGCGCATGGTGCCGTTCCGGGTCCGGCGGATGCGGCTGGAGCCCGCGTCCGGGGCGGACCGTGCCTGGCTGCGCGCCACGCTGGACCGGATCAGCGGTGGAGTGCAGGTACGGGTGGCGGCCGACGGTTCGCTGGTCCTCGCGACGCCGACCGCGCGAGGAGCGGACCCGACTGCGCCAGGAGCGGACCCGACCGCGCCAGGAGCGAACCCGACCGCGTGAGGTGCGGCGCCGACCGCGTGAGGTGCGGCGCCGACCGCGTGAGGTGCGGCGCCGGCCGCGTGAGGCGGGGTGTGCCGGAGGTCAGCCCGCCCATGCCACGAGCCGTTCGCGGCTCTCCGGCTCCCGCAGCTTCGCGAGCGACTCCTTCTCCAGCTGGCGCACCCGCTCCCGGGTCAGACCCACGCGCCGGGCGACCTCGTTCAGCGTGCGGGTGTGCCCGTCGTGCAGTCCGTACCGCAGGCTGAGGATCATGGCCTCGCGGGGCGCGAGCGTGCCGACGGCCTCGCGGAGTTCCTCGGCGAGCGCCCGGAACTCGGCCACCTCCGGAGCCTGGAGCACCTCGGTGTCGGCGATGAGGTCGCCGACGACCGTCTCGCCCTTCTCGTCGACCGGCGTGTCCAGGCTGACCGCGTCCCGTCCGACGTGGCGCAGCCAGCCGATCCGGTCCTCGGCCAAGCCGCTCTCGCGGGCCACCTCCTCGACGGTCGGCTCACGCTCCAGGTCGAGCCGGAGGCGCCGCTCGACCTTGGCGATCTTCTGCAGCTGTTCCACGACGTGCATCGGCAGCCGGACGGAACGCGCGTGCGCGGCCAGGCCCCGTTCGATGGCCTGGCGGATCCACCAGGTCGCGTACGTGGAGAACTTGAAGCCCTTGGTGTGGTCGAACTTCTCCACGGCCCGGATCAGCCCCAGGTTGCCCTCCTGGATGACGTCCAGCAGGGGCAGACCGCGGTGGGCGTGCCGTTTGGCCATCGACACCACGAGCCGGAGGTTCGCCCGGACCATGTGGTCCTTGGCGGCCTGCCCGTCGCGGACGGCCTCCTCCAGTTCCCGGCGCCGGGAAGCCGCGAGGTGATGCTCCCCGGCGTCGGCCCGGTCGAGCTCCTCCAGCGCCCCCACGCCGGTCTCCATCCGCCGGGCCAGCCACACCTCGTCCTCAGCGGTGAGCAGCGCCGTCGCCGAGATCTGCGCGAGGTACTGGCCGAGCAGGTCGGGCTCCTCGTCGGGCTCGGGGATGCGGCTGCGCAGCCGGGCAGTGCGGGCGGGGGCGCGCCGGTCCTCGCGGACGTCCGTCGCGGAGTCTGCTGCCAGGGGAGACATCGTCGGGCTCCTCTCTCCCCCGCCTCGGTCCGGCCCGCCCTGGCGGGTACCCGGGGGATCGGTCCCGAACCGTGTGCCCCGGAGCCCTCGGGGGTACCCCGGGGCACATGACCGGCATCGAACTCAGCAGCAACGCGTTCAACGACCACTCCTTCATCGCGCGCCGGTACGCGTACGAGGGACCCAACGTCTCTCCGCCGCTGTCCTGGAGCGGTGTACCGGACGACGCGACGGAACTGGTCCTGCTGTGCGAGGACCCCGACGCCCCGTCGGGCATCTTCACGCACTGGGTCGTGGTCGGCATCGACCCGCGCAGCCACGGCGTCGAGGCCGGGCAGAGCCCACCGGGCGGCACGGAACTCGTCAACGGCTACGGCCAGCACGGCTGGGGCGGTCCGCATCCGCCGCCGGGTGACGACGCCCATCACTACGTCTTCCGGCTTTACGCCCTGTCCGAACCGTGTGTCCTGCCCGACGCGCCGCGTGCCGACCAGGTGCACGAGGAGGTCGACAAGCGCCGCATCGCGGACGGGACGCTGGTGGGGCTGTACCAGCGCTGACCCGCCGCCCGTGCCCACCGTCGCGTCACAACGGTCGGTTGTGACGCGGGGCCGGACGGTTGTTTGCCCGGCGCGCCCGCTCCTGGTTTGGATGACTCCCGGACAACGCCGGGTTGTCCATGGGAGCGGGGAGTGCGCCGGGTATGGCGGGCAGGCGATCGCTGGGGCGGCGGTTTCGGTGGCTGTGGGGCGCGTACGCGGTCAGCACGGCCGGCACCTGGCTCGCCTTCGACGCGTTCGCCCTGATCGCGGTCCTGGCGCTGGACGCCGGTCCGGCGCAGGTGTCGTTGCTGGCCGCGGTGGGGCCGGCAGTGGGCGCGGCGGTGTCCGTGCCCCTCGGGCCGTGGGTGGAGGTCCGCCGCAAACGACCGGTGATGGTGGCGACGGACCTGGTCCGGTGCGTCGTCCTGCTGAGCGTTCCCGTGGCGTTCGCGCTCGGCCGGCTCACCCTTGCCCAGTTGCTGCTGGTGTCGGTGGCCGTCGCGGCGGCCGACATCACCTTCAACGCGGCGGCCGGGGCGTTCCTGAAGGAACTGTTGCCGCGGCAGGACCTGCTCGTGGCGAACGGCCGGTTCGAGGCGACGAGCTGGACCGCCAGCATGGTCGGTCCGCCGCTGGGCGGCGCCGCGATCGGCTTGTTCGGCCCGGTGACGACGGTGGTGGCCGACGCGGTGAGCCATCTGCTCTCGGCGTTCGGACTGCGCGCGATCGGTGACGCGGAGAAGCAGCCCGTAGGACGGCACGCGAGCGTCGTACGGCCCGGCGACCTGCTGGAGGGCTGGCGGCACATCCTGGCCGATCCGGTGCTGCGTCCGCTCTTCCTCAACACGCTCCCGGTGAACTCCCTGATCATGGCGGCGTCCCCGCCGCTGCTGGTGCTGATGGTGGACGACCTGCACTTCGCCGCCTGGCAGTACGCGTTCGCCTTCGCCGTGCCCTGCACCGGCGGTCTGCTCGGGTCCCGTCTGGCCCCGCGGCTGGTGGCGCGCCACGGCAGGCACCGGGTCCTGGTCACCGCCGGGGCGCTGCGGGCCTGCTGGTCGATCGGCCTGGCGTTCACCGGACCCGGCGTGCCCGGTCTGGTCCTGGTCATGCTGGTCGAATTCGGGCTGATCACCTCGTGCGGCGTGTTCAACCCGGTGCTCGCCACCCACCGTCTGGACCGCACCCCGGCCGGCCGGGTCACCCGTACCCTGTCCGCCTGGTCGGCCACCGGCAAGGCGACCACCGCGGCAGCCACCGCCCTGTGGGGTGTCCTGGCCGCCCGGACCGGCCCCCGCACGGCCATCGCACTGGCCGGTGTCCTGCTCCTGCTCACACCGCTGCTGCTGCCCCGCCGGAGCGACGCCACGGGGGCCGGTGCCGAACCGGCCCCCGTGGCGGTCGAGTCGGACGGCTGCTGACCCTCGCCGCCGGGACCGCGGGACGGTCCGGGGCGTGAACAGCGGCGCCCCGGACCGGACCGTCCGGGTCTGGCCTACACCGCCCCGGGCACGTCCTCCGTGACTCCGTTCAACTCGGAGGCGGGATCGGTCCCGTAGGGGCGGGTGAGGATCTCCAGTCCGTGGCCCGCCGGATCGAGGAAGTAGACGCCCCGGCCGCCGTCGTTGCGGTTGATCCGGCGGGGGTGGTTGCCGTGCGGGTCGGCCTGGACGGGGATCCGGGCCTTCACCAGGCGGGCCAGCGCCTGGTCGAACTCGTCCTCGGAGACGAGGAACGCGTAGTGCTGCATGGGGATGTCGGCGTCAATGGTGAGGAAGTCCAGCGTGACGCCGTTGGCGGTCGTCACCGGCAGGAACACCCCCGTCGGTGCCCCGACCTCCAGCCCCAGGATCTCGGCGAGGAACCGGGCCGACTTCTCCCGGTCCCGGGACAGAACGATGGTGTGATTGAACTCGACTGACACGGTTGAATGCCTCCACGGGCATCTCCGCGGCGCCTCCATGCCTCACCCGGCCGGTGACCGGCACGCGATGCCGCGCGCTGGATCGTAGGCAGGGGCGGTCGGGGCCGTCGAGCTGTTTTCGGCCGTGTTCGAAGCGCCCGCCGCGTCTCGCCGATCCCCGACCGGCGTTCCGCTCCTGACAGTTGTCAGGACCGTGCGGCCCACGGTCTCCCTACAGTTCTGCACGTCGGCAGGCAGCCGGTCCCGGCGCACCGCCGAACCGGAACGAGACCGGTTCCGACCACACCATCCTCGCCTTTCGTCCTTCGGGGGACAGACACATGAAGCGACTGATCAGCCGTACCGCCCTGGGCCTCGCCGTGGCCGCGCTCGCCGTCGGCGGCCTCGCCGCCACCGCCCAGGCGGCCCCGGCCACCGCCGACGGCGGCGACCCGACGCTCACCGACGTCTACATCTGGGCCACCGACGTCAACCTGCGCCAGCAGCCGACCACCGACTCCCCGCGGCTCGCGGTGCGTTCGCAGTGGTGGGCGGACGCACTGTGCCAGAAGCAGGGCCAGACCGTGCACGACCCGGCCGTCGGCACCAACAACTGGTGGACCGCCGTCATGGAGTTCTCGGGCAGCGACATCGCCTGGGTGAACAACCTCTACATCCGGGGTGGCGAGAAGATCGCCGGGGTTCCGGACTGCTGACGTCGTCCCTTCCCCCCACATGCCTGCGGCGGACCACCGGTGTCACGGTGGTCCGCCGCGGGTGTGTGCGGGGTCAGCAGGAGCCCGTCGGCCCCGTGTCGCCCCGCCATGACCGACTCCTCCTCGTCGTGCGGCGAGGTGTGGTGCGGCTCAGTACCAGCCGGTGTTCACCAGGTCGTGGCCGTCGCAGGCGAGCAGGGCACGCGAGACCCGGCCGTTGAGGTTGTTGCCGATCTGCGTGTAGGCGTAGTCGATGCCGGAGTCGACGGTCTCGGAGACCCAGCCGTCGTTGCGGCCCACGCCGTTGTCGGAACGCTGCAGGACGGCCGCGCAGCCGGGCCGGGAGTTCTCGATCCGGGCGAACGAACCGCACTTGTCGGAGTAGAAGTACTTCAGGGCCATGCCCTCGGCGTACTTGGTCGCCCCGATCTGGCGGAACGTGCCCGCGCAGAACGAGGTGGTGGGGTACTGCCCCTCCATGCCGTAGAGGCCGTAGTTGCCGCCCGAGAACGGCTGGGCCTGGGCGGAGACCGGGAGGAGCGCCATCACCGCGGCGGCGCCCCCCGCGGCCAGCAGTGTCCTGAGTGATCGGCGGCTCATGAGCCCTCTTTCCTGTGTCGGCGGATGGAACGGTCGTGCGTGACGGCCGGCCCCCGGCTCGGCCGTCCTCGCTGGTCGTGACCGTAAGCGGGGGCACCGCACCACCGGCACCTGACACTTATCAGGGTGCGCCCGTGCTGCTCCCGCTCCCGCGGAGTCCTGACATTCGTCAGGACCGCCCTCCCCGCCCTCGCCCCTAGGGTGGCGACGCGGGCCGAGGTCCCGTCGGACAACCGGGTGAGCCAGAAAGGGCAACCATGCGCATGCTCCTGCGCGGCGCCGCCGCGCTCGCGGCCGTCGTCACGGTCGCGTCCCTCACGAGCGGTGCGGCGGCACGCCCCCGGTCGGGACAGGCCTCCGGCGCAGCCGGGGCCGTCCGGGCCGCCGAAGCCGCCCGGATCCCGCCCGGTGTCACCGCCGGCGTGGCCGTCTTCGACCGCCGGACCGGCACGTTCACCGAACAGGTCGACGACAGCGCGCGGTTCCGGTCCGCTTCGGTCGTCAAGCTCCTGCTGGTCCTGGACTTCCTGTGGGACCGCGGGCCCGACTACACCGTCCCCGCGGCCGACCGCGCCCGGCTGGAGCCGATGCTGCGCAGCAGCGACGACGACGCCGCCGACCACTACTGGTCGACGTACGGCGGTCCGGCGATCATCGACCGGATGACGGCCCGGCCCGCGCTCGGTCTGCGCGACACCGCGCCACCGCCCCGCGGGTACGAGGACTTCTGGGGGTACACCGCCCTCTCCGCCCGGGACACGGTGGCGGTCTACCGGTACATCCTGGAGAAGGCCCCCGCGCCGGTGCGTGACTTCATCATGGACAACCTGCGCCGTTCCACCCGCTGTTCCTCCACCGACCACTTCGACCAGCACTTCGGCATCGCGGGGTCGTTCGACCGGCCCTGGGCGGTGAAGCAGGGCTGGTCCGGGGCGTACGCGAAGGGCACGTGCGGCCCCGGGGCCGGGGGCTCGGGCACGCGGGCGGAGCCGGCCGCCCCGGCTCCGCGTGCCGCCGCGGCCGTGGACCTCGCCCGACCCGCTCTGCACACCACCGGCACGGTGGGCGCGGACGACCGGACGATCGTGGCCGTGCTGACGCTGCACCAGGAGGGCACGTCCTACGGCAAGGCGTACACCGACGTCGGCCGGCTGACCCGCTCGCTGATCGTGCCGGGCGGCGTACGGCCCGCCGGGACCTGGTTCGGGACGTGGGGCGAGTTCGTGAACGTCCGCAAGGGCCCGGCCACGCGCGACGACCGGATCACGCAACTCCCGGCCGGTGTCGAGGTGCTGGTGGGCTGCCAGATCCGCGGCGAGGAGGTCAGCGTGCCGCCGTACACCAACGAGTGGTGGGCCTATCTGCCGCAGTACGGGGGCTACATCTCCAACATCTACATCAGTTCGCCGGACAACCGGCTGCCGAACGTCCCGGAGTGCGGCGCGCCGCAGCCGTGACGGGAACGGGGGACGAGCGGTGGGCGGGGCCGCGGCCCTGCCCACCGCTCGCGTTCACGCGTCCGGGCCCTGGTACTCGGCGAGGTAGCGCAGCACCCTGTCCACGTGCGGCTGTACCCGTTCCGGTACGCCGCGCTCCTCGATGACCGTGCGGTCACTGGTGCGGTAGCCGGCCGCGACCAGCGCGGGAAGGTCCTTCTTCGGCAGGCCGGCCTGCTTGAAGCGCTGGTCGAGCCAGCACAGGTACAGGCTCATGGTGGAGATCGCGTCCGGGGGCGACATGTGGTCCTTGTCGCCGTCGCCGTCCCCGTCCACCGCCCAGGCGCGGAACACCGACGGTGTCCACATGGCGATGCCGTACTCCTCGCTCTGCGGGCGGGAGGCCTTGGTGTCGAAGTTGCTCTCCGCCTTGATCACCGCGGCGAGCAGGGCGGGCGTGATCTCCTCGTCGGTGCAGCGGTGGGCCGCGCGGGCGATGACGGGGCGCAGCGCCTCGGGTACGTCGGAGTTCTCGGGGATCTCACCGGCCGGCGGGCGGGCCGTGTCGGAGACCTTGGGGGTGCCGCGGTCGCGCTCGTCGTCCTGGGCGCCGCCGCCTCCCCCGAGCACGGCCGCCCCGACGACCGCGGCGGCGGTCAGGACGACCACTCCGGCGGCGACGGCGGGCACCAGGCCTCTTCGGCGCCGCTGCGGACCGCCGGTGGCGCCCTCGACCCGGGCGGCGACGATGTCGGCCGTGAGCGGGAGGCGGGCGGCGTGGTCCGGGGCGAGGCAGTCGGCGATGAGCCGCCGCATGTCCTCGTCGAGGCCGGCGTCGAGGCGCAGGGGCGCGGCGCCGCGCGCGTAGGTCTGGGCCGCGAGCGAGCGGGCCCGGGCCGTCGCGCCGGGGAACGGGTGGAGCCCGCCGGTGAGGACCTGGTGGGCGAGGACCCCGAAGGCCCAGATGTCGGCGGTGGGCCGGACGACGGCGCCCTGGGTGCCGGTGCGCTGGGACCACCACTCGGGCGGCAGGTGGTCGAGGGTGCCGAGCGGCGGCAAGTGGGCGTGGGTGCCGTCGAGTTCGGTGGCCAGGCCGAAGTCCGCCAGCCACACCCGGCCGCCCGGTCCCAGCAGGACGTTGGCGGGTTTGAGGTCACCGTGCACCCAGCCCGCGTCGTGCATGTGGGCGAGTCCGGCGGCGACCCCGCGCAGGACGCGGTCGGCGTCGGCGATCGGCCCGCCCGTCCCGGCGGCGTCCAGCACGTCCTTGAGGCTGGCCTCGGCCCGGTCCATGACCAGGGCGATGGCACCGTCCAGGGTGGGCAGTTCGGGTGCTTCGACGGTGCACACGGCGTGGGTGCGGACGAGGTGGGGGTGGTCGGCCTCGGAGCTGAACCGCACCTCGCGGGCGACGAGTTCGCCGAGGGCCGCGCGCTGCCCGGGCCCGAGGGCGCCGGTCGGGAGCACCTTCACGGCGACGGGCGTGCCGTCGGCGACCGTCACTGCCTCGTACACGGTTCCCCAGCCGCCGGAGCCGATGACCGCGCCCACCTCCCAGTCCTCGATGCGGAAGCCCGCGGGGAGGCCGGGCGGACGGGGTGCCCGCAGCTCGTCGTCCTGTTCCTCCGGTGGGGTCATGCGCCGGCCTCCTGCGGGGCGCCCAGGCGGCCGGCGCCGCGCGGCGGCAGCAGCCCGAGGTGCTCCTCGCGGACCAGGCCGAAGCGCAGGGCGACGGAGGCGAGGCGGGTGCGCTTGGCGCCGGTGCGGCCGCCCTCGGCCGCGGCCGTGGCCTCTTCGCCCAGATCCAGGCGGAGTTTGGCGAAGGCGAGGTAGTCGATGTGGTAGTTGACCGCGGAGCGGGTCAGGTCCCGGCAGGACTCCAGCGGCCGCAGCCGCTCCACGATCTGCCCGACGCCGGGCAGCGCCGAGTCGGAGGGGTCGCGCAGCCGGGGTTCGCACAGGGCCACCAGGACGAGGAAGTACTTCGACGTCGTGTCCAGGGCGAAGGGGTGGACGGTCTGTTCGCCGCCACCGGGCAGGGACTGCTCGCCCAGGTAGGCGTGCTGGGGTGCGAACACCTTGAAGGTGGCGGTGCCGGACAGGGCGGGCAGCACCACGCGGGAGAACTCGAACGGCACGGGCGCCCCGAGCCGCCCGGGCGCGACGGTGAGGTACTCGCCGGCACCCTCCAGGTTCTCCACCACGTACGACACGCTGCGGCTGAAGTTGGACAGCCGCCAGTAGTCCCCGGCGGCTTCCAGTTGCCCGGCCCGGCGGGAGATCCCGGGGTCGGCCAGGACGATGCGGACCCCCGCCCCGCCGCGTCCGAAGTCCGCGATGTCCCCCGGTCCCAGATGGATCAGTTCGGGACTGCCCGTCTCGTGCCCGCCCCACTGGGCGGTACCGGGCAACTGCACGATGATCGTTTCCACGCGGACTCCCCCGCTGATGTCGCCCCCGTTTTGGTCGCGAGGATTGTACGGTCGGCTTCCGCTTGCCGCGGAGGCGGCGGGGCCGCCTCGGGGGAGCGGTTTCCGGACGTCACGCGACGTGCTCGGAGACGGTTGTGGGGGGGGCTTGCGGTTCCGGTCCGGCAGGGCGGGCCCGCGGCCGCCGCGGGCCGTCAGCCGAGGCAGACGACCAGCAGGCAGAGTTCCTTCGGCTGCGAGTCGGAGGGGGACGTTGCGGCTGGCGTGGTCGCGGCGGGCGGGGGCGCGGAGGGCGACTGCGGCTGCTGTGCGTCCGAGCCGGAGGCGGCGGCCGGGGGTGTCGTCGGTTCGGTGGCCCGCGGCGCCGACGAAGCGGAGTCGTTCGTGGTCGATCCGACGCTGTCCGTGACGGTCTTGTGTCGGGGCGAGGTCGTCAGCGGCAGTTCGCGGGGGGTGGCGGCGGCCTCAGTCCGCGCGTCCGTGGGCGTGGTGCGGGGGTCCGCGGCCCGGGACTGCTGGTGGCGCGACGCGCGGTCGGTGTGCGACGGGGTATCCGGGGTGTCGGCCTCGCTCGCCGTCGGTTCGGTGAGCGTCGGCGCCTCCTTCAGGGTGCCCCCCATGGGGGTGTCGCCCGGCGTCGCGGCCGCCTGGACGCCGGGTTTGCCGTTCCCGTTCATCGCGGCGACGGTCAGGCCGCCGCCGACGAGCGCGACCGCGGTCGCCACCACGGCCCGGCGCTGGTTCTTCTTCCAGCGGGCCATCTGACGGCGCCGGGCCGCGCGCCCCTGCGGCCGGGCTTCGAAGCCCTCGGCGGTGTCGGTGTCCGGGGCCTCGTACTCGCCGGACGGACCGGCGCCGGGGTTCTGCGGTGCGGATACGGGGACGGGGAGCTCGTCCCGCGCGGTGCCGTCGGGCCACGTGCCGGGGTCGGCCGGGTGTTCCCAGGAGGCCGGTCCGCCCGGGGTGGTGGCGGGCGCGGGGGCCGGGCCGCCACGGACTCCGATGACGGAGGGGTCGATGTCCGGGGCGTAGGCGCCGCAGCCCGGACAGACCAGGGCGCCGTTGAGGTGCCGACGGCACGACGAGCAGTAGTCCATGTGTGGTGTTCCCGATCTGGCTGTTCCGGCGGCTCGCCGGCCGCGCCCTGGTCACGTTCGCACGTGGGATCGAGCCGTAACGCTAACGAGACTTTGAAAGGGCGGTGTGCAGCCGGTGTGACACCCCTGCACAGATCCTCTGGATCTCGCGTGTGCCACACCTGACTCACGAGTAGAACCGACGCCGGAGGGGAACCCTCGGGCGCCCACGCCCTTCAGCCGCTCCTGGCGCCGCCGTATCCCTCAACTCCCCTGATTTTCCTCGCAACCGACGCACAACCGTTTGGATACCCGACGGGTCACACCATGCAGGAGCAACCACCTCGAAGAGTTGCATGGGGGAAATATGCGATTCACCCGTTCCGTTCTGGCCGCGTCCGCCGTGGCGGCGCTGTCCGTGGGAACCATGACCGCCATGGCGTCGCCGGCCTCGGCCGCGCCCAACACCACACCGCAGAAGGTCTGCGGCAGCGGCTACAAGACGGTCAACTCGGCGACCGTCGGCTCGTTGGGGACCGTCTACCTGACCTACAACGCCTCCAACGGCCAGAACTGCGTCACGACCATCCGCAACAACCCGGGCAAGGCCGTGAACATGTCGGCCTGGGTCTCCGTCCCGGACACCGAGGAAAGCCACTACGACGAGGGCCTGTTCACGTCGTACGCCGGACCGACGTACGCCTATGGCAAGGGCCACTGCGTGGACTGGGGCGGCAGCATCGGCAACACCTACGTGCAGGTGTACGGCTCCAACTGCGGCTCCCTGAAGGAGCACCGGATCACCTTCACCCGCTGACCCCCTCTCCAGCCGGGCTCCACGGGCCACCGTGGGGCCCGGCTTCTCCGTGCCGGCCCTACGCCCCGGCCGTCACCGGTACGAACGAGCCGTCCTGGCGGAAGCGGTCCGCGCGGAGCTGGTAAGGGCCGGCCGCGTCCCGGAAGGAGCAGCCGTTGCCGTCGGCGAGGCCGGGGACGATCTCCTGAGGGTCCCTTTAGACACCGAGGCTCGTTGTGCGACATATCGAACCGGGTTCGGCTACTCGGCCACATATGGGAGCTCAGAAGGTAGAGGCGAGGCGGAGGGCGGTCAAGGGTTTGAACCGGGGTTCACACGCCCAGTGAGGAAGGAGCGGTCGGTGGATGTACCTCCACTGCCGTCGTCGGCATTCCACCACCGGCCGCCGGACGTTACCGTTCGGTAGAGAAGCCGCTTCCGGAGGTGCCCATGACGCTCGACCGTTGCGAAGGCCTGACGGAGACCGCCCGTGCGCTCGCCGCCGGGGAGGTGACCTCACGGGAGCTGGTCGAGCGGACGCTGGCGCGGATCGAGGCGACGCAGGGAAGTCTCAACGCCTTCCGGATCGTCCGGGCGGAGGCCGCGCTCGCGGAAGCCGACACCGCCGACCGCGAACTGTCCTCGCACGGCGCGCGGAAGCCGCTGCTCGGGGTACCGGTCGCGGTGAAGGACGACATGGACGTGGCCGGTGAGCCGACCGCGTTCGGCTGCTGCGGGGAGTTCCCGCCGGTCACCGAGGACGGCGAGGCCGTGCGGCGGTTGCGCGCGGCCGGAGCCGTGATCGTCGGCAAGACCAACACCTGCGAGTTCGGGCAGTGGCCCTTCACCGAGGGGCCCGCCTTCGGCGCGACCCGCAACCCCTGGAGCACCGACCACACGCCCGGCGGTTCCTCGGGCGGCTCGGCCGCCGCGGTCGCCGCCGGTCTGGTGCCCGCCGCGCTCGGCTCGGACGGCGCCGGCTCGGTGCGGATCCCGGCCGCCTGGACCCATCTGGTCGGCATCAAGCCGCAGCGCGGCCGCATCTCGACCTGGCCGCGCGGCGAGTCCTTCCAGGGCATCACCGTCAACGGCACCCTGGCCCGCACGGTGGCCGACGCGGCCCTGCTGCTGGACGCGGCCGGCGGCAACCACCCGCAGGACCCGCACCGGCCCCCGGCCGTCGACGTGTCCGGGGCCGTCGGCCGCGACCCGGGGCGGCTGCGCATCGCCCTCTCCCTCAAGCCGCCCTTCACGGCGGTGCCCGCCCGGCTCCTGCCCGAGGTGCGCACCCGGGTCGTCGAACTGGCCGAGCGGCTCAGCGCGTTGGGGCACTTCGTCGAGGAGGCGGACCCCCCGTACGGGCAGATCGGGCTGACCTTCGTGCCGCGCGCCACGGCCGGGATCGCCGAGCGCGTCGGCGAGGCGCCCTTCCCGGCCCTGCTGGACCGGCGCACCCGGGGCGCGGCCCGGCTGGGGCGGCTGCTGCGCGGGGCCCCGCTGCGGGCGGCCCGGCGTGCGGAGAGCGTGCTGCACCGGCGTATCGGCGGCTTCTTCACCTCGTACGACGTCGTCCTCGCTCCGACGACCGCCGCTCCCCCGCCGCGGATCGGGGCCCTGCTGGAACTCAGCGGGTTCGCCACCGACCGGGCGATGATCGCCGCGTGTCCCTACGCCTGGCCGTGGAACGTGCTGGGCTGGCCGGGCGTCAACGTGCCCGCCGGATTCACGCCGGACGGGCTGCCGGTCGGCGCGCAGCTGCTGGGCCCGGCGAACAGCGAGCCGCTTCTGGTGCAGGTGGCCGCGCAGTTGGAGGCGGAGCTGCGCTGGGCCGAGAAGTGGCCGTCGCCGCCGGTCCCGGAGCGTTCCGCAGCCGCCTGAGCGACCGTACGCTGCTGTCATGGCGGACGCGTCGATGGTCGGGCTCATGGGGCGGGTCACCGGAACGATCGGGCCCGGGCTGGTCGGCGAGGTGATCGTCCGGGTGCGCGGCGGCGCCGAGCACTTCCTCGCCCACCCGGCGTCGGCGACGGACCGCATCGAGACGGGCACGGTCGTCATGGTGGTCGAGTACCTGCCCCCGAGAACGGTCTACGTCACCGCGGCGTACGCCAGTTGAGCCCGCTGCGACGCAGGTGAGAGCCGTACGCGTCAAGCTTGTGCCAAGGATGCGCCGGTGGCTGTACCCGCGCTCCCCCGAGGAGCACACTCCCCTTCGTTCGGTGCCGAGAGGGCACCATCCAAAGGGGGCGAATGCCGATGGTCGTCGGCGTCGTTGCGGGGGTGGCGGTCGCCGCCGTCCTCGTGCTGATCGGTCTGTTCAAGCTCATGTGGCGGGTCGCCGAACCCAACGAGGCACTGATCATCTCGGGATCCAAGCACCGCACGGAGGGCCTCGAGGAGGGCATGGGGTTCCGCATCGTCACCGGTCGCGGCACGCTCGTGATGCCCGGGGTGCAGGCGGTGCGCAAACTCTCGCTCGATCTCAACGAGACGGAACTCCAGGTGGACTGCGTGACCCACCAGGGCATTCCGCTGAAGGTGCGGGGGGTCGTCATCTTCAAGGTGGGCGACGACTTCGTGTCGATCGCCAACGCGGCCCGCCGGTTCCTCGACCAGCAGAAGCTGATGTCGGAACGGGTGCACAACGTCTTCGCGGGTCATCTGCGGTCCATCGTGGGCGGGTTGACGGTCGAGGCATGATCCGGGACCGGGAGAAACTCACCGGGCAGACACGGGCCGCGTGCGGCACCGAGATGGAGAAGCTGGGCCTGATCGTGGACTCGCTGCAGATCCACGAGATCGAGGACCCGACCGGGTACATCCAGAACCTCGCCATGCCGCACGCGGCGGCCGTGCAGCGCGATGCGCGCATCGCGCAGGCCGAGGCGAACCGGCTGGCCACCGAGGCCGAGCAGCAGTCGTTCGCCCGGATGGCGGAGGCCACCCGGGACAGCGAGATCCTCCAGGCCGGCTACCAGGCCGAGCGCGACAAGGCGGCCGCCAAGGCCCGGCAGGCCGGACCGCTCGCGGAGGCCGGCGCCCGGCAGGAGGTCGTGGTCCAGGAGACGCGGGTGGCGGAGCTGGAGGCGCACCGGCGCGAGCAGCAACTCCAGGCGGATGTCCGCAAACCCGCCGACGCGGCGGCCTACGAGACGCGCACCCTGGCCGAGGCCGACCGCGACGCGCGCATCTCGTCGGCCCAGGCGCAGGCGAAGGAGACGGAGCTCGCGGCGGCCGCCGAGGCGACCCGGGTCAAGACGGCCGCGGGTGCCGACGCGGAGGCGACCAAGGCCCGAGGTGAGGCGGCCGCGCAGGCGACCCGGGCCACCGGTGAGGCGGAGGCCGCGGCCGCGCGGGCCAGGGGCCTGGCCGCGGCCGAGGCGGCCAGGGCCAAGGGCCTCGCGCAGGCGGAGGCCATCAAGGCCCGTGCCGCCGCGCTGGCGGAGAACCAGGAGGCCGTCGTCGCCCAGCAACTCGCCGAGAACTGGCCGGAGATCGTGCAGGCCGGTGCGTCCGCGTTCGGCAACGTCGACAACATGGTGCTGCTCAACGGCGCCGACGGCATGGCGGACCTGTTCGCCAAGGCGCTCACCATGGGCGGCACGGGGCTGGGCCTGGCCCGTCAGCTGCTCGCGTCGATGGACCGCGGCGGGCAGGCGCCGCAGGACGCCTCCGCCTCCACCCTCAACGGGCACGCCCGGGAGGTGCCGGTGGACGACAAGTGAACCCGGGGCGGCGTGCTCACGGCGGCGGCCTCTAAGGTGCCCCCGTGAGCACGTTTGCCGACGAGAACGTCCCCGGCCGTCACGGCCCCTCCGCCACCGTCCAGGCCGACCCGCGCGAGGTGGGCCGGGTGCGGACGGAGTACTCCCCCGCGCACGACGGCGACCCCGATCCCGGGGAGATCGTGTGGACGTGGGTGCCCTACGAGGAGAACGACGGCCGGGGCAAGGACCGCCCGGTGCTGGTGGTCGCCCGCGAGCCGGGCGGGACGTTCCTCGCCGTGCAGTTGTCCAGCAAGCGGCACGACGGCGACCTGGAGTGGGTGCCGATCGGCACGGGGCCGTGGGACCGTACGGGCCGGGACTCGTGGGTCGACGTGGACCGGGTGCTGCGACTGCACGAGGACGGCATGCGCCGGGAGGCCTGCGCCCTGGACCGCATGCGGTTCAACCTGGTCAGGCGCCGGCTGCAGGAGCGCTACGGCTGGAGCTGAACGCGGTCTCGAAGGCGGCGAGGGTCGCACGGTCCCGTGTGCGGTCCAGGATCCCGAACACCACGTGCTCGAAGATCCGCGCGAACCGGCCGCCGGGCCCGAGCAGCGCCCGGAAGGCCTCCGCCACCTCCGCGGGGTCGTTGCGGAACACCCCGCAGCCCCAGGCGCCCAGGACGAGCCGGGGGTAGCCGTGGGCGGCGGCCGTCTCCATGACGCGTTCGGCCCGGACCGCGAGCACCCGCGGCAGCTCGTGGGCCCGTTCGGGCGCCGTGCGCAGCACCACGCCCGCATTGGGCGCCGGCGAGGTCAGGAAACCCGCGGTGTACGGCTCGGCCAGCAGGCCGCCGCGGTCGTCGCGGAAGACGGGCACGGCCGGTGAGTGGATGACACGGTCCGTGTAGAACGGGTCCCGGTGGGTCCGGTGATGGTCGTAGAAGGCCCGGACGCCGACCAGGCAGGTGTACAGCGCGGAGGCGCGGCACAGGGCCTCCTCCTGGGCCTGGGCGCCGTTCAGGTAGCCGCCACCGGGGTTCCGGG
Organism: Streptomyces sp. NPDC007907; assembly: GCF_042959365.1. Lineage (NCBI taxonomy): Bacteria > Bacillati > Actinomycetota > Actinomycetes > Kitasatosporales > Streptomycetaceae > Streptomyces > Streptomyces sp. NPDC007907. The sequence continues at coordinate 648,893 of NZ_JBIBKR010000003.1, forward strand.
CGGAGGCGAAGTTCAGCACGGCCACCCGGCCGCCCAGCCGGCGGGCCGCCTCCAGGCTGCTCTCGCCCGTGACCTCGACCAGGGGCGTCCGCCTGCCCGTCACCCGATCGGCGGGTACCGGCACCGGTTCCGGCCCGTACAGGCGCGTCCCCTCGCGCGCCGCCCGCAGCTCCGCCGCGATCGAGACCTCGCGCCCGTCCGGTGCGCGGTAGGCCCCGGCCGCGACGATCTGCTCGGTCTCCCGCGCGATACCGCGCAGACGCGCGCTCACGACGCGACCCCCGTCCACGTCGTGACCGCGCCCCGCGCGGCCCGTCTTGCCATGTTCACGCATGCATCGTGGGTGATGGCCGATCGCCGGTGCAACAGAGTTTTCGCCGAGGGAGAACGCCGGGGAAAGTGCCTGGAAACGCCGGGCCGCGCGCTGTCGCCGCCCGGGAACGCCCTGCTTCGCCCCCTTGTGCGGAGCGGCATGAACGTCTTGGGTAGGACGGTGATCCCGGCCCGGGCCGCCGAAGAGCCCGGACCGGTGGCATGGTGGAATCTCAGGAGGATCCCGACATGTCCGATTCGGTAGGTGGCTGTACCCGGCCACGCACCTCACTGTCCGAAGCCGAGGTCGAGGCTCTCGTCCGCGGCATCTGTTTCAAGACCGGCCCGCCACGCCGCCTCGGTGTCGAGGTGGAATGGCTCGTCCACGAGCTGCGCGCACCGCAGCTCCCCGTCACACCCGAACGGCTCGAAGCGGCCTACGCCGCCCTGCGCACCGTTCCCCTGAGGTCGGCGCTCACCGTGGAACCCGGCGGCCAGCTGGAGCTGAGCTCGCCCCCCGCCGCCTCCCTGACGGAGGTCGTCGCCACCGTCTCCGCCGACCTGGACGCCGTCCGCGCCGTGCTGCGCAAGGACGGCCTCTGCCTCGTCGGCCTCGGCCAGGATCCCTGGCACGAACCCCGCCGCTACCTGCGTGAACCGCGCTACGACGCCATGGAGGCGTGCCTGGACCGCACCGGCCCCGCCGGCCGCGCCATGATGTGCACGTCCGCCTCCGTGCAGGTGTGCCTGGACGCCGGTCACGAGGAGCCCGGGCCGCTCGGCCTGGTGCGGCGCTGGTGGCTGGCCCATCACCTGGGCGCGGTCCTGGTGGCCGCGTTCGCCAACTCCCCGCTCGCCGGCAACCGGCCGACCGGCTGGCTGTCCACCCGGCAGCTGGTGTGGACCCGCATCGGCGCCGGCCGGGCGGGCGGACCGCGGCTGGACACCGACCCGCGCGGCGCCTGGGCCCGGCACGTGCTGGACTCCCCCGTGATGTGCATACGGCGGGAGGGCGGCCCCTGGGACGTCCCCGAGGGGCTCAGCCTCCGGGACTGGATCCGCACCGGCGAGCCCCGGCCGCCCACCCGGGAGGATCTCGACTACCACGTCACGACGCTGTTCCCGCCGGTCAGGCCGCGTGGCCATCTCGAACTGCGCATGATCGACGCGCAGCCCGGCGACGACGGCTGGGTCGTGCCGCTGGCCGTGACGGCGGCCCTGTTCGACGATCCTGAGGCCACCGAGACCGTCTACCGGGCCGTGAAGCCACTGGCCGAGCGGACGCTGGGGCTGCCCGCGCCGCACAACCCGCTGTGGCTCGACGCGGCCCGTGGCGGTCTGGCCGACGCGGAACTGCGCGAGGTCGCCGTCACGTGCTTCACGACCGCGCTGGAGGCCCTGCCCCGGCTCGGCGCCGGCCCCGACGTCGTCGAGGCCGTCACGGCCTATCTGGACCGCTACGTCGTCCTGGGCCGCTGTCCCGCCGACGACCTGCTCGACCGACAGCGCGGCGCCGACGGTCGCGCGCACGGGAAGGACTTCCGCCGATGACCGACACCGAATCCGCTGTCGACGCCGGGACCGTCGACCCCGAGGTGCTCCGTGAGCGGGCGGTCGCCTCACTCGTCGTCGCCCGCGAGCGCACCACCCTGCTGACGAGCTGTGTGGAGGAGCCCGACCTCACCGCACAGCACTCGCCGCTGATGTCGCCGCTGGTGTGGGACCTCGCGCACATCGGCAACCAGGAGGAGCAGTGGCTGCTGCGGGCCGTCGCCGGGCACGAGGCGATACGCCCCGAGATAGACGGCCTCTACGACGCCTTCGAACACCCGCGTTCCGAGCGGCCGAAGCTGCCGTTGCTGTCGCCCGCCGAGGCCCGCGCCTACGCGGCCGACGTGCGCGGCCGGGCGCTGGACGTGCTGGAGTCGCACGCGTTCCACGGGACGCGGCTGACGGAGGCCGGCTTCGCCTTCGGGATGATCGCGCAGCACGAACAGCAGCACGACGAGACCATGCTGATCACCCATCAGCTGCGCACCGGTCCGCAGGCCCTGACGGCACCCGACCCGGAGCCGGCGCCGTTGTTCACCGGCCCCTCTGAAGTACTCGTCCCGGGCGGCCCGTTCACGATGGGCACCTCCGCCGAGCCCTGGGCGCTGGACAACGAACGCCCCGCGCACCGGCGTGAGGTGGCGCCCTTCCGCATCGACACCACGCCGGTCACGAACGGTGCCTACCAGGCGTTCATCGAGGACGGCGGCTACGACGACCAGCGCTGGTGGGCGGCCGACGGCTGGGCGCACATCCGCGGGCACGGCATCGACGCCCCGCTGTTCTGGCGGCGCGACGGGAAGCAGTTCCTCAGGCGCCGGTTCGGCGTCACCGAGGTCGTCCCACCGGACGAGCCGGTGCTGCACGTGTGCTGGTACGAGGCCGACGCCTACGCCCGCTGGGCGGGACGCCGGCTGCCCACGGAGGCCGAATGGGAGAAGGCCGCCCGCTACGACCCGGCCGGCGACCGTTCGATGCGCTACCCGTGGGGCGACGCCGAGCCGGGGCCCGAGCACGCCAACCTCGGCCAGCGGCACCTGCGTCCGGCGCCCGCCGGGAGCTACCCGGCCGGTGAGTCGCCGCTCGGCGTACGGCAGTTGATCGGCGATGTGTGGGAGTGGACGGCGAGCGACTTCCTGCCGTACCCCGGCTTCAAGGCGTTCCCGTACAAGGAGTACTCGGAGGTCTTCTTCGGGCCCGAGTACAAGGTGCTGCGCGGTGGTTCGTTCGCCGTGGACGCGGTGGCCTGCCGGGGCACGTTCCGCAACTGGGACTACCCGATCCGCCGGCAGATCTTCTCCGGGTTCCGCACGGCCCGGTCGGAGGACGTCTGATGTGCCGTCATGTGGCGTACGTGGGACCGCCGGAGGCGCTGGGCCGACTCCTGGTCGAGCCCCCGCACGGGCTGTACCGGCAGTCGTGGGCGCCCCGGCACCAGAAGTACGGGACGGTCAACGCCGACGGGTTCGGCGTGGGCTGGTACGCCGAGGGCGACCCGGTGCCGGCGCGTTACCGCCGGGCGGGGCCGGTCTGGGCGGACCTCTCCTTCGCCGATCTCGCCCGGGTCGTACGGTCCACGGCGCTGCTCGCGGCGGTGCGGGACGCGACCCTGTCGGGAGCGGACGCGGAGGCCGCCGCGGCCCCGTTCGCCGCCGGGAGCTGGCTGTTCAGCCACAACGGGGCGGTGAAGGGCTGGCCCGGCTCGCTGGCCGCCGTCTCCCGGACGCTGCCGCACGAGGACCTGCTGTCCCTGGAGGCCCGCAACGACTCGGCGCTCGTGTGGGCGCTGGTGCTGGCCCGGCTGCGCGGCGGCGACGAGGAGGGCCAGGCGCTGGCGGACACCGTCCTGGAGGTCGCCGCCGCGGCCCCCGGTTCCCGGCTGAACCTCCTCCTCACCAACGGCGACACGATCACCGCGACCGCCTGGGGCGACACCCTCTGGTACCTCACCCGGCCCGGCGGCGGCACCGTCGTGGCCTCCGAGCCCTACGACGACGATCCGTACTGGCGGGAGGTCCCCGACCGCACCCTCCTCGCGGCGAGCCGCACCGATGTGCTGCTGACGCCGCTGAAGGAGCCGGCCGACGCCTTCGTACCCGTCTCACCGAAGGAGCCCCGTACGTGAGCCCGTTCCACCTCACCCGCACCCTGCCCGAGGACGCCACGGACGCCGCGCTGCGCGCCGACGTCCACCGGGGTCTGACGGGCCGCCCCAAGTCACTGCCGCCGAAGTGGTTCTACGACGCGCACGGCAGCGACCTGTTCGAGAAGATCACCGAACTGGAGGAGTACTACCCGACGCGCGCGGAGCGGGAGATCCTCCTCGCGCGCTCCGGGGACATCGCCGCGGCGACCCGGGCGCGCACCCTGGTCGAGCTCGGCTCCGGATCCTCGGAGAAGACCCGGCATCTGCTCGATGCCCTCACCGACCTGCACACCTACGTCCCGGTCGACGTCAGTGAGAGCGCCCTCACCCAGGCCGGGGAGGCACTCGCCGCCGAGCGGCCGGGCCTGGACGTGCACGCGCTGATCGCCGACTTCACCGCGGAGCTGACCCTGCCGGACACACCGGGGCCGCGGCTGGTGGCGTTCCTCGGCGGCACGATCGGCAATCTGCTCCCCGCCGAACGCGCCGCGTTCCTGACGTCCGTACGCGCCCTGCTCGCCCCGGGGGACGCCCTGCTGCTGGGCACGGACCTGGTCAAGGACGAGGAGGTGCTGGTCCGGGCGTACGACGACGGGGCGGGGGTGACTGCCGCGTTCAACAAGAACGTGCTGTCGGTGATCAACCGCGAGCTGGGCGGCGATTTCGATCCCGGCGCGTTCGACCACGTGGCGCTGTGGAACGCGGAGCACGAATGGATCGAGATGCGGCTGCGCTCGCGCAGGGCACAGACGGTGAAGGTGCCGGCGCTCGATCTCGCCGTCGACTTCGCCGCGGGTGAGGAGATGCGGACCGAGATCTCGGCGAAGTTTCGCCAGGAGGGCGTGCGCGCCGAACTGTCGGCGGTGGGCCTCGACCTGACCCACTGGTGGACGGACGCTCCGGGCCGGTTCGCGCTGTCGCTGAGCGTGGCGCGCTGACCCGGTGAGGCCCGGGTGGCGGCGAGGCCGGGAGACGACGTCTCGCGCATCGCCGCCGCCTGGGGCACGGTGGAAGGACCGTGACACTCCCGTCACCGGAACGTCACTGGAAGAGGAGCAGCGGCATGTCGAACCACACCTACCGGGTCACGGAGATCGTCGGCACCTCACCGGACGGCGTCGACCAGGCCATCCGCAACGGCATCGACCGGGCCTCCCGGACACTGCACAACCTGGACTGGTTCGAGGTGACGCAGGTGCGCGGCCAGCTCGAGGAAGGTCGGATCGCCCACTGGCAGGTGGGGCTCAAGGTGGGCTTCCGGCTCGACGAGACGCAGTAGTGCTCAGGTCCGCCCTTCGCGCTCCTGCGCCGCCTTCATCTCGGCGGACCGGGTCACCCAGTCGGCCCGTACGACGGTGAAGCCCGCGCGGCGGGCGTCGGCGCAGACCAGTTCGTCGTCGTCGACGAGGACGCGGACCTCGCGAGTGCGGGCCAGCCGCCGCAGGATCTCCAGCTTGGTGAACCGGGCGGGGCGCCGGTCGGCGTCCCGCCGCATGTACACGCGTCCCTCGGGCAGGCCCTGCGCCCGGAGCCAGTCGAGGGTGTCGCGCCGGCAGCGCTCGGGCCGCCCGGTCAGGTAGAGGATCTCGCACTGCTGCGCGTGCTCCCGGACCAGGGCGACGCCCTGCGGGACGGGCGGGTCCTGCGGCGCCGCCGAGAAGAAGCCGTCCCAGTCCTTCGGCCTGCGCTGCAGAAAGCCCTGCCGGTGCGTGGTGTCGGCGAGGGTGTTGTCCAGGTCGAACACGGCCAGCGGGGCCGTGCTGCGGTCGTCACTCACACCGCCCACCCTAAACGCATGCGGGACAGCGTGAACCGGGAAATGGCCCGTACTGTTCGGCGGGGTGTGAACAAGCCATGGGCACCGGTGAATCAGGCCCTCACAGTTGATGTCTAAAGCACAGCACTGACATACTCCGCTCTCAGTTTTACGGATTCACGCCCCCCACAGAGCCCGCACCCCCATCCCGCGTCCGGCGCCCCTTCACCCTGCCCGGAAACCGGACGCGTCCACTGACCCCTCGGGGTCGAGTGCGGGGCACGATGCAGCGAAGAAGGTGCGCCTGTGCCCGAATTCTCTCCGCAACGGGACGACATTCCCGCATTCCCGCTTCCGCACATCGAACACACTGCGCCGTCTCGTATATCCGACCATCCCGAATTTCACTCCCTGCGCCGTGCGCAGCGCCGGTTCGGCGTCCGGGCGACCGTCCTGTCCGTCGGCGGATTCCTGCTGTACGTGCTGCTGTCGAGTTTCGTGCCGGCGGTGATGAACCAGCCGCTGTTCGGCCGTCTCACGGTCGGACTGGTCCTCGGGCTGGGGCAGTTCGTCCTCATGGGCGTGACCGTCCGGTGCCATGTGCGGCACATGCGCACCCGGGTGGATCCGCTCGCCCGCGGGCTGCGGTCCCGGCTGCGCGAGACCGAGAGCCGCCGTGCCCGTTCGGCGCCGCCGCCGCAGACTGCGGGGCAGCGGCCGCTCCGGCACGGGTCGCGGGGGTTCCGCACGTGGTGAGCGCCGCCGCCATCGACGACAGCAGTCTGCAGCTGACGTTCGTCCTGTTCCTGACCGTGGTCGTGATCACCCTGTTCACTGCCCTGCTGACGGCGCCTCAGCGCGACGAGATCAGTGAGTTCTACCTCGGCGACCGTGCCATGTCGCCGCTGCGCAACGGTCTCGCCCTGTGCGGTGACTACCTGTCCGCCGCCACCCTGCTGGGCAGCACCGGGCTGGTCGCCCTGACCGGGTACGACGGGCTGATGTACCTCGGCGGCACCACGGTCGCCTGGATGACGGTGCTGCTGCTGATCGCCGAACCCCTGCACCGCACGGGCAGGTTCACGCTCGGAGACACCGTGGCGCTGCGCCTGCCGCGGCGGCAGCGGCCGGTCCGGGTGGCGCTGGCGGTGTGCGTCCTGGCGATCGCCACGCTCTACCTGGTGGCCCAACTCGTGGGCAGTGTGGCCCTGCTGACCCAGTTCACCGGTGTGCCGAGCGGCACCACGCGCACCCTGTGCGTGGTCGTGATCGGTGTGTTCGTGATCCTGTACGCCTCTCTCGGCGGCATGCCGGGCGCGACGGTCATCCAGATCATCAAGGCCGTGATGCTGGTGGCGGGCGTGCTGTTCACCGCGGGCTGGGTGCTGCACCGCTTCGACTGGAACCCCGGCGCGCTGCTGGAGCGGGCGTCCGAGCGCAGCGGTTCGGGCCTGAGCTTCCTGGAGCCCGGGCTGCGCTACGGCGGCACGGTCAGCAACAAGCTGGACTTCCTCAGCCTGGAACTGGCCATCGTGCTGGGCCTCGCCGCCCTGCCCCATGTGCTGATGCGGCTGCTCACCCCGCGCAATGCCGGGGTGTTGCGCTCCTCGGTGGTGTGGGCCGTCGGACTGGTCGGGGCGGTCTGCCTCGGCGCCGGTGTCCTGGGGCTCGGCGCCACCGCGCTGCTGGGCCGGGACGCCATCGAGAGCACGGACCGCACCGGCAACGCCGCCGTCCTGCTGCTCGCGCACGAGCTGGGCGGCAGTGTCCTGACCGCGCTGCTGACCTGTCTGGCGTATCTGACGCTGCTGGCCGTGGCGGTCGGACTCACCCTGGCCGCGGCCTCCTCCCTCGCCCACGACGTGTACGGCGGGGTGATCCGCAGGGGCCGGGCCGGCGAGACTGAGGAGCTGACCGTCGCCCGGCTGTCCGGGGCGGTCATCGGGGTCCTCGGCATCCTGCTGGCCCTCGTCGCCCGGGGGGCGAACACCGCGACGCTCGCCTTCCTGGCCTTCGCCATCGCGGCGTCCGCGATCCTGCCGACGATCGTCTACACCCTCTTCTGGCGGCGCTTCAGCGCGAAGGGGGCCCTGCTCAGCCTGTACGGCGGGCTGTTCTGCTCCGTCCTGCCGGCCGTCTTCTCCCCCGTCGTCTCCTCGGCCCCGGGCTCGTTCTACCCCGAGGCCGACTTCGCCTGGTTCCCGCTCCAGAACCCCGGCATCGTCTCCATCCCCGCGGGTTTCCTGCTGGGCTGGCTCGGCACGGTGCTGGACCGGGGCCCGGGCGAGGATCCCGCCACGCACGAGGAGTTCGAGGTGCGGATGCTCGTGGGCGCGGACGACTGAGGCACCTCGCCGGGGCAGCGGTGGCGAGCACCGGGACGCATACTGTTAATGGGATCCATTTTCATGTAGCGTCTCAGTGCCCGACCACCGAGGAGGAGACCCCCATGGCCGTCCCGAAGCGGAAGATGTCCCGCAGCAACACCCGCCACCGCCGCGCCCAGTGGAAGGCGGCCACACCGGCGCTGGTCCCCGTCACCGTGGACGGCGTCCGGCACCTCGTACCGCAGAACCTGGTGAAGGCCTGCGAACGCGGCCTGCTACGCCCCGACGGCTGAGCGCGCCTGCGCCCAGAAACCGGCCCGGACCCGGCGCAGCCAGGCCTCGACCGGCGCCTCGCCGGGTTCGTCCGGCAGTGCCGTGGGGCCCTCGTCGAACGCGGCCTCGTAGTGCCTGAGCAGGGGCAGGGCGGCCGACGGGTCGGCGGCGACGCGCTCGCCGAAGGCGTGGTACTCGTCCGGGTCCTCGACGCGGATCGACAGCCGCCCGGTGGTGTACAGCTCCAGGCCCTGCGCACACAGCCGTTTGAGGTGCCGTGCGTGCTTGGCGGTGCGCTTGCGGGTGTCGGCGGAGAACGAGCCGTCGCCGCGTGCCTCCAGTCGCCGGAACTGCTGGGTGGCGTAACCGAGATAGGCGTCCCGTACACGCTTGGCGCTCAGGAACGCCGTACGTATGCCGATGAGTTCGTCGCCGAGCGGCGTGCGGATCTCGTACAGGTCGTCCGGGAGCCACACCAGCTCCATCGCGGTCGGGTTGCCGCCGAGGGCCAGCCGGCACCACTTGGCGGCCTCGTGCAGGGTGCGGTCCGGCGCCGTGCTGACGTGTGACTCCTTCGGCCGGCGCAGACCGTGCAGCTCTTCGGTCGGCGCGGCGAACAGGCCGAGACGGTCGATGTCGGAGCCGGGGCGGGCCAGTCCGTAGGCGGTCGATCCGACGATGCCGGAGAGCAGGATGTTGGGGACGGTCACGGTCGGCCGCCTTTCGCTACGGGTACCGGAACAGTGTCCTGGCCAGCCCGGGCCCGGTCACCTCGTTTTTTCGGCGGTGGGCGAGGCGGGGCGGCGGAATACGGGCGGCCCCGCCCGGCGTAGAACCGGATATGGATTCCGTGCGTCTGTCCGTCCTCGACCGCTCCCGCACCCGCGAGGGGCACACCCACCCCGAGGCGCTGCGCGACACCCTGCGGCTCGCACAGGAGCTGGAGCGGCTCGGCTACCACCGGTTCTGGGTCTCGGAGCACCACGGCGTGCCCGGGGTCGCCGGCTCCGCGCCGACGGTGCTGGCCGCGGCCGTGGCGGGCGCGACCCGGACCATCCGGGTCGGCACCGGCGGGGTGATGCTGCCCAACCACCGTCCCCTGGTCGTGGCCGAGCAGTTCGGCGTGCTGGAGTCGCTGTTCCCCGGGCGGATCGACATGGGTCTCGGCCGGTCCGTCGGTTTCACGGGCGGAGTGCGCAGGGCCCTGGGCCGTGACAAGGACCACGCCGACGACTTCGAGGCCCAGCTCGCGGAGCTGCTCGGCTGGTTCCGCGGCACCTCCCCCACCGGGGTGCACGCGCGGCCCGCCGAGGGCCTGACCGTACCGCCGTTCGTCCTGGCCATGGGCGAGGGCGCCGGCATCGCCGCCCGCGCCGGCCTGCCCATGGTCATCGGCGACCTCAGGAACCGCGACCGGATGCGGCGCGGCATCGACGCGTACCGCGAGTCGTTCCGCCCCTCCCCCTGGGCCGCGGAGCCCTACGTCGTCGTCTCGGGCACCGTCGCCGTGGCCGGCACCCCCGAGGCGGCCCGGCGGCTGCTGATCCCCGAGGCCTGGTCCATGGCGCACTCCCGCACCCACGGCACCTTCCCACCACTGCCGCCCGCCGAGCGCGTGGAGGCACTCACCATGACGGGCAAGGAGCGCGACTTCTACGAATCCGGACTGAACGGCCACATCGCCGGCACCGAGGAGCAGGTGGCGCACGAGCTGGAGACCCTGCTGAAGGAGACGGGCGCGCAGGAGGTACTGGTCACCACCAGCACCTACGACCGTGAGGCCCTGCTGCACTCCTACCGGCGGCTGGCCGCGATCACCTCCGGTTAGAGTCGTCTTCCATGCACGACCGCGACCCCCATGACCCGTTCGTCCGTGTCCGCGGAGCCCGAGAGCACAACCTCCGGGGCGTCGACGTCGACCTCCCCCGGGACATAGTGGCCGTGTTCACCGGCGTCTCCGGCTCGGGCAAGTCGTCGCTGGCGTTCGGCACGATCTACGCGGAGGCGCAGCGCCGCTACTTCGAGTCGGTGGCGCCGTACGCACGCCGGCTGATCCACCAGGTCGGCGCGCCGAAGGTCGGGGAGATCACCGGTCTGCCGCCGGCCGTCTCGCTCCAGCAGCGCCGGGCGGCGCCCACCTCGCGCTCCTCCGTCGGCACGGTCACCAACCTCTCCAATTCCCTGCGGATGCTGTTCTCGCGGGCCGGTACCTACCCGCCCGGCGCCGAGCGGCTCGACTCCGACGCCTTCTCCCCCAACACGGCGGTGGGGGCCTGCCCGGAGTGCCACGGGCTCGGGCGGGTGCACCGCACCAGCGAAGAGCTGCTGGTCCCCGACCCGTCGCTGTCGATCCGGGACGGGGCGATCGCGGCGTGGCCGGGCGCCTGGCAGGGCAAGAACCTGCGGGACATCCTCGACGCGCTCGGCCACGACGTGGACCGGCCTTGGCGGGAGCTGCCCGCGGGCGACCGGGAGTGGATCCTGTTCACGGACGAACAGCCGGTGGTCACCGTGCACCCTGTGCGGGACGCCGACCGGATCCAACGTCCGTATCAGGGAACGTACATGAGCGCCCACCGGTACGTGATGAAGACGTTCTCGGACTCCAGGAGCCCGACCCTGCGGGCCAAGGCCGAGCGGTTCCTCACCAGCGCGCCCTGTCCGGCGTGCGGGGGCACCCGGCTGCGTCCCGAGGCCATGGCGGTGACGTTCGGCGGCCGGACCATCGCCGAGCTGGCGGCGCTGCCGCTGGTGGAGCTGGCCGCCGGTCTCGACGCGACCTCGGAGGCCGCCCGGGTCCTCACCGACGACCTGAGATCCCGCATCGCGCCGGTCGTCGAGCTGGGCCTCGGCTACCTCAGCCTCGACCGGCCCACCCCCACCCTCTCCGCGGGCGAACTGCAGCGCCTGCGGCTCGCCACCCAGCTGCGCTCGGGCCTGTTCGGCGTCGTCTACGTCCTCGACGAGCCGTCGGCCGGGCTGCACCCGGCGGACACCGAGGCGCTGCTGACGGTGCTGGAGCGGCTGAAGTCGTCCGGGAACTCGGTGTTCGTGGTGGAACACCACCTGGACGTGATGCGCGGCGCCGACTGGCTGGTCGACGTGGGTCCGGGCGCGGGCGAGCACGGCGGGCGGGTGCTGCACAGCGGCCCGGTGGCCGGGCTGGCGGCAGTGGCGGAGTCGGCGACGGCACGCTACCTGTTCGACCACTCCCCCGCCCCGGCGCGGAAGGTGCGCGAGGCGACCGGCCGGCTCAAGACCGGCCCGACCACGCGGCACAACCTGCACGGGGTGACGGCGGAGTTCCCGCTCGGCGTGTTCACCGCGGTCACCGGGGTGTCCGGCTCGGGCAAGTCGACGCTGATCGGGGAGATCACCGAGGAGTCGGCGGGGGTGGGCCGGCTCGTCTCGGTCGACCAGAAGCCGATCGGCCGCACCCCGCGGTCGAACCTCGCGACCTACACGGGCCTCTTCGACGTCGTGCGCAAGGTGTTCGCCGCCACCGACGGGGCCCGCGCACGCGGTTTCGGCGTCGGGCGGTTCTCCTTCAACGTGGCGGGCGGGCGCTGCGAGACCTGCCAGGGTGAAGGGTTCGTCAGTGTGGAGCTGCTGTTCCTGCCGAGCACGTACGCGCCGTGCCCGGACTGCGGCGGGGCGCGGTACAACCCGCCGACGCTGGAGGTGACGTACCGGGGGCGGAACATCGCGCAGGTGCTGGATCTGACGGTGCAGGGCGCGGCGCAGTTCTTCGCGGACACCCCGGCCGTGGCCCGCAGCCTGGGCACCCTGCTCGACGTCGGCCTGGGCTATCTCCGGCTCGGCCAGCCCGCGACCGAGCTCTCCGGTGGCGAGGCGCAGCGCATCAAGCTGGCGAGCGAGCTGCAGCGCGGCCGGCGCGGCCACACGCTCTACCTCCTCGACGAGCCGACGACCGGACTGCACCCGGCCGACGTGGACGTCCTGATGCGCCAGTTGCACGGCCTCGTGGACGCCGGGAACACCGTGGTCGTCGTCGAGCACGACATGTCCGTCGTCGCGGGCGCGGACTGGGTGATCGACATGGGCCCCGGCGGCGGCGACGCGGGCGGTCGCATCGTGGCGGCGGGCCCGCCGCGCGAGGTCGCACGCGCGACGGACAGCCGGACGGCACCGTATCTGGCCCGCACGCTGTCCGGGTCCGCCGGCCGGCGGCCCGGAATCGCCTGAGCGCACCGGGGGCGGCCGCCTACGCCACCAGCACGGTGTGCGTCCACGACGGTGCCGTCGTCTCCGGGGGCTGGGCGGCGCGCGCCAGGGCGCGGCGGTCGGTGCCGGTGCCCGGCGGGATCGGGTCCCGGACCTCGACCTCGGCGACCAGGCCGCGGGCCGTCGCCACCCGCCACAGGGAGGCGAGCAGGGTGTCCGCGCCGACGTACGCGGGCGCCGTGGTGGTCGTGCCGTCCCCGAGCCGGTAGCCGAGCCGGACCGGCTGGACCGGTACCCCGGCGTCCAGGGCGGCCTGGAAGACGGCCCGGCGGAAGGTGCCCTGGGCCCGGCCGCACCAGGTGCTGCCCTCGGGGAAGGCCGCGACCGCGGTGCCCTGGCGCAGTGCCCCGGCGATCCGGGCGACGGTGTCCGGGAGGGCCCGCAGCCGGTCCCGTTCGATGAACAGGGTGCCGCCGCGCGCGGCCAGCGCGCCGGCCACGGGCCAGCGCCGCACCTCGGTCTTGGCCAGCATCCGGGCGGGACGCACGGCGGCGAGCAGCGGTATGTCCAGCCAGGAGATGTGGTTGGCGACCAGCAGCAGTCCGCCGGTGGGGGCGGCGGCGCCGGTGATACGGACCCGGACACCGGCGGCGCGTACGATCCACCGGCACCAGCGCCCGATGAGCGACGCCGGGATCCGGGCCCCGAGGGGCGTCAGGGCGATCCCCGCGAGCAGCAGCAGGACGACCGCGCCGAGCCGCAGCACGGCACGCGGCACGTCCCGCGCCCGCACGGCCGCCGGTGCCCGGACACAGGCCTCGGGCGTGCAGGGTGCGGTGGGCAGCCAGGCGCTCATCAGGCCGGCACGAGGGACAGGAAGTGGCGCAGGTAGCGCCCGTTGACGCGGCTCATCGGCAGCAGCACGTACAGGTCGGCGACGCCGAAGTCCGGGTCGTGGGCCGGTGCGCCGCACACCCAGGCGCCCAGGCGCAGGTAGCCGCGCAGCAGGGCGGGCAGTTCGACGCGGGCGGCGGGTGCGGGGCCCGGTGCCCAGGGCTGCAGCGGCCGCACCCGGTACTCCTCCGGCGCGAGGTGCCTTTCGCTGACCCGGTCCCAGGTGGCGGACGCGAGGGCGCCGCCGTCGGCGAGCGGGACGGAGCAGCAGCCGGCGAGCCATTCGTGGCCGCGGTCGACCATGTAGCGGGCGATGCCTGCCCAGATGAGGCTGATGACCGCGCCGTCACGGTGGTCGGGATGCACGCAGGAGCGGCCGACCTCGACGAGCTGCGGCCGGATCCCGTCGAGCGCGGTCAGATCGAACTCGCCCTCGGAGTACAGCCGCCCGGCGACCGCCGCGCGCTCCGGCGGCAGCAGCCGGTAGGTGCCGACGACCTGGCCGCTCGTCTCCTCCCGGACGAGCAGGTGGTCGCAGTACGCGTCGAACGCGTCGGCGTCCAGGCCCGGCTGCGGGCCGGCCAGCAGGGCGCCCATCTCCCCGGCGAAGACGTCGTGCCGCAGCCGCTGGGCGGCGCGCACGTCCTCCTCGTTCCGGGCGAGGGCGACGGTGTAGCGGGTGGGGGCCGCGGGCTGCGCGGGGAGGTCGGCGGTCAGTACGCCGGTCATGGCACTCTCCTGGTCACGGGCCGGTCGGTGAGGCGGTGCGGGGCGCTGAGCGGTGTCGTGCGGTCGTACGACTCTGTTCTTCCGATGCCGGCTGACCTTCGCGTGTCATGTGCAGAGAGAACGGGTGTGAGGTTGCTGAACGGCTCGCGCCCGGGGCGCACGGCCCGGATGGCCTAGCTGCGCACGCGCCCACCGGCCGGTGCGGCCAGAGTGAGCTGCATGACAGAAGCCGGAGCCGACGGGCGACGAGGTGGCTCGGCCCCGTCCACCAAGCGGCGACGTCCCGTGCGCGGAGCCGGGGAGGCGGGCCGGCGGGCCGCCGGGGAGCTGACGGAGCTGATCCGCCACCGCCTCGAAGGGGTGTCCGCGGTGTGCCGGGGCGAGGACGACGGCTGGGTCGTCGACGTCGACGTGCTCGAACTGGCCCGCATCCCCGACACCACGAGTCTGCTCGCGACGTACCGGGTGGAACTGGACGCGGCGGGCGAGCTGGTGCAGTACCGCCGGGTCGCGCGCTTCCGGCGCGGCGCCCAGGACCAGTGACCGGACCGTCGAAACCGCCCACGGGAAGGACCGCCGCATGACCGTCTACAGCGACGAGATCGTCTGTGCGCCCCGCGCCGGAACCCTCTACGACGTGCTGGAACTGATCCTCGACCGCGGCATGGTGATCGACGTCTTCGTGCGCGTCTCCCTGGTCGGGATCGAGATCCTCAAGGTCGACGCCCGCATCGTGGTCGCCAGCGTCGACACGTATCTGCGCTTCGCGGAGGCGTGCAACCGCCTGGACCTCGAGCACGACTCGCGGTCCAAGACCGTCCCCGAGCTGTTCGGCGGTCCGGTCGCCAGAACCGTCGGCAAGGCGGGTGCCAAGCGCACCGCCCGTTCCCTGACCGACAAGGTGCGCGACGTGCTCACCCCGGACCAGGGCGACGACGAGGCGGACGACACCGCGCGCGACGACGCCGACGACGCCCTTACCGAGCGCGCCGCACGGCCGGCGCGCAAGCGCCGCAGTGACGACGACCGCCCGCGGCCCCGGCGCCGCAAGGCCGAGGAGGACTGACCGTGACGGCCACCGCCGCCCTCACCACCGCCGGCACGCTCGGCACCCTGTACGTCTACGGCATCGCCCCCGCGGGCATCCGGACTCCGCGTGCCCCCGGGGTGGCCGGGGCGGAGGTGCGGCTGCTGACCGAGGGCGGGCTGTGCGCGGCGGTCTCGGACGCCCCGGCGTCGGTCCGGGCGCGGCGACGCGACCTGACGGCCCACCAGGCGGTGCTCGGGGAACTCCTCGCCCAGGGGCCCGTCCTGCCCATGCGGTTCGCCGTCCTCACCCCCGACGCGCAGGCGCTGTGCGGCCAACTGCGCTCCGACCGGGCCCACTTGGCGGCCCAGCTCGACGCGGTCCGGGACTGTGTCGAGCTGAACGTGAAGGGCACCGTGGTGCCCGGGTACTTCGCCGACCTGGTACGCAGGGACGAGGCCTTGCGCGCCCTCGCCCGCCGGACGCGCGAGCGTCCCGGTTACGAGGCGAACGTACGGCTCGGCGAGGCGCTGGCCAAGGGGGTCGCGCGTGAGGCCCGCAGCGCGGCCCGGGACGTCCTGGCACGGCTGGGCCCGCTCGCCGTGCGCTCGGTGCAGGGCCCGGTCGACGACGAGCAGGTGCTGAGCACGTCGTTCCTGGTGCGCTCCGCCGACGAGGAGCGTTTCCGGCAGGCCGTGGCGGAGCGGGCACGTGCCGTCGGGGACCGGCTGACGCTCGGCGTGACCGGTCCGCTGCCGTGCTACAGCTTCGTCGACGCGCCGTCCGCTCCGGCAGGCCGGTGACGCGGTGGGACTCGTGAGCGGGCTCCTGCTGCTGCCCCTGGCCCCGGTGCGCGGCACGCTCTGGGTCGCCGACCACCTGCTCCAGGAGGCCCGGCGCCAGACGGGCGACCCGCGTGCGGTGCAGGCCCGGCTGGCGGCGCTCAACCGGGCCCTGGAGGAGGGCGCCATCGACGAGGCGGCCTTCGAGGAAGAGGAGGAACGGTTGCTGGCACGCCTCGACAGCCCCGTCCGGTACACCGGCCACCACCGCGGGGGCGCTTCGTGACCGACCTCGGCACCTGGCCCGCGGGACCGGAGACACTGCCCGCCGGGCCGCCCAGCGGGAGCCTCGCGGACCTGCTCGAACGCGTTCTGGACAAGGGCATCGTCATCGCGGGCGACATCAAGATCGACCTGCTCGACATCGAACTGCTCACCATCCGTCTGCGCCTGTTCATCGCCTCGGTCGAGACCGCCAAGAAGGCGGGCATCGACTGGTGGGAGACGGATCCCGCGTTGTCCTCGCGCGCCGCGCGGGACGCGCTCGGCGAGGAGAACGCGCGGCTGCGCGCCCGGCTGGAGGCCTTGGGAGAAGCCGACCCCGACACCACGGAGGCGACCCGATGAGCACCCTCTCCGCGGACCGGTCGGACGCGGCACCGCCGGCCCTGCCCGGCCCCACCCTCACCTGTGTCTTCGCCGTGACGGACACCCCGGTGCCGGACGGGGTGTGCGCGGCGACGCCGGGCCACGACGGCGGCGGTCCGCTGCGTGTCCTCGCCGCCGGTCCGCTGCACCTGGTCGTGCAGGACGTGCCCGCGGCGGCCTTCCGCGAGGAGGCGCTCGCCGAGCGGCTCAACCGGCCCGACGAGCTGGAGCGCTGCGCCCGTGCCCACCACCGGGGCGTGCAGACGGCGGCGGGCGCGGGCCCGGCCGTCCCCCTGCCGATGGCGACGCTGTACCTGGACGACGACAACGCGGTACGGGCCGTGACCGCCCGGGAGGCCTCCCTGCGCGCCGTGCTGGACCGGCTGCGCGACCGCACCGAGTGGGCGGTGAAGGTGCACGGCCCGGTGATCGCGCCGGCCTCGGCCGCCACCGGCGACGGACCGCTCGACGGCCGGTCGTACCTGCGGCGGGCGAGCGCCCGGCGGCGTACCGAGCGTGAGGAGCGCGAGCAGGCCCTGGTACGGGCCCATGCCGTCGACCGGGAGCTGCGACGGTACGCCGTCGCGGCGACCCGGCACCGGCCGCAGAGCGAGCAGCTGAGCGGCCGCGGCGTCCCCCAGCTCCTCAACGCGGCCTACCTGGTCGACGACGGACGGCGTGAGCAGTTCGTCCGGGCCGTCGGCGAACTGGCCCGCGCCGCCCGGCGGTCCGCCGTGGAGGTCACCATGTCAGGGCCCTGGATCCCGTACTCCTTCGCCCGGACGGACGAGAACGAGTACGCCGCGCGGAAGGAGGCCGGCGCATGACCGTACCGGTCGCCGGCGGTGCCGGCCGCACGGCGGTGCCCTGGGACGGCCCGGACCCGTATGCGCCCGTCGGGGTGCCGCTCGTCGACCTGCTCGACCGGGTGCTGGCCACCGGTGTCGTGGTCAGCGGTGACCTGGTGCTGGCCATCGCCGACGTGCCGTTGGTGCGGATCTCCCTGCACGCCCTGCTGGCGTCGGTCAGTGAGCGGGTCCCCGCGCCGTGGCCGGACAGCGGGCCGCTGTGACCGCGCCGCGCACCCACGCGCTGGACCTCGATCCCGAGCGGGTCACGAACGACCTGGCGGCCCTGGTCCTGACCGTGGTGGAACTGCTGCGGCAGCTCATGGAACGCCAGGCGGTGCGCCGTTTCGACGAGGGCACGCTCAGCGCCGAGCAGGAGGACCGGCTCGGCACCGCGCTGATGCTGCTGGACGAGCGGATGGACGAACTCTGCGCACAGCACGGCCTGCGCCGCAGCGACCTCAACCTGGACCTGGGCCCCCTGGGGCCCCTCCTGGCCGATCCCGGCGTGTGACGACGCCCCGCAAGGGGCGCGGGGAACCGCGCGACCGGCCACGACCCACCCGCAGCCGCCCAACGGCCGTCCTCACAGCGGCGCTACCGCTTCACCTTCCGCGCGGCCCGCAACCACTCCTTGTTCATGCTGGTGATGGACATCAACGGAATGCCTTTCGGGCAGGCGGTGGCGCACTCCCCCGCGAGCGTGCATCCCCCGAACCCTTCCTCGTCCATCTGCTCCACCATGTCCAGCACCCGCGTCTCTCGCTCCGGCGCCCCCTGCGGCAGCACGTTCAGGTGGTTGATCTTGGCGGAGGTGAACAGCATCGCCGCCCCGTTGGGGCAGGCCGCCACGCACGCCCCGCACCCGATGCACTCGGCGTGCTCGAAGGCGAGGTCGGCGTCCGGCTTCGGCACCGGCGTGGCGTGCGCCTCGGGGGCCGCCCCCGTCGGCGCGGTGATGTACCCGCCGGCCTGGATGATCCTGTCGAACGCCGACCGGTCGACGACCAGGTCCTTGATCACCGGGAACGCCGAGGCCCGCCACGGCTCCACGTCGATCGTGTCGCCGTCCTTGAACGAGCGCATGTGCAACTGGCAGGTGGTGGTCCGCTCGGGGCCGTGCGCGTCGCCGTTGATGACGAGCGAACACGCGCCGCAGATGCCCTCGCGGCAGTCGTGGTCGAAGGCGACGGGGTCCTCGCCCTTGACGATGAGTTCCTCGTTGAGCGTGTCGAGCATCTCCAGGAAGGACATGTCGGGCGAGATCCCGTCCACCTCGTACGTGGACATCGTGCCGTCGGCGTCGGCGTTGCGCTGCCGCCAGACGCGCAGGGTGAGCTTCATGCGTAGCTCCGCTGGGTGGGGTGGACGTACTCGAAGACCAGGTCTTCCTTGTGCAGGACGGGAGCCGCGCCGGTGCCGGTGAACTCCCAGGCGGCGGCGTAGGAGAACTCCTCGTCCTTGCGGGCGGCCTCGCCGTCGGGCGTCTGGGACTCCTCGCGGAAGTGGCCGCCGCAGGACTCCTCGCGGTGCAGCGCGTCGAGGCACATCAGCTCGGCGAGCTCCAGGTAGTCGACGATGCGGTTGGCCTTCTCCAGCGACTGGTTGAACTCCTCGCCGGTGCCGGGCACCTTGATGCGCCGCCAGAACTCCTCGCGGATCTGCGGGATGCGCTCCAGGGCCTTGCGCAGTCCGGAGTCGGTGCGGGCCATGCCGCAGAACTCCCACATCAGTTCGCCGACTTCGCGGTGGAAGGAGTCGGGGGTGCGGTCGCCGTCGACGGACAGCAGCAGGTTGAGCCGGTCCTGGGTGTCGGCCAGGACCTCCTGGACGACCGGGAGTTCGTCGGTGACCGCCTCGTGGTGCGGGTTGCGGGCCAGGTAGTCGTTGATGGTGGAGGGGAGGACGAAGTAGCCGTCCGCGAGTCCCTGCATCAGCGCGGAGGCGCCGAGCCGGTTGGCGCCGTGGTCGGAGAAGTTGGCCTCGCCGATCGCGAACAGGCCGGGGACGGTGGTCTGGAGGTCGTAGTCGACCCACAGCCCGCCCATGGTGTAGTGCACGGCGGGGTAGATCCGCATCGGCACCTCGTACGGATCCTCGTCGGTGATCCGCTGGTACATGTCGAAGAGGTTGCCGTACTTGGCCTCGACGGCCTTGCGTCCCATCCGCGCGATGGCGTCGGCGAAGTCCAGGTACACGCCCTGGCCGCCGGGGCCTACTCCCCTGCCCTCGTCGCAGACGTTCTTCGCGGCGCGGGAGGCGATGTCCCGGGGTACGAGGTTGCCGAAGGACGGGTAGATGCGCTCCAGGTAGTAGTCGCGCTCGTCCTCGGGGATCTCGTTCGGGGGCCGCCGGTCGCCCTTCGCCCTCGGCACCCAGATCCGCCCGTCGTTGCGCAGCGACTCGCTCATCAGCGTCAGCTTGGACTGGTGGTCGCCGGTGCGCGGGATGCACGTCGGGTGGATCTGGGTGAAGCACGGGTTGGCGAAGTACGCGCCGCGCCGGTGGGCCCGCCAGACGGCGGTGGCGTTGGAGTTCATGGCGTTCGTCGACAGGTAGAAGACGTTGCCGTAGCCGCCGGACGCCAGCACCACCGCGTCGGCGACGTACGTGTCGATCCTGCCGGTGACGAGGTCACGCGCCACGATCCCGCGCGCCCGCCCGTCGACGACGATGAGGTCGAGCATCTCGGTGCGCGGGTGCATCTCGACGTTGCCCGCGGCGATCTGCCGGCTGAGCGCCTGGTACGCGCCGAGGAGGAGCTGCTGTCCCGTCTGGCCGCGGGCGTAGAACGTGCGGGACACCTGCACGCCGCCGAACGACCGGGTGTCGAGCAGTCCGCCGTACTCCCGGGCGAAGGGCACGCCCTGGGCCACGCACTGGTCGATGATCTCGACGGAGATCTGCGCGAGCCGGTGGACGTTGGACTCGCGGGCCCGGAAGTCGCCGCCCTTGACGGTGTCGTAGAACAGCCGGTGGACGGAGTCTCCGTCGTTGCGGTAGTTCTTCGCGGCGTTGATGCCTCCCTGCGCGGCGATGGAGTGGGCGCGGCGCGGCGAGTCCTGGTAGCAGAACTGGACGACGTGGTAGCCCTGTTCGGCGAGGGTGGCCCCGGCGGAGCCGCCGGCGAGGCCGGTGCCCACGACGATCACCGTGTGCTTGCGCCGGTTGGCGGGGTTGACCAGCTTGGCCTCGAACCGGCGCTTGTCCCACCGCTCGTGGACGGGGCCGGAGGGCGCCTTGGCGTCGACGACCGGCTCGCCGGTCACGTAGTCCGCGTAAGAGGTCATGTCAGCTCACCACTCCGGTCATGACGGCCACGGGTACGGCGATGAAGCCGGCCGTGAGCAGCAGCGCGAGGACGTTCGCGAGGGTCTTCAGGGCGCGGTCGCGGGTGCGGCTGCCGACGCCGAGGGTCTGGGCGGCGCTCCAGAAGCCGTGCCGGACGTGCAGGCCGAGCGCGAGCATCGCGACGATGTAGACGACGTTGCCGTACCAGGTGGAGAAGGTGTCCACGACGTTCCGGTACGGGTGGCCGTGCCGGAAGCCGGGGTGCACGGTGCCGGTCGTCAGGTCGAGGATGTGCCAGACGATGAACAGGCCGAGGATGATCCCGCCCCAGCGCATGGTGCGCGTGGCGTAGCTCGCCCGCGCCTTCCTGTGCGCGTACTTGCCCGGCCGTGCCCGGATGTCGCGGCGGCTGAGCTGGTACGCGGAGACGGCGTGGGCGACGACCGCGGCCACGAGCACGACGCGGACCAGCCAGAGCGTCCACTCGTAGTGCATGAACGGCTCGCCGACGGTGCGCAGCCAGTGGGCGTAGTGGTCGAACTCGCCCGCCCCGAAGAAGATCTTCAGGTTCCCGATCATGTGGACGACCAGGTACAGCAGCATGATCAGACCGCTGACCGCCATCACGGTCTTCTTGCCGACGGTGGAGTCCCACACGGTGCGTGCGAAGGACGGCCGCCGGTCCGTCCGCGTTGCCAGAGCCATGCACAGCACGCTACGGACGCACAGCTGATCGGTCCAAGACATGGTCCGGCTTGATTCCATAGGCCGGGGCTATCGTAGGAGCATGCAGTTCCAGCAGCTCCAGTACTTCGTGGCCGTCGCCGAGACCCGGCACTTCACCCGGGCCGCCGATCTGGTCCACGTCGCGCAGCCGTCGCTGTCGCAGCAGATCAAGGCGCTGGAGCGGGAGCTGGGTGCGGACCTGTTCCTGCGGGCCCGGGGTAACATCACGCTCACGGACGCCGGTGAGGCGCTGCTGCCGCTGGCCCGGCGCATCCTGGCCGACGCGGACACCGCCCGGCACGAGGTGCAGGAGCTCGTGCAGCTGCGCCGGGGCCGGGTCCGGCTGGGGGCCACGCCCAGCCTCTGCACGGGCCTGCTCCCGGACGTGCTGCGGGCCTTCCACGACCGCTATCCCGGCATCCGGCTGCTGATCGAGGAGGGCGGCTCGCACGACCTGGTACGGGAACTGGCGCGCGGTGCGCTGGACCTGGCGCTGGTGGTCCTGCCCCTGCCGACCCCGTCGCCCGCGCTGACCACGGTGGAGCTGCTGCGGGAGGATCTCGTCGTGGTCTCCTCGCCGGATGCCTCGCCCCCGGGCCGGGGGCGCCGCACCGTGCGGGTCTCCGACCTGGAGGGTGAGCGGCTGGTGATGTTCCGGCACGGTTACGACCTTCGGGAGCTGACCGTGGCCGCGTGCCGCGCCGAGGGGTTCGAACCCGATTTCGCCGTGGAGGGCGGGGAGATGGATGCGGTGCTGGGGTTCGTGCGGGCCGGGCTGGGGGTCGCCGTGGTGCCCCGGATGGTGGCGGCGAGGTCGGGGCGTGGCCTTCGGGTGACGCCGTTGGCCAGACCCGGCCTGCACCGCACGATCGCGCTGGCGCATCGCAGTGACGTGGCCCCGCCCCGGGCCGCTCGGGAGTTGCAGCGGATGTTGCTCGAGCGGTGAGGCGGTTTCCGGCCGGGAGCGCCGTAGGGGGTGCGCTGGCTTCGGGGGTGCGGGTGCATCGTGGTTGTTCGCGCCGTTCCCCGCGCCCCCGAATAGGTCGACTCAGCCCGTGGCGTCGACCAGCGCCAGCTCGTGCAGTCTCTCCGGTGGGCCCGGCCTTGCGTAGTACCAGCCCTGGGCCGTGTCGCAGCCGAGTACGCGCAGTTGTTCGGCCTGGGCGCCGGTCTCCACGCCCTCGACCGTCACCGCGAGGTCCAGGCTGTGGGCCAGGGAGACGATCCCCTCGACGATCTTCACGTCGACCGGGTCGGCCGGGAACTGCTGCATGCTCTGTGTGAAGGAGCGGTCCAGCTTCAGGATGCTGACCGGCAGCCGGCGCAGGTTGGCGAGGTTGGAGTACCCCGTCCCGAAGTCGTCCAGGGCGATGTCGACACCCATCTCCGCCAGCCGCCGCAGCGGCTTGAGCAGATCGTCGTCCGCCCCGATCAGCGCCGACTCGGTGACCTCCAGGCACAGCGCGTCCGGCTCTACACCGGTGCGCTCCAGGATGTCGACGGTGTCCTGCACCAGGCCGGGGTGCGTCAACTGGCACGGCGACAGGTTCACGTTGATCCGCAGCGGCCCCACCACCTCGGCGCCCCCCTGCAGTTCCCGCCACTCGCGGGCCTGCCGCACCGACTGCTCCAGCACCCAGCGGCCCAGCGGCACGATGAGTCCCGTGTGCTCCGCGAGCGGGATGAACCGGTCCGGGCCCAGCACCCCGTGCTGCGGGTGCAGCCAGCGCACCAGGGCCTCCGCGCCGCGCACACTGCCGTCGCCGAGGTGGACCAGCGGCTGGTACTCGATGAAGAACTCGCCCCGCTCCAGCGCCGTCGGCAGCGCGGTGGTCAGTCCGTGCCGGGTGATGGCCCGGGCGTCGGCCTCGGGGTCGGCGAGTTCGAAGCGGTTGCCGCCCGCCGACTTGGCCCGGTACATGGTGATGTCCGCGCTGCGCAGCACCTCCGCCGGGCTGCGTTCCCCGGCCGGGCCCTCGACGATGCCGATGCTGCCGCGCACGGTGAGTTCCCGGCCGTCCACGCTGATCGGCGCGAGCAGCGCGTTCATGATGCGCCCGGCGAGCTCGTCGACGCCACGCTGGGTGTCGGGCCCCGTGGTCAGCGCCACGAACTCGTCACCGCCGAGCCGCGCGACCATCTCGCCCGGCGCGGTGGCGCAGGACTGAAGCCGGTCGGCGACCTCCACCAGCAGCCGGTCCCCGGCGGCGTGGCCGAGGCTGTCGTTGATGGTCTTGAAGCCGTCGAGGTCCAGGTAGCACAGCCCGAATCGCTGGCCTTCCCCGGCGCCCAGGGCCTTCTCCAGGCGTTCGAAGAAGAACGTCCGGTTGGGCAGCCCGGTCAGCGCGTCGTGCGTGGCCTCGTAGCGCAGCCGCAGGTTGAGCAGCCGCCGCTCGGTGGTGTCCTCCATCAGCGCGAGCTGGTACTGCGGATCGCCGTCGGCGTCACGCAGCAGGGAGACCGTCAGATTGGTCCACAGCACGGTCCCGTCGGGGCGGTAGAACGCCTTCTCCAGGTGGTAGTGCTCCCGCTCGCCGCGGACGAGTTCGTCGTAGAGCCGCCAGGTCTGCGGGGCGTCGTCGGGATGGGTCCAGTCCCGGACGTTGCGGCTGCGCAGCGTCTGTTCGGAGACCCCGAACATGCGCAGCAGCGCGCCGTTGACCTGCAGTATGTTGCCCTCCAGGTCGGCCATGCCGATGCCTATGGCCGCGCCCTCGAACACGGCGCGGAACCGTGCCTCGCTCGCGTGCAGCGCCTGCGCCACCACGCCCTGTGCCGTGAGGGCGGCCTGCGCGACGGCCTCCTGCTCGGCCAGGGTCCGCTCGCGCAGCGCCCGGGCGAAGCCGGCGGCCATCGCGTGCTGGAGCCGCGCGCACCGGGCCCGCAGGTCCTCCTGGTCGCCGTCGCCCCCGCAGTACAGGACCAGGTAGGCGTCGACGCAGTCCAGGGTGCGACTGAGCGCCTCCGGGTCGGTGCAGTGCACGTCCACCAGGGCGGCGCCCACCGCACGGCCCGCCTCGGGGTCGAAGCTCCGGGCCCGCAGCGCCTCGCTCAGCCGCCGGGCCTGGGGCAGCAGTTGAGCCTCGAACTCGGGGCGGGTCGACGACGTCGAGGTGACGGGGAAGACGGCCCGGCTCCAGATCGTCGCGAACCGGCGCAGTCTGTCCTCCGGCCCGTCCGGTTCCGCGGTCACGCGGTACGCCCCACGCCCGCGAACCCGGAGAACGCGTACGGATCCTCGTCCTCCGGTGCGGCGTCGGGCCGCCAGCGCGGCATCGCCACCAGTCCGGGTTCCACCATGTCGTACCCCTCGAAGAACCGCGCGATCTCCTCGCGCGAGCGCATGATCAACGGGTTGCGGATGTTCTTGTACACGTCCACCGCACCCCCGGCCCGCTCCTGCGGCAGCGGGACCCCCTCGTAGGAGGCATGGGTCAGCACGAGCAGGCTGCCGGGGGCGAGCGCCTCGCCCAGTTCGGCCACGGCCCCGTACGGGTCGTCCTCGTCCTCCACGAAGTGCAGTATGGCAACGAGGAGCAGCGCCACTGGCTGATTCAGGTCGATCAGCCGCTCCACCTCGGGGCTGCGCAGGATCTCCTGGGGCTTGCGCAGGTCCGCGGCGACGACGCCCGCGTCCTCGTTGCCCTCCAGGACCGCCTCGCTGTGCGCGACGGCCACCGGGTCGTGGTCGACGTAGACCACGCGGGCTCCGGGCCGGGCGGCCTGTGCCACCTCGTGGACGTTGCCGAAGGTGGGGATGCCGGAGCCTATGTCGAGGAACTGGGAGATGCCCTGGTCGACCGCGTACCGCACGGCGCGGCGCATGAACGCGCGGTTCGCCTGCATGATCTTGGGAAGCCCCGGCATGAACTCCATGGCCCTGCGGGCCGCTTCCCGGTCGACCTCGAAGTTGTGCGATCCGCCCAGGTAGTAGTCGTACATCCGGGAAACGCTGGGCACCGAGACGTCGATGCTCCGTGGGGCCCAGGCGGGACGCTCCATCTATCTCTCCAAGGCGTAGGCGATCCGGTGTTCGAGCAGAGGCTACTGATCGCCCGCCAATGGAGCGACCCGAAACGGAAATTGACCATCCGTTCCCGGTCACTGCCTGCGGCACGTGCCGCATTGATACCCCTGAACATGCCCTTCGAACATGCGACGAACCGTGTCCGAGGCATTCCGGAGAGTTCAGGCACGGAAGGGGAGAGAACGGGGGGAATTCGCTGAGTTCCGGTGAACCACGGTAAAACGGTCCGCCCCTCCGTGGGGAACGGAGGGGCGGACCGGGTCTGCGCTTCGGGTGGACGAGACGATCAACCCTGGGGAGGTTTCACCGCTATTCCGAAGCGCCGACCAGCTTTCCGTCGGGCCGGACGGCGTACCAGGTGCCGCCGACGCCCTGGCCGTTGGTGTCGCCGGGAGCCTTGTCCCCGGCGAAGGTGTAGATGGGCGAGCAGTTGATCGTCTGCTGCTTGCCCTTGCCGTCGGTCCGGTCGAAGATCATGTAGCCCTTCTTCTGGATGCCCTTGGTGTCGGCGAAGTCGACGGGCTCCACCAGCGGCCACTTCTCCAGGCAGGCACCGGTGCAGTTGGAGACCGGCTTGGGCCAGGCCTCGTCCTTCTTGAACCGGTAGACGGTCATGCCGTTCTTGTCGACGACGATCTCGCCGAGCTTGGGGTCGTTGCGCGTGGACAGCCCGGCCTGGTCCGCCTCACCGGCGCCGCCCGCACCGCCCTGCGCCTTCTTGCCGTCGGGGGCGAGCGCGTACCACTTGCCGCCCACTCCCTGGCCCTTGACGTCACCGGCGTTGACGTCCTTGGCGTAGCGGTAGGCGGGCCAGCCGCCGACCGTGAGCTGCTTGGTACCGTCGGACCGGGTCACCGAACCGAGCAGCGCCTTGTCGATGCCCTCGCCGGCCTCGGCGTCGTCGGCCGGGACCGGCGGCCAGGTCTTGGCGCAGTCGCCGTCGCAGTTCGACTTGGGCGGCTGCTCGGTGTCCTGGTCGAACCGGTACAGGGTGAGGCCGAGGCTGTCGGTGACCACCTTGCCGACCTTCTCGGCGGTGGAGACGGACAGCTTGCCGGCGGGATTGACTGAGCTGGAGGCGCTCGGCGCGGCCGGCTGGCCGGTCGCGGTGCCGGCGGCTCCGTTTCCGGTGCCCGCACCGATGTTTCCGTAGTCCCCGGGCGCGGCCGTGGCGCCCACGTTCTGGCTTGCCGCCGGTGGGCTGTCCTGACCGCACGCCGTCGTCAGCGCCAGGACCGCCGCGGCGCTCGCCACGAGTGAGGCGCTCCGCCAGGAGGTCTTCATCGTCAACTCCCCATATTCGCAAGGGTGTTGCAGCGCCCTGCTGCGCCGCCGCACGGTCATGAGTACGCATGGGGACACCGATTGTGTTCAACCGTCGGCCAAAAATCTTTCCGGAGCCCCCGACAACCTCCGCCGCGCCCTCGTACATCTGCGCGCCTCGGTCCCCTCACAGGCAGCCACCGATCAAACCGGCGATGCGCGGATGCCCCTCTTTCGGGGCAATCCCCTTGCTCCCCGGCACGTCCGGGCGGCGCAGGGCTCATGATCTTCGTCGTGCATGGACCCCTTTCGACGCAAACCGCCCTGGCGGCACGGACCTTGGCGGCGGCGACGCTGACCTGGGCGCTCGTCGGCGCACCGGCCGGGGTCGCGGTGGCCGACGCCTGTGCGTACGCCTCGACGGGGCCGGACGGCACGGAGGCGGTGGCGTACGCCGGGAGCAGGAAGACCTGGCCGTGCCCGACACCCACGCCGACCCCCTCCCCCAGTCCGACTCCCTCCCCCACGGCGAGTCCGTCCCCCTCCCCCACGCACCAGCCGACGCCGTCGAAGCCGCCGCCGGATCCGCGGCCCTCACCGAAGCCCCGGCCCCCGGATCCGACCCCCACGGCCGGGCCCGCGCCCGCGCGCCCCACGCCCCGCCCGACGCCGGTCACGTCCCGGCCGGCCGCGCGGCCCGTGACGACGACGCCCGCATCCCCGGCACCGGCTCCGCGGGCCACGGCCGCACCCGGGCCGTCCGCGGCGCCCGTGCACTACCCGCGCTACCGCGCCGCACCGCCGCGGCCACGGCGGGCGAACGGCACAGTGTCGCCGCTCACCTTCGTCCTGCTCGTCACGGTGCCCGCGGTGATGACCGTCGCCGCGCTGCGCGCGCGCTGATCCCGGAAGCCCTGGAGGTACCTCTTGCCGGAATGGCTTGTTCTCACCCTCGCGATGCTGGCCGCCTGCGCCGTGGTGGTCGTCATCACCTTCGTACGCCACCGCGCGGCACCCGAGGACGAGGATCCCAGTGAGACCCCGGACGTCATCGAGTACATGACCATGTGGATCGGCGTGGTCTACGCCATCGTCCTGGGCCTGGCGATCGCCGGCGTATGGGAGGGCCGCAGCGCCGCGCAGGACCACGTCCAGGCGGAGGCGACCGCGCTGCACGAGATCTCGGAGCGGGTCCGGGTGTATCCGGCCGAGGAACGCGACCGGATCCGGGACGACATCCGGACGTACGTGAGCCATGTCGTGACCACCGAGTGGGACACCATGGCCGACAGGGGCGAGGTCACCGGGCGGGGCACCGAGCTCTTCGAGCGGATCCGCCAGGACGTCACCGACTACGAGCCGGCGACGGACTTCGAGGCGCAGGCCTACCAGCCGCTGCTGGACCAGGTGACCGCGGCGAGCCAGGCCCGGATCGCCCGGGCCGAGTCGACCGGGGAGACCATGCCGGGAGTGGTGTGGTTCGGGCTGATCGCGGGGGCCGTCATCACCATCGGGATGATCTTCGCGCTGCAGATCCGCAGAACGACACGCGAACTGGTCCTCGCCGGGCTGTTCTCGGCGCTGATCGCCTTCCTGCTGTTCCTGATCTGGGACTTCGATGCGCCCTACAGCAGGGGCGTGACCGCCTCGGCGGACCCGTTCCTGAACCTCTTCCCGGGCGTCGGGGACTGACGGCGCCCCGCACCACGGGCACCGGCCGGGGGACGCGCGACACGCCGTCGCGGTCCCCCGGCCGCGTCAGCGGCGTTCCCCCGAGCGGCCCACACGCGTGCCCCATTTGCGCTACTGCGATCGCGCCGGAAAGCGCACTTTCTTAGCGTTTCGGGCATCGAGGTGCATGTATGACGTGAGCGGAACAGGTCCGCGGCTGCTCCTCGGAACCCGGAGGATTGACCATGCGCGCGATACACCTCGCCTCGGCCGTACTGCTGGGCGCCGGCGCCCTCACCTCCTGCGTGCCCGCCGACGCGGCGACGCGGAGCGACTTCGGCTTCAGCGTCATGCCCTCCACCGTGGCGCCGGGGGGCGAGGTCACCGTGCAAGTGGTGCGCAACCGGGCGTGCCAGGGTGAGGCTGCGGTCAACTCGCAGGTGTTCGACCTGGTCACCATCCCGCCGGACGAGTCCTGGGCGACGGCGGTCGTCGACTGGGACGCCAAACCCGGTGCCGTGTACGACGTCGAGTTCGAATGTGACAAGTCGAGCGGCACCGCGCGGCTGACGATCGCGGGCGGCCATCCGACGCACCACCCCACCCACCACCCCACCCACCACCCGACGCACCACCCCCACAAGGGGGTGCACGCCGGTGAGGGCGGCACCCTCGCCGGCTTCGACCTCAAGGAGATCGGCCTCGGCGCCGCTCTGATCGCCGGGTCGCTCGGCGTCGCCTACCACTTCTCACGCCGCCGCACCGACGAGGACGCCGGCTGACACACCCCGCGGCAGGCTCTCGCCCCGGCTCTCCTGGTGAGAGGGAGCCGGGGCGAGAGGCGTTCCCGTGCGGGGCGACGTCCTGCCGTCGGGACGACGGGCGGCGAGGCGTCCGTGTGAGATGCGCCGCTCGGCCCGGCGGCGCATCCAGAACACGCCTCCGCGTCAGATGCGCCGCTCGGCCCGGCGGCGCATCCAGAACACGCCTCCGCCGACGAGCGCCGCGGCCACGAGACCGCCGCCGATGGCCATGTCCGTCGGGGTCGCACCCGTGGTGCTGCTGCCGCCGATACCGCCGCGGACACCGCCGATGACGGTGAAGGCCTGCGGCCTGGTCATCTGCCTGCCGTTGCAGTCGACCGTGATGTCGTACGACCCCGGGCGGGCGTCGCTGTTGATGACGGCGGTGCCCCGCGCGGTCCCGTTGCCGCCGCCGCCACGGTCGCCCTCGTTGCCCTTACCGCCGCCGCCGACCGGCGAGAGCCTCGTCGGCGAGAACGCGTTGGACGTCGCCGTGCCACCGCCCCGGCAGCCGTCGACCGTGATGGTCAGCTGGCCGCCGGGGGCGATCACGCTGGGCAGGGCGGTGATGTTGCTGGGCGTGTCCCACGCGACGGCCGCGGGGGCGGAGAGGCCGAGGGCGGCGACCGCTGCGCCGGCGACCGCCAGGGCACGAGTGTTACGCATGTGAACCTCCGCGGAAGACGCCCCGGGACCCGTCCCCGGTCGATCGGCGAGAAAGCGCCTCCCAGAAAGACAGTCAGTTGCCGTGCCCCGCGTCGCATTTCGGGAATGGTCCGTCCCGGTGAGCGAAGGCCGTGCCCGAATAGCTCCCATGCGGACATCGCCGCAGGTCACGTACCGTCATAATTTTCCTTGCGGTGGCAACTCGGATGGCGCACCTCATGTCGCCGCACCGCCCCTCACCGCCCCCGGCCACCCGTTCGCCGCCGCCCCGTCGCCGGTTTCCCGCACGCCACTTAGCGTGTCGCTATGCGCGATGGACACGGCGACGGCCGCGTCGAGAGGGGATGGCGAATGTCTGCGTCCGAGCTGGCCCAGGCGGAAGAGGAGGCCCGGCCCAGGAAGCGCGCCCCGTGGGGCGTGATAGCGCTGGTTCTGCTGACCGGTCTCGCGCTCATCCGCAACGGTTCGGGGGAGTTCGACGAGGGTCCGCCCCAGCCGGCGACGGCGGCCGCTGCGGACAGCCGGGTACCGGGCGGCATGTTCGCGGGTGCCGTCCGTCCCTTGCCCTACGCCCTCCCGGACCGGGTCAGGATCCCGGCGATCCAGGTCGACGCACCGATGATCCCGGTGGGTCTGGACACGGACGGCTGGGTCGGCGCGCCGCCGCCGGAGGACCCCAACCTGGCCGGCTGGTTCACCGGTGCCGTCACTCCCGGCGAGAAGGGCACGGCGGTCGTGGTCGGCCATGTCGACAACCAGCAGGGCCCCGCCGTGTTTTACGGACTGGGGGCGCTGAGGAAGGGCCATCGCGTCGAGGTCGCGCGGCAGGACGGGAAGACCGCCGAGTTCGAGATCTACGGCGTCGAGGTGTTCGAGAAGAACAACTTCCCCGGCGACCGTGTCTACGCCTCCAAGGGCGCTCCGGAACTGCGGGTCATCACCTGCGGCGGCGGTTTCTCCAAGCAGGACGGGTACGCGGGGAACGTCGTGGCCTTCGCCCGTCTGGTCGCGGTGCGCTGAGCGCTCCCGGCCCGGCGGGCGAAGGCCCCGGGGCGTCTCAGGCGTAGTTCCGCCGGGGCACGGTGACGTGGTAGCCGGAGTCCAGCAGTTCGGGCAGATAGCGGCGCAGGGCCCGCACGCTCTGCGAGCGGTCGCCGCCGGCGTCGTGCGAGAGCACCACGACCCCGGGTGCGGCGCCCCGTTCCACCCGGTTCGCGATGGTCCTGACCCCGGGGGTGGCCCAGTCGAGGGTGTCGACCGTCCAGGCGAGGGGCTCCATGCCCAGTTCGGCGCCGATCTGGAAGGCGGCCCGGTTCCAGGCGCCGTAGGGCGCGCGGAACCACTCGGGGCGCTGCCCGTAGGCGTCCTCGATGACGTCGCTGGTGCGTTCCATCTCGGAGCGGATCTGGCGTCGGGTGAGCCGGGTGAGCAACGGGTGGGACCAGGTGTGGTTGCCCACGACATGGCCCTCGTCGGCCATGCGGGCCAGCAGGTTCCGGCCGCCGGCGACCATCTGGCCGCACACGAAGAACATCGCCCGCACGTCGTACTCGGCCAGGGTGTCCAGGATGTGCGGGGTGTAGCGGGGATCGGGGCCGTCGTCGAAGGTCAGCACCAGGGTGCGGCCGCGGCCGGACACGCGCAGCGGCGCCTCACGGCGCACCAGGGTCCGGTGGGGCGCGGCGCGCGGCGGGCCGAAGCCGGTCAGGGGTTGCAGCCGGTACGCCGACGACGTGACGGGGCGTCGGGCCTCGGGGCCCGCGGCGGGGGTGGAGGGGGCGGGTGCGTCCCCGGTGACCGCCGTGACCACTCCGGCCGTCGCGGCCGCTCCCACGGCTCCGGCGCCCGCGAGCAACGCCCGGCGCCGGGTGAGCAACCGGGTGAGCAACTGATCCTTCTTCATGACTCATCAGTCGCCCGGCGGACGGCCGACGCACACGAGCAACACCGGTGCGGCGGCACACATTCACCCGTCCGGCTCACGCGAGTGGGTCAGCGGCGGCGCACCAGGGGGAAGGGCAGGGTCTCGCGGATCGTCAGGCCGGTGAGGAACATGACCAGCCGGTCGACGCCGATGCCGAGGCCGCCGGTGGGGGGCATGGCGTATTCGAGGGCGTCGAGGAAGTCCTCGTCGAGTTCCATCGCCTCGGGGTCGCCTCCGGCGGCGAGCAGGGACTGCGCGGTGAGGCGGCGGCGCTGCTCGACGGGGTCGGTGAGTTCCGAGTAGGCGGTGCCGAGTTCGGTGCCGAACGCGACGAGGTCCCAGCGTTCGGCGAGCCGCGGGTCGGTGCGGTGCTGGCGGGTGAGCGGGGAGACGTCGGTCGGGAAGTCCTTGTAGAAGGTGGGCAGCTCGGTCCTCTCCTCGACGAGCCGCTCGTACATCTCCAGGACGACGTCGCCGTGGCCGTCGTCGGGGGTGTACGGCACGTCGGCGCGGTCGCAGAGCCGGAGCAGCTCCGGCAGTTCGGTGCCGGGGTGGATCTCCTCGCCGAGGGCCTCGCTGATGGCGCCGTAGACGGTCTTGACGGGCCACTGCCCGGAGATGTCGTACTCCTTGCCGTCCTTGTGGGCGACGGGCCTGCCGAAGGCGGCGGTGGCGGCGCCCTGGATGAGTTCGCGGACGAGGTCGAGCATCACGTCGTAGTCGGCGTACGCCTGGTAGGCCTCCAGGATCGTGAACTCGGGGTTGTGCTTGTAGTCCGTGCCCTCGTTGCGGAAGGTGCGGCCCATCTCGAAGACCTTCTCCACGCCGCCCACGCACAGCCGCTTGAGGTACAGCTCGGGGGCGATGCGCAGGTAGAGGTCGAGGTCGTAGGCGTTGATGTGCGTGGTGAAGGGCCGGGCGTTGGCTCCGCCGTGGATCTGCTGGAGCACCGGCGTCTCGACCTCCAGGTAGCCGCGTGCCAGCAGGCCCTGGCGCACGGCCTGGACGGCGGTGGAGCGGGCGCGGATCACCTCGCGGGCGTCGGGGCTCGCGACCAGGTCGAGGTAGCGGCGGCGGACCTTGGCTTCCGGGTCGGCGAGGCCCTTGCGCTTGTCGGGCAGCGGGCGCAGGCACTTGCCGGTGAGCTGCCAGGAGGTGACGAAGACGGTCGGCTCGCCCTTGTCGCTGACGCCCGCCCGGCCGGTGACGGTGATGTGGTCGCCGATGTCGGTGTCGGCGGTGAAGCGGTCCAGGGCGGGGCCGGAGCCGGCGCGGGTCAGGGCGAGTTGGTGGTCGCCGGACCAGTCGCGCAGGACGACGAAGACGATGCCGCCGAAGTCGCGGACCAGCATGATCCGGCCGGCGACGGTGACCTCCTCGCCCTGCCGGACCTCGGCGAGGGTGTGGGTGCGGGCCGGGATGCCCACCGGGTAGGGGTCGGTCCCGTCGGCGCGCAGCCGGTCGAGCTTGTGGTGCCGGACGCGGACCTGGTCGGACAGACCGGAGAGGGGGTCGGCGGGCTCGGTCCCGTCCCCTCCGGCGAGGCCGAGCGCCGCCAACGACGGCAGCCCCTCCGTGGTGGCGGGCCGCTGCCCGCCCTTCGGGTGCCCCTTTCCCTTTCCCCACAACGTGCGCATCGACGGTACGGAGACGAAGCCCTCGGCGATGCCGGAGGCGAGGCCGACCCGGGCGAGGGAGGCGGCTTCCGCATAGCAGAGGAAGCGGGGGTACCACTCGGGGTGGTACTTGGCGTTGGAGCGGTACAGGGCCTCCAGCTGCCACCACTTGGAGAAGAACAGCAGCAGGCGGCGCCACAGGCGCAGCACCGGACCGGCGCCGATGCGGGCGCCCTCCTCGAACACGGAGCGGAACACGGCGAAGTTCAGTGAGACCTTGCGCACGCCCAGTTTCGGGGCGACGGCGCACAGTTCGGCGACCATGAACTCCATGACGCCGTTGGGGGCGGTGCGGTCACGGCGCATCAGGTCCAGGGAGACGCCGTCCTTGCCCCAGGGCACGAACGACTGGATGGCGAGGAGCCGGCCGTCCCGGTCGAGGGCCTCGGCGAGGAGGCAGTCGCCGTCGGCGGGGTCGCCGAGGCGGTCCAGGGCCATGGAGAAGCCGCGTTCGGTCTCGGTGTCGCGCCAGGCGTCGGCGCGCTCGACGAGCTGGCGCATCTCCTCCTCGGAGAGGGTGGAGTGGCGGCGGACCCGGCAGGTGACGCCGGTGCGGCGGACCCGGTTCACGGCCTGGCGGGTGACGCGCATGTCGCGGCCGTCGAGGTCGAAGTCGAGGACGTGCAGGATGGCCTCGTCGCCGAGCTGGAGCGCGCCGAGCCCGGCGCGGACGTAGGCCCGGGCGCCCTCCTCGGAGGCGCCCATCACGGCGGGGACCCAGGCGTAGCGGCGGGCCACCTCCTGCCAGGCGGCGATCGCGCGCGGCCAGGCCTCGCGGTCGCCCACCGGGTCGCCGCTGGCCAGGCACACCCCGGCCTCGACGCGGTAGGTGACGGCGGCCTTGCCGCTGGGTGAGAAGACGGCGGCCTTGTCGCGGCGGGTGGCGAAGTAGCCGAGCGAGTCCTGGTCGCCGTAGCGGCCGAGGAGGGCCCGGATGCGGGTCTCCTCGTCGTCGTGCAGGGCGGCTTCGAGGCGCTGGGAGCGGAACAGGGTGGTGGCGGCGTTGAGCAGGGCCAGCGCGCCGAACAGGCCGAGCAGGAAGTACAGGGCGTGCGGGGGCCGGCCGTCGAAGCTGCCGGCGGGGACGAGACCGCCGCAGACCCGGTTCGCGGCCCAGGCCAGACGCTGTCCGCTGGGCAGGCTGCCCGGGAAGGCCTCGACCAGGGCCCAGCCGACCAGGATCGCCACCACCAGTCCGGCGACCAGGACGGCCAGGGCCCGGCGGACCGCGGCCCGGCGGGAGGCGGCGTAGAACTCCTTGCGGGCGTGGATCAGCAGGATCAGGGCGAGGCCGCACACCACGAAGGAGGGGACCGACTCGGCGAACTCGCCGACGGCCATGCCGAGGATGTCGGTGAGGACCAGCAGGCCCAGGTAGACGACGACCAGCCACCAGGCGATCTTCTTGCGGGCGCCGGTGGCGGCGGCCAGCAGGAACAGGAAGACCGCGTAGGCGAGGTTGGCGCTGACCGGGACGAGCAGGAGGTCCAGGAAGTGGACGAGGGGGCGGAGCCCGGTGCGCAGCGGGGGGATCAGCGCCAGCAGTGCGCAGAGCAGACCGAGGGCGCCGAAGAGGACGGCGAAGCCCTGGGGTACCCGGCTGAGGAAGCCGTGCGCCCGGTGGGGCGGTGGTATGGCGCCGGAGGTGTCCTCGGCCGTCCGGGTGTCCGCGATGACACTCATGCTTTCGACTCTAGGAACACCCGCGCCACCTCGCCCGTCGAGCGCTCACGTCCCACGCGGCACAGGAACCCCGGCCCGAGACCACGAGTCCTGCGTGGCGGCGGGCGGCTCACCGGCCCCGGGTGCGGTCCGCCGGACCCCGTCCCGCCCGGCGGCCGGCCCTGACGGTTCCGATAGCCTCGCGGCGTGACGGAACAGCACTCCACCCGGTTCGAGCGGGGCACGGACGGGCCGAAGGTGATCGTGGCCGGGGTCGACGGCTCCGACTCCTCCCTGCGGGCCGCGGCCTACGCCGCCGGCCTGGCGCGGCGCCAGCACGCGCTGCTCGCCGTGGTGTACGTGCAGCCGGTGCTGGCGGCCGGTGCGGCGCTGGGGGTGCCGGTGGCGGAGGCGACGGACGAGATCGCCGAGGACCTGGTGGCGCAGATCCGGGACGCGGCCGAGCGGCTCAAGGGGATATTCGAGGTCCGCTGGGAGTTTCACACGTTCCGCGGCGACCCCTACAACGGCCTGGTGACGGCGGCCGACGAACTCAAGGCGGACGCGGTGGTCGTGGGCGCCTCGGAACAGGCGGGCCACCGCATCGTGGGCTCGGTGGCGGTGCGCCTGGTGAAGGCGGGGCGCTGGCCGGTGACGGTGGTGCCGTAGGGCCGTACGGCACCCGGGCCGTCGGGGCCGCTACTCCCCCATCACCAGTCCGTCCTGGGCCGCGCCGCGGCTGAGCACCACGTCGCGGATGCGGTCGCGCACGGCTCCGACGTCGGCGCCCCGGGCGAGCGCCCGGTTGAGGTTCACGACCCGTCCGGCGTCGACGTCGAAGAGCTGCGGGACGAACTCCGCCTTGGTCACCTGCCAGCGCTCTCCCGGCCGGGCCGGCGGGGCGAAGGTGAAGCGGCCGAGGGTGGACTGGTTGCCGCGCGGGTCCTTGGCGCCCTCGTAGTTGGTCATCTCGCCGGCGATCTGGTCGCCCATGCCGTAGATCACCCAGGTGCCGTTGACCTTCTCGTAGGCCTGCGGGACGTGCGCGTGGGTGCCGAGGATCAGGTCGATGTCGGGGCGGTTGCCGGTGCGCGCGGCGGTGAGGTTCCGGGCCAGGGTCTGCTGCCGGTCGTCGGGGGCGTCCTGCCACTCGGTGCCCCAGTGCAGGGAGACCACGACCACGTCGGCGCCCGCCCGGCGCGCGGCCCGGGCGTCCTCGACGATCCTGTTCTCGTCGGTGAGGTTGACGGCCCAGGGCTGCCCGTCGGGGAACGGGATGCCGTTGGTGTCGTAGGTGTAGGCGAGGTGGGCGATCTCGGCCGGACCCGCTCGGAGGACGGTCGTGGTGCGTGCCTCCTCCTCGGTGCGTGCCGAGCCGGCGTGCCGTACGCCCGCGCGGTCGAGGGCGTCGAGGGTGCGGCGGATTCCGTCGGCCCCGTCGTCGAGGGTGTGGTTGGAGGCGGTGGAGCAGCCGTCGTAGCCGGTGGCGGCGAGGGCGTCGGCCACCTCGGGCGGAGACTTGAAGGTGGGGTAGCCGGTGTAGACGCCGTTCGCGCCGTAGACCGTCTCCATGTGGCACAGGGCCACGTCGGCACGTGAGACGACGGAGCGGATCCCGGCGAGCATCGGCCGGAAGTCGTAGCCGGTGCCGCCGGCGTCGAAGCCGGCCCGGTCGATGATCGTGCTGTGCGGGAGGACGTCACCGGAGGCGACGAGTGTGAAGCCGCGGGGCCCGGCGGCCGGTGCCGGGCGTCCGCGGTCGGGCTTGTCGTGGTCGCGGGCCTGGCAGGCGGCGCCTGCGGCGAGGACGACGGTCAGGACCAGGGCGATCTGTCGACTGCGCGCGAGCATGCATTCACCCCACTATGGGCGTTGTGGTCATATTTACGCACCATCAGGAAAGAAGGCTTCTGGTGTCCCGCGTGTCTCCGACACGCTCATCAGCCCGTCCGGCACCCGCATGGCCGGGGGCCCGACCGTTCGTCGAACCGTTCGTCGACGCGATCGACCGTCCGTCGCACAGCCCGGTACGTGCCCTGTGCCGGGGCCGCGCGCTGCGGTGCCATACGGCCATGACGGCCGGATCCACTCTCACGAACGGAACGACCGCCGAGCACGAGCTCGCAGCACTGCAGCGCGAGCACGGCCGGCCCCTCTTCGCGTTGCTGCTGCGGCTCTGCGACGGCGACCGGCAGCGGGCGGAGGACCTCGTCCAGGAGACGCTGGTGCGTGCCTGGCAGCACCCCGAGGCCCTGCGCGCCGACGACTTCGACTCCGTGCGGCCCTGGCTGATGACCGTCGCGCGCCGGCTCGCGATCGACGCCCGGCGGGCCCGCCAGGCCCGTCCGCCCGAGGTCGGCGACGCGGTGCTGGAGCACGCGCGGGTCATCTCCGACCACGCCGAGCGGGCCGCGGCGATGCTCGACGTCCGCGAGGCTGTGAAGACACTCACTCCGCAGCACCGTGAAGTCCTGGTGCTCGTGTACTTCCAGGGGGCGAGTGTGGCGGAAGCAGCGGCAGCCCTCGGGATCCCGCCCGGTACCGTGAAGTCCCGCGCGTACTACGCGCTGCGCGCCCTGCGCAGGGTGCTACCGGGATACGCCGCCGACCTGCGTTGAAACCGATGGGTGGGTCAAGCCTCCGTAAAGCGCCTTGCCGATGACCCCGGTTGAGTAATCGGCTGTTCTCATCCGTGTTCCGGAGGGGGCCGTCAGCGCTCCCGGGGCCCGGTGTCGGGCGACGCGCACGTACCGGAGGAAGGCAGGAAGGGATGCTGGACGAAGAGCAGGGGAGCACGGACGGTGCCGACGGTGAACTGGCCGTCCCCATGGCGTGGTTGTACGCCGAGTACATCGCCGACGAGCTCCTGCGGACCGGCGATCTGATGCCGCCGACGTCCTTCGAGTTCCGCGCCGGGCGCGATGCCCTGGCGCTGACCATCTTCCTGTCCGACACCGACGGGGAGCTCTCCGGCATCCGGGTCGTCACCCAGCTGGAGACGTGGCTGTCGCTGACCGCCTACGACCAGCCGTGGCAGGAGTGGGTGCGCGAGCGGCTGGCCGAGCTCGCCACCGGCGCCGCGGCGTCGGGCGGGTCCGCGCCGGACCTCGACCTCGCCGAGGAGGCCTGGCGCTGGCTGCAGGAGACGGAGCTGCTCGCACCCGATCTGAACGCGGTGCCGGGGGGCGCGCCGGTGGTCGGGGAGGACGAGGGGCCGAAGGTCTGGACGCCCGCCTGGCAGCTCGGGCTGCCGCTGGGACACCTCGCGATCCATCTTTTTTAGATTTCTGCGGTCCCGGACCAATCCGCGGGCCGGAGGGCTCCGAATCCTTTGGTTGCGATTGTGTCACCGGCTTGAGTGATTCCGCTGCCTGGTCCGTACCGGTGGGAGCAAGGAGTAACCCCACCCGCACCCAACGGCACGAGGATTCGGCATGAGGTCCCTGGAGAGGCATCGCGACGTCGCGGCCTACGCGCTCGGCGTGCTGGACGAGGCGGAGGCCTTCCGCTTCGAGGACCACCTCATGGAGTGCCCTCGGTGCGCTGCAGAGGTGACGGAATTCGGCGCGACCACACGGCAGTTGATGCTGTACCGGCGGTCGACGCCACGGTTCGTGCACCCGCTGGCCCAGCCCGGGCCGCGCATGCTGGACGGGCTGCTGGCCGAGGTGGCGACCCGGCGCCGGGCCGGACGCAGACGGCTGCTGTTCGCACTGGCCGCCTCGGTCGTCTTCGCGGCGTCGGTCCCCGGCATCGCGATGATGGCCGAGGGCAGCGCCGAGGAGCAGCCCCGGATCGTCGCGGCGACCGACACTCGGACGGGAGTGTGGGCGCAGGTCACGACGGAGGACGAGGCCTCGGGCAGCCAGGTCGAGCTGAAGGTCAAGGACGGCTCGGGCCCGCGCGCCTGCCATCTGGTGATCATCGGGCACGACGGCACCGAGGAGACCGCCACCAGCTGGCAGGGGCCCGGGCACGACCACCCCAACACGATGATGGCCAGCTCCTCCCTGCATCCGGAGGACATCGCCCGCTACGAGATCCGCTCGGCGGCCGGTGAGGTCCTGTGGAGGATCCAGCCGAGCTGACCATCCGTCCGCCCCTGTCACCGGGCGCCCGGCGCGCCCCGGTGTGAGACTGCTGGACGACGGACCCGGGAGACCGCCCGGTACCGGGGGTCCCGGCGAGGGGAGACGCGGTGACGGCAGCGACCGGGGACGGCCGCTTGGAGGAGTTCCTGGCCGACCCGGAGAACGCGACCCTGGACCTGCCCACCGCGGCGGCCCGCTGCACCAGGGCCCTCGGCCTGCAGAGCTCCGTGGTCTACCTCTCGGACATCCAGCAGCGCCGGCTGGTACCGCTCACCGACGTGGCCACCCCGCTGCTCGTCGACGACTCGCTCGCGGGCTGGACCTACCGCACCCAGTCCCTGCGCGTGGCGGTGTCCGAGGAGGGCGGTATGACGGCCTGGATCCCGCTCGTGGACGGCGCCGAACGCCTGGGCGTCATCGCGGTCGACTCCCCCGCGCTGACACCGGACGTGCTGCGCCGCGCCCGCGCCCTGGCCACACTGCTCGCCATGATGATCACGTCGACGCGGGCGTACCAGGACTCCTTCGTACGGCGTCTGCGCACCCGGCCGATGCGCCTGCCCGCCGAGATGCTGCGGGCCTTCCTCCCGCCCCGGACCATCGGCACCTCCGACGTCGTGTCGACGGCCGTGCTGGAGCCCGCCTACGAACTCGGCGGCGACGGGTTCGACCACTCCCTGACGGAGACCACGCTGCACGTCGCGGTGCTCGACGCCATGGGACACAACCTGGCGTCCGGACTCACCACGGCGGTGTCGCTGGCCGCGTGCCGCAACGCCCGGCGCACCGGGGCGGACCTGCCCGAGCTGGTGGAGAGCGTCGACGACGCGCTGTCGCAGTGGCTCCCCGACCAGTTCTGCACGGGTGTCCTCGCCCAGCTGGACCTGGCGTCCGGGATGCTGCGGTGGGTGAACTGCGGGCACCCCACCCCGCTGCTCATCCGCGACCGGCGGCCGCTGGTCGACGCCATGCGGCGCGAGCCGGACCTGCCGATGGGGATGCCGTCCCTGCTGACCGGGCGGAGACGGGAGACGCACGAGATCGCGCTGAAGCCCGGCGACCGGGTACTGATGTACACCGACGGGGTCACGGAGGCCAGGGCCGTCGACGGCGCGGAGTTCGGACTGGAGCAGTTCGCCGACTACATCATCGGAGCCCTGGCCGCGGGCGAGCTGCCGTCCGAGACGCTGCGGCGGCTCGTCCACTCCATCCTGGACTCGCCGACCAGCCGGCTGCGGGACGACGCGACCATCCTGATGTTCGAGTGGTCGCCGCCGTCCCGGTGACGCGGGCCCCAGGCGCCGGTCACTTGAGCAGCCGGGACATCCTGCGGTCCGCCAGGGGCTTGCCGCCCGTCTGGCAGGTCGGGCAGTACTGGAGCGAGGAGTCGCTGAACGACACCTCACGGATGGTGTCGCCGCACACCGGGCAGGGCTCACCGGTGCGGCCGTGCACACGCAGTCCGCTCTTCTTCTCGGCCTTGAGCCGCCCCGCCGCCACACCGCGGGAACGCTCGACCGCCTCGGTGAGCGTCTCGCGCAGCGCCGTGTACAGCCGCCCGGTCTCCTCGTCGGTCAGGGACGCCGCCAGTTTGAAGGGTGACATCCTCGCCACGTGCAGGATCTCGTCGCTGTAGGCGTTGCCCACGCCCGCGATCAGGCTCTGGTCGCGCAACGCGCCCTTGAGCTGCCGCCGTTCCCCGGCCAGGAGCTCCGCGAAGCGCCGCTCGTCGAAGTCGTCGGCGAGCGGGTCCGGGCCGAGCCGGGCCACGCCCTCGACCTCCTGCGGGTCGCCCACCACGTACACCGCGAGCCGCTTCTGGGTGCCGGCCTCGGTCAGGTCGAACCCGGCGCCGGTCTCCAGGGCCACGCGCAGCGCGAGCGGGCCCTTGCCGGGGCGGGGCGGGCCGTCGGGGAGGCGGTCCTTCCAGTGCAGCCAGCCCGCGCGGGCCAGGTGCGTCACGAGGTGCGGGCCGTCCGCGGTCACGAGGTCGAGGAACTTGCCGTAGCGGCGTACGGCGGTGACCTCCTGGCCCTCCAGCGCGGACAGGGGAGGGTCGTACGTCTTCAGGACGCTGATCGCGACGGGCAGCACCCGTACGATCTCGTGGCCGACGAGGTGCTCGGTCAGGAAGTCCTTGAGCGCCTCGACCTCGGGGAGTTCCGGCATAGGTCCAGAGTGCCACGCGGGGTCAGTCCCGGCCGGGCACCACGAACTCGCACCACACGGCCTTGCCGCCGCCCCGGGCCTCCACGCCCCACACATCGGTGAGCAGCTCGACCAGGAGCAGGCCGCGCCCGGAGACGCCCGAGTCGCCCGCCTCACGGCGGCGTGGCAGAGCGCTCGAGGAGTCCTCGACCTCGACGCGCAGCCGTCGCTCGGAGCCGGTGAAGGCCCGCAGGGTGACGACCGCGGAGCCCTCGGTGTGCATCAGGGCGTTGGTGATCAGCTCGTCCGCGACCAGTTCGATCTCGTCGGCGCGCTCGCCCGCACCCCAGGCGGCGACCGCGGTGCGGATCATGTGCCGGGTCTCGGCGAGGGCCCCGGGGTCGCCGGGTGCCACGCGCCGCTGGAGCCGACGGCCGGACTGCGGGCCCTCGGGTCCGCGCCGGCGCAGCAGGAGCAACGCCACGTCGTCGTCGCCGCCGCGCTCGTCGGCCACGTCGATGAGCCGCTCG
This sequence comes from Streptomyces sp. NPDC007907, assembly GCF_042959365.1. Taxonomy (NCBI): domain Bacteria; kingdom Bacillati; phylum Actinomycetota; class Actinomycetes; order Kitasatosporales; family Streptomycetaceae; genus Streptomyces; species Streptomyces sp. NPDC007907. Next base: position 690,849 of record NZ_JBIBKR010000003.1, read on the forward strand.
GCGAGGTCCCGTACGTCGTCGGGGCCGGTGCCGACGAGCACGCACAGGGTGCGCATGCCGTCGTCGAGGTCGGCGCCCGGCTGCTCCACGAGGCCGTCGGTGCACAACAGCAGGGTGTCGCCGGGGTCGAGCTCCAGAGTGGTCACGGGGTAGTCGAGGCGGCCGAACTCGGCGGACAGGCCGAGCGGCAGCCCGCCGGGGACGATGACGCGGCGGCAGGAGCCGTCGGGGTGGCGCACCAGCGGGTCGATGTGGCCGGCCCGGACCACCTGGAGCACGCCGGTGGACAGGTCGGCCTCCGCGTAGAGGCAGGTCGCGGAACGGTCGGTGTCGAGTTCGCGCAGGAAGACGGAGGCCCGGGCCATGACGGTGGCCGGGGGGTGTCCCTCGGCGGCGTAGGCGCGCAGCACGATGCGCAGCTGGCCCATGACGGCGGCCGCGTGCGTGTCGTGGCCCTGGACGTCGCCGATGACGGCGCCGACCCGGCCACCGGGCAGCGGGATCAGGTCGTACCAGTCGCCGCCGATGTCCCGGCCCACGGAGCCGCCGATGGTGGCGGCGCGGTAGCGCACGGCGACGTCGGCGCCGGGCACGCTCGGGATGGTCCGGGGCAGCATGGCCTGCTGGAGGCCCTGCGCGAGGTCCATCTCCTGTTCGTAGAACATGGCGCGCTGCAGGCTCTGCGCGATGCTGCTGCCGAGGGCGACGAGGATGTTGCGCTCCTCGGACGTGAAGCCGTACCGGTCGCTGTAGAGCAGGCCCATGACGCCGATCGGCCGGGCCTGGACGATCAGCGGCAGATAGGCGGCCGAGGTGATGTCGAGGCCGGTGATGTGCGGCCACAGGATCGGATAGCGCTCGGCGAACTCCTCCGGCGACTCGATGAAGCACGGACCGAGGGTGCGGACGGCCTCGCTCATCGGATAGGGCTCGTCGATCCGGGTGACGCGGGTGCCGGGGACGAAGCTGTCGGAGGGCCCCTCGGCGACCAGGCGGATGCGGCCGGCCTCGACCAGGCCCATGACGAGACTGGTGGCGCCCAGGTGGACCAGGCCGTGGGTGTCCTTCAGGACGTCGATGACGTCCTGGACGGTGCGGGCGTGGGCGAGGGCGGCCGTGGTGAGCTCGACGACGCTGGTCTGCTGCCGGCGGGCTTCGTCCTTGGCGGCCTGGTCCCGGCGCGCGTCGATCTCGCCGAGTTCCTGGGTGGCGTCCCGGATGATGCCGATGATGCGGCGGGGGCGGCCGGTGTCGTCGCGCCGGATGTAGCCCTGGGTGTGCGTCCAGCGCAGGCTGCCGTCGCGGCGGCGGATGCGGAAGTACGCGCCGTAATTCTCGCTGCCGTCCTTGAGCGCCTGCGAGACCGCCGTGTCCAGGCGCCGGGACTCGTCGGGCGGCACGCGCTTGGCGAGGGTCTCGGGGTGGTCGTCGTACTCGTCGGCGCGCACGTCGAAGACCTCGTGGGCCTGGGCGTCCATCTGCATCAGGCCGGTGTCCAGATCCCAGTCGAAGCTGCCCATCCGGTTGAGCGCGAGGATCCGATCCGGGTGGGCGGGCCAGTCGTCCGGGAGGGACAGGGCGCTCGCTCCCCGATCAGCCATGGGCCCACCTTGCCAGGGTTCGTCCGATTCTTCGACCGGATGGGCCGAGTCTACGGGCCGCTGTGCCGGATCGGCCCTCGGTTACTGAAGACACCCGAGGGGCCGCCGGGGATGCGCTCGGTGGCCCGGTCGCCGGACACCGGCCCGGTTTCAACGGCCGGATCGGGGGTGTCCGGTACGAGGCCGGGCCCGGCGCTATGGTGTGCTTCGGTCGCTCACGGTCACGTAACCGGGGCGACGTGACACCGAGCGTGACGGCCGGGCCCCACGTCGTACGGGAAGGAGGGCCCCACGGCCGTGGAATGGTTCGCCGCATCCGACTACTGGGTGACCCGGCTGGTCTTCCAGCGGGCCCTGGCGGCCGTGTATCTGGTCGCCTTCCTGACGGCGGCGCTCCAGTTCCGCGCGCTGATCGGCCGGCGCGGCATGCTGCCGGTGCCGCGGTTCGTCGAGCGCGTGCCGTTCAAGCGGGCTCCGAGCCTGTTCCAGTGGCACTACTCGGACCGCTTCTTCGCGGTGTGCGCCTGGACCGGCTGCGCGGTGTCGGCGGCGCTGCTGGCCGGTCTGGACTCGCTGCTGCCGCTGTGGGCCGGCATGGCGCTGTGGCTGGTGCCGTGGGCGCTGTACCTGTCGATCGTCAACGTCGGGCAGACCTGGTACGCGTTCGGCTGGGAGTCGCTGCTGCTGGAGGTCGGGTTCCTCGCGGTGTTCCTCGGCAACGACGAGGTGGCGCCACCGGTCGTCGTGCTGTTCCTGCTGCGGTGGATCCTGTTCCGGGTGGAGTTCGGCGCGGGGCTGATCAAGATGCGCGGCGACGTCTGCTGGCGCAAGCTCACCTGCCTGGACCACCACCACGAGACCCAGCCGATGCCGGGCCCGCTCAGCTGGTTCTTCCACCGTCTGCCGAAGCCCCTGCACCGCGTGGAGGTGGCGGCGAACCACGTCACCCAGCTCGCGGTGCCCTTCCTGCTGTTCGTCCCGCAGCCGGTCGCGACGGCCGCCGCCTGCCTGATGATCGTCACCCAGCTGTGGCTGGTGCTCTCGGGCAACTTCGCCTGGCTGAACTGGATCACGATCGTGCTGGCGCTGTCGGCGGTGCGGTTCCCTGCCGATCCGCCGCAGGTGCCCGACGCCCCGTTGTGGTACGTCGTCGTGGTGCTCGCGGTGTCGGCGCTGCTGCTCGGCCTCGGCTACCGGCCGGTACGCAACATGCTCTCCCGCCGCCAGGTCATGAACCGCTCCTTCGACCCGCTCCATCTGGTCAACACCTACGGGGCGTTCGGCAGTGTGAGCCGGGTGCGGTACGAGGTAGTGGTGGAGGGCACCGCGGACGACGTGCCGCACGCGGAGTCGGGGTGGCGGGAGTACGAGTTCAAGGGCAAGCCGGGCGATCCGCGGCGCTGGCCGCGCCAGTTCGCGCCCTACCATCTGCGGCTCGACTGGCTCATGTGGTTCGCGGCCCTCTCCCCCGCCTACGCGGAGTCTTGGTTCGGGGTGCTGGTGGAACGGCTGCTGGAGAACGACCGGGAGACCCTCAAGCTGCTGCGGCGCTCCCCGTTCCCGCCGGACGAACCCCCGCGGTACGTGCGCGCCCGCCTGTTCCGCTACCGCTTCACGTCGTGGCGCGAGCTGCGGGAGACGGGCGCGTGGTGGGAGCGGACGTACGTGCGGGAGTACCTGCCGCCGACCCGGCTGACGGGGCCGGGGCCAAGGGCGTGACCCGGCCCCGGCGCTGGGCGGTTACCCGAACTGGCCGGGCCGGTAGTCGCCCGCCGGCTGCTCGAGCATGACGTTGAGCCGGTTCGCGGTGTTCATGAAGGCGATCAGGATCACCAGCGCCATGAGCTGTTCCTCGTCGTAGTGCTCGGCGGCTCGCCGCCACACCGCGTCCGGCACGCCACCGGCGCCGTCGGCGATCCGGGTGCCCTGCTCGGCCAGCTCCAGCGCGGCCCGCTCGGCCTCGGTGAAGACCGTGGCCTCCCGCCAGGCCGCGACGAGATGGAGACGTACGGAACTCTCCCCGGCGGCGGTGGCTTCCTTGGTGTGCATGTCGATGCAGACGGCGCATCCGTTGATCTGGCTCGTGCGGAGGGAGACCAGTTCCCGGGTGGTGGCCGGCAGCGGCGACTCCGCCACCAGCCGTCCCAGGGAGTGGAACTGCTTGACGACCTTGCTCGCGCTCGGGATGGCGAAGACGTCCAGTCGTGCGCTCATGGTGAGCTCCTCTGCCGTTGTCGGTGCCGTTCACCCCTATGAGGCGGCGGCCCCCTCCCGATGTGACACGGGCGTATGTGACCTGCGCCATAGGCACTGGGGCCCGGGGAGGGCCGGCCCTGTCCTGCGGCGCCGACGGGGGTCACACTGGGCGGTATGCGGCTTCGGGGCACGGCCCACGCGGCCGCCGGACTGCTGCTGGCCGTCGCGCTGGGCTGTACCGGCGGTGCGGGGGACGGTGTGTCCGAGGCCGCGCCGACACCGGCACGGGCCACCGGGGAGAGCCCGCGCAGCGCGCCCTCCCCCACCCCCGCCGACCCCGTCTCCCTCCAGGCCCTGATGCGGCGCGAGCACACCGGCTCCGGCCTGCGCCTCGGCGCGGTGCTCGATCGCACGGACGCCTACACCCGGTACGCCGTCACGTACGAGGCGAACGGCCTGACGATCTCGGGGATCATGAACATCCCCCGGGGCGAGGGCCCGTTCCCGGCGGTGGTGCTGGCGCACGGCTACATCGACCCCGACGTCTACGTCAGCGGCCAGGGCATGCCGCGCGAGCAGGACCGCCTGGCCCGCAGCGGATACGTCGTCCTGCACACCGACTACCGCAATCACGCCCGCTCCGGCAAGGACCCGGACAACGACGTCAACCTGCGGCTCGGCTACACCGAGGACGTCATCGGCGCCGCCCTGGCCCTGCGCGACTCCGGGCGACCGGAGATCGACGGCGACCGCATCGGGCTGTTCGGGCGCTCGATGGGCGGCGGGGTCGTGTACAACACCCTGGTCGTGGCGCCGGGCCTGTTCGACGCGGCGGTGGCGTACGCCCCGGTCAGCGCGCGGCCGGACGAGAACATCGACCACTTCCAGCGGCCCGACGGCGACCCCCTCGTCGCCGAGATCGAGGACAGGCACGGCACGCCCGCGGACGACCCGGCGTTCTGGCGGGGCGTCTCGCCCCTCACCCACGCCGCCCGCATGACCGAGCCGCTGCTGATCCAGCACGGCACCGCGGACGACACCTGCCCCCTGGCCTGGTCGCGCGAGGCCGCCGCCGCGTTCCGCAAGGCGGGCAAGGACGTCGAACTGCGCACGGTCTCCGGTGAGGGGCACACGTTCGGGCCGAAGTGGGCCGCCTCGATGGACGTCACCGAGGCCTTCCTCGCCCGCCACCTGCGCTGAGCCGGCCGCGGCAGGCCCCTCGCCGGCGGCACCGGCCGGCCCGGCGCGGTCGGCGGCCTCGACGCGCGGTCCCCGCCTGGTGCACAGTTTCTCCCTACGTACTCGTCAGTAAGTCCGCCCTCTCCCCTCCGAGGAGCCGCTGTGACCACCTGGGCCGGCCGTACCGCCGCCGAGATAGCCGCCGCCGTACGCGACAAGCGGGTCACGCCCCGCGAGGTGGTCGCCGAGCACCTCGCCCGGATCGAGCGGCTCGACGGCCGGGTCGGCGCGTTCCGCGCGGTGCGCGCCGAGGCGGCCCTGGCCGAGGCCGACGAGGTCGCGGCGCGCGGCGACTTCGCCGAACTGCCCCTGGCCGGGGTGCCCGTAGCCGTCAAGGACAACCTCGCCGTGCGCGGCGAGTCCCGGCGGATCGGCTCGGCCGCCACCCCGGACACGCCGGCCGCGCGCGATCATGTGACGGTCGCCCGGCTGCGGGCGGCGGGCGCGGTGGTCGTGGGGGTCACGAACGTCCCCGAGCTGTGCGTCTTCGGCACGACCGACGGCGTGCTGGGCATCGCCCGCAACCCCTGGGACCCCACACGTTCGGCAGGCGGTTCCTCGGGCGGCAGCGCGGCGGCCGTGGCCGCCGGGATGGTGCCGATCGCCCTCGGCAACGACGGGATGGGCTCCCTGCGCATTCCGGCCGCCAACTGCGGCCTCGTGACCATCAAACCGGGCCAGGGAGTGATCCCCACCGGCGAAGGGGACAGCACCTGGTTCGGCATGGCGGAGAACGGGCCGCTCGCCACGACCGTCGAGGACGCACGCCTGATGTTCTCGGTCCTGGCGGGCACCGAGCCCGGCCCCGCGCCCGAGCCCGGCGTCCTCAGGGTGGCCGTGTCGCTGCGCAGTCCGCTGGCCGGGGTCACCGTCAGCCGTCCGTTCGCGGCGGCCGCCCGGGACGCGGCGGGGCTGCTGATGAGGGCGGGCCATCAGGTCCGGCGTGCCGACCCGCCCTACCCGATGTCCCTCGCCACGACCTCGCTGACGCACTGGACGGCGGGCACCGCCGCGGACGCCCTGCCGCTCGACCCCCGGCTGCTGACGCGCCGCACCCGCGTCCACGCCCGGCTCGGCCGGCCCTTCCTGCGCACGGTGAGCTCGGGGTCGAGCCGTGAGCGGCTGCGCCGCCGGCTGGAGCCGTTCTTCGCCGAGCACGACGTGCTGCTGACGCCCGCGCTCGCCCGCCGTTCTCCGAAGGCCGGGCCATGGCACGAGCGGGGCTGGCTGAGGAACGTGCTGGCGAACACCACCTACTCGCCCCTGACGCCGCCGTGGAACCTGACCGGCTGGCCCGCCATGTCCGTCCCCTGCGGCACCCTCCCCTCAGGCGCCCCGTGCGCCGTGCAGCTGGTGGGCCGCCCCGGCACTGAGTCCCGACTCCTGGCTCTGGCCGGGCAGTTGGAGGAGCGAAACCCGTGGCAGCGCACGGCGCCGATGGACTAGGGTCGGCCGGGTGACTGCCGGGTCGGCCGTAGGCCATGCACGAGTGAGGCGCCCGGCCTCGGAGTGAGCGCGGCGGGGATCACCCCGCCCGGGCCCGCCCGAGAGCCGGAGAGGGCACGCGCCCCGCCTCCCGTCTTCGTGTCCTCCTCCCCGCGCCCCTCATCGGCGCTTCCGCACGGATCCCGACACCCGGAGACGAACGCACGCATGTCTTACACCCCTCAGGCCCCCGCACTCCCGACCACGGTCGCCCGCCTCGACCACACCGCCGTCTACGCTTCCGACCGCCGCCTGTCCGCGGAGTTCCTCGCGGCGGTCCTGGGTCTGGAGGTCGGCGCCCCCTTCGGCCCGTTCCTGCCCGTCGACCTGGGCAACGGCGTGACCCTGGACTACTACGAGAAGACCGACGAGCCGATCCAGTCGCAGCACTACGCGTTCCTCGTGCCCGAGGATCGGTTCGACGGCATGATCGACCGCCTGGAGGCGCTCGGTGTCACCTACTACGCAGACCCGAACCACACCCGCGCGGGCCGGGTCAACGACCTCTTCGGCGGCCGCGGCGCCTACTTCGAGGACCCGGACGGCCACAACATGGAGATCATGACCCGGCCGTACGCCCGGCCCTGACGGACTCCGCCGGGACGTCGCGGGAGACCACCCAGTGGTGCTCGCCCAGGCGCCTGGCTCTCCTTCGCGGAGTGGTTCCGGTCCGGGGACCGGTCACGGCTGGGGCCCTCGGAGTGGAAGTCCATGCACCAGCAGCCGCCCCGGACGCCTTTGTGCCGCTCGGCCAGACCGGCGAAGTCCGGCCAGGCGGAGGCGTCCAGGGGCTCCGTCCGAAGGCCGGTCATGGGTTCCTCCGTCGCTCTACAACGCCCGGTACATGATGTGCAGCCCCACCAGGCCGTGCCGCGGATGGTCGAAGGCCTCCGGGACCGTGCCGAGGATCGTGAAGCCGAGGGAAGTCCACAGTGCCACCGCGGGGTTGGTCTCGACGACGGCGTTGAAGACCATGCCCCGGAAGCCGGCGGTCCGGGCTTCGGTCAGGAGGTGTTCGGCCAGGGCCCGGCCGTAGCCCCGGCCGCCTTTGCCGGGGTCGACCATGAAACCGGCGTTGGCGATACCGGCGGCGGGGCCGCCGTAATTGGGGGTGAGGTAGGCGGAGGCGACGACGGCGCCGGTGTCGTCCTCGACGACGTAGACGCGTTTCGCCGGGTTCATCCACAGGACCCGGGCCTCCTCCTCGGAGGTGCCCGGGTCCCATGCGTAGGTCTCGCCCGCGGCGACGATGCGGTGCCAGAAGGGCCAGATGCGAGGCCAGTCGTCAGCCGTCGCTTCCCTGATCAGCATGGCCGTGAGTCTGGCACGGCCCTGCGCTCGGAGGTCGCGGAGGGGTGCGCCCGATGTCAGTCGACGCTGGGCAGGATGTGGGGCTCTGCGAGGTCGTCCTCGTAGCCCGCGAGGCGGATCGGGGCCGAACGGGCCCACACGTCGAGGCTGCCGAGCTCGTCGGCCCGTCGGCCGGCGCGCTCGCTACGTTCCTTGGGGCGCTGATCGCGATTCGTCTTCTCCGGTGTCACCGCGCACTCCTTATGTGTCGGTCACCCTCGGGACGTACGCGCCGGTCCTGCTGCGCCTGACGCCCACTCGGGCCTCTATGTCAAATGCAGTTCGGACGCGGTGGCGCCGGTCGACTCACGGGAGAGCAGGCCGTGGTGAACCGGCTGGTCCCATGACGGACCGTGGGTGTGGGTAGGACCCCGTGCTGCTGTCCGTCCGCATCAGACTAACCAAATGAGCAGGGCCCCGCTCGATGGGGCTGAAAACAACCGGTAACGATCGCGCGTCATCCGGTGTTCAACTCCGGTCTACGTCCTGATTTGTAGAGGTGCGGGCGATGTGCGAATCACTCGAACGGCGTACGTCGGCCACCGCGCTCTCCGGACGGTTGCGCAGTTCAAGCCCGGTTGGCCGGGTCACGACCCGCCTGCCGGGAGCCCCAAGTCGGGCTCCTGGCAGGCGGCATGCTCCCCAGGGGGCCGTGCCTACCACTTGCCGGGCGCGTAGTCCTTCAGGAAGATCCCGTACAGGTCCTCTCCCGCCTCGCCCCGCACGATCGGGTCGTAGACCCGGGCCGCGCCGTCGACCAGGTCGAGCGGCGCGTGGAACCCCGCCTCGGCGAGCCGCAGCTTGTCGTAGTGCGGCCGCTCGTCCGTGATCCAGCCCGTGTCGACCGAGGTCATGAGGATGCCGTCGGTCTGGAACATCTCCTGCGCGCTGGTCCGCGTCACCATGTTCATCGCGGCCTTGGCGGCGTTGGTGTTCGGATGCCCGGCGCCCTTGTACCCGCGCCCGAAGACACCCTCCATGGCGGACACGTTGACCACGTACGCGCGTCCGCTCTCCGCCTTCTTCGCGGCCTCGGCCATGGCCGGCCGCAACGCGCTGATCAGGATGAAGGGCGCCGTGTAGTTGCACAGCTGCGTCTCCAGCAGCTCCACGGGCGAGATCTGCTCGATGGTCTGCACCCAGGTGTTGGAGTCCACCACGTCGGGCAGGAGGCCGCCCGCGTCGATCGCCGTGCCGTCCAGGTGCCGTTCCACGCTGGCGTTGCCCGCGACCAGGGCGAGGTCGGCGACCTTCTGCGCATCCAGCCCGCTGGTGCCGAGCGGCAGCGCGGCGATGCCGTCGACCGCGCCGGAGTTGAAGGCGCCGATGACGTGGTGGGCGGGCAGCTCGCCGGCGGGCAGCGGGGCGTTCTCGCCCTCGACGAGGGCGGCGTACGCGGAGGGCAGGCGGCGCACGGTCTGCGTCGCGTTGTTGACGAGGATGTCGAGCGGGCCGGACTCGGCGACCTGTTCCGCGAGGGCCACGGCCTGTGCGGGGTCGCGCAGATCGATGCCGACGACCTCCAGGCGGTGCATCCAGTCCGCGGAGTCGTCCATGGCCTTGAAACGGCGGATGGCGTCCTTGGGGAAGCGCGTGGTGATGGTGGTGTGCGCGCCGTCGCGCAGCAGCCGGAGCGCGATGTACATGCCGATCTTGGCGCGGCCGCCGGTGAGCAGGGCGCGCTTGCCGGTGAGGTCGGCGCGGGCGTCGCGCTTGTCGCGGTTCAGCCGGGCGCAGTCCGGACAGAGCTGGTGGTAGAAGTAGTCGACTTCCACGTACCGGGTCTTGCAGGTGTAGCAGGAGCGCGGGCGCTGGAGTATCCCCGCGATCCTGCCCTCCTCGGTGGCCGACGTCGGCAGCAGGCCCTCGGTCTCGTCGTCGATGCGCTGGGCGGAGCCGGTCGCCGTGGCCTCCGTGACCGCCTTGTCGTGGGCGGTCTTGGCGGCCCGCCGCTCCTGGCGGCGGCGCTGCTTGACCGTGCGGTAGATACCGGCCGTGGCCCGGCGCACCGCGATGGCGTCCGGGTGGTCGACCTCCAGTTTGTCGAGTTCCTCGAGCACACTGAGGCAGACGGCCAGGCGCTCCGGGTCGATGCCGGGTCCGTACGAGAGCCCGTCGGCCTCGTCCATGGCCTGCGGACCGTCCTGTGTCACCGTCATCGCCGCTGTCGTTCCCTGCTCTGCCCTCGCGGCGCGCCGGTCGCGCCCGCTTTCGAAGGGCGGATTTTACTTCAGGGCCGGGCCGCACCGCCAAACCCGCCCCGATCACGACCGGCAGGCCTTGATCAGCGTCGCCACCTCCTGCGACACGGCCGTGGCGAACAGATCGAGGTCGGGGACCGCCTCGCCGTCGGCGACCAGGCCGTAGTGGACGCTGCCCCGGTACGTGGAGACAGCGACCGCCAGGGAGTGGCCAGGGGCCAGCGGGGCGAAGGGGAAGACGGCGGTGAGGGGGTGGCCGCCGAGCTTCAGGCCCAGGCTGGGCAGGGGCACGCTGGTGACCAGCAGGTCGAACCAGAGGCGGGCCGCCTGGCCGACCAGGGGGCCGCCGAGCCGGTGGGCGAGGGCGGGGACGTGGTCGGCGAGCAGGGCGACGGCGCCCGCGCCCCGGTTGGGGCCGGCGTCCTTGTTGCGGTCCATGGCGTCCCGGACCGAGGCCAGGCGGGCCAGCGGGTCCGGGTCGTCCACCGGAAGCCGTATCAAGTACCCGGAGAGCCGGTTGCCCTGCGGGTACGCGGTGCGCGGGCGGCGCTTGGAGACGGGGATCAGCGCACGGGGCGCGACGCCCTCGCTGCCGTCCCCGCGCGCGTCGAGCCAGCGGCGCAGGGCGCCGGCGACGACCGCGATGAGGACGTCGTTGACGGTGCCGCCGACGGTCTTGCGCACGCGGTGGACGTCGTCGAGGTCGAGCACCACGCCGGCGGTGCGGCGGGTGCCGCTCGGCTCGCAGGTCAGGGCGGGGGTGGAGCGCACGTCGAGGGAGGAGCGGGCGACGGCGGCGCCGATGTCCAGGGCGCGGCTCATGTCGGACAGGGCCCCGCGCATCATCCCGGGCAGATCGCGCACGTCCGGCACGAGGCCACGCGGGGCCGCGGTGGGGCGCGGCCGGGGCGGGGGCATGTCCATCGGGTCCATGACGCCGGCCGCGAGGGTCAGCGCCCGCAGCCCGTCGGCCAGGGCGTGGTGGAACTTGAACAGCACGGCGAAGCAGACGCCGTCCTCGCCGGGCAGCACATGGGCCTCCCACGGCGGCCGGTCGCGCTCCAGGGGGCGTCCCATGAGCCGGCCCGCCACCGCGTGGAAGTCGGCGGTCGGGGCGTGCAGCCGTACGTGGTTCAGGGGGTCGAAGTCCGGGTCCGCCTCGCGGGCCGCGCCGCCGAAGGCGAGCGGGCGGCGCAGCGCGGCGGGCAGCGGCTGCCACACGTCGCGGATGCGCATCCGCAGCCCGGGGACCCCGGCGGCCCGGGCCGCGAGCAGGTCCGCCGCGTGGGCGCCCGCGGCGGGCGAATGGGCCGAGAAGATCCCGAGCGCGCCGAGGTGCATCGGGTGCTCGGCGGACTCGAGGTTCCAGAACGCCAGGTCCAGAGGGGCGAGCAGATCAGCAGTCAAGGGCTTGCCTCGCGTCGACGACGGGTGGGCCAGCAGTCAACCGCCCCCAGCCGATTACGGTCAAGTACGATCAGGCTACGTACAGTTAACAGCAGATTAAGTCCCACCCCGGGATATGGGGCGGGACTTATGGTGCATGTGCCGTCAGTCCAGCACAGGTTGCGCCGCCGGGCACCTCGTGGGAGTCACCCGGGAGGCGTCACGGATCAACGCCTCGTGCGCCGCCCTCAGCTTTCCCGTGTCGGGCTTCAGCACCGCGCGGTCGTAGGTGAGGAAGCCGTTGAGCTCACCCTCGACGTCCGTGATCTGGGTGTAGACGGCCCCGTTGCTCCCCTTGCAGACCAGCGCGCGGACCTCGTCCAGCTTCGTCAGATAGTCCTCGGTGTAGGTGGCGGGGTCGACGTCGACGTAGGACTGCTGCACCGACCAGGCGTGGCCGGGCACCGCGAGGCCGAGGCCGCCGTACTCGCCGCTGACCAGGGCGCGCTCGCCGTCCGGCCGGGGCGGCAGGGCGGGGCTGGGGTAGCCGTGCTCGTCCATAAGGTCGCCGGTGCCGCCGTCGGCACCGAGGTTCAGCCCGGACTGGTTGTTGACCAGCCGGGTCGGGTCCCAGGCCTTGGCCTGGTCGGCGACCCGGCCCACGTCGTATTGACCCCAGCCCTCGTTGAAGGTCACCCACATGACGACGGACGGGCTGCTGACGTGCTCGTCGATCATCTCCTTCATCTCGCGCTCGTAGCGGGCCCGGGAGGCGGCGCTCGGATTCACCCCGGCCGTCATCGCGGGCATGTCCTGCCACACCAGCAGCCCGAGCCGGTCGGCCCAGTAGAACCAGCGGTCCGGCTCGACCTTGATGTGCTTGCGGACGGAGTTGAAGCCGAGCCGCTTGTGCGCCTTCAGGTCGTACGCGAGGGCCTCGTCGGTGGGTGCGGTGTGCAGGCCGTCCGGCCAGAAGCCCTGGTCGAGGGTGGCCATCATGAAGACCGGCTCGCCGTTCAGGACCGTGCGCGGGACGCCGTTCACCTTCTCGACGGCGATCGAGCGCATCCCGAAGTAGCTGCCGGCCCGGTCGGCGCCGGCCTTCACCTCCAGGCGGTAGAGGAAGGGGTCGTCGGGTGACCACAGGTGCGGGTCGTGGACGGCCAGGGTCAGCGGCCGGCCGGTGCGGCCGCTCGCCGTGGCCACCTTGCGCCGCCCGTCGTACGCCGTCGCCGTGATCGGTACGCCGTCCCGGACGCCCCGGGCCTCCACGGTCAGCTTCTCGCCGGCCACGTCCGGAGTGAGCTTCAGGGAGTCCACGTGGTCGCGGGCCACCGGCTCCATCCAGACCGTCTGCCAGATGCCGGAGGACGGGGTGTACCAGATGCCGCTCGGGTCCAGGCGCTGCTTGCCGAGCGGCGGGTTCTCGCCGGACGCCGCGTCGGTCGGGTCGTACACGCCGACGATCAGTTCCTGGGTGCGGCCGGGCTTCAGCGCGTCGGTGACGTCGGCGCTGAACTTGTCGTAGCCGCCCTCGTGCACGGCGACCTTCGTGCCGTTGACGTAGACCTCGGCGCGCCAGTCGACGGCGCCGAAGTTGAGCTTGAGCCGCTTGCCGGAGCCGATGTCCCAGCCGGCCGGGACCGTGAAGGTGCGGCGGTACCACATGCGGTCCTCGTGCCGCTCGATGCCGGAGAGCTGCGACTCCACCGGGTACGGGACGAGGATGCGCTCCTTCAGCATCTTCCCGACGGGCGGCTGCTCCCCCGGCTCGGCGGCGGCGAACTGCCAGCGGCCGTTGAGACCTTGCCAGGCGTCCCGGGTCAGCTGGGGACGCGGGTACTCGGGGTGGGCGTTGCCCGGGCCAACGTCGTCGGCCCAGCGGGTGCGCAGCTGGTGGGTCGAGCGGTTGGGGCCGCTGGTCCAGAAGGCCTTGACAACGTTGCCTTCGGTGTCGGAGAGGCCACCCTCGCCGTCGTAGCGGAGGTCCGCCGTGCCGCGGGCCGTGCCGGTCTTGTTTCCGACGACCGGTTCGTCCAGCGCGACGAGGAGGGACGTGGGGTCGGACGGGTCGAGCCGGGCCGAGCCCATGGGCCACACGGCGCCGCCGATCACGGCGTCGAGGTGATCGGTGAGGTCCGCCGGGGGCGCGGCGAGGGGCTGGGCGAAGTCGAGCTTCAGGCTGCGGCCGCTTGCCTGGACGGTGGCCGCCAGGGCTCCGTCGTAGTCGAAATCGTCCGGGAGGCGGAACGCCGACTGCGGGACGGGCTCCTTGGCGGCGCCCGGCCGGGTCCAGCGCAGGTGGAGGCTGGAGCCGCCGTAGTGCTCGAAGTACTCGACCTTGATGTCGTGGGCCCGGCCGGCGGTCAGGTCGACGGGCTCGGACGTCTGCTCGCGGTCCCAGTCGTCGACCCAGTGGTCGATGGCGAGCCGTCCGTCGATCCAGAGGCGGAAGCCGTTGTCGCCGGTGATCGAGAAGGTGTGGGGGCCGGTCTCCGCCGGGACGATCCTGCCGGTCCAGCGGACGCTGACGTCGTCAAAGCGTCCGGTGGTGAAGTTCAGGCGCGGCTCCAGGTTGTCGAAGTCGAGGTCCTGGTCGAAGGCGGTCGCCTTGAGGGTGTGGAAGTCGAAGGCGCCGGGGGCGGACTGGGTGTAGTACTCGCCCTTGAGGCCGTGGATCTCGGAGGGGTCGTCCGCCGGGGCGGGTGCCGCGGCCAGGCCGGTGAGGGCGAGGAGCGCACAGAGCAGTAACGCGAGGCGGTTTCTGGGGCGTCGGGGACGCACGGAACCTCCATGCCAACGTTGTCATGTACAGGAGGTTGCATGCCACCACGGATTCCGCTCTTCGTCCAGAGGCAGGACAAAGTCCCGGGGCCGCCCCGCCTCAGGTGACCAACTGCCCCTTTCCGAGGGCGATGACCCCGCCCTTCGACACGGTGTACAGCTCCGCGTCCCGCTCCGGGTTGACGCCGATCGTCGCGCCGGGCGGCACCGCGACGTTCTTGTCGAGGACGGCGCCGCGCACCACCGCTCCCCGGCCGATGTGCACGTTGTCGTGCAGCACCGAGCCCTGCACCACGGCCCCCGGGTCGACCACCACGCCCGGCGACAGCACGGACCGCGTGACCTGTCCGCGCACCAGGCAGCCGGCGCTGATGATCGACTCGCTGGCGATGCCACCGGCGTTGAAGCGGGCCGGCGAGAGCTGGTACGAGTGCGTGTAGATCGGCCAGCTGCGGTTGTACAGGTTGAAGGCGGGGCGCTCGGCGATCAGGTCCATGTGGGCCTCGTAGTAGGCGTCCAGCGTGCCGACGTCGCGCCAGTAGCCCTGGTCGCGGGTGGTCTCGCCCGGGACGTGGTTGGCGCTGAAGTCGTACAGCGCCGCCTCGCCCCGGTCCGTGAGCTGGGGCAGGATCGAGCCGCCCATGTCGTGCACGGACGACTCGTCCTCCGCGTCCCGCTTGAGCGCCTCGATGAGGGCCTTGGTGGTGAAGATGTAGTTGCCCATCGAGGCGAACACGCAGTCGGGGTCGTCCGCCAGACCGGGCGGCTCCGTCGGCTTCTCCAGGAAGCGCTCCACCGTCTGCCCGTCGGAGCCCGGCGTGATCACCCCGAAGGACGAGGACTCGGTGCGCGGCACCCGGATCCCGGCGACCGTGACACCCGCGCCGCTCTCGATGTGCTGGGTGAGCATCTGGCGCGGGTCCATGCGGTAGACGTGGTCGGCGCCGAAGACGGCGACGTACTCGGGCTGCTCGTCGTAGACGAGGTTCAGCGACTGCAGGATCGCGTCCGCGCTGCCCAGGTACCAGCGCGGGCCGAGGCGCTGCTGGGCCGGGACGGGCGTGACGTAGTTGCCCAGCAGGTTGGACATCCGCCAGGTGGTCGTGACGTGCCGGTCCAGCGAGTGCGACTTGTACTGCGTCAGGACGCAGATGCGCAGGATGTCGCCGTTGACGAGGTTGGACAGGACGAAGTCGACCAGACGGTACGTGCCGCCGAAGGTCACCGCCGGTTTGGCGCGGTCCGCGGTCAGGGGCATCAGCCGCTTGCCCTCGCCGCCCGCCAGCACGATCCCCAGGACCGAAGGACCACCACCACGCATGGCCGCTCCCCTCACGCCGAATTTCCCGATGCCTGCCCCTGAGCAGTACCCACTAAGCCTGTTTGACGATCTCCTCGTAGAGCCGGACCGTGCGCCGGGCCACCGCGTCCCAGCCGAATTCACCGACCGCGCGCTCCCGCCCGGCCTCGCCCATCCGCCGCGCGGCGCCCGGATCGCCCAGGACGGTGTCCATGGCCCGGGCCAGACCCGCCTCGAATCCGTCGCCGGCCGGGACGAGCAGCCCGGTCGTGCCGTCGTCCACGACCTCGGGGATGCCGCCGACCGCCGAGGCCACCACCGGCGTGCCGCAGGCCATCGCCTCCAGGTTCACGATGCCGAGCGGCTCGTACACCGACGGGCAGACGAACAGGGCGGCGTGCGTGAGGAGCTGGATCACCTCCGGGCGCGGCAGCATCTTCGGGATCCAGAACACACCGTCGCGGACCGCGCTCAGCTCCCCGAACAGCTCGCGGAACTCCTGGTCGATCTCCGGTGTGTCCGGGGCCCCTGCGCACAGCACGACCTGTGCGGCCGGGTCGATGTCCCGCACCGCGCGCAGCAGGTGCGGCACGCCCTTCTGGCGGGTGATCCGGCCGACGAACAGCACGTACGGGCGGGTGCGGTCGAGGCCGATCCGGTCCAGGGCGTCCGTGCCGTGGTCGGGCCGGTACAGGCTCGTGTCGATGCCGTTGTGCACCACGTGGACCCGCTCGGGGTCCAGCGCCGGGTAGCAGCCGAGGATGTCCTCGCGCATGGCGGCGGACACGGCGATCACCCCGTCGGCGGCCTCGATCGCGGTGCGTTCGGCCCAGCTGGACAGGTCGTAGCCGCCGCCGAGCTGCTCGGCCTTCCACGGGCGCAGCGGCTCCAGGGAGTGCGCGGTCATCACGTGCGGGATGCCGTACAGGAGCTTGGCGAGGTGGCCGCCGAGGTTGGCGTACCAGGTGTGGGAGTGGACCAGTTCGCGGCCTTCGAGGGCGGCGGCCATGGCGAGGTCGACGGAGAACGTGCGCAGCGCGTCGTTGGCCCCGTCGAGCGCGGACCAGGTCCGGTGCCGCCGTACGCCGTCGGCGCGGCCCTCGCCCCAGCAGTGCACGTCCAGGTCGACGAGCGCTCTGAGCTCGCGGGCGAGGAACTCCACATGGACGCCTGCACCGCCGTACACGTCCGGCGGGTACTCCCGGGTCAGCAGTCCGACGCGCACCCGCAACTCCCTGCTCTCAGCGGCCGTTCCCTTTCATGGTCACCCAGATGGCGCGCGCGGGGAAGAGCGGGGAGGCCGTGTGAAGCAACAGTCGCCGCAGACGCCCCCGCCGGGCACCCGGTAGTACAGGCAGCAGCTGCGGCGCCGGAAGGCGGTGCCGGTGAGGGTCCCGGTGCCGTCGAGCAGCGGGTGCGCGAGGAGTTCGGCGGCCAGGGAACGGGCCCGGGCGGCGGCGTCCGTACGGCCGTGCCGCCGGGCCCAGCGGTCCAGTTCCCCGGCAGCGCCGGCCAGCGCGGAGGCGGCGTTGCCGCGCAGCAGGCCCGGGGCGAGGCCGTGGCGGGCGCGCAGGGCCGTCGCCAGGGGGACGAGGTGGCCGCGCAGGACGACGCCCGCGACCGTCGGCGCGTCGCCGGGAAGGGGCCTCACGGCCGTGAGCCACAGGTCGTCGGGGGCGCTGCCGTCGGCGTCCCAGTGCAGCAACCGGGCGTCCAGGTCCGGGACGTGGCCGTACAGCGCGGCGCAGCCGAGGGCGATCGACCACAGCCGGGCCGCGAGGCCCTGGTGAGTGAGGGACGCGGCGACCCGCGCCTCCGGGACCCGCAGGGCGGTCGCCACTTTCCGAACACGAAAAATCAGCGGATTTCCTGACACGTCCGGTGACGCGGCGGCGTACGCCTGTGCGAGAGTGGGAAGAGACCCGCCCGGTGCTCCTCCCGTGCGCAGCACGAAGAAGCCGGCGAGCGGGCGGAGCGCCGCGAGTTCGGGGTCGAGGTCCACGAAGAGCAGTAGTACCAAGGCCCCTAAGGGACGTGACCCGGTGGCCCCCGCCCGGACTCCCCCACCCTGGGGATGACGGGGGTCCCTTCGTACTCCATCGGCAGTAGGACCCAATGAGTGCTCAGGGACGACGACGGGAACACCCGGACAGGGCAGGGTGTTGGTCATGAAAGCCGACCTTTCGCCGCGCCGGGCCGAGCGCCCCCGCCTCCCGCAGAGGAGCAGCCGATGAGCGCCCTCGCGTTGTCCGTTCTGCTGTCCGTCGTCTCCGCGTTCGCCTACGCGGGCGGGGCGATCGTGCAGGAGCGGGTCGCGGAGACCTCGCCGGGTGAGCAGTACGCGCCGCTGCGCCGGCCGGGCTGGTGGGCGGCGGTCGCGCTGAACGGCCTCGGTGGACTGCTGCACGTGGTGGCGCTGGCCTACGGTCCGCTGAGCCTGGTGCAGCCGCTCGGTGCGCTGACCATCGTGCTGGCGCTGCCCATGGCGGCACTGTTCGTCGGCCGCAGGGCCGGTGCCACGGCCTGGCGGGGCGCGATCATGGCGACCGTCGGACTCGCCGGTCTGCTGTCCCTGGTCGCCGCGTCCGACGCGCGGTCCCTGGACACGACCCAGCGGGTGGCCGTCGCCGTCGCCACGGCGGGTGTCGTCGTGGCGCTGATGACCGCCGCGCGGGCGGCGCACCGTCATCCGGCGGTCCGCAGCCTGCTGCTGGCGACGGCCTCCGGTATCGCGTTCGGCATGTCCTCGGTGTTCACCAAGACCGTCGCGGTCGACTGGACCGGCGGTGTGTCGGCGGCGGACGTGCCCTCCCTCGCCGTGATCGGCGTCCTCGCCACGGCCGGCATGCTGCTGTCGCAGGCTTCCTACCGGGGTGCGGGCCTCGCGGCGCCGCTGGCCACGCTGACGGTCGTGAACCCGGTGGTGGCGGCCGCGATCGGCATCACGATGTTCGGTGAAACCTTCCGCTACGGCACGACGGGGACGGCGCTCGCCCTGAGCTGCGGTGTGGTGGCGGCGGGTGGCCTGATCCTGCTGACCACGGAGCGCCTCACGCACGAGCAGCCGGCGGCCGTGCCGGGTTCCGCGAAGGAGTCGGACGAGACGGACGTGCGCGATCTGCCCGAGTCGGTGGGCGGGGCGGCGGAGAGCGCTGCGGCCCTGCCCGGGCCGCTGGACGGGCTCCCGCAGCGTCCGGGACGTGTGCCCGGGCCGGCCGGGGCGGTGCGTGCCGGTGGTCGGCCGCTCGCGGAGGACGTGCCGGTACCCGGGACGGCGGCGGCGCTGCTCGCCCCCGTGCCGAGGTCGCCCGCCGCCGTGCGCGTACCGGCACCGGCCGCCGTGCTGGTGCCGGGTGCCGCCGGGGCGACGGGTACGGATGCCGACTACGGGAGCGGGGAGCCGGCGGCGCCGGCCGCCGCCGACGAACGCCCGCTCCCCTACGTGCCCTTCTACGACATCCCGTTCGTCCCGCTCCCCACGGTCGACCGGCATCGCATACGCGTCAGATCGTGACGCCGCCGGCCCGCAGGTACGCCACCGGGTCGACGTCCGAGCCGAAACCGGGCCCCGTCCGCACCTCGAAGTGCAGATGCGGGCCCGAGCTGTTGCCGGTGGAACCGGAACGGCCGATGCGCTGGCCGGCGCTCACCGACTGCCCGTCGCGCACCGAGATCGCGGACAGGTGGGCGTACTGGCTGTAGCGGCCGTCGGCGTGCCGGACGACGACCTGGTAGCCGAACGAGCCGCCCCAGCCGGCGCTGACCACGCTGCCCGCCGCGACCGACTTGACCGACGTGCCCGTGGGCACGGGGAAGTCGATGCCGGTGTGGTAGCCCTTCGACCAGGAGGAGCCCGCCTTGCGGTAGGGCGTCCCGAGGGAGGCGCTCACGGGGGCGACCAGACCGTGCCGGGTGGCCGTCGACCGGCCGGCCCGCTCGTCGCTCTTGTCCCGGGTCCGCTCCTTCGACCGCTCCGTGACCCGGTCCTGGGCCGGCTTCTTCGTGGTGGGCTTCGCCGACGGCTTGTGCGCCGGGCGGGTCCGGGTGGCGCCCTCGCCGCGCAGCGCGAGGCGCTGGCCGGGCACGATCAGATCGGGGTCGGACCCGATGGCCGACCGGTTGGCGGCGTACAGGCCCCGCCAGCCGCCCCGGACGTCCTGGTCGTCCGCGATGCCGGAGAGGGTGTCGCCGCGGACCACGGTGTACATCTCGGCGTTGCCCGCCCGGGACTGCGGCGTGGACTGCGGCCGTACCTCCTCGATGGAGGTCTTCTTCTTCGTGTCCCGCTTCGCTTCCCTCTGCTTCGTGCGCTCGGTGGCCCGCCGGATGTCGGGTTCACCGCCGCCCCGGGTCAGTCCGGCCCGTACGGAACATATGGGCCAGGCGCCCGGGCCCTGCCCGTCGAGCACCTTCTCGGCGACGGCGATCTGCTGGTCCTTGCTCGCCAGGTCGGCGCGCGCCGCGTAGGCGCGTCCGCCGTAGGCCTCCCACGTGGACTGGGTGAACTGCAGTCCGCCGTAGAAGCCGTTGCCGCTGTTGATGCTCCAGTTGTTGGTCGACTCGCAGGCGGCGACCTTGTTCCAGGTGTCCATGTCCGCCGCCTGGGCGGCGCCGGTGCCCATGAACGGCAGTGCCATGCCCGCCCCGCCCGCCGTGACGGTGAGTGAGGCGCGGTTGATCCTGTTCGGCTGATACCGGCGGTGCCGGCCGCGTACGGCCATCGAAAGCCCCCCTAGACATGCGTCAGGAGGGGCAAAAGTAAGCGCTGCGAACCGGCCAGAACAAGACGGCTTTTCGCCGCCCGGGAGCCCAAATGGCCGGTATGAGGCCCCTGTTGCGCGACGTGCGCCCCGGCGGTGCACCGTGTACGGCACCCGGTGCGCGGGTGCGGCGTGCGCGGGGACGCATGCCTCGGCTGAGTGCGTCGGGGCTCTCGTCCGTATCAGCCTGCGCGACGTCGTGCGACCCGCGCGTGCGGACGAAGTAGCGGCACGTCAGGATGGTCGACGGGGGCATGCTGGTGGGGCCCCACCAGCAGCACCGATACCGAGGTCTTTAGGAGCGAACCGAATGAGCAGTACAGCGCAGATCGGCGTCACGGGTCTCGCGGTCATGGGCCGCAACCTCGCCCGCAACTTCGCCCGCAACGGCTACACGGTCGCGGTGCACAACCGGACGCCTGCGCGCATGCACGCCCTGGTGGACGAGTTCGGCGACGAGGGGGAGTTCGTCGCGTGCGAGAGCGCGAAGGACTTCGTCGCGGCGCTGGAGCGGCCGCGGCGTCTGGTCGTGATGGTCAAGGCCGGTGAGCCGACGGACGCGGTGATCCAGGAGTTCGCGCCGCTGCTGGAGCCCGGCGACATGATCATCGACGGTGGCAACGCGCACTTCGCGGACACCCGGCGCCGGGAGCGGGACCTGCGCGAGCAGGGCATCCACTTCGTCGGCATGGGCGTCTCCGGCGGCGAGGAGGGCGCGCTGAACGGGCCGAGCATCATGCCGGGCGGCCCGAAGGAGTCCTACGACTCGCTGGGCCCGATGCTGGAGAAGATCTCGGCCAAGGCGGCCGACGGCTCACCGTGCGTCTCCCATGTCGGTCCGGACGGCGCCGGGCACTTCGTGAAGATGGTGCACAACGGCATCGAGTACGCCGACATGCAGCTCATCGGTGAGGCCTACCAGCTCCTGCGGGACGTCGCCGGGTACTCCCCCGCCGAGATCGCGGAAATCTTCCGGACCTGGAACCGGGGCCGTCTCGACTCCTACCTGATCGAGATCACGGCCGAGGTGCTGTCGCACGTGGACGCGGAGACGGGCAAGCCGTTCGTGGACGTCGTGGTCGACCAGGCGGAGCAGAAGGGCACCGGCCGCTGGACCGTGCAGATCGCGCTGGACCTGGGCGTGCCGGTGTCCGGTATCGCCGAGGCGGTGTTCGCGCGCTCCCTGTCGGGCCACGCGGCGCTGCGGGAGGCCTCGCGCGAGCTGGCCGGCCCGAAGGCGAAGCCGCTGAGCGAGGCGGAGGCCCGGGCGTTCGCGGACCGGGTCGAGCAGGCCCTGTACGCGTCGAAGATCGTGTCGTACACGCAGGGCTTCCACGAGATCGACGCGGCGCGCGACGAGTACGGCTGGGACATCGACCTCGGTGCGGTGTCGGCGCTGTGGCGGGGCGGCTGCATCATCCGTGCGGCGTTCCTGGACCGGATCCGGGCCGCGTACGACGCCCGGCCGGACCTGCCGAGCCTGCTGTCGGACGCGACGTTCGCGCAGGAGATCGCGGACGCGCAGGACGACTGGCGTGAGGTGCTGGTCTCCGCGACCCGCCAGGGTGTGCCGACGCCCGGCTTCGCCGCGGCTCTCGCCTACTACGACGCCCTGCGCGCGGAGCGGCTGCCGGCGGCCCTGACGCAGGGGCAGCGGGACTACTTCGGTGCGCACACGTACCGGAGGGTTGACCGTGACGGCTCGTTCCACACCCTGTGGGGCGGGGACCGGTCGGAGACCTCCGCGTAGGCGGCGCCGCCGACGCAGCGGCGCGGGGCGGTGGACGGCAGGAAAGGCCGTCCACCGCCCCGCACGCGTACCCGGGTTCAGGACAGGGGCGGCCCGGGCTCCGGGTTCGGCACCGGTTCCGGTCCCGGGGGGATCGGAGACGGGTCGGGGCCCGGCACGGGGCCGGGGCCCGGGGGCGCCGGAGGGGTGGGCGCAGGCGGCGGCGGGGTCGGCTCCGGGCCGGGCGGGGGCTGCGGGTTCGGCACGGGGTCGGGGTGCGGATCCGGGTGCTGCGGATCCGGGCCCGGCGTGGGCGCGGGCGGCACGGGGTCGGGGATCGGGTTCGTCATCAGGTCCTCCAGCCAGTAGGACGACTCCGGCTCTGGACTTCTCCCCGCCTACCCGGCCGCCGCCTCGACAGTCACTCCCGCGCAGGACGGTGACGGGACCAGGTGGAGGTAAGGGCGTTGGGGTGGCGACGGTGGCCCGGGTCAGCAGCAACCGGGGTCAGAAGCGGCCGGGGTGGGCCCTCAGCCAGTCCTTTGCCGCCGCCAGCAGGTCCTGATCGGCCGGGGAGGCCTCGTCGGGGTGGCGTTCGATCCACTTGGTGACGTACGGGCAGAGCGAGGCGACCGCGCTGTGCTCACGCCCGGCGAGGGCGAACAGCTCGCGCGCGAGCGAACCGGCGATGCCCTTGCCCTCGTGGGCCGGCTCGACGACCGTGTGGACGGGCACCAGCGCACGCCGGGGGCTTTCGAGCACGAAGTACTCGATGCGGCCGACGACTTCGCCGCCGGACACGGCCTCCAGCCGGCCTGCCGCCCGGTCGTCGCGGATCTCCGGGTCGCTCATGGACACGCTCCTCCTGTGCTGCGGGTGCGTCCGTCAGGCCCCGACGGCCTGCGGACTGCGCTGCTGGTCCGAGCCCGGCACCGGCTCGGACGGGTCGGCGCCCAGGGCCACGATCCGGTTGTCGTGGTCGACGTGCACGACCCGGGGGGCGAGTGCCCGCGCCTCGGCGTCCGTCACCTGGGCGTAGCTGATGATGATCACGAGGTCGCCGGGGTGGACGAGATGGGCGGCGGCACCGTTGATCCCGATCACGCCGGATCCGCGCTCGCCCTCGATGACGTACGTCTCGAGGCGGGCGCCGTTGGTGATGTCCACGATGTGCACGAGCTCGCCGGGCAGAAGATCGGCGGCGTCCAGCAGATCGGCGTCGATGGTCACGGACCCCACGTAGTGCAGGTCGGCCTGGGTGACGGTGGCTCGGTGGATCTTGGACTTGAACATGGTGCGCAGCATGTTGAACTCCTGGAAGACGGCTCCCTGCCGGCTTCTGCAGGTCAGGGGCGCCCGTAGTGTACATCGGCATGCCTTCGCCCGCGGATGACTGTCCGGGCCCCATGCTGACTGGATCGCTCGACTCACCTGGTGAGTCATCAGGTGAGTCGAGGGACCAGAACAGCCGCGGAGCCAGGCGATCGTCGCTCGACGCCGTAGCGGAAGACGCCCCGGCCAGTGCCGTGCGGTTGCCCTCGCTCAGCGATCACGGGGCGGTTCACATCGCCTACCGCCGCCCGGCCGAACCCGACAACACGAAGAGGCCGCGTCCCTTCCCGCCGCCAGGTCACCAGGCCGGAAAGGGGGACTTCCATAGTTCCATCAGCCTCGGTTGGACCGGCTTCACCGAGACCGACTCCGTTACAGCGGGGGACGGCTTGATGACGACATCGCGGCCGTCGCCGTCCGCTGTGGGCGCCCCGGGGCTCCGGAGCGCTCCGCGTAGGTGGCTGGAAGCCGTGTTACGGCTGGGTCTGCTCCCGGTGAGCAGACGACCTCGCCGGCGATGCGGCGCCGAGGGGTATCTGCTCTCGACGCCCTGCCCCCGCTCATCAGCTCGTTCCTTCCTGCACCGACGCCCTGTGCTGCTGCGACGCGGCAGCCGCGCGACGGATCGGATCAGCGTCGGCTTGCCCACAATGGTGCTATCAAGGGTGTATGGAGGCATTCTCCGGACGCCCTCTGAGCCCGGAACGTCATCCACCCGTCGGACGCTCGCGCAAAGGTCGCGCCCTGCGCAGTGCGGCCGGTCAGGTGTTCCTCCTCCAGGTCGTCATCGTGGTCCTGCTGGTGGTGGCCGCGGTGGTGGGCATGGTGCTCCAGGCGGCGAATGACGCTCTGCAGCAGGGGCGACGGGAGTCGGTCATCGCGGCCCAGTCGTTCGCGAGTGCCCCCGGCGTGGCCGCGGCACTGCAGAGCCGGGACCCCTCAGCGGTGCTCCAGCCGCGGGCCGAGGCGGCGCGCAAGCGCACAGGCATGGATTTCGTCGTCGTCATGAACACGAAGGGGATTCGTTACACCTACCCCTATCCGCGGGAGATCGGGAAGAAGTTCGTCGGCGCCATCGCACCGGCCCTGAAGGGCCGTACCGTCGTCGAGCAGGCCGGCGGGCCGCCTCTGCCCACGGGCCGGGGGACGGGCGTGCAGGCGGTGGTCCCGGTGACCGACTCGCGCGGCAAGGTGGTCGGCCTGGTCTCCGCCGGAATCACGGTCAAGAACGTGGTGGGGCTGTGGCTGCCGCAGTTGCCGATCATCTTGGCCAGCGGCGCGGTCGCGCTGGCGCTGGCCGTGACGGGAACGACGCTGGTGTCCCGGCGGCTGCGGCGGCAGACCTTCGGCCTGGCTCCGGTGGAGCTTGCACAGTTGTACGAACACCACGACGCGGTCCTGCACGCGGTGCGGGAAGGGGTGCTGATCACCGACTCCGACGGACGGCTGCTGTTGGCGAACGACGAGGCGACGCGGCTTCTCGGACTGCCGGCTGACGTGCGGGGGCGCTCGGTGCGGGAGCTGGGACTGCCGGAGCCGGTCATGAGCCTGCTGTCGTCGCGGGAGGAGGTCACCGACGAGGTGCTTCGCGCGGGGGACCGACTGCTGGCGGTGAACAAACGGCCGACGTACCCGCAGGGCGACCGCGGAGGCAGCGTGGTGACCCTCCGGGACACCACGGAGCTGGCGGAGGTCTCGGGTCGGGCCGAGGTCGTGCGGGAGCGGCTGAAGCTGCTGTACGAGGCCGGGGTGAGGATCGGGACGACGCTGGATGTGAGGCATACGGCCCAGGAACTGGCCGACGTGGCGGCGCCGCAGTTCGCCGACCTCGTGACGGTGGATCTGCTCGACGCGGTGCTGCGGGGGTGGGAGCCGACGGCGGGGGGCTGGCGGCATCTGCGCCGGGCGGCGATCGGCGGCGAACAGCGGATGATGCCGGTGTATCCGCTGGACGAAGTGATCGCGTTCTCGCCCCGCACCCCGCAGATGCGGACGCTGCAGGAGGGGCGGGGGATGCTGGAGACCGACCTGCGCCGGGCAGACGGCTGGCGGGAACAGGACCCGGAGCGTGCCCGGAAGGCCCTGGAGGGCGGGCTGCGGTCGCTGGTGGCCGTGCCGCTGCAGGCGCGGAACGTACCGCTGGGCGTGGCGAACTTCTACCGGACGGCGGACTCCCCTGCGTTCGAGCCGGAGGATGTCACCTTCGCGGAGGAACTGGCCGTACGGGCGGCGGTAGCCATCGACAACGCCCGGAGGTTCACCCGGGAGCACGCGATGGCGGTGGCGCTGCAGCGCAGTCTGCTGCCGCGGGGACAGCCGGAGCAGGACGCGCTGGAGGTGGCCTGGCGGTATCTGCCCTCGGAGGCGGGGGTGGGCGGGGACTGGTTCGACGTCATCCCGCTTCCGGGTGCGCGCGTGGCGCTGGTGATGGGTGACGTCGTCGGTCACGGGCTGCACGCGGCGGCGACGATGGGTCGGCTGCGCACCGCTGTGCACAACTTCTCCACCCTGGACCTGCCCGTGGACGAGGTGCTCGGGAACCTGGACGACCTGGTCGTGCGCATGGACAACGAGGAGAACAGCGGTGATGCCATGGAGGGCCACGAAGGGGAGGCGGTGACGGGAGCGACCTGCCTGTACGCGGTCTACGACCCGGTGGCGGGGACCTGCACGATGGCTCGTGCGGGACACCCCGAACCGGTGGTGGTGCGCCCGGACGGGACGGTCACCTGCCTCGGGGTGCCGGTCTCGGCGCCCCTCGGTCTGGGCGGCTACCCCTTCGAGAGCGCCGAGGTGTCCCTGCCGGAGGGTTCACAACTGGTGCTGTACACCGACGGTCTGGTGGAGAACCGCGCCCACGACTTCGACGTCGGGTTGGAGAGGCTGCGCCGGGCTTTGGGCGGGTCCGGGAACCGCACCCCGGAGGAGATGTGTCAGGCGGTGATCGACGCGCTGAAGCCGTCACGCCCCTCCGACGACATCGCGCTGCTGACGGCACGTACCCGGGTGTTCCCGCCCTCGCGCGTGGCCGAGTGGGACGTGGCGCCCGATCCGGCGTTGGTTCCCTCGGTGCGGGCGCGCTGCAGGGAGACGTTGCGGGAGTGGGGGCTGGAGGAGACCGGATTCGCCACGGAGCTGATCGTCAGCGAGTTGGTCACCAACGCGATCCGGTACGGCTCGCCGCCGATCGGCGTGCGGTTGTTGCACGGACGCTGTCTGATCTGCGAGGTCTCGGACGGCAGCGGTACCTCGCCGCGCCTGCGGCGGGCGGCGACCACCGACGAAGGCGGGCGGGGGCTCTTTCTGGTGGCGCAGTTCGCGCAGCGATGGGGAACGCGGTACACGACCCGCGGCAAGGTCATCTGGACGGAGCAGCTTCTTCACGACGGCGAATCCACCGCCTCGGGCCTCGCACCGGTCGACTTCCTTCTCGACCAGTTCGACCTCGACCAGTTCGATGATCCCGGTTTGTGAGCCGACCTTGACCCCGGGCGCCATGGACAGCGGCATGTCCGGCGTAACGAGCCCCTTCGGCCCGTTCGACGGGGCTTGACTCCGGGGACCGGCGTCGCCCGGCTCGCTTGGCGGCTGTCGGGACGCGAACGTCGCCTTGGCGCGAGGAGATCGGGCGGAACCGTCTGGACTTGCGCTCCGAGGTCCATGGAGCCCGCCGCTTTTCCGCCCGTCGGGAGCAGGCAGGGCGTGGCCTACATCCGGAGCATGGAGATGGCCCCTGCTGAGGCGCATGCAGCGTGACGCGCATCAGCCCGTCGCCCCACACGCACGACGCACCTTTCGGCGGCTGTCTCAGGTCCGACCCCAGGCAGTGGCAAAGCTTCGGAAAGGGAACGGCTCATGGACTACAACACCTTCCTCGACACCATCACCCGGCGCGCCCCCGTCCCCCCGGAGAAGGCGGAGCCCCTCACCCGCGCCACCCTGACAACCCTGGCCGAGCGGCTCACCAGGGGTGAGGCGGAGGACCTCGCGTCCGAACTGCCCAAGCCGATGAAGGAACCGCTGGTCTCCCCCACTCCGGAGGCCGAACGCTTCGGACTCGACGAGTTCATCAACCGGGTGAGCCAGCGAGCAGGGGTGAGCCCGGACGAGGCCCGCGAGGGCGTACGGGCCGAGCTGAGCACCCTGAAGGACGCGGTCAGCGACGGCGAGTTCCGCCAGGTGATGTCCCAGCTGCCCCGGGACTTCGAGGCTCTCGTCGGCGCCCCGGGCTAGAAGGAGCCATGACCGACGAGGTCGGCGCCCTCAAGGAGACGGAAACGGCCGGACTCACAGCGGCCACCTTCACCCTGGTCGAGGGGCGGACGTCGTGCGTCCCGGGCACCTCTGGCGACATCGAGGCCGAGGTCTCGCAGGGGCCGTTTCTCCGTGACGTGCGGGTCATCTCCGACTGGCAGATCCGTCCGAGGCGGACTCGGACTCGGCATGAAATCGCCGGAGGATCGCATGACGCAATCGGCAGTTCCTTCAGCCGGCGCACCGGTGGACGTCGAAGGCGGGGCGCAGCGGCCGTTCTCCGAGCACGCGGCCATGGCCAGGGCGTATCCCGGCGGCAGGATGACCGTCGGTGCCATCACGCCCCTGGAGGGCTTCGAAGGGCCCGTGCCGTCCCTGGCCGGGCACATCGAGCGGATCCAGCACGCCGAGCGGGCTGGCTTCGCCTCGGTGTGGGTCCGTGACGTGCCGCTGCTGGACCCGAGCTTCGGGGACGCCGGGCAGGTCTTCGACCCCTGGGTGTACCTGGGGCTGCTCAGTGCCCGCACCACCTCGGTCACTCTGGGGACCGCCAGCATCGTCATGCCGCTGCGGCATCCCTTGCACACCGCCAAGGCGGCCGCCTCGGTGGACCAGCTGTCAGGCGGACGGCTCCTGCTCGGGGTGGCCACCGGTGACCGGCCCGTGGAGTTCCCGGCCTTCGGTCAGGACCTGGGCGGCCGGGCCGAGAGGTTCCGTGAGTCGCTGGAGTACTTTCGTGTCGTCCTCGAGCACCGTTTCCCGCACGTGGAATCGCCGCTCGGCCGGATGCGCGGCACCGATCTGCTGCCCAAGCCGGTGTACCGGCGGATCCCCGTACTGATGACGGGACGCGGCCGGCAGGACGTCCGGTGGATCGCCGACAACACGGACGGCTGGCTGTACTACACCCCGCCGCTCCAGCAGCAGGCCGAGAACATCGAGCGGTGGCGGGAGCTGACCCGGGGCGACGGCGACGGGTTCAAGCCGTTCGCGCAGGCCACCTATCTGGACCTCACCGAGGACCCGCTGGCCCTGCCCCGGCGCATCCACCAGGGCTTTTCGGTGGGCCGGGTGTCGTTCCTGGCGATGATGCGGGCCTGGCAGGGCATCGGCATCGACCAGCTGATGATCAACTTCAAGCACAGCCGCCGTCCGGTCGCCGAGGTGATCGACGAACTGGCCGAACATGTGCTGCCGCACTTCCCACCCGGGCGCTCCGGGGCGCGCGGCGAGAGCCGGCCCGTGGAGCGGACCGGGCCCCGAGGAAGCACGACCCCGGCGCCCCCTGCGTGACAGGGCCGGGGTCAGTCACGGACGGCCCCGGACGGCCGCTCCTGCGCGTAGTCGCAGGTACCCTCCGCCCGGAACTGCAGGGCCGCCCTGGTCACCTCCGCGCCGAGGCCGCGCAATTGGTCCGCGACCGCCTGGTCGGTGAGGCGTCCGTCGCCGTCGAAGACCCGGGAGGACCGCGGGACCGCGAGCACCAGCGGCACGGCCCAGCCGCGCAGCGACCGCACGATGAATTCCATCGCGTTGATCGCCTGCAGGCCCTGCACTCCACCGGCGGTCGTCAGCATCCCCACGGGTTTGTTGCTGAGGTAGGGCGGGTCGTGGTCGGCCAGGAGGGCGAGCCAGTCCACCGCGTTCTTGAACGCGCCGCTGACCGACCCGTGGTAGGTCGGGCTGCTCCACAGCAGGGCGTCGGCGGCCTGAACGGTGTCCGCGAGCCGGCGGGCGGAGGCGGGGGCCCCGTCCTCGGACGTGTAGAACGGAAGAGCCAGCCGCTTGAGGTCGATCACCAGGGTGCCGGCGCCCGCGTCGGCCGCCCCCTCGACCGCCACACTCAGTGCGGTGAGGCTGGTCGACGGGGTGCGCAGCGAACCCCCCATGCCGACGACGAGTGGGCGCGTCATCCTGTCAACTCCTTCAGAGCATCTCCAGGGGCGTGGGCCCGCCGGGTGGCGGGAACGCCTCGTCGAGGGCGTCGAGCGCCTCGGTGGGAAGGTGGAGATCCACTGCGCCGTTGTTCTCCCGGACGTGGTCGGGTGATCCGGAACGCGGGATCGCGGCCACCCCCTGTTCCAGCACCCAGGCGAGTGCCACCTGGGTCGGCGTTGCTCCGAGGGCCCGGGCCACGGCACCCAGTGCCTCGGCCTTCAGGAGCCGCCCCTGCTCGATCGGGGAGTAGGCCATGACCGCCACCCCGGCCTCGCGGCACCAAGGGAGAAGGTCCCACTCGATGCCGCGCCGGGAGAGGTTGTACAGCACCTGGTCGACGGCCGCGGCATCGCCTCCGGGGAGGGTGGTCAGCTCGCTCATGTCGGCCACGTCCAGATTGCTCACGCCCCAGTAACGGATCTTCTCCGCCTCCATCAGGTCGGTGAATCCGGCCAGGGTCTCCTCGAGCGGCCACCGTCCCCGCCAGTGCAGCAGGTACAGGTCCAGCCGTTCCGTACGGAGCCGGCGCAGGCTGCCCTCGCAGGCGGCGACGGTGCCCTTCCGGTCGGCGTGTCCGGGCAGCACCTTGCTGACGAGGAAGACCTCTTCCCGGCGTCCGCGCAGGGCCTCCCCGACGAGTTCCTCGGCTGCGCCGTCGCCGTACATCTCCGCCGTGTCGACGACGGTCATCCCCAGGTCCACGCCCAGCCGCAGTGCGGCGATCTCCTGTTCACGCCGGGCCGGGTCCTCGCCCAGGTACCAGGTGCCCTGCCCGAGCGCCGCGATCTCCTCACCGGCGGGGAGCGCGATCGTTCTGGCCGATTCCGCAGACATCTCGGGCCTCCCGTCCGCCGCGGATCCGTGTCACGCGCACCAGCACCGGGTGCCCAGGTCCGCGCCTCCCAGACGGCCGTGTCGCACGCGCTGGAGGGAGGTGAGGAGGGGCGAGCGGGCGATGCTGGACAGGCCGGAGGGCAGGCCCATTCCGAGGTATGCGACGCTCCAGCGCGTCCTCACGTGGCGGCGCCTTGGACTGGGGAGGCCGCCGCACACGTTGAGGTATCCGGCCTCGGCCCTGTAGGCCCCGCGGCGGTTATGTGGTCCATGGCCAGGCGCAAGATCTCGACTACGTACGGAGTGCCGAACAGGCCGCGGGAGAGACCGACCAGTTCGTGGACGCCCGGCGCTGCCCCGCGGAAGGCTGCCCTTCCGGTGGGTGCAGCGGTGGTTCGCCCAGGTGGCGCTAAGCGTCGTCGCCCCGCTCGCCCTCGGCCTGGGACGGCTCGCTCCGGGGGACGTCCGGGTGCCGTTCCGTTGCGGTGCGCTCGCCCGTCTCGTCCCGCTCGCCCTCGGCCTGCGAGGGTGTGCGCGAGTACCAGGCGTCGTAATCAGGGGCTCCGGATTTCATGACGGGCCTCCTTCGTCGCTCCCGTCCATCCTCCCAGCCTTTCCGGGGCCTCCGCGACGTGCGCCTTCTCCGACATCGCCTCGACGTACCCGAAGGCGAAGCCGATCGACTGGTGCTCGAAGGGTGTACCGTCAGCCGCCGGCCACGGCGCGCACCGCCTCCTCGACCGGGGTGGATCCGCTGATCAGCTCGAGGATGCGGCCGGCGGTCCTGGGCTCGTGGAGCAGGGCGGCGAGCACCGCAGCCACGTCGTCGCGCGGCACCTGGCCGCGGTCGGTGTGCTCGGCGAGCGTGACGCGGCCGATACCGGGGTCGTCGGTCAGCGTGCCCGGGCGCACAATCGTCCAGTCCAGTCCCGGACGGGAGGCGATGTCGGCGTCCGCCTCGCCCTTGGCCTTCAGGTAGGCGGCGAACACCGGGTCGGTGCCGGGCGGCGGCGGGCTGTCCACGCCCATCGCGGAGATCACCAGGAAGCGGCGCGTACCGGCGCGCTCGGCCGCGTCTGCGAGGAGGATGGCCGCGTTCCGGTCCACCGTCTGCTTGCGGGCCGCGCCGCTGCCCGGTCCGGCGCCCGCCGCGAACAGTGCCGCGTCGGCACCGCCAAGGTGGCCGGCCACCTCGTCCACCGAGGCGTGCTCCAGATCGCACACCACCGGTTCCGCACCGTCCGCGCGCAGGTCGTCTGCGTGGTCCGGGTTGCGAATCAACCCTGTGACGTTGTCGCCGCGTGCCGAGAGCAGCCTGGTCAGCCGGCGCGCGATCTTTCCGTGTCCACCCGCGATCACCATGTGCATGGGGTCATTCTTGCCACACGCGACCGCTCCTGCCGGCCTGCGGGACTGCCGCGGCAGGTCGGGTCCCACGGTTGCCGCACAGTCGGCGTACGGGTGCACCGCGCTGGTGCGCGAGACCACCCGGCCACCGGGTCGCGCCGCAGGTGCTCGGGGATGCGCGATCGCGATTCTGTCGTCAGGAGCACGCGAGCCGGGCCGCGAGAGAGTGCTGTTCCTTGTGGAGCAGGGCGATACCTGGCCCGTGCCCGGCCGGCCGAGGGGACGTCGCGCCGCTGAGCACCTTCACCAAGGCGTTCGGTCGCTTCCGGGAGTCGAACTGACACTGACGGGGCCCCCGTTCCGGAAAATGTTCGGCCCGGGCTCGCTCTCGCAGACGATTTTGCGGTGATCCATTGACCGGGACCAAGACGCCCGGATAGAAAGATCACGACCAGGACCGCGATCCGAGTCCGGTCCAACAGCTGCACCCCGGGGGATTTCGCTTTGCCGCACACAGATGCACTTCGTCCTGCCCGCGTTCTGGTGGTCGAACCCGCCTCCTCCGGAGGCGCCACGCTCATCGGCGTCGCGGCCGAGATGGGACTGCGGGTCGTCGTCGCCACCGCCGACTCCGGCGACCGCCGGCTCTCCGACGCCGTGCGCGCGGCCGCCGACTCGGTGCTGACGGTGGAGACCAACGACCAGGCCGCCCTCGAAGCGGCCGTCCTCGAACTGCACCGGGCCGAGCCGTTCGAGGCCGTGCTGCCGGGCTCCGACATCTACGTGACGGCGACCGCGCGCGTCGCCGCGGCCCTGGACCTGCCCGGTCTGCCCGTGGCGACCGTCGACCGGGTCCGGGACAAGAGCGTCATGCGAGCCGCCGTGGCGGAGGCCGGGCTGCGCACCCCGCGCTTCGCCCAGGCGACCACCGACGCCGAACTGCGCGCCGCGGCCGAACGGGTCGGCTTCCCCTGCGTGTTGAAGCCGGTCGCCTGCTCCGGCAGCATCCACGTCAGCCGCGCCGACGACCTCGACCAGCTCACCGCCGCGTTCCAGCGGCTCGTGACCGACCCGGAGCCCGACATGGGCAAGCTGCACGAGCACCGGGTCCTCGTCGAAGAGTACGTCCAAGGGCCCGAGTTCAGCGCCGACGGCTATGTCCTGGAGAGCGGCGAGGTCACCGTCGTCGCCCTCAGCCGCACGCTGCTCGGCCCCGAGCCCGACTTCGTGGAGCTGGGCCACCTGACCCCGGCGCTCGTCGACGACGCCACCCTGAAGGACGTCGAGGCGTACGTCGGCGACGTCGTCCGGGCCGTCGGCATCACCAGCGGCCCCTTCCACTGCGAACTGCGTGTGACCGCCGACGGCCCGGTGCTCATCGAGATCGGCGCCCGGCTTCCGGGCGACCGGATCGTGGAGCTGCTGCGGCTCGTGACGGGCGTCAGCCTGCCCAGGGTGGCCGTCGCCACCGCGCTCGGCGTCGGCCTGGAGGCGGCCGGTGCCTTCGCGCGGCCGCAAGCCGCGAGCGCCGGCATCCGTTTCTTCACCGCCGCGGGCCGCTCCTCGTACCGGGAGCTCACCGGGTGGCCCGAGCTGGAGGCACTGCCCGAAGTCACCGAGACCGCCGTGTACTTCGCACCGGGTGAGACCATCCCGGGCGTCGAGGACTGCCGCTCGCGCCTCGGACACGCCCTGTTCACCGCCGACTCGCCGCAGGGCGCCCTGGACCGCTGGCAGGCGCTCGGCGACCTCGTCGTCCCGGCCTGAGCCGGCGGTTCCCACCATGAACGCACACATACTCGACTACGCGGCCGTCGGCGTCGGCCCCGCGAACATGAGCCTCGCCGCGCTCGCGCATCCGGTCGAAGGGCTGCGCGGCGCCCACCTGGAACGCCGTGAGACTTTCTCCTGGCACCCCGGACTGCTTCTGCCCGAGGCCACCCTCCAGGTCTCACTGCTCAAGGACCTGGTGACGCTGGTCGATCCGACCAGCCCCTTCTCGTTCCTGTCGTTCCTCGCGAGTGAGGGCCGGCTCTACCGGTTCCTGGCCGCGGACTTCCCGGCCGTCCTGCGCTCCGAGTTCAACCAGTACCTCCAGTGGGTCGCCGGGCGGCTGCCGAGCCTGACGTTCGGGGCGGACGTGCACAGCGTGGACTTCCACGACGGTGCCTTCCATCTCCGCACCGCACAAGACGAGGTGACGGCACGTCACCTCGTGCTCGGTACGGGGCTCACCCCGTCCGTACCCACTCCGTTCCGCCCCTTCCTCGGCCCCACCGTCTTCCATTCCGGGGAGTTCCTGCTGCGGGCCCCCGAGGTGACCGGACAGCGGGTCGTCGTGGTCGGCGGCGGCCAGAGCGGCGCGGAGATCGTGCGCCATCTGGCGGCCGGCGCGGCGCCCCGGAGCATCACCTGGGTCAGCAGGCGCCCGTCGTTCCTGCCGATGGACGACTCACCGTTCGCCAACGACCTCTACACGCCCGACTACGTACGCCGCTTCCACGCGCTGCCCGCCGACCACAAGGTCCGTCTCCTGGAGCGGCAGAAGTACACCAGCGACGGCATCGACCTCCAAGTCCTCCAGGACATTTACCGATTGAGCTACCGCGACGAGTTCATCGAGAACAACCCCGGCAGGCTGCGCTTCCTGGCGGACTGCGCGGTCACCGCGATCGAGGGCGGCCCCGACGAATGGAAGCTCGTCGTCGAGTCCTCGGGCCCGGACGCACCCGCCGTGCTCGCCGCCGACATCGTGATCCTGAGCACCGGATACGCCTACGAGCTGCCGGAGTTCATGGCTCCGCTGCAGGCGCGGCTGCGGCGGGACGGCGGGATGCTCGTCGTGGGCGACGACTTCTCGGTCGCATGGGACGGGCCCGCGGAGAACCGGATCTACCTCCAGAACGGCGCCCGGCACTCCTGGGGCGTCGCCGATCCCAACCTCAGCCTGCTCCCCTGGCGCAGCGCGGTCATCCTCAACAGCATGCTCGGTGAGACGAGGTATCCGGTATGACCGCTCGTCAGGTCCCGCGGTTCCAGCCCGAGGCGCTCGGCGCCCTGGTCCCCTTCGGTCCGACCGAGGTGGAACCCGACGGAGTGACCGTCGCCGAGGCGGACTTCGCCCGGTCGGTCTTCCCGCACGTGCCGTTCAAGGCGGCCCGCTTCACCGTGCCGCCGGGCGGTACCAGCTCGCCCGACCAGCACGCGGTCCAGGAGATCTGGGTGGTCCACGCCGGATCCGGCACCCTGGAGGTGGACGGCGAGCGGTCGCTCGTCGGGCCCGGCTCCCTGGTGGGCTTCGCCTCGCAAAGCGTCCATGAGATCTTCGCCGACCAGGGCGAGGAACTGGTCATCTACTCCTTCTGGTGGTCGGCGACCGATGAGTGAGCGCACCACGGGGGCCGGTGAGGCGCCCCACTACGACCTCGCGGTCGTCGGCGCGGGGGCGGTGGGTGCCTTCGCCGCGTACTACGCCGTGCGCCGGGATCCGGGCCGCCGCGTCGTCGTGATCACGCACGCCGGACGGGGGGCGGGCGCGACCCGTCTCTCGGCCGGGTTCGACACGCCCACGGGGCACAACCCGGCCCAGCGCGCCCTGGCCGCCCGCAGCACCGCGCTCTTCGACGAGCTCTCGGCCGGACTCGGCGACGCCGGACGCGCCCCGGTGGACGTCCGCTGGCTGGTGGCGCGCGAGCACGCGGCCGCCCTCGACGCGACCATGGCCGACGGCGGCCGCACCCGCCCTGTCACCCAAGAGCAGCGGGCCCTTCTCGACCGGATGTTCCCCGGGCTCTCGCACGGCGACGACCAAGTCCTGCTGGCCACCGCTCCCATGACGGCGGGCCGGCCCCAATGGCTCGCCGACCGGCTTCTCGACGAGGTCCTCGGCCGCCCGGACAACGTCCTCCTGGAGGGCTTTCGGGTCACCGAAGTACGCCGTACGGGCGGGCGCGTCGAACTGGTCGCCGCCGACGGCAGCCGGATCACCGCCGCCCAGGCCGTCCTCGCGCCGGGCCCCTGGGTCCTCGACGGCCCCGTGGCGGCGGCGGCCCGCGAGCGCGGGGCCCGGGTCAAGAAGGTGGTGGCGTTCCACATCATGACGCCGCCCCCTGCGGGCGCCCCGGCACTCGTCCTGGAGGACGCCGACGCCTTCCTGCTGCCCCACCGCCCCGGCGGCCACTGGATCTTCAGCATCACCTCGCCCGACTGGGACCGCGGCCCCGACGAACCGCTCGCCATCGACACCCGCGACCGGGAACTCGCCCGGGACCTGCTCGCCCGGCATGTACCGGGATTCCTGCCGCACCTGCTCGGCGGCCGGGTCTTCAGCGACTGCTTCACCCCCGGCCATCTGCCGGTCGTGGACACGGTCGGCGACGGCGTGGTCATGGCCATCGGCGGCTCCGGCTCCGGCTACCGACTCGCCCCGGCCATGGCCGAGGACGCACTGAACCTGCTAGACGGGAGAGCGCGCACATGAGCCTGCTGACCGGGGGCACCCACACCCCTCGGCACTACCTCCTGGTGCCGCCCGAGGCCACTCCCAACGGCCCCCTGCACCTCGGCCACATCGGCGGCCCCTTCCTGTGGTCGGACATGATCGCGCGGCATCTGCGGGTCCGGGGCGACCTGCCGTTGGTGATCACCGGCAGCGATGTGTACGAGTCGTACGTGTCGCTCAGGGCGCACGCCGAGGACTCCACGCCCGGCGAGGTCGCCGCCCGCTACGGGCAGCGCATCCAGGACGACCTGGCCGCGATGCGCATCGGCGTGGACGCGTTCATCGTCCCCGATCAGGAGCCCTGGCGGGAGCAGTTCGAGCAGGAGGTCGCCGCCTCGATCGAGCGGCTGACGGCCCGGGGCGCGGTGCTGACGCGTACCGAGCGCGTGCCCCACTGCCCGGCGTCGGACCGCTGGGTGGTGGGCGGCTGGCTCCAGGGCCGCTGCCCCGAGTGCGGTGCGGGCATCGCCAGTTACTTCTGCGAGGAGTGCAGTGCGCACTTCCTGCCCGAGTCGGTCGTCGAGCCGCGCCCCCTGCTCGACGAGGGGCCGCTGACCTGGCGGGAGATCTCCAGTCTCTTCCTGCGGCTGCCCGACCGCGACCTGCTGGACTCCACGCTGGTGGACCTGGGGGTCGCCGACCGTTACCGCGAGACCGTGGCGCGCTTCCTGGAGCGCGACGGCCTGACCGTACGGCTGAGCGCCCCGCAGACGTGGGGGGTTCCGCTGCCCGGAGCCGAGCCGGACGTGCCGCGCGCCCTTTTCCCGTACGCCGGGATCTTCATGTTCGCCCGCCTCGCCGGCGCCGTCCACGGCCGGCTCTCCGGTACCGGCGTGAACGCCTTCGACCCGGACTCCGGAGTCACCACCCTCACCACCCTGGGGATCGACAACGTCATCCCCACCCTGGTCTCCATCGTGGGCACCAGCCTGCTGCACGGCGACATGAAGCCGTACGACCGATGCCTGATCAACAACTTCTACCGGCTGGCCGGGCGCAAGTTCTCCACCAGCGCCCGGCACGCCGTCTGGGCGGCGGACATCGCCGCGTCGCCCGCCATCGGCGTGGACACCGTCCGGTACCACCTCGCCGGGGCCGATCTGGAGTCCGAGGCGTCGAGCTTCGAGACGGCGGACTTCCTGCGGACCGCGAACGCCACGCTCGCCGACGGCCTCGGCAAGCGGATCGACGCCGCCTGGAGCCGGCTGCCCGAAGGGCCGCCGCAGGCGCCCGCCCCGGCCGTCGCCGAGCTCCTGGAGTCCCTGCTCGCCGAGCAGTCCGCGGCGCTCGACGGCGCGCGTGTCTCGACCCGGCGCGCGGTCGCGGCGCTCGACCGGTGGTGCGCCGACGACGCGGTCGCCCACGCCGCCGAGGACGGCGCCCACTGGTGGCTCAAGGGCCTGTCCCTGCTGGCCTTCCCGGTGATGCCGGACCTCGCCGAGCGCGTCTGGCAGGGCCTCGGCGGCGCCGGAGAGCCTCGCGCGGCAACCTTCCTCGCCAGGACCCCGGCCCACCGGGACCGGCCCGCGCCCGGCTTCGGCCGGGTGAGCGCCGCCGATCTGGACGCCTGCCTGCCCGACACCCTGCGACCGGGAGCGGACGCGTGACCGACCGGACCACACCCCTGTACCTCGTCCTCAACCGCTCCGGCGACGAATTCGGCGAATACCACCGTTTCCTCGACGGCCACCCCTGCCGGATGGTGTACGTCACCACGCCCGGCGGGCTGCCCGCGCTCGACCAGGACGGGGCGACCGAGGTCCATGTGCGCGACAGCCTCGCCCACGACGACCTGCTGCCCCTCGTCCGGGAGATCGCCGACCGGCACGGCACGCCCGAGGCCGTCTTCGGCCAGTCCGAGTACGACATCCTGACGGCCGCCCGGCTCTCGGCCGCACTCGGTGTCCGCGGCGGCTACGGTCTCGACCTGGTCGAGCGGTTCAAGGACAAACCCGCCATGAAGAGCGCGGTGGGCGCGGCCGGACTGCGGGTGCCCCGGTTCCGGCGCCTCGACGACGCCCCCTCGGCGGAAACGGTCGTCGACGCCCTCGGCGGTCCGCCCCTGGTCCTCAAACCGCGCGCCGCGGCGGGCTCCCAGGGGGTCACGGTCGTCCACAGCACCGACGAACTGCGCGATGCTCTCAAGGGAGTCGACCCCGAGGCGTACGAGTGCGAGGAGTACGTCGAAGGCGACATCTTCCACGTCGACGGTGTCCGCCGCTCCGGTCGCCTCCACTTCGTCACCGCTTCCCAGTACGTCCACACCTGCCTGGACTACGCACACGGCCGCCCGCTCGGCTCGGTCCTGCTCGACCCGGGCCCCGAGCGCGACGAGCTCACCACGTTCGCCGACCGCTGTCTGCGGGCGCTCGGGCTGCGCGACGGCGCCTTCCACCTGGAGGCGATCCGGCGTCCGGGGGGCGAGCTGGTGTTCCTGGAGGTCGGGCTGCGGCCGGGTGGCGCGCAGGTGCCGTTCCTGCACGTCGATCTCTACGGCATCGACCTGTTCGCCGAGGCGTTCCGGGCGGCGCTGGGCCTGCCCCCGCTGTGGCAGCCCTCCGAACCGGTCGGACACCGGGCCGGCGGCTGGCTCATCTATCCCGCTCCGCGCGAGCTGCCCGGACGGGTCGTGGAGCGTACCTCGCCCGGGTCGGCCGTCCCCGAGGTCTACCACCAGGACCTGCCCGCGATCGGCCAGGTCATGACCGGGCCCGGCAGTTATGACGATGGCTGCGGGATCTTCCGGTTCCGGGGGCGGAGCGCCGCCGGGGTGCGCGCCGCCGTGCACACGGCGATGGAGGTGTACGGGCTGCGGACCGAGCGGGCCGAGGGAGCCGAGGGAGCCGAGACGCATGGCTGAGGACCGCCGGTACGGCGCCGTGCTGCGCGCGTGGTTCCGGGAGACCCTCCCGGCCGCCGGGAACGCGCGCAGACTCGGCGTCCTCACGCTCATCCAGTCCCTGGGGCTCGGGGTGTTCCTCACCGCCAGCGCTGTGTTCTTCACGCGGACCATCGGCATCCCCGCCCAGCGCGTGGGCCTCGCCCTGTCGGTCGCCGGGCTCTGCGGTCTGCTCTGCACCGTGCCCATCGGCCGACTCGCGGACCGGCTCGGCGCGGGACGGGTGCTCACCGTCAACTTCCTGCTCGCGGCCGTCGGCTTCACCGCGTACTGCCTGGTGGACGGCTTCGTCGCATTCCTCGCGGTCGCCTGTGCCATCGCGGTCCTGGAGACCTCGGCGGGCGCGCTCCAGGCGTCGCTCACCGACGCGCTGGTGGGCGAGGCGGAGCGGGTCAGGGTGAGCGCGCAGATGCGCAGCCTGTTCAACCTGGGCTTCCTCGGCGGCGCCGCACTGGCCGGAGCGGCCATCGCGGCCGACACCTCGACCGCCCTGTACGCCACGGTCCTCGCCAACGCCGCCCTCCAGTTGGTCTCCGTCGCCGTGCTGCTCGGGATGCGGCTGCCCCCGGGCGCCCCACCCCGCGCCACCGCCGCCGAGGCGCCGGGCGGGGTACTGCGCAGCGCCGCGCTGCGGGACGTGCGCTATGTGGCGGTCGCGCTGGTGTGCGGCGCTCTTGAGCTGTACCACCCGCTGCTGACGGTCGGTCTGCCGCTGTGGATCGTCACCGCCACCGACGCGCCCGCGCTGCTGGTGTCGGGACTGCTGATCCTGGACACCGTCCTGGTGCTGCTGTTCCAGGTCACGGTCAGCAGGGGCGCCCGCACCCCGGCGGGAGCGGCACGTATGCTGCGCTGGGCGGGGTGGGCGCTGGGAGCGTCCTGCGTGCTCTTCGCGGTGAGCGGGGGGCACGGCGCGCTCCTGGACAGCGCGGCTCTGCTGGGCGGCGCGCTGGTGCTCGTCCTCGGCGAGCTGTTCCAGGCGTCGGCGAGTTGGGGCCTGTCCTTCGGGCTCGCCCCGGCGGGCCGGCAGGGGGAGTACCAGGCGGTGTTCTCCCTGGGGCGCGGGTTCCAGCAGTTCGCCGGGCCGTGGCTGATGACCTCCCTGATCGTCGGCGCGGCGGGAACCGGCTGGCTGGTCCTCGCGGCGCTGTTCGTCCTGCTCGGGCTCGCCGCGCCGCCGTTGGTGCGCGGCCTGGAGAAGGCCCGCGCACGGACGGAGCCCGCACCGGCCTGAGCAGACCTGCCGGCGCCCGTCCGGACCACCTGTGTCACACCGTCCCACCGAAACAAGTAGGCGAGCACCATGACCGTACAGCGACGACACGACCCGGACGAGCGCGGCTTCGCCAGCGACAACTACGCGGGTGCGCACCCCGAGGTTCTTGCGGCGATCGCTCTGGCCAACGGCGGCCACCAGGTCAGCTACGGCGCCGATGTCTACACCGAGCGCCTCCAGGAAGTGGTGCGCGGCCACTTCGGCCCCACCGCGCACACGTACCCGGTCTTCAACGGCACCGGCGCCAACGTGTTCGCGCTGCAGAGCATGCTCGACCGCTGGGACGCCGTGGTCTGCGCCGAGTCGGCCCACATCAACGTCGACGAGGGCGGGGCCCCCGAGAAGGTCGCCGGGATCAAACTCCTGACGGTGCCGGCCTGGGACGGCAAGCTCACGCCCGAGCTGATCGACCGACAGGCATGGGGCTTCGAGGACGAGCACCGGGCCCGGCCCAGGGTCGTCTCGATCGCCCAGTCCACCGAACTCGGCACCTGCTACTCGCCGGACGAGATCCGTGCGATCTGTGACCACGCGCACGACCTCGGCATGCTCGTCTACCTGGACGGCGCCCGGCTCGCCAACGCCGCCGCCACCCTCGGCGTGTCCCTGCGCGAGATGACCACCGACGCCGGTGTGGACGTCCTCTCGCTCGGCGGCACCAAGAACGGGCTGCTCTTCGGCGAGGCGGTGATCGTGCTCAACGAGGACGCGGTGCGCGGCATGGCCCACCTGCGCAAGTCGAGCATGCAGCTGGGCTCCAAGATGCGTTTCATGTCGGTGCAGTTCGAGGCGTTGCTGGGCGGCGACCTCTGGCTGCGCTCGGCGGCCCGCTCCAACGCGATGACCCAGCGGCTGTACGAGGCGGTGCGCGAACTGCCGGGCCTGGAGATCAACCGGCCGGTGCAGGCCAACCAGATCTTCGCCGTCCTGCCGCCGGCCGTCATCGAGCGTCTCCAGAAGCGTTTCCGCTTCTACACCTGGGACGAGCAGGCCGGTGAGGTCCGCTGGATGACCTCCTTCGACACCACCGAGGACGACGTGGACGCGTTCGCGGCGGCGATCGCGGAGGAGCTGGCGGCGGAGCGGGACCAGGGCCCGGCGGGCGCGCTGACCACGGCCGAGCGCGAGGAACTGGTGCGGCTGCGCCGTCAGGTCCGCGACATGGAGGAGACACTCGAAGCGCTGGGGAAAGAGGCTGCCTCCTCCGCGCACCGCAAGACCGAGTAGCTCGGCGGCACAAGCCTGGCAGGTCGGGCGAGCGCCCACGGGGTCACGGCCGTTGGGCGCTCGCCGAGCGTGAGCAGGCCGGTCACTCGTACCGGTACTTCAGCGAGTCCGCCTCCGCCCGCTCGATGTCGGCGATCGTCAGCTCCGGCATCCGCAGCTGGGCCAGCGTCACCTCGGCCGAGGTCGGCTGGGCATCTGCCGGCAGCCACTGTTCCGGCTTCCAGGCGCCGCTGCGCAGGAGCGACTTGGGGCAGTGCGGATAGACCTCCTCGATCCCCAGCACCAGCGCACTGGCCGGCGGCTTGCCCACGGCGGTCAGCTGCGACAGCAGCTCCGGGCGGGTGGAGACGCACGCCCGGCCGTTCACCCGGAGCGTCGTGGTGCGCCCGGGGATGATGAACAGCAGTCCGGCCCGGCCGGTGGCGATGACGTTCTGCAGGGTGTCCAGACGCTTGTTGCCGGTCGCGTCCGGTATCGCCACCGTCCGTGCGTCCAGGACGGCGACGAACCCCGCGGGGCCGCCGCGCGGGGAGACGTCGCAGTTGCCGTCGGCGTCCGTGCTGGCGACCAGGACCAGCGACGAGCACGCGATCACCTGCCGCGTCTGTTCGGTGAGTTCGGTCGTCTGCTTGCGCAGGGCCGTGTCCTTGGGCAGTTCGTAGACCCGGCGCAGCGCGTCCTGGTCGGACACGGCGTCGAGGAGGAGCGAGTCGAAGGCACTGCCGGCAAGGGGTGTCGTCATGCCACCGACCCTAACGGGCACGGCTGTTGGGGCTTGGCCCGGAGTGTGGTCGATGACGACACCCACGGCCTCACACAGCCGACGCGGCGCGGACGTCGGTGGCCCTCATCATCACGTGGAGGTCCCGACCGGCGTCCGGCGGCGGGGCCGGCGTCAGCCGACCGGCACCCCGGCCTCCAGGTAGAGCGCCGCTCCGCGTTCGCGTGCGCGCAGCGCCCAGCGCAGCCGCTCGTAGCGCACGGGGGGCAGCAGATCGGCGGCCTCCGCCTCCGTGACGAACCGCCAGGCACGCAGCTCCGGGCCGGGCAGCAGCAGCCGTCCGGCCTCCGCGGAGTGCAGTACTCCGCCGTCGAAGAGGAGGCGCAGCCCGCCGAACGCGGGGGGTGCGGGGCGCTCCCAGTCGACGACGAGCAGGCCGGGCACCCGGTCCAGGTGGATGCCGGTCTCCTCGGCGACCTCCCGCACCCCGGCTCGCGCGGGTGCCTCACCGGGTTCGACGACGCCACCGGGGAACTCCCAGCCGGCCTTGTACGTGGGGTCGACGAGCAGCACGCGGTCCTGCTCGTCGAAGAGGAGCACCCCGGCGGCGACGGTCTCGGCGGTGGGCTCGGGCGTCTGCACGATGTCGCAGACGGGCGCGGACCCGTCGGCGACGGCCCCGGCGATCCGCACGGCCGTCTCGTACGGGGTGAGATCGCTGGTGTCGATCGGGTGGGCGTCGGCGGTGAGCCAGGAGGCGAGGGCGGCCCGGTACGGCTCGATGTGGTCGAAGGACCACTGGCGTATTCGCGCGTCGCCGTCTGGGAGGTCCCGGGGAACCTCACGACCCGCCATACGCTCCCGCAGTATCGTTTCGGCCGGGGCGAGCAGGATGTGACTGACCGGAATCCTGCGGGCGGCGAGGCCGCCGAAGATCTCGTCGCGGTACTCCTGGCGCAACAGGGTCATGGGGACGACGAGGGTCCCGCCGACCTCGGCGAGCAACGCGGCCGCCGTGTCGATCACGAGCCGTCGCCAGATCGGCAGGTCCTGGAAGTCGCCGGCCTCGGCGAGGCGTTTCGGTGGCAGCAGGTGGGCGAGCGCGCCGCCGATGACCTCCGGGTCGAAGAGCGTGCTGTTCGGGATCAGTTCGATCAGCTCCCGTGCGGTGGTGGTCTTCCCCGCACCGAACGCGCCGTTGATCCAGACGACGGTCACAGGTCCCCCTCTTCTGTTGGCCCCCTGAGGCTTGCCCGCTCCACCCTGCCACGGAAACCAGCCGCAGTTGAGGGCGCATGAGTACGGCGCCGGCACCCCCTCTCGCGGGAGCACCGGCGCCGTGGCCGCGGGGCTGTGGCTCGTCAGCCCTTCTTCTTGGCCTGGGCGCCGTCCTCCCGGTCCAGGGACAGACCGTCCTCGGCCACGGTCTCGTCGAGGGTCTTGAGGGTGTCGTCCACGCTCAGGGTGCCGAGGCCCTCCCCGAGGGCGTGGGACGGGGTGACCGCCGCGACGACGAAGCCGGTGGCGAGGGAGGCGATGGCGAGCATGCTGCGCTTCTTCATGCCCGACTCAACTGCCCGACCCGCTCCGGGGTCACGCGATCGTGTACGACCGGGCGAAGCGGGCCGGCTATGCGGAGTCGCCGCCCCGGTCGGCCGCCCACGCTCCGGGGCCGCCGCCGCGCCACTCGATGAGCCCCGTGGCCGCCACGTACGCCTCGTCCGCGTCCTCGATCCCGGCGCGCCGCAGAAACTCGGCGATGTCGAGCGGCCCGTAGGCGATTCCGAGGAACTGGCCGTCCACACGGACCCGCCGGCCGCCGTCGGCGGCGGGCGGGTAGACCACGACGGGCTTCTCCGACGCCATGGGACCAGGGTCCGCGGGGACGGTGCCGGCCGCGCGCCGGACTGGGCCGTTCAGCCCGCCTTGCGCGTCGGACGGAACTCGTGCACCTCGGCCGTGAGGGTGCCGTCCTGCTGCTCGTAGTGGGACAGGGCGAGACCGAGACCGAAGAAGGTGGGCGCCCATTCGCCGACGAAGATGCCCCAGCGGTCGGCGCGGGCGATACCGGTGCCCGGTTCCATCTTCCGGGAGCCCATCCATGCGACGACGCTGAGGCCGATGGAGGCCATGCCGGCCAGGTAGGCGTGCTCGCTGCGGACGCCCATCTCATGCATCTTCTTGATGATCATCAGCGGCTCCGTTCCGTGGGGATGCAGGAGACGTTCAGGAGACGGAGTGCCCGCACCGAGTGTCGATATTCGCCGCATTTGTCATCAATGTCCGACATGGCGATCGTGAGACGAGCCCCGATGTGCCCGCCCCACGGTCACGGTCTTCCGTCAGGCGCCCACGTAGGCCGCCAGGTGCTCGCCGGTCAGCGTGGAGCGGGCCTCGACGAGGTCGGCCGGGGTGCCCTCGAAGACGATCCGGCCGCCGTCGTGGCCCGCGCCGGGGCCGAGGTCGATGATCCAGT
Source organism: Streptomyces sp. NPDC007907 (assembly GCF_042959365.1). NCBI lineage: Bacteria > Bacillati > Actinomycetota > Actinomycetes > Kitasatosporales > Streptomycetaceae > Streptomyces > Streptomyces sp. NPDC007907. Next base: position 735,685 of record NZ_JBIBKR010000003.1, read on the forward strand.
CGGCGTGCGCCATGACCGCCTGGTGGTGCTCGATCACGATGACCGACTTGCCGGAGTCGACGAGCCGGTCGAGCAGACCGAGCAGCTGCTCCACATCCGCGAGGTGGAGCCCGGTGGTCGGCTCGTCGAGGACGTACACGCCGCCCTTCTCGCCCATGTGCGTGGCCAGCTTCAGCCGCTGCCGCTCACCGCCGGACAGCGTGGTGAGCGGCTGGCCCAGGGTGAGGTAGCCGAGCCCGACATCCGCGAGCCGCTGGAGGATCCTGTGGGCGGCGGGCGTGCGGGCCTCGCCACTGCCGAAGAACTCCTCGGCCTCGGCCACGGGCATCGCCAGCACCTCGCTGATGTCCCTGCCGCCGAGCCGGTACTCCAGCACCGACGCGTCGAACCGCTTGCCCTCGCACTCCTCGCAGGGCGTGGCGACGCTCTGCATGATCGCGAGGTCGGTGTAGATGACACCGGCGCCGTTGCAGGTGGGGCAGGCGCCCTCGGAGTTGGCGCTGAACAGGGCCGGCTTCACCCCGTTGGCCTTGGCGAAGGCCTTGCGGATCGGGTCGGCCAGACCGGTGTACGTCGCCGGGTTGCTGCGCCGGGAGCCGCGGATCGGGGCCTGGTCGATCGCCACCACGCCCTCTCCCCCCGCCTGCCGGGGCAGCGCGCCGTGCAGGAGCGAGCTCTTGCCGGAGCCCGCGACGCCGGTGACGACGGTGAGCACGCCGAGCGGGATGTCGACGTCGACGTCCTGAAGGTTGTTCGCCGAGGCGCCCCGGATCTCCAGCGCCCCGGTGGGCTTGCGTACGGTCGCTTTGATCTTGGCCCGGTCGTCGAGGTGCCGGCCGGTGACGGTGCCACTGCCCCGCAGCCCCTCCAGACTGCCCTCGAAGCAGACGGTGCCGCCCTCCGTGCCGGCGCCGGGGCCGAGGTCCACGACATGGTCGGCGATGGCGATCGTCTCCGGCTTGTGCTCGACGACCAGCACGGTGTTGCCCTTGTCGCGCAGGCGCAGCAGCAGGTTGTTCATCCGCTGGATGTCGTGGGGGTGCAGGCCGATGGACGGCTCGTCGAAGACATAGGTGACGTCCGTGAGCGAGGACCCGAGGTGGCGGATCATCTTGGTGCGCTGGGCCTCGCCACCGGAGAGCGTGCCCGAGGCCCGGTCGAGCGAGAGGTAGCCGAGGCCGATCTCCACGAACGAGTCCAGCGTGTGCCGGAGCTTGGCCAGCAGCGGTGCCACCGACGGCTCGTCGAGTCCCCGCACCCACTCGGCCAGGTCGCGGATCTCCATCGCACAGGCGTCCGCGATGTTCACCTCGCCGATCTTCGAGGAGCGCGCGAGTTCGCTGAGCCGGGTGCCGTCGCACTCGGGGCAGCGGCTGAAGGTGACCGCCCGGTCCACGAAGGCCCGGATGTGCGGCTGCATCGACTCGCGGTCCTTGGACAGGAAGCTCTTCTGCAGCTTCGGGATCAAGCCTTCGTAGGTGAGGTTGACCCCGTTGATCTTCACCTTGGTCGGCTCGCGGTAGAGGAAGTCGTGCCGCTCCTTCTTGGTGTAGTCGCGGATCGGCTTGTCCTTGTCGAAGAAGCCCGACTCGGCGATGACCCGCACCACCCAGCCGCCCCCGGTGTAGGTGGGGATGGTGAACGGGTCCTCGGAGAGCGACTTGGAGTCGTCGTAGAGCTGGGTGAGGTCGATGTCCGATACCGTGCCCCGGCCCTCGCAGTGCGTGCACATGCCGCCGGTGCGGCTGAAGGTGACCTTCTCGGTCTTGGTCTTGTCGGCCCCTCGGTCCACCGTGAAGCCACCGCTCGCCGAGACCGAGGCGGTGTTGAACGAGAACGCTCCGGGCGGGCCGATGTGCGGTGCGCCGAGGCGGCTGAACAGGATCCGCAGCATCGCGTTGGCGTCGGTGGCGGTGCCGACGGTGGAGCGGGGGTCGGACCCCATGCGCTGCTGGTCGACGGCGATCGCGGTGGTCAGCCCGTCGAGGACGTCGACCTCCGGACGGGCCAGGTTCGGCATGAAGCCCTGGAGGAAGGCGCTGTAGGTCTCGTTGATCAGCCGCTGCGACTCCGCGGCGATGGTGTCGAACACCAGCGAGCTCTTGCCCGAACCGGAGACACCGGTGAACACGGTGAGCCGGCGCTTCGGGATCTCGATGCTGACGTCCTTGAGGTTGTTCTCGCGTGCGCCGTGCACACGGATCACGTCATGGCTGTCGGCAACGTGCGGCCCGGGCGACTGTTCGTCCGTCGTCGTGGCCTTGCTCATGGTGTCTCCATCTGTCGGGCGGCGCTGCCGCGCTCGGGCGATCTCGTTGCCCCGCGCCGGTCCCGGGGAGCGGCGCGGGGCGTGCGGTGCGGGGAGCTGCTACGGCGTCTTCAGCTGCTGGATGCGGACCATGTTGCCCGCGGGGTCACGGAAGGCGCAGTCGCGGATGCCGTAGGGCTGGTCGACCGGCTCCTGGACCACCTCGGCGTCGCCCGCCTGCACCCGCTCGAAGGTGGCGTCGACGTCGGTGGTGGCGAGGACGATGCTGGCGTAGGTGCCCTTGGCCATCATCTCGGCGATGGTGCGGCGCTCGTCGTCGGTGACGCCGGGGTCGGCGGCCGGCGGGTGCAGCACGATGTTCGTGCCGGGCTGGCCGACGGGGCCGACCGTGATCCAGCGCATCCCCTCGTACCCGACGTCGTTCCTGACTTCAAAGCCGAGGGTGTCGCGGTAGAACGCCAGGGCGGCGTCCGGGTCGTCGTGCGGAAGGAAACTGGCGTGAATGCGAAGGTCCATGGCCCTCACGCTAGTTTCGGCCCGGGATCGGCGCTTCTCGATTCCTGATGGGTCTGGTCACCTGCTTGGCCACGCACGAGGGGATCCCCGCCGTCGCGCGCGCCGCCTCGCGCCGGTAGGCGCTGGGCGGCATGCCCACCAGCTCGGTGAAACGCGTGCTGAAGGTGCCCAGCGAGGCGCAGCCGACCTCGAAGCACACCTCCGTGACGCTGAGGTCCCCCCGGCGCAGCAGCGCCATCGCGCGCTCGATGCGCCGCGTCATGAGATAGCTGTACGGCGACTCCCCGTAAGCCTGCCGGAACTCACGGCTGAGGTGCCCGGCCGACATGTGGACGCCCCGGGCGAGCGCCTCGACGTCCAGGGGCTTCGCGTACTCCCGGTCGATGCGGTCCTTGACGCGGCGCAGGCGGGCGAGGTCGCGCAGATGCTGCGCCGAGGCGGGTCTGCTGCTCACATGCGTGATCGTGCCACATCGCATGCACGTGCGGCCGGTTTCGGCTATACGGACCGGACCGGTCCGTATAGCCCCGGGGTGGCCGTCACCTCGGTCCCCACGCCTCCCGCCTCACGCGCCGCAGGCTGAACGTTCCTGCCCCCTCGGCGCGGCCTGGCCTTCACACCCCGGCCGCCGCCGTGTCCGGCCGCTTCGCCAGGGCTGCCGCCGCCGCGCCCACCAGCCCCGCGTCGGTGCCCATCCGCGCCGGCGCCACGGTCAGGTGCCGGACGAAGGACAGCGTCGCGTAGGAACGCAGGGCCTTGCGCAGCGGGTCGAACAGCACGTCGCCCGCCTTGCCCACTCCCCCGCCGATGACGGCGATGTCGATCTCCACGAGGGTCGCGGTGGCGGCGATCCCGGCGGCCAGTGCCTGGGCGGCACGCTCGAAGGAGGCGACGGCGACCGGGTCGCCGGACCGGGCGGCGGCGGCCACCGCGGCGGCGGAGGTGTCCCCGTCCGGGCCGGGCCGCCAGCCGTTCTCCAGGGCACGGCGGGCGATGTGGGGGCCGCTCGCGATGCGCTCCACGCAGCCGCGCGAACCGCACGGGCACACATCGCCGTCGAGGTCCACGCTGATGTGGCCGATGTGCCCGGCGTTGCCGGTGGGCCCGGGGTGCAGGCGCCCGCCCAGCACCAGACCGCCTCCGACACCCGTGGAGACGACCATGCACAGCGCGTTGGCGTGTCCCCGGGCGGCGCCCTGCCAGTGTTCGGCCGCCGTGATCGCCACGCCGTCGCCGATCAGTTCGACGGGGAGATTCCCGGCGGCGGCCCGGACGCGGGAGACGAGCGGGTAGTCGCGCCAGCCGGGCACGTTCACCGGGCTCACCGTGCCCGCCGAGGCGTCCACGGGCCCGGCGCTGCCGATCCCCAGGGCCGAGGCGCGCTCCCACAGCGGCGACGCGCCGAGCTCGCCGAGCACCTCCTCGACGGCCCGCATCACGGTGTCACCGTCCTCCCTGGCGGGCGTCGGCCGCTGCGCGCGGACCTGGATCCGGCCGCGGCCGTCCACCAGAGCGCCGGCGATCTTGGTGCCGCCGATGTCGAGCGCGGCCACGAGGTCGGTGTGCATCAGAGTCGGATCTCCCCGTCGGGCATGAGAAAAACGCCGATAAAGGCCTTCAAGCAGGGCACGCAGCAGGCCGGTTCCGCGACCGTGCGCGGGCCGGAGAGTGCGATGGACAGTCTCTCCCGAGTCTGACAACGTTGTCCAGGCTCTATGCTCGACGCCACATCCTCATACAAGCCCAGGATCGACGCACCCCCGTGGACGACAGGACAGGACACCGCACCGTGCCCCAGCCCCCCCTCCGATCCGCAGCGCGCTACGGCACCCGGCCGACCATGAAGGACGTAGCCGCACGCGCCGGAGTCGGCCTCAAGACGGTCTCCCGCGTGGTGAACGGGGAGCCGGGGGTCACCCCGGAGACGGAGCGGCGGGTCCAGGAGGCGATCGACGCGCTCGGCTTCCGCCGCAACGACAGCGCGCGGGTGCTGCGCAAGGGCCGCACGGCGAGCATCGGCCTGGTCCTGGAGGACCTCGCCGACCCGTTCTACGGGCCGCTCAGCCGGTCGGTCGAGGAGGTGGCCCGCGCGCACGGCGCCCTGCTGATCAACGGCTCCAGCGCGGAGGACCCCGAGCGCGAGCAGGAACTGGTGCTGGCCTTGTGCGCGCGGCGGGTGGACGGGCTGGTGGTGATCCCGGCCGGGGACGACCACCGGTATCTGGAGCCGGAGCTCAAAGCGGGCGTCGCCACGGTGTTCGTGGACCGGCCGGCCGGGCACATCGACGCCGACGTGGTGTTGTCGGACAACTTCGGCGGCGCCCGTGACGGCGTCGCCCACCTCATCGCACACGGGCACCGCCGGATCGGCTTCATCGGTGACATGCCGCGCATCCACACCGCCGCCGAGCGGTTGCGCGGCTACCGGGCCGCCATGGAGGACGCGGGCATACCGGTGGCGGACTCCTGGATGTCCCTCGGCGTCACCGGCCCCGAGCGGGTGCGCAGGGCGGCCGAGGAGATGCTGAGCGGCACCGACCCGGTCACGGCGATCTTCGCGGGCAACAACCGGGTGACCGTCACCGTGATCCGGGTGCTCGCCGAGCAGACCCGCCCTGTGGCCCTGGTCGGCTTCGACGACATCGAGCTCGCCGACCTGCTCCAGCCGGGCGTCACCGTCGTCGCCCAGGACGCGGCGGACATCGGACGCACCGCGGCGGAACGTCTCTTCAGGCAGCTCGACGGCACCTTGGTGACGCCCGAGCGCATCGAGCTGCCGACCCGGCTGATCACCCGTGGCTCGGGCGAGATCCCCCCGGCGGACTGAGCGGCCGATGGACGGCGCCACCGATCGCACACTGCGGGCACTGGGCCTGGCCGAGGCGCCGCGCGAGCACCCCCTTCTGTATCCGGGGGCGTGGCCGGCCGATTCCGGGCTCCTCGACGGGGACCGTTACCTGCCGTTGGAGCGGCTGGTGTACGAGGACCGCACTCCGGTCCTCGCCATCGGCTCCAACGGCTGCCCGGGACAGTTGCGGCACAAGATGGCGGAGTTCGGCGTCCGGGCGCCGCTGCCCATGGTGAAGGCGCGGGTGACCGGAATCGAGGCGGGTGTCTCCGCGCACGTGAGCCGCATGGGGTACGTGTCCGCCTCGCCGGTCGGCGCCCCCGGGACCGTGCGGGAGTTGTTCGTCCTGTGGCTCGACGCCGAGCAGCTCGCGGTGATCGACGCGAGCGAGGGCGCGCCGGTGCCGGGCGGCAACTTCGACCGGGCCTGGCTGCCGTCGCCCCACATCCGGGTCAGCCTCGCGGACGGCAGCCGGCTGCCCGGGGCGTACGCCTACGTCAACCGGCACGGCGTCCTCCACGACGGCGCGGGCACGCCGCGCGTCCACCCGGGTGAGCGGGAGCTGCTGACCGAGCTCCTGGTCGGACTGCCCCGCTTCCGGGAGCTGTTCGGTGTGGTGCCCGAGGAGTTCTGCGCGCGGGCCCGGGGCGACCGGCGGCTGTGCGAGCGGGGCACGCGGCTGTTCATCGAGGAGAAGCTGGTGACGGCCTCCGGGCTCGAACGGTACGTGGCGGCCTCGGCGCGGGGTCAGCACAACGGGAGCCCGGGCACCGGCCCGTCGTTGTCACCGCCCTTGATGTAGACGTCGCTGACCCAGACGTCCGTGTTGCCGCTGTCGTCGTCGGTCTTCGCCCACCAGACGTTCGTCCACTGCCCGGACGTCTCGCGGCGGCCCAGATTCCGCTGGCAGTAGAAGTAGTTCGTCCCAGCGTTGAGGGTGCCGGCCCTGGCGCCGGAGGCGGTGTAGGAGTCGGCCGTCTTCCAGACGTGGCAGTTGTACTTGCCGCCGCCGATGGCGTGGCATACCGGGGCCGGAGTGGTGGAGCCGCCGCCGGTCGCGGAACCGCTGCCGGGGGTGGCGCCGTCCGGCTTTCCTCCGCTGGTACCGCCGCCGGTCGGCTTCCCCGGAGCCGGGGTGGTCGCCCGGCCGGTGGGCCCGGCGTCCTTCTCGTCGGCCGGCTTCCCGGACGCAGCCGAGCCCTTGTCGTCGCCCTGGTGCGTGGACCTCGGGGCGTTCGAGCCGTCGTCCGGGCCGGAGCGCGCGGAGGCACCGGCCGTCCCACGGCCGTCGGCCCGCGCACCGGGGTCCTTGCCTCCGGAGTCGCCGAGGAGGGCGACCGTGGTCCCGGCGGCGGCGAGGACGAGGGCGACGGCCGCGGCGGCCGGCAGGACGCGGGCCTTGCGACGGGAGGCGGTGCGGTCGGGGTGCATCGGGGTGGTCGGGGCGGCGGCACCGGGGACGGTGCTGCCGGTGTCGAGCGGCCCGAAGCCCTGAGGTCCGGTGCCCGGGCCAGGCCCGTCGGCACCCGCGCCCGCCCGGGGGCCGGTGCCCGGGTCAGGCACATCCGCGCGCCTCCCCGCCTGAGGGCCGGTGTCCGGGTTCTGCGCGCCGGCACCCGCGCCCGCCTGGGGGCCGGTGCCCGCCTGGGGGCCGGTGCCCGGGTCAGGCACATCCGCGCGCCTCCCCGCCTGAGGGCCGGTGTCGGGGTTCTGCACGCTGGCCTCCGTGCCCGCCAGCGGCTCCGCTGCGCCCGGCTGCAGAGGACCGAACCCCGGCGGTACCGACGGGACGCTGCGTTCCGTCGGCGCGCGCGGGGGCGTGGCCGCCGGGCCCCGCAGGGTGGACGTCGGCGTGTCGGTGCCGCCCGTGTCCGCGATCGCCTGGAGCAGCGCGCGGGCCTGGTCGGCCTCCGGGCGGGACTCGGGACGCTTGTCCAGCAACCGCTGGAGGACGGGCGTGAGGGGGCCGGCGCGGCGAGGCTGTGGCAGTGGCTCGGAGACGATCGCGGTGAGGGTGGAGAACGTCGACGTGCGGCGGAAGGGCGAGGAGCCCTCGACGGCCGCGTACAGCGTGGCGCCCAGGGCCCAGATGTCGGAGGCGGGACCCGGGTCGGCTCCCTGGGCGCGCTCGGGTGCCAGATAGTCGAGGGATCCGACGAGTTCGCCGCTGCGCGTGAGGTGGGTGGCGGAGCCGTCGCCCGGATCGTCCATCGTGGCGATGCCGAAGTCGGTGAGGACGACCCGGCCCGAGCGGTCGAGGAGGATGTTGCCCGGTTTGACGTCCCGGTGCAGGACGCCCGCGCGGTGGGCGGCGGCCAGCGCGTCCATGACCTTCGCGCCGATCCCGGCCGCCTCGGCCGGGTCCAGCGTGCCGCGCTCGCGCAGGACGTCGTCCAGGGACGGCCCGTCGACCAGTTCCATGACGATCAGCGGGCGGCCGTCGACCTGGGCGATGTCGTGCACGGCGATGACGCCGGGGTGGCGGACCCGGGCCGCCGCGCGCGCCTCGCGCTGCATCCGCAGGCGCAGTGCGTCCAGCTCGGGTCCGGCCGTGTCGGTGTAGGTGCGCAGTTCCTTGACGGCGACCTCACGGCCGAGGACCTCGTCCACGGCCTTCCAGACGACGCCCATGCCGCCGCGTCCCAGCGCCGCCGTGACGCGATAGCGGCCTGCCAGCAGCCGTCCGGCCCCGTCCGCCCGCCCGTGCTCCCCCGTCGACACCGCTGCCCCGTTCCTGTGACCCCACCGGATGCCTCGACGACCGACCGTCGCCGCGTGGCGTACAGACTACGGCGCGGCGGTGACGGGAACAGCCGTCGGCGGCGGCTGTGACAGGGCCGGTACGTGCCCGCGGCGCCGGCGGGCGCGAACCGTCAGGCGGATGCCGTCAGATCGCCACGGCGGGGCACCGCGAAGGTCTCCAGATCCGCCCGGGTCAGGCCGGCCAGGCGGGCGACCTCGCCGTTGTCCAGGGCGCCGCAGTCCAGGCCGCGCAGCAGGTAGCCGCTGAGGGCCTTGGCAGTGGCGGGCTCGTCCATGACGTCGCCGCCGGTGCGGTTGGCGTAGCGGGACAGGCGGGCGGCGGCCTGCTCGAAGCCCTCGCGGTAGAAGGCGAAGACGGCCGCGTAGCGCGTGGGGAGGTGGCCGGGGTGCATGTCCCAGCCCTGGTAGTAGGCGCGGGCCAGGGCGCGGCGGGTGAGGCCGTAGTGCAGGCGCCAGGCGTCGTGGACCTTCGCCGTCGGGCCGACGGGCAGGACGTTCGTCGAGCCGTCCGAGACGCGCACGCCCGTGCCGGCCGCGGCGACCTGCATGACGGCCTTGGCGTGGTCGGCCGCGGGGTGGTCGCTCGCCTGGTGGGCGGCGGAGACGCCGAGGCAGGCGCTGTAGTCGAAGGTGCCGTAGTGCAGGCCGGTGGCACGGCCCTCGGCAGCCTGGATCATGCGGGCGACGGTGGCGGTGCCGTCGGCGGCGAGGATGGACTGACTGGTCTCGATCTGGATCTCGAAACCGATCCGGCCCGGCTCCAGGCCGTGGGCCTTCTCGAAGGCGTCCAGCAGCCGCGCCATGGCGGTGACCTGCTCGGCGTAGGTCACCTTCGGCAGGGTGAGGACCAGGCCGTCGGGCAGGCCGCCGGACTCCATCAGGCCGGTGAGGAAGATGTCGAGGGTGCGGATGCCCCGGGCGCGCACGGGCGCTTCCATGCACTTGATGCGGATGCCCATGTAGGGGGCGGCGGTGCCGTCCTCGTAGGCCTCGGCGATGATGCGGGCGGCGCGGGCGGCGGCCTCGTCCTCCTCGGCGTCGGGGCGGTTGCCGTAGCCGTCCTCGAAGTCGACGCGCAGGTCCTCGACCGGCTCGCGCTCCAGCTTGGCGCGTACTCGGGCGTGGACGGGCCCGGCGAGTTCCTCGGTGAGGCCGAGGACGGCGGCGAAGGAGGCGGCGTCCGGGGCGTGCGCGTCGAGTGCCGCGAGGGCCCGGTCGCCCCAGGAGCGGACGGTGTCGGCGGCGAAGGCGTCGCCGGGTACGTAGACGGTGTGGACGGGCTGGCGGGTGCCGGGGTCGCCGGGGTAGCGGCGCTCCAGCTCGGCGTCGACCGGCGCGAGGGAGGCGCTGATCTCCTCGCTGACGGAGCCCGCGAGGCTCGTCGCCACCTTCTCCTGCTGGCCCTGACCCATTCCGAGACCCTCCTCTTTTCCGCTGTACGGAATCAACAATCCGTAGAGCGAAGTTATCGGCCGACCTTCGGCCTGGTCAACACCGTCGTACGGTGGCGTTTCCCATCCTTCACCCTCGATCGCTGCAGACCCACCCTCTTCTTCCGTATTCACAGGGCAAGCGTCATCCTGACGCGCAAGGGGAGGGAGATCACGTGCCGAACGAGGCCGGCGTGACACGCCGCCACGGGCTCAAGGCGGCGGCCGCCGCCGTCGTCGCAGGACCGCTGCTCACCACCGCGGGCCCTACATCGTCCGCTTCCGCCGGCGAGCACGAGGGCGCCCTGAAGGTGATGACGTTCAACGTCCGCTTCGGGACCGTCGTCGACAGGACACCGCGCTGGGAGGTGCGCCGACCGGTCGTGCGGGAACTGCTGCGCCGCGAGCGACCGCACGTCATCGGCACCCAGGAAGGGCTCTACCGGCAGGTGCGCGCGATCGAGAAGGACCTCGGCGAGCACTACGACTGGATCGGCACCGGACGCGGGGGCGGCAGCAAGGACGAGTTCATGGCGGTCTTCTACGACACGCGCAGACTCGAGCCCCTCGAGTTCGATCACTTCTGGCTGTCCGGCACGCCCTACACGATCGCCTCGAACACCTGGGGCGCGGACTGGCTGCGGATGGTGACCTGGGTCCGTTTCGCCGATCTCGCCGACGGGGGACGGGAGTTCTACGTCCTCAACACCCATCTGGACAGCGTCAGCCAGTACGCCCGGGAACGCTCGGTGGGACTCATCGGCGAGACGATCGCCGGGTGGGACCGGTCCTCACCGGTCATCGTCACCGGCGACTTCAACGCGGGCGCCCACGACAACCGGGTGTACGACCTCATGCTGGACATCGGCCTGGTGGACGCCTGGGACGCGGCGGTCTCACGGGGCACGGCGTACGGGACGTACCACGGCTACCGGATACCCGAGCCCGGCGGGCGGCGCATCGACTGGATCCTCACCACGCCCGGGGTGACCACGCACTGGGCCGGGATGAACACCTTCAGCCGGGACGGCATGTATCCGAGCGACCATCTGCCGGTGCAGGCCTCGATGACCCTGGGATGAGAAGAGCCCCCGCGACCGTTCGCGCGGTCGCGGGGGCCTTCTCCGGCCGGGGCCGATCAGCCCTTGCGGGCCTTGATCTCCTCGGTCAGCGCCGGGACGACGTCGAAGAGGTCGCCGACGACGCCGTAGTCGACGAGGTCGAAGATCGGGGCCTCGGCGTCCTTGTTGACGGCCACGATCGTCTTCGAGGTCTGCATACCGGCGCGGTGCTGGATCGCACCCGAGATGCCGTTGGCGATGTACAGCTGCGGCGAGACCGACTTGCCGGTCTGGCCCACCTGGTTGGTGTGCGGGTACCAGCCGGCGTCGACCGCGGCACGCGAGGCGCCGACGGCCGCGCCGAGGGAGTCGGCGAGCGCCTCGATGATCGCGAAGTTCTCCGCGCCGTTGACGCCACGGCCACCGGAGACCACGATCGCGGCCTCGGTCAGCTCCGGACGGCCCGTCGACTCACGCGGCGTACGGCCGGTGACCTTGGTGCCGGTGGCCTGCGCGGAGAAGGAGACGTTCAGGGCCTCGACCGCACCGGCGGCCGGGGCGGCCTCGACGGCGGCGCTGTTGGGCTTGACCGTGATGACCGGGGTGCCCTTGGAGACACGGGACTTGGTGGTGAAGGACGCGGCGAACACGGACTGCGTGGCCACCGGGCCCTCGTCGCCGGCCTCCAGGTCGACGGCGTCGGTGATGATGCCGGAGCCGATGCGCAGCGCCAGGCGGGCGGCGATCTCCTTGCCCTCGGCGGAGGACGGGACCAGCACGGCGGCCGGGGACACGGCCTCGTGGGCGGCCTGGAGGGCGTCGACCTTCGGTACGACCAGGTAGTCGGCGTACTCGGCGGCGTCGTGCGTGAGGACCTTGACCGCGCCGTGCTCGGCGAGCGTGGCGGCGGTGTCGGCGGCGCCGTTGCCCAGCGCGACGGCGACGGGCTCGCCGATGCGGCGGGCCAGGGTCAGCAGCTCCAGGGTGGGCTTGCGGACGGCACCGTCCACGTGGTCGACGTAGACGAGAACTTCAGCCATGGGACTTCTTCTCTCCTGCTTGCGAAAGATGAGGGGCGGTCAGCGAAGGGGCTCAGATGAACTTCTGGCCCGCGAGGAACTCAGCGAGCTGCTTGCCGCCCTCGCCCTCGTCCTTGACGATCGTGCCCGCGGTACGGGCCGGACGCTCGGCCGCGCCGTCGACCTTGGTCCAGGCGCCCTCCAGGCCGACCTCCTCGGCCTCGAGGTCCAGGTCGGACAGGTCCCAGGACTCCACCGGCTTCTTCTTGGCGGCCATGATGCCCTTGAAGGAGGGGTAGCGCGCCTCGCCCGACTGGTCGGTCACGGACACGACCGCGGGGAGGGAAGCCTCCAGGTTCTCGGAGGCGGCGTCGCCGTCGCGGCGGCCCTTGACCGTGCCGTCCTCGACCGAGACCTCGGAGAGCAGGGTGACCTGCGGGACGCCCAGCCGCTCGGCGAGCAGCGCGGGGACGACGCCCATGGTGCCGTCGGTGGAGGCCATGCCGGAGATGACCAGGTCGTAGCCGGCCTTCTCGATCGCCTTGGCCAGGATGAGGGAGGTGCCGATGGCGTCGGTGCCGTGGATGTCGTCGTCCTCGACGTGGATCGCCTTGTCGGCGCCCATGGACAGCGCCTTGCGCAGGGCGTCCTTGGCGTCCTCGGGGCCCACCGTCAGGACGGTGATCTCCACGTCGTCGTCGGAGTTCTCGGAGATCTGCAGCGCCTGCTCGACCGCGTACTCGTCGAGCTCGGAGAGCAGACCGTCCACGTCGTCCCGGTCGACGGTCAGGTCATCGGCGAAGTGCCGGTCGCCAGTGGCGTCGGGCACGTACTTCACAGTGACAACGATCCTCAAGCTCACGCCGGCTCTCCTACTGCATCGTCATTTCCATGCTGCCTACTTGCAGGCAGCATAGGCGCCTCAAGCGTCCGATCCCGGTCGGGGCGCCCACGCCCCGAGCGAAATATTACTCGTCAGTACACCTAGTTCATTCCCGCTAAGCAAGCGCTTTGAACTGTGACCTTCGCAACGCAGCGTAACCGGAACTCGACGGTCACGCAGCCCGGGGAGCCACCCGGTTCAGTCGCCCAGACGCCGGAAACGCCCCTGGTGGTAGAGGAGCGGGCGGCCGGTTCCCGAGGGGTCGCCGTCCACGACCTCGGCGATCACGAGCCGGTGGTCACCGGCGGGCACCCGCGCCACGACCCGGCCCACCAGCCAGGCGAGCACGCCGTCGAGGACCGGGACTCCTCCGGGCCCCTCCCGCCAGGCGGTGGGCGCCGCGAAGCGGTCGGCGCCGCTGCGGGCGAAGGTGGCGGCCAGCTCCTGCTGGTGCTCACCGAGGATGTGCACTCCGACGTGGTCCGCCGCGGCGATCGCGGGCCAGCTGGAGGCGCCGGTGCCGACACCGAAGGACAGCAGGGGCGGCTCGGCGGAGACGGACGTCAGGGAGGTGGCGGTGAAGCCCACCGGGCCCGTCTCGCCACGAGCGGTGATGACGGCGACTCCCGCCGCGTGCCGCCGGAAGACCGAGCGAAGGAGGTCGGGCGTGGCGAGGAGATCCGCAGGCATGCGGTCAGGCTGACGATAAATGGCACGCACAGTCAAGTTCGTTCCGTGATGTGGGAGATGACTCACTGACGACGTCACGGCCGTCACACCGCCTCACCCAGTGCGGCGATCACATCGGCCTTGCGCGGCTGGCCGGTGGCCCGCCGCACCACCCGGCCGTCGGCGTCCAGGACGAGCACGGTGGGGGTCTTGAGGATGTCCAGCCGCCGCACGAGGTCGAGGTGCGCCTCGGCGTCGATCTCGACGTGCGTCACGCCCGGCACGAGGCCGGCGACCTCGCCGAGGACCCTCCGGGTCGCCCGGCAGGGCGCGCAGAACGCACTGGAGAACTGCACGAGCGTCGCCCGCTCGCCGAGTTCCGCACCGAGCTCCGCCGCCTCGACCCGCTTGCCGTCGTCGCGCCCGCGCACCCGCACTCTCCCGCCCCGCCGCCGTTGCAGCACTCCGAAGGCGCTCGCCGCCGCGAGCACCGCCACACACACCACCAGTCCGGTCATCACCTCCAGCAAGCGTTCACGAGACCGCAAAGATTCCCGCCCCCGCCAGGAGGCTCCGCTGCGGAATGCTTGGTTCCCATGGACATCGATGCGAGAGGGCCGCGTTTCGGCGCGGCCGTCACGACCGCCGTCCTGGCGGTCGTGCTGGTCACGGGAAGCGCCTGGCTGCTGGCCTGGCAGACGCTGGCGTTCCTGTGCGGCGCGGCGGGCGGCGTCGGCCGTTCCCCGTACGGTCTGCTGTTCGCCCGGGCCGTGCGGCCGCGCCTCGGGCCGCCGACGGAGCTCGAAGCGCCCGAACCGCCGCGTTTCGCCCAGGCGGTCGGGCTGCTTTTCGCCGGGCTCGGACTGGTCGGCTACACCCTGGGACCCGGCTGGCTGGGCCTCGCGGCGACCGGCGCGGCGCTCGCCGCCGCCTTCCTCAATGCTGCGTTCGGGTACTGCCTGGGCTGCGAGTTGTACCTGCTCGTGCGGCGGGTGGCGGTGCGCGCGGGGTAATGGGGACGCAAAAGCACGAGGTGGAGACCTGCGGACGACGTGACGAGAATCTCGCCGTCGACGGGCACGAGGACTGGCTACCCGGCCGTTCTTCGGGCACGATCTGCGACAAGCCGTAAACCTACGGCTGCGTAACTTTTCCACTGGGAATCCCTTCCCAGGCAGAGCAGGAAGGGTCCGACCCGCCCATGGCAGAGCTCGTCTACCGCCCCGTCGTCGGTTTCGCGCGCACGCTGTTCAAAGCGTGGGACCTCAAGATCGACTGCCAGGGGTCGGAGAACATCCCGCGCTCGGGCGGCGCCGTGCTGGTGAGCAATCACATCAGCTACCTGGACTTCGTCTTCAACGGCCTGGCGGCCCTGCCGCAGAAGCGCCTCGTGCGTTTCATGGCGAAGGAGTCCGTCTTCCGGCACAGGATCTCCGGCCCGCTGATGCGCGGGATGAAGCACATCCCCGTGGACCGCAAGCAGGGCGAGGCGGCCTACGCGCACGCCCTGGACTCGCTGCGCTCGGGCGAGATCGTCGGCGTCTTCCCCGAGGCGACGATCTCCCAGTCGTTCACGCTGAAGAGCTTCAAGTCGGGCGCCGCGCGCCTGGCGCAGGAGGCGGGTGTCCCGCTGATCCCGATGGCGGTGTGGGGCACGCAGCGGCTGTGGACCAAGGGGCACCCGCGCAACTTCAAGCGCAGCCACATCCCCATCACGATCCGGGTGGGCGAGGCGATCGAGGCGTCCCGCGACAAGTACGCGGGCGCCATCACGCGCCAGCTGCGCGAGCGGGTCCAGGAGCTGCTCGAGGCCGCCCAGCGGGCCTACCCCGTGCGCCCCAAGGGCCCGGACGACACCTGGTGGATGCCGGCCCACCTCGGCGGCACCGCCCCGACGCCGGAGCAGGTGCGGGCGGCCGAGGCGCACTGACGCCCGCCCGGCCCGCTCTCAGGCGGAGGTCTCCGGAGCGCGTACGGTGATGTCCGCGCCCGGGCTGAACCTCGCCAGCAGCTCGGCGAGTTCCGCCGCTGCGGCCGTCACCTCGGCGACCGGCATCGGTGCGAGGCTCTCCAGCAGGAAGATGCCCGACGTCGTCTCCTCGGTGAGCCGGGTGCGCGGGCCCTGACGCCAGTTCCAGCGGCGGCAGGTCACGCCCGCGTCGTCGCACCACACCACTTCGCCCGCGTCGGGGTGCTCGACGGTCTCCTCGCCGCCCGCGACGGTCACGAACCGCTCCTCCCCCGTGGCCCGGATCAGCCGCATGCCGCCCTCGATGCGGTCGAGGTCCTCGCCGCCGACGGGGATGAGATGGGCGACGGAGACGGCGTTGTAGAGGTCGACGAGCAGGTTGACGCGGGGCAGTCCGGCGTCCGAGAGGGCGCGCTTGGCGAGCGCCTCCGCGGAGTTGCGGGTGCGGGACGGCTTCGAGCCGAAGGCCGTGTAGGCGGCGCGCCAGGCTGCCATGTGCGGGTCCTCGTGCGGGGCGCGGCCGTTCAGTCGCAGGGCGAGCCGGCGCGCGGCCTCGTCGAGGAGTTCCGAACTCGCTTCGCTGCTCGGCCCGTTGACCAGGCTGTGCGCTTCGATCGCGACGTGCGTGAAGCCGGGCGCGAGGGTGCGTACGTCGTCGGACACGGTCAGCGTGAGCGTCATGGTCGCCTTGCCTCAGAGTGCGGTGGGGAGCGTCTGCCACAGGTGCGGCCGGTCGCGCGCCGCGGTGAGTGCGCCGAGCACGGCCGGGTGCGGTGCAGCATACAGGACTGGATAGTCCATTTCATTGGACTCCGGATCGGGCACGAAGGCGAGCCGTTCACCGTCGAGGGAGAACTGCGCGTCGACGCCGGGCTTGTTGCCCCGGGGATCCTGCCGGTGCCAGGCACCGTTGAACCGCACGGCGACCAGCCCGTGCACCTCGTCGAACTTCTGGTAGCACAGCGCGGTGGGAATGCCCTCGGCCCGCAGCAGCGCGGCCAGCGCATGGGCCTTGGCGTAGCAGATGCCGGTGCGCTGCCCCAGGACGTCCGAGGCGCGCCAGGTGACACGGAGATCACCGGAGTCCTGCGAGTGCGGAATGGTGTCGCGCACGAACTCGAAAGCGGCCCGCGCATACTCATACGAGTCGGTCACCCCTTGCGCGAGCCTCGCCGCGGTCTCGCGCACGAGCGGGTGATGGTGGTCGATGGCCTCGTCGGCGCCCACGTAGGCGGAGAGGTCGGGCGTCTGCTGGATCAGCTGCATGCGGGCAGAGCGTAGAGAGAGACCCACTCCCTGGTCAATCTTTTTACGCTCTGCCGCATATCTATGCAGCGATGCCTCAGGGTGAATGCCCTAGCGGGCCATCTCCTCCTTCAGTGCCGCCAGGAAGGCGTCCACATCGTCCTCGGTCGTGTCGAACGCGCACATCCAGCGGACGTCACCCGCGGCCTCGTCCCAGAAGTAGAAGCGGAACCGCTTGCGGAGGCGTTCGCTCACGTCGTGGGGAAGGCGGGCGAAGACCGCGTTGGCCTGCACCGGGTAGAGGATCTCCACACCGTGCACGGCGCGCACGCCCTCGGCGAGGCGCTGGGCCATCTCGTTGGCGTGTGCGGCGTTGCGCAGCCACAGGTCCCGGGCGAGCAGGGCCTCCAACTGCACCGACACGAAGCGCATCTTGGAGGGGAGCTGCATGGACAGCTTGCGCAGGTGCTTCATGTGGCTGACGGCGTCCTGGTTGAGGACCACCACGGCCTCACCGAACAGGGCGCCGTTCTTGGTGCCGCCCAGGGAGAGGATGTCGACGCCGGCGGCGTTGGTGAGCGTCCGCATCGGGACGTTCAGGGTGGCGGCGGCGTTGGCCAGCCGGGAGCCGTCCAGGTGCACCTTCATACCGTGCGCATGGGCGTGCTCGCAGATGGCCCGTATCTCGTCCGGCGTGTAGACCGTGCCGAGCTCGGTGGCCTGGGCGAGGGAGACGACCTGCGGCATCGCTCGGTGCTCGTCGTCCCAGCCGTACGCCTCCCGGTCGATCAGCTCGGGCGTGAGCTTGCCGTCGGGCGTGGCAACGGTGAGCAGCTTCAGGCCGCCGACCCGCTCGGGGGCCCCGCACTCGTCGACGTTGATGTGCGCGCTCTCGGCGCAGATCACCGCGCCCCAGCGGTCGGTGACGGCCTGGAGCGCGACGACGTTGGCGCCGGTGCCGTTGAAGACCGGGAACGCCTCGGCCGTGGGCCCGAAGTGGCTGCGGGCCACCTGCTGGAGGTTCTCGGTGTAGACGTCCTCGCCGTACGCGACCTGGTGCCCGCCGTTGGCCAGGGCCAGGGCGGCGAGCACCTCCGGGTGCACACCGGCGTAGTTGTCGCTGGCGAAACCGCGGACCTCGGGGTCGTGATGACGACGCGCGTCGGTCTTCGGCGGGTTCACGGCGTCTCGGTGAGCCACAGACGTTTTCCGTTCACTTCGGCGGCGGGCTTGTCCCAGACCTGAGTGATGGCCTCGGCCAGGTCCTTGACGTCGGTGAAGCCCGCGAACTTCGCGTTGGGCCGGTCGGCGCGCATCGCATCGTGGACCAGCGCCTTGACCACCAGGATCGTGGCAGCCGACGTCGGCCCCTCGGCGCCCCCGGCCTTGCGGAAGTAGTCCGCCATGGCCAGCGTCCAGGCCTCGGCCGCCGCCTTGCCGGCCGCGTAGGCCGCGTTGCCCGCGGTGGGCTTGCTGGCCCCCGCGGCGCTGATCAGCACGTAGCGGCCACGGTCGCTGCGCTGCAGTCCCTCATGGAAGGCGAGGGAGGTGTGCTGGACCGTGCGGACCAGCAGCATCTCCAGGAAGTCCCAGTCGTCGAGGCTGGTCCTGGTGAAAGTCTCACTGCCGCGCCAGCCACCGACGAGGTGGACCAGGCCGTCGACCCGGCCGAAGTCCTTCTCGATGCGGGTGGCCCAGTCACGGGTGGCCCCGAGGTCGAGCAGGTCCACCGTGTCACCGGTGACGGTGGCGCCGCCGGTCGCGTAGCTCGCCGCGTCGACCGCCTCCGCCAGCCGCTCCGGATCGTTGTCCGACCCGATGACGGTCGCACCCGCCTCGGCCAGCCTGAGCAGCGCGGCCCGGCCGGCGGGCCCACCCGCTCCGGCCACCGCGATCACCGCACCGCTGAGCGCCCCGTTCCCCATGATCTTCGCCTCCTGAGCAGTGTTCCCGGTACGCCGATCGCTCACGCGGCGATCCGCTCGGCGCTGTCCGCCGTGATGCCCTTGGTGGAGGCGATCACATGCTTCAGCTTCTTGGACAGTGCCTCATAGAACATGCTCAGCGGAAACTCGTCCGGAAGCACGTCATCGACGAGTTTGCGCGGCGGCTGCGTCGTGTCGAGGGCGTCGGGGCCCTTCGCCCATTTCGAACCCGGGTGGGGGGCGAGGTAGGTCGACACCAGCTCGTACCCGGCGAACCAGTGCACGAGCTTCGGGCGGTCGATGCCGTCGCGGTACAGGTCCTCGATCTCGGCGCACAGCTGGTTGGTGACCTGCGGAGCGCGCTCCCAGTCGATGGTGAGCTTGTTGTCGGTCCAGCGGACGACGTCGTGCTTGTGCAGGTAGGCGAAGAGGAGCTGACCGCCGAGGCCGTCGTAGTTGCGCACCCGCTCGCCGGTGACCGGGAAGCGGAACATGCGGTCGAAGAGGACCGCGACCTGCACGTCACGCGCCTGCGGGATGCCGTCGGCCTCCAGCTTCACGGCCTCCTTGAAGGCGGTGAGGTCGCAGCGCAGCTCCTCCAGGCCGTACATCCAGAACGGCTGGCGCTGCTTGATCATGAAGGGGTCGAACGGGAGGTCGCCGTGGCTGTGGGTGCGGTCGTGGACCATGTCCCACAGCACGAACGCCTCTTCGCAGCGCTTCTGGTCGTGGACCATCGCGGCGACGTCCTCGGGCAGCTCCAGGCCCAGGATGTCGACGGCGGCGTCGGTCACCCGGCGGAAGCGGGCGGCCTCGCGGTCGCAGAAGATCCCGCCCCAGGTGAACCGCTCGGGGGCCTCGCGCACGGCGATGGTCTCGGGGAACAGGACGGCGGAGTTGGTGTCGTAACCGGCCGTGAAGTCCTCGAACTTGATGCCGCAGAAGAGCGGGTTGTCGTAGCGGGTGCGCTCCAGCTCGGCCAGCCAGTCCGGCCAGACCATGCGCAGCACGACCGCCTCGAGGTTGCGGTCCGGGTTGCCGTTCTGCGTGTACATCGGGAAGACGACGAGGTGCTGGAGGCCGTCCGCGCGGTTCGCGGCGGGCTGGAAGGCCAGCAGCGAGTCGAGGAAGTCGGGCACCTGGAAGCCGCTGTCGGCCCACCGCGTCAGGTCCTTGACCAGGGCTTCGTGGTAGGCGGTGTCGTGCGGGAGCAGCGGGGAGAGTTCCCGGACGGCGTCGGCGACCCGGCGGACCGCGAACTCGGCGTCGGCCGGGTCGGGCGCGCCCTCGGCGTCGAAATCGATCGACCCGTCCTTGGACTGCCATGGCCGGATCCGCTCCACGGCATCCTTGAGCACGGGCCATGCCGGGTGGTCCACCACCCTGGCCACGGGAGGAAGAGCTTCCTCCGAACCCACCTGCACAAGAATTTCCGTCATGTCCCACCTTCCACGGGAGAATCTCACGTATGCAGACCGTATACACACGAGGTTCCTCCCAGCAAGGGTGAACCCGGGAAATTATCCTGCCCGACCCTGTGCTTCACCGCACTTTTTCCTGTCGGCCACGCTTCTGCCCGGATGTGCCGCAACCATGCCCTCACTCTCTGCACAGGGCGGGTCCAGGCGATACGGTCAGGGGGGCCGTCAGGCCCCCAGTGCCGCCTGTCGACGGAAGCGAGTCACGTCTTGAACTTCCTCACCATCGGTCACCGCGGAGTCATGGGTGTGGAGCCCGAGAACACCCTCCGGTCCTTCGTCGCCGCCCAGGAGGCGGGGCTCGACGCCATCGAACTCGATCTGCACCTGAGCAAGGACGGCGCGCTCGTCGTCATGCACGACACGGAGGTGGACCGCACGACCGACGGCACCGGCCCGATCGCCGACAAGACCCTCGCCGAGCTGCGGGCCCTGGACGCGGGCCGGGGTGAGCGGGTGCCGGTCTTCGAGGAGGTGCTGGACGCCGTCCACACGCCCCTCCAGGCGGAGATCAAGGACAAGCAGGCGGCCCGGGCCCTGGCCGAGGTGATGAACCGGCGCGATCTCGCCGACCGGGTGGAGGTGTCCTCGTTCCACGACGAGGCGATCGCCGAGATCAAGCCACTGGTGCCGGGCGTGCGCACCGCGCTGGTCGCCAGCCGCTACGGCACGGACATCGTGGACCGCGCGGTCGAGGCCGGTGCCGAGACCGTCTGTCTGAACATCCGCCGGCTCACCCTGGAGATCGTGGAGCGGGCCCGCAAGGCCGACCTGAAGATCATCGGCTGGGTGGTGAACACGCAGGACCAGCTGCGACTGGTCCGGGCGTTCGGCCTGGACGGCGCCACCACCGACCACCCGGACATCAAACGCACGGGCCGCTTCACGGCCTAGTGCCGCGGCAGGCAACGTTTGCCCGTGAAGGAGCGGCGTCCGGTGCGGGCTCTCGGCGTGCCGGCCGGAAGCCCTCGTACTGGACGTACTTGGGCTTTCGGCCGGTGCGGCGAGAGGGCGTGCCGGGCGTCGCGACGGGGCGAACGTTGCCTGCCGCGGCACTAGCTGTATGGACCCGCAGGGTTGTGCACGCGAGTGAGGGATGGCCGACCTGCGAGGGCGGTGTGGCAGCGACGGTGGTTGCAGGCGTGGGGGAAGTCGGCCAGGGCTGCGCTGCGTTCGTCGTTGCTGGTGCAGGACGGTGGGACACACGAAGACCTCCGTGCGGTGCGGTCCCAGACAGCTCCACCGCACCGGAGGTCTTCGCCATGATCAAGCCCGACGGCTGTCGATAACGCTCGTGATCAATACCCCCAGCCGCTAGGCGAGCTCCTTGACCAGCAGTTCGAACTGCAGGTCGTCGCGCTGCGGGACGCCGAAGCGCTCGTCGCCGTACGGGAACGGGGTCATGCGTCCCGTACGGCGGTAGCCGCGCCGCTCGTACCAGGCGATGAGGTCGTCGCGCACGGAGATCACTGTCATCTGCATCTCCCGCACGCCCCAGTCCTCGCGGGCCTGGCGTTCCGCCTCCGCGATGATCAGTTTGCCGAGGCCCGCGCCCTGGAGCAGGGGGCTGACGGCGAACATCCCGAAGTAGGCGCTCTCACCCCGGTGCTCCAGCTGGCAGCAGGCGACCATCCTGCCGTCCCGCTCCACCGTCATGAGGCGGCTGTCGGGCGACTTGATGACCGCCCGCACCCCCTCCGGGTCGGTCCGCTGCCCTTCGAGGATGTCGGCCTCGGTGGTCCACCCGGCCCGGCTGTCGTCGCCCCGGTACGCCGACTCGATCAGGGTGACCAGCTCGTCCACGTCGGCGTCGGTGGCGTCGCGGAACGTCAGTGCGGTGGCGGCGGTTTCCATGGGTGTACGTCTCCGTCCTCCGGGCGCGGCTCGGGCAGGGATGAGCGTAACGCCACCACTAAGCTCCGCTGCATGGTGCATGTACTCAGCAGTCGGATCCTGCTCCGCCCGACCGACCCCGAGCGCTCCCGGGTCTTCTACGGCGAGCAGTTGGGCCTCGCCGTGTACCGGGAGTTCGGCACGGGTGCGGAGCGCGGCACGGTCTTCTTCACGGGCGGCGGCTTCCTGGAGGTCTCGGGCCGGTCCGAGACGCCGCAGGCGCCCTCCGTACGGCTGTGGCTGCAGGTCGACGACGTGACTGCGGCGCAGGAGGAGCTGCGCGCCAAGGGCGTGGAGATCGTGCGGCCGCCGGTGAAGGAACCCTGGGGGCTGGTCGAGATGTGGATCGCGGACCCGGACGGCACGCCGATCGTGCTGGTGGAGGTACCGGCGGACCACCCGATGCGCTACCGCCCGGGCATCTGAGCCCTGTCGGGGCGGTACTCCCAGCCCCGGTCGGTGCGGGTGAGCTCGCCGAACCCCGCGGCGGTCAGCAGGGCCAGCGTCGCGCTGTCCCCGGCGGCCTCGCAGGTGACGAGCCGGTCGACGCCGCACAGCCGGAGCCAGTCGGCGGCCCGGCCGAGCAGCCAGTGCTCCAGGCCGGTGCCGTGGCGCGCGGGGTCGATGTGCAGGTTGCCGATCTCGGCGAGACCCGCGGCACGGGCGTGGCGTTCCGGACGGGCCAGGGCCGTGTCGATCTCGATGAAACCGAGGCTCTCCCCCTCGGCCCGGGCGGTGAAGCGGGTGCCGCACGCCCCCGGGGTGCGCTCCACCGTGACGTCCGGCCGGGGTTCGGGGAGCGGCAGGTCGGCGACCCGGGCGATCAGGATGACCTCGGTGTCACCGGTGTGCCGGAATCCCGCGCGTTCGTAGAGGGCCCGGATGTGCGGCCAGTTGCGCGGCAGACCGTAGACGAGCGGGGCGGGCAGGGAGCCGTCCCCGTACCCGATCCGGGCGTTCCAGCGGGTGAACTGTGCAAGGCACGCCCGCATCAGCAGGTCGGCGGCACGGTCGGCGTCCGGCCACAGGGGCGCCGACTGGCGATGCACGAACCAGTTGATCTCGGCGGCGTCCCGGTAGTCGTCGCCGACGTCGGCGTCCGCGCGGTAGCGCAGCAGGTGGGCCGCGGCGACGACGTGCGCGCGCTGCTCGGCGACGAGCGTCGTCCGCTCGGCCACCCACGGGTCGGTGATGAACTCCCCCGGCCGGCGCTCCAGGTCGCCGAGCACGGTGTTCACGGAGACGGAGACGCCGGGGACGACGGCCGCGACGTGCAGGTTGACCAGGTCGGTCAGCTGGTCGCGGTCGGTACGGCGGAAGGGGCGCACCTCGGGCGCGGGCATGGGTACCTCCGGGCAGGGTGAAGGAGCCGGCGGCCGCCACGCGGTGCGGTACGGGGTGAGGGTACGCCCGGGCCGTGACGGCACACCAGTGGGTTTCCCCGGATGGCAGGGAGCCCGCGAAGCGCCTTAGCGTGCTGGAGAAGCCCCCCGGGGGGCCTGTCCCCGCCGCTCGCGGAAGGAACGCCATGAAGCTCGACGCACCGGTGACCGGCGGTCCCTGCTGGACCGAGCTGGGGACCAGCGACCTGGAGGCGGCCCGGCGGTTCTACACGCGGCTGTTCGGCTGGCGGCACGAGACGGACGCGCGTCAGGAGACCGGCGGGTACACCGTCGCGCATCTCGGCGACGCGGCGGTGGCCGCGCTCGCCCCGCTGTACCAGCCGTCGCAGCCGGTCGCCTGGAACGTGTCCTTCGCGGTGAGCGACGCGGACGCCGCCCTCCGGGCGGTGACCGAGGCGGGCGGGTCGGTGCTGTTCGGCCCGATGGACGTGTTCGACGTGGGCCGTTTCGCGGTGGCCGCCGACCCTGGCGGTGCCGTGTTCCAGCTGTGGCAGGCGGGGACCTTCCCGGGCGCGGGGCTGTTCAACGCGCCCGGCTCGCTGGGCTGGGTGGAACTGATGACGCGAGATCCCGAGGGGGCCGTGTCCTTCTACACGCGGGTGTTCGGCTGGACCGTCGCCCCGTCGGACCGCTACACCCAGTGGGGCGTGGGCGGCGCCGACTTCGGCGGCATGGTGACGATGGACGACAAGTTCCCGCCCGAGGTGCCGGCGCACTGGCTGCCGTACTTCGCCGTGGCCGACGTGGACGACACGGCCGCCGTCGTGCAGCGGCACGGCACGGTCCTGATGGTGCCCACCTCCGTGCCCGAGGGGCCGCGCATCGCGGTGCTGCGGGATCCCCAGGGAGCGATGTTCGGCGTGTACCGGGCGGACTACGAGAGCTGAACCGGCGGTAGGGCAGGCGAGGGGCCCGGCCGGGACTTGCGCTGAAGTGTCTTCATCGACACCGCCAAACAGCTACCCCGACGGCAGCTCGGAACGGATCCTCGGCGAGCAAGTACCGCAGGGGTGAAGCGGGGCGTCTCGACGCCACGGCCTGGGGGCGGCTCAGGGCCGCAGCATCCCGGCCCGCCCTTCCAGCCGGCTCAGCAACTCCCCCAGCAAGTCCGCGAGTTCGTCCTGCTCGGGGCCGTCGAGGCCGGACAGCACCGATGTCTCGTAGGCGAGCTGGACGGGCAGGACACCGTCGACGAGGTCGCGTCCGGCGTCGGTGAGGCGCAGGTGGACGACCCGGCGGTCACGGGTGTCCCCGCGCCGCTCGACCAGACCGCGCTCGGTCAGCTGCTTCAGCCGTTTGGTGACGGCGGCGCCGGAGGAGAAGGTCTCCCGGGCCAGGTCGCCGGGCGTCAGCTCGTGCCCGGTGCGACGCAGCGCACCCAGCAGGTCGAACTCGGGCCGGCTGAGCCCCGCGCGACGCAGCGGCGCGTCCTCGGCCTGCTGGAGCAGGGCGGCACAGCGGTTGATCCGCCCGATGATCTCCATCGGCCCGGTGTCGAGCCCGGGACGCACGGCCCGCCACTGCCGGACGACGGAAGCGACCGTGTCGTCCCGGCGGCCCCCGCCCGGACTCGCCCCGGCGGAGGGACCGTCGCCGCCCGCGTCCGCACCGGCAGTCAGATCGCGGGACGGACCCGCTCCGGCCGTCGTTCCTGCGTCCGCGGTTCCACGTCCGGCTGTGCCCCGGCCGGCGTCGCGACCCTCCCCGGACCGCTCGGCCCTGTCGGCCGAACCCGCTCCGGCCGTCGCTGCACCGGCCGCCCGGTCTCGCGCCTCCGGATCCGCCCCGGCCTCCTGCCGCGGGGCCCGTCCCGTGTCGCTGCCCGTGGGCGAGGGTCCTTCGGTCGGCGTCATGACCGTGCGTCCTCCGTTTCTGTGGCCTGGTCCCGGTCCGGTTCGGCAGCAGGGTCCCGGTCGGGGAGCAGTCCCTGGCGTCGGGCCGTAGCGGCGAGCGTACGGTGTCCGGACTGTTCGACGAGCACGACCCGCTCCTGGGGCAGGGCCCGCTGCCACCATTCACCGGCGGCGGCGTCGGCGGCGGCGCCCAGGTCGGTCAGGGCGACGGCCAGACCGCGGCGGGCGGATTCCAGTGCCGCCGTGCCCGGGTCCGGCTCGGCCAGCAGACGGGCGGCGTGCTCGCGGGCCCGGTCGGCGGAGGTCAGCGTGCGTTCGACACGGTCGCCCGCGCGCCGGTTGGTGACGGCCACGGCGGCGACGAACCCGACCAGCGCACCGACCACGGTGTCCACGACCCGCTCCGTCATCAGCGTCCTGGGCTCCTGGTACCCGGCGAACTCCGTGATGAGCAGGGCCATCGGCGTCACACAGACGCTGCCGAGCCAGTAGTTCCGGCTGATCAGCACCTCGGCGCCGAAACTGAACGCGAGGCAGCACAGCACGAGCGCCGGCGGCCCGAGGTGGGCGACCGGCACGACGGCCGGGAACACGAGCACGCCGACGACGTTGCCGACGACCCGCTGCACGGCACGGCTCCAGGTCAGCGCGATGTTGGCCTGGTAGAGCGAGGCGGCGGTGACCAGGGCCCAGTAGGGGCGGCCGATGCCGAGGCCGAGGGACACGTAGCCGGCGAAGCGCGCAGCCGAGTGCGGTACGCACCGCGAGCGGTGTCAGCGGACCCAGTCGTGCAAGCAGGGGCCGGGCCGCGGCCAGGCCGAGCAGTTCGCCGGCGGCCGCGTCCGGCAGCCCGGCCTCGGGCACGGGTCCGGTGCCGCGCAGCGCGTCCGCCCAGGCCCGCAGCCGGTCCGGGTCCGCCTCCCTCGGCGCCGCGAGGGCGACCTCCGCCCGGACGACGAGCCGTTCCAGGGCGCGCCGGGTCCGGGAGGGAGCGCGGGTGGACAGCAGCGACTGCCAGGCGGCCTGCACCGCGGCGTAACCGGCGGCGCGCGCACGGCCCTCCGCCGCGCCGCCGGTGTCGGCGCACCGGGCGGCGGCCCTCAACGCGGCGGCGGTGGCGCGGCGCTCCGGTCCGTGCGGCCGGACAAGCGCGGGCGCCATGCAGACCAGCCAGGCCCAGGCACCGGTCCCGGCGGCGAGGGCCAGATGGCCGGGCACCTGGCCGATGGTCTGCGGCGCGAACAGGGCGGCGGAGCTGACGAAGGTGAGGACGACGTTGCCCGGCGGGCCGATCCGGGTGGCGTCGCACAGCACCTTCTGCGCGGCAGCCAGCAGCGCGCCCACCGTGACCAGGAGGACGGCCCTGTCCGTGAGCGAGGCCGCGACCAGGGCCACGGCGAGCCCGCCGAGCATGCCCAGCACCACCCTGAGCAGGGCCCCGGCCCGGGCAGCGTACGGACGGTTGTGGGTGTACAGCGCGCACAGCGACCCGGCCATCGCGTACATCACCAGGTCGAGCCGGCCGAGGGTCTGCAGCGTCAGGGCGGGAGGGGCGATCGCGGCGACGACACTCAGCGCGGGCTTGAACCAGATCTCCGAGGGCCTGCCGAGGCGCAGCACCCCCGCCAGCGGGAGACGCCGGGCGGGTGGGGTGACGGGGACGGGCGGCGCAGCACTCATGACGCACAAGATTAACAGGTGTTTTACTCGTAAAGCATACCCCTTCACCTGCCGTGCTCCGTCGAATGCTCCCCGTGTACATCCTTGCGCTCGCGTGCGCGCCGCGTGGCCCGGGCATCGATCGACCGACTCGCGAACGGGGAGGTACGCGTGCACGGACCGGCTTCGTCCGGCTGGCTGCTGGTGGCGCTCTGCGCCGTGACCGGCGCCTACTGCCTGGCGCGGATGCGCAGCGGCGCCGAGGGGCAGCGCAGCGCGGCGGGCGGTGAGGCGCTGATGGGGTTCGGGATGGCCGCGATGGCCGTGCCGACGGCGGTGTACACACCGCCCGCGTGGGCGTGGCCCCTCTACGCCGCGGTGTTCGGGGCGGCGGGCGTCCACGCGCTGTGGGCGGCGCGGGCCGGCGCGCACCACCTCCACCACCTGGTGGGTGCCGCGGCGATGGTCTACATGGCGCTCGTCATGGCCGGCTCCCCCGCTCACGGGCACGGCCGGGGCGGGTCGGATGTGCCGCTGCTGACCGGGGCGCTGCTGCTCTACTTCGCCGGGTACGTGCTCGTGGCCGGCGTCCGTCTGGTGCCGGTGGCCGCCGTGGCCGGGGGAGGCGGTGCCGCCGGGTGGGGAGACCGGCCGGAACTGGCTCGGGTCTGCCGGCTGTCCATGGGGATCGCGATGGTGGCGATGCTGCTGACGCTGTGAGCCGCACCGGCGGGCGGCGCCCCGGCGGACCCCCTGGGCCCGGCAACCGCGTCCGCCGTGGCGGCGCCCGGCCGGATCCCCCGGCCCGGCCGTCGCCTCCGCCGGACCGTGCCCCGACGACTCCGTTGCCTGCGTCACTTTGACGCCACAAGTCGTACCCCTGGGCGGGGCCGCGCTCATAGGCTGCCCCCATGATGCTCCCCGCCGCGCTGTTGCTGCTCGGCGCCCTGACCGCCGTGGTCGCCCCCCGGCTGCTCGCCCGGGCGGACTGGCCGGACCGTGAGCCGGTGGTGGCGCTGTGGGTGTGGCAGTGCGTGGTGGCGGCCGTGCTCGTGTGCTGCGCGCTGTCGATGACGCTCAGTGCGGCCGCGGCCTGGCACGCGGTCGGCGGGCACCTCTTCGCCACGGCCCCGCGCGCGGTCGTCGAGGCCTACGCCCTCGGCACGGCGGGCCCCTGGGCGGCGACCACCGCGGTCGCGCTGGCCGGCGGCGGACTGTGGAGCGCGGCGATGCTGGTCCGCGAGATCGGCCGGGCCCGTGCCCGGCGCCGCCGTCGGCGCGCCGATCTGCTGGTCCGGGCCCCGCTGCTGCCCGGCGAGGTGGCCGTGTCCGGCCGGCTGGTCGTCCTGGAGAGCGAGCAGCCCGATGCCTGGTGGCAGCCGGGCACTCCCCCGCAACTGGTCGTCACCACGGCGGCGTTGCGCCGGCTGAAGGGCCGGCAGCTGGACGCCGTGCTCGCCCACGAGCAGGGCCACGCCCGGGCCCGGCACGACTGGCTGCTGAACTGCTCCTCGGCCCTGGCCGGCGGTTTTCCGCAGGTGCCGGTGTTCGCCGCGTTCCGCGACGAGATGCACCGCCTGGTCGAACTCGCCGCCGACGACACGGCATCGCGCCGCTTCGGCCGTCTGACCACGGCCCTGGCCCTGGTCGAACTGAACGAGCACCGTGGCGTGTTCGGGCCCTGCCCGACCCCGCAGGCCCATGTCCCGGCCCGGGTGAACCGGTTGCTCACGCCCCCGGACCGGCTGACCGCGGCCCGGCGCCTGCGGCTGACGGCGGCGGCCGCACTGGTGCCCGTGGTGCCGGTGCTGCTGGCGTTCGTGCCGGGGTTGCGGGCACTGGGGTAGCGAAGGGGCGCGCGGGCCCTTCGGGTGCGCACGGACATGGCCGAAGGATGACGCCGGGTGACGCAAGATCGTCCCCGTACTGGATCCGGACCCCCCGGTTCGGCGAGGATCGCTGTATGCACACCTCGTCCGTCGACTCCCCGCCCCGTCCGGAACACCGCACCACGGCCGGACTCGCCGGCGTCCTGGCCCTGTGCTCGGCGCTGCTGCTGGTCCTCGTGGCGGCCAGATGGAGCCCATTGATCGGCGTGGACGGCGACATCTCCGACACCACCCACCGCTGGGCGGTCGACGAACCGGTCCTCACGCAGGCGTGCCGGATCCTCACGGACTGGGTGTGGGATCCCTGGACGATGCGTCTGTTGTGCGCGGCCGTCGTGGTGTGGCTGGTGGTGCGGTGGGCGGCGCGCCGGACGGCGGTGTGGCTGGCGCTGGCCGTCGCGCTGGGCACGCTGCTGCAGCAGGGCATCAAGGCCGCGGTGGACCGCCCGCGCCCGGTCTGGCCCGACCCCGTCGACTCGGCCCACTACTCGGCGTTCCCGTCGGGCCACGCCATGACCGCCACGGTGGTCTGCGGCCTGCTGCTCTGGCTGCTGCACCGGCACCGCGTGGGCCGGGTCGTGTGGCGCACCGCCGTGGCCGTGGCCGCCGTGTCCGTGGTGGGGGTCGGGCTGACGCGGATCTGGCTCGGTGTCCACTGGCCGTCGGACGTGGTGGGCGGCTGGCTGCTCGGCGCGACGGTGGTCGCCGTCGCGGTGTGGGCACACCGGCGCTGGCAGCCCTGAGCAGGGGCCGCCGGGTCGACGGGAGGCGGCCGGTGGAGGAGCTGGGGTCAGGCGTGCGCCGCCCCCGGCGGTCGCGCGCCCCCTGGGGGAAAGTAGCCCTGGGCCACCACTGGGTCAGACTGTCCGCCCGCCTCGGACGATCCCCCGCGTCGCCCGAGGCAGACGGCATCACCGGCCGGGACCTGGCAGGTCATGGCCGGGCCCTCTGACTATAGTTGGCTGGCAGCCAGTCAACACAGGAGTTGCCGCATGTCTCCGCGTAGCCCCTCGGTGAACGAAGAGCTGCGACGGCGTTCCCGGGAGCGGCTTCTTCAGGCGGCGGTCGAGTTGGTGAGCGAGCGCGGGTACGACGCGACGACGCTCGGCGACATCGCCGACCGGGCGGGTTCGGCCCGCGGCCTGGTGTCGTACTACTTTCCCGGCAAGCGCCAGCTGGTGCAGTCCGCCGTGCACCGGCTGATGCACCGGACGCTGGAGGAGGCGCTGGAGCGCGAGCCGCGCAGCGAGGACGGCCGGGAGCGGATGGCCCGGGCCATCGACGCGATCCTGGGCCTGGCCCGGGACCGGCCCGTGCTGATGCGCCAGCACATGGCGGGGATCCTCCAGGGCGAGGGCTTCATGCAGTGCCCGGAGCAGCGGCGGCTGGCCGAGCTGCTGCGGGACACCATGGCCCGGCACGGTTCGGCGGACGTCGACAGCGACTACCCGATGATGCGCGCCCTGCTGATGGGTGCGGTGTACGCGGCCCTGGTGCCGGGGGCGCCGATGCCGGTGCCGCTGCTGCGTGCCGAGCTGTTCAAGCGCTACCGGCTCGACCGGAAGCTGGGCCTCCCGCCGGAGACCGGAGCCTGCGGCGGGAGGGGCGACGAGGATCTGTCGCGCTTCTTCGCGACCGGGGCCGCACCGGAGTGCGACCCGCGGGGTCAGTCGAAGTAGTCCGGCTGCGTCTGGACGTTGAGCTCTCGCACATGGACCCGGCGGCCCGGGTCGGTGCGCCGGTCGTCGACCTTCAGGACGTCGAAGCCCCGGGCGATCTCGTTCGAGTAGATGTAACCGTTGTAGTAGTACGCCGACCATGAACCGCCCGACTTGATCACGTCGGTGGTCAGCGGACCGCGGTCGAAGTAGGCGATCTCCTGCGGCTGGTCCGAGTCGGTGAACTCCCAGACGGACACGCCGCCCTGGTACCAGGCCTGGACCATGATGTCCCTGCCCTTGACCGGGATGAGCGAACCGTTGTGGGCGACGCAGTTCTCGGTGTCGGCCTGGTGGCGCGGGATCTTGAAGTAGCTGCGGAAGACGAGCTTGCGCTGGTCACCCTTGCCGGTGATGTCGTAGATGCCGTCGGCACCACGGTCCGGGCCGACCTCCGCGTTGCAGGTGGCCGCGCCTCCACCGCCCAGCTCATCGGTGAAGACGACCTTGTTCGCCTTTTGGTTGAAGGTCGCCGAGTGCCAGAACGCGAAGTTCACGTTGTCCTGCACGCGGTCGATCACCTTCGGGCGTTCCGGGTCCCTGATGGAGAACAGGATGCCGTCGCCCATGCAGGCGCCCGCGGCCAGGTCCTTCGAGGGCAGCACGGTGATGTCGTGGCAGCCGGTGGTCTTGCTCACGCCCGGGTTGGTGGGCCCGCCCGGGTTGCCGCCGCCGTCCGGCCCCTCCCCGGGGAACAGCACGGGGAAGCCGACGACCTTCGCTTTCTCGGGGGCGTCGCGCGGCACCTTGATGACCGAGATGCCGTCGTGCGGCGGCTGGCAGTCGGGGTAGGCGGCGTTCGGCGAGTACGAGGAGACGTACACGTAGACGTTGCGGCGCTCGGGCACCAGCGTGTGGGTGTGCGAGCCGCAGGCGGTCTCGACGGCGGCGACGTACCTCGGGTTGCGCTTGTCGCTGATGTCGAAGACCTTCATGCCCTCCCACGAGGACTTCTCGGTCGCCGGCTGGGTGGTGCTGGAGCAACTGCTGTCGCTGCGCGAGGAGTCGGTGGACAGGAACAGCAGGTCACCGGAGACGGAGATGTCGTTCTGCGAGCCGGGGCACAGGACCTGGGTGACGGTCCTGGGTGCCTTGGGGTTGCTGATGTCGAAGATGCTGAAGCCGTCGTAGTTGCCCGCGAAGGCGTACCTGCCCTGGAAGGCGAGGTCGGAGTTCGTGCCCTGCAGGGCGTCCTTGGGGACGTGGGCCAGGTGCTTGATGTTGTCGGAGTGGACGATCTCGTCCTGGCCGGGTATGTCGCCGTTCTCGATGGCCTCCCGGACCTCGGCCTGGGCGCTCTTGGACACCTTCTTCGGCGCGGGCGGCGCGTCTCCGGGGTCGGGGGTGGCCCCTGCGGGCGCCGCTGTGAGGAGCGCGGCCAGCAGTCCACCGGCGGCGGCGACAACTCCCAGTCGTCTGCGGCGTGTTCTGCGGTCGTTCAACAGGATCACTGTTTTCCTCCCTGGTTCCGTTCGCTGCGGAACGGTTCACGCACCACGCAGTATCGTCTTCGCCATGCTCATACCAACAGGGGGCAACAGAATCGCAATGAAGTTTTCCGATCAATGACCCGAGGAAGCGTGCCAGTACGTCGTCCGCAACACGTGGTGCTTCTCAACCCGCCTGTCACTGGAGGTCGTTGTGCTGTTCCGCCGTGCGTCCCGGGTCTCCGCCCTCATGACGGGGCTGGTCGCGCTGGCCGTGCTCGGGGCCGGGGGCTGTGACTCCGGTCCGGACCGGAAGGCGGCTGCGGACGGGCCCGCCGTGATCGCTCCGGGCGAGCCCGGCGAGGCGAACCGCACCCTGTCCGCCGAGGAGGCCACCGACCGCCGCTCGGAGAACGACTCCCCGAACTCGGCCGACGTCTCCTACGTCCGCATGATGATCGAGCACCACACCCAGGCCCTGGTGATGACCGAACTCGTCCCGAAGCGGGCGGAGTCGAAGGACGTGCAGCGGATCGCCGAGCGCATCGCCGCCGGACAGAAGCCGGAGATCGAGGCGATGAAGGGCTGGCTGAAGTCGTACGGCAAGCCGCTGAAGGCCGAGCGGCACGAGCACACCACGATGCCCGGCATGGCGACGGAGTCCCAGCTGAAGAAGCTCCGCACGGCCGACGGCCAGTCGTTCGACCACCTCTTCCTGACCCTGATGACGACCCATCACCAGGGCGCGATCACCATGGCCACGGACGTGAAGGGGCAGGGCAACAACATCCGCGTGGAGGAAATGGCCGACGAGGTGATCGCCCAGCAGACGAGCGAGATCACCCGGATGCGAAAGATGCTCTGAGCCTGGTCGTCAAGTGGAGCCGGACGGGGGTCATGTGGCCCGCCCGCAAGCCGGTGGCACAGTGAGGCGGGTGATCGGACGCCTGTACACCGTTGTCATCGACTGCCCCGACCCGGGGCGGCTGGCCGACTTCTACGAGAAGTTGTTGTCGCTCTCACGGCAGGAAGACACCGGTGACTTCGTCGTGCTGCAGAACGCCGAGGGCACCCCGGTCGTCGCCTTTCAGCGAGTGGACGACTTCCGCGCACCTCGCTGGACGGAGCCCGCGCACCCCCAGCAGATGCACATCGACGTCATGGTCGCGGACCTCGACGTGGCCGAGGAGCAGGTGCTCGCCCTCGGTGCGACCCTGCTCGACGGTTCGGACAAGCCGGTCGGTTACCGGGTGTACGAGGACCCCGTCGGCCACCCCTTCTGCCTGATCACTCCCGAAGGAGCCTGACCTCGGCGCTGCACGGCGAACAGGCGGTGGTGTCGGTTCAGCGTCTGGCGCGGCGGGGTGTCAGCAGGCCCGCGTCGCGGGCCTGGCCGATCAGTCTGAGGGTGGTGCGCCGGCTGTGCCCGGTCGCGCCCATCACCGCGAGGACCGGGTCGGCGCCGTCCCGCTGGGCCGCCCGGTACTCCCGTGCGACCAGCCGCCGCCCCTCCGCCCCGCGCGGCCAGGCCGGCCTGGCACGGCGTCCCGGTCCCTCACCGTCCTCGGGCCCGGCGCCGCACGCCCCGGCCACCGCTTCCTCGATCCAGTCGGCGAGCATGCCCAGGTCGTCGAGGGAGAGCGCGGGCTGAGCGCGCACCTCCTCGACGCGGACGCATCCGCCGCCGACGACCACCAGCGCGTCGACCCGGGCGCCGTCCGGAAAGACCAGCCGGAACTCGAACCACCGCGTGGTGCCCTCGCTCTCCCGCACTTCCCACGCGGGGCGCACGGACACCGCACCGTCCGCCGGAGAGCGATCAGAAAGATTCAGAAAGGATGCGTCCAGCACCCACTGAACGTAACCGCATGATCACATTCCCTATAGATCGGACACGCGTCGCGGGCGGAGCACAGCACCCTGTCAGCGGAGCCCGCCCGGTGCGATGCTGGAGGCGTCAGTGCTCTCCCGTGATCCTCCGGATCCCCCGGGTTAGGAGTTCCGCCGTGCTGCGAGTCGCCGTCGTAGGGTCCGGGCCGAGCGGGTGCTACACCGCCCAGAGCCTCGTGCAGCTCGACCCGGACGTGCGCGTCGACGTCCTGGACCGCCTGCCCTGCCCGTACGGACTCGTCCGCTACGGCGTGGCACCCGACCACGAGAAGATCAAGTCGCTGCAGAACAACCTGCGCGCGATCCTGGAACACGACCGGGTCCGCTTCCTCGGCGGCGTGCAGATCGGCCCCGGCGGTGTCGCGGTGACGCGGTTGCGGGAGCTCTACCACGCGGTGGTGTACTGCCTGGGCGCCGCCACCGACCGGCACCTCGGCATCCCCGGCGAGGACCTGCCGGGCAGCTGGTCGGCGACGCGGTTCGTGTCCTGGTACAGCGCCCACCCGGACGCCGTGGACGCGGGGTTCCTGCGGGACGCCCGGTCGGCTGTCGTCATCGGCGTGGGCAACGTCGCCGTGGACGTCACCCGGATGCTGGCCCGCGGCCTGGCCGAGCTCACCCCGACCGACATGCCGCACGCGGCCCTGACCACCCTGGCGGACAGCAAGGTGACCGAGATCCACATGGTGGGCCGGCGCGGCCCGTCGCAGGCCCGCTTCACCACCAAGGAGCTGCGCGAACTGGGCACCCTGCCGGAGACCGACGTCGTCGTGGACCCGGCGGAGCTGGCCCTGGACCCGGGGTACACCGACCCGTCCGCACTGCCCGCGCCACAGCGCCGCAACGTGGAAGTGCTGCGCGGCTGGGCCGAGACACCCTCGACGGGCGCCCCGCGCCGCATCCACCTGCGCTTCTTCCTCCGCCCGGCGGAACTGCTCCCCGACCGGGGCCACGTGGCCGCCGCGCGATTCGAACGCACGGCCCCGGACGGCCGGGGCGGTGTGACCGGCACGGGCCGCCATGAGGTCATCGAGGGACAGCTGGTCCTGCGCTCGGTGGGCTACCGCGGGGTCCCCCTGGAGGGCCTGCCGTTCGACCCGGCCACCGGCACCGTCCCGAACCGGTCCGGCCGCGTCCTGCGCGAGGGCGTCGTCGCCCCCGGTGAATATGTGGCGGGCTGGATCAAGCGCGGCCCCACCGGTGTCATCGGCACGAACCGCCCGTGCGCGAAGGAGACTGCGACGTGCCTCCTCGCGGATGCGCCGGTCCTCACCCGGCGGGCCGTGGCCGACGACCCCCTCCCGGCTCTGCGCGCGGCGGGAACCGACCCGGTCGCGTGGCGGGGCTGGCAGTCGATCGAGCGGGCGGAGGCGGAACTGGGCGCCTCGCTGGGCCGCGGAGTGGTCAAACTCCCGGACTGGGATTCCCTGTTGACGGCCGCGCGCACCGAGGCCCCCTAGCGGGGCGCGGCGAAGCCGACGCGGTCCTACCTGGCCGCGAGCTGCCGCGCAACCCCTCGTCGGCGCGGCACGCGGCGCGCGAACTCGTCGGCGAGGTGCGGGTGCCGGACCAGCATGTCAGGTCCGCACGGACAGTCCCCCCACGGTGAAGGTGCGGCCGTGCGGAGTGTCCCGGCGGGTGCTGCGCACGGCCGCCCGCGTCACGTGCCGTGCACACGCGCGCGTACTGCTCCGATCAGCTCCCGCTGGTAGTCGGTGTAACCGGCGCGCAGTGCGGTGCCGGGCCAGTCGGCAGGCAGGAGCTCGGGGGGCAGCACGGGGTCGGCGCGCAGGTGCCGTACGACGGCGGCGAAGGCGGCCAGGCGGTCGGCCGGGCGGGGCGAGCCGGCGATGTGCGCGAGCAGGGTCCGGGCGGTGGCGGACCAGGCGTCCAGGGGCCAGAGGTGTGCGGCCAGTTCGCCCGGGGGCCGGTCGGGGCGGGCCGTGTAGCGCTGGACGACCGGGTCCAGGTCACCGGGGAGAGCCCGGGTGAGGTTGGCGGGCCGGAGCCAGACGCCCTCGCGGAGTTCGGCGAGCCGGAGAGCGGTCAGCCGCGTACGCAGGTCGGCCCGTTCGGCGGGGCCGCGTCTGGTCGCGGTGATCACGACCATCTCCCAGTCGCCGTCCCACGCGCGCGTGCGCGGACGCACGGCGTCGTCCTGGCGGCGCTGACGTTCCAGCAGCCGGTCGCTGAGGCGGTAGCCCCCGTCCGTGCGCCGCAGGTCCCCCGCGGCCACCATCCGGCTGAGCGCCGCCCGCAGCGTGGAGCCACCCACGCCGAAGCCCTCGACGAGCCGCAGCAGTTCCCTGACCGGCAGTTCGGGCGGGTGCGTCCCGAGGAGCAGGCTCAGTACGACCGACCGTGCGGACAGCGGGCGCAGGTCGAGCGTGCCCGACCACGCCGGGACGTTCATCGGCATGGTCACGTACTGTACGCGGCGGATTTCCGTGTTGCATGATTGCTGCGCCCGCAGACAGAGTGCAACACTCGGCACATGGTCTCGACAGTGGACGAACAGCGGGGGTACGACGGACCCGCCACGCACGACGTCACCAATCAGGCCCCGCCCCTCGCGCCGTACGACGCCTCCGACGACACGGCCCTGCTGGAGGGGCTGCGGCGGGAGGGCGCCGGGTGGGCCGAGGAGGACCTGCGGCGGCTCGGCAGGCAGGCCGGCAGCGCCCAGGTGCAGGAGTGGGCCGACCTGGCCAACCGGCACGAACCGGAGCTGCGCACGCACGACCGGTACGGCAACCGCGTCGACGAGGTCGAGTTCCACCCCAGCTGGCACCACCTGATGCGCACGGCGATCGGGGAGGGACTGGCCGCGTCGCCCTGGGTGGACGACCGGCCCGGCGCCCATGTCGTCAGGACGGCCGGGGGGTTGGTGTGGGGCCACACCGAGGCCGGGCACGGCTGCCCCACCTCGATGACCTACGCGGCCGTCCCCGCGCTGCGCAGGCAGCCGGAGCTGGCGAAGCTGTACGAACCGCTGCTGACGAGCCGGGAGTACGACCCCGTCCTGCGGGAGCCCACCGAGAAGCGCGGGCTGCTGGCGGGCATGGGGATGACCGAGAAGCAGGGCGGCTCCGATGTCCGGACCAACACCACGGCGGCCACGCCCACGGCCGAGCCGGGGGTGTACACCCTGCGCGGGCACAAGTGGTTCACCTCGGCGCCGATGTGCGACGTGTTCCTCGTCCTGGCGCAGGCCCCGGGCGGACTGTCGTGCTTCCTGGTGCCGCGCGTACTGCCCGACGGGACGCGCAACACCTTCCGTATCCAGCGGCTGAAGGACAAGCTGGGCAACCGGTCCAACGCCTCCTGCGAGCCCGAGTTCGACGGGACGGTGGCCTGGCTGGTCGGCGCCGAGGGGCAGGGCGTGAAGACCATCATCGAGATGGTCAACTGCACACGGCTGGACTGCGTGATGATGTCGGCCGCGCTGATGCGCAAGTCCCTCGTCGAGGCCGGGCACCACGCACGCCACCGCAGCGCGTTCGGCGCACGGCTCGTCGACCAGCCGCTGATGCGCAACGTCCTCGCCGATCTGGCGCTGGAGTCCGAGGCCGCCACGACGCTCACCCTGCGGCTGGCGGGGGCGGCCGACCGGGCGATCCGCGGGGAGGGCGTGGACGGGTCCGAGGCCGCGTTCCGCCGGATCGCCACCGCCGTCGGCAAGTACTGGGTGACCAAGCGCGGCCCCGCCTTCACCGCGGAGGCGCTGGAGTGCCTCGGCGGCAACGGCTACGTCGAGGACTCGGGCATGCCCCGGCACTACCGCGAGGCCCCGCTGCTGTCGATCTGGGAGGGCTCCGGAAACGTCAACGCCCTCGACGTGCTGCGGGCGCTGAGCCGCGAACCGGGCGCCGCTGAGGCCCTGTTCGGCGAGCTCGCCCTCGCCCGGGGCGCGGACGCCCGCCTGGACTCGGCCGTGACGCGGCTCAAGGCGGGCCTGTCGGAGGCGTCGCCGGTTACGGCACGCCGTCTCGTGGAGCAGATGGCGCTGACCCTCCAGGCCTCCCTCCTCGTCCGGCACGCCCCGACGGCCGTCGCCGACGCGTTCTGCGCGACGCGACTCGGGGGCGACTGGGGGCACGCGTTCGGAACGCTGCCGCGGACGGCGGACCTGGACACGATCGTGCAGCGGGCGCTGCCCGGAGGCGGGGACTGAGACGCGGGGGCCCGGGCCGGCCGAGCGGGCCTCCCGCCCCGGACGGGCCGGGCGCCCTTCGGACGCACCGACGGGGCCGGGGCCGGCCCGTCCGCGTGAACCGCTCCACGCGGGCGGACCGACTCGAACTCAAGCCATCGTGCGTACAGTTCGCGCACAGTCATCGCCCGGCTCCGCTTCGTTGTCAGTGCCGTGGTGCAGACTCCCCGTCAGTTGGCATTTCGCCTGGGGGAGGACAACGTGTTCAGGGGGATCGACGAGGTCGACTGGGCCTCGCTGCGCCACGCGCAGGGCAGCGCGGAGGACGTGCCCGGATTACTGCGGAAACTGGCTTCCGCCGACCCCGCCGAGCGACAGACCGCGCTCGACGGGATGTACGGCGCCGTGCACCACCGGGGCGACGTCTACGACTCGACGCTCGCCTGCGTTCCGTTTCTCCTGGCGCTCGCCGGTGACGAGGGGGTGCGGGACCGGGCGGAGGTGGTGGAGCTCCTCGTCAGCATCGGCGACATCGCCGGCTCCCGCGGTGACCTCGGAGCAGCGGTGCGGGACGCCCTGTGCGCGCGTGCCGACGTCTTCGTCCGTCTCAGCGGGGACCCGGACGCCGCGGTGCGCCGGGCGGCTCCGGGCGCGCTCGTGCGGTTCGTGGAGCGGCCGGCGCGGGTGCTCGCCCTGCTGCGGGAGCGGATCACCGTGGAGCGGGACGACCGTGTCCTGCTCGCCCTCGCGGAGAGCCTCGGCGTGTTCGCCGAGCGCTGTCGCCCGGACGAGGAGGCCCACGCGGCCGCGGTGCGGCTGCTCGTCGAGCTGAGCGGTCCCCCTCACGCCCCCGGGCTCCGAATCGCCGCGCTGGGCCAGCTCGCGGGGTGCGCCCCGGACGCGCTCCCCGCCGATCTCGTGCCGACCGTCGTCGGGCTGCTCAGGGACAGGTCGGGGCAGCGGGCCCGGGCGCGGCGCCCGTACGACGGTCCCGGTCCGGACACGCTCGCCGGCCGGCTGCGGCGGTTGCGCCCCTCGGACGAGGAGGGCTCCCGGCTGCTGCGGACCCTGCACCGCGCCCTCGACGGCCGGGTGGCCGACCGGGTCGCCCTGCTCTGCGGGCAGTTGACCAGCCCGGACCCCCTCGACCGGTGCAACGGCGTGTGGATGTCGGCCGGACTGTTCCGTGCCTGGCGCACCGGTCACACGGAGCCCGTGCCCCTCATCGGCAACCAACTCGGGTCGGAGGAGGGCCGGTTGCACGACGCGGCGGTGGCGGTCCTGCTGGAGCTCTGCGAGCTGGCCGCACCCGCCGCCGACCAGCTCCACGCGCTGGTCACCTTCCGTCCCGAGCTCCGGATACGGCACGGGGAGCGGGGTGCCCCGGCCCTGGGCGGCCCTCTCAAGGCACTGGCCGGGGCCGGGGACGCGCGGGCCACGCCGGTGCTGGCCGAGGTGCTGGCGGGCCCGGTCGTGCCGCACGACCTGGGGCTGGCCGTGCCCGACCTGGGCCGCTCGGCCCTGCCGCTCGCTCCCGCGCTGCGGCGTCGGCTCGCCCGCCTGCCGCTCGACGCGCCCGACACCCCCGCACAGGCCGTTCCCCTGCTGTCGGCCCTGGCCGCGCTGGACGACATAGCGGCCCTGCCCGCTGTGGTGCGTCTGCTGCGCGGCATGCCGGACGGGCTGCCGCGGCGTGCAGCGGTGACGGACGCGGCGGTCCGTGCCCTCGGCGCGTTCGGCGGCGCCGCGCACGAGGCCGTGCCGGTTCTGCGCGCCCTGCTGGAGACGGACTGCGCGGTCGCGGCGGCGGACGCGCTGTGGTCGGTCACCGGCGACGCGAACGCGGTCCTGCCGGTGCTGACGCGGGAGTTGACGGACTCGGGCAGCGGTCGGCGGCACCGTGCGGCGGCCGTCCTGGGGCGGCTGGGTCCGGCGGCTCGCCCTGCCCTGCCCGGGCTGCGCGCGCTGGCGGACCGCGGGGACGAGCCGGCGCGGGTCACGGCCGCCTGTGCGGTGTGGCGGGCCACGGGGGAACCGGAGCGGTTCCTCCCGTCCCTCCGCTCGGCGTGGGCGGAGCACCCGTGCACGCGAGCGACCATCGCGGAGTGCGTGTCGGCCCTGGGACCGGCGGGAGCGCCCCTGCACGACGTGCTCCGAGCGGAACTCGCCTCTGCGCGGCGGCATCGCCCGGGAGCCGGCGGCTCCGGCATACGCGAGGACCTGGCACTGCTGCGGGTGTGCCGGGAGGCGGTCGCCGGGCCGGGGCACCGGTAGGAATCACCCCGCCGTACGGCCCCACATCGGGCCGAAGCGGGACCACTCCACGGCCCACTGGTCGATGCGGCGCCGCTCCAGGCGGCTGCGGAGGGCCCGCCCGGCCACCAGGGGTACGGCTGCCGCGCACAGGCCCGCCACGGCACCGGTCAGTGAGGCTCGTACGCGGGCCTGGGACTCGGTGACGGGCCGGGTGACCTGGCGGCCCTCGGGATCCGTCCACACGGTGACCGGGGCGCCGGCGGCGCTGCCCGCCGGTACCCGCAGCCGGCCGGAGTGCTCGGAGCCGTCCGCGGCGGTCCACCGTGCCGTCGCCCACACCTGCTCGGCGCGGGCACGGTCGTTCTCGGGGGCCGTCCCGGGGGCACGCTCGGCGAGCCGTGCCACGAGGGGGCGCCACTCGACGCGTTCCCGGGCCAGCCCGTCCTCGACGGACCGGGTCACGGTCGTGCCGGCGAGCAGCCCGAGGAACACGGTGAACGTCCACACGCCCAGCACGACCCAGGTCTCCACCCGGTCGGCGCGGCGCTTGAGCGGATTGCGCCGCCAGCGCCACAGCCACACCCTCGGACCACGTAACGCCATCGAAGGTCTCCTCATCACGAGCCGACGATCATTCCGCCGCTCTCCCCATACGGACGACGGCGCCCGGATGCTCACCACCCCTGCCCGATGTGACGGTCACCGCGGCCGCCGGTCCCTGCGAGCACCCTGCCGGGGCCGCCCGCGACACCCGGGTGCGCCGCGCCGACACCCCGCTGACCTGGGCCGCAGCCGTTCCGGAGGTGACTGTCAGTGGTCGGGTGCAGACTGGCCGGTGTTCGGGACGAGGGCGTCAAGGACGACGCCGCGGAGGTGATCGGCATGACCGAGGTACTGCTCGCCGTGGGGACACGCAAAGGCCTGTTCATCGGGCGGCGGCGAGGTGGTGGAACCTGGGAATTCGACGAGAGCCCCTACTTCAACGCGCAGGCCGTGTACTCGGTCGCCATCGACACCCGGGCCGGGGCCCCGCGGCTGCTGGTCGGCGGCGACAGCGCGCACTGGGGCCCGTCCGTGTTCCACTCCGACGACCTCGGCCGGACCTGGACCGAACCGGCCCGCCCGGCGGTCAAGTTCCCCAAGGACACGGGGGCGTCCCTGGAGCGGGTGTGGCAGCTGCACCCGGCCGCCGCCGAGCCGGACGTGGTGTACGCGGGCACCGAACCGGCCGCCCTGTACCGCTCGGAGGACCGCGGGGAGACGTTCGAGCTGGTCCGGCCCCTGTGGGAGCACCCCACGCGGTCGAAGTGGGTGCCGGGCGGTGGCGGCGAGGGCCTGCACACCGTGCTCACCGACGCGCGCGACCCGCGGGCGGTCACGGTCGCCGTCTCGACCGCCGGCGTGTTCCGCACGCTGGACGGCGGAGCGAGCTGGGCGCCCTCCAACTCGGGTGTCTCCGCGGTGTTCCTGCCCGACCCGAACCCGGAGTTCGGCCAGTGCGTGCACAAGGTCACGCGGGACGCGGCCACCCCGGACCGGCTGTACTTGCAGAACCACTGGGGGGTGTACCGCAGCGACGACGCGGGCGCGCACTGGACCGACATCGGCGAGGGCCTGCCGTCCACGTTCGGCTTCGCCGCGGCGGCGCATCCGCACCGGGGCGACACGGCATACGTGTTCCCCATCAACGCCGACGCCGACCGGGTCCCGGCCGACCGCCGGTGCCGGGTCTACCGGACGGCGGACGCGGGCAAGAGCTGGGAGCCGCTCTCGGCGGGGCTCCCCCAGGAGGACCACTACGGCACGGTGCTGCGGGACGCGATGTGCACGGACGACGCCGACCCGGCGGGCATCTACTTCGGCAACCGCAACGGCGAGGTGTTCGCGTCGGCCGACGACGGTGACAGCTGGCACCAGCTCGCCTCGCATCTGCCGGACGTGCTGTGCGTCCGGGCCGCGCTCGTCGGCTGAGGCGAGGGCGAGGCACGAGTGGGGCCGGAGGGGGTGAGGCGGGGGCGAGGCCGCCCACAGGCATTGGCCACCGGTTGATCGCCGCTGTCCGTACGGCAGTAGGGTGACGCCCGTGGCACCACGACCCTTGCATGAAATCGTCGAAGCGGGCTGGGCGAAGGCCCTGGAACCGGTGGCCGAACGCGTCGCCGCGATGGGGGACTTCCTCCGCGCGGAGATCGCCGCGGGACGCACCTACCTCCCGGCCGGGCCGAACGTTCTACGGGCCTTCCAGCAGCCCTTCGACGACGTGCGCGTCCTGATCGTCGGTCAGGACCCCTATCCCACCCCGGGGCACGCGGTGGGGCTGTCCTTCTCGGTGGCGCCCGAGGTGCGGCCGCTGCCCGGCAGCCTCATCAACATCTACCGCGAGCTGCAAGCCGACCTGGGTCTGCCGCAGCCGTCCAACGGCGACCTCACCCCGTGGACGCGGCAGGGTGTGCTGCTGCTCAACAGGGCGCTGACCACCGCCCCGCGCAAGCCCGCCGCACACCGGGGCAAGGGCTGGGAGGAGGTCACGGAGCAGGCCATCCGCGCCCTGGCGGGGCGCGGCAAGCCGCTGGTGTCCATCCTGTGGGGCCGTGACGCCCGCAATCTGCGCCCGCTCCTGGGCGACCTGCCCTCCGTCGAATCCGCCCACCCCTCCCCCATGTCGGCCGACCGGGGCTTCTTTGGCTCCCGTCCGTTCAGCCGGGCCAACGACCTGCTGATCCGCCAGGGCGGTCAACCGGTGGACTGGCGCCTGCCGTGACCGGCGCGACGGAGCACTCCGGGTTTCTCGCCGTGGACTCCGGCGGCTCCGGGCTGCGGGCCGTGGTCGGGACCGCCGGGCGCGGTCCGCTGGCCCGGCGGATGTCCGGTGAGCCGGTGCGCACGGGCGAGCGGGGCATCGACCCCGAGCACTTCATGGCGCGACTCGTGCCGCTGGTGCGTGCGTTGACCGCCGAGACGGGAGCGCTGTCGCTGACCACCGTCGTCATCGGCGCGGCCGGGCTGGCCTCTCTGGGCGCGGGGCTGCGCGCCGAACTGCCGGGGGCCCTGGCCCGGGAGTGGGGCGTGCGCAGGGTCGCCCTGGCCGCCGATGCCGTGACCGCGTACGTGGGGGCGCTCGGACCGCTTCCGGGTGCCGTGGTCGCGGGCGGTACCGGGCTGATCGCGGTGGGCACCGACCTGACCGGCTGGCGGCGTGCGGACGGCTGGGGCCATCTGCTCGGCGACTGCGGGAGCGGCGCCTGGATCGGCCGGGCCGGTCTCGAGGCCGCGCTGCGCGCCCACGACGGGCGCGAGGACGGCTCGGCCCGGCTGCTGGCGTGCGCGGAAGAGGAGTTCGGGCCCGTCGCGGGGCTGCCCGGCGCGCTGTATCCCCGCCCCGACCGGCCCGCCGTCCTGGCCTCCTTCGCACCCCGGGTGGCCGCCTGCGCGGACGGGGATCCCGTCGCCGCGGGCATCCTGCGTGCCGCCGCCCGGCACATGGCCGATTCCGCGGCGGCCGTGTGCCCCTCCGGCGGTGAGCCGCGTGTCGCCGTCACCGGCGGGCTGTTCAAGCTGGGCGACCCGCTGCTCGGGCCCCTGGACGAGGAGTTGGCGCGGCGGCTCCCGCAGGCGCGGCGGGTACCGGCCGAGGGCGATCCGCTGCACGGCTCGGTGCGGATCGCGACCGACCTGAGTGCCGGTTCCCTCACCCTGCCGGTGGACGACAGGATGCTGTCCGTGACCACCCGTTCGGGTGATTGATCCGATCGCGTCCCTTGCGTACGTAACTCATCAGACAAAACAGGACGGATACCGCTCACCTGCACCCTCCCCGAACAGGGGAACCCCGGAAGCCAGTAACATGCGGCGCCATGAGTTCCCCCACTGGGCCCGCGGATGGCCTGCCTGTACGAATGCCGCGCCCCCGCCAGCCCGGACGGCACCGCCGTCCCGAGCCGCTGGTCGCTCCCGAGGGCGCGCCCGCGCTCGTCCTCGCCGTGCCGGGGACGCCCAGCAGCACCACGCGCAGCCTCGCCGAGGAGGTTGTGAGCATCGCCCGTTCCGAGCTGCCCGGCCTCGACGCCCGCATCGGATACCTCGACGGGGACAACGCGGAGTTCCCCTCGCTGCAGGCCGTGCTCGTGCACGCCGCCGAGGAGCGCACGGCCCGTTACGAGCAGGCCCGCGCCGCCGGCATGGACGTGAAGACGCCCGACGGGCCCGTCGCCGTCGTCGTGCCGCTGCTCGCCGGCCCGGACGGCTCGCTGCTGCGCCAGGTGCGCCAGGCCCTCATGGAGAGCCGCGTCGCCGCCGAGCTGACCGACGTCCTCGGCCCGCACCCGCTGCTCGCCGAGGCGCTGCACGTGCGGCTGTCCGAGGCGGGTCTGGCCCGCGCGGACCGTGCCCGGCTGTTCACCGTGGCGACCGCCGCGGACGGCATCATCCTCGCTTCGGTGGGCGGTGACGAGGCCGTGCAGGCGGCGGGCATCACCGGCATGCTGCTCGCCGCGCGTCTCGCCGTCCCGGTGATGGCGGCGGCCCTGGA
Source organism: Streptomyces sp. NPDC007907 (assembly GCF_042959365.1). NCBI lineage: Bacteria > Bacillati > Actinomycetota > Actinomycetes > Kitasatosporales > Streptomycetaceae > Streptomyces > Streptomyces sp. NPDC007907. The sequence continues at coordinate 780,429 of NZ_JBIBKR010000003.1, forward strand.
CCAGGAGGGCTCCATCGCCTCCGTCGCCGAGCAACTGCGCTCCTCGGGTTCGCAGCAGCTGGCGCTCGCGCCGTACCTGATCGGACCGGAGATCGAGCCCGGCCTGGTCGAGGAGGCCGCGAAGGAGGCCGGCTGCTCCGCCGCCGAGTCGCTCGGCCCGTACCCGGCGATCGGCAAGCTCGCCCTGGCCAAGTACACGACGGCGCTGGGCATCGCGCCGCAGCAGGCGCAGAGCACGCCCGCGCGCTGACGCGAGGCACTGTCGCAGGACGCCGTGAAGGGCCCGCTCCGATCGGAGCGGGCCTTCGTTCGTCCGGGGCCTCGGGACGCGCTGCCGGGCCGGGCCGGGTCGTGCGGGTGGTCGTCAGCGGAGGGTCACGTATGAGGCGGCGGTCACCCTGATCGAGCCGCCCCGTCGCGGGACACCCGTGAGCGGATCGACCGCGAACCAGGTCACGTCACCGGAGCGCTCGTTGGCGACGTACAGGAAGCCGTCCAGGAAGCCGTCGCCCGCGGTGAGGGCGCGCGGCCAGTGGCCACCGCAGTGCACGGTGGTGACCAGCCGCAGCTCCTCGTCCTCGACGGCGAGCACGGACAGGACGTCCTCGCCGCGGGTGGCGGTCCACACGAAGCGGCCGTCGGGAGAAGCGGCGATGCCCGACGGGTAGGCGTCGCCCGCCGGTGCGCCGGGCAGGACCGGGGTCTCGGACAGCGGGGTCAGGGCGCCTTCCGCCGCGTCCCAGCGGCAGACGGTGACGGAGGGGCTCAGCTCGTTGACGACGTACGCGTACGAGCCGTGAGGGTGGAAGGCCAGGTGGCGCGGCCCCGAGCCGGGGCGCAGGGCGGTCTCCCGGTGCAGGGCGAGGACCCCGTCCGTCAGGGTGCACACGCGCACCGAGTCCGTGCCGAGGTCCACGCTGACGGCCCAGCGGCCGCTCGGGTCGGGCTGCACCTGGTGGGCGTGCGGTCCCTGCTGGCGGGGCGTGTGCGGGCCGGTGCCGCTGTGCCGGAGCACGCGGGCTGCGGAGCGCGCGAGGGTGCCGTCGGGGCGGAGGGGGATCGCGGTGACGCTGCCGGAGCCGTAGTTGGCGGTCAGGATGTGCCCCGCGAAGAGGCTGAGGTGGGTCGGGCTGCCGCCGTCGACCGGTACGGGCCGCCCGGCCGGCTCGGGCTTGTCGCCGTCCACCCGGTACGCGGCCACCGCGCCCTCGGCGGTCTCACTGACCGCGTACAGCGTCTCCCCGTCGGGCGAGAGCGTCAGGCAGGAGGGGTCCGGGACGGCGTTCACGCTGCTCAGCGGGGTCAGCGCGCCGGTGCGGGGGTCGACCTCGGCCGTCACGATCCCGGGGCCGCCGGCCGCCGTGAACGACCCGATGAACGCCCGCCGCCTGCCGTCCGTCACCGTTGTCCCCTTTCGGCTGCGCAGCCCGGGAGGACCGCGCAGCCGATCATGCGCGGTCTAGACCAAGCGGTCAAGGGTGCATCGCCCGGTCGGACCCGGGGCCGCGCGGCGAGCACCCTCCCAGCAGCACGGAGCTGTGCGGTGTGTCCGTCGAGGGAGCCGGGGCCCGGTGGCGTGCCCTGTCGCATCGTGCCCGGCCGGGTTCGGCGGCGTGCCCCGTCGCATCGTGCCCGGCCGGGGCCCGGCGGAGTGCCTGCCGTTGAACGCCGGGCCCGAAGCCTCCCACCCCTCAGGGCGGACCGGTCAGGCACCCACCAGCGGTGAGCCCGACGGCGTGCGCAACGGGCGGGCCAGATCGGCCAGGGCCCGTTCCAGGCCGTGCAGGTGGGCCAGGGCGGGTTCCGCGTGGGGCAGACCGTCCTCGTGGACCGCGATGTCCCGGCCCTCGGTGAGGGCCTCCACGGCGGCCTCGACCCGTCGGCAGGCGGTGGCGAGACGGGCGTCGTGGGAGGCCTCCGGGTCGGCCGCGACGGCGACCAGGCCGCGGATCTCGCGGGCGCAGTCGTCGAGGAGGGCGAGGACGTGCCGGGCCCGCCGCTTGCGGCCGAGCATCGGGTTCAACGGGTGCACGAGCGGGGCGACCGAGAGCCGCACCCGGCCGAGGAGCTGCTCCAGCTCCGCCACCCGCGGGGCCGGGTCGGCGTCCGCCGCCCCCGCCAGGCGCCGGGCGGTCTCGACGGCGCAGGCGTGCACACAGCGCAGGGCCCGCCGGATCCAGGCGTCGGTGATGCTGTGGGTGGTGACGGGTAGGACGAGGATCACGGCCAGGGCGGCGCCCACCGCCCCGACGCCGGTCTCGGCGAGCCGCAGGGCGAGCAGGTCCGGGCCGAGCACGCCGAGGAGGCCGTACAGCAGGCCCGCGAGGAGCGTGACCCAGAGCATCATCCAGGTGTAGGACACTGCGGCCGTGTAGAAGATGCCGAAGACGCAGACGGCGGCGAGCGCGGCCGTGGGGACCGGGTCGCCGTGCACGGGCACGGCCACGAGCAGGCCCAGGCCGATGCCGATGACCGTGCCGAGGACCCGCCGGAATCCGCGGACCAGGGTCTCGCCGCGTGAGGTGGTGTTGACGAAGATCCACCACGTGGCACCGACGGCCCAGTACCAGCGCTGTCCGGACATCAGCTGGCCCACGACGAGGGCGAAGCCGGCCCCGGCGGTGGCCTGGACGGCCTGGCGGGTGGTCACCCGGGCCAGGCCGGTACCGCCCGGCGGCACGGGCACGACGGGCGGGGGCAGGCGGCGCTCGTAACACCACAGGCCGAAGCGCACCGCGGCGGCGGCGAGGACGGACAGCAGGACCGAGGCGTACAGCTGGGGCAGCTGGCCGGTGGTGGCATGCAGGAACTGCGCCACGAAGAAGGTCATGAACGCGAAGACGCCGAGGCTGTGCCCGCGCGGCCCCCACCGCCGCGCGTAGACCCCGGCTCCGACGACGGCGAGGAAAGTCAGGTCCCGGGCCACCGGGTGGTCGTGCAGTTCGGCCGCGGCGGTGAGCACGGGCAGGCCCACGGCGGGCAGCAGCGCGGTCGTGACGGCCTGGCCGCGGACCGTGGCGTCGGTGACGGTGAACAGGGCGAGCAGGGCGGCGAGCCCTCCGGTGACGGCGCCCGCGAGGGAATGACCGGCGAGGCCGCAGACGGCGACCGCGAGCACGATGCCGAGCACGGCACGCGTGGCGAACCGCAGTCGCGTCCGCCCCGGATCCGGAGCCATGAACACCCTCTTCAGCACCGCTTACCGCCCCCTTCGAGACACCGGCCACCAGCACGCATGAAAAAGGCGCCGCGGGGTCCGCAGCGCCATCGACGTACCCATATCAGCACCCCGGAGGCCACTGGCTCAACTCGTGCGTTGCCACCTGTGCCATTGGTACAGTTGCAGCGTCCGGCGAACGGCCGCGACAGGGCCAACGGACGAGGAGAACGCGCCATGGCCGTGGACGAGCTCGACACCCGCATCCTGCGGCTGCTGCTGGAGCAGCCGCGCACGAGCGTGCGTGAGTACGCCCGGATCCTGGGCGTCGCCCGCGGCACGCTCCAGGCCCGGCTCGACCGGCTGGAGCGCGACGGCGTGATCACCGGCACGGCACCGGCCCTCTCTCCCGCCGCGCTCGGCCATCCCGTGCTGGCGTTCGTGCACATCGAGGTCACCCAGGGCCATCTCGACGAGGTGGGTGACGCGCTGGCCGCGGTGCCGGAGATCGTGGAGGCGTTCTCGATCACTGGAGGCGGGGATCTGCTGGCCCGGGTGGTGGCGCGGGACAACGCGCATCTGGAGGACGTCGTCCAGAAACTGATCAGCATGCCCGGCGTGGTGCGCACCCGTACCGAGGTCGCCCTGCGCGAGCGCGTCTCCCACCGGCTGCTGCCCCTGGTGGAGTCGATCGGGCGGTCGGCCCGCGGGTGATCCTTGAGAGCATGGCGGGATGAGCAGGCTCCGCGGCATGTCAGTCATCTTCGATCTCGACGGAACACTCGTGGACAGCGAGCCGAACTACTACGAGGCAGGCCGCCGGACGCTCGCCGAGTACGGCATCGCGGATTTCACCTGGGCCGACCACGAGCGGTACGTCGGTATCAGCACACAGGAGACGGTCGCGGACTGGAAGGACCGCTACGGTCTGCGCGCCCCGGTCGGGGAACTGCTCGCCGTGAAGAACCGCCACTACCTGGGTCTGGCCCGCAGCGCCACCCGCGCCTACCCGGAGATGCGCGCGTTCGTCGAGCTGCTGGCGGCCGAGGGCGTGCCCATGGCCGTGGCCTCGGGCTCCTCACCGGAGGCCATCGCGGCGGTGCTGAACGGCACCGGCCTGGACGCCCACCTGCACACCGTGGTCTCCGCCGACGAGGTCCCACACGGCAAGCCGGCTCCGGACGTCTTCCTGGAGGCGGCCCGCAGGCTCGGCGCGACCCCGTCCGACTGCGTCGTGCTGGAGGACGCGGCTCCGGGCGCCGCCGCCGCGCACGCGGCCGGCATGCGCTGCATCGCGATCCCGTACGTCCCGGGCCAGGCGGACGCGCCGGAGTTCACCACCGCGGAGCTGCTCCTGCCGGGCGGTCAGGCGCAGTTCAGGGCACGGTCCGCGTACGACTGGCTGGTGAACTCGGCCGATCCGTCCTGATCTCGTCCCCTCTTTCCCCTCCGTGGATTCCTTCGAACGGGTCGTGCGAACTTTTTTACGGCAGGAGTGATTGTTTCGCCTCCGGCGTCCGTACCTCTGGGTGTTGGGCCGTTCATATCCCAGGAGGCACGATGCGCATCTCGCGCAGCACGGCAGGAACCGCGTTCGTGGGCGGTGCGTTGATCCTTACGCTCACCGCGCTCGCCTACCCCAGCATGCTGGGTGTGCAGAACGCGGCTTCCGGCCAGGACCGCATCATCGCCAACACGCAGTGGGGTCCGCTGACCGAGGCGGACCGCGACTTCGTGGTGCGCGTGCGCGCGGCCGGACTGTGGGAGTACCCGCTGGGCCAGCTGATCAAGGAGCGGAGCACGTCGCCGGAGATGAAGGAAGTCTCCAAGCACCTGCTCGTGGGTCACGGCCGGCTCGACGCGGGCTGCCGCAAGATCTCCGCGGACCTGGGCATCACCCTGCCGAACGAGCCGTCTCCGCAGCAGCAGCAGTTCGTGGCGACGGCCGAGGGCAGCACCGGCAAGGAGTTCGAGTCGACGGCCGTCACCATCATGCGCGTCGCGCACGGGGGCATCTTCCCGACGATCGCCAAGATCCGGGCGACCACCCGGAACAGCCTCGTGCGGGAGCTCGCCGACACGACCAACGACACCGTGCTCGACCACATCACCGTCCTGGAGAAGACCGGCCTGATCAACCAGGAACAGGTCAGCTTCCAGATCACCGCCCCGCCCAAGCTGCCCCAGGACCAGACGACCCCGCCGCCTCCGCAGGCGGGCGCGCCGGTCAGGGTCCTGCCGATCCCCGAGGATCTCAAGGACTTCCAGACGGTCGCCCCCAACCCGTCCTACGGGGCGCCGGCACCGTCTCCGTCGGCCGGCGGCTGAGCGGGTACGAGTCCGCATCGACCCCGGGCAGGGGTCTGCGGTCCGCCGGCCGCCCCCTTTCCGTCACGTCATACCGGCCTCCCCTCGCCGGCCGCCACGAACACGACGGCCGGCAAGGGCATCACGCACCACAGCCGGTACGGGCACGACGCACTGCGATCGGCCCCCGGCGCGACGAACAGCAGCGAGACCCGGGCCCTACGAACGGCGGCCGGGCCTGCCGCGCCTGTCGCCCTTGGGGCCGCCCCGGCCGCTCTTCCCGGTGCGCTTCGCCCCGGCCGACTTTCCAGCCGCGGACTTCCCGGCCGCCGGCTTCCCGGGTACCTGCTTGTGCCGGGTGCCGCCCCGGCCGGCGTCCGTGGACGTGCCCTGCGCCGGGGCCTGCTGACGGCCCCGGGTGCTGTTGACCGTACGGCCGCGGACGATGCCGATGAAGTCCTCCACCTGGTCCGTCTTCGCGTCCTCGGGCCAGGCGAGGGCCACGCTCGACTCGGGGGCGTCCGTGAGGGGCCGGTGGGTGAGGTCCTTGCGGTGGTGCAGACGGGCGAGTGACAGCGGGACGACGAGGACGCCGATGCCGGCCGCGACGAGTTCGACGGCGTCGGCGGTGGTGGCCGGCCGTTCGAAGGCGGGGCGCCCGGGGAGATTCTCCCAGTCGAGGACGTCGTCGAGGGGGTGCAGCACGATGTCGTCGGCCAGGTCCTGCGGCGTCACCTCGTCAACGGCCGTGACCAGGTGGTCCTTGGGCACCACGACGACCGTCTGCTCGGTGTAGAGGGGGATCGCGCTGAAGACCTCGCGGTTCACGGGTGTGCGGACGAGGCCCGCGTCGGCCTCCCCGCCGAGCAGCCGCTCGGCCGCCGCTCCGGCGGGCACCTGCGTGAGGATCAGCGGGACGTCGGGCTGCCGCTCGTTCCAGATGCGCACCCACTTGTCGGGCATCACCCCGGGGACGTAGGCGAGCCGGAACGAGGGGGTTTCATCCGAGCCTGTCACCTCGCCAGGTTACCGGGCGTGGTCAGGGGTCGTGCACACGCTCGATACCCTGGGAGCCATGACGTCGCACCAGAGCACCCAGACGATGAAGCCCGCGACCGCGGCGAAGAAACTGGGTGTGTACCTCGAGGCCACACCCGCCGAGTTCCGGGAGGGTGTCGTCTCGCGTGCCGAGCTGAACGAGCTCCAGGCGAACCCGCCGCAGTGGCTGCGGGAGCTGCGGCAGAACGGCCCGCACCCCCGCCCGGTGGTCGCTGCGAAGCTCGGCGTCTCCATCGCCGGTCTCGCCCGGGCCGGCGTCACCGAGCCCCTCACGACCGAGCAGATCGAGGCGCTGAAGCAGGAAGGCCCCGAGTGGCTGGAGCGGGAGCGCGCCACTCAGGCGGAGGTCCGCAAGGAAGCGGCCCGGATCAAGAAGAAGAACACCGAACGTCAGGCCTGACCTCCGCACCCCCTCGTTGTCGGACGGCCCCCACCGGATGACCCGGTGGGGGCCGTCGCTGTTTGCTCGGTGTCCCCGTGCGCCGTGTGGCACCGGGGAAGTTTTTTCGGCCATGTCTTGACATGACGAGACTGGTGACAGGCGTGCGGGACGCGCACGAAGTCGATCGCGGTTTGTCCGGGAGGTGCCGTCGGTTGCCTTCTTTCGACCGGGACCGGCGCGCCCCAAACGCCACACCGCGCCACCCCTTCCGGCCGTTAGAAATATCTACCAGCATGGCTACGGCCGGGCGGCACGCGGAACCCCGCGGGCCACCGGCCCGTGTCCAGCGCGCGCCCGACCGCGGCGCCACCGACTGTGCCTGGGGTGGCCATGCAGAGCGTCATGTGGAAACAAGCCGTCGAGTGGCTCGCCGCGGCCGCCACGGACCCCCAGGAGTGCAAGCGGGAGTGGGACTACGGCGCGGGGACGATGCTCGTGGAGGCCGGGCGCTACTGGGACGTGCTGAGCGTCCCCGATCGGCTCGGCCTGCTCGCGCTGGACATACTGTGGCGCGATCCGCTGAAGGTGCCGGGCCCCACCCTGGTGGACTGTGCCGCACGCAGAGTGGGGTTCTTCCTGCCGCCCGATCCGGTCAGCGAGTGGGTCGGCTTCGGGGTACGGCACGTGGGCAGGGGCTCCTGGATCGCCGTGCCGCCGCCGTACCGGCCCGCCGGACGGCTGGAGTGGCTCGTCCCGCCGGACGGTACCGGCGCCCTGCACACCCCCGGCACGCTCGAGTCGGCCCTGCGGGAGGCCAGCGGAACCCTCGCGGTGCTGGCGCCGGTCAGCGCGGAGCCGGTGGTGACGGACGGCTGGTGAGACGGGCGCCGCCGGACGAGGACCCCGCCACGCCGGAGTGCCGGCCGGAGCCCGGGCGTGAACCGGCCGGAGCGGCCGGCCCCGGATGCCGGCCCGCGGGCGCGTGCGGGGCGGGGGCCGGGGCCGGGCCGGCGGCCGAGTGAGGGCCGGTGGCCGGATGCCGGCCGACGGCGGAATGAGGGCCGGTGGCCCGATGCGAGGCGGCGGCCGGATGCGGGGCGGCGGGGATCGCCTGGCCCATGGGGCGGCCTGCGGTCCACGCGGTGACGGCGGTCCAGGTCTCGCTCTCGGCCGGCGCGGCGAAGGACACCCACTGGCCGTCGCGGTGTTCCGGCACCGTGTGGCCGCGCGCCTCCCACTCGGCGACCAGAGCCGCGTAGATCGGCGGGTGTCCCGCGTACCCACTGGTGAGTTCGGCGTACGAGCGGGGTGCGGCGTCGTTCCCCGCACGGCGCCGCGCCGTCTCCGTGCTGTCCATGCCAGGGGAACGCCGAGCCGCGCGGCGTCGGTACGCGGGCCGGGCCCCATCCGTCGGGTCGAGTGAACCCGTCACCCGGACGGCGGCACCCGGGCACCGGACAAACATCCAGTGGAGAGTCGCCCGTTCAGAACGTCTCACCCGGGTCCGACGGAGTTCTCGACCGGGACCGGCACCTCCGGTCACACTGACCTGACGCCGAGAATCCGGTACGACGGCAGGGAGAGGCCATGTCACAGCGCCCTGACCTCACGCGGCGCAGGGCCGTGCTGGAGCACGAGTGGTCCCGCTGGGTGCCGCGGCTGAGCGTCCCGGGCACGCGGCCCGGCGGCACCGTGACCTTGCGCCACGAAGTGACCGAGTCCTGGGCCCGTTCGCTGGGCAGCGTGGACCCGGGCCGGGACAGCGCCCCCGTCACCGACGGCGGCCGGGTGCACCAGCGCTGGACGTCCTCACCGCTGTACGGGCCGGTCTCCGCGCTCGCCGGGGAACTGCACAGCATCGCCGAGGACGCCGGGTTCGTCACGGCGGTCACCGACGAGTCGGGCACCATCCTGTGGACCTGCGGCGGTGCGACCATGCGCCGCAGGGCAGAGCGGGTCAACTTCGCGCCCGGAGGCCGCTGGGACGAACAGGCCATGGGCACCAACGCCCTGTCCCTCGCGCTGCGCACGGGCCGCCCCAGCTCCGTCTTCTCGGCCGAGCACCTGGTGTCGGCCCTTCACGGCTGGGTCTGCTACTGCGCACCCGTGCGCGGTGGGGACGGGCGCGTCCTGGGCGTGCTGGACCTGTCGACGACCTGGGACCGCTCGCACCCCCTGGCCATGTCCACCGTCCGCAGCCTGGTGTCGACGATCGAGGCCCGGCTGACCACGGAGGTGTCCCGTCCGGCCCGGCTGCTGCTCACGTGCCTGGGCTCCGAGCAGGTCCTGCACGAGACACGGCCGCTCCCCCTGCGCCCCCGGCAGGTGGAGATCCTCACCCTCCTCGCCCTCGAACCCGAGGGTTACTCCCCGCAACGGCTGCGCGCGGCACTCTACGGTGACCGGCCGGTGACGTCGTCGACCTTCAAGGCGGAGATCTCGCACCTGCGCCGGGCGCTGGGCGGTGCGATATCCGCCCGCCACTACGCCCTCACCGCACCGGTGTCCTGCGACGCCGTCGACGTCCTGCGCGCGCTGGAGCAGGGCGACACCGACACCGCCCTGGGCCTGTACGGCGGCCCGCTCCTGCCCCGCTCCGAGGCGCCCGGCATCGAGGAGTGGCGCACGCGCCTGGAAGTGGCCGTACGTGAGGCCGTACTGGCGAGCACCCGCCCGGAACACGCCCTGCGCTACGGCGAACGGGCCCCGTACGACGCGGAGATCCACGAGCACGCGCTGCGCCTGCTCGGCCCCGACGACACGCGCCGTGCGATCGCGACGGGCCGGCTGACGACGGCTCTGCGCGACTGACGGACGCGGGGTCCTGCTCACGACGGCTCTGCGCGACCGACGGACGTCCGGTCCATCACGGCGCCAACCTTGCGCCAACCTCCCGGGAGCACGGTGAGGGACGTCACCACCGTCCCACACCGCCCTTCACCGAGGAGAGCCGCCATGGTGTACGCGCAGCCAGGAACCGAGGGAAGCATCGTCTCCTTCGCCCGTCGCTACGACAACTTCATCGACGGCGACTGGACGGCGCCGGTCGAGGGGCGCTACTTCGAGAACCCGACGCCGGTGACCGGCAAGGCCTTCTGCGAGGTGGCCCGTTCGACCGCTGCCGACATCGATCTCGCCCTGGACGCCGCGCACCGGGCGGCCGACCGCTGGGGCCGCACGTCCACGGCGGAACGCGCGAACGTCCTCAACAGGATCGCGGACCGCATCGAGGAGAACCTGGAGAAGATCGCGGTCGCCGAGACGTGGGAGAACGGCAAACCGGTCCGCGAGACCCTGGCCGCCGACATCCCGCTGGCCGTGGACCACTTCCGGTACTTCGCCGGAGTCGTCCGCGCGCAGGAGGGCAGCATCGCGGAGATCGACGCCGACACCGTCGCCTACCACTTCCACGAGCCGTTGGGCGTGGTCGGGCAGATCATCCCGTGGAACTTCCCGGTGCTGATGGCCACATGGAAGCTCGCACCCGCGCTGGCCGCGGGCAACTGTGTCGTCATCAAGCCGGCCGAGCAGACTCCGGTCAGCCTGCTCTACGTCATCGACCTGATCGCCGACCTGCTCCCACCGGGCGTGATCAACGTCGTCAACGGCTTCGGGGTGGAGGCGGGCAAGCCGCTGGCGTCCAGCCCGCGGGTGGCGAAGGTGGCGTTCACCGGGGAGACGACCACCGGCCGGCTGATCATGCAGTACGCGAGCGAGAACATCATCCCGGTCACCCTGGAACTGGGCGGCAAGAGCCCGAACATCTTCCTGCCCGACGTCATGGCCGCCGACGACGACTTCCTGGACAAGGCGGTCGAGGGTTTCGTGATGTTCGCCCTGAACCAGGGCGAGGTCTGCACCTGCCCCTCGCGTGCCCTGATCCCCTCCTCCATCTACGACGAGTTCATGGCCCGCTGTGTCGAACGCACCCGCGCGATCGTCGGCGGCGACCCGCTGGACCCGGCGACCATGATCGGCGCGCAGGCGAGCAACGACCAGTACGAGAAGATCCTCTCCTACCTCGACATCGGCAGGAAGGAGGGCGCCGAGGTCGTCACGGGCGGCAGCCCTCGCGCGGTGCCGGGCCTGGAGGGCGGCTACTACATCGAGCCGACCATCTTCCGCGGCACCAATGACATGCGGATCTTCCAGGAGGAGATCTTCGGTCCGGTCGTGTCGGTCACGACGTACGACTCGGTCGACGAGGCCCTGAAGATCGCCAACGACACGCTGTACGGCCTCGGGGCGGGCGTCTGGACCCGCGACGGCAACGCGGCCTACCGTCTGGGCCGGGCGATCAAGGCGGGCCGCGTCTGGACCAACTGCTACCACGCGTACCCGGCCCACGCGGCGTTCGGCGGCTACAAGAAGTCGGGGATAGGGCGCGAGACACACAAGATGATGCTCGACCACTATCAGCAGACGAAGAACCTGCTGGTGTCGTACTCGGCGAAGAAGCTGGGCTTCTTCTAGACAGACGAGGAAGGGCGCCTGACAGGGCAGGCAGCCCCGGGCGCCCTTCGCGGTGCACAGCTGACGTCCTGGGCGGGGAACTCGGCGTGGTCGCGGCGTGCGTCGCTGCGGCCGTCACGGGGTTTCGAAGAACACGGCCTGGTTCTTGCCCGCGGTCTTGGCCCGGTACAGAGCGATGTCGGCGTCCCGCAGCACTTCTGCCGGCGTGGTCGGCCTGGTGATGCTCCGTGCTCCGATGCTCGTCGTCACGCGGACCGCATGGCCACGGTCGAGGATGAAGGAGTCCATGAAGGAGTCGAGGATCCGCCTGATGTAGTCGAAGAGTGTGCTGGCGTCCACGCCTTCCGCGAGGAGTGCGAACTCGTCCCCGCCGAGCCTGGCCACCATGTCCTGCTCGCGGACCCTGGACGTCAGCCGCCGGGCGACGTCGACGAGCAGTTCGTCGCCGGACGGGTGGCCCAGGGTGTCGTTGACTTCCTTGAAGCCGTCGAGATCGAGCATCAGCAGCGCGGCGGGGAATGAGGCGGAGCACCGGCTGAGAGCGGACTCCAGGCACTGGTCCAACAGCGCTCTGTTGGCCAGCCCCGTCAACGGGTCGTGGGTCGCCTGATGGCTCAGCTGCTTCTGCAGCTCTTCTTGCTCTCGCAGTGATACCGCGAGATGGTGCGCCTGTGTCCGCGCTTCGATAGCCCTGCTCTGGGCGTACTGGGCGAGGAACGCGATGCGCAGCACCAGCAGCAGCGAAAGAGTCGCCAGCATGCCGACCATCACCGTGATGTTCACGGGCTGGCCCCGGATGCCCCCGACATCGGCCAGCACGATCAACGGCCCCACCAGGATGAGCGCGATCAGGATCGACAGTCGTTTCCGGGGCATCCTCTCCTTGTCGTCCGACAGTCGTGCCGGCCAGCCGACGGACGGGTGCAGCGCCGCGGCCCCCAGCAGGAGGGACGAGACCATCCACCCCACTTCGGACACATCCTCCGCGATGGCGGTCCCGGTCGTGGCCATCGTTCCGTAGTAGAGGCCGTCGGCGGCGAGAAGGACCAGCAGCCATCCGCTGCACAGAAGAATCGAGGGGGTGCGCTTGCCGGTGGTGAGCAGCAACCGGGCAGTTACGGACAACAGCACCAGGTCGGCTACGGGGTAGGCGATGGACACCGCGAGCGGCCACGCGGACAGCTCGCTGCGCAGGTAGGGGGCGATGATGAACGCCCACGACAGGATGCCGAACCCCAGCGTGACGATTCCCGCGTCCAGCCACCCCGCCCAGTGCAGGCGGCCTGAATGTTGCCGGGCCAGCGTCACCAGCCCCGCGGCGAACAGCAAGTAGCTGCCCAGGTAGAGGATGTCGGCCGTGCCCGGGAACGGCACCTCTGCGTCGTGGACCTGGTAAAGGCCCCAGATCGCGTCCGCCACCGCGTACGGTGCCATTGCCGCCGCGAAGAGGAGCCACGGAAGGAACGAGGGCGGCCTGTTCCTGATCACTCCGCCCGCGATCGCGAAGACGACCGAGGCGGCTATCAGTACGGGCAGCATGTAACGCGCCGCGGAGGCGGTGACCAGATAGACGACGATCGTCACAGCCCCAGCTGCCGCATACACCCAGGCCGTCGCATCACGGCGGGCGGGCAGCAGGACTTGCATCTTGCCCACAGGCTCTCCTTCCCTCCGGCCGGTACGCGCGCCCAGGAGGCGATGTCCGGGCGGCTCGTCAGCCGGGTTCGCGGCCTGGAGGGTGGGAGCGGACCGTCTCAAGGGTGCGACAGGTCCGGTCGAGTTCGTCCTGGAGGCGGGGAGCGGTCTCGGCCAGTGACGCCGGCTCTCCGGACCGCGCGTGCTCTTCCAGTTCCTGGCAACAGGCGGCGAGGCTCACGGCGCCTATGTTCCCGGCGGCGCCTCTGAGGCTGTGAGCCTGGTCTGCGATCTCCTGCGAGTCGTGGCGGCCGAGCGCGTGGAAGAGCGCGCTGGTCATCTCGGGGGCCCGGACGAGGAAATGGTCCACCAGCCTGTCGACCAGTTCGTGCTCGGCAGGGCTGCCGGCGCCGCGCAGTTCGTCCAGCCGCTGCTCGATGGAGACTCGGAGGCCGTCGTTGCCCGCCTGCGGTGGGGTGGTGGGGTGGACCCAGCGCGCGAGGGCTTGTTCCAGCTCGTCGGCGCTGACGGGTTTGGAGACGTAGTCGTCCATGCCCGCGGCGATGCACCGTTCCCGGTCCTCGGCGAGGGCACCGGCGGTCATGGCGATCACCGGCACGTGCTCCTGGTCCCCTTCCCTGCGGCGCAGTTCCCGGGTGGCGGTGTAGCCGTCCATCCGGGGCATCTGACAGTCCATGAGCACGGCCTGATAATCGTGCTCTTCGGTCATGAGCAGGGCTTGGGCACCGTCGGCGGCGATGTCCGTGCTGTAACCGAGCCGGGTGAGCAGGCCCTGGGCGACCATCTGGTTGATCTCGTTGTCCTCGACCAGCAGGAGATGGCCCCGATGGGCCTGCTGGGGCGCGGTGGGAGTCCGCACTGCCGGGGCCGTCGCGGCCACCGGCGATGTCCGGGTGGCGAGTTCGACCAGGGCGTCCAGGAGTTGGGACTGGTGGACGGGCTTGGACAAGCTGCGGGCGATGCCGGCCGCATGCAGCTCGGCGGCGGGCGGCTGGGTGCCGGAGGTGAGGAGCAGCAGCTGTACGCGGGCCAGGTTCTGGTCGGTGGTGATCCGGCGGGCGAGTTCCAGGCCGTCCATGTCGGGCATATACATGTCGACGATGGCAAGGGTGAAGGGACGGCCCGCGGCCTGTGCCTCGTGCAGGGCCACGAGGGCCTGAGGGCCGCCGGCGACCATGGTGGGCCCGATGTGCCATCTGCGCAGCTGCGCGTCGAGGATCAGCCGGTTGGTGTCGTTGTCGTCGACGACCAGGACCCGCATCCCGCGCAGGATGTCGGGGTGCGGCGGGGCCGGGGGTGGCTCGGGGGCGTCGGGGGTGCGAACCGGTACGCAGAAGGAGAAGGTGCTTCCCTGGCCGGGCCGGCTGGTGACGCCGATGGAGCCTCCCATGGCCTCGGTGATCCTGCGGCAGATGGCCAGCCCCAGACCGGTGCCACCGTAACGGCGGGTGGTGGAGGCATCGGCCTGGGAGAAGGCGTCGAACATCCGCTCCTGGTCGGCCGCGGCCAAGCCGATGCCGGTGTCGGACACCTCGAACCGCAGCCATGGCGCCTGCTCTGCCGGTGGCCTGGCCGGGGTCGGGCAGGCACGGAGCACGACCTCGCCGGATTCGGTGAACTTCACCGCGTTGGATGCCAGATTGAGCAGGATCTGCCGCAGTCGGCCGGAATCCGCGAGAACCATCGCGGGCAGGTCGGGATGGCAGTCGCTGAGCAGTTCCAGGCCCTCGGCCTGCGGGGTCTGCGCCACCAGCGAGACGACCTCCTCCACCAGCACCTGCGGGCTGAAGGGGACCTCGTCCAGTTCGAGCTTGCCGGCCTCCAGCTTGGAGAAGTCGAGGATGTCGTTGATCAGCGTCAGCAGTGCCGTGCCGGCGGCGTGGATGCCCTCGGTGTACCGCCGCTGCTCGGCATCCAGTTCGGTGCCCAGCAGCAGCTCGCTCAGTCCGATGACGCCGTTCATGGGGGTGCGGATCTCGTGGCTCATGGAGGCCACGAACTGCGACTTCGCCTGGGACGCGGCGATCGCCTGGTCGCGGGCCTCCGCCAGAGCGGCTTGCGCCTGCCTGCGCTCGCTGATGTCGCGGATGAAGGCGTTGAAGCAGCGCGCTTTCGCCGACTTCAGCCTCCACACCGCCAGTTCGACCGGGATCTCGTGACCGTCGCGATGACGGGCGGTGAACTCGACCTGACCGCCCAGCACATGGGACCCTCCGCCGGCCAGCACCCGTTGCAGACCGGCCCTGTGGGCGGCGTGGTACCGCTCAGGAATGATCGTCTCCGTCAGCGGACGACCCATCGCCTCGTGGTGGGTGTATCCGAACAGTTTCTCAGCGCTCAGGTTCCAGTCGATGACCCGGCCGTCCTCGTCGATGGAGACGAAGGCGTCCCGGGCGGTCTCGATGACCGAACGTGCCTGATCCTGCAACAGCCGCAGCGCTTCCTCCCTGCGCCGCTGCCCCTCCGCCTCACGGATGAACCCGCGCACTTCGAGCGGCTCGCCCGCGGGGTCTCGCACCACCCAGCACGTCATCTCCGTCCACATCACGTGCCTGTCGGTATGCCTCAGACGCAGACAGACCGCCACCCGGCCGTCGCGGAGCAGATCGCGCTCGGCCCACTCGAATTCCTCCGCATCGGCCGGATGGACCCAGGACTTCACCGACGTCCCCACGATCTCCTCGGCAGGACGGCCCAGCAGTTCCTGCCCCGCGGCGGACACCTCCCGGTAAACGCCTTCCAACGTCCGGCGGAAGACCATGTCCGGGGAGTTCTTGAGCAGCAGCCGAAATCGCTCCTCGTCGTCCGCCGCGTACTGCCTCGGCGTGGGTGTCGACTCCGGTTCCATCGTCCGCCTCCACATGTCAAGCGCGACCACGAGGCGTGGCCGGGACCACCGAACAGACCGGTCACGACGGTTTCGGTGCGGCGCGTGCGATGACGGCGATCAAGCGATCCGCTCGTCGGACATATCAAGCAAAGAATGAACCACAGAAGATCGCAAATCGGGCAAGTGGAGGTTGAAAGGGGTACGGTCTGCCCTGCCTTCGGGGTGCCCGGTCACCGGGCACCCGCCTGCCTTCGCTTCCCGTGACGGCCTTCTGACGGCGCCTCAACTCCCGGTTGCGAGGCCAAGTCGTCGTACTCTCGGCTGGGCGCCGGCCACAGCGATCCCCGTACTCCCGCACGGCTGGACCAAGTCCGGTCGGAGCGGCTCACGTTCCCCTGCGGCATACACCGCGCGCGGCCGCTTCGGCATCGGCCGTGCGCGGACCGGACGGCGTTCAGGCGGAGCCCGCCGCACCGTTCGTGCCGGTGAGCGGCAGCCAGGTGGTGATCGTGGTACCCCGGCCCTCTTCGGAGCGCACCTGCGTTCGGCCGCCGTGGTTCGCCACGATCGTGTGCACGATGGTCAGCCCCAGGCCGGTTCCAGGGATGGCCTGCTCGGTGGCGTTCGAGGCGCGGAAGAACCGTTTGAAGAGCTTCTCCTGCTCGGCCGCGGGGATGCCGATGCCGGTGTCGCTCACGCTCAGGACGGCCTCCCCGTCCTGCGCGTCTGCTCGTACGCTGACCGTCCCGCCGCCGTGGGTGAACTTCACGGCGTTGGACAGCAGGTTCATCAGGACCCGGTCGAGTTGTTCGCCGTCCGCCTCCAGGACCAGTGGCTGCTCGGGGCAGCGCGTCTCCAGTCTGACCGAGGCGGCCTCGGCGGCCGGTTTGATCGCATCGGTCGCCGAGACCACCAGCTGCCGCAGGTCGATCGGTGCCTTCCGGGAGGTGAACGCTCCCGACTCGATCCTGGAGAGCGTGAGCAGGTCCTCGATCAGTGCCCGCAACCGGTTGGCGTTGCGGTCGACGACGTCCAGCATGCGCAGCTGGGACGGGGAGAGCGGATCGCCGTCCTCGTCCTTCAGCAGCTCGATGTACCCCACGATGCTGGTCAGCGGGGTGCGCAGCTCATGGGAGACGGTGGACAGGAAGTCACTCTTGGCCTTGTCCAGGGCGCGCAGTTTGTCCACCAGGCCTGACTCCTTCTCGTAGAGGAGGGCGGTGTGCAGCGCCCGGCCGATGCCGCCTGCCATGGACTCGGCGAATTCGACGTCCACCGGGCGCCAGGGGCGGTCTGCGCTGGTTCGGGCCACGCACACGGCGCCGATCGGTTCCTCCCCCACCCCGATGGGGACGATCACGGCCGAGACCAGCCCGAGCGCCGCCGCGGCGGCGCGGTTCTCTGCCGGCATACCGGTCTTCCCGAAGGAGCCGGGGGCACCCGGTATGGGTCTGGTGTCCGACACGTACGGGGACAGGTCGGTGACCAGCCAGGGCGTTGCCCGCCGGTAGTGGTCGCGGACCACGTCGGCCGGTAGCGTCGGGATGCCCCTTCGCTCGTCGTCGGACAGCAGGCCACGCTCCGCGGACCACACCCGGGCCAGGGGAAATCCGGAGCCGCCGTCCTCGGCGAGCAGGATGAAGACGTAGTCTGCGGCGAGAACCTCGCCGATGCCGTTGCACGCCTCGTCGAGGACGTAGCCGACGTCGAGGCGGTCCCTGATCCGGATGCCGGTCTCCTTCGCGGCCGTCGACAGTCGCTGCCGTTCCTGCTCGACCGCGCGCAGCCGGTCCCTCTGGTCCGCGAGCAGGTTGACCGACCGCGCCACCGCCCGGATCTCCTCCGGTCCCGTCACCTCGGCCCGGGCCGCATGGTCTCCGGCGGTGAGGCGGCCGAGCGTCCGCTCGGTTCTCCGCAGCGGCCCGGTCAGGGCGCGCGTGGTGTGCACCGCCGTGTACACGGCCAGGGCGAGGGCCGCGACCAGTGCCGTGCCGAACCCGGCGATGCCCACCTGGATCGCGGTGTCGGCGCGGTCCTCCAGACGCTGCTCCTCTTCGCTCATCTGGTCGTCCAGGCGGGCGTTGGTCGCCTCGAACGCGTTGAAGCGCCGAGAGGCCTCGCGGGTGAGCGTGACGGCCCGCGCGCTTCCCGGGGTGCTCTTCGCCTGGTCGTCCGCAACGCGCAGATACGCCTCGATCTGCCGCTGCTGCGCCGTGAGATCGTCTTCGTCCAGGACCTCGTGCGCACGGACGTCGCCGCTGATCGACGCAATGCTCTCCCGGGCCTCACGGAAGTCGGCAAGCTCACTCCGGTCGCCCGTGACCAGGTAGCCCCGCATCGAACGCTGCGCGCTGATGCCCGCGTTGAGCAGGCGCACATTGTCCTCCTGGGCGGGGAGCACCTGGTCGATGATCCGGTCGCGCTGGCTTTCCAGCGCCAGCGCGCCGATCAGCGTGCTGGCCCCGCACAGGGCGATCAGCAGGGTCAGCAGTCCGAATGCGAGGCCGAGCCGGTGCCCCACCCGGCCGGCGCCCCGTCCGGAGGTGCGGCTCATGCGCGATCACCTCCTTTCTCCCTCACCGGGCTGGAAGAGTCGAATCCGGCCCGGGTCATGGCACCCCATACCTGGGGAGATCTGCGCAACCCGTCCCACATACCGCGCAGCCGCCACCACGCTGTCAGCTGGCGGTATCCGATGTTCTCGGCCACCACCCCGACGATGCCTCCCCAGACGTCCCGCCACCGCGTGAACCGGTGGAAGGCGTATTCCTCCACCGCGACCGACACCATGCCGACGACGATGGCGTAGATGTAGGCGACGACCAGGAAGCGCCACAGGAAGTCCACGTTCACCGCGCCCATCAGTACGCCCAGGGGTACGAGGACGAGCCCTGCGAGCTCCACCAGCGGGGCCAGCAGTTCGAAGACGACGTAGAAGGGCAGCGCCAACAGGCCGATCCGGCCGTAGCGGGGGTTACCGATCATGCGGCGGTGCTTGAGCAGGATCTCCGTCAGGCCGCGGTGCCAGCGCCGCCGCTGGTGGGCGAGGACCTGCCGCTGCGAGGGCGCCTCGCTCCAGGAGATGGGCTCGGCCACGAACACGATGCGGTAGTCCCGGCCCAGCTCGCGCATGTGCTTGTGAAGGCGGATCACCAGCTCGGCGTCCTCGCCGATGCAGTCGGGGTCCATCCCGCCGATCGCCACGACCGCGTCCTTGCGGAAGAGACCGAAGGCCCCGGCGATGATCAGCAGGCTGCCGAGCTTGGACCATCCGGTGCGGCCGAGCAGGAAGGCGCGAAGATACTCGACGACCTGAACGCGTCCGAGCAGGTCCGGGGGAACGCGCGCCTCGACCACCCGTCCCGCCACGACGGTGCAGCCGTTGGCGAGGCCGACCACGCCGCCGGAGGCGACCACCCGCTGCGGGTCGTCGCAGAACGGTTTGGCCACCGCGAGCAGCGCCTGGGAGTCGAGGATCGAGTCGGCGTCCACCATGCACACCAGCGGGTAGCGCGCCAGGTTGATCCCGACGTTGAGCGCGTCGGCCTTGCCCCCGTTGTCCTTGCGGGCCACCACAAGGCGTACGGGACCGCCCCTGGGCAGATGGACGGAGGTGACCCTGCCGCGTACGGGGATGTCGTCGGGCACCACGTACTCCACCTCGGCGAGGTCGAAGGCTTCCCGGAGAGCTTCCAGCGTGCCGTCGGTGGAGCCGTCGTCGACGACGACGACCTCGAACTCCGGGTAGCGCAGCAGCAGCATGGCCCGGACCGCTTCGGCGATGCCGGCCGCTTCGTTGTGCGCGGGCATGATCACGGAAACGGGCGGGGTGAGGGGACTGGTGGCGGCCTCGTCGTGGCCTGCGAAGGGAGCCCGCCGCAGCGTTCTGACGAACTCCCCGAGGGCGATGAGGATCAGCACCAGATAGCTGGTGTTGATGGCCAGGAAGTACACGATCACCACGGTGTCGCACACGGTGATCAGCGTGTGCACCGCGCCCAGCAGCGACGCCCACGGTTCGCCGGCCGCCACGCTCACAGCGCCACCTCCGCGCGGACGTCGTGGCGTGCGGCCCCGACCGCCGATTCGGCGAGCACGGCTCTGGCCTGGGCGGCGGCCGGTCCGCCGGAGCGGTCGTCGGCCGCCGCGTGCAGCTCGGCCCGTCCTTCCGGGCCGAGCTGCAACAGCGCGCGAGCGGCGGTGGCGGCCACATGCCGGTCGGGGTCGCCGAGCAGCTCCGCCAGCGGGCCCGTCGCGGCGACGGCTCCCAGCGTGCCGAGGGCTCCGGCGCCCACCATGCGCAGGGCGACCGGCTGACCGGTCCGGACGGCGGCCAGCAGCGGCTCCAGGCCCTCGGGCATGCCCAGTCTGCCCAGCGCGCGTGCCGCTTTGACGCGGACCTCGATCTGAGGGTCCTCGCGCAGTGCACGGGCGATCTCGGACGTACGGGAGACCACGCCGTTCGCGCCGAGGACCTCGATGGCCACGGCCCTGGCGAGGGGTTGCGGGTGTCCCAGCCCGGCGGCCACACTCCGCTGCGCCTCGGGCCCCAGGGAGACCAGCGCCCTGATGACCGCGGCGGGCGGCACGGCCCGCGGTCCATGGAGGGATTCCAGCAGGTACGGCACGGCTTCCGGTCCCCCGCACCGGCCCAGCGCCCGGGTGGCGGCCAGGCGCACCTCGGGGTCGCGGTCGGCCAGCAGACGGCACAGCGACGGGGCGGCTGGGCGGTGGCTGAGCTGACCGAGCACCTGCGCGGCACGTCCCCGCCGGGCCGCGCTGCGGCTCGACAGGTCGGCGACGGCGTCCACGGCGGCCCCGCGCAGCTCGTACAGGCGGATCAGCGCCGTGCGGGCCCCACCGGCGACCTTGCCCAGCAGCGCGGTAAGGGTCGGCTCCAGGGCGGCCCAGGTCCGTCTGTCGATCTCCGCCAGCCGGTTCAGCAACTCGGTCTGCTCGTCCCCCTCGGCGCACAGTAGCTCCAGCAGGGAGCCGCGCACCGGTGCCGCGATCCGCTCGCGTCTGCGCTCCCGGTGACTGCGGACGAGACGGTTGCCGACGATCAGCAGGCTCAGCGCCAGGACGACAGCGAGCAGGATCAGCAGCGCGCCTTGGACGATGCCGGGGGAAATCACCGTTCCACCCGGTTGAGCACCGCGGTGACCCTGCTGGAGAGCTCTCGCGGGCTGAACGGCTTGATGATGTAGTCGTCGGCTCCCGCCGCGAAGCCGACCTCCACGTCCGCTTCCTGGGACCGGGCGGTGATCATGATGACGGGGAGTGTCGCGGTCTGGGCCGTGGCGCGCAGCTCCCGGCACACGTCCAGACCCGACATGCCCGGCATCCGGATGTCGAGCAGTGCCAGGTCCACGGTGTTCTCCCGCGCTGCCCGGAGTGCCGCCATGCCGTCCTCCACGGCCGTGACCTGGTGACCGCTCTGAGTCAGCTTGAAGGCCACCAGATCCCGGATGTCCGCGTCGTCGTCAGCGATCAGGACATGAGCCATTACTCCTCCTGGGACTCCTGGGACTCCTGGGCGACAGAGCTCCGGTAGGAGTCAACGAGCCGCACCACGGCCTTCTGCCGGAACGGCTTGGGCAGCACCTCGTCCGCGAGGCCGATCAGATCGTCCGGGTCGAGCACCGAGGTGACGACGAGACGGCATCTCCTCGTCCGGTCGTCCGCCCGCAGCCTGCGGACGACCTCCCGTCCGTCGATGCCGGGCAGGATCACGTCGACGACCGCGATGTCCGGCGGGTCGGCAAAGGCGAGGCCGAGCCCCTCTTCCCCCGAGTGCGCGACGGCCACGGGGCATCCCCGCTCGCGGAAGTGCCGCTCCAGCAGAGCGCTCACATCCTGGTCGTCGTCGATCACGAGTACTCGAGGTGGGAACATCACCGGCCTGTCCACGAAGTCGGACTGTCAGTCACACATTAGAACCGTTAGTTAACCTTCACCACATATGACCCATTGGCCCCATTCGGGCACGCCGCGAGGAAGGCGGGGCAGCCCCGGCCCGAGTCATTAGGCGCGCCCGAGGGGCTCCGACGCCCATCACCCGAGCCGGTGAACCTGGGCGTCATGCGTCCGGGGCGCCGGGCAGCGCGACGAACGGGGTCAGCGCGCTCTTGCAGTCCTGGCGAGGCGGTGGGCGGGCAACGTGGCTGCGTCCATCGGGAGGCTGTCGGGCGCGGTGCGGCGAAGGCGTCGCACGTACTGCTCCCGCGGCATGAGGATGCCGCCGAGATCCCGGACGTGCGGGCTGTCCCGCTGCGCGTCCAGCAACTCGCCGCCGGCCTGCGCGAAACGCGCGGCGAGGTCGCTCACCGCCACCTTCGAGGCGCCGGGACGCTGGAAGAACATCGAGTCCATGCTGAAGACCGATCCGACGCTGAGGCCGAAGACGCCGCCGACCAGATGGCCGTCCTCCCACACCTCGACGCTGTGAGCATGACCCAGCTCGTGCAGGCGGACCAGGCTGGCGATCAGCTCTTCGGTGAGCCACAGCGGGACACGGTCGCCGCGGCATGCGCGGACGACCCGCTCGAACCCCTGGTCCAGGCTGGTCGACCACGACAGCGCGTTGCGCAGCCGCCGGGCGAGGCTACGGCTGAGATGCGCGGCCGAGACGGGCAGGACCGGCCTGGGGTCGGGTGACCACCAGGAAACGGCGAAGGGATCACCCGGCTCCTGCTCCCCAACGAGCGGGATGCGGCCCTCCTGCACCTGATCGGCGAAGACCACCTCATTGAGGGCACGGGTGTACTCGTCGGCTGCCGGGAACGGATAGACCCCGGCGCGGTACGCCGCCAGGAGGCCGGCGGGGCTGAGGTCGGCGGAGAAGGCCACCGGGCCGTCAGCGGCGGCTTCCAGTACGTCCAACGCATCCCATCCGCGGCACCTGGTCACCACCGTGCCGCTCCCTCCCCCCGGTCGGTCACCGGCCCTGCCTGCTCGGCCCGTTGCAGGAAGTCGATGAAGCGGTCCATCATCTGCGCGTCCACGGGCGGAATGCCGATCCCGGCTTCCACCAGCGCCCGCTCCGCGTTGGTGCGGGTGAACTCCGGGAAAATCCCCTGGAAGTACATCTCGCTCACGGTGATGTCGGCGCCGTGGCACAGGTCGACGAAGAGCGGGACGAACGGTGTTATCGCGTCGGTGGGGTGTCCGGCCGCATACTTCACCAGAGCGGCGATCCACTCTGCATAAGGGATCTCCTGGACCGGATACCCCCGTTGGCGCATGCGCTCGGCCAGTGAACCGAGCAGTGCGGGACGGGGGTTGGTGAGGTGATAGACCTCGCCACGCGGGGGACGGCGCGTGGAGATGTGCCCGATCGCGCGGACGAGGCGGTCGGCCGGCAGGAAGTCCAGCGGCAGCCGGACGTCCGGGCACAGACCGGTCCGCGCGATGAACCTGATGAGGGCGGCCATCTCGCTGCTGGTGTTCATCACGCCGGTTCCACTGCTGCCCGCGATGTCCATCAGACGGTAGACGGCGACCGGCAATCCCGCGCCGGATGCCTTCTTCAGCAGCGTCTCGGCAACCCACTTGGTCTCCACGTACCCGACCGACAGATACTCCGGAAAGCCCAGCGGCGTGCTCTCGGTCACCTCACGCACCCCGGCCGGCCCGAATCCGGCGAGCACCGCCATGCTGGAGGCGAAGTGGACGGGCACGGCCCTGCCTGCGGCGAGGCGGATGATCTCGTACGTTCCGTCGACGTTGACCGCGCGCAACTCGTGATACGGGTAGATGAAGTTGACCTGTGCGCCGAAGTGGTAGACCGCGTCGATGGTCGATCCCAGCTCCTCGAACCGCCCGGGAGGCAGCCCCAGTCCGGGCTTGCCCAGGTCACCGACGACCGGCTGCACGCGCGTACTGGACAGGTCCCTGAGGACGTACCGCTGGTGGCTCGCGCGGATCATCTCCATGCCGTGCTGCTCGTCCGAGGCCCTGACCAGGCAAAGGATCCGGCCCGTCGTGCTGCGCAGCAGCTCGTCGATCATGTGGGCGCCGCAGAATCCCGTCGCCCCGGTGAGAAGGACGTCGCCGGAGCGGAGGTGGTCCGGAGCCGGCCCGTCACGGCCCACCTCCGGAATGCGCCGATCGGTCTCCGAGGCGAAGTCGACGCTCAAACCGCCTGGGCGCGTCAGCGTGCCGGAGCGTGCCTGGCGCACGGATTCGGCGAACGCGGCGAGCATCGGCTGCCGCAGCAGTGAACGGGTCAGGTCACGGATCTGTGTGACGCCGATGCCGAAGACGACACGGGTGCGGGCGAGCATCTCCATGGCCAGCAGCGAGTTGCCGCCCAGCTCGAAGAAGTCATCGTGCGGATGGACGTAGTCCACACCCAGGATCTGGCACCACAGCTGGGCCATCCCCTGCACCACCGGACGGTCGTCGGCGCCGTCCGTGATCGGCGCAGCCCCGGACTCCGGTACGGCCTTGCGGTCGAGCTTTCCGCTGGGCGCGACAGGCAGCCGTTCCACCGCGTGGAAGGCCGCCGGGATCATGTAGCCGGGCAGGACCTCGCTGAGTGCCGACCGCAGCCGTGCGCGCTGCGCCGCCTCACCGACGGTCGGCGGCGAGGCGGGCGTGTAGTAGGCGACCAGGTCCCGGTCGCCGTTGTCACGCGTCCGGGCCACCACCATCGCCTGGCCGATCTCCGGACGGGAGACGAGCGCGGCCTCGATCTCCGCCGGGTCGACCCGGAACCCGCGGATCTTCATCTGGTCGTCGACCCTGCCCAGCACTTCCAGGTTGCCGTCCGAGCGCCGGCGGCCCAGGTCCCCGGTGCGATACATCCGGTCTCCCGGCGCAGAGCCGTGCGGATCGGGCAGGAACTGCCGTGCGGTCAGGCCGGGTTGCCGCCAGACGCCGCGCGCCAGCCCCTGCCCCCCGATGTAGATCTCCCCGCGCTCGCCCGGCTGCACCGGGCGTAGGTCGGCGTCGAGCACATGGACGTGATTCCCCTCCAGGGGCCGGCCGACCGGGGCGACGGCGGTGTCCGGCGCGGCGAGCACTTCCTGATTCAGTTCGCAGAGCGTGGAGGTGATGGTGGTCTCGGTGAGCCCATAGGCGTTGACGAGCCGTACGCCGGGGATCCTGCGCAGAACGGCGCGGCAGTCCTTCGCGGTGACGATCTCCCCGCCGACGATGGCGAGCCTCAGCGACGCGAGCATCTCACCGCGGTCCGCGACGGAGACGACCCGGTGCCAGTACGCGGGGGGCAGGTCGGCGACGGTGACCCCGTACTCGGGCAGACGGCGCAGCAGCTCGGTGGGCGCCCACGTCGGAGTTCCCGCGAGGATGAGCGTCGCGCCACTGATCAAAGTGGCGAAGATCTGCTCCAGTGAAGTGTCGAAGCCGAGCGCCGCGCCGTGCAGCACCCGGTCGGAGGGCGTCAGATCGTAGGCCCGGACCACCGCCGTGAGGGAGTGGGCCAGCGACCGGTGACTGATCATCACCCCCTTGGGCGGCCCGGTGGAACCGGAGGTGTAGATCACGTAGGCGAGGTCGTCCGGGCCGGGACCGGGTGTCGGCCCCGACGCTTGCGACGGCGTCTTCGCAACCAGTTCCCCGGCCGCCTCGGCGTGGACGATGCGTGCCTCGCACCCGGCGAACATCGGGGCGTGCTCGCGGCTCGTGATGATGAGGCGTGAACCGGTCCCACCGACCAGTGCGGCCATCCGTTGTGGCGGCGTCGCCGGGTCGAGCGGCAGAAACGCGCCTCCGGATCCCAGCACCGCCAGCAGGGCGACGATCAGCTCGGGAACGCGGTCCAGGCACACGGTGACGACGCACTCCGGGCCGACGCCCCACTCCCGCAACCGGTCGGCAAGCCGGTCGGCACGACCGCTCAGCTCGGCGTAGCTGAGCCGACCGTCGTCCGATAGCACCGCGAGAGCGGACGGCTGACGCATCGCTCGCTCCCGCACCAGCTCGGGCACGCTGCCCGGCCAAGGCTCCGGTGGCCGCTCGGCGCGGGCGCTCGCGGGCCGCATGTCGGTCCAAAGGCGCTCGACCAGAGCCCCGCACCACGTGTCGGACTCCGGTCCGCCGATCCGTTGCCACCCGGCCGGAATCCGGCGGTCCGCGGGCCAGACCGCGTACTGCTCCTCGTCGTTGCGCAGGACTACGCACGGTGCAACCGGCTCTGCCGTCCGAGGATCACGTTCCATCACCTCGAGCCTCCTGCCTCGCGCGGCTCCTGCGGAGCACTATCCGAACTCCTGGCGGGAAGGGACCGCCGCCCTCACTGCTTCCCTTCCGCGGGCCTCACAGGCAATTCGGCCAAACGGCCGAGCGGCGGTGCGAGGACCAGTTGCTCCGCCTCTTCGGCACTGACCGGTTCTGCGAAGAGATAGCCCTGGGCCAATCGGCAGCCCATGGAGATCAGCAACTCTTGCTGCCTCACGTTCTCCACTCCTTCGGCGATGACCGTGAGGCCGAGCGTGTCAGCGAGATGTGCGATGCCCTCGACGAGGGCGTACTGTTCCGGCGATCGCCCGAGTTCGTCGACGAACGATTTGTCGATCTTGAGTATCGAGATGGGGAACTCACGCAGATAGCTCAACGACGAGTAGCCCGTTCCGAAATCGTCGATCGCAATACGAATGCCGAGATCTGTGAGCGCATTCATCTCGCCCAGAATACGCTCGTCGTTGTACATCAGCACACTCTCGGTCAGTTCCAGCACGAGAGAAGTCGGTTCGATGCCTGAGAGATCCAGGGCGCGCCGGACCACGTTGTAGAAGTCGTCGTCCCGGAACTGTCGCGGTGACACATTCACGCTGACGTACGGCGGTTTGCGACCGGCCGTTCCGTCGCGCAGGACTGAGCCCTCCCAACGCACCGCCTCGGACGCCGCCTGGTCGAGCACCCAGGCCCCCAGGGGGACGATCTGCCCGCTCTCCTCGGCCAGCGTGATGAACTGCTCGGGCATCACCATGCCTCGCGTGGAGTGCGGCCAGCGAACGAGCGCCTCGAAGCCGGCGACCTGACCACTGGCCAGCTCCACGATGGGCTGGTAGAGCACCAGGAACGACGTCTCGATCGACGAACTGTCCAGGGCCTCCTGCAGATTGGCGCGCTCGGCCATGCCGCTCTGCAGTTCCGGGTGGTAGCGGCGCCACTGGCGCTTGCCCGCCGTCTTCGCCGAGTACAGCGCGAGATCGGCGTGTGTCAGCAGTTCGACCGAGTCGATGCTGTCCTCCGTCGTCGCGACGCCGATGCTGGCGTACGTGCTCATCGGCCCCACACTGAGCCGGAACGGCTCGTCGAACACGCTCATCACGTGTTCGGTGAAGCGCTCCACGCCCTCTGTCCCGACGGAGCCCTCCACGAGCAGTGCGAATTCGTCACCGCCGACGCGCGCGGCGGTGTCGGAGGCACGGACGGTCGTCTGCAGCCGGAGTGACAGCGCGACCAGGAGTTCGTCGCCCACGCCGTGGCCGTGCATGTCGTTGACGACCTTGAAGTCGTCCACGTCGACGAAGAGCACACCGACCACCGTGCCGTCGCGCTGAGCCTGTGTCAGGGCGTGGTTGACCCGGTCCTGGAAGAGCACGCGGTTGGCCAGATTGGTGAGCGAGTCATGGAACGCCTGGTGGGTCAGCTCGCGTTCGAGTTTGCGCTGTTCGGTCACGTCCCGCAACGTGAGCACCACTCCACCGACGGTCGCCTCCTCCCGCAGGTCGCTCCACTTCAGCTCGACCTCGATGGACGACCGGTCGCCGCGGATCACGCGCCAGTGCTCGCGCCCGGTCTGCGGCTCGCCCCTGCGGATCCGGCCGAGCGTCTCGACCACCGCGCGACTGTCCTGCGGTGGCACGAGATCGACGAGGAGGGTGCCCTCCAGGTCCGGCAGACCGAGGACCTGGTCGGCGGAGGGGCTAGCGTAACGGACCCGGTCGTCCTCGTCGAGGATCAGGATGACATCCGAGGCGTTCTGCACCAGCGTGCGGAAGTACATCTCGCTGTTGCGCCGGTTGACCTCCTGGGCGAGGGTGACCCGCTGTGCGGCGAGTGCGGCCTGCGCGGCGAGAGTCACCAGCGTGTCGCGGAGCACGAGCAGGTCGTGCTCCTCCCCCACCACGATCAGCACCCCGATCAGCGGGTCGCCCGAGGCATGACCCTGCGCGGCGAGCCGGCAGACCAGCGCGTGATCGTGGCGGGGCGGATCCACCATGAGGTGGTCGACAAGGGCGGGCCCCACGCCGTCGAGGGTCACCATGCGGTTCTCGCCGGACGCGATCAGTTCCCGTACGGCTGTGGTCGCCCGCGTGGCCAGGGGCCCACGCAGGACGCTGTGGGCCCCGTTCACCCAGAGTGTGCTGTCCGGCAGGGTGAGCAGCGCGGAACGGGGCGGGCCGACCGACATCAGCTGCGTCACCGCGGAGTGGACTGCCGTGGCCACGTCCCGCAGCTCGCCCGCTCCGCCCAGCGACGACACCGCGTCGCGCAGCGCCTTCTCCCGGCCGACCGCCCGCCGGTGGGTCGCCACCACCCCCGCCAGGCGGTAGAGCACGAGGAGGAAGAGCACCGCGGAGAAGGCCCCGATGACGCCGACGTTGGACCTCACGCCGCGCACCGCCTCCGTCAGGAGGATGGCGGGCGCGATGAGCGACGCCAGAGTGAGCAGGGCCAGCCGGCCCGTGCCGGTCTCGGCTCGCCACGGCAGCGGTTGAGTCAG
Organism: Streptomyces sp. NPDC007907; assembly: GCF_042959365.1. Taxonomy (NCBI): domain Bacteria; kingdom Bacillati; phylum Actinomycetota; class Actinomycetes; order Kitasatosporales; family Streptomycetaceae; genus Streptomyces; species Streptomyces sp. NPDC007907. The sequence continues at coordinate 808,990 of NZ_JBIBKR010000003.1, forward strand.
CATGCGCATGGAGGGATGGAGCGCGGCGGCCGCCCAGGCGCCGTACAGGACGGCCCAGCCGAGTTCGACCGCGCTCCCCGTGCGCCACGTCCCGTTCAGCTGGATCAGGCCGTACAGCACGTCGGCGGTGAGCAGGCCTACGGTGCCCACGGTGAGCAGCATGAGCGAGCGGCTCTTGCCGCCGCGGCCGACGAGCAGCCGCAGCATCATCGCCAGGACGAGGATGTCGCCGAGCGGATAGGCGATGGCGAACGCCTTCTGCACCCAGGTGAGACCCTCGGCGCGGGCATACGGATCGATGAGAAAGAGCCACGACAGCAACGCCAGGCCGACGGTCAGCGTCAGCGCGTCGACGAGACTCGCCCGGTCTCGCCAACTCGTGCGCCAGTGCGCGAAGCCCAGCAGTCCCGCCGCATAGAGCGGATATGCCGCGAGATAGAAGCCGTCAGCGATGGACGGGAACGGGATGTCTTCATTGAGTATCTGGATGAGAATGATCTGGGTTGCCTGGCCCGCGGCGAAGGTAAAGTTTCCCGCAGCGAGCAGCAGCCAGGGGAGGCGATGCGCCGGATGGTTGAGAAAGACACCAAGGACGATACCGATGACGCCGACCGCCCCTATGGCCACGAACAGCAGCCGCTGTTCCGGGAATGCGTAGTACAACGCTGTCAGCACGACGATACATGAGCTGACGACGACGATCGCAGCATGGCTTCGCAGTCGTGCGTTCATCCCAACTAACCTCCTGCGAGGACCACTTGGTGGGCGGGTCGAGCCGGGCGAACGACACCGGACGGCGGCGGAGAGGCCTGTTGGCCGAGCTGATGAAGGAGAATTCTCCGGGCCCCGGGCCGGGGCTCGACCCTGATCGCCTGTGAACGCGATTTCCGGTGGATATGGTCTCCCGTATACACGGTCACCGTTGTGCGGGCTCCTTCTGTACCGAGACATCGCCGTGCCCTCATTCAGCTTACCTGGATTGCCCTTTCTCGCACGCGAGCAGCGATATGCCACGTCGGCTCGCGGAATACCACGACATGCGCGAGAATGCAGGGCTTCGAGACCGGGGCCGGTCCGGTCTCCGGGACGATCGGCTTTGGTGGAAGCGTGAAGGCCCGTGCTCTTCGACTGCCGCAGAGCCTGCTCTCCTTCCGGTGGTTGGCGTCCCACGAGCGGTACGACGCCTTCAGCGACGCCGTCGAGGAGAACGCGCGGGCAGAAAGGTTCCGCTGCGACGCAACTCCTCGCCCGAGGGGAGCTGGAGTCGAAATTCGGCTCGGACTGCCACCACAGACGGCAGCGGCACCGTGAGGGACCTGCCTGTCCCTTCGAGGGAGCCCCCGCACGGCGCGGCGTGCGGCCCAGGGCACGTGATAAGGCGCGGAACCGGTCCGGCAGTTCGAGCGCCGGGCTCAGCCGCCGCGCCGCACCCGAGCCGCCCTGCGGGCCTCCGCCAGTGTGCGGGCCTCGCTGCTCCTACGTGACGACCTGCCACCCGGGCCGCCCTGCACGTTTTTGACGCTGCCCAGACCGCGGAACGGGGCGTTGTGGTTCTGGGGGCGCGATACGGCCGGTCCGCCGTCGAGAGGCACTCCGGAGGGGGCCTTGGCGCCGGTGATCCGGCTCAGTTCCGCCTCGCCGGACCGCACCTTGGTGACCTCGGGAGCGACGTCTGCGTCGGCCATGACCTGGCTTGTCGCGCGGCGCTGTCCCGACAGGACGAGTGTGACGACGGTGCCGGAGCGGCCGGCCCGAGCCGTGCGGCCCGCGCGGTGCAGATAGTCCTTCGGGTCGGTGGCCGGGTCGACGTTGACCACGAGGTCGAGATCGTCGATGTGCAGGCCGCGTGCGGCGACGTTCGTCGCCACCAGCGCGGTGACCTGCCCGTTCCTGAACTGGGCCAGGGTCCGGGTGCGCTGCGGCTGGGACTTCCCGCTGTGCAGGGCGGCGGCGGCCACGCCCGCGGCCCGCAGGTGCCGAGTGAGCTGGTCGGCGCCGTGCTTGGTGTCCAGGAACAGCAGGACGCGGCCGTCCCGGGCGGCGATCTCCGTGGTCACGGCGTACCGGTCCGGGCCGTGCACGACGAAGACGTGGTGTTCGATCGTGGAAACCGCGCTGGACGGGGGGTCCACGGAGTGGGCGGCGGGGTCGCGCAGGTAGCGCTGCACCAGCTGGTCGACGTCCCGGTCGAGGGTGGCGGAGAACAGCATCCGCTGCCCGTCGGAGCGCACCTGGTCCAGGATCGCGGTGACCTGCGGCAGGAACCCCATGTCACACATCTGGTCGGCCTCGTCCAGGACGGTGATGCGCACCTGCCCCAGTCGGCAGGCCTTGCGCTCGACGAGGTCGTGCAGCCGACCGGGCGTGGCGACGACGATCTCGGCGCCGGACCGCAGCACGGCGGTCTGCCGTCCGATGGACTCTCCACCCACCACCGTCGCGAGCCGCAGCCGCAGTGCCATGGCGTACGGGGTGAGCGCCGTACCGACCTGCTGCGCCAGCTCCCTGGTGGGGACCAGGACGAGCGCACGTGGCGCTTTGGGCTGCGCGCGCTGCCCGGCCGTCAGGGCAAGCATCCCGAGACCGAAGGCGAGCGTCTTTCCCGATCCGGTGCGGCCCCGGCCCAGAACGTCCCGTCCCGCGAGCGCGTGCGGCAGCGCCGCCGCCTGGATGGGAAAGGGCACGCCCACACCGCGCTCGTCCAGCACCCGCAGAAGGTCGGCGGGCAGCCCCAGCTGCGCGAAGGACGTCACCGTGGGCGGCGCCGAAGCGGCGCCCGCCGTCTGGGAGACACCGTCCTGCTGCCGGGCATCTACACGTGCTGATTCGCTCACTGCAAGCCTTCCTCGACGGGACCGTACCGAGGAAGGCGCGGCGGGGACGCGGCCACCGGCCAGGGCGCCGAACGGAGCACCGGCACAGCGACGCAACAAAGAGTCAACGCTAGCACGCGTCCGACGGGTGGCGTCGCGTCCGGGCCGGACGTCGGCGGGGTGGAGCCGGGATCGTCCTGGCTCCACCCCTCGGTGCGGGCCTGTCACTGGAACTGCGCGAAGAACCTCCAGATCTCTGCCTTGGTCCAGGTGGTGACACCGCTTTCAATGGGCGAGCCGTCGACCGGCCCGGGTATGTGGTCCCCGTCGAACGCGGCCCATCGGACCGGGTAGCCGGCACGGCAGCCCGCGTAGGCGGTGGTGATGTGCGTCCGGCTGCCCCGCGCGGGTTCGCGAGGGCTCTGGGGGGTGCAGCCGTTGTTGCCGACGAACCTGTCGCGCAGGGACCGGCCTTGCGCGATGTTGAGGACGGAGTCGCTGATGCCGTGGATTCCGAGGTAGGCGATGGGCTGGGTACCGCCGCTGCACCCGCTGATCTGAGCGCCGGACATGACCGCGACGGCCCTGAAGACGTTCGCCCGGCTGCAGGCGAGTGCGTAGCTCATCCCGCCGCCCCAGCTGAAACCGGTGGCGAAACGCTGTGCCGGATCGACGCAGAGGCCGCTCTCGATGCGCCGGATCATGTCGTCGACGAAGGTGACGTCCTCACCGTCCGTATTGGCCCAGCCGTTGCCGAGGCCCTGAGGGGCGACGAGGATCGCGGTGTTGGCCGACTGTTCCTGCTGGCCGTAGTAGGACCAGGCGTTCCCGCTGGTGCCGCCCGAGGCGACGTCGCCGGCGGTTCCGCCCCGCCAGTGGAACGCGAAGATCAACCGGTAGCGGTGGCTGTTGTCGTAGGTGGCCGGGACCCTGAGGATGAAACTGCGGCTCTTGCCGCCGCTCTGGATCGTGTGCGTTCCGCTCGCCAGGGCCGGGGCGCTGCCGCATCCGCCGCCGCCACCGGACGACAGTTTGATCATCTGCCATTGCTGGTTGGCGCCGCCCCAGTCGGTGTACTGGACGACGTTGCCCCCGTCGCCCGTGGCGGCGCCCTGCACCTCCACCGCCTTGCTGCTGGCCCGGTTGATCAGCCGGACGTGGCCCGCGTCGGAGTCGGCCAGGCGGAACTGCTGGTTGGGCCCGTTGTGGTCGGCCCACTGCTGGATCGCGGCACCGTCGGCGTTCGAGGCGCCGGACACGTCGAGGACCTTGTCCGAGTGGCGGGCCTTGAGCCGGTAGAAGCCGCCGCCGGAGTCCACGAACCGCCACTGCTGGTCGGCTCCGTCGTCGCGCGTCTGCTGGCTGACCCGCGCGCCGTCGGCGGTGGATGAGCCGGTGACCTCGAGCGCCTTGCCGCTGTTGCGGTTGACCAGGACGTACCAGGCTTGTGTATCCACCGTCGCCGCCTCGGCGGGCGCCGGACGCACCGCGGAGAGCAGGCCGGCCGCGAGGGTCACGGCCACCACGGCGGCGACCCGGGACGACCAGCGATGTCGTCGTGAAGGGGCGGCAGTGGCCGCACCGTGGGGCTTCATCGATTCACCCTTTCGTCGGTGGCGGTTCCCATCAGGTGCGGGTCCAGCGCTGGTTGCCGCCGTTGGAGCAGGTGGAGATCTGGATCAGGGTGCCGTTGGCGGTGCCGCCCGCGACGGAGTCGAGGCAGAGGCCGGACTGGACGCCGACGATGGTGCCGTCGGAGTTGAGGCGCCACTTCTGGTTGTCGCCGCCCCAGCAGCTGTAGATCTGGACCTTGGTGCCGTTGCCGGTGCCGGCGGCGTCCAGGCACTTGTTGCCGTAGACCCTGAGCTCGCCGGCGTCGGTGTACGTCCACTGCTGGTTGGCGTTGCCGTGGCAGTCCCACAGCTGGAGCTGGGTTCCGTCGGTGGTGCCGGCGCCGGGCACGTCCAGGCAGCGGCCCGAACCGATGCCCTTGATCTGTCCGGAACCCGAAGGAGGCGTGGAGGTGCCGCCGTTGAGGGCGTTGAGGACGGCGGCGTGGGCGGGCTTCTTGCTGCCGTCGCCGTTGAACAGCAGCGGCGTCTGCTCCGACCGCCAGGAGTCGGTGTCGCGCACGCCCCAGACGGTGATGCCGAGGCAGCGCGGGACGGCCAGGCAGTCGTTGGTCACGTTGGCGTAGGTCGAGGCCGGGGCGCCCTGGATGTCGAGTTCGGTGATGGCCACGTCGACACCGAGGGCGGCGAAGTTCTGCAGCGTGGTGCGGAAGTTGCTGTTGTACGGGCTGCCGCTGTTGAAGTGCGACTGGAAGCCGACGCAGTCGATCGGCACACCGCGCTGCTTGAAGTCGCGGACCATGTTGTACATCGCCTGGGTCTTCGCCCAGGTCCAGTTCTCGACGTTGTAGTCGTTGTAGCAGAGCTTGGCGGCCGGGTCGGCGGCGCGGGCGGTGCGGAAGGCGACCTCGATCCAGTCGTTGCCGGTGCGCTGCAGGTTGGAGTCGCGCCGGGCTCCCGAACTGCCGTCGGCGAAGGCCTCGTTCACGACGTCCCACTGGGCGATCCGGCCCTTGTAGTGCGCCATGACGCCGTTGATGTGGCCGATCATCGCCTGGCGCAGGGTGCTGCCGCTGAGGCTCTGCATCCAGCCGGGCTGCTGGGAGTGCCAGGCCAGGGTGTGGCCGCGCACCTGCTTGCCGTTCTGCACGGCCCAGTTGAAGACGCGGTCGGCGGCGGCGAAGTTGAACTGGCCTCGCTGCGGTTCGGTGGCGTCGATCTTCATCTCGTTCTCGGCCGTCACCGAGTTGAACTCACGGTTCGCGATCGTCGTGTAGGCCGGGTCGCCCAGTCTGCCCGAGGCGATGGCAGTGCCGAAGTAGCGGCCGCTCTGCGCCGCGGCGGCGCCGAGCGTGTTCTCGGCGGCGTGTGCGGCCGGTGGTGAGACCAGTGCGGCCGCGCCGAGGACGCCGGCCAGCAGCGCCGGCAGCAGGCCGCGGATCCGCCGGCGGACAACCGGTCCGGAAAGGGCGTACAAGCCCATGACTGTGCCTCCAAGGTGGACATCACACAAGGACTGACGTGCACGGACGACACCCGGCCGGCCGCCTTGAGTGACGCACGGCGGTCACCGGAACGGGACGGGGTGGCGCGCGCTTTCGGCCCACGGTTCGTCATATCGAACCGCGTACGGGTTCACAGACAGGGATGTTGAGGTGTTGACGATGCATCGTCAACACCTCCGACGGGAGATGTTTCGACTAAGAGCTCGAAATCTTTCGCGATCCATGCCCGAGATCCACCCGCGACACCTCCGCCCAAGAGGCGCCTGAGGCGCGGTTTGTGGACAGATCAGTGACAGGCCTTGACCGGACAGCTCCGCATTCCTAGCTTGTGGCGGCAAAGCTTCCGGGAATTCTTCGAAACATTCGAGATGATCAGGAGCGCTCTCTGATGCGTCCAAGACGCTTGTTCGCCGTACTTGCCCCCTTGTTGCTCGTGGCCGCCTTTCTCGGCGCCCAGCCCGCCGCCGCGGCGGCCGTGGACCCCAATGCCTCGTACGTGCTGGTCAACCGCAACAGCGGCAAAGCGCTGGACGTCTACAACATGGCGACCAGCGACGGCGCCCGCATCACCCAGTGGACCAGGAACGATCAGAACCAGCAGCAGTGGCAGTTCGTCGACTCCGGCGACGGCTACTACCGCATCAAGTCCCGCCACTCGGGCAAGGTGCTGGACGTCCACAACCGGTCCACCGCGAACGGCGGCGCGATCGTGCAGTGGGCCGACCAGAACGGCACCAACCAGCAGTGGCGGCTGGCCGACAGCTCGGACGGCTTCGTGAGGCTCATTTCGCGCCACAGCAACAAGGCCCTCGAAGTGCAGGGCGCCGCCACCGCCGACAACGCGAACGTCGTGCAGTACGACGACTGGGGCGGCGCCAACCAGCAGTGGCAACTCGTCAAGGTCGGCGCCGGCAACCCCGGCTCGTGCGATCTCCCGTCGTCCTACCGCTGGACATCGACGGGCGCGCTGGCGCAGCCCAAGCCGGGGTGGGTCTCGCTCAAGGACTTCACCGTCGTCCCCTACAACGGCAGGCAACTCGTCTACGCGACGACGCACGACACGGGGACGAAGTGGGGCTCGATGAGTTTCACCCCCTTCACCAACTGGTCGGACATGGCCTCGGCCGGCCAGAACACGATGTCGGCCTCCACCGTCGCGCCCACACTCTTCTACTTCGCGCCGAAGAACATCTGGGTGCTCGCCTACCAGTGGGGCGGGACCGCCTTCTCGTACCGGACGTCGAGCGACCCCACCAACCCCCATGCCTGGTCCTCCCCGCAGGTGCTCTTCTCCGGAAGCATCTCCGGATCCGGGACGGGGCCCATCGACCAGACGCTCATCGCCGACGGGTCGAACATCTACCTGTTCTTCGCCGGTGACAACGGCAAGATCTACCGGGCCGGCATGCCGATCGGGAACTTCCCGGGCAGCTTCGGCTCGAACTCCACCGTGGTCATGAGCGACACGACGAACAACCTGTTCGAGGCCCCGCAGGTCTACAAGCTCCAGGGCCAGAACCGCTACCTCATGATCGTCGAGGCGATCGGCTCGCAGGGCCGCTACTTCCGCTCGTTCACGGCCACCAGCCTCAACGGCTCTTGGACGCCCCAGGCCGCGACCGAGTCCAATCCCTTCGCCGGCAAGGCCAACAGCGGCGCCACCTGGACCAACGACATCAGCCACGGCGAACTGATCCGCACCGGCCCCGATCAGACCATGACCGTCGACCCCTGCCATCTGCAGCTGCTCTACCAGGGACGCAGCCCGAACTCCGGCGGCGACTACGGTCTGCTGCCCTACCGTCCGGGTCTGCTGACGCTGCGGCGCTGACGGTGTGACGCGTCCGCGCGTCCTGTCTCAGCCCTGACCGAGGGCCCCGGACCGTCCGGGGCCCTCGGTGCGTCCTCTGACCACGCCGCGGAAGTGGATCGGGGAACGGACCGTGCGGTGTGTGAAGTACGTGCTGAACTGGGAAGGCGTGACGAAGCCGAGCTGGTCCGAGATCCGGGCCGCGGTCTCGCCACCGTGTGCCGGCAGACGCTTCGCCGGAAAGAGGGCAGCGGAAGCGACGCCTGTGCCGGGCTGAAGGAATCCTGGCGTGATCCGCCGCTCCAGGGAGAGCCCGCCGTCACCACCCGAGGAAGAGACACGCGTATGTCCGAGACAGCCAACGGATGCGCCGGTACCACCGCGGCGCCCGCCCCCACGACCGTCGTCACCGGCTCCACCGGCCGGCTCGGCGGACGCGTCGCACGGCGTCTGGCCGAGCGGGGCGTCCCGCTGAAACTCCTGGTCCGCAGCCCGAAGCGCGCGCCACGGCTGGCCGCGGCCGTCGCCGTGCGCGGCGACTACGCCGACCGGGACGCCGTGCGCGAGGCCCTCGTCGGCACCCGCACCGTCTTCATGGTCTCCGCCTCCGAGAGTGCCGACCGGCTGGAGACGCACAAGGCGTTCGTGGACGCCGCAGCGGAGGCGGGTGTCCGGCACCTGGTCTACCTCTCCTTCTACGGCGCGGCCCCCGACGCCACCTTCACCCTGGCGCGCGACCACTTCCACACCGAGCAGCACATCCGGGCGAGCGGTCTGGCGTACACCTTCCTCCGGGACAACCTCTACGCCGAGTTCGTCCCCGACCTCGTCGGCGAGGACGGAGTCATCCGCGGCCCGGCCGGGCAGGGACGCGCCGCGTTCGTCGGCCAGGACGACATCGCCGATGCGGCCGCGGCGGTACTGGCCCGGCCCGACGACCACGCGGGCATCACCTACGACCTGACCGGGCCGGAGTCCCTCACGCTCGACGAAGCGGCCGTCGTCCTGTCCGAGCAGCTCGGACGCACCGTCACCTACCGGCAGGAGACGGTCGAGGAGGCCTACGCCTCGCGTGCCTCCTACGACGCTCCGGCCTGGCAGCTGGACGCCTGGGTGTCCACGTACACGGCCATCGCCTCCGGCGAACTCGACGGTGTCAGCGATGCCGTACCCCACCTCACCGGCCACCCGGCCACGCCCCTGGCCGACGTCGTCCGAGCAGCGGGGCGCTGACCCACGGCGCCCGACCTCTCACTCTCCGGCCGCACCCATGGGGGACTCCCGTTCGATGAACGCCTTTGCGGTCCGACGAGCAACGTCTGCCACCAAGACGCAGATTCATGTGATTGCCGACCTCGATCTTCATGCATCTGCTTGGATGAATTAGCGATTGGCGAGCGTTCAGGGGCCGCTCTGCGCTCTCTCGATCATGCAAGGAGCAGAATTTGCCGCTACCTGTGATTGTCGGTGCCGTCGTGCTGTCGGGGGCGATCGGGACGGCTCTCACCGTCCGCCAGCTCAAGCGCCCGGCGAAGATCATCGTGCTCGGTGAAGGGATGAGCGGCAAGACCACGCTGCTCAACACCTGGCAGGGCAAGTGGGATGAGCCGGTGCACCGGACCCATCCGGCCGGTGAATTCATCGGCCGGATACGGCTGGACACGGGGAAGAAGGTTCTCTGGATCGACAAGCCGCTCAAGTTCAGGAACGTCAAGGACTTCAGCGGGATGGACGAAATCCTCGACGCCTCGCGAGACGGTGTGGAGGCAGCCCAATACATCCTCTACCTCATCAAGGCTCCCCAGCTCGAAGCGGATGAGGAAAACCCCGGGGCGTCCCAGGAGTATGAGCGGCTGATCGCGGACGCCGCTCGCATCAAGAGATACAGCTCCAAGATCAAAAAGGTCATTCTCGTGATCACCTTCACCGACAAGGACTCCCGATACGACCTCCTGGGCCATGCCGCCTATCTGACTCGGGTGCGCGGGCAGCTCAGCGACCTCATCAGCCTGCTGAGCGTGCGCAACAAGACCAAGGTGGTGGCCGGCAGCCTCGCCACGCGTGAGTCCGCCGAGATCCTCGCGGGCGAAGTCATCCAGGCGATGCTGTGAGTGTCCCTCTGAAGCTGGTGTACGCGGAGTACGAGAGCGGCGAGCCGCCCTTCGTCTGGCTCGACGGGACGCACCGGCGGTCCGAGGAGAAGCGAACGGCGATCCAGTGGATCGGCAAGGTCTGCCGGCGAGGGCGGGAGCGCCGAGGCGAGCCCGGTCTGGTGGTTCGCCACCACGATTGGCTGTTGATTCAGACGACGGTCGGGCTGAGCCACGACGGTGGCGGACCTCAGGGCGTCGTCTTCATCGTCAAAGGTCCCGACTCCGCAGCCGGCTGGGAGTCCGCGGTCACGGAACGGATCACCGAGGTACTGCTCGACGGCAGGATCCGTGTGGACCGTGAGAAGTTCCGCTCCGTTCTCGCGTGGGCCGCCCGATCGAGGGTCGACGAGAAGAAGCAGGCCCTGAAGACCATGCTGGCAGGCCAGTTGGAGGCCGCCAGGACGAGAATGAAGCGAAGCGACACAAAGACAGATGGGGAACATGCGGATTCCGGATGAACTGGCCGATCGGCTGCTGACGGTATCGCTGGAGGATTTCGTTCGCATCTCCGACGATGACCCGGAACGGCTGCGCGATCACCGCATCACGATCGTGCCGGTCCCGCTGTTCGGCCGGTGGAAGCGCTTCCCCGAACTGCGGGAGACCGTCCTGCACCCCGATCTGGCCTATGTGCGCGATCGTGACTCCGCCCACCGTTACGTCGCGGCGGACAACGCGATTCACGGGACGGCGTTGCGGAAGTGCCGTCTCGCACTCAAGGTGTGCAAGGAACTCGGGGCCAAGTCGCTGCACGTCATGGAGTCCCGAGCGGATTCGGGGAAGTTCGGCGTCGACCATGAGTACACCGCCCAGGCGCGGGCCGGACGGGACGGAGAGGCCCGGAAGAAACCGCCGAAAGCCGGCCTGTCCGTGGAGGAACAGAGTTCGGTCAATCTTGCCGCCCATCTGCGTCATGATCTGAAGCTGACCATCGAGGCGGAAGGAAACTGGCCGGGCCACGTGCCTTCGATCGCGGGAGCTCTTGAGGTCCTGGACGGATACGATCCGGGCGACGTCGAAGACCTGCGTATCTTCATCGAGCAGCGGGACGGGGCACACAATGTGTCGACGAGCCTGTCACTCGAGGTCAATCTGCTCAGCGAGCTGAATCGCGATTTCGATCTGTTCTGCAAGACCGCCGCCGGTCTCGAGGCCACGCTCGGGCGTCGGCACGCGAAGGCTGAGGCAAGCATGAGCAACACGTTCAGGGTCCAATTCGAAAGAACGAGGATGGTCTCACTCGCCCTCAAAGTCGGGTTCTGAACGCCAAGGTCTGTCGTAGAGGCCCGTGTTTGCACGCAGGTGACCCGTGGGGCGAGAGTCTCAGCCGACGCCCGGGGTGGGCCGCGGGCTTTGTCAGTGGCGGCTGGCAGCATCGGGCCCATGACGGACACCACGGCATTCGACTGGCGGTCCTTCCTGCTCAGGTGGAGTGGGGAGTGGGCGGATTCCCTGCCGGAGGATGAGGAGAGGGGCGAGGACGACGAGGTCGCCCGGCAGACGCGGTGGCTGGGATTCCCACCCGCGCCCGAGGAGCGGATCGCGGCCATGGAGCAGCGCCTGGGCCTGCGCATGCCCCCGTCGTACCGGGAGTTCCTCGCGGTCACCGACGGGTGGCGGCACGCGGGTGGGTTCGTGTGGCGGCTGGCGGGGACGCGGGACCTGCGCTGGCACGAAGACCCGTCATGGCTCGCCGAATTGTTCGAGGACTACGAGGGCGAGGACGAAAACGGGCGCGACGCGGGCGACGAGCCCGGGGAACCGCGGGAGGGCGACCCCGGACGGCGCGCCCTGCAGCTCGACGTCGAGTCCGACGCCACCTACGTCCTCATGGATCCCACGGATGTGGACGAGAACGGCGAGTGGGCCGTGCACACCTGGGCGAGCTGGCTTGCGGAGCCGCCCGAGCGGCACGCGAGCTTCCTGGCCTTCATGCAGGACGCGTACCGGGAGTTCCACAGCCTGCGGTCGAACGGGGACGGCGGGGAGTTCGTGAACGACACGACGCGCGCGCTGGACGCGCGGATGGAGGACGCCCGGCAGGAGGTACTGCGCGGCGGCTGGGAGCGGGCCCTGCGGGCGCTGGACGAGGCCCGGGAGTACGGCAGACCGCGAGCCGCCGGGCTGGGTGACCAGATACGCCGTCTCCTGGGGCAGACCTCCATGGTCTATTTCGACGGACTGGTGACGGACCCGCGGTACGCGCCCGAGCTGCTGCCGGCGCTGGTGGCCGAGCACGCGGCGCACTCGTACCGGGGCGACTCCAGCCTGGTGTACCACCTGCGGGGCGCCGACCAGGAGGTGGTGTCACTGGCGTACGCGACGCTGGAACAGGTGCGTGGCGGCACGTACCGGTACACGGCGATCGGACGGTTCGGCGAGGCGGTCGGCAGGGCGCGGGAGCTGGCGCGGTGGGGGGACTGCGACGGCGCATGGCGGGCACTGGCCGACGCCCTGCCCCTGTGGCAGCCGCTGGGGCCGGATCATCTGGCACCCCTGGGCTGGGTGGCCGACCCCCTGCTCGGATCGCTGCTGACACCGGAGCGGGGCCGGGAGCTGCTGTCCACGCCGAGGGGCGGTCAGCCGGGCGCGGCACCGACTCCGTCGGCCGGTCTCGACCCGGGTGGCCTGGCGTGGCTGGCTGAGCCGGACCCGGGCAACAACCGCACGTCCTACCGGTTCGTCCTGGTCGAGGGGGCCGAGCCGCACGAGCTGCCCGCGCTCCTCTCGGACGGCGGCGAGGAGAGCAGTGAGGACGGCGGCGCGGAGAGCAGCGAGGACGGCACCGTGCTGAGCCGGCCCCTGACTTCGTGGGAGACGCGCGACGAACGGCTATGCAACCGGCGGGAGTTCTCCTCCTTCGACGACCGGGCTGTCATGGCGGTCGGCAGGGCCGGCGCCGACTGGAGCTTCGCCTTCGACGGCGACCCGGCCCCGTTCGACCGACGACGGTTCGTCTCACCGGCCGCGTCCACCGCCCAGGGCACCCGTGCCGTGGTGGTGTGGAGCGGGCTGCGGGCGTGGCACGGCGAGCCCTTCTTCCACCTGTCGGTGGCGCGGGACGGCGCCGAGCAGTACGCGTTCACCTACGCCGAGGGCGAGGTCCGGTCCAGCGGGGAGATACCGCGGTCGCTGGACCCGGCCCGGTTCTTCGATGACACGGCGGACGCCGTCGGGGCGGAGCGGCCGCTGCTGGAAGCGGTGGCCGGGGAGTTCGGCGTCCACCTGCCGCGTCACGCCCTCGTGCACGGGCGGCTGCACACGTTCCCCAGCCGTTCCTGGACGCGCCCGCCGCGGGACGGAGAGACCTTCATGGTGCTCCGGACGGGATGATCCGGTCGAGGTCGTGCTCAATCGCCCCTCGTGGCCACAACGGCCCAAGTGCGGTGCGGCACTTGGACCACCTCGCCGGGGAAGCGCTCGCGCAGCACACGGCCGAGGGCGTCGTCGAAGCGCTGCACCTGGTCCGGCGGCAGGCTGGCGCCGACCCCGGCGCTGGCCCGGATCCGGCCCCGCCATGCCTCGGGCGGGTACGGCACGGTCAGGTCAACCCGGCCTGGACCTTGGGCGGCGGTACCGGGCTGTACCCGCGCTGGCTGGGCTCCTGGAGGGCTGTGTGTCGGCAGGCGGCGCCCACCCTGCCATCCGTGACCTTGATCGACAAGGTGACCGGCCGCCGCACGAGATCGACCCCTGACCTGCCCGGAGCGGGCGGCAGGAGCCGAGAGCGGCAGGGCGAGGGGGCCAAGGCGGTGTCCCCCCGGCTGTGTCGGGCGGCCGGGGCGCGGGAGTTCGGCCATGCTGGGGCACAGGTCGCGCCCCTTCCCCACGACAAGGAGCCTCGTATGCCCACGGACCCGCTCGGACGATTCCTGGCAGCTCTGGACCCGGAGCACCGCGAAGCGGTCGGCGCCAGGCCCCGCGAGGAGCAGGAACGCCTCGCGGCGGCCTGGGAACGGGAACTGGAGGCGGACGACGAGCTCGACACCCTCGACGAACTGTCGCCCGCCGCGGCCGAGGCCGAGGCCGCACGCCGGGTCCTGGAACGCGGGGAGGCCTAGAACGACCCGGTCCAGAAGCGAACGACCCGTCTTTGCCGCTTCCGGAACAGGTCGGTCGCCGTGTCCTCGCCCCGGAAACGGGTTTGTCCGTGATCCGTAACAGACGGATCCACCGGGCGTCTTCCGCCCTCTTGCCGTACGCACGGGCTCCACGGCGACGGCGAAGGAACGGAAGACATGGTGCGAAGCGGCGGACGGGGATGGTACGCCAAAGTGGCGGCGGCGGCGCTCGGGGTGACCGCGGTGGCCGGCCTGACCTCGTTCTGGAACGCGCAACTCGGTGCCACCGAAGGGCGACCCGCCCAGGGCGTCGCGGCGCCGCCCGCCCCGTCGCAGGGCCGCAAGGCGACGCCCGTGTCGGCGGACATCGCGCACGCCTCGGACGCGGGCGACCGCGGCGTCAACATCACCATCGACGACGGCCCCGATCCCGTGTGGACGCCCGAGGTGCTGCGGCTGCTGCGGGACAACGGCGTGAAGGCCACGTTCTGCATGGTGGGCGAGCAGGCCGAGGCCCACCCGGACATGGTCAAGGCGGTGGTGGCGGCCGGGCACCGGCTCTGCAACCACACGGTCGCACACGACGTCACCATGGACCGCAAGCCCACGTCGTACCAGTCCCGGCAGATCCTGGACGCCGAGCGCATGATCACCGAGGCGTCCGGAGGCGTCCGTCCGCAGTACTACCGGGCGCCCGGGGGCGCCTTCACCCCCTACAGTCGTCGCCTCGCCGCGTCCCACGGCATGCGCCCGCTCGGGTGGAACATCGACTCCAAGGACTTCGAGCGCCCCGGCGCGAACGCCATCGTCGCCACCGTGAAGAACGAGATCGCCAACGGCCCGACCCTCCTCTTCCACGACGCGGGCGGAGACCGCGCGCAGACAGTCGCCGCGCTGCGCGAGGTTCTGCCGTGGCTGAAGGAGCAGGGCTACTCCTTCGGCTTCCCCGAGCGCCAGGCGCAGGCGGAGTAGGGCGGACCCGGACACGACGGCTTGCGCGGCACAGCGCTCCCCCGGCGGGTCCGCCGGCCCGGGCCGGTACCGGCCTTCGGGGGAATTCCGGGTCCGCTCCGCGCTTGGGCGGCCGGTGGGTGGTACGGGCATGAGATGCCGACGCTCCCCGAGCCTCCCTCCTCGGCGCTGCCGCGCCTGGACGACGCCGAGTCCCGCGTGCCGGGCGTGCTGCGCACCGCGGCCGCGTACGCCTGGCGGCTCATCGCCGTCGGCATCGTCGTCCGGGTCGCCTTCTCCGTGCTCGGGCAGTTCCACCGGATCGCCGTCGCCGTCTTCCTCGGTCTCGTCATCACGGCGGTGCTCCGGCCCGTGGCGGGGCGGCTGGCCCGCTTCATGCCCCGGCCGCTCGCGGTGGCCACCGCACTCATCGGCGGCATCGTCCTCGTCCTCGGGGCACTCGCCCTGGTGGGTGAGACCGTGGCGGACCAGCGGACCGGGCTGGAGAAGGAGTTCGTGGCGGGGATCGACCGGATCGAACGGCGCCTGGAGGACCCGCCCTTCAGGCTCCCCGCGAACGCGTTCGACGACCTCCAGTCCCGCATCGGCAAGCTCCTGTCGGACCACCGCTCCGCCCTCATCAGTACGGCGCTCAGCGGCGCGAGCCGGCTGGTGGAGGTGCTGACCGTGCTCGCGCTGGCCCTGTTCTGCGCCGTCTTCTTCACGCACTCCGGTGAGAAGCAGTGGCAGTGGCTGTGCGACCAGCTCCCCCGCCGGGCCCGGCAGCGGTTCGCAGTCGGGGCGGGGGCCGCCTGGCGGACCTTCACCGGCTATACCCACGGCATTCTGCTGGTGGCGGCGACCAACGCGGTCCTCGTGGGCATCGCGCTGTTCGCGCTCGGGGTGCCGCTCGCGGTGCCGTTGGCCCTGCTGGAGTTCATGGCCGCGTTCATCCCCCTGATCGGCTCACCCATCGCGCTGGCGATCGCGGCGGTCGTCGCCCTGGCGTCGAAGGGGCCGCTCATCGCTTTGGTGGTCGTCGCCCTGATCGTGGTCATCGGCCAGATCGAGGGACACGTGCTGCACCCCGTCGTGATGAGCTGGGCCGTTCGGCTCCACCCGGTGGTGGTCGCCCTCGCGGTGGTCGGCGGGGCGGTCGCGGCGGGGGTGATCGGTGCGGTGGTGGCCGTGCCCCTGGTGGCCGTGGTGTGGTCCGTGTACCAGGCGCTGCGGGCACCTGCGGACGAAGCTTCCTGAGTGCCCGGGGGGCGCCCGTGCCGGCTCACCCGTTCACTCGTCCCACCGCGCTCCTCCAGGAGAACTCGCGGGAGGGCGCCCTGGCTCAGGCAGCGTCCGACAGCCGCCGCATCAGGCGTCGCTCCTCCTGCGCGAGTGCGTGGACCAGCTTCGACGCCTGTTCCAGGGGAGCCCGCTCACTGGTGGTTCCCGCCTCATGGAGGAGCTGCGCCACCCTGGTCCAGTTCCCCGACACCAGGCGGTACGCGTCCGACAGGTCGCTGAACGCGGCCGTGCCCGTGAGGTCGGCGGTCTCGGCGAGGAAGTCCGCCCACATGGTGCGGAAGAGGCCGCCGCCGGTTCCGCCTTCCTCCATGATCGTGGCCATCTCGACGAGCGCCTCCCGGGGTGATGCGAGGTCGTCGATCCAGCCGGGCATCAGATCCGCTGCCTTGTGCATTCCCTTGAAGCCCAGGTTGGCGATCGGAGGGTTCAGGAAAGTCTCCGCCGTCGTCCGGATGGCTCGGCGGGCGGCCTCTGCGAGGTCGGGCAGCGGGCCGTCGGGAGGGGCGATGGTGAAGGACAGATTGCGTGAGCTCATCGGGCCCCGGGCGCTGCGTGCCCGGGCCAGGGACTCGCCGGAGGCCCACCGCAGCCCCAGCGGTCTGGTCTCGACGAGGGCGAACCTGTCGCCGTCGTGGCCGACGCAGGCGACGTAGTGGGCCGCGAACCGGTAGTCGTCCGTGGAGTAGTCGAGCTCGTAGCGATCGAGCTTGAGACCGACCACCGTCCCCGAGTCGAGGTCCTGGAGCAGTTGTTCCCGGGCCCGCTTCTCGGAGGAGGTCTCCCTGACCGTCAGGCGCAGACCGAGCGTCCGGGTGATCTGGGCGGTCAGCCCGTCCGGCTTGACGCGGCCGCCGATGAACGGCGTCGGCATCTGCTTGCTGCGCCAATAGGTGAAGGACAATCCGCTGCCCAGGCCGAAGACGAGTGGCTCCGACAGGTCGACACCGCGTTGCCGGAGGAGGTTGACCAGGGACGTCGATTCGCAGTGGTGACCGACATACGGTTGCCCGTTCATGAGTAACACGACGTGTCCTTCCTCCGGTTGAGGGTTTATCACGTAGCGGCTCGCCGAGTGGTGCGCCCGGGGGGCTCCTTGCCCAGCGTCATCAGGGATGTCCGCGTCTGCGGGTCCATCTTCTCGATCGCGTACCGGAAGGTGGTGCGCGCCATGTCGCCGTGCCACGTGCGCAGGAACACGGCCACTTCGTCCTGGTGGGCCTCGGCGGTGACCTTGAGCAGCCACCCGCAGCCCTTCTGCACGTACACGTCCTCGTCGTGCATCAGCCGGGTGCAGTTGTCGAAGACGTGCGACAGGGGCAGTTCGAACACCGTCCGCCCCACCGCGCGCCGGACGAACTTCACGACGGCCACGTTCGCGGCGCGTCTCGCCCAGGGCGACCGGGACGCCACCCAGCGCCGCGTCCACGGGATCCGGTCGAGGTGCCCGAGGAAGAACGGGTACAGCAGCTTCAGGCAGAGGTCGTCGCACTGCGCCCAGTTGGACACATACGTTTCCAGCCAGTGCTCGCTGCGGTCGAGGAGTTCGTCACCGAGCCCGGTCCTCGCGACCTTGTGCAGGAGCGCGAAGCCGAGCAGGACCTCCTCGTGGTGCGAGGCGCGCGACAGCACCTCTTCCGTCAGGGCCAGGCGCGTGGCCGGGGGGATGTCCGGCCGGGCACGGACGTAGCCGTTGGCGAGCGCGAGGACGGAGGCGTTGCTCACGCCCAGGGCGTCGATCTTCCGGGGGAAGTACCGCTGCGTCCCGGCGGCGACATCCGCGTCGGCCCGCGCCGCCAGGGATGCCAGAAGGTCCCCGGCCGCGGCTGTGACGTCCATGGCCTCGGCCCCTCCCTCACGTCGATCCCGGATGGGAGAGACCGATGTGATCAGGATCGGCCTCGGCGCCCGTTCGGCAGCGGTCAGACTCGCCCAGATCCGGCCCGGGTTCAAGTAACGGCGTGCCCCCGGCACGGCCGTCCGCACTCGGCAGGTCCTCGGTCTGCGGCAGGATGGCAGGCTGGCGCCGTATCATCGCGCGGTGGGCACTGGGGTGGGGATCACGGCGCCGTTCGGCCGGCTGCTGCGCACGCTCCGGCAGGGCCGCCGGCTGACGATCGAGGAACTGGCCGAGGCTTCGGGGATCTCGGGGCGGGCCATCGGCGACATGGAGCGGGGCCGAAGCCGGCGTCCGCACCGGAGCACCGTCACCGCGCTCGCCCAGGGCCTGGGTCTGGACGAGGCCGCACACGCCGGCCTCCTCGCGGCCGCCCGCGCGGCCCGCCCCGGAGCACGGGCCGCCGAGTCGGTCAGGGCGTCGGCCCACACACTGCCCAGGGGTGTCCGGGACTTCGTCGGCAGGCAGGCGGAACTGACCGAGTTGCGGGCTCTCGTGCGGGAGGCGGCCGACGGCCGGGCAGGGGCGCCGCCGGTGGCCGTGGTGTCCGGCCCGCCCGGGAGCGGGAAGACCTCGCTGGCGGTGCGACTGGCCGAGGAGCCGTCGGCGCCCTGCCCCGACGGGGCGTTCCTGGTGGACATGCGCGGTCTGGACGAGCGGCCCCCGTCCGCGGAGCAGGCCGTGGCGGGGCTGCTGGGCACCTGGGGTGTCGGGGAGGCCGAGCTGGCCCGGCTGACCGCCGAGGAGCGTCTGGGCCGCTACCACGAGGTCGCCACGGGGCTGCGTGCTGTGCTGGTGCTCGACAACGCGGGCAGCGAGGCCCAGGTCAGGCCGCTGCTGCCGCGCGCGGGCCGGCTGCTCGTGGTGGTGACGAGCCGCCGTACGCTCGCCGGTCTGGAGGGGGTACGGCGCGTCGCGCTCGGGACCCTGAGCCCGCGGGAGTCCGCCGCCCTGCTGCGTGCCGTGGTGGGTGCCGGGCGCGTGGACGCCGAACCGGGGGCCGCGGACCGAGTGGCCGGGCTGTGCGGTCATCTTCCGCTGGCGTTGCGGGTGGCCGCGAACTGGGCCGCCACCCGCACTAACTGGAGCCTGGAGCGGCTGGCCGGACGACTCGCGGACGAGGACCGGCGGCTGGACGCGCTCAGCGCGGGCGACCTGAAGGTCAACTCCGCCTTCGCGCTGTCCTGTTCCCGGCTCGCCCCCGAGGCCGCCCGGATGTTCCGCTTGCTGTCGCTGCTGCCGGGCGGGGACTTCGGCGCGGCCGCGGCCGCCGCGCTCGCGGACGTGCCACCGGCAGACGCCGAGGACCTCCTGGAGGAACTGCTGGAGGCCGGACTGCTCATGACGTCCCGTCAGGACCGTTACCGGCTGCACGACCTGCTGCGCCTGTACGCGGCCGCCCGTCGCCACTCCGAGGACGGGGAGGAGGGGTCACTCGCCCCGCGGTCCCGGCTGCGGCACTGGCTGCTGGACACGGCCGTCCTCGCGGGCCGCTGGCACGAGCCGGACTACGGCAGACCACCCGAGGACCCGGGCCGGCTGGTCGCCCTGGACGACCGCGAGCAGGCTGCACGCTGGATCAGGGCCGAGGGCGACACCTGGCTGGCCGCGTTCCGCGAGGCCGCGGCCCTCGGCGAGCACACGCGGGTCGTGGAAGTCGCGGAGGCCATGCACTGGTTCTCCGACCACTGGGTGTCGTGGGGTCACTGGGTCGAGGTCTACGAGCGGGCCGCCGCGGCCGGGGCGGCCCTGCGGGACGCCACGCTGGAGGCGACCCACCGCAACTACCTCGCCTGGGCGTACTGGGCCTGCGCCCGCCGGCACGACGAGGCGGTGGAGGCGGCCACGAGCGCGCTGCGACTCGCCCGGACGGGCGGGGACACCCTGCAGCAGGCGTGGGCGTACGCCTATCTCGGCTGGCTGCGGGACGCCGTGGACGATCTGCCGCTCGCCGCCGATCACTACCTCCGCGCCGCGCGGCTGTTCACGGCGGCGGACGACGTCAACGGCTACCTCCAGGTCTCCTGCGGGATGATCCGGGTGCTGCGCGGGGTGGGGCGCGCGCAGGCGGCCGTGGAGACCTGCCGGGGCATCCTGGACGCGCTCGCGGACCCCCGCCACCAGGACCGGATTCCGCCCAACGTGCGGGAGTTCACCGCCCTGTCGGCGCTCTACGCGGTGTCGTTCGTCCATCTCGACGAGGAGCGGTGGGAGGACGCCGTCGACGCGCTGCGGTCCATCCGCGGGCAGTTCGACGCCCGCGGATGGCACAAGCAGGCGGGCAAGGTCCATCTGCATCTGGCCCACGCGCTGGCCCGTCTCGGCGAGCGGGCCGAGGCCGCCGCCGAGTACCGGGCCGTGCTCGCGCTGGACGCCCGCGTCCCCGCGGACGTGCGGAACGACGCACGTGCGGGTCTCGCCGCGCTCTCCGCGGGCCGGCCGGCGCCGCTCACCCGGTTCGCGCAGTGACGCCTCAGCCGCGGCGGCCCGTCGCGGAGGCGAAGCCCAGCCAGGTGTGGCGGTTGTTCCACCAGCACCAGCCGACCTTGGGGGCGTTGCGGCGCTCGCGGCCGTCCCGGCCGGTGCCGTTGCTGATCCAGAGGGCCGGGGTGCGGGCGTCCAGGGTGCCGTTGGGCTTGCGCAGCCGGGAGCCGATGGTCATGAAGCAGAGGTTGCGCTCCAGGGCCTCGGGTTGCTGGAGCACCCAGTGGATGCCCTCGGTGAGCACCAGCGGGGTGCGGTCCTCCTCGGTGAGGGCGGGCAGGGCCTCGTCCGGGGACCAGTTGGCCATGTGGTCCCCGCGGTCGACCCCGGTGACGAGGTAGAGCGGGGTGTCGGGCAGGTCGAGCGCGCTGGGGGCGAACTCGTCGACGTCGGGCATGTCGACGACGACGAAACCCGGTTTCCCGTCGCGGCGCAGCAGCGGCGCGAGGGCGGATGCGGGGGCCCGGTCCGGATGCACGGCCAGCAGGGCCCCGTCACCCTCAGCCCCGGCTTCCGCGGCGAACGTACGGATCTCCTCGGCGGACAGCCCGCCGATCTCGTGCACCCCCAGCTGGATCAGCCGCTCGGCCTGCACGCTCAGGGGCGGGGGTGCGGGGAGGACGGTCGACGGGTCGGGCGCGGTGGCGGGCACGGTACTCCTCGGGTCGGGGGTTGGGCGAACCGGGCAGCGGGACCTCGGGCTTGCGAACGCGGGCGTTCTCGGACGCGCGAACGCGGACGCCCGAACTCATGGGCAACGAGCCGGTCCGGCGGGAGGTTCCCGCTCCACCGTGTCCATCGTGTCCGTGCTCCCGGTACCCGCGCCGGCACCTGCGCCCGTGCCCTTGCCCGTCCTCTCGCCGGAGAACCCGTACCGCTGCCACTCCCGGGGCGTCATCCCGTACGCCGCTCGGAAGGAACGGCTGAAGTGGCTGGGGCTGGTGAATCCCCAGCGTCCGGCGACGGCCGCGACCCCGGGCCCCGGCGCCGGGGGGCGCAGCAGGTCCCGGCGGCACCGCTCCAGCCGCTGTGTCCGGATCCACTCCCCCACCGTCACGCCCTCCGGCTGGAACAGCTTGTGCAGGTAGCGGACCGACATGTGGTGCGCCGCGGCGATCCCGGGCGGTGCCAGGCCGGGGTCGGCGAGGTGGCGTGCGATGTGGTCCTTGACCCGCACGAGGGTGGCAGCTGCGGTCTCGGGGGCCTGAGGGACGAAGCGGCCGCTGCGTTCGTTGATCAGCAGTGCCAGCAGGTCGAGGGCCGTGGCCGCGAACTGGCGTCCGGGGACGGCGTCGAGATGCGCCGCTTCGTGTGCCAGACGCGCGAAGTAGGTCCCCACCAGGGCGGCGCTCCCCTCCCGGCCGGAGAACGCCGTGGCGGTGAGCGTCCGCAGGTCCTCGTCCCGCACGTGGAGCTCCGCACGGGGGAAGTGGAAGGAAGTGAAGCAGAACGCGCTCTGCACCTTCTTGCGGAACGTCCGCGAGGAGTCGGAGAGGGAGAAGTCACCCGGTCCGATGCGGGCCTCCCGCCCGTCCTGTTCCTTGAGGGCGCTGCCCCGCCGCTGCAGGGTGAGGATGAGGAATTCCTTGCCGTCCTGGGCGAGCCGTCTGCTGCGCGTCACGATCTGCGGGCCCGCCTGCACCTGCGAGACGCCCAAGGAGCCCAGCCGGTGGCTGACGATGCTGCCGGGGGACGGATCGTCCTCGAGGAGTCGCACGTCGAGCGGGATGAAGGTCCGCGACACCGCGTGGTGCCAGCGCTCCCCCCGGTCGGCCGCCGGCAGTGACGCGGTGGAAAGGATGACGGACACCTGGATTCCCCCCTGGGCATCAGCAACGGCCCAGGCACGGTCGGAAGCCTGGGCGTCGTCGAAGGCCGGCAGCTGGGTCCACTGCCGGCCTTCGACGATGTCACCACGCCGCCCCGGGGCGGTCCAGGAAGAATCGGAGGCAGAATCCGATCACTTGGCCAGGAAGGCGAGCAGCGCCGCGTTGACCTCCTCCGCGTGGGTCCACAGCAGACCGTGCGGCGCGCCCTCGATCTCCACGTAGTCCGCGGCCGGAAGGGCCTTGCGGAACGGCCGTGCGGTCCCCTCCACGGGCAGGATGCGGTCGCCCGTGCCGTGCAGGATGAGGGCCGGCACGTCGATCGCCGGGATGTCGGCGCGGAAGTCGGTGTACCAGGTCGCGGGAGCGGCGGCCGCGGCGAAGAAGCCGCCACCGGCGGCGACGTCCCAGCTGTGGCGGACGGCCTCCTCGCTGATCCGCGTGCCGAGGTTCTCGTCGAGGTTGTAGAAGTCCTTGTAGAAGTCCGTGTAGTAGGCGTAGCGGTCGGCCTTCACGGCGGCGACGACCCCGTCGAAGAACTCCTTCGGGGCGACTCCGTCGGGGTTGTCGTCGGACTTGAGCAGGCAGGGCTCCAGGGAGGCGAGGAAGGCGACCTTGGCGAGCCGGTCCGAGCCGTAGCGGGACACGTACCGGGCGACCTCGCCGGTGCCCATCGAGAAGCCGACGAGGACGGCGTCCCGCAGGTCGAGGGTCTCCATCACCGTGTGCAGATCGGACGCGAAGGTGTCGTAGTCGTAGCCGGTGGTGGGCTGGGAGGACTGGCCGAAACCGCGCCGGTCGTAGGTGATCACGCGGTGGCCGGCGTCGAGCAGGACGGCGCTCTGCCGCTCCCACGAGTGCCCGTCGAGCGGGAAGCCGTGGATGAGGACGACCGGCTGCCCGGATCCGTGGTCCTCGTAGTAGAGGTCGATGGCGGTGGAGTTCTCCTGGCCCACGGTGATGTACGGCATGTGCTGCTTCCTCGTTTCCGAGCGGCTGGTGCAAGGGACGTCGCCACGCTAGGACCGGCGCGAGCGGGTCGATTGCCCGGCAGCGCACGGGTGTTTGCCCGGGGGCGCACCTCCGCGGGTGGTCCGCATGAGCGGCCGGTGGTCCGCGCAGCCGGTGGGTGATCCGGGGCCCGTTCGCCCCGGGGCCGCTCATCCGGGCAGCGGGCGGTCGTCGACGACGTGCTTCATGACGAGGGTGGAGTTGAGGCGCTGGACGCCCGGGAGCCGGGCGAGTTGCTGGTCGTAGAGTTGCTGGAAGGCGGTCAGGTCGGTGGCGGCGACGCGCAGGAGGTAGTCGGGGTCGCCGAAGAGCCGCTGGGCCTGGAGGACGTGCGGGACGGCGGCCACCGCCTTCTCGAACGCGGAGACCGTGTCGGCGTCCTCCAGACGCATGGTGACGAAGACGAGGGCCTCGAAGTTCAGGCCCACGGCGGCCGGGTCCACCACCGCGCGATAGCCGCGGATCGCACCTTCGCGTTCGAGATCGCGCAGCCTGCGGTGGCAGGGCGAGACGCTCAGTTTCACGCGCGCCGCCAGCTCGGTGACCGTGAGGCGGCCGTCCAGCTGCAACTCGGTAAGAATTTTCCGGTCCATCGCATCCATGGAGAAAATTCTGCCCCAGAGAGGCCGATCAAGAAGAAAAGAAGGGAACACTTTCGGGCAGATCCGCCATACCCTTCCCTCGCACCACCGCATGTGAGAGGGAACGATCGATGGACACGACCACGCTGGCGGCCTTCGTGGCAGTCGACCTGCTGCTGGTATTCACCCCGGGAGCGGACTGGGCCTACGCGATCACAGCGGGCCTGCGGGACCGGTCGGTCGTGCCGGCCGTCGCCGGGCTCGTGGCCGGATACGCGGGGTACACCCTGCTCGCCGTGGCGGGGCTGGTGGTGGTCGTGGCGAGCTCGGGGACCCTGCTCACGGCGCTGACCATGGCCGGGGCCGGCTACCTGGTGTGGCTCGGCTGGGGGGTGCTGCGGCAGCCGGCCGTTCTGACGGCCGCCGAGGAGGAAGTGGGCGCCGGGGGCGCCTCCCGGGGGCGGGTCCTGCTCCGGGGCATCGGGATCAGCGGACTGAACCCCAAGGCCCTGCTCCTCTACTTCTCCCTGTTCCCGCAGTTCATCGACCCCGCGGGAGCTTGGCCGGTCGCGGGCCAGACCGGTCTGCTCGGCTCGCTGCACATGGTCGCCTGTGCCGTCGTCTACCTCACCGTCGGAGTCCTGGCCCGCACGGTCCTGCGGACCAGGCCCTCCGCGGCCCGGGCGGTGACCCGCGTCTCCGGTGCGATGATGATCACCATCGGCGTTTTCCTGCTGGCGGAACGCCTGGCAGGCTGACGGACCCGATCCGTCGACCGGCCTGGCCTCAGCGCAGGATGACCGTGCGTCTGCCCTGGACGAACACCCGGCCCTCGCAGTGCCAGCGCACCGCCCGCGCCAGGGCCGCCGACTCCGCGTCGCGGCCGAGGGCGGCGAGGTCCTCGGGCGTGTGGCTGTGGTCGACGTCGATGACCTCCTGGGCGATGATCGGACCCTCGTCGAGGTCGGCGGTGACGTAATGGGCCGTCGCGCCGACGAGTTTGACGCCGCGTTCGTGGGCCTGGTGGTAGGGCTTGGCTCCTTTGAAGCTCGGCAGGAACGAGTGGTGGATGTTGATCATCCGGCCGGGCAGCCGGGTGCACAGGTCGTCGGAGAGCACCTGCATGTAGCGGGCGAGCACGACCAGGTCGACGTCGAACCGGTCGACGACGCCGAGCAGCCGGGCCTCGGCCTCCGGCTTGGTCGCGGCGGTGACCGGCACGTGGAAGAACGGGATGCCGTGCCAGGTGACCAGTGCCTCGTGGTCGCGGTGGTTGGACACCACTGCGACCACGTCGATGGGCAGGTCCCCGCTGCGGGTACGGAAGAGCAGGTCGTTGAGGCAGTGGTCGTAGCGGGACACCATGATGAGCACGCGGCGCCGGGTACCGGCCGGTTCGAGGTGCCAGCGCATCGCGAACGGCGTGGCCACCGCGGCGAAAGCACGCCGGAGCAGCTCCGCGGTGTCCTCGCGGCCGGGGGCCGCGAAGCGCACCCGCATGAAGAAGTGACCGTCCCTGCGGTCACCGAACTGGTGGTTGTCGACGATGTCGCTGCCGTGGTCGAGCAGGAACCGCGAGACGGCGGCGACGATCCCGGGCGCCTCGGGGCAGTCCAGGGTGAGGACGTACTCGGGCGTCTGCATCACGGCACCTCCGGTGCGCCGAACTCGCCCATCGCGTCCATGACCCAGCGCGCCAGGTAGTCGGCGAACGAGGAGCGGGGCAACAGGCGGTACGTCGGCGCGTCGTCGGTCTGCCAGAGCAGTACGGCGACGGGGCCCACCGTGGTCGACACCGCCCGGCCCGGGCCGAAGACCCGGGGGTGCAGGTCCAGCGGGCAGCCCTTCTCCAGGACCTGCCGGGCGGATGGTCCGCTCAGTTCCAGCGTCGTGCGGTTCGCGGAGACGTCGACGACCGACCCGGGGGCCTGCCCCAGTGCCTCCCGCAGCGCGGGGGCCTCGTCGGACCGGGAGAGCACCAGCCACTCGTCGGGGCCCAGCCAGACGGCCGTGCGGTCACCGGAGGCGGTGGTGTCGCCGCACCGGCGCGGGAGCGGCGCCCCCAGGGCCGTCTCCATGCGGGCGGCCGCCTCGGAGCCGGGGTCGACGCGCAGGTTCACCATGGTGAGGAACGGCAGTTCCGTCAGCGTGACGCCCCGGGCGCCGGTGACGGTGGCGGCACGCATCCGCTCCGCCAGGTGGGCCGCTGGGCTGTTGCGCAGTGCGGCGATACCGGTGTCAGCCATCTCGCTTGGTCCCTTCGGGGTCGTACAGGACGCAGTCGGCCACCTCGACGGGCACGAGGTCCTCGCCCACCGGGGCGAGCAGGGTCTCGCCGATCCTGTCCCGACCGCCGGCGACGAGGGCGAGGGCGAAGGGTCTGCCGAGTGCCTGGCTGTGGTAGCTGGAGGTGACGTGGCCCAGCATCGGCACCGGCACGGTCTCCAGGGAGACGTCCGGGGCCACGAGTTGGGTGCCCTCGGGCAGCCGGGTCGTGCGGTCGTGCGGCAGCAGGCCGACCAGGTGCCTGCGGTCGGTGCGGGCGGTGTCGGCGCGGGAGAAGGACCGCTTGCCGATGAAGTCCTTCTGCCGGGAGACCACCCAGGACATGCCCGCGTCCTGCGGGGTGACGGTGCCGTCGGTGTCCTGCCCGACGATGATGTAGCCCTTCTCGGCCCGCAGCACGTGCATGGTCTCGGTGCCGTACGGGGTGATGCCGTACGGCCGCCCGGCCTCGTGCACCCGTTCCCAGACGGCCAGGCCGTACCACCCCGAGACGTTGATCTCGTAGGCCAGTTCGCCGGAGAAGGAGATCCGGCAGATGCGGGCCGGGACACCGCAGGCCAGGGTGGTCTCGCGGAAGGCCATGAAGGGGAACGCCTCGGCGGACAGGTCGACGTCGGGTGCGAGCCGGGCGACGATCTCGCGGGACCGGGGACCGACCACGGCGACCGTCGACCACTGCTCGGTCACGGAGGTGCAGTGGACGTCGAGTTCGGGCCACTCCGTCTGGAGCCACTCCTCCAGCCAGTCCAGGACCCCGGCGGCGCCCCCGGTCGTGGTGGTCATGAAGTAGCGGTCGTCGTCGAGCCGCAGTGTCACACCGTCGTCGAAGATCATGCCGTCCGGCCGGCACATGACGCCGTAGCGGGCCGTGCCGGGTTTCAGCTTCTTGAAGGCGTTGGTGTAGATCCGGTTGAGGAACTCGCCCGCGTCCGCGCCCCGGATCTCGATCTTGCCGAGGGTGGAGGCGTCCATGAAGGCCACGCCCTCGCGGGCCGCTCGGCACTCGCGGGCCACGGCGGCGTCCATGTCCTCACCGGGCCGCGGGTAGTACCGGGGACGCTTCCACTGCCCGACGTTCTCGAACTCCGCGCCGTGCGCCACGTGCCAGCTGTGCAAGGGAGTGGTGCGCTCCGGGTCGAACAGGTCGCCGCGCTCCCGGCCGGCCAGGGCGGCGAAGGCGACCGGCGTGTACGGAGCCCGGTAGGCCGTGGTGCCGATCTCGCCCGGTGAACCGCCGAGCACCTCGGCGATGACGCCGATGGCGTTGACGCCCGAGGTCTTGCCCTGGTCGTTCGCGGTGCCGAGGGAGGTGTAGCGCTTGACGTGCTCGACGCCGCGCATACCGGCGCCGGTGGACCGGTGGACGTCGGCGACGGTGACGTCGCGCTGGAGGTCGACGAAGTGGTCGTCCCAGGTGCCGGGTTCGCCGTCGGGGGCGGGGACCAGCCACAGCGCACGGGTCGGGGCGGCGGGGAGCCGCGTGTGCTCGGCCGGCACGGCGACCGGGAACCCGGCCTCCGTCGCCGCCAGCGCGCCCGCCCTCGCCCCTTCGGCACGGCAGCCGTCGGGGTCGTACGTCCCGCGCGCCGCACCGACGACCTGCTGGCCGCGCACGGCGCCGTCGGGCACGAAGGCGACCAGTTCCTCGTCCCAGCGCAGCCGGCCCTGCCGCTGGCTGTGCAGGTGCACCACCGGGCTCCATCCGCCGGAGACGGCGAGCAGATCGCAGTCGAACGTCCGCCGCTCGCCGACGAGTCGGCCCGCGGTGTCGAGGGCATGCACGGTGACACCGGTGAGCCGGCCGGGCCCCGCCGTGTCGACGACCGCGCTGCCCGTCAGCACCGGCACCCCCGTAGCCCCGGCCACCTCGGCGGCCCGGGGGGACCGTTGGGCCCGGGCGTCGACGACGGCGGCGACGTCGATCCCGCTCGCGTGCAGAGCGACGACCGTGTCGTAGGCGCTGTCGTTGGTCGTGCTCACCACGGCCCGCGAACCGGGTGCCACGGCGTAGTGGTCGAGGTACGTCCGTACGGCCGAGGAGAGCATCACCCCGGGCCGGTCGTTGCCGGAGAAGACCAGCGGACGCTCGTGCGCGCCGGTCGCCAGCACCACCCGGCGGGCGCGGATGTGCCAGAGCCGCTGGCGTGAGACCCCCGCGGGGGCGGCGGCTCCCAGGTGGTCGGTGCGGTGCTGGAGGGCGAGCACGTAGTTGTCGTCGTAGGAGCCGAAGGCCGTGGTGCGGGGCAGGACGACGACCTCGGGCGCGGCGTCCAGCACCTCCCGGACGTCGGCGACCCACGCGCTGTCCTGGAACAGCGGACCGCCGGGCTGGGGCCGGTCGTCGAGGAGGATCACCCGGGCGCCGGAACCGGCGGCCGCGGCGGCCGCCGAGAGCCCCGCCGGTCCCGCGCCGACGACCAGGACGTCGGTGTGGACGTGCTTCTTGTCGTAGACGGCGGGGTCGGGCACCGGGTCGAGGCGGCCCATCCCGGAGAGCGTGGTGGCGGACAGGCCGTCGTACAGCTCCACGGCCGTGGCCGGGAGCATGCCCTCCGCACAGGGGCCGTCCAGCCGGACGAGCGCGTTGGGCTCCTCGACGCCCGCGGCGATGATGCCGCGCGGGCGGCCGCGGTAGAGCGACGGGGCGACCTCGGCGATGCCGTTCGCCAGCATCGCGGAGGCGAGGGTGTCGCCGGGGTGCCCGGTCAGCTCCCGTCCGTCGAGGGTGAAGCGCAGCACGGTGCCACGGTCGACGCGGCCCCCCTGCGGGAGCCGGAAGCGCTGCTCGGTCATCGAGTCCCTCCGGGGCGCGGTTCGTCGAGGCGGTAGGTGGTCAGCACCTCGTGGGTGGCGGTGTCGCGCAGGACGTTGAACCAGCGGCGGCAGCCGGTGCCGTGCATCCAGCGTTCGGCGAAGGGGCCCTTGGGGTTGTCGCGGTAGAAGACATACGCGGCCCACTGCTCGTCGGTGAGGTCGGCCGGGGTCTCGGGGTGGGGGAGGGCCTGTCCGCCGTAGTGGTACTCGGTCTCGTCCCGCGGCCCGCACCACGGGCAGGTGATCAGCAGCACGGTGGTGTCCTCCTCAGTGGGCCACGGCCGCCGCGCCGTGTTCGTCGATCAGGGCGCCCGTGGTGAAACGTTCGAGGGCGAAGGGCGCGTTCAGCGGATGCGGTTCGCCCGTGGCGATGGTGTGTGCGAACGTCCAGCCGGCGGCGGGGGTGGCCTTGAAACCGCCGGTCCCCCAGCCGCAGTTGACGTACAGCCCCTCCACCGGCGTGCGGCCGATGATCGGCGAGGCGTCCGGGGTGACGTCGACGATGCCGCCCCAGGTACGCAGCACGTGCGCCCGTGCGAAGACGGGGAACAGCTCGACGGCGGCGGCCATCTGCCGTTCGATGACGTGGAACGAGCCACGCTGCCCGTAGCCGTTGTAGGAGTCGACGCCCGCGCCCATCACCAGCTCGCCCTTGTGCGCCTGGGACACGTAGACGTGCACGTGGTTGGACATGACGACCGTGGGATGCACCGGCTCGTGCAGCTCCGAGACCAGGGCCTGGAGGGGATGGGACTGCACCGGCAGTCGTACGCCCGCCCGTTCGGCCAGCACGCTGCTGTGCCCGGCTGCGGCGAGCCCGACCCGGCCCGCGTGGATACGCCCCCGGTTGGTGTCGACGCCCACGACCCGGTCGCCGTCCTTGAGGAAGCCGGTGACCTCGCAGCCCTGGATCAGGTCCACGCCCAGGTGGTCGGCGCGGCGGGCCAGGGCCCAGGCGACGTGGTCGTGCTTGGCGATGCCGGCCCGGGGCTGGAAGGTGGCGCCGAGGACGGGGTGACGGGTGCGGGGCGAGACGTTGAGGATGGGGCAGACCTTGGCGACCTGGTCCGGTTCGAGCCACTCGGCGTCGACTCCGTTGAGGCGGTTGGCGTTCGCCCGGCGCATGCCCTCGCGGACGTCCTGGAGGGTGTGGGCGAGGTTGAGGACGCCGCGCTGGCTGAACAGGAAGTCGTAGTCGAGCTCCTCGGGGAGCCGCTCCCACAGCTTGAGCGCGTGCTCGTAGATCGCGGCGCTCTCGTCCCAGAGGTAGTTGGAGCGGATGATCGTGGTGTTGCGGGCCATGTTGCCGCCCGCCAGCCAGCCCTTCTCCAGGACGGCGACGTCGGTGATGCCGTGGTTCTCGGCGAGGTAGTAGGCGGTGGCCAGGCCGTGGCCGCCGGCGCCGACGATGACGACGTCGTAGGAGGAGCGCGGCTCGGGGTTGCGCCAGAGGAAGTCCGGGTGCTCGGGGAGCGGTCGGGCGGTCATGCCGGGGCTCCGTCCGGGTAGAGGGGGAAGGCGGCGGCGAGCTTGTCGACCCGCGCGCGCAGTTCGTCGTCCGGCCGTTCGCCCTTGAGGGCCTCGGCGATGATGTCGGCGACCTCCCGGAACTCCGTCGCGCCGAAGCCGCGGGTGGCCAGGGCCGGGGTGCCGATGCGCAGGCCCGAGGACACCATGGGCGGGCGCGGGTCGAAGGGCACGGCGTTGCGGTTGACGGTGATGCCGAGGCGGTGCAGCCGGTCCTCGGCCTGCCGCCCGTCGAGCGCGGAGTGCCGCAGGTCGACGAGGACCAGGTGGACCTCGGTGCCGCCGGTCAGGACGGTGATGCCGGCCTCGGCGACGTCGTCGGCCAGCAGCCGTCCGGCGAGGATGCGGGCGCCGTGCAGGGTGCGCTGCTGGCGTTCCCTGAACTCCTCCCCCGCCGCCACCTTGAACGCCACCGCCTTCGCCGCGATCACGTGCTGGAGCGGCCCGCCCTGCTGGCCGGGGAAGACGGCGGAGTCGATCTTCTTGGCGAGGGTGGCCCGGCTGAGGATCACCCCGCCGCGGGGTCCGCCGAGGGTCTTGTGGGTGGTGGTCGTGACGACGTCGGCGTACGGCACCGGGTTCGGGTGGAGTCCCGCGGCGACCAGCCCGGCGAAGTGGGCCATGTCGACCAGGAGGTACGCGCCCACCGCGTCGGCGATCCGCCGGAACGCCGCGAAGTCCAGCTGCCGCGGGTATGCCGACCAGCCGGCGACGATCATCTTCGGCCGGTGCGCGAGGGCGAGCCGCTCGACCTCCTCCATGTCGACGCGCAGGTCGGACTCGCGCACGTGGTAGGGCACGACGTCGTACAGCGTGCCGGAGTAGTTGAGCCGCATGCCGTGGGTCAGGTGGCCGCCGTGCGCCAGGTCGAGGCCGAGGATCGTGTCGCCCGGCCGGAGCAGGGCGAACATCGCGGCGGCGTTGGCCTGCGCCCCCGAGTGCGGCTGGACGTTCGCGGCCTCGGCGCCGAACAGTTCCTTCACCCGGTCGACGGCCAGCCGCTCGACGACGTCGACGTGTGCGCAGCCGCCGTAGTAGCGGCGGCCCGGGTAGCCCTCGGCGTACTTGTTGGTGAGGACGGAGCCCTGGGCCTCCAGTACGGCGGCCGGCGCGAAGTTCTCCGAGGCGATCATCTCCAGCGTCGACTGCTGGCGGTGCAGTTCGGCCCGCACGGCGGTGGCGACGTCCGGGTCCAGTTCGCTGAGCGTCAGGGCGAGGGGGGAGGCGAGTGTGCTGGTCGACGGGCTGGTTGCCATAGGTGCACCATCCTGGGAGCCAACTGATGCGCGACTGATATATCAGACTCTGCGGTACGGTATGGGAGCTCGCCGGACAGGTCAAGGGGGCATTCATGCAGCAGCTGGCGACCGAGCCGACCCGCGGGAACTCCCGCAGCGCGGAGCCCGGCGGCGAGGAGTTGTCCCTCGCCGAGCGCGCCTACCGCGCCATCCGCGACCGGCTCGTGATGCTCGAGATCCGGCCGGGCGCGCCGATCCACGAGGAGCAGCTGGCCCAGTCCCTCGGCGTCGGGCGGACGCCGGTGCGCGAGGCTCTGAAGCGGCTCCAGTACGAGCGTCTGATCACGACCTACCCCCGGCGCGGCACCTTCGCCACCGAGGTCAACATCACCGACCTCGCCCACATCTCCGAGGTGCGCCAGGAACTGGAGCCCCTGGCCGCCGCCCAGGCCGCGCGCCGCGCCACGACGGCGGACCGGGCGGCCCTGACGGCCCTGGGGCGGGAGCTGGAGGGCGCGAGCGCCTCGGGCCGGGACGCCACCGGGCTGATGCACCTGGACCTGCGGGTCCACCGCGCGGTCTACGCCACCGCGCACAACCCGTACCTGGAGGACACACTCGTCCGGCACGACAACCTCGCCACCCGCATCTGGTGCCTGTTCCTCGACCGCCTGCCGGACATGGCGGGGCACGTCGAGGAGCACGGGCCGCTGATCGAGGCGATCGTCGCGGGCGATCCGGAGCGGGCGGCGCGGATCGCCCGGGGGCACGTCGAGGGGTTCGAGCGGGCGATCCGCGCGGCAATCTGAGCGTTCCCACTGGTCACCGCCGCGTCCGGCGGCAGACGAGCCGCGGTGGGCCGGTAGCGGGACAATCGGTGCAGGGACTGGAGAGCAGACGGGGGCGGCACATCCGGAGGCACCGTGCACGGACGCGTACCGGAGGACTTGGCGGTCGTCGTCGACGCCGCCGGGGCGATCATGGTGTGGAGCGACGGTGCGCGCCGCCTGCTCGGCTACGAACCCGCCGAGCTCGTGGGCAAGGCCGTGACCGACCTGCTCGCCGCGGGTCTCCCGGAGTCCACGCGGCGGCACGTGGAGGAGGGGCGCCGGTGGGTCGGTGAGGTCGCGCTGCGGCACCGGGACGGCGACCGGATCGTGGTCCGGGTGCAGGGGACGCCGCTGCTGGACGCGGAAGGCCGGCGGCTGTGGCTGGTGACCGGCACCGCACCGGTGTACCCGCCCGTGCGGACCGAGCGCGGGCACGCGCCCCTGTGGGACCTCGCGCTCGGCCAACTGCCCGTACCGGTCGCGGTCTACGACCGGGACGCCCGGCTGGTGGGCGCCAACGACATCATGAGCGAGGTGATGGGCCGCTCCGAGGAGGAGATGAAGGGCCTGACCCTGTGGGAGATGGAGCCCAGTCCGCCCTTCGACACCTACGACCGCCTCCAGCGGGAAGTGCTGCGCACCGGCGAGATGATCTTCCACGAGCAGTACGCCACGGCCCCGGGAGAGGTCCGGCCGCACGCCTGGTCCATGTTTCTCTCCCCGCTGAAGGACGGGACCGGCACGGTCCAGGGCATGTCCGCGACCGTGTTCGACACGACCGAGCAGTCCTGGGCCCGGCGCCGGCTGGCGGTGATCAACGAGGCCAGTCTGCGGATCGGGAGCACCCTCGACGTGCACCGGACGGCCGAGGAAATGGCGGAAGTGGCCGTCACCGCGGGGTTCGCGGACTTCGTCACGGTGGATCTGCTGGAGTCCGTGCTCCGGGGCGACGAGCCGTGGCCGTTGCCGCCGGACACGCCGGTCACGCTGCGGCGAGCCGCACAGCAGTCGGTGCTGGAGGGCTGCCCGGAGTCGGTGGTGGGCGTCGGCGGGACGGTCCACTACCCGGTGGGGACGCTGCCGCTGCGGACCCTGGCCGCCGCGCGGGGCGCCCGGCACCGGCCGGGGGATCCGGAACTCCTGGAGTGGCTCAAGGCCTCCCCGGCCCGCGCCGAGACCGTGACCAGGCACATGATCCACTCGGTGATGATGGTGCCGCTGCGAGCCCGGGGCGTCACACTGGGCCTGGTGCACTTCCTGCGCCACCGGACCCCGGACTCGTTCAGCGAGGACGACCTGCTGCTCGCGGAGGACATCGTCGCCCGGGCCGCGGTGAGCGTGGACAACGCCCGCCGCTTCACACGCGAACGCCGCACGGCGCTGGCACTCCAGCGCAGCCTGCTGCCCGAGCGGCTTCCGGACCTGGCGGCGCTGGACATCGCCTACCGCTACCTGCCGACCGGGGCCGGGGCGGACATCGGGGGCGACTGGTTCGACGTGATCCCGCTGTCCGGCACCCGGGTGGCCCTGGTCGTGGGCGACGTGGTGGGCCACGGCATCCACGCGTCGGCGACGATGGGCCGTCTGCGGACCGCCGTACGGACGCTCGCGGACGTCGACCTCGCCCCCGACGAGCTGCTCACCCAGCTCGACGACCTCGTCATCCGGCTCGACCGGGAGGAGGGGCCGGAGGTGCGCGGGGAGGAGACGTCGGGGCAGGTGGGCGCCACCTGTCTGTACGCCGTGTACGACCCGGTGTCCCGTCGCTGCACCATGGCCCGCGCCGGGCATCCGCCGCCCGCGCTGGTCACGCCCGACGGCGGCGTACGGTTCCTGGACCTGCCGGCCGGTCCGCCGCTGGGCCTGGGCGGTCTGCCGTTCGAGGCCTCCGAGGTCCGACTCGAGGAGAACAGTCTGCTCGCCCTCTACACCGACGGTCTGATCGAGGCGTCCGGCCACGACGTCGAAGTGGGGACCGCCCTGCTGCGCCAGGCCCTGAGCAACCCCGCGGACGGGCTGGAGGAGACCTGCGAGCAGGTGCTGCGCACGCTGCTGACCGGACGGCCCGCCGATGACGACGTGGTGCTGATGCTGGCGCGGACGGCCGTGCTCGACGCCGGGAAGGTCCGCACCTGGCAGCTGCCACCGGACCCGGCGGCCGTGGCCCGGGCCCGCAAGATGGCCGGCGAGCAGCTGGCCCAATGGGGCCTGACGGAGGCGGAGTTCGCCACCGAGCTGATCGTCAGCGAGCTGGTCACCAACGCGCTGCGGTACGGCGGCGCCCCCATCGAACTGCGGCTGATCCGCGACAGGACCCTCATCTGCGAGGTGTCCGACGGCAGCAGCACCGCACCGCATCTGCGGCGGGCCCGGGTCTTCGACGAGGGCGGGCGGGGGCTGCTGCTCGTCGCCCAGCTCGCCGAGCGGTGGGGCAGCCGCCAGACGGCCACGGGCAAGACCATCTGGGCGGAACAGCCCCTGCCCGCCGGGGCGTGAGCCCGGCTACCGCGTGTCGACGATGCCTCCGGTCACCGCGATGACCTCGCCGACGGTGTAGCTGGAGTCGGCGTCGGAGGCGAGGTAGACGTACGTCGGCGCGATCTCCTCGGGCTGGGCCGCGCGTTCCAGCGGGGCCTCGCTGCCGATGTGGGCGAGCCCGTCCGGCGGCATGTGCGGGTCGGCCTCGTTGAGGGGCGTCCAGGTCGGGCCCGGCGCGACCACGTTGGCGCGCACGCCCCGCTTGGCCAGGTGCGTCGCGACGGACTTGGTCAGGGTGATCAGCGCGGCCTTCGACGCCGCGTAGTCGATCATCGTGGTGCTGCCCTTGAGGGCCTCCTCGGTGGCGGTGGCGATGACCGCGTCACCGGGCCCGAGATGCGGCAGGGCCGCCATGAGCAGGTGGAAGTACGCGTAGACGTTCGTCTTGAACGTCAGGTCGAAGTCCTCCGCGGTCAACTGCTCCAGTTCCAGTTTGCTGTTGAGGTAGGCGGCGTTGCTCACCAGGATGTTCAGGCCCCCGAGTTCCGCCACCGTCCGTTCGACGGCCTCGCGGCAGAACTCCGGGTCGGTGAGGTCGCCGGGCAGCAGCAGACAGCGCCTGCCCTGCTCCTCCACCTCGCCGCGCACGCGCTCGGCGTCGACCTGCTCTTCGGGCAGGTGGACGACGGCGACGTCGGCGCCCTCGCGTGCGTACAGCAGCGCCACGGCCCTGCCGATGCCGGAGTCACCGCCGGTGATCAGTGCGGTCTTCCCCTCCAGCTTCCCGCCGGCCCGGTAACGGCTCGCCCGGTAGCGCGGCTTGGTGCGCATGTCGGCCTCCAGGCCGGGCCACCGCTGCTTGTCGGAGTCGTAGGGCGGGTCCGGCTCGGACACGACCTGGGGTGCGGACTTTTCCTGCTCGGGCTGCACATCTTCCCCTTTGCCGGGTTCGTCCACGGCGTGGCCCGGTTCACCGGCCACGCCGTCCTTGTCCGCCCCGCGTTCCCGGCACAGTGGCAGGCATGTCTCCTCTCGCCCGCTACGGGCGCGGTGCCCGAAGCGGAATGCCGACGGGCCCGACGGGTACTCCGACGATCTTGCAAGCCGGCCTTCGGGCCGTACGCCGTCGGAAGGAGAGCCGTGTCTGACGAGACGGTGAAGAACGTCTTCGTGATCGGGCTCGACGAGGCCAACCTGCCCACGCTCCAGGAGGTCCCGGGAGCCGACCAGCTGCGTTTTCACCAGCTGCTGACGATCGAGGAGCTCCAGGTCGGCGAGGTGGACCTGCCGGCCCTGTTCGACAAGGCCCGGGGCGTGCTCGACGCGTTCGACGGCAGCATCGACGCGATCGTCGGCTACTGGGACTTCCCGGTCAGCACGCTCGTGCCGATGCTGAGCGAACGCTACGGCACCCGCAGCACCAGCCTGGAGTCGGTGGTCAAGTGCGAGCACAAGTACTGGAGCCGGCTGGAACAGCAGAAGGTCACCGACCGGCACCCGCGGTTCGGCCAGGTCGACCTGTCCGCCGAGCCGCCGCGCCCGCCGGAGGGCGTGAACTACCCGATGTGGCTCAAACCGGCCCTCTCGTACTCCTCAGAACTCGCCTTCGGAGTCGATGACGAGGAGGAGTTCCACAAGGCCGTCTCCGAGATCCGCGGCGGCATTTCCCGTATCGGCCGCCCCTTCGAGCACATCCTCGAACGCCTCGACCTGCCCCCGGAGATGAACGGCGTGGGCGGGCGGGTCTGCCTCGCGGAGGGGTCGCTGTCCGGCGTCCAGGTCGCCGTCGAGGGCTATGTCCACGAGGGCGAGGTGACCGTCTACGGGGTCCTGGACTCCATCCAGTACCCGGACTCCCCCTGCTTCCTGCGCCACCAGTACCCCTCGATGCTGCCGCCCCCGGCCATCGCGCAACTGCACGACGTCAGTGAGCGGGTGATGCGGCAGATCGGGATGGACTCGGCCACCTTCAGCATCGAGTACTTCTACGACCCGCGGACCCAGGAGATCAATCTGCTGGAGATCAACCCCCGGCACTCCCAGTCGCACGCGGAGCTGTTCCACTACGTCGACGGCGTGCCCAACCACCACTGCATGGTCCGCCTCGCCCTCGGCGAGGACCCGCGCATGCCGCACGGCGAGGGCGAGTACGCGATGGCCGCGAAGTGGTACCACCGCTGGTTCACCGACGGTGTGGTGCGCCGGGTGCCGGGCCCCGAGGAGATCGCCCGCATCGAGCGGGAGACCCCGGGCGTGCGCATCGAGGTCGTCCCCGCGCAGGGCGACCGGCTCTCGGACCTGCCCGGGCAGGACAGCTACAGCTACGAGCTGGCGCACATCTACACCGGCGGGGCCGACGAGGCGGAGCTGCGGGCGAAGTTCGACCATTGCGTGGCCGCCCTGGGCCTGGCCTTCGAGGACGCCCCGGCCGAGGCCGACGCCCCGCGAAAGTGAGGAGCACGTCACTTCCATGCGTTACGTGACCAACCTGCCGTACGAGACGAAGGAAGAAGAGCACGTCACGATCCCGATGTCGGACGGGGTCCGGCTCTCCGCGCACATCTGGCGCCCCACCTCCTCCGACCAGGAGCCGGTGCCGGCGGTGCTGGAGTACATCCCGTACCGCAAGCGCGACCTGACGGCCGTGCGGGACTCGATCCACCACCCCTACCTGGCCGGGCACGGTTATGCCTGTGTCCGCGTCGACCTGCGCGGCACCGGTGACTCGGAGGGGGTGCTGCGCGACGAGTACCTGGAGCGTGAGCAGGCGGACGCCGAGGAGGTCCTGGCCTGGCTGGCGGAGCAGCCCTGGTGCGACGGCGGCACGGGCATGATGGGCATCTCCTGGGGCGCGTTCGCGGCGCTCCAGGTGGCGGCCCGCCGGCCGCCGTCCCTGAAGGCCATCGCCATCGCGTCCTTCACCGACGACCGGCACGCCGACGACATGCACTACATGGGCGGCGCCCTGCTGTCGGACAACCTGGCCGAGGCGGGCACCATGTTCGCCTACGGCACCTGCCCGCCCGACCCGGCCGTGGTGGGCGAGCGCTGGCGCGAGATGTGGCACGAGCGGCTGGAGAACACCGAGCCGTGGGTCCTGGAGTGGCTGCGCCACCAGCGCCGCGACGACTACTGGCGGCACGCCTCGGTGTGCGAGGACTACACGAGCGTGCAGTGCCCGGTCCTGGCCTCCAGCGGCTGGGCGGACGGCTACTCCAACGCCGTGACGCGGCTGCTGGGCAACCTGGATGTGCCCCGCAAGGGGCTGATCGGGCCCTGGTCGCACAAGTTCCCCCACCTCGGGGAGCCCGGGCCCGCGATCGGCTACCTCCAGGAACTCGTGCGCTGGTGGGACCACTGGCTCAAGGGCGTCGACAACGGCGTGATGGACGGCCCCATGCTGCTGGCGTGGATGCAGGACAGCGTGCCGCCGTCCACCTCCTACGAGGAGCGGCCCGGCCGCTGGGTGGGTGAGCCGGACTGGCCGTCCCCGCACATCCGCCCCGTCACGCACCCCCTCAGCCGGCACACGATCGGGCCCGCGCGGGACGACACGGCGACGGTGCCGGAGGCCGGTGCGGCGATGACCGTGCGCTCGCCGCTGTCCGTCGGACAGTTCGCGGGCAAGTGGGCCTCCTACAACGCGCCGCCGGACCTGCCCTACGACCAGCGCGAGGAGGACGGCGGTTCCCTCGTCTTCGACACCGAGCCGCTGACCGAGCAGGTGGAGATCCTCGGCTCGCCGAGCGTGGAACTCGACCTGTCGGTGAGCGAGCCGGTCGCCCTGGTGGCCGCGCGGCTGTCCGACGTGAGCCCCGACGGCGCCGCCACGCGCGTCTCCTACGGCATCCTGAACCTGACGCGCCGTGACAGCACGGAGTCCCCCGAGCCGTTGGAGCCGGGCCGGCGCTACCGGGCCACCATTCCGCTGAACGGTGTGGCGCAGGCGTTCCCGGCCGGCCACCGCATCCGGCTGTCCCTGTCGACGTCCTACTGGCCGCTGGCCTGGCCCGCGCCGAAGCCGGCCCTGCTCGGCGTCCACGAGCACTCCAGCACGCTCACCTTGCCGGTGCGGCCGGTGGACGAACCCGACGAGGTGCCGTCCGCGCCCTTCGGCGAGCCCGAGGGCACTCCCCCGCTCGCCATGACCCAGGTGACGCCCCCGGAGGAGCGCTGGGACGTCAAGCGGGATCTGATCGACTACCGCTCCGAGCTGGACATCGTGAAGGACCGGGGCACGGTCCGCTTCGAGGACATCGGCCTGGAGTCGGGCCGGCGCGCCCACGAGCGCTACACGGCGGTCGCCGACGACTTCACCTCGGTCGGCGGCGAAACCACGTGGACCATGCGGTTCCGGCGGGACGACTGGGACGTGCGGGTGGTCACGCACACCAAGCTCAGCTGCGACGCGTCGGACTTCTTCGTCGACGCGACCCTCGACGCGTACGAGTCCGACCGACGGGTCTTTTCCCGCACCTGGAACGAGAAGGTCCCCCGCGACCTGCTGTAGCCCGCCCCTCTCGGCCGGGAGGCACGGCAGCGCTTCCCGGCCGAGGGTGGCCTCATGTACACCTCGCGGCTCTCCGGCCATGTGGACGCTCCCCGCGCCGGCGGGTGCCGGCCGGGATGCGCGCTGCACGCGTTCGACGCCCTCGTCCTCATGGCGCACGAGGGCATCCCCGACGCCGTGCCTGCCGCGGACCACGAGACGGGCACGCGCATGACCCTGGCGAACCTGGCCCGGCTCGTGGAGACCGACCGCTCCTCCTGAAGCCGCATTCCCGCCCGTATCCGCTTATTCCGCCCATTCCTCGCATTCCCCGCATTCCTTGTATGCGGAAATGACGTGCTTCGAAAGTGATTCACCCAGCGCTTCCAGCGCTTCTCTGTGCACCCGTGCGCCCCCTTGGAGAAAGGGTTCGCCAAGTCGACGGCCCGTTTGCACTGGGCAGGACACGGGGGCAAGCGCCGCATCGGCGGAACTCACCGTTTTCCCAGGTCGACTGAAACGGGTGGTATGCGATGAACGGCTACGTCCCTGAATCGGAACAGGCATGGACGGTTGGTACTGCTCCAGGCATATTCCCATCCATCAGCCACGGTATCGCCTTGTTCCGTCGGCCGATGGAGTTTTTGAAATCTCTTCCCTCGCAGGGCGATCTGGTCGAGATACGCCTGGGCCCCCAGCGGGCGTGGATGGTATGCCACCCGGAACTCGTCCACCGGATGCTCCGGGACACCCGTACGTTCGACAAGGGCGGACCGCAGTACGACAGGCTCCGGGCGCTGATGGGCGACGGCGTCGTCACCTGCCCGCACGCGGAGCACCGGCGTCAGCGCCGGTTGCTGCAGCCCACGTTCCGCCCCGCCCGCGTCGCCGCGCAGACGGACGTGATGGCCGAGGAGGCCGCGGCACTGTGCCGGGACTGGCGCACGGGGCAGCGCATCGATGTCAGTGCCGCCACGCTGAGTCTGACGACCCGGCTGATCAGCAGATCGCTGCTGTCCGACGCGCTCGGCCCGGCCGCGACCGACGAGGTGCGGCACTGCCTCGCCGCCATCGTCCGGGGCCTGTTCGTCCGCACGGTCGTACCGGTCGACGCCCTGTTCCGGCTTCCCACGCCCGCCAACCGCCGTTACCGGCAGGCGGTGGAGCGGGTACGCGAACTCATCGCCTCGGCCGTCGACGAACGCCGCCGGGGCACTCCCCGCGACGATCTGCTGGGGCTGCTGCTCACCGCCGCCGGGACCGGCGGAGCCCCGGTCACCGACCGGGAGGTCCACGACCAGTTGGTGTCCCTCCTGCTCACCGGTTCCGAGAGCCCTTCCATGTGCCTGGCCTCCGCCTTCAGCCTCCTGGCCCAGCACCCCGAGGTCGAGCGGCGGCTGCACGCCGAGGTGGACACCGTCCTCGCCGGCCGGTTACCCGCCGTCGACGACCTGCCGCGGCTGGTCTACACCCGGTCCGTCCTCACCGAGACGCTGCGCCACTCCCCGCCCGGCTGGCTCTTCACGCGGGTCACCACCCGGGAGACGGAGTTCGCCGGACGCCGGCTGGCTCGCGGGACCACGGTCCTGTACAGCCCCTACCTCCTGCACCACGACCCCGCGTCGTTCCCCGAGCCCGACCGGTTCCTGCCCGAGCGCCGGCTGGACGGCGAGTCCGCCGCCGGTCCGCACGGGGCGCTGATCCCGTTCGCCGCGGGCAGCCGCAAGTGCATCGGCGACCTGTTCTCCATGGCCGAGATGACGGTGGCCCTGGCGACCGTCGCCGGTC
Organism: Streptomyces sp. NPDC007907; assembly: GCF_042959365.1. Classification (NCBI taxonomy): domain Bacteria; kingdom Bacillati; phylum Actinomycetota; class Actinomycetes; order Kitasatosporales; family Streptomycetaceae; genus Streptomyces; species Streptomyces sp. NPDC007907. Next base: position 850,402 of record NZ_JBIBKR010000003.1, read on the forward strand.
GCTGGCGACTGCGGCATCCGGCCGGACGGATCGCGGCCCCGCGCCCGGGGGCGACGCTGGGGCCGAGGTCCCTGACCATGATCTGCACGCCGCGGGCGGACGCACCGGGCGGCACCATCCCGCACGCCGTCACCCTCGCACCCGGAGCCATGACCGCGGTATCCGGCACGGAGAGCACCCGGAGGGACGGTGACAACGGTGTCGACCACACATGAGGAGAGGGCGCCCGTCGCGCAGGACGTGCTTCCCGCGTCCCCCCTGGTGGAGCTGATCGACACGCACCTGTACATGCCCTATCCGTTCCGGCGCAACCCGCACGAGCCGGCGGCCGCGGCGGGCGTCGACGCGTGGCTGCGCACGACCGGCCTGAGCGACGAACCGGGCGTCGCGGCCATGATCTCCCACACCCGCCCGGCCGAACTCGCCTCCTACAACAGCCCGGACGCCGACCCCGGCATCCTGCAACTCGTGGCCCACCAGATCGCCTACCAGTTCGTCTTCGACGACCGGGCCGAGGAGGTCGGGCGGCACCGGCCCGGCCGGTTGCTGCCCATGCTGGGCGAGAGCATCGCGATCCTGCGGGACGACGCACCACCCGGCACCCCTCTGGGAGCAGCGCTGTCCGACCTCTACCGGCAGGTCCGCGAACGGTGCACCCCCGCACAGGCCGCGCGCTGGGCGTGGAAGAGCCGCGAGTACGTGCACGGGCTGCTGTACGAGGCGGTGGCCCAGACCCATCCCTCCCCCCTGCGGTCCGGGCTGTGCACCTCGATACGGTCCCTCACCGCGGGCGTCGAGCCGTTCCACCCGCTGTGCGAGGCCGCCCAGCCGTGCGAGCTGACGTCCGAGGAACTCCATCACCCGCTCATGCGGCGCCTGAGCCGGCTGTCGGCCGACGCCGCGGTGTGGATCCCCGACCTGTTCTCCGCCGTCAAGGAGCAACGCGCCGGCCAAATGATCAATCTGGCGCTCGCCTACCAGCGGGCCCACCAGTGCCCGCTGCCGGTGGCCGTCACCCTGGCCATCCAGCAGATCAACCGCACGATCCGCGAGTTCGAGAGGCTCCACGCCGAGATCGCACCGGAGTTGAGCCCTTCGGGCGTCGGCTACGTGGACGGCATGGCGGGCTGGATCCGCGGCTGCTACTACTGGTCCCGCACCGTCCCGCGCTACGCGGACGCGGCGACTGAGGTGCTGCGGTGAGAGAACCCGCCGTCCGGGTGCGTGGCGCGTGCCCATTCAGGCCACCGTACCCGCCCGGCCCGCGTCTCACGCGGCTGTAGCAGGTCATTCACCCTTCTTCGTCGTGCTCGTTCCAGAATGCGGAAAGGCGCCCATCGGGAGGCGTACGCTCGCGCTGCCTCCCGATGGCCGACGACAGGAAGCGGTACGGCACATGGCGCACGAGCTGCGGCAATCCACGCCCGAGAACCGGCCGTTGCTCGAGCGCCGCAAGGAGCTCCGCGCGCTCGACTCGGCGTTGGTCGGCCTGCGGGACACCGTCGACGGCGTGCCCCAGGCACCGCGCGGTGGGCTGCTCGCCTTCACCGGTCCGGCCGGGATGGGCAAGACCTCCCTGTTGACGGAGGCCCGCGCCCGTGCCCGGGAGCAGGGGTTCACCGTGCTGTCGGGCCGAGGCGGTGAGAAGGAGCAGGGGCTGGCGTTCCATCTGGTGCGCCAGGTCGTCCAGCCCGCGCTGGCGTCGATGGACGAGGACGGGCTCCGTGCCTTCCTGGGCGGCTGGTACGCCATCGTCGGCTCCGCTCTCGGGCTGGTCGCCCCGCCCGGCGGCCATGTCCCGGACCCGACCGGGGTCCGGGACGGTCTCGACTGGGTGATGACGCGCCTGGCGGTGACGAGGACGCCCATGGTGCTGCTGCTGGACGATCTGCACTGGGCGGACGTCGAGTCACTGACCTGGCTGGCCTCGTTCGCGCCGCGGGCCGTGGACCTGTCGCTGCTGATCGTCGTCGCCTTCCGGCCCGACGAACTGCCCCTGGAGGCGGCGGCGTTCGGATCCGCGGCCGATCTGGGGACCCGTCCCTTCACCCTGGCGCCGCTCAGTTCCGCGGCCGTGGCCCGGATCGTGCGGGACGAGGTCGGTGAGGAGGCCGAGGACGCGTTCTGCGAGGAATGCTGGGAGATCACCGGCGGGAGCCCGTTCGAGGCGGTGGAGCTCTCCATCCGGCTGGGCGAACGCAATCTGCGGGGCACCGGCGAGGACCTGCCCACGATGCGCGATCTGGCCGCCGCGGTGAAGGGGCCCGGACTGATCGAGCGGCTCCAGCACCTGGGCACCACCACCGTCCGCTTCGCCTACGCCGCGGCCGTCCTCGGGCAGGCCATCTCCCCGGAACTGGCCGCCCGCATCGCGGCGATCGGCGGCACCGCGGCGGCCGAGGCCACGGAGAAGCTGCGCACCGCCCGCGTCCTGGCCGACGGCGACGGGTCCGGCGAGACGCTGGAGTTCCTCCACCCGCTGATCGCCACCACGATCTACCGGTCCATCAGGCCGAGTCTGCGGGAGGGCCTGCACAACGCGGCCGCCGAAGCCGTCCGGGCGGCCGGGCTCGGCTGCGCCGCCGCGGCCCGGCACCTGCTGGAGGTCCCCTGTGAAGGCAGCGCCGAGGCCGTGGCCTGCCTGCGGGAGGCCGCCCGTGAGGCCCTGCACTCCGGCGCCCCGGAGGCGGCCCGACGGCTGCTGAACCGGGCTCTGCAGGAACCGCCGCTGCCGGAGGAACGCGCCGCGCTGCTGCACGAACTGGCCTGCGCGACCTTCCTCATCAAGCCGACGGCGACCGTGACACACCTGCGGGAGGCGCTCGCGGAACCGGGCATCGACCCGGAGCTGCGTGCCTCGATGGTGTACCGGCTCACCCAGGCCCTGGCCCACACCGACCGGATGGCGGAGGCCGCGACGGTGGCCGCGGACGAGGCGCGGCGGGCCGCCCATCCCCGGATCCGGCTGCGGATGCAGGCCGACCACTTCGTGTGGAGCGCGTTCCGCACCGACGAGGCCGACTCGTCGAGCCGTTCGCGCAGGCTGGCCCGGCTCGCCGACCGGCTGCCGGGGCGCGGTCCGGAGGAGCGCTACCTCCTCGGGGCGCGCGCCTGGGACGCGATGATGCGCGGCGAGCCCCGGCAGAAGGTCCTCGCCTACGCCGAGAAGGCCCTGCGCGGCGGACTGAGCTGGACCCATGAGAACCGCGGGTTCGAGGTACCCGTCTCGGTCGCACTGGTGTTCATGTACTGCGACCAGCCCCGACGGGCCGAGGAACTGTTCGCGCGGGGCATGGCCGAGTGCGAGTCGAAGGGCTGGCGCGGCTCCCACCTGGCCCTGGGCCAGACGCTCTCCGGGTACATCCGCTACCGCCGCGGCTGCCTGGCCGAGGCCGAGAACCTGGTGCGGGAGGGCCTCGGCATCGCAGACCGGGTGGAAGGCGCGGTGCCCGCCCAGTGGTTCGCCATCGGCATCCTGATCCAGACCCTGCTGGCCCGGGGCCGCGTCATCGCGGCACGCCGGCTGGCCGACAGGTACCACTACGGCGACGTCATCCCGAACGCCGTCATCTACCCCGACCCGCGCACCGTCTACGCCGATTTGCTCCTGGCGGAGGGCCGGCCCGCGGAGGCCGCCGATCTGCTGACCGGCGTCGGGGAGTGGCTGGAGGGCCGGGAATGGCGCAACCCCGCGTGGTGCCCCTGGCAGCTGGGACTGGCCTCGGCCCTGTCGCGCACCGCTCCCGACCGGGCGGTGCGGCACGCCCGGGACGCGGTGAAGCGGGCCCGGGACTTCGGCGCGGCCTCCGCGATCGGCCAGGCCCTGCACGCGCAGGCGGAGGTGACGGGCGGTGAGGCGGGGCTCGCTCTGCACGCGCGGGCCGTCGACCAGCTGCAGCAGTCGCCCGCCGCGTACGAACTGGCCCGTGCCCTGGTCGGCCACGGTGCCGCCCTCGCCCGCGACGGCCGTCTGCACCAGGCCGCCGACCGGCTGTACCAGGGTCTGGAGGGCGCGGTGCACTGCGGTGCGGAGGGCCTGGCCGCCCGGGCCAGGAGGGAACTGTCCGCGGCCGGGCTGCGGCCGCTGCCGTTGCGTTACGCACAGACGGACACGCTCACCGCGCAGGAGCGCAAGGCGGCCGAGATGACGGTCGGCGGCCACGCCGCGGCGGTCGTGGCCAAGGAACTGCGCCTCACCGAGGAGGGCGTGCGGCAACTGCTCTCGTCCGTCTACCGCAAGATCGGCACGGACGCGGCGGGCCTGGCCGCGGCACTGGAGTCGTTCCCACGCCCGCGACCGTGACAGCCGACCACATACCGCCCCGCCGACCGGCGCCCGGGGAGGTCCGCACGGCACGGGGACCGGCTCGGACCGCGCCGCACTCACCCCGTGCCCGGCTCGCGTCGGAGGCGTTCCGCGGGCGCTTCGCCCGCAGACCGAGGCCGCGGTGAAGGCCGCCGTGGCCGGTGGGGACGCCCGGGTGTCCTTCATCGGCACGACCGGCCGGCTGGGGTCGGGCGACCTGACGGACCCGGTGCACCCCCACGAGCGGGGACGCCGGGCCATCACCGACCGGCTCGCGCCGGTCATCGCGGCGCGGATCGGATCGTAGCGGGGCCCGAGGCGGCGGGGGCGGGCCTCACATCGCGCCGGGGCTCGCTCCTCCCTTGAGGCGTTCCAGGTCGGAGGGGCGGACCTGGATGACCACCAGGGCGATCAGGGCGGCGATTGCGGTGAAGATCGCGGCCATGATGAAGGCGGCCGAGACGCCGGCGGTGAGGATCTCGTCGGACCAGGGTTTGGGCAGTTCCCCGGTGCGCTGGAAGCGGATGCGTTCGGCCGGGGTCGCCTGCTGGAGGAAGTCCGGGACCTGCTTGTCCGCCTCGTTGGTGCTGGCCGTGCCGAACATCGTGACCAGGATCGACAGGCCGAGGGAGCCGCCGACCTGCTGGGTGGCGTTGAGGAGCCCGGAGGCCGCCCCCGTCTCCGGTGTGGGGACGTTGGACAGCGCCATCAGGGTCAGTGACACGAACTCCATGCCCATGCCCAGGCTGAAGACGAGCATCGGGCCGAGGACGCTGCCCGCGTAGGTGGAGTGGACGTCGGTCAGGGTGAGCCAGGCCAGGCCGGCCGCCGCCAGGATCGCGCCCACCACCATGAACGGCTTGGGCCCGTAGACGGGCAGGAACCGCGAGGCCAGTCCGGCTCCGACGGCGATGACCGCGCTGACCGGCAGGAAGGCCAGTCCGGCCGCGAGCGGGCTGAACCCGAGCACGTCCTGCACGAAGAGCGTGAGGAAGAAGAACATGCCGAAGATGGCGGCGGCCAGACACAGCATGATGCCGTAGGTGCCCGCACGGTTGCGGTCGGCGAACATGTGCAGCGGCGTGATGGGTTGTTTCGAACGCCGCTCGATCATGATGAAGACCGCCAGGACCACGACCGCCCCGGCGAACGAGGCGAGGGTCAGTGCGTCCCGCCAGCCTTCCTGCGCTGCTCTGATGAAGCCGTAGACGAGCAGCACCATGCCCGCGGTGGAGGTGAGTGCGCCGGCGATGTCGAAGCGCCCGGGGTGGCGTTCGGACTCCTTGATGAAGCGCGGTGTGGCGAGCACGATGAGCAGGCCGATGGGCACGTTGACGAACAGCACCCACCGCCAGTTCAGCCACTCCACCAGCATGCCGCCGGCGAGCAGGCCGATCGCGCCGCCCCCGGCCGAGACCGCGGCGAAGACACCGAAGGCGCGGTTGCGTTCCGGGCCCTCGCGGAAGGTGGTGCTGATCAGAGCGAGGGAGGTCGGGGAGGCGATGGCGCCGCCCACGCCCTGCAGGGCGCGTGCGCCGAGGAGTTGGCCGGAGTTCTGGGCGAAGCCGCCGAGCAGGGAGGCGAGCGCGAAGAGCAGCACACCGAAGATGAAGACCCGCCGCCGGCCGAGGATGTCGCCGGCCCGGCCGCCGAGCAGCAGCAGACCGCCGAAGGTGAGCGTGTAGGCGTTGACCACCCAGGACAGGCTGGTGGTGGAGAAGTCCAGCGCGCTCTGGATGTGCGGCAGCGCGATGTTCACGATGGTGATGTCGAGGACCACCATCAATTGGCACGAGGCGATGACGAGAAGTGCCATCGTATGGCCGCCACCACGGGATTCCCTGGTGGCGGTCGCCTGTGGTGAAGCCGGCTGCGGGCTGCTGCCTGCGGTGTCCACCGTTCGACGGTACGCCCGGCCCCCATACCCCACCACTCGATCACAGGCGGCCTCGGACGGCGGCTCACCGGGGCCGTTCGGGCGTGCGAACCGCTCGAACTGAAAAGTCGGCGGTGTGCGGTGATAATCCGATCAAGGTGCTCTGATGGGCCGCGTCCGGCGGAGAGGAGCGATGGTGATCCGCGTTCTTCTCGTCGAGCGGAGTCGTCTCGTGCGGGGAGCGTTCGCCGCTCTGCTGTCGCGGGAGGACGACATCGAGGTCGTCGCCGAGGCCGAGGGCAACGGCGACGTGCTGGCGCGTGCCCTGGTGTACCGGCCGGACGTGGCGGTGATCGGCGTGGACTCCAGGGAGGGCGAGGAGGTCGCCGTCCGGGGTGAGCTGCGGGCGCGGCTGCCTGACTGCCGGATGCTGCTGATGATGGCCTCCACGACCCCCGAGCGGCTGCGCCGCATGCTCGATCTGCACGCGGCCGGTGTCATCAGCACCAACGCCCCGCCGGACCGGCTGGTCCACGGCGTCCGCAAGCTGGTGAGGGGGCAGCGGTTCGTCGACCCGGAGTTCGCGCTGGCCGCGCTGGACGCGGGAGCCAACCCGCTGACCCCGCGCGAGGTGGAGGTGCTGCGGCTGACCGCCGACGGGACGCCCACCCGGGAGATCGCCGAGCGGCTGTTCCTGTCCGCGGCGACGGTCCGCAACCATCTGTCGGCGATCACCCGGAAGACCGGCGGACGCAATCGGATCGACGCTATCCGGATCGCCACGGAGTCGGGCTGGGTCTGAGCCCCGCTCCCCCGCCCCCGCCCGGTGCGCCCGTGGCGGAGGAACCGACGGGGAAAGCGAGGGGTCAGTGAGGGGCAACGGCCCCTGACACGGAAACGGCCGGGCAGGTCATCGGGGTCTACCTGCCCGGCCCCCGTGGGCCCTCGCGCCCTTTCCCGGGTCCGCGATACGAGCATCGCAGCACGGGAGCGCCGCCCACCAGCACCATTTGTCACGTGTGCGGTGTGAAGGTGTCATCGGGGGACCGTGAGGAACGCCGGTACGGGATGGGCGTTCGACTCGGTCCCCGCATCTCAGCGGCCGCCGCGGATGAGGCCCGTCAGATAGCGCCACAGCGAGGAGCGCTGCCGGGCGGAGGGGTCGGGCAGGACCTCTTCGGCAACCCCGGGAGCCGGGTCGTCCGTCCACGGCCTCGGGGGCGGCGCGGAGGCGAGCTCGTAGCGGACGGGTAGGGAGCGCAGGCCTCGCATGAACGGTGATGAACGCCAGGGCAGTTGGTCGGCGGGCAGGGCGAGGTCGAGGTGGTCGAACCGCTCGAAGAGGCGTCCCACTCCGGCCGCCGCGACCGTCGAGGCGAGTTCCCGGGCCGGGCACTGGCGCGGTCCCGCTCCCCAGGACAGGTGGGCCCGGGTGCTGATGGCGGTGCCGGAGGCGACGTGGTCGGCGAAGAGGGGGTCGGCGTGGGCGGCGCCCGGGGAGACCCACACCGGGTCGCCGGCCCGGATGGTGTGGTTGCCGAGCGGGGTGTCCCGGGCCGCGAAGCGCGGGACGAAGTTGACCAGCGGCGGCTTGCGCATGACCACCCGGTTCATGCTCTCCCTGACCATCCCGGCGGACAGGCTGGCGCGCACGCTGCCCTCACCCGATATGACCTCCACGACGGTGTTCGAGATGAGGATGCCGACGTGGTCGGACGTCATGCCGAGCAGCATGAACAGCTCGCGGGCGAGCTGGTCGAGCGAGAGGTCCGGGTGGGCGTCCAGCAGGTACGAGGGGAAGTCGTCACCCGGCTTCTCCAGTTTGCGCGCGGCCAGTTCGGCGAGGGTCGCCAGCAGGCGCTCCAGCGCGGCCTCGGCATCCGGGCCGGCGTCGAGCACGCGCCACATGTCCATCAGGGCGTCGTCGCCCTGCGAGCCGGGGAAGCCCAGCAGATGGCTGGCCACCATCAGTGGCAGCGGCCGGGAGAACTGCGCGGACAGGTCCGCCACACCGGTCCTGCCGCCCTGTCCGACGAGGGTGATCAGTTCGTCGGCGTAGGCGGTGACGGCGGACTTCAGGCGCTTGGCCTGGGGGTGGCGGGGGTCCTGGAAGGGCTTGAGGGCGACGTCCCACGCGGTGCGCAGCGGCCGGTAGCCGGAGCCGCCCTGGATCAGGATGTGGTTGACCTCCAGGGAGGGGCCGAGCGGCCAGTCGGCGGGGACCCTGCCCTCGGTGCGGGCCCGCCAGTTCTCCAGGCCCTTGGGCCAGCCGTCGTCGTCCTGGAGCACCTCCAGGGACTCGCGGTAGCCGAGGACCAGCCAGGCCGGCACGCCCAGGAGGTCGACCGGCGCGACGGGGCCGTGCCGCTGCCGGAGCCGCTCGTACACGAGCGCGGGACGCGTCTCGTAGTCCCTGGTCAGCAGCGGTTCGGGCCGGAGCGACTCCAGGCTCGTGCCGTCCAGGTCCACGGAACCGCCGTCACCCCGCTGGGATTCCATCCTCTTGTCACCCTCCGACACGCCCTGTACCGGCACACCATCAGCCGGCAGCCGAAACGGTGGGGACCCTACCCCAGCGTGAACTCGCGGGTAACGACGGGGGTGGGGTGGCGGGGACGGCCGGAGTGCTGGTCAGGCGGCGGTGTAACCGAGTTGACGGCGCATGTAGGGGGTCAGGAGGCTCTTCGCCTTGGCCAGGGTGGTGGTACGGCTGCCGAGCACCGCGGTCTCGCCACCGGGCACCGGCAGCACGGTCAGTCCGTCGGCGGGCCCGAAGGGCACGATGAGCGGGGTGCGCCGGGTCGGGCGGTAGAGGCGGGACTCCTTGCGGTGCCTGCCCGAACTCAGCAGGTAGCCACGGATGTTGTGGGCGGCCGTGTCGGCCTGGGCGAGGGCGGCGGGGGTGACCTTCAGTTCGCTGACGTCGTTCACGTCCCCGACGGCGAACACGTCCGTCCTGCCTGCGACCCGGAGCGTCCGGTCGACCTTCACACGGCCGGCTCCGTTGAGCCAGTCGCCGTGTCCGGCCAGGCGCAGCCAGAGGGTGTTGGGGGTGGTGCCCGTCGCCCAGAAGGACAGGTCGGCCTCGACGATCGTGCCGCGGGCGTCGCGGTAGGTGCCGAATGCGGTGCCGGGCGACATGAAGGAGTCGAGGCGTACCTCGACGTCGTGGGACTCCAGCCAGGCCAGGGCCTTGCGTCCCGGGCGGGCCGGGCCCGCGGAGCCGAGCAGCGCGGATCCGGAGTGGGCGAGGGTGACCCGGGCGTCGGGGCGGGCGAGGCGGATCTCGGCGCTGAGTTCGACGCCGCCGGGGCCGCCGCCGACGACCAGGACGTGCTCGGCCGTGGCGATGTCGCGTTGGTGCTCGGCGAACGACTTGGCCGCTTCCTCGGTGGTGGTGCCGGTGAAGCGGGCCGGCTCCGGATAGTCCGCGCCGGTGGCGATCACGACCACGTCGTACGGCAGGCGCTCGCCGGTGGCGAGGACGACCTGGCGCTCGGCGGTGTCGATGCGGACGGCCTTGCCGGTGACGACCCGCCCATGGCGCAGCAGCCGGTCGTCGGGGATGAAGGGCGTGTGGGTCCACTCGGGGCGTACCCCGGCACGCAGGGAGGCGACGCGGTGGAAGAAGACCTCCTTGCGGTCGACCAGCGTGACCCGGGCCGCTCCGTCGAGCCGCCTGGCCAGCCGGACACCGGCGTAGCCGCCGCCGATCACCACTACGCCGTCGTACACACCGAGTCTCCTGTACCTCGTGGGGGGGGGGAGCGAGAGCCGCCGCGGGCCCCGCTCGGTCGACCCCCGGCGGCCACTCGACTGACGCGACAGTAGCGTTTGAAAGTTAAAGGGACTCCGAGGTTTCGTGCACGTTCCGTAAAAGGATCTGAGCCTGACGACCGTCACTTGCCCCAGATCTTCCGGTAGGCCTCCCGATATCCCGAGGGGTCCCAGGCGGTGGCGCCTTCGCTGTTGCCGGCGGTGGCGATGTGCACGGGGGGCACGTACCCGCTGTCCGGGCGGCCGGAGAAGGCGCGGTTGAACTCGTCGACGATCTGCCAGCCCTGGAGGGACAGCGGCTCGGGCACGGTCGCGGCCTGGTACTGCCTGCTGTTGATGCGCTGGAAGGCGGACGGGTCGCCGTCGCCGGCCCCGATGTTGAAGGGCGGGCCGGAGCCCTTCTCACCGGCGGCGCGGAAGGCGGGGGCGGCGTCGGCGAAGTACAGGTCGTTGATGGCCACGGAGTGCGTCCAGCGGTCCTGGAAGCGGGAGAGCAGGGAGGAGATCTCCCGGGGGGTGCGGCTGCTCGCGTCGGGGATCGGGATGTTCTCCACGGAGAGCAGCCGCACCCCCCGACAGGCGGCCAGTTCCTTGCGGATCAGGTCGGACTTGTTGCGCGCGAAGGGGATCGACGCGTCGGTGATGAGCACGACCCCGGCACGGCCGTCGGAGTCCGAGATGATCCACTGTGCGCTGATGCGGGCCACGTCCCGGACCCGGGTGGTGACGTTGGTGAAGAGGTCGGGCCGGCGGCTGGGGCCCGGGTCGGGGACCGCGTGCCAGCCGATGAGCGGGATGCCCTGTGCGGCGGCCCGGGCGGTCTGCTGGGCCGTCGAGTCGGGGTCGAACCCGCCGATGACGATGCCCGAGGGCCGCAGGGAGACGGCTTCGCTCATGGCCGCCTGGATGCCGGCCGGGGTGCCGCCGCCGTCGATCACCCGGACGTCCCACCCGATGGCCCGGGCGGCGTCCCGTACTCCGTTCGCCGCGCCCGCGACACCGGGGTTCGTCATGGTCTGGGCGACGTAGACGAGGTTCTTGCCGGACACCGCCGTGGGGCCGCTGGTGGGCCCTCCCCAGGGGATGTCGGTCCGCTCCGCCCGGGTGACGGCGTCCCGGGCCCGGGCGTGGACGGCGGGGCAGCCGCTCGGGCCCGTGGTGGTCTCGTCAGCCTCGTCGGAGGAGCCGCGTTCGCAGCCGGTGAGGACGGCGGCGGTGGCCAGCAGGGCGCAGGAGGCGAGCCGCGCGGTGCGCACGGCAGGGGCGGCCTTGCGGGTGTGGTGCACGGGAGCTCCAGTGAGGGATTGACGCGAGGGGCCTGCCGGGGGGTCAGGGCGGGCCGGTGCCGCCCTGGTGCGCGGGAGCGGACGGGGGCGGCGCGGCGGGAGTGTCGCGCGCGGCGCCCCCGCTCAGCCGGCGGCGGGCGGCGTAACCGGCCAGACCCACGGCGATCAGCAGGGTCCCGCCGTTGAACAGCGGGACCGTCCAGAACTCGGCTCCGAGCTGGGCGACGCCGGTGAGGCCGACGGCCAGCACGGCGACAGCGACGACGGTGCCGAGGGCGTTGGGCCGGCCGGGCTTGATCGCCGTGGAGCCGAGGAGGGCGCCGACGAAGGCGGGCAGCAGATAGTCCAGGCCGACGCTCGGGTTGCCGATCTGCTGCTGGGCGGCGAGCAGCACACCGGCGAAGCCGACGATCAGGCCCGAGACGGCGAACGCGTAGACGGTGTACCTGCGGGTCGGGACGCCCACGAGGTCGGCGGCCCGCGGGTTCGACCCGACGACATAGAGGTACCGGCCGAGCGGCAGCCGCTCCAGCACCAGCCAGAGAACGGCCGCGAGGGCGAGCACGTAGAAGGCGGGCACCGGGAGGCCGAGGAAGGAGGAGTCGTAGAGGTCGGTGAACGCCGGGGGCAGGCCCTGCGGCCCGGGCACGATCCGGCCGCCGTCGGTGATCCAGCCGGTCACGGCGTACATCATGCTGCCGGTGCCGAGGGTGGCGATGAAGGAGTCGATCCGGCCGAACTCGACGACGACGCCGTTGAGGACGCCCACGACCAGCCCTCCGGCGATCACGGTGAGGCAGGCGAGCGGCCAGGGCCAGCCCTCGTTGACGATGAGCTGCAGCACCATCACATGGGCCAGGCCGAGGCCGTAGCCGATGGAGAGGTCGAACGCTCCGGTGACGACGGGCACCATGGCGGCGAGCGCCAGGACCGCCGGGATCGACTGGTTGGAGAGGATCGAGTCGAGGGTGTCGAGCGTGGGGAAGGTGTCCGGCAGGGCGAGGGAGAAGGCCAGGTAGAGCAGGGCGGTGAGGGCGAGCAGGCCATAGGCGCCGATGTGGTGGCCGCCGGGCCGGCGCCGCGGCCGGGGCGGGGGTGTCACGGGCGCCCGGCCGGGGACGGGGGCATGGCCGAGGCCGCCCGGGTGAGTCCGGCGACGGTGAGGGCGGGGCCGCTCAGCTCGGCCGTCACGGTTCCCCGCACGAAGACCAGCGTGCGACGGCACACGCTCGCCACCTCCTCGAAGTCGGTGGACAGCAGCAGCACCGCGAGGCCCGCGTCCAGCGCCTCGTGGAGCAGGAGATGGATCGCGGCCTTGGCGCCGACGTCGACGCTCGCGGTCGGCTCCTCAAGGATCAGCAGCCGCAGGTCCGTCCGCAGCCGGCGGCCGAGCACGACCTTCTGCTGGTTGCCGCCGGACAGGGTGGCGACGGGCGTCTCGGTGTCGCGGGGGCGCACCGAGAAGCGGTCGAGCAGGGCCTCGGCCCGGGCGCGTTCGCCACGGGGGCCGATCCAGCGCGGTGCGGATCCGCCTCCCGCGCGCGGGTCGGCCAGGAGGTTCTCCCGCACGGTCAGCTCGGCGAAGCAGCCCTCACGCAGCCGGTCGCCCGGCACCAGACCGACTCCGCGGCCGACGGCCTGCGCGACGGTGCGGGGCCGGTACGGCCGCCCGTGCAGCACGGCCCGTCCCTCCAGGAAGGGGCGGGCGCCGGCGAGGGCGCGGCCGAGGTCCATGTGTCCGGCGTCGGACAGGCCGACCAGCCCGAGGACTTCCCCGGCGGCGAGGGCGAGGCTCACGGGCCCGGCCCGGGCGGTGCGCACGCCGTCGAGGGTCAGGACGGGGGCTGCCCGGTCCGCCGCGCCGGCGGGCCGGTGGGAAGCCGGTTCGTCCGTCTCGCCGACGATGTCGCGGACCAGCCGCTCGGGGCTGCGGCCGGCGAGTCGGCCGTGGCGGACGAGCCGGCCGTCGCGCAGGACGGCGAAGGTGTCGGCGACCCGGTAGACCTCGTCCAGGCGGTGGCTGACGTAGAGGATCGCGTGTCCGCGGTCGCGCAGGTCGTGCAGGACGCGGAAGAGCCGGGCGCAGTCCGCGGCGGGCAGGCGGGCGGTCGGCTCGTCGAGGACGATGAGCCGGGCGCGTGCCGCCAGGGCACGGGCGATCGCCACCAGGGAGTGGTCGGCCGGTGAGAGGTCGAAGACCTGCGCGTCCGGATCGAGGTGCGCGGCGACGACGCGCAGGGCCTCGACGCTGCGCGCGCGGGTGCGCCGCCAGGAGATCAGCCCCGACCGGCGCCCGTACCCGGCGGTCAGGGCGATGTTCTCGGCGACCGTCATCCACTCCACGAGCCCGAGGTCCTGGTGGATGAACGACATGGCCCGGGTGGCGGTGGGGCTGCCCAGGGGTTCTCCGGCGACGGTGACCTGCCCCGCTTCGGCGTGGTGGACACCGGCGAGGATCTTGATGAGTGTGGACTTCCCGGCCCCGTTGGGCCCGAGGAGGGCCAGGACGCTGCCGGGGTGGACGTCCAGGTCGGCTCCGGCCAGCGCGACGGTGCCGCCGAACCGCTTGCTGAGTCCGCGGATCCGGACCAGGGGTTCCGGCCCGAAGGGTGAAGCCGTCTCCGGGGGCGTGTCGGGAACGTCGCGCACGCGATCAAATTACAGCATTTAGGGCATTTTCCGGCCTGATGCAGCACCAGCCTGCCGAGGCGTCCGGGGGCCTCCCGGTCGTCGGGCCGGGCTCGTCTCACGCCGCGTCGAGCTCACACTCGGCCCAGATGACCTTGCCCTCGGGCAGGTAGCGGGTCCCCCAGCTCTGCGACAGCTGCGCGACCAGGAACAGGCCACGCCCGCCCTCGTCGGTACTGGCCGCGCGGCGCAGGTGCGGCGCGGTGTTGCTGGCGTCGGAGACCTCGCAGATCAGGGTCCGGCCGTAGAGGAGCCGCACGCGGATGGGCGCGGCGCCGTGCCGGACGGCGTTGGTGATCAGCTCGCTGAGGATCAGCTCCGCGGCGAACGCGGTCTCGTCGAGCCCCCGGTCGGACAGCCACCGCACGGCGGCCGCCCGGACCTCGCCGACGAGGGCCGGGTCGGCGGTCAGCTCCCAGGAGGCGATCCGGCCGGGGTCCAGGGCGTGGACACGGGCGACGAGCAGGGCGATGTCGTCGTGCGGGTGCGCGGGCGCCACGGTGTCCAGGACGACCTGGCAGGTCTCCTCGGGGGGGCGCTCGGGACGGGCCAGGGCCTGGCGCAGCTGCTCCAGGACCACGTCGACGTCACGGTGCCGGTCCTCGATGAGCCCGTCGGTGTACAGCACCAGCTGGCTGCCCTCGGAAAGGTCGACCTCGACGGCGTCGAAGGGCAGGCCCCCGAGCCCGAGCGGCGGCCCGGCCGGCAGGTCGGGGTAGGTCACGGTGCCGTCGGGGCGGACGAGCGCGGGGGGCGGATGACCGGCGCGGGCCATCAGGCACCGCTGGTCCGCCGGGTCGTAGACGGCGTAGAGGCACGTCGCGCCGATGACGCCGACGCCCTGGCCGTCGGGGTCCTCCCGGTCGAGGCGGCCCACGAGATTGTCCAGGTGGGTGAGGACCTCGTCCGGCGGGAAGTCCAGCTCGGCGAAGCTGCGGGCCGCGGTGCGCAGCCGGCCCATGGTGGCCGCGGAGAGCATGCCGTGGCCGACGACGTCCCCGACCAGGAGACCGATGCGCGCGCCGGGCAGGGGGATGACGTCGTACCAGTCGCCGCCCACGTCCGACTCGGCCGGCAGGTAGCGGTGGGCGACCTCGACGGCGTCCTGGTCGGGCAGGCCGTGCGGGAGGAGCCGGCGCTGGAGGGCCAGGACCATGGTGCGTTCGTGGGTGTAGCGCCGGGCGTTGTCGATGGACAGGGCGGCGCGGGAGGCGAGTTCCTGGGCGAGGGAGCGGTCGTCGTCGCCGAAGACGCCGCTCGAGCGGTAGAAGGTGGCGACACCCAGGACGACACCGCGGGCGAGCAGGGGCACCGCGATGAGGGAGTGCACGTGGGCCAGCAGGCGTGCGGTGTATTCGGGGTCCTGGGCGAGCCAGCCCGCGGCGGCCCTCAAGTCCGGTTCCAGCACGGCCTCGCGGCTGCCGAGGCAGCGCAGCTGGGGCGTGGCGGGACCGAAGCCGATGCGCTTGCCGGGCGGGGTGAAGGGCAGGCCCTCGCGGACGCCGTGGACGACCGTGCGGCGCAGGTCGGCGAGCGGGTCGGCGGCCTCCTCGCCGCGCAGCACGGCGTCGGGCAGGTCGATGGTGATGAAGTCGGCCAGTCCGGGGACCGCGGTCTCGGCCAGTTCCTCGGCGGTGCGGCGCACGTCCAGGGTGGTGCCGATGCGGGTGCTGGCCTCGGACAGCAGCTCCAGACGCCGGCGCGCGGCGAGGGCGTAGGCCCCGACCTGCGGCTCCCCCAGCATCACCAGCCCCCGGGCCGCGACGGCGTCCTCGGGCTGCCCGCCCGCGGCGTGCCCGCCGCCACCGGCCGCGAGGGCTCCACCGGGCTCGGAATCGCTGCGGACCTCGACGGCCGCGACGGCGGCACCGGGCTCGGCCGGACCCTGCCCGTCCGTTGCGCCGGGCCCCACCGCCGCGCCGTCCGAGCGGGCCGTCACGGCCGGGGCAGGGGAAGCATCGAGGTGCCCGGTCGGCAGGGTGAGCGCCGCGGGCGTGGCGGACAGCGGGACCGCGGGGGCGGTGAGGCCGGACGGCTCGTCCGTCTGGCGCGGTATCACGCGCGGTTCCCCCGCGGGCAAGCCGGGCAGCACGGCCTCGATGGCGATGCCCCGCACCCCGGATCCGCTCGACACCGGGCGGCTCACCAGCGTCACCCGCCGGCCGTCGGGCAGGGTCACCTCGATCGCGCCATGCTGCGCGCCGGCGATCAGCTCGGCGGCCCGTTCCTGGAGGATCTCCTGGTCACGGGGAGGGAATGCGTTCGCCAGGGCGTCCAACGCCACGCCGCGGTGCGGACCGGCGGTCCCCGCTCCGGTGGCCAGGTACGTCCGCAGCAGGGCCTGTTCGCGCGCGGAACTCTGCCCGAGGAGCCGTCGTTCGATGCCCGCGGCGGCCCGGCGGATGGCGACGCCCAGCGCGGGCCGGTCGACGGAGCGGGGGTATCCGAAGCACAGGACGCCTTCGATGCGGCCGCTGAGCGGGTCCCTCACGGGCATCGCGACGCAGGCGTTCTGCTGGGAGCGCTCGGCGAAGTGCTCGGCGCCGTGGACACGGATGAGCTGCCGCTCCGCCAGGGCGAGCCCGATGCCGTTGGTGCCGGCGACCCGCTCGGCGAACACGAATCCCGGGACGACCTGGAGGTCCGGCAGGCTCCGGGTCATCGCCGGGTCCCCGAAGCGGCGCAGCAGGACCGTCCCTTCGGCGTCGGCGACCGAGATGTTGACCTGGCTGCCGGCGAACGTGGACTGCAGCCGGTCGAGCACCGGCTCGGCGGCCCGGACGATACGTCCGCCCGGATCGAAGTCCTCCCGGTAGGGCAGGTCGAACGTGTCCGGCGACAACCCCAGGGCCCGGCAGCGCCGCCACGAGTTCAGGATGGACGTCCGCACGCCCGTTTCGACGGGCTCGCCCTGGAAGAAGAGCTCACGCAGACTGGCGGGTCCCGTGCCGTCCGTCGCACGTCCCGCCGGCCTGGGTTCCTCGCCGGACCGGACCACGCTTCGCCTCACTTGTGCCCGCGGAAATCCGCAGCTCGGGAAGAGAATCTGGCATTGATGAGAATACGGGCATTACGGGCGGGCGTCACGGCATGCCGGGGGTATACGGGGCCGTGACCGAGGGCAGGGCGGCGCCGCCGTGCTCACCCCAGGAAGCTCAGGCGCACCTTGCGTTCCGGATTGTCCTTGTTGGTGTCCACCAGGCACACCGACTGCCAGGTGCCGAGCTCCAGCCGGCCGCCCAGCACGGGCAGGGTGGCGTGCGGCGGGACGAGGGCGGGCAGCACGTGGTCGCGGCCGTGGCCGGGGCTGCCGTGCCGGTGCTGCCAGCGGTCGTCGGCGGGCAGCAGGGTGTGCAGGGCGGCCAGGAGGTCGTCGTCGCTGCCCGCGCCGGTCTCCAGGACGGCGATGCCGGCCGTCGCATGCGGCACGAAGACATTGAGGAGGCCGTCCCGGCCGGCAGCCGCCTCACGCAGGAAGGACTCACAGTCCCCGGTGATGTCGAGGACCCGCTCCGCGGCACCGGTGCTGACGTTCAGGACTCGGGTGGTGAAGACATCTGACATGCCCCCATCCTGGCGCACGCGCCGGGCCGCCCCGTGCCGGGCTCCGCGTCGGCGCGCCCTGCCACCCGCCCGGGACTCCCGCCCGCCGGGCAGGGGCCGGGGGCGTCACGGCCTGGTGACGACCGAGCCGTCGTAGACGTTGCCGGGGGTCGCGACCGCGGTGACCGCCCGGGCGAGCAGGGTCGGGGCCGCCTGACCGTCGGCGACGACGTCCGCGCTGATCATGATCACCAGCGTGAGCCGGGATCGCCTTTCGACCCCCGACGGAGAAGGCCACTCGATCGGAGCCACGAACCGGTCACGGCCGCCCCGACGGGAAGTCCGGCACGGGAAGATCCACGACCCCGCACCGGTTAGTAGAAATGTGAACAACTCACGCGAGGTCGACGTGGTCGTCATAGGCGCGGGTCAGGCCGGTCTGGCCGCCGCCCATCACCTGCGGCGGTCGGGTTTCGAGCCGGACCGCGACTTCGTCGTGCTGGACCACTCCCCCGGCCCCGGCGGCGCCTGGCAGTTCCGCTGGCCGTCGCTGACGTACGGCAAGGTGCACGGGATGCACGCGCTGCCGGGCATGGAACTCACGGACGCGGACCCGCTGCGGCCGTCCGCCGAGGTGATCGGTGAGTACTTCGCCCGCTACGAGCGCACCTTCGACCTGCGGGTCAGGCGCCCGGTGGACGTGCGGACCGTGCGCGAGGGGTCCGGCGGGAGGCTGCTCGTGGAGACCTCGGACGGCGCGTGGTCGACGCGGGCGCTGATCAACGCGACCGGCACCTGGGACCGGCCGTTCTGGCCGCGCTATCCGGGCCAGGAGACGTTCCGGGGGCGGCAGTTGCACACCGCGCAGTACCCCGGCCCCGAGGAGTTCGCCGGGCGGCGGGTCGTGGTGGTGGGCGGCGGCGCCTCGGGGACCCAGCACCTGCTGGAGATCGCCTCGTACGCGGCGGCCACCACCTGGGTGACGCGGCGCCCGCCCGTCTTCCGTGAGGGGCCCTTCGACGAGGAGGCGGGCCGCGCGGCGGTCGCGCTCGTCGAGGAACGGGTACGGCAGGGCCTGCCGCCCCGCAGCGTCGTCTCGGTCACCGGGCTGCCGCTCAACGCCGCGATCAGGCAGGGCATCGAGGACGGGGTGCTCGACCGGCAGCCGATGTTCGACCGGATCACACCCACCGGCGTGGAGTGGGTCGACGGGCGTCACATCGACGCCGACGTCATCCTCTGGGCCACCGGCTTCCGCGCCGCCATCGACCACCTCGCCCCGCTCCGGCTGCGCGCCCCCGGCGGCGGCATCCGCATGGAAGGCACGCACGCGGCGGCCGACCCGCGCGTCCACCTCGTCGGCTACGGCCCCTCGGCCAGCACCATCGGAGCCAACCGGGCCGGACGCGCGGCGGTACGGGACATCAGACGACTGCTGGAGCGGGAACCGGCCGCGGCGTGACACGGGCGGACACCGGGCGGTCACCCGGCTGCCGGTGCCCCGCTCTTCTTGCTCAGTGCGTTGAACTCGGCGACGTTGCGCTGGTGTTGCTGGTAGTCCGCCGTGAAACGGGTGTCGCCCGGCCGGACCGTGACGAAGTACAGCCAGTCGCCCGCGGGCGGGTTGACGGCCGCGCGCATGGCCTCCTCGCCCGGGCTGTCGATCGGCGTGGGCGGCAGGCCCATGCGCTGGTACGAGTTGTAGGGGCTGTCGATCCTGGTGTCGCCCTCCGTCGTACGGAGCGTGGAGCGGTTGAGGGCGTAGTTGATGGTGGAGTCCATCTGCAGGGGCATGCCGCGCTCGAGGCGGTTGAAGATGACCCGGGCCACCTTGCCCATGTCGGCCCTGGTGGCCGCCTCCGCCTGGACGATGCTCGCGATGGTGACGGCCTGGTACACGTTCATGGCGTTGCGCTGCGCCCCTGCGGCGATGGGCGCGCCGTTGAACTTCTGGTTCGCGGTGTCGACCATCAGCGCCAGGAGCTTCTCCGGCGTGGCCTTCTCCGGGAGCGGATACGTGGCCGGGAAGAGATAGCCCTCCGGGTTGCCCTCGGCGTCGTTCGGCAGTTTCAGCGCGGCCTTGTCCAGGGACTTCTTCGTACTGCCGGCGGGCAGGGCGAGGGCCTTGTCGACAGCCGCGTAGACCTGGCTCGCGCGCCATCCCTCGGGGATGGCCAGGGTCGTGGGCCGGCTCTCCTCCTCGGTCCCCAGGGTCAGCAGCGGCACCGCCACGGCGGTACCGACCACGACGGCTCCGGTCGCGACGAGGACGATGCGGCCCCGACGCGTCAGTCGAATCGCGCTCCGTGGCGGAGTGTTCTTCTGCATGCGGGCACGGTAACCCGCATATCGTCACAAACCCGGCATATTTTCATCTTGTCGGCTCCAGTTGGGCGTCCCGGCGTACCAGTGCCGCGTACCGGCCGCCCTCCTCCAGGAGTTCCTCGTGCGTGCCGCGTTCGACCGCGCGGCCCGAGTCGAGGACCACGATCTGGTCGGCGCCGCGCACGGTCGACAGCCGGTGGGCGATGGTGAGGGTGGTGCGATTGGCCGACAGGGCGTCGATGGCGTCCTGGACGGCCGCCTCGGTCCGGGTGTCCAGCGCGCTGGTGGCCTCGTCGAGGATGAGGACCGGCGGGTCGCGCAGGATGGTGCGGGCGATGGCCAGTCGCTGCTTCTCACCGCCGGAGAAGCGGTGGCCGCGCTCGCCGACGACGGTGTCGTAGCCGTCGGGCAGGGCCGCGATGTGGTCGTGGATCTGCGCCGCCTTCGCCGCCTGGTGCAACTCCTCGTCGGTGGCGTCGGGCTTGGCGAAGCGCAGGTTGTCGGCGACCGAGGCGTGGAAGAGGTACGTCTCCTGCGACACGACGCCGACCGCGCGCGCGAGGGTGTCGAAGTCGAGGTCGCGGACGTCGGTCCCGTCGAGGGTGACGCGGCCGCCGGTGACGTCGTAGAGCCGGGGCACCAGGTAGCCGAGGGTGGACTTGCCGGCGCCGGTGGAGCCGACGAGGGCGAGGCTGCTGCCCGCCGGGACGGTGAGGTCGATGCCGTCGAGGACCGGGCCGTCCTTGCCGTCGTAGCCGAACGAGACGTTCTCGAAGCGGACCTCGCCCTTGATGCGGTCGAGGCGCACCGGGTCGGGGCGTTCGGTGATGTCGATCGGCAGGTCGAGGTACTCGAAGATGCGCTGGAAGAGGGCGAGCGAGGTCTGGATCTGCACACCGGTCGACAGCAGGCTCACGGCCGGACGGAACAGGCCCTGCTGGAGCGAGACGAAGGCGACGATCGTGCCGATGGAGACGGCGGGGCCGCCCAGTTGGAGGGCCATGCCGGCGGTCCAGTAGATGACCGCCGGCAGGGCGGCCATGACGATGGTGATGACGGCCATGCGCCACCGGCCGGCCATGTTCGACCGGACCTCCAGGTCGACGAGCTCCTCGGACTCCTCGGCGAAGGACTTGGTCAGCGAGTCCGAGCGGCCCATCGTGCGGCCGAGCAGGATGCCGCTCACGGAGAGCGACTCCGTGACGGTGGCGGCCATGGCGGCCATCTGCTTCTGGCGCTGGGTGGTGATCTTGCGCCGTTCGTTGCCGACGCGGCGGCTGATCCAGACGAACACCGGCAGCAACAGCAGCGAGACGACCGTCAGGCGCCAGTCGAGGGCGATCATCGCGACGATAGTGGCGACCACGCTGGTGACGTTGGAGACCAGTGAAGTCGCGGTCGAGGTGACGGTCGCCTGCATGCCGCCGATGTCGTTGGCGATGCGGGACTGCACCTCGCCCGTGCGGGTGCGCGTGAAGAAGGCGAGGGACATGCGCTGGAGCCGGCCGTAGACGGCGGTGCGCAGGTCGTGCATGACGCGCTGTCCGACCGTCGTCGAGATCAGGGTCTGCAGGACGCCGAAGACGCTGGTGAGGACGGCGCTGAGGATCATGCCGAGGGCGAGCAGGCTCAGCAGCCCCGTGCGCCCCTCGGGGATCGCGACGTCGAGGATCTCCTTCAGCAGGAAGGGCGTGGCGACCGAGACCAGGGACGCGGCGCCGACCAGCAGGCCGACGATCGCGAGGCGGCCCCGGTAGGGGCGGAAGAGGCCGAGGATGCGGCGGACCTGCCGGGGCTGCTCCTTCGAGTCGGCCGGTGGGGTCCAGGGGGCTTCACGGTCGGGATGCATGGGCTCCTACGAGGGATGCGGCGGATCGGATCACAGCTCATTGTTACCTATACTCACAATGAACGGCATCCTGATATTGTTCCCGCATGACCACGCCCGATCCCGACGGTCTGCTCGCCGAGCAGTTGCTGCGGCTCACCCGCCGGGTGCACCGCATCCAGAAACGGCATCTGGAGCACCGCGAGCTGGGCATCACCCCGGCCCAGTCCCGGCTGCTGCGCACGCTGGCGCACTGGGGCTCGCCGCCGCGCATGGCCGATCTGGCGGAGCGTCTCGAAGTCGTGCCGCGTGCTGTGACGACGCTGGTCGACGCTCTGGAGGCGGGCGGCAAGGTACGGCGGGTCCCGGACCCGGCGAACCGGCGGGTGATCCGCATCGAGCTCACGGACGACGGCCGGGCCGCACTGCGCGAGCTGCGGGCGGCCCGCAGGTCGGCCGCGGAGGAGATCCTCGCTCCGCTGACGGGTGATCAGCGCGAGGCTTTGGGCGGCTTGTTGAACACGCTGATCGACGGGACGCCTGCGCAGTCCTGCTGAGGGGCCGGATCGCGGAGCGGGCCGTGACCGTCGCCCCTTGTGCGGGAGCGAGGGCCACGGCCCGCTTTCGCCGATTCCTCAACCGGACTCGGGCGCGGGCTCCTTGAGCTCTTCGAGTCCCTGGACTTCTGCGCCGGGACGGCCGACGCGAGGGCCTCCGAGCCGAACTTGCGCTCGGTGCCCTTCAGTTCCCCGTCGCTCCTCTCTTCACCGTCGTCCGGCGGCGAGACGTCCTCCCCGTCGAGTGTCCGCTCGGCCCGGTCGAGGTCCAGGGCCCCCTCCCAGCGGGACACCGCGAAGACGGCGTGGAGGCGATGCCGAGCGCGAGCAGCATCTCCTAGCGGTGCGACGAGGCCTAGGCCGCCAGGTCCGCCCGGTCGCCCATCACCACCACGGGACGCTGTCGCGGGTCGAGCGTGCGCAGCAGGTACCTCATCGCCGGCTCGGACACGCTGACGCAGGCCGACGTGCCGCTGCCGTGGTCCATGTGCAGCCAGATCCCGCCGCCCTTCTTCCGGCCCTCGGGGCGGGTCGGGTCGTTCGGCGGGGTGCCCTTGACGCGGTTGTAGTCGATGGCGATGACGTAGTCGAAGTCGTGCCAGTGCGACTTGGCCCACCAGCGCGGGGCGGCGAAGGCGGCGGAGCGGGTGTACGGGAGCCCGGAGCCCGGGTCCGGCAGTACGCCGCCGGCGTCGCTGAGGGTGAACACGCCGACGGGGCTGCGGTCGTCGTCCTCGTGGTGGTCGGTGGTCCACCCCTTCTTGCCGTTGTGCCCGG
This sequence comes from Streptomyces sp. NPDC007907, assembly GCF_042959365.1. Classification (NCBI taxonomy): domain Bacteria; kingdom Bacillati; phylum Actinomycetota; class Actinomycetes; order Kitasatosporales; family Streptomycetaceae; genus Streptomyces; species Streptomyces sp. NPDC007907. The sequence continues at coordinate 873,365 of NZ_JBIBKR010000003.1, forward strand.
CCCAGTCGCGCTCCCGCTGCCAGGTCGAGCCGTGCTTGGTGTACAGGACGACCGTGGAGTCGGCGGAGTCCTTCCCCTCGCCGTAGACCGCGACGACCTGGCGGGAGCCGGACGGGATGCGGCGCTGGAGCCGGTCGCCTACGCCGGGGATGCGGGTCGGATCGGCCGTGGCCGCGGGGGTGCGGGTCACTGGGCGCGCGGTGTCCGTCCCGCCGCCGCCCTCCACGCCGCCGCAGGCGGACAGAGCCGTCAGGAAAGAGGCGACGACCGCCGTCGCGGCCACCGCTCGTCGTACGCCACCACTGTGCATCGCTCCATCGTCGCACCGCGCTCCGGGCGACGGCGGACCGAGGTCGCACGCAAGGCGGCCGGTTCGGCCCGGTTGCCGGCCGACTCGCGCACGCAGGACGGTCTGTTGCCCCGGCCGTCGGGCGGTGGCGCAGGGCGGAGCGCCTGTTCCCCCGGTCGTCGGGCGGTGGCTCAAGGCGGACGACCGGTTCCGTGCGGTGGACGGCCGGTTCCGTTCGGTGGACGGAAAACCGGTTGCCCGTGACCACGCGGCGAGGCGAACCTGTCACGGTTTGCTGCCTCCGCCGGACCCCCATCCCCCCTGACACGAGCCGCTGGGACGTCATGCAGATCCAAGACCTTCCGTATCCCGACCCGGGCGTCCCGGACGCGCGTTCGGGTCCTCGATTCCTGTGGTGGCTCTTCCGCAATCAGCTGGGCGGTCAGCTCAAGTCGCTGAGCTGGGGGCTGCTGCACTTCGCCTCCGTCGCCGCCCTGCCGTTCTGTGTGGGGGTCGCCGTGCAGGCCGTCGTCGACCGTTCCGGCTCCCGGCTCGCCCTGGCGGGCGGCCTGCTGGCACTGGCCTGCGTCGGCAACGCGGTCGGTGACACCTTCCTGCACCGCACCGCCATCACCAACTGGATCACCGCGGCTGCCCGCGTCCAGCAACTGCTCGCCCGCAAGGCCGCCCATCTGGGCGCGGCGCTGACCCGGCGGGTCGCGGCCGGTGAGGTGGTGGCGGTGTCGACGGGCGACGTCGAGAAGATCGGCTGGTTCGTGGAGGCCCTGTCCCGCTTCACCGCGGCCCTGGTCACCATCGTGCTGGTCTGCGTCGGCCTGCTCGTCTACCAGCCGGCGCTCGGCGTGGTCGTCGCCGTGGGGCTGCCCGCGCTGGCACTCGCCGTACTGCCGCTCCTGCCCCGCGCCACGAAGCGCGCCGACACCCAGCGCGAGAAGGCCGGCCGCGCCACCGAACTGGCCTCGGACACCGTCGCGGGCCTGCGTGTGCTGCGCGGCATCGGCGGCGAGGAGCTGTTCCTCGACCGCTACCGCAGTGCCTCCCAGGAGGTCCGTCACGCGGCCGTGCGCAGCGCCCGGATGTGGTCCCTGATCTCCGCGATCCAGGTGCTGCTGCCCGGGCTGCTGCTCATCGCCGTCGTCTGGCACGGGGTGGGGCTGGCGCGCGAGGGCCGGATCACCGTCGGCGAACTGGTCACCGTCTACAGCTCGGTCATGGTCCTCACCTACCCGCTGCGGCACTTCGAGGAGATCGCCATGGCGTACTCCTTCTCGCGGCCCTCCGCCAAGCGGGCCGCGGGAGTGCTGTCGCTTCAGCGGCCCACCGACACCGCGGGTTCGCGCGCGGGCGAGGTGCCCTCGGGCGATCTGTACGACCCGCAGACCGGGCTGCTCGCGCCCGCCGGCCGGTTCACGGCCGTGGTGTGCGGGGACCCCGACGCGGCGGGCCTGCTGGCGGAACGGCTGGGCGGACACCCGTCCCAGCAGGGCGCCTCGGTGCTGCTCGGCGGGGTACCGCTCGACGAACTCCCGCTGGAGAGCGCCCGAACGGCCGTCCTCGTCCAGGACAAGGACCCGGTGCTGCTGTCCGGGACGCTGCGCGAGCTGCTCGACGTCCCCGCGTCGGGCGCCGTCCGGCCCCGCGAGGCGCTGGCCGCCGCGCAGTGCGACGACGTGCTGGCGGCGCTGATGCAGGGCTCGCTGGACGCGGCCGACCCGATGGACGCCCGGATCACCGAACGCGGCCGGTCCCTGTCCGGCGGTCAGCGTCAGCGGCTCGCGCTCGCCCGGTCGCTGATCACGGACCCCGAGGCGCTCGTCCTGGACGAGCCGACCTCGGCCGTCGACTCGCACACCGAGGCACGGATCGCGCAAGGCGTACGGGAGTTGCGCGCGGGGCGCACGACCGTGGTGTTCACCGCCTCCCCGCTGCTGCTGGACCGCGCCGACCGGGTGGTGTTCCTGCACGACGGCGAGGCCGTGGCGGTCGGCGCCCACCGCGAACTGGTGCGTTCCGAGCCCCGCTACCGGGCGGTGGTCACGCGCGAGACGGACGAAGAGGCCGCACTGGACGGCTCCGTCGCCCTGAACGACGTACTGCACGAACTGGAAGAGATCGAGGAGAAGGCATGATCGGCGTCGCGCCACCGGCGTACGACCCGGCGGCCCCGACGACGGCGAACACCCTGCCGGTCGGCGCCCCCGCGACCGTGCGCGCCTACGTGGCCGAACTGCTGCGCCGGCACCGGCGGGCGTTCCTGCTGCTGGTCGGCGTCAACACGATCGCCGTGATCGCCTCGATGGCCGGTCCCTGGCTGCTGGGCGGACTGGTGGAACGGGTGTCCGACGGGTCCCAGGAGCTGCGGCTGGAACTGACCGCCGGGCTCTTCGTGGCCGCGCTGACCGTGCAGGCCGTGTTCGTCCGGCAGGTGCGGCTGCGCGGAGCGATGCTGGGCGAGCGGATGCTGGCCGACCTGCGCGAGGACTTCCTCGTCCGGTCGGTCGGGCTGCCGCCCGGCGTGCTGGAGCGGGCCGGGACCGGCGACCTGCTGTCCCGCATCACCACGGACATCGACCGCCTCGGCAACGCCATGCGCGAGGCCGTGCCGCAACTGTCCATCGGCGTGGTGTGGGTGGTCCTGCTGATGGGCGGGCTGGTGGTCACGGCGCCGCCGCTGGCGCTCGCCGTGCTGCTCGCCCTGCCGCTGCTGATCGCCGGCTGCCGCTGGTACTTCCGGCGGGCGCCCTCGGCCTACCGCTCCGAGGCCGCCGGGTACGCCGCCGTCGCCGCCGCGCTCGCCGAGACCGTGGACGCCGGGCGCACCGTCGAGGCCCACCGCCTCGGCGCGCGCCGCGTCGCGCTGTCGGAGCGCCGGATCCGGGAGTGGACGGCCTGGGAGCGGTACACCCTCTGGCTGCGTTCGGTGCTCTTCCCGGCCATCAACGTCACCCACGTGACCGTGCTCGCCTCGGTCCTGCTGGTCGGCGGTGTGTTCGCCCTGCACGGATGGATCGACGTGGGCCAGCTGACCACCGGCGCTCTGATCGCGCAGATGCTGGTCGACCCGGTGGGCATGATCCTGCGGTGGTACGACGAGCTGCAGGTGGCCCAGGTGTCGCTGGCCCGGCTCGTCGGGGTCCGGGACATCGAGCCGGACGCCGGGGATCCGACGGTGAGCCCCGAGGGACGCCATGTCCAGGCCGACCGGGTGCACTTCGGCTACCTGGAGGGCGTGGACGTCCTGCGCAAGGTGTCCCTGGAGGTCGCCCCCGGCACCCGGCTGGCCCTGGTCGGCCCGTCGGGCGCGGGCAAGTCCACGCTGGGCCGGCTGCTCGCCGGGATCTACGCGCCCCGGGACGGCAGGATCAGCCTGGGCGGCGCCGAGCTGTCGCGGATGCCCGCCGAACACGTCCGCGCCCATGTCGCGCTGGTCAACCAGGAGCACCACGTCTTCGTGGGCTCCCTGCGCGACAACCTGCGGCTCGCACGGACCGGCGCCGTGGACGCCGAGCTGTGGGCGGCGCTGGGCGCGGTCGACGCCGACGGCTGGGCCCGGGCGCTGGAGGACGGCCTGGACACCGAGGTCGGCTCGGGCGGTCTGACGCTCACCCCGGCCCAGGCCCAGCAGATCGCGCTGGCCCGCCTGGTGCTGGCCGACCCGCACACGCTGGTCCTGGACGAGGCGACGTCCCTGCTCGACCCGCGCGCCGCCCGCAACCTGGAACGGTCCCTGGCCCGGGTCCTCGACGGCCGCACCGTCGTCGCCATCGCCCACCGGCTGCACACGGCCCACGACGCGGACGTCATCGCCGTCGTCGAAAGCGGCCGGATCAGCGAGCTGGGCAGCCATGACGAGCTGGTCGCGGCGGACGGGGCGTACGCGGCGCTGTGGAGGTCGTGGCACGGCTGAGCGCCTCGTGGCACCGGACGGCCGCCCGCCCACGAGGCGGGCAGCCGTGTCCTTGGCGTTGCGCGGTCCCGAGCCGGGGTGGAAGGCTGGAATCAGGCACCGGCTCGGGGAACGTCCGGGAACCAGCGGATCGGGCGGCGCCAGTGCTCCGTGCGGCGGCGGCCCGGCGCGGGCCCCGTGAGAGCGGGCTCGCCCCACCCCCTGGAGGTACCCGTGAACAGCTCCGACGGCTGGGGAGACGACGTCTACCAGCCGGACCAGGACGAGCAGAGGGAGGACACGGGGCTGCTCGACGCCGAGGACACCCTGGAGTACGACGGCGTCGACGATCCCCTGGACCGCGGCTGGTCCCCTCCCGAACGGCCCTGGGCCGTCGAGCACCTCGGCGTGACCGCGGCCGAGCGGCAGCGGGGCGAGACGCTGGACCAGCGGCTCTCCGAGGAGCTGCCGGATGCCCCGGCTCCCGACGGCGACGGCCTCGGGGACTGCGCGGGCTCCGACGGGGAACTCCTGGACAACGAGGTCGGCGCCGCGCGCTCCGGCCGGCTCGTGGCGCCCGACGAGGGTGCCCACGAGGACGAGGAGGAGGCGCTGGTCGCCATGGACGTGGGCATCGACGGCGCCGCCGCGTCGGCCGAGGAGGCCGCCGTGCACATCGTCGACGAGGACACCCTGTCCGGCTGATCGCAGAACCGGCCCGAGCCGTTCGAGGAGCATCCATGCAGCAGGACAAGCACCCCGACTACCACCCCGTCGTCTTCCGTGACCGCGCCGCCGGGTACGCGTTCCTCACCCGGTCCACCGCGACCAGCGACCAGACGATCGAGTGGGACGACGGCGAGACCTACCCGGTCGTGGACGTGGAGATCTCCTCGGAGAGCCACCCCTTCTACACGGGCAAGGCCCGCACGGTGGACTCGGAGGGCCGGGTCGCCGCGTTCGAGCGCCGCTACGGCGGCGGCTGAGGCTGCCAGGGGCTCCTGGCTGCTCCTAGGGTGTTCCTGGATCGGGGTGCTCCTGGGTGCTCCTGGGTGCTCCTGGTGAGCGGAGGTCCGGGGCGGGGCTCAGATGAAGTTGAGCGCCGCCGCGCAGCCCACCCCGCCGAGCAGCATGAACACCGGCATCAGCACCTTCAGCTCGACCCAGCTGCCCGCCCGGAACCGCAGGGCCTTCGGCGGCCCCACCGGGTACCAGCGCTTGCGGCCGACCGGGATGGGCCACAGGATCGGGCAGCCGGACACGGTGAGCGCGTCCCCGATGTCGTGGACGATCGCGCCCAGCACCACGGGCAGCCCCAGCCACAGGTACTCCTGGCCCGGTGCCGTGAACAGCCAGTCCGCGCCGTTGCCCGGCTTGTCCAGAACACCGGCGAGGATCCACGCGGTCGTCGCGGCCAGCAGCCACACCAGGACGTCGCTGCTGGAGCCGCGCGCCGCCCGCCACAGCAGGCCCTCGATGGCGAGGACCAGGTGCACGAAGAGGAGCGCGAGCACCCCCCAGCGGTCACTGGTGATCGCCACGACCGAGGTGCCCGCACCGATCAGGACCGCCCACAGCCAGGTGTGCGTCAGGGTGCGGTGCCCACCGGAGCGACGCGGGTCGCCCTGCTTCTTGGTGGCCTTGTAGACGGCGTACGACAGCTTGTCCACGATCTCGCACAGCCAGCGCGACAGCGGTCCGAAGGACCGGGAGATGGTGGCCGCCTTGTGGTCCAGGTCCGGGGCCAGGGCGGCTCCGGCGCAGATCAGGGCGCCGACGAGGAGGACCGGCCAGGGCATCGGGTGCCCGGCCGCAGCGGCGGCCGCGCCGACGCCGAGCCAGGCGGCGGCTCCCGACAGTGAGTGTGCTGGTCCCATCATGGCCGCTGCCCGCCCCATTCATCGTGTGCCGCTGTCCAGTTGACCGGGCGCGCTGACGTCCCGTCGGCGCCCCAGCGTAGCGTTCGTGATCTTCGGGCCCCCAGCCGATTCCCGCATCGGGCACCGGGCCAGGCAAGATGGGGGCGTGACCCTCATCGATCAGCTGCCGCGGACCCCCGACCCCGACGCCCTGTACGAAGCCTTCGAGTCGTGGGCCGGCGAGCGGGGTCTCACGCTCTACCCCCACCAGGAGGAGGCGCTGATCGAGGTGGTCTCCGGCGCGAACGTGATCGTGTCGACGCCCACCGGTTCCGGCAAGAGCATGATCGCCGCGGGCGCGCACTTCGCGGCCCTCGCCCGTGACGAGGTCACCTTCTACACCGCGCCGATCAAGGCCCTGGTGTCGGAGAAGTTCTTCGAACTGTGCAAGATCTTCGGCACCGAGAACGTCGGCATGCTGACCGGTGACGCGTCGGTCAACGCCGACGCGCCCGTCATCTGCTGCACCGCCGAGGTGCTCGCGTCGATCGCGCTGCGCGACGGCAAGGACGCGGATGTCGGCCAGGTCGTGATGGACGAGTTCCACTTCTACGCCGAGGGCGACCGCGGCTGGGCGTGGCAGATCCCGATCCTGGAGCTGCCGCAGGCGCAGTTCGTGCTGATGTCGGCGACGCTCGGCGACGTCTCCTTCTTCGAGAAGGACCTCACCCGCCGCACCGGCCGCCCCACGGCGGTGGTCCGCTCGGCGACCCGCCCCGTGCCGCTGTCCTACGAGTACCGCTACACGCCGCTCACCGAGACCCTGACCGATCTGCTCTCCGCCCGGCAGGCCCCCGTCTACATCGTGCACTTCACGCAGGCGCAGGCCGTGGAGCGTGCGCAGGCGCTGATGAGCATCAACATGTGCTCGAAGGAGGAGAAGGAGCAGATCGCCGAGCTGATCGGCAACTTCCGCTTCACCACCAAGTTCGGCCGCAACCTCTCCCGTTACGTCCGGCACGGCATCGGTGTGCACCATGCCGGCATGCTGCCCAAGTACCGGCGTCTGGTGGAGAAGCTCGCGCAGGCCGGTCTGCTGAAGGTCATCTGCGGCACCGACACCCTCGGCGTGGGCGTCAACGTCCCCATCCGCACCGTGCTGTTCACGGCCCTGACCAAGTACGACGGCACCCGCGTCCGCACGTTGCGCGCCCGGGAGTTCCACCAGATCGCGGGCCGCGCCGGGCGGGCCGGGTACGACACGGAGGGCTTCGTCGTCGCGCAGGCGCCCGAGCACGTCGTCGAGAACGAGAAGGCCCTCGCCAAGGCGGGCGACGACCCGAAGAAGCGCCGCAAGGTCGTCCGCAAGAAGGCCCCCGAGGGCTTCGTCGCCTGGTCGGAGCAGACCTTCGAGAAGCTCATCGGCTCCGAGCCGGAGCCGCTGACGTCCCGGTTCCGCGTGACGCACACGATGCTGCTGTCGGTGATCGCCCGCCCCGGCAACGCCTTCGAGGCGATGCGCCGGCTGCTGGAGGACAACCACGAGCCGCGCAAGCAGCAGCTGCGGCACATCCGCCGGGCCATCGCGATCTACCGCTCGCTGCTGGACGGCGGCATCGTCGAGAAGCTCGACCAGCCGGACGCGGAGGGCCGCATCGTCCGTCTCACGGTCGACCTCCAGCAGGACTTCGCCCTCAACCAGCCGCTGTCCACGTTCGCCCTCGCCGCCTTCGAGCTGCTCGATCCCGAGTCGCCGTCGTACGCGCTGGACATGGTGTCCGTCGTGGAGTCCACGCTCGACGACCCGCGGCAGATCCTCGCCGCCCAGCAGAACAAGGCGCGCGGCGAGGCCGTGGCCCAGATGAAGGCGGACGGGGTGGAGTACGAGGAGCGCATGGAGCGCCTCCAGGACATCACATACCCCAAGCCCTTGGAGGAACTGCTCTTCCACGCGTACAACACGTACCGCAAGAGCCACCCCTGGGTCGGCGACCATCCGCTGTCGCCGAAGTCGGTCATCCGTGACATGTACGAACGAGCTTTGTCCTTCACCGAGTTGGTGTCCCACTACGAGCTGGCCCGCACCGAGGGCATCGTGCTGCGCTACCTCGCCAGCGCCTACAAGGCCCTCGACCACACCGTCCCCGACGACCTCAAGTCCGAGGACCTCCAGGACCTGATCGCCTGGCTGGGCGAGATGGTGCGCCAGGTCGACTCCAGCCTGCTGGACGAGTGGGAGCAGCTCGCCAACCCGGCGGAGATGACCGCCGAGGAGGCCCAGGAGAAGGCCGACGAGGTCAAGCCGGTCACCGCCAACGCGCGCGCCTTCCGCGTCCTGGTCCGCAACGCCATGTTCCGCCGCGTGGAGCTCGCCGCCCTCGACCAGGTCGGCGAACTGGGCGAGATGGACGCCGAGTCGGGCTGGGACGCCGACGCGTGGGGTGAGGCGATGGACAAGTACTGGGACGAGTACGAGGATCTCGGCACCGGCCCCGACGCCCGAGGCCCCAAGCTGCTGCTCATCGAGGAGGAGCCGGAGAACGCCCTGTGGCGGGTCCGGCAGATCTTCCACGACCCGAACGGCGACCACGACTGGGGCATCAGCGCGGAGGTCGACCTCACCGCCTCGGACGCCGAGGGCCGCGCGGTGGTCCGCGTGAGCGACGTCGGCCAGCTGTGACGGGCCGGGCAGCAGCGAGCACAGGAGAATCCCACCCATGACGACGAACCCGGCCGAGAGGCTCGTCGATCTGCTCGACCTGGAGCAGATCGAGGTCAACATCTTCCGCGGCCGCAGCCCGCAGGAGTCCCTGCAGCGGGTCTTCGGCGGGCAGGTGGCGGGGCAGGCGCTGGTCGCCGCCGGCCGCACCACGGAGGGCGACCGTCCCGTGCACTCGCTGCACGCGTACTTCCTGCGCCCGGGCATCCCGGGCGTGCCGATCGTCTACCAGGTCGAGCACGTGCGGGACGGCCGGTCGTTCACCACCCGCCGGGTCACGGCCGTGCAGCAGGGCCGCACGATCTTCAACCTGACCGCCTCCTTCCACAAGCCTGAGGCGGGCAGCTTCGAGCACCAGCTGCCACCGGCCCGCACGGTCCAGGACCCGGAGTCCCTGCCCACGGTCACGGACGAGATCCGGGAACACCTGGGAGCGCTGCCCGAGCAGCTGGAGCGGATGGCCCGCCGCCAGCCCTTCGACATCCGCTACGTGGACCGGCTGCGCTGGACCGCCGAGGAGGTCCGGGACGCCGATCCGCGCAGCGCCGTGTGGATGCGCGCGGTCGGGCCGCTCGGCGACGATCCGCTCGTGCACACCTGCGCCCTCACCTACGCCAGCGACATGACCCTCCTGGACGCCGTGCGCATCCCGGTCGAGCCGCTGTGGGGCCCGCGCGGCTTCGACATGGCGTCCCTGGACCACGCCATGTGGTTCCACCGCCCGTTCCGCGCGGACGACTGGCTCCTCTACGACCAGGAGTCGCCGATCGCGGTCGGCGGCCGTGGCCTGGCCCGGGGCCGGATCTACGACCGTGAGGGCCGTCTCGTCGTGTCCGTGGTGCAGGAGGGGCTCTTCCGGAAGCTGGGCTGATCCGGCGCTGCGCCACCGGGACCCTCCTGGCCGGGCTCCGATCGCGCCCCCGACCGGATCCGGCGACCATGGCAGGGACCGGCACCGCCGACGTCGCACGCCCGCCGATACGGGAGGTGACCACGCTGCACACCGTGCTCCCCGTCGTGTTCGCGATCTGCGCGGCCTCCAGCAACGCCGTCGCGACCGTGCTGCAACGCAAGGCGGCACTGACCGTGCCGGCCTCCCAAGGGCTGCGGGCCGGGCTGATCGTCGATCTGCTGCGCCGGCCGGTGTGGCTGGCCGGCATCCTCGCGGTGATCGGCGCCGCCGTCTGCCAGGCGCTGGCGCTGGCCACCGGGCCGCTGACGATCGTGCAGCCGCTGTTCGTGCTGGAGCTGCCGCTCACCCTGATCGTCGCCTCCCTGCTGATGCACCGGCACCTGCCGGGCAGGGGCTGGCTGGCCGTCACGGTGGTGGTCGTCGGTCTGGCGATCGCGCTCGCCGCCGCCTCCCCCGCCGGCAACCGCACCCATGTGGCGCTGGACCGATGGATCCCCGCGCTCGCCGTGTGCGCGGGGGCGGTGGTCGCCCTCGCCGTCACGGCCCTCCGGCGCTCGGAGGGCCGGGCCCGAGCGGCCTGTCTGGGTGCCGCGACGGCGATCAGCTACGCGGTGACGGCCGCGCTGATGAAGGCCGCCACCCACATCCTCGACGAGCAGGGCCTCGTGGGCTTCCTCACCGCCTGGCAGACCTACGCCTTCGCCGCCACCGGCGTCTGCGCGCTGTTCCTGCTGGAGAACGCCATGCAGGCCGGCCCGCTGGTCGCCTCGCAGCCCGCGCTCACCCTCGGCGACGCCCTGGTGAGCCTCGCCCTCGGCATCACGCTGTACGAGGAGACCATCCGCTCCGGGTGGTGGCTGCTCCCCCAGCTGCTCGGCGTCGCACTGATCGCCACGGGGGTCTTCGCACTGGCGCGGATCCCGTTCACGCAGTCGCTGGTGGCTCCCGATGAGGAACGCGAGACGGCGGCGGCACCCTAGAACCCGGGCGAAGGCGGTCCACCGAAGGCCTTCGCACGCTCGCCGCCGGGGCGCCGGCTGGCCCGCGACTCCATGGATGCCTTGGCCGGCCGGGGCACGCGCCGGTCAGCCGTTCCCGAGGGCGTGAGTCAGGCCGTCGCTTTGATGCGCCGCCCCGCGGTCACGGCCGCGCCCGCCAGCGCGGTCGCCAGGGCGAGCCTGCGCAGCGCGGTGCGCCGACGCCCGCCCCAGCCGCCGTGGATCGCGCCCTCGCCGGGTGCCGGTACGTGCAGCGCGCCGTGCGTGGCGGGAGCGTCCTCGTCGTGGTCCAGGTGGGCCCTGTCCGTCTGCCGGGCCATGGCCCGCTCCGCGAGCGCGGGCGCCATCCGGGCCTGGCGGACCAGCGCGCGGCCCGCCGGGCCCACCACGACCTCGCGACGCGGGCGGCGCACGAGCGCCACGACCGCGTCGGCGACGCGCTCCGGCGTGTACACGGGGGGCATCGCCACCACCTTGTGCCCCGTGTAGTTGGCCGCCTGCTGGAAGTGCGGCGTGTCGATGGTCGCGGGCAGCACCGTGCACACGTCGATCCCCTTCACGCCTTCCACACGCAACTGCTGCCGCAGACCGGAGCCCAGCGCCCGGATGGCGTGCTTGGACATGCCGTACGGGTGGCTGTAGGGCTGGGCGACGGCCCCCACGATGGACGAGATGTTGATCAGTGTGCCCGAACCCTGCTCCCGCATCACCGGCAGCGCCGCCCGGGTGCCGTACACGCACCCCATGACGTTGACGTCCAGGACCTTGCGGAAGTCCTCCAACGGCACGTCCTCGAATCGGCCGAAGGCGTTCACCGCGGCGTTGTTGACCCAGACGTCGATCCGGCCGAACTCCTGCACCGTGCGCCGCGCCAGGTCCTCGACCGCCTTCACGTCACTCACGTCGGTCGGCACGACCAGCGTCCGCGCCCCCCGGTGCTTCGCGCACTCCTCGGCCGCCGTCCGCAACGCCTCCTCACGGCGCGCCGCCAGCACCACGGCGCAGCCTTTGCGGGCGAACGCCTGCGCCGTGGCCCGTCCGATCCCGCTGGACGCTCCGGTCACCACCACCACGTGATCCCGCAGCCGCATGCCGCACCTCCTCAGGTCTGTGCGGGCCGGGCGCCTGGTGCCCGCCTCCGCGGAAGGCCGGGTACCCCCGCCGCGCGCGTCGGCACGGGCTCGGAGAGCGCAGGTTTCCCGACATGCCCGATGACACCGGGGCACGGTCTGACGGCCGACGCGCTCCGACTGTCCCCTGCCGGTCCGCGCCCCCGGCGCGGCCGGGTCACCGTTCCGGCTGGCATCGCGGACACCACACCGTGCCCCGTCCCGCCATGCGGGACCTGCGCAGTTGCGTGCCGCACCGTGGGCATCTCGGGTCACGGTCGTCGCGGTGGCCGGTGAGCCAGGAGTCACGTGGCGGCACGCACCCGGCGGTGACGGAGGAGCGCAGGGTGCGGCGCATCTCGCCGTAAAGGCGCCGGCGGTCCTCCTCGGACAGGTCACGCGCTCCCCGGTCGGGACGCAGCCGAGCCCGCCAGAGGATCTCGTCGGCGAGCAGATTGCCGAGTCCGGCCACCACGGACTGGTCGGTGAGAGCCGTTTTGAGACGCCCGCGGCGTGCCGAGAGCACCTGCTCGAACTCCGCACGGTCCACGGCCAGCGCATCGGGCCCCTGCCCCTTCAGCAGCCGGTCGATGTCGGACTCGTCGTGGGCCAGCCAGAGCCCCTGCAGTTTGCGCTGGTCTCGGAAGCGCAGCTGCCGGCCGCCGCCCAGGGTGAACAGGACGCGGTCATGGGGCTCGACGGGATCGTCGGCGTGCCCGCAGACCAGCCGCCCGGTCATGCCGAAGTGCAGGACGAGGGTGGGGCCCCCGGTGCGGGCGAGCAGCCACTTGCCGCGCCGCTCCGGCGTGCCGAAGCGCCGCCCTTCGAGCGCGTCCCTCAGACGCCGGGTGTCGACACCGTGCAGGACGCCCGGGTCGCGCACCTCGACGCGGCGGATGATGCGCCCCTTGGCGCACGACTCGAGGACCTGCCGGAAGCCCTCGACGTCGGGAAGCTCGGGCACGACCGGCGCGTCAGGTCTGCTGGAGCACGGAGAGCACGTTCCCCGCCGGGTCGGTGAACCAGGCGATCAGCGGGCCACCGCCGCGGAAGATGCCCTTGTCGTCCGTCTTGAGGTGGTCGTAGCGCTCGAAACGCACCCCTCTCCTGCCGAGCTCGTCGACCGCGGCCTCGATGTCGTCGACCGGGAAGTTGAGGATCGTGAAGGTCGCGGGCGTGTGGTCCGGCTTGGGGTAGACCAGGGTGTCCCGGTCACCCGCGAGGTGCAGGATCAGCATCCCGTTCTCCTCCGACACCCGGAGCCCGAGCGTGTCGGCGTAGAACGCCCTGGCCGCGTCGATGTCGTTCACCGAGAACCCGCTGAACGCCTTCGTCGTACCGAACATGGTCGCCTCCCGGACACAGTCTCGTCAGAGTCGGACCCCGGCGCATCCGGAACGTCCTCGGCCGGGCCGGCCTGCCTGTGGTGAAGCGGTGCCGTCGAGCTCACCGGGCGCGGCGCCGGCCTCTGCGGCGGAACCAGCGCAGCAGGCCGTGGCCGTGGTGAGGGGTGCAGCCGGAGGACGCGGGCCGCATCGCCGTCGGAGCCGGCACCGATGCCGGAGCCGGTGGTGATGTGAGGGGTGGTGAAGCCGGGGGCGGGGTCGGGGAAGGCGTCCCCGCCTCGGAGTGGTGTCGTCGGGCCGCTTCCATCGTGTGGGTCAGGTCCGCGCGGAACCAGGCCACCTCGTCCCGGTCCCTCGCGCTCATGATCCTCTCGGCCAGTTCGGCGGTGGGTGAACCAGGGGCGCCGTGCGCAGGGAGCGGGGGACGGCAGCGGGCCAGGCGGGCACGCTCGTGCGGGTCCTTGACGACGTCCCGCACATCGGCAGGGTCCAGGAGGGAGGCGAGCGCCGCCGCGCGTGCCCAGGGGTCGTCGCCCGCCTGCCGGGTGAGGAACCCGACGTGCCGCCCTCGCCAGTTGCGTGGCCGCCGGTCCATTCCGGCCTTCAGTCCTTGCCGGATCTCCGCGGGCGTGTGGCGGGCGGTCAGCAGCCGCGCGTTACTTCTTTCGGCCGCGAACTGCTTGAGTTCTTCGGCCAGATACAGCCAGACGACGGTCCGGTAGCGGTTCAGATAGAACGTCACCGGTACCAGCAGGCCGTAACGCGCGAGGCTCGTGAACCTGGTGGGCGCCACGTTGATGAGCCTGGCGCCTTCCGTGGTGCCGACCGTCGTGACGCGCTCGCGCAGGGCCTCCGGGAACCCCTCTGCGGAGCGCAGCCGGTCGATCTCGGCCCGTGCCACGCGCCGGCCCCCGCCCCCTTCGTCGGGAACGGTCCGGATGAGCCCCAGGTTCACGGCGAGGTCGAACTCGCGCCGCCTGAGCTCCAGTTCACGAGCGGCCCGGCTCGGGACGCAGGCGCGGCGGTCGGGCGTGGATGTGGTGCTGGTGCTGGTGCTGGTGCTGGTGCGTGCCATGGTCGGTCTCCCCCGTGGAGTCAGCGGCTGCCGGCATCGGCGAGCGCGGCGTGCGATCGCCGGATGCCGACGACCGTGGGCGATCACCGTTGTGCGATCGCCGTGAAAAAACCGTAGCCGCTTCGGCGGATCGCGTGGCGAGCCTGTGGATAACTCCGCGGGGGTGACGAACGTGCAGGTCAGAGGTCTGTGATCGGTTTCGGTTCGGGCTGACGCGCATCGACGTCGAGACGCTCGCCGACCCGGTTGACCAGCAGTGTCATCTCGTAGGCGATCTGGCCGATGTCGGCCTCCGCGCCGCTGAGGACGCACAGACAACTGCCCGTCCCGGCCGCGGTGACGAACAGCACCGCGTCATCGAACTCGATCATGGTCTGACGTACGCTGCCCGCGCCGAAGTGCCGCCCGGAGCCCTTCGCCAGACTGTGCAATCCGGACGACACGGCCGCGAGGTGCTCGGCGTCCTCGCGGCGCAGTCCGGTGCTCGCGCCGGTCACCAGGCCGTCGTTGGACAGGACCAGTGCGTGCCGCACTTCGTGGACGCGCTCGGTCAGGTCGTCCAGCAGCCAGTCGAGTCCCTGGTTCTGCGCCATCTTCCGATCTCCCCGTTTTCTCCCCGTGCGATTCCCCTCCTGGCCGGAGGATCTCCATCTCAGCCTTCACCACGACCGCGGCCGGGGCAAGGAGGGTGGGAGCCAAGGCAGAGAAGATGACCGACGCGCAATGGCGGGAGTTCGTCTCCCACGGCACGCGCACCGCGAGGCTCTCCACGGTCCGGGCCGACAGCAGCCCGCACGTGGCTCCGATCTGGTTTCTGCTGGACGGGGACGAGGTGGTGTTCAGCACCGGCAAGGACAGTGTGAAGGGGCGCAACCTGCTCCGGGACGACCGGACCGCCCTGTGCGTGGACGACGACCGGCCGCCGTGTTCCTTCGTGGTGGAGCCCCCTGCGCGGTCAGCCGACCGAGTCGAGCAGCCGGGCGGTGTGCATCCGCCCGGCGTACTCGACGAGCCGGATCAGCACCTCCTTCCCCGAGTCGCGGTCACGGGCGTCGCAGAGCACCACGGGCGTGCCCCGGTCGAGGTCGAGTGCGCGCGAGACGTCCGTGGCGCCGTGCCGCCGGGCGCCCGCGAAGCAGTTGACGGCCACGACGAACGGGATGTGCCGGTGCTCGAAGTAGTCGACCGCGGGGAAGCAGTCCTCCAGGCGGCGGGTGTCCGCGAGGACCACCGCGCCGAGTGCCCCTTGTGACAACTCGTCCCACAGGAACCAGAAGCGGTCCTGGCCCGGCGTGCCGAACAGATACAGGGAGAGGCCCGACCGGATGGTGATGCGCCCGAAGTCCATGGCGACGGTCGTGGTGGTCTTGTGGTCCACGCCGTCGGTGTCGTCCACCGACTGCCCTGCTTCGCTGAGGAGTTCCTCGGTGCGCAGCGGCCGGATCTCGCTGACGGCTCCCACCAGCGTGGTCTTGCCCACGCCGAATCCGCCGGCGACCAGAATCTTCAACGCCAGTGCGGCGGAGTCGCCGCCCGGGGCGTCGGAGTGCTCGGAGACCATTGATCACTTCTCTCAGGTGGTGTGGGTTCCGTCGGTGTGGGGGGCTACAGCGCTCTCAGGCCCTCGATCACCTCGCGCAGGATGCGTTCGTCGGGCAGCTGTGCCGGGGGTACGGGTCGGCTGACGGTGACGCAGCCGAGTTCCAGGAGGTCACCGAGGAGGACCCTGACCACACCGAGCGGGAGGTCCGCGCCCGCGGCGAGTTCGGCCACCGACTGGGTCTCCGGGCGGCAGAGGTCGAGGAGGTTGCGGTGTTCCGGGCCGAGCGGGGCGTCGTCCACCGCGGGCGCCCCGGGGTCGAGGGTGACCAGGGCGATCAGGTCGAACCGTACGCCGCTGGGCCCGGGCCGGGTACGTCCGCCCGTCATGGCGTAGGGGCGGACGAGCGGGCCTGCCTCGTTGTCGTACCAGTGGCTGCCCTCCTCGGCGGCGCCCTCTTCGGACGGGGTGCCCGTCATGTCCTCGGTCATCTGCACGGACCGTTCTCCCGGTTCATCCGGCGGCGGGCGGCCGTGCGGCCGCGCGGGGAGCGGTACCGAGGTGCTCACCGACGCGTTTGACCAGGCGTGCCATCTCGTAGGCCACGAGGCCGATGTCGGCCGTGACCGCGGTGAGGAGGGCGAGGCAGGAGCCGTCGCCCGCGGCGGCGACGAACAGGAAGCCCTCGTCCATCTCCACCATCGTCTGGCGCACTCCGCCGACGCCGAAGTGCCGCCCCGCCCCCTTGGCGAGGCTGTGGAAGCCCGAGGCGACCGCGGCGAGGTGCTCGGCGTCCTCGCGGCGCAGCCCGGTCGAGGCGCCGATGGCGAGGCCGTCGTTGGACAGCACCACGGCGTGCCGGATGTCGCTCGCGCGGAGCACCAGATCGTCCAGCAGCCAGTCGAGTTCGCCGGATCGCGCGGCGGACTGGGTGCTCGGGTCCTGGATCATGCGGGGTCTCCTTCGCTGCTGTCCCTGCCCGTAGCGGGGCCGGAGGTGGTGCCACGGCCGGGTTGCCTGCCGCCGCCGCGTGCCCAGCCGTCGCGGTAGGCGGCCATGCGGTCCCTGACCAGTTCGGGCGTTCGCTCGTGGTCCCGGGGGGCCGGTGCCGGGGGTCGGTCCTCGGGGCGCTGGGCGCGCAGTTGGGGAGCGAGGCTGGCCTGACGTACACGGCGCGGCAGGTCGTCGGAGTCTTCGGGCTGCTGCGGTGGGCGGTGCAGTCGCAAGGTGGCGACTCCTGGGGGCGGGGTATGGCTCGGGGTCTCCAGGTGACGTGGGCTGTCCGCGTGACCTGGGCTGTCGGCGTGAGTGGTGGTGCCCGCGTGCCGAGACGTCTGCGCGCGGCACACGTTCTCGTTCCCGTGATCGGAATCGGTCTCGGTATCCGTCTCGGTGACGGTCGGTACGGGGGCCACGAGGGCACGCCGGTCGCCTCGGGCGGGGACGGCGTCCTGAGCCGTGGAGTCGCCGGGAACGGACGCGTAGGCGCGTTCCTCGGGCCGCCGCGCGGACTCCCCCGCTTCGGAAGCTCGTTGTGCCGTGCCCGTGTGGAGCAGCGCGGTGGGCAGCAGGACGACCGCGGTGGTGCCGCCGTACGGGGAGGTCCGAAGGTGGACCTTGACCTCGTGCCGGGCGGCGAGCCGGCTGACGACGAACAGGCCGAGCCGGTCGCTGTCGAACAGGTCGAGCGCCTCCGACTGGGCGATGCGGCGGTTGGCCTCGGCGAGAGTCTCCTTGCCCATGCCGAGGCCGCGGTCCTCGACCTCCACGGCGTAGCCGTTGCCGACGGGTTCACCGGTGACGCGCACACGCGTGTGGGGCGGGGAGAACTGGGCGGCGTTCTCGATGATCTCGGCCAGCAGGTGGGTGAGGTCGGCGACGGCGGCTCCGACGACGGCTGCCTCGGGGAGTTGCCGCACCTCCACGCGCGCGTAGTCCTCCACTTCGGATACGGCGGCGCGGACCACGTTCGTCAAGGAGACCGGCATGCGCCAGGCCCTGCCGGGGGCTGCACCGGACAGGATGATCAGACTCTCCGCGTGGCGGCGCATGCGGGTGGTGAGGTGGTCGAGGCGGAAGAGGTCGCTCAGTTCGTTCGGGTCGTCCGAGCGGCGTTCCATGCTGTCGAGGAGGGCCAGCTGCCGGTGGACGAGGATCTGGCTGCGGCGGGCGAGGTTGACGAAGACGCCGGAGATGCCGCTGGCGAGTTCGGCGCGTTCCACGGCGGCCCGCAGCGCCGCGCGGTGCACCGTGGTGAGGGCCTCGGCGACCTGTCCGGTCTCGTCGTCCGCGGGCGCTCCCGGCGGGGCCTCGGCGTGGATGTCGATCTCGTCGCCGGCGCGCAGCCTGCGCATGGCGTCGGGCAGTTTGCGCCGTGCGATCTCCAGGGCGCTGTTGCGCAGCCCCTCCAGTTCCACCACGAGGCCGCGTCCGATGCGCACGGAGATGACGAGCGAGGCTGCGACGGCGGCGAGGCCGAGCAGGAGGGCGGCTCCGGCCGGGGTGAGCAGTCCCCGGGTGAACGGGTCGGCCCGTTCCGCGACCCCGCGTGCCGCGTTGACCTCGATGCTGCGCATGCCGTTCTGCACGCGCGCGTGCGCCGTGGTCCAGGTGTCTTCGGATACTGCTTCGACCGCCTTCGCGCCCGGCCCGCGGCCGAGGATCCCTTCCTCGGCGTCGCCCAGGCGGGCGTAGGCGCTGCTGTCCGCGAGGTTCTCCCACGCGGAGCGTTCGGTGCCGCTCAGGTCCGCGACGGCCGATGCGGTGAGGGTGCGGCGCAGCTCGACGGCGCCGGTGAAGAGCCGCAGCCGCTCGCCGGTCAGGACGCCGTCCAGGCGGGCGCTCGCCAGCACCGCGTCCTCCTGGGCCAGTGCCTCGCCCGCGCGGGACAGTTCGAGCCGCACACGGGCGTCGGAGCCGAGGTCGGCGTCGCGAATGCCGGTGAGGGCACCTCCGACACCGAAAGCGGACGAGATGGTCCGGGTGTAGCGGTCGTACGTCTCGGCCCAGCCCGCGCGTCGGTCCTTCACCGCGGTGCGCAGCGGCCGCAGTTGCTCGGTACCGGAGACGAACGTCCTCAGCCGTTGGGCGACCGCGGGGGGCAGTTCCCCGCCGTCGGCGACGGTGGTGCCGTTGCCGAGCCGCAGTGCCGCGACGGCCCGGTCGGTGCGCCGGGCGAGTTCGTCCAGTTCGTCGGTGCGGGCGGCGGACGGGTCGGTGGCGTGGCGTACGGCGGCCGTGCGTTCCGTCTGGAGTGCGGCGACGGCGGCGGAGACGGGAGCCCGGACCGTGGCGTCGACGCGCTGGACCTGTCGCAGCCGGGAGATGTCCTGGGCGGTGGTGACGGTGGCGTAGCCCCACAGGGCCAGCAGGGAGACGACCGGCACCATCAGCAGACAGACGATCTTGGCGCGTACGGTGCGGGGGCGTATGTGCCATCGTTCCGCGCGCGCGGGCGCTCCGTCCGGTGCGGCGTCCGACGGCGCGTCGGGGCCCTCGTCGGCCGGTGGTCCGGCGTGCGCGCGGCGTCCGCGCACGGGCGGGGACGCCGCGTCGGCGCCGGCTGTGGGGGTCCTACGGGATGTGCGCATGGACTCCTCGCTCGGGAGTGGGTCGGAGGACTGAGGGCAGGGCCGGCGTCCCGGCCGACCGTCCCGGCGGGGACGTGTGGGGCTCGAGCGCGCAACGCGACGGGTCCGCGTGGCCGGGGCGCGGCTAGGGCGCGGCGCTCCGTACCGGTCGCTGCGCCGACGCGGACGCCGCCCGCTCGCCCGCCGTCGGCGACAGCGCGACGAAGGCCGAGGTCAGGAAGAGGTAGGAGCCGAGGCCTACGGCGAGGGGGAAGATGAACTGCATCGCCGTCGCCCCGGGCAGGACGTCCCCGGTGGGCGTCACGTGCACGCCCACCGCGAACATTCCGGTGTAGTGCATGCTGCTGACGGCGGCACCCATGATCAGTGAGGCGATGGTGACCGCCACCGGCGACTTGATGTTCAGGGCCGCCCACAGGGCCGCCGTGGCGGCGACGACGGCGATCAGCACGGAGAGCGCGACGAGCAGCGGGTCGTAGGTCACGTCCCCGTGCAGCCGGACGGCCGCCATGCCCAGGTAGTGCATGCTCGCGACTCCGAGGCCGGTGGTGAGACCGCCGACGAGCAGGGCGCGGCCACGGTCCTTGCCGTAGCCGACGGCGAAGACGCCGGCGCAGACGACGACCATGGCGACGAGCAGGCTCAGGAGGGTGAGCGGCACGTCGTAGCGGATGTCGGTGCCGGTGACACCGAAGCCGAGCATGGCCACGAAGTGCATGGTCCAGATGCCGGAGCCGATGGCCGAGGCGGCGGTGACGAGCCAGTTGCGGCGCGAGCGCCCGGTGGTGGCGAGCGCGCGGACGGTGCAGCGCAGACCGAGCGCGGCGCCTATGCAGGCCATCACGTACGACAGTGCGGGGGTCAGCCACCCCAGGGCTGCGTGGTCCAGGTGTCCCATGGCCCCGGGACGGTAGACCCGGCCGGGGCGCGTGAAGGGCGCACAGTTCGAAAGCTTCTGGAATATGACTTAAGGGGACACCGGAACGATCGGGTCACGCTCGAACGTGTGCACAGAGACGTCCTCCGTGGTGAAGCGTCATCCGCGCCGGTGCGGAATCATGCGGTACATGAGCGACGAGCAGACGCGTGTCCAGGAGTTCTTCACCGCCCGCGCCGCCGACTGGGACAGCCGCTTCCCCGACGACGGTCCGGCCTACGCGGCCGCCGTCGCCGAGCTCGGACTGCGCGCGGGCGACCGGGTGCTCGACGCCGGGTGCGGCACCGGACGTGCGCTGCCGCCGCTGCGAGCCGCCGTGGGTGCCTCGGGAGTGGTCCTCGGGGCCGACCTGACGCCGGCCATGCTGCGGGAGGCCGTACGGGCCGGACGGGACCGTGAGGGACAGTTGCTGCTCACGGATGTCGCCGCGCTGCCCCTGCGCTCGGGGTCGCTGGACGCCGTGTTCGGCGCGGGCCTGATCTCGCATCTCGGGAGCCCGGCTGAGGACCTGCGGGAGCTGGCACGCGTGGTGCGCCCCGGTGGGGTGCTGGCGCTGTTCCACCCGATCGGCAGGGCGGCGCTCGCGGCGCGGCACGGCCGGGCGCTCACCCCCGACGACCTGCGCGCCGAGCCCAACCTCCGCCCTCTGCTCGCCGGTTCGGGCTGGCGCCTGACGTCGTACGCCGACGAGGACTCCCGTTTCGTGGCACTCGCCGTGCGCGAGGACTGAACCGGACATCGGCCTGATACCGGCGTCAGCCCGCCTTCTGTGTCAGCCCACCCTCTGTGTCAGCGCGCCTCGGCGTCCGGAGCGGCGTGCCGTACGGGACAGCCCCGGATGCCGGGAACCGGGCGGGTGCCCAGGTCGGCGATCCGGTAGCCGTACGGATAGCTCTTGATCTCCCGGTTCTGGCGGGCGAAGTGCGGGGCGCGCCGGGGCGGCAGGAGGCGGACGACGCGCCCTCGGAGCCGGACGGCGCGCCGCACCCACGCGCGCGTCGCGGCGCTGGGCGGGGTGTAGCGGAAGGCGTGCAGCAGGGAGTCGTCGAGCAGGGCCAGGGTCGTGGTGCGCAGGAAGGGAGCGAGCGGGGCGGGGTACCAGGAGGCCATCAGCGCGAGCGTGGCGTCCGAGACGCGGCGGGCTTCCTCGTCCCAGGCGAAGTGGGCGGCCTCGTAGGAGTCGAGGCAGCTCTCGAACTCCTCGTAGGTCTCGGGGATGTCCTTGATGCCCATGTGCCGGCCCAGCGTGCGGTAGTGGACGACGGAGGCGACGGTCTCGTGCCGGGACATCCTGCGCCAGCCGTAGGCGTCGATCCACCGCTTGGGCATCACGACGAACGTGCACAGCACGTAGCGCATGTCGTCGTCGCTGATGTCGTAGCTGCGGTGCATCCGGTTGATGCGACGGATCGCCGTCCTGCCCGGATCGCTGCCGAATCCGTGCTCGACGATGGTGTCCAGGAGCAGCGCCGTGTCGTCGTAGCGCTTCTGCGTCCGGTCCGTGAGCTCCGCAGTGCGCGCGAGCAGCCGGCCGATGGCCGGTACGGCGTACGTGCGGTACAGAGCCAGCTCCAGGGCACGGGTGAAGTCCCACGGGAACTCGTACGCCACGCTGAGCCGGTAGATCTCCGTGGCCTCCTCGTACGGGTCCATCCGCCGGATCTGTTCGAGCCGTGAGAAGCGCCTCACCGTGCTGTCCCCCTTCTGCCACAGGTTCTTCAACTTTACGTTGGTGACGACGAGATGAACGACCGGGCACGGCCGGCACAGGGGGAAGGTGGTCAGCATGTGGGGCAGGTTCCGCAAAGCGGGGGGAAGGGTCGCCGATGTCTTGCGCACGGAGCCGAAATCGGGCGGGGAGAAGCGCCCGCACAATCTCTTCGAGGCGGCGGCGACCTACGTCACGGCCTGTACGGAGGACGATCAGGAGCGGGCCGAGGAGGCGGCCGGCTGGGTGTCGCCGGAGGCGCTGTCGTTCGGCGTGAACGAGTTGGCCTGCCGGGCCGTGATCGCGCTGGCCCGTGAGCGCGGCCGGTCGCCGGAGGCCGTGGCCCGCGACCTGCTGGGGCTGCCGGCGGCGTGATGGGCACGTCGCGGACGGCCGATTCGCCCCGTCCGCCGGAAAACTGCAGCTCCGAGTGCACGGGCGAGGCCGTGACAAGGGGCTGGTGGGCGCAATAGGGTGCGCGCCGGTGGACGAACCGATGGGGAGGCTGGGATGGCCGGGACGGACGAGGAAGCCGTCGCCGCCGCGGACGATGCGCTCTATGTGCTCACGGCGGTGCTGCTGACACCGGCGAAGTTCCCGAGTGTGCTGGGCGACGACTACCCCGAGGCCTGTGCGGCGCTCGGTCTCGCGCCGCTCGCCGACGGGTACGGGCTGGTGCTCGGCCAGGACGGCGAGGGTGCCCGGTGGACGGTGGCCATCGACGACGTCTCGCTGGTGGCTGTCGCGATCGCCTCCTGGGACTGCGGCATGGAGTACGAGCTGTCGCCCGACGAGCGCACGGTCGTCGCGGCCCTGCCCGGGTGGCCTCTCGCGGTCGCCGTCGCGGCCCCCGGGGTGCCCGCGCCGCACGATCCGGGTCCGGAGGCCGACGACCGGCCCCCGCTGGCCCCGCCGGACACCAGTGTCTGGGGTCCGGCCCAGAGGCGTCTGGGGGCGGACGAGATCGCGCTCCAGTGGGCGACGTGGCGGGAGCAGGTCGACGACTCGGAGTTCCCGGCGCCCGCCTCCTCGGAGGCCTCCGCGTCTGCGGCGGACGGAGGCAAGACGGCCGACGCCTCGGACGGACGCAGCGCAGCCGACGCCTCGGACGGCCCCAGCGCGGCCGACGGCCCGGACGGACGCGCCGCGACCGAGGGCCCGCAGGGGCGCGAAGCATCCGACGGTCCCGACAGCCCCGCAGCGACCGCGCCGCAGGGTGGCCACAGCGGCATCCGGCGCGTCCTCGCCGAGGTCCGCGCGTACATCGACTCGCCGCCGCCGCTGGGCCGGGTCCGGTCGTCCTTCGCGCCGGGTGACGCCCGGACCCTGCGGGCCGACGGTCCGGGCTGGTCACTCGTCGCACGGACCGACGACATCGCCTTCGTGCTGCTCGACGAGGAGCCCGGCGAGGTCCTGCCCGTGGGCAGGGGGCCGGAGCTGCCGGGTCTCCTCGAGGCACTGGACAAGATGGCCGTACGGCCGAACTGAGCCGGTGCCGCCGGGCCCGTCGCGGTGCCCGGCCGGGCCGTGGGAAACCGGCGGCTGCTCAGCGGCCGAGTTCCTTGCGGGTGGCGCGGCGCAGCCGGCGCCGCTGTGAGGGGTCCAGCGTGAGGTACGCGGCGGCCGGGACGCCCAGGATGATCAGGAGCGATGCCCACCAGGGCAGCCAGATCAGCAGGATGAGCCCGACCGCCACACCGCCCGCGGCGATCTTGGCGTTGTTCGACATGACTGTCGCCTCCTTCGCGGCCACTGCCGCTCTCTGTCTCGAAAACGGACCCGCGTTCACGGCGGTTCCGGACCGCGACCCTGAGACATCCCTGAGGTGCGCCCCCGACGCATCCCTGAGACCTCTATGGTGACCCAGCTCACAGGTCAGCCATACCCATGCGCGCCGGAAGTGCTGTACTCTCGGCGACTCCGCGCACACTAGTCAAATTTGAGGACTCAGTCATAGCCGAGCATCCGAATCCCCCGGCTCCTTCCTCCGACGACTCCGAACTGGCCCTGTGCCACACCGTTTTCCTGCCCGGCGACCCCGCACGCACCGGCAGCGTCGCCTTCTGGCGGCCCGACGGCGCCGCTCCCGCGACGGTGGCGTCCGCGTCCGTGACGGACCTGACCGTCGTCGTGCCCCGCGACGGCGGGGTCGAGATAACGCGTCTGCCCGCCGTCCTGGTTCCGGTGCGCACGGCCCTGCCGGTCCTCACGCGCGCGCGTGTCGAGGGACGCGGGCACCGGTCCACCGTCTTCTGGGGCGCCGCGGCCCTGCACGCCCTGCAGCTCACCGCACGCGGACTGCTGCTGCCGGGGCTGTCACCGGCGGACCACGACGCCTGGCGCACGGGTCCGCTGCGCGCCCGGGACACCGAGGCCGTGCGCGGCCTCGCCGCCGCGATGCCGCCCGAGGCGCACGCCGTGCCCCTGCGGGGCGCCGGGCCGCTGCGACTGCCCGGCCCGGAGCAGCTCCTGCGCGCGTTCCTCGACGCGGTCGCCGACTGTCTGCCCCGCTCCCCCGCCGCGCCGCTGGTGACGGGCGGCCCCGCCTACGCCTCGCTCGAACCGGTGCGGCTGCCCGAGCAGCGCGCCTGGGCCGCCGACGTCGCCGCGGGCCACGACGCGGGCGTGCGGCTGTCGCTGCGGATCGAGGCAGAGGGCCTCACCGACGCGGCGGAGGACGACACGGGCGTGACGTTCCGAGCCGTGCCGCAGGTGCACAGCGTCAGCGATCCGGCGCTGGTCGCGGACGCCGCAGACGTCTGGGCAGGGACCCTGGGCGAGGCCTTCGGCCCCCGCGCGCGGATGGACGCGCTGCTCGCCCTGCGCCGTGCGGCCCGGGCCTGGGCCCCACTCACGCCCCTGCTGTCGGCGGCCGTGCCGGACGCGGCCGAACTCGCCGACGAGGAGGTCACCGACCTCCTCGGAACGGGCGCACGCGCGCTGAGCGCAGCCGGCGTCGACGTGCACTGGCCGAAGGGCCTGTCCCGTGAGCTCAGCACACACGCGGAGGTGGGGCCCTACGACGTGGGGCCCCACGACGGCGCGTCCGACGGCGAGCCGGCCTCCGGTGCGGCCCTCGCGGCCATGCCGTCGTTCCTGTCCGCCGACGCGCTGCTCTCCTTCACGTGGTCGTTCGCCCTGGGTGGCAGGCGACTGGACCGTGAGGAGCTGGACCGTCTCGCCGAGGCGAAGCGCCCGATCGTGCGGCTGCGCGACCAGTGGGTCCTGATCGACCCTCAGGAGGCGCGTCTGGCCGGCTCTCGGCAGGACGGCAAGGTGACCCCGGTGGACGCCCTGGGCGCCGCCCTGACGGGGTGTGTGGAGGTGGAGGGCCGCCGGGTCGAGGTACGCCCCACGGGATGGCTGGCGGAGCTGCGGGAACGGCTCGCGCGTCCCGAGGGGCAGCAGCCCGTCGAGCAGCCGGCCGCGCTGACCGCCACCCTGCGGGACTACCAGCGGCGGGGCCTCAACTGGCTCGCGAGTATGACGTCGATGGGTCTGGGCTGCTGTCTCGCCGACGACATGGGACTCGGCAAGACGATCACGCTGATCGCCCTCCACCTGCACCGGCAGGCCGACGCACGGTCCGCCGGGCCCACCCTGGTGGTCTGCCCGACGTCCCTGATGGGCAACTGGCAACGAGAGATCGAACGGTTCGCACCCGGCACCCCGGTGCGGCGCTTCCACGGGACCCGGCGCAGTCTGGAGAACCTGGCGGACGGGGAGTTCGTGCTCACCACGTACGGCACGATGCGCCTGGACGCGTCCCGGCTGGCCGGCGCCCCCTGGGGCCTGCTCGTCGCGGACGAGGCCCAGCACGTGAAGAACCCGTACTCCTCGACCGCGCGGGAGCTGCGCTCCATCGGCGCACGCGCGCGTGTGGCGCTCACCGGCACCCCCGTGGAGAACAACCTGTCGGAGCTGTGGGCGATCCTCGACTGGGCGACTCCGGGCCTGCTGGGCCGGCTCGGCGCCTTCCGCCGACGGTACGCGGAGGCCGTCGAGGGGCGTCAGGACCCGGCCGCGGCCGACCGCCTGGCCCAGCTCGTGCGGCCGTTCCTGCTGCGCCGCCGCAAGTCGGACCCCGGGATCGCGCCCGAGCTGCCGCCGAAGACCGAGACCGATCATGCCGTGTCCCTCACCCAGGAGCAGACTGCTCTGTACGAAGCGGTGGTGCGCGAGGCGCTCGCGGAGATCTCCGGCGCCGGCCCCATGGCCCGACGGGGCCTGATCGTGAAACTGCTGACCGGACTCAAACAGATCTGCAACCACCCGGCGCAGTACCTCAAGGAGCAGCGCCCCCTGATCACCGGGCGCTCCGGCAAACTCGAGCTGCTGGACGAGTTGCTCGACACGATCCTCGCCGAGGAGGCGGGCGTGCTGGTCTTCACCCAGTACGTGCAGATGGCCCGCCTCCTCGAACGGCATCTCGCCGCCCGCGGCACGCCCTCGCAGTTCCTGCACGGCGGGACGCCCGTCGCCGAGCGGGAGGCCATGGTGCGGCGCTTCCAGGACGGCGACGTTCCGGTGTTCCTGTTGTCGTTGAAGGCGGCGGGCACCGGGCTGAACCTCACCCGTGCCGAGCACGTCGTGCACTACGACCGGTGGTGGAACCCGGCCGTCGAGGCGCAGGCCACCGACCGTGCGTACCGCATCGGCCAGACCCGGCCCGTGCAGGTGCACCGGATCATCGCGGAGGGAACCATCGAGGACCGCATCGCCGAACTGCTGCTGCGCAAGCGGGAACTGGCCGATTCGGTGCTGGGCGCGGGCGAGGCGGCGCTCACGGAACTGACGGACGCGGAACTGGCGGATCTGGTCGAACTGCGAGGGGACCTGCGATGACTCGGCACGAGAGCGAGACGGAACGCACCTTCGCCGCCCTGCCGCCCGCGCACGGGCGGGGTTTCGCGCAGACCTGGTGGGGTCAGGCGTGGCTGACGGCCCTGGAAGGCACGGCGCTGGACTCGGCGCAGCTCAAGACGGGCCGCCGGCTCGCCCGCGCCGGTGCGGTGGGCGCGGTGTCGGTGCGCCCGGGGCGGCTCACGGCCGTCGTGCAGGACCGCGACCGCACGGCGCACCGGGCCGACGTGCTGCTGGAGGAGCTCTCGCCCGAACAGTGGGGGCGTTTCCTGGACATGGCGGCCGAGCGGGCCGGTCATGTGGCGGCGCTGCTGGACCGGGAGATGCCGCCGCACCTGGTGGAGGACGCGGCGGAGGCGGGCGTCCACCTGCTGCCCGGCCTGGGTGATCTGGAGCCGGAGTGCGACTGCGAGGCCTGGGACCACTGCGGGCACACGGCGGCCCTCTGTTACCAGGTGGCGCGACTGCTGGACCAGGACCCGTTCCTGCTGTTGCTGATGCGGGGACGCGCCGAGGACACGGTGCTGGACGACCTCCAGACGCGCAGTGGTGCGTCCGCCGCACAGGCGTCGGCGCCGGAGGGGGTGGACGCGGCCGAGGCGTACGCGACCGGTGACATCCTCCCGCCGTTGCCGCCCCTGCCCGGACTGCCCGACGCGCCGGGGGTGCCGCCGTCCCTGGACACCGGGACGCCGCCCGCCCCGGGGGTCGACCCGGCCGCGCTGGAGTTCCTGGCCGCGCGGACGGCCGTACTGGCACACGGGCTGCTCGGGGAGGCCCTCGACGGCGGCTTCCGCGCGGAGTCGCCGCCCGCGCACGACGCGGTACGGCTGGCCGCGGGCGATCCGGGGCGGGACGTGGCCGACCGGCTCGCCGAGGGGTCGGGACGTGGCCGGGAAGGGCTGGCGACGGCCGTCCGCGCCTGGCGTCACGGCGGCACGGCCGCGCTGTCCGTCCTGGACGAGGAGTGGAGGGTGGGAGGCGAAGCGCTCGCACGCGCGCGTGCCTCCCTGGACTCGGCCTGGGACAGCGACGAGAGGCCCGATCTGCGGGCGCGGGGCAACCGCTGGACGCTCGTCGGCGCGCCGGTGCAGCTGCGCCTCGGGCGGGACGGCCGCTGGTGGCCCTACCGCAAGGAGGGCGGCCGGTGGCAACCCGCCGGGGGAGCCGCCCACGACCCGGCCACGGCCCTGGCCTCGGTGACGGCCCCCGCTTCGGCGGAATCCGCCCCGACGGAGGGGGAGTCAGCGTAGGGAGGAGGGCCTCGTAAGGAAGCCACGGTCGCCTCGCCGGAGACGGCCTCAGGGCAGCAGCTCCCCGGGGTCCAGGGACGGGACGAGCGATTCGAGGCCGCTCGGCAAGCCACTCGGCAGACCGCTCGGCAGCCGGGTCGGGAAGCCCGACGGCAGCGCGGTCGGCAGCTCGCTGGGCAGCTCCGTGGGGATGCCGAAGGACGGCGCGGGTGTGCGCTTCGTGCTGTCGCCGGACGGCTCCTCGTCCGACGCACCACCCCTGTCCGAGGCCATGAGCACCACGAGCGACACGGCTGCCGCGGCCACGAGCACGGCGAGCAGGAAGAACAGCGGGTTCCGGCGCCGGGGTGGTCCGGGCGGGTGGGGCGGTACGGGCGGCAGGGCCATACCGAACAGAGTCGCCGCGAACCGCCCGGCCCGGGAGGGGCGCACGGAAGCTGATACCGGCCCAGGGCGCGGATCGCACGATTCCGTAGCACGACGGGCCCTTCGGCCGGCCGGAGCGGCCGGCCGAGGGGCTCGCACGCGCGTGGGTCAGCCGCGTGCCCCCAGCAGGTGATCCATGGCCAGCTGGTCCAGGCGCTCGAACGCCATGCCGCGCGCGGCAGCCGCCTGCACGTCGAACGACTCGAACGCCGACCGGTCGGCGAGCAGCGCCTGGAGGCCGTCCGCGGCGGTGGGCTGGGCCAGCTCGTCCAGTCGGGCCGCGCGCAGCGCCTCCTGCACCTCGGGATCGGCGCGGAAGGCGGCGGCGCGCTCCTTGAGGACGAGGTAGTTGCGCATGCAGCCGGCCGCCGAGGCCCAGACGCCGTCGAGGTCCTCGGTGCGCGGCGGCTTGAAGTCGAAGTGGCGCGGTCCGCTGTAACCGGCCGACTCCAGCAGGTCGACGAGCCAGAACGCGGCGCGCAGGTCTCCGGCGCCGAAGCGCAGGTCCTGGTCGTACTTGATGCCGGACTGGCCGTTGAGGTCGATGTGGAACAGCTTGCCCGCCCACAGGGCCTGGGCGATGCCGTGCGGGAAGTTCAGCCCGGCCATCTGCTCGTGGCCCACCTCGGGGTTCACGCCGTACAGCTCCGGGCGCTCCAGGCGCTCGATGAACGCCAGGGCGTGGCCGACGGTCGGCAGCAGGATGTCGCCGCGCGGCTCGTTCGGCTTGGGCTCGATCGCGAAACGCAGGTCGTAGCCCTGGGAGGTGACGTACTCACCGAGCAGGTCGAAGGCCTCCTTCATCCGGTCCAGGGCGGCGCGGACGTCCTTGGCGGCGCCCGACTCGGCGCCCTCGCGGCCGCCCCAGGCCACGTAGACCTCGGCGCCGAGCTCGACGGCGAGGTCGATGTTGCGGATGGTCTTGCGCAGCGCGTAGCGGCGCACGTCGCGGTCGTTCGCGGTGAACGCGCCGTCCTTGAAAACCGGGTGCGTGAAGAGGTTGGTCGTGGCCATGGGGACCTTCATGCCCGTGGCGTCCAGCGCCTGCCGGAAGCGCTTGATGTGGTTCTCGCGCTCGGTGTCGCTCGAGCCGAACGGGATCAGGTCGTCGTCGTGGAAGGTGACGCCGTGGGCGCCCAGCTCGGCCAGGCGCTGCACCGTCTCGACCGGGTCGAGGGCACGCCGCGTGGCGTCGCCGAAGGGATCCCGTCCCTGCCAGCCGACGGTCCACAGGCCGAAGGTGAACCTGTCCTCGGGGGTGGGCTGGAAGCTCATGCCGCGGCTCCTTGCTCGCTGAGGCTATTTCGTCATGCCGATTTACAAATTAGTATGCGGGCACCTCTCTGGGAAGAGAGAAGGTGCCTCCGAACGGAGTCACGTGCCCGCGCGCAGTAGGGAGAAGCCCGATGTCAGCAGCCGAGGGTCCGCTCGTCGTCGGCGTGGACTCGTCCACCCAGTCCACCAAGGCGCTGGTCGTCGACGCGTCCACCGGTCGGGTGGTCGCCAGCGGCCAGGCGCCGCACCCGGTCTCCTCGGGAGCCGGGCGCGAGAGCGATCCGCGCGCGTGGTGGGACGCGCTGTGCGAGGCCCTGCGCCAGTGCGGGGAGGCGGCGCACGAGGCCGCGGCGGTGTCGGTCGGCGGGCAGCAGCACGGCCTGGTCACCCTGGACGGCCGGGGCGAGCCGGTGCGGCCCGCCCTGCTGTGGAACGACGTGCGGTCGGCGCCGCAGGCCCGTCGGCTGACGGAGGAGCTGGGCGGGGCGAAGGTCTGGGCCGAACGCACCGGAAGCGTCCCCGCCGCCTCCTTCACGGTCACCAAGTGGGCCTGGCTGACCGAGCACGAGCCCGAGGCCGTCCGGGCCACCACGGCCGTGCGCCTCCCCCACGACTACCTCACCGAGCGGCTCACCGGGCAGGGCACGACCGACCGCGGCGACGCTTCCGGGACGGGCTGGTGGGCGTCCCGGACGGAGTCCTACGACGAGGCGATCCTGGCGCACGTCGGGCTCGACCCGGCCCTGTTGCCGCGCGTGGTCCGGCCCGGCGAGATCGCGGGCACGGTGCGCGACAGCCACGATCTGCCGTTCTCGAAGGGCACGCTGGTCGCGCCCGGCACCGGCGACAACGCCGCCGCCGCGATGGGCCTCGGAGTGCGTCCCGGTGTCCCGGTCATGAGCCTCGGCACCTCCGGCACGGTGTACGCGGTCTCACGGCGAAGGCCCGCCGACCCGAGCGGCACGGTGGCGGGTTTCGCCGACGCCCACGGCGACTGGCTGCCCCTGGCCTGCACCCTGAACTGCACGCTCGCCGTCGACCGCGTCGCGGCGCTGCTGGGGCTGGACCGCGAGGCCGTGGAGCCCGGCGCGGCCGTGACACTCCTGCCCTACCTGGACGGCGAACGCACTCCGAACCTGCCGAACGCCTCCGGCCTGCTGCACGGCCTGCGGCACGACACGACCGCCGGCCAGCTGCTCCAGGCCGCCTACGACGGTGCCGTGCACTCCCTGCTCGGGGCGCTCGACCTGGTCCTCGACGAGGACGCGGACCCCTCGGAACCACTGCTGCTGATCGGCGGTGGCGCCCGGGGCGCCGCATGGCAGCAGACCGTGCGGCGGCTCTCGGGCCGGCCCGTGCAGGTGCCCGAGGCCGCGGAACTGGTCGCGCTCGGCGCCGCCGCACAGGCGGCGGGACTGCTGACCGGGGAGGATCCGGCGGCGGTCGCACGCCGCTGGAACACGGCCGCCGGGCCGGTGCTCGACGCCGTCGAGCGGGACGAGGAGACGCTGTCCAGGATCGCCGGGGTACTCTCCGACGCGGCTCCACTGCTGGAGCGATCCACGGACACTCACTGAGGACTGGCGTCAGGCATGACCGCACCGCTGCACGAGGCCCGTCCTGCCGGGCCGGGAGGCGCACTGCCCGACACCCAGCAGGGCATGCGCCGCCGCAACCTCGCCCGCGTCCTGCACGCCGTCCGTGCCGAGGGGCCGCTGTCCCGGGCCGCCGTCGCCTCACGGATCGGTCTGACCCGGGCGGCGGTCTCGACGCTCGTCGACGAGCTCATCCGCTCCGGGCTGCTCGAAGAGCTCGGCCCCGAGCGGCCCGGCCGGGTGGGCCGGCCCGGTTCCGCGCTCGCCGTCAGCCGACGCGGTCCGGCCGGCCTCGGCGCGGAGGTGGGTGTCGACCATCTCGCGGTCTGCGCGGTCGATCTGCGCGGCACGACCAGGGCGCGTGCGATACGGCAGGGAGCGAACCGCGGCCGCTCCCCTCGCCCCGTGCTCGCGGAACTCACCGAGCTGATCCGGCAGGTCGTGGCCGAGGCGGAGGCGGAGGGCCTCTACCCGGCCGGACTCGCCGTGGCCGTGCCGGGCCTGGTGGCGCGCGACGCCCGGACGGTCGTGCGCGCCCCGAACCTCGGCTGGCACGACACCGACCTCGGCCCGCTGCTCCCGTCGGGCACCCCGCTGACCGTGGACAACGAGGCCAACTTCGGTGCCCTCGCCGAACTCTGGCTGGGTGACGGCACCCCACGCGACTTCCTGCACGTCTCCGCGGAGATCGGCATCGGCGCGGCGGTCGTGGTGGACGGCGGACTGCTGCGCGGAACCCGCGGCTTCGCGGGCGAGTTGGGGCACGTGCCGGTCCGGCCGGACGGGCCGGAGTGCGCCTGTGGCGGGCGGGGCTGTCTGGAGCAGTACGCCGGTGAGGAGGCCGTCCTGCGAGCGGCCGGCCTGGAACCGGACGAGGACCGGGTCGGACTGCTCGCCGGACGCGCAGCGGAGGGCGACGAGGACGTGCGGCGAGCCCTGCGCGACGCGGGTACGGCGCTCGGCGTGGCCCTGACCGGGGCGGTCAACCTGCTCGACCCGGAGACAGTGGTCCTGGGCGGGGAACTGTCCGGGCTCGCGCCCTGGCTTCTGCCCTCGCTGCGGGACGAACTGACGCGGCGTACGGCAGGCTCGGCGTGTCCCGTGTCCGTGTCGCGGCTGGGCCCCGAGGGGCCCCTGCTGGGAGCCGCGCACTCGGTGGTCCGTGCGGTGCTGGACGATCCGGCTGCGTTCGCCCGCCGCGCCTGAACCGACGCGTCCCCGACGGTCGCCGCAGGGCTGCATACGCGACCACCGCTGGGTTTGATCCTGCCCCGACCACCCGCGCGGGTGACGGAGTTGTCCACATCAGCGAGCCGGTCCACCGCTTCGTGCCACTTTCTCCGGGCCGACCGGCGGGCGCCGTAACGTGATCACGCGAGCCCGGACCGCAACGGCCGCAGCTCCGCACAGTCGAGCACGAGACAGCAAGTCGTGCACGAGACAGCACTCGCGCACGAGACACCCTCCAGTCGAGCCCGGAAGGCACACAGTCATGCGTCGGACCACCCTTCTCCCCAGCAGGCGAGGCATCCTCGCGGGCGCCGCCCTCACCGCCCTCCCCTCCGCCCTGCTCTCGGCCACGCGGGCCGAGGCCCGGCCCCGGACCGTCGATCACCCCGGAGCCGCATGGCGACCGGCGAGCCGTGGCAACTACACGCCGTCGAACCGGCCACGGGCCCATCCGCTGCACTATGTGGTCATCCACGTGGCGCAGACGACCTACGGCGGCACCCTGTCCGTCTTCCGCGACCCCAGGACGAAGGTCTCCGCACACTACGTGGTGCGTTCCTCCGACGGGCGTGTCGCGCAGTGCGTGCGCGAGTCCGACATCGCCTGGCACGCGGGCAACTGGGACTACAACACCCGCAGCATCGGCATCGAGCACGAAGGCTGGGTGGATCGGCCCGGATACTTCACCGACGTGATGTACGAACGGTCGGCCCGGCTGACCGCGGAGATCTGCCGGCGGTACGACATCCCGAGGAACCGCGCGCACATCATCGGCCATCACGAGGTGCCGGGCAGCGACCACACCGACCCGGGCCGGCACTGGGACTGGAAGCGCTACCTCAGACTCGTCGAATCCGCCTGAAGCAAACGCTTTTCAGGTCCGCCCGTGTACCCGGCCGGTCCCCTTGATCCACCTCACGTCCCGGTTACAAATCGCTCAACCTCTGGTTGCGGACCGGTGAGCAGGCGACGATGGGGCCATGACTCTGGCCCAGCGCGCCCTGGAGCGCCTGCAGGCCTGGCCCGACCTGATGGCGGGCCCGGCGAGTTGCGGCACCGGAAGGGCGCTCCGTTCCGTCCGTGACGACATCGTCCACTTCCACTCCGCACGGGACGTGGATCTCCACCTCACCCGCCGGGCCATACAGCGCTTCCACTACGACCTCTCCGGTTCGAGCGCGATCCATCTGCTGCCCGGATCGTGCTGGGTGACGGTCCACCTCGACTGCGAGGCGGACGTCGACCTGCTGCTGAGTCTGGTGAGCATCGCCCTCAAGGCCCACCAGACCCCGCCCGCCGCCGACGAGGAGGGGCCGCGGCTCGCCGGGTGCAACTTCCACCGGGTCACGGTGCTGCCGCGTGACGCCGTGGCGGGCGGCTGAGCCTTGGGAGAAGCACCGGAGACGGTCAACGCCGAGGCCTGGGACGCGTACGGGACACACCATCTGCGACGGGGCACGGAGCTGCCCGAGGCGACGCGGATCGACTGGGGGTTCGAGGGCGGCGGGCCCGGGTGCGAGGTCCTCGGGGAGCTGACGGGCCGGCGGGTGCTGGACCTCGGTTGCGGTCCGGCCCGGCACGCCGCTCATCTGGTCCGGGCCCACGGGGCGCAGGTGGACGCCGTCGACGCCTCGGCCGGGCAGTACGCGCGAGCCCGTGCCCGCCACGGCTCGCTGCCCGGGCTGCGGCTGGTCCTCGCCGACGCGGTGGAGCACCTGCGCTCGGCCGAGCCGTACGACGTCGTCTACTCCGTCAACGCCGTCCCGTACATCGATCCGCACCGGCTGCTGCCCGCCCTGGCCGGGGCGCTCAAGCCGGGTGGCAGGCTCTGCTTCACGGTCCTGCACACCAACAGTCGCGGTGACGGGCCGTCGGGCCGGGTGGTCGCCCGGCCCGAGATCCTGCGGCTGGCGGGCGGCGGCGAGGTCACCGTCCACATGTGGGTGCCGACCACGGAGCTCTGGACGGAGCTGCTGACCGAGTACGGGCTGCGCGTGGAGGGGGTCGACGTCCTCGACACCCCGGAGGACGGCAACAGGGCCTCCTACCGGCTCTTCCGGGTGACCAGGCCCGTCCGGGTGTCGTCCCGGCCGCGGGTCGACAAGCCGCCGCTCGCGCACGCCGCGCTCGGCGTGGGCGCCATCGTGTACGGGCCACGGGGGCTGCTGCTGGGCCGGCACCGGCGCGGGACGTGGGAGCTGCCCGGCGGGACGGTGGAGCCCGGGGAGTCGTTGCAGGAGACGGTCGTGCGCGAGCTCGGCGAGGAGACGGGGCTCGCCGCGCGGCCCGAGGACGTCCGGCTGCTCGGGTCGCTGCTGGACGAGGCGGGCGGTGTCGTCCGTATGACCGTGGCCGCCCGGGTCACCGCCTGGCGGGGCGAGCCGTCGGATCAGCCCGGGGAGAGCGTGGGCCGCTGGCGGTGGTTCGCCCTGGACCGTCTGCCGGAGCAGCTGTTCGTGTGCAGCGCGCAGGCCCTCACGCTGTGGCGGCCCGGTCTGCCGATCGACACCACGCCGGCGCACTCCACGCCGTTCGCCACCGGAACGGGTGACGGCTGAAGCACCCGAACGGGTTGCGTTCTTTCAGCCGTTCCCGCGTAGTGCGCGCTCGGCCGCCCTGCCGGACCCCGCGGTCTGGTGCACTGCCTCTGAAGACCCGACAGTTGACGAGGCATCAGGGGGCACCGTGGCAGGTCGTCGCAGGCGACGGGGAGCAGGCAGAGCGGTACTGGCGTTCCTCACGGCGTTCGGGGCGCTGACCGGTGCGGCCCTGGTCGGGGCGGCTCCGGCCGGCGCCGTCCAGAAGGGCGAACGGGTCGCGCCGGGCGTGAGGTACAGGGAGTTCGACATCAAGGGGGCGCAGGGGGTGACGCACGCGCATGTGCTGAGGGTCGACCTCGGCAACCCGCGGGTACGGGTCGATCTGCTCTACCCGGGGGCCGTGGCCTCGCGCGCGGCGGTCTCGGCGATGGCGAACAGCCAGGGTGCGGTCGCCGGCATCAACGGTGACTTCTTCAACATCTCCGAGACGCAGCACCCGGGCGTCGAGGCGACCGGAGCGAGTGTGGGTCCGGCGATCGCGTCGGGGCGGACGCTCAAGGCAGCCGTGCCGAAGGGACAGCGTTTCGGGCCGGCGCTGCCGCCCGGCACGACCACCGAGGACGTGTTCGGCGTCGGCACCGACGGGCGGGCGCGGCTGGACCGGCTGACGCTGGCCGGTTCGGTCCGAACGGCCGAGACGCAGCTTCCGCTCGGCGGACTGAACCAGTACGCGCTGCCGGTGGGTTCTGTCGGTGCCTTCACCTCGAAGTGGGGCCGTGCGTCCCGGGTGCGCGCCACGTGCGGCACGGACACGGACCGCGCCGCCCCGTGCAGCACGGACACCTACGAGGTGACGGTCCGCGACGGCAAGGTCGTCTCGGCCGCCGACACCCCGGGCAGCGGCCCCATCGCCGCGGGGACCACCGTGCTGGTCGGGCGTGAGGCGGGTGCCCAGCAGCTGCGCAAGTTCTCCACCGGCGAGGCCGTCGAGGTCCAGCACGGCCTGGAGGCGGCGGACGGTGTCGCGTACCGGCTCGCCCTCGGCGGTTATCCGGTGCTCTCGGGCGGACGGCCGCTGCCGGGGCTCGACAACACGACGTCGGCCGTCCGCACGGCCGTGGGGATCGCCGACCACGGGCGCCGCCTGGTGCTGCTCGCGCTGGACGGCGCCGCCGCCTACCGCAGCGGTCTGACGGTATCGGAAGTCGCCGGCACCCTGCGGAAGCTGGGTGCGCAGGACGCCTTCAGCCTGGACGGCGGCGGTTCGTCGACGCTGGTCGCGCGGAAGTCGGGCGCCAGCACGGTCTCCGTGCGCAACCACCCCAGCGGCGGCGCCGAACGGCCCGTGCCGAACGGCATCGGCGTGTTCTCGAAGTGATCTCAGGGCCGCAGACCGCTGACGATCTCCGCCGTCGCGATGAGGCCGCTGCTGATGGTGGGCGCGATGCTGGTGCCGGCCAGGGAGAAGCCGAGCAGCAGGCAGACCAGCGCGTGGGAGATCTTCAGTCCGCCGTTGCACAGGAAGATCACCGCAAGGATCGTGAGCAGCAGCACCACAGAGATGGAAATGGCCATCGTCAACTCCTCCGCCACACCGCCGAGTCCGGTTCACGGTGTTCGGCCGCAAGTGTGGCGTAGCGGAGGGTTCGTCCGGGCGGCTGAGCTGTCCGCCGAACGTGTGGTGTCCCACTGCCGCCCTAAGCGGCCCGCCGGGCGTCGAGGAAGGCCTCCAGACCGGCGAGGTCGTCGGTGTTGAGGTAGTCGACGCCGGCGGCGAGGAGTTCATCCCACAGCGCGTCGCGAGCGGGCCCGGGCAGGTCGGAGGTGGCCCAGAACCGTACCTTCTGCCCGCGTGCGTGGGCGGTTCCGACGATGCCCCGCAGCTTCTGCCGCTCGGCGTGGGGGAAGGTGCCGACGCCCTGCCAGGTGAAGTTGAGCGTCCAGTTGTCGCTGATCAGCGGGATGAACGAGGCGGGCGCCGGGCCGCCGAGGTCGGTGAGACGGCCGTCGTAGAAGGCGCGCCGGACGGTCTGGGCCTCCATGGGCACGCGGGCGGCGCGGTCACCGGAGACGACGGCGGTGACCGGACCGCGGACGACGCAGCCGCGAGCGGAGGTGGTGAACAGGTGCCGGTACCGCCGGAGGTGACGGTCGAGCTCGCGGTAGGTCGCGGCGCCCTCCGTCTTGATGTCGATGAGCAGCTGCAGCGAGCCGCGGCGCCCCCGGTACACCGAGCCGTGGTGGGCACGGACGCGGGCGGCGAGCGGGTCGAGATAGAGGGACTCCAGGGTGCGGGACGGGTCGAGGTCCTGGGGGTCGTGGGCGACGAGGAGCTGGTCGCCCACGAGGTAGATGTCGGCCTCGACGCTGCCGAAGCGGTGGTCGAGGGCGTCCGACAGCGGGCGTGGGTGCTCGTAGTCGTTGTGGGCGTGAGCGCGCCACAGCGGGCGGGGCCGGTGCGCGCGCTCGCCGGCCGCCGCGGGTGCGGCGGGGAGGGCGATCGAGCCCGCGAGAGCCGCGCCGAGGGTGGTGAGGGCCGTGCGACGGGTGGTGAGGGCCATGCTCTGCCTCCCTGGAGGTGCCGTACGGGAACCCTGCGAGTATGGGTCCGAACAGGCTCAAGGGGCAGACTGGGACGGGGAGTTGGCCGGACTGCCGCCCCGCGCTCACTTCACGGGCCGACCCGGGCGCGCGGAAAGACCCGCCCCTGCTGGGACGGGTCTTTCCGGTTTTTCCCGGGCGGCTCCCGGAGTTGACGGGTCGGACGTCAGGGGGCCTGGAGGTCGACCAGTGCGGCCAGGGCCTCCCGGTGGGCGCCGGGCGTGCCGTAGGCGATCGAGTCGGCCTTCGCGCGCTTGAGGTAGAGGTGCGCGGGGTGCTCCCAGGTCATGCCGATGCCGGCGTGCAGTTGCACCGCCTCCTCGGCGGCGTGCACGGCGACCGGTGCCGCGTACGCCTGGGCGACGGTGACGGCCACGTCGACGTCCTCGCTCGTGGCCAGGGCGTCGGCGGCGTTGCGGGCGGCCGCGCGGGCGTTGACGACCTCCAGCCACAACTGGGCCAGCCGGTGCTTGAGCGCCTGGAAGCCGCCGACGGGCCGGTTGAACTGCTTGCGTTCCTTCAGGTAACGAACGGTCTCCGTCAGCGTCCACTCCGCCACACCGAACTGCTCGGAGGCGAGCAGCCCGGCACCGGCGCGCAGGGCGCGGCGCACGGCGGGTTCGGCGTCGCCCAGCAGCAGGCCCTCCGCACCGTCGAGGGTGACGGTGGCGAGCGGCCGGGTCAGGTCCAGGGAGGTCTGGGGTGTGACGGTCGCGGCGCCGGCGTCGACCGCGTACAGACCTCCGTCGTCGGCCGGTACGAGCAGCACGTCCGCGACGGCCGCGTCCGCGATGCCGGTGAGTTCGCCGTGCAGCAGACCGTCCTCGTGCCGGACGGCCTTGTAGGCGGCGTTCGGCGCGACGTTGAGTGCGACGGCCAGGGCACCGATGGTCGTCCCAGCCGCGAGGGCGCGCAGCAGGTCGTCGGCGCCGCAGGCCAGCAGGGCCTCGGTTGCGACGACCGCGCTCGTCAGGTACGGCACGGGCGCGACCGCGCGTCCCAGTTCCTCCAGCACCACGGCGGCTTCGCGGTGAGTGGCGCCCTGGCCGTCGAGTTCCTCGGGCACCAGCAGGCCGGCGAGGCCCATGCCGCCGGTGAGGGCCTTCCACAGGGCCAGGTGGTGGGGGGTGTCCGACTCGGTGCGGGCGATGACGCCGGGTGCGTCGCAGTGGTCGGTGAGCAGGTCGCGGACGGCGGCGCGCAGCGCGTCTTCCTCTTCCGAGTACAACAGGTCGCTCATCGGGCAAGGTCCTTCCAGGCGACGTCCTTGTCGGTGCGCGGCTCGGCGGGCAGGCCGAGAACCCGCTCGGCGACGATGTTCAGCAGGACCTCGCTGGTCCCGCCCTCGATGCTGTTGCCCTTGGAGCGCAGATAGCGGTAGCCGGCGTCGCGGCCGGTGAAGTCGACGAGCTCCGGGCGCCGCATGGTCCAGTCGTCGTACAGCAGGCCCTCCTCGCCGAGGAGTTCCACCTCCAGGCCGCTGATCTCCTGGTTGAGGCGGGCGAAGGCCAGCTTCATACCGGCGCCCTCGGGGCCGGGCTGGCCGGCGACGAGCTGCTGACGCAGCCGCTCCGCGGTGAGGCGGGACACCTCGGACTCCACCCAGAGCTTCAGCAGACGCTGGTGCAGATCGTGGGTGCGCAGCTCGGGCCGCTCGCGCCAGGTCTTCGAGATCGGGCCGATCATGCCGCCCTCGCGGGGCAGCCGCATGCCGCCGATGGCGACGCGCTCGTTGTTCAGCGTGGTCTGCGCGACCTTCCAGCCCTCGCCGACCGCGCCGAGGCGCCGTGTGTCCGGGATGCGGACGTCGGTGAGGAACACCTCGTTGAACTCGGCCTCGCCGGTGATCTGCCGCAGCGGCCGCACCTCGACGCCCGGGTCGGTCATGTCGCACACGAAGTAGGTGATGCCCCGGTGCTTGGGCACCTCGGGGTCGGTACGGGCGATGAGGATCGCCCAGCGGGCGACATGGGCGCTGGACGTCCACACCTTCTGTCCGTTGACGACCCAGTCCTCGCCCTCGCGGACGGCCCGGGTGCCCAGCGCGGCGAGGTCGGAGCCGGCGCCCGGCTCGCTGAACAGCTGGCACCAGACCTCCTCGCCCGTCCACAGAGGACGAAGGTAGCGCCGCTTCTGCTCGTCGGTGCCGTACTGCAGGATCGTCGGCGCGGCCATGCCCAGGCCGATGCCGATGCGCCGCGGGTCGTTGTCGGGCGCTCCGGCGGCCTCCAGTTCGGCGTCCACGACGGCCTGGAGGGAGCGTGGGGCGCCGAGTCCGCCGAGGCCCTCCGGGTAGTGCACCCAGGCGAGCCCGGCGTCGAAGCGGGCCCGCAGGAAGTCCAGCCGGTCCGTGGAGGCCGGTGGATGGGCGGCCAGCAACTCGCGCGTGCGGCGGCGCAGTTCCTCGGTGTCGGTCATGCTGTCTCCTCCATGACGACCGCGACCCGGCCGGTGCTCAGACCGTCCGCCACCTTCTGCACGGCGGCAGCCGCCGAGCCGAGCGGCACGCGCTCGCTGATCAGCGGCTTGATCGCGCCCCGGGTGGCCAGCTCGGTGAGCCGATCGTGGCAGTGCTGGACCAGCTTGGGGTTCTTGGTGTTGTACAGGCCCCAGTGGAGGCCCAGGATCGAGTAGTTCTTCACCAGGGCGTGGTTCAGGCCCGGGCTGGGGATGGTGCCGCCGGCGAAGCCGACGACCACGATGCGCCCCTCGAAGGCGACGACCTTGGTGGACTGGGTGTAGGCCTCGCCGCCGACCGGGTCGTAGATCACGTCGGCGCCCCGGCCGCCGGTGGCCTCCTTGACCGCGGCGACGACGTCCTCCGAGCGACGGTCGATCACGACGTCGCAGCCCAGTTCGCGGGCGACGGCCGCCTTCCCGGAGCCGCCGACGACACCGATGACGGTGGCGCCGGCGGCCTTCCCGAGCTGCACGGCCGCGCTGCCGACCCCTCCAGCGGCAGCGTGGACGAGCAGGGTCTCGCCGGCCTCCAGACCGGCCCGGCGGTGCAGACCGAACCAGCCGGTCTGGTAGCCGATGTGCAGGGCCGCGGCCTCGGCGTCGTCAAGGGCGTCCGGCGCGGGCAGCAGCGCGGCGGCGTCCGCGACGGTGTACTCGGCGAAGCCGCCGTGCGGCAGGACCGGGTTGGCGATCACGCGGCGACCGTCCTCGGTCTCGCCGCAGATCTCCACGCCCGGGGTGAACGGCAGCGAGGGCCTGACCTGGTACTGGCCGCGGCACAGCAGAGCGTCCGGGAAGTTGATGTTGGCCGCGCGTACCTTCAGCAGGACCTGGCCGTCGCCGGGGGCGGGCGGCTCGATGTCCTGGAGCCGCATCACCTCGCCCGGCTCGCCGTTCTCGTGCACTTGCCATGCCTGCATGCGGGGCCTCCACGGGGGACTGCTTCGTCTGACCGGGGTCGGTTCGCATACTAAGCGGTCGCTTGCCGATCAGGGAACAGTCTCCGGGCAAAGTCCCGCCGGGGACGTCACGCGCGTTCCGGGGCCGCCGGGTACGTCACGCGCGCTTCGGGCCCGCCAGGCACGTCATGCGCGCCTCGGCCCGCCGGGTACGTCACGCGCCCTTCGGCCGCGCCCGTACGTGCATCCGCTCGCCCTGCGGCCCGAACAAACTCAGGAACTCCACCGGCCCCTCCCCCGTCGACCCGAACCAGTGCGGGACCCGGGTGTCGAACTCCGCGGCCTCCCCCGCCGTGAGCACCACGTCGTGCTCGCCCAGCACCAGGCGCAGCCTCCCGGACAGCACGTACAGCCACTCGTAGCCCTCGTGGGTGCGCAGGTCCGGCTCCTGTCTGCGCTTCGGTTCGAGGACCTTGTAGGCCTGCAGTCCGCCGGGCTGGCGGGTGAGCGGCCAGTGGGTGCGCCCGCCCATCACGATCGGCTTGGAGCGCACGCGCGGATCATCGGCCGGCGGGGCGCCGACCAGTTCGTCCAGCGCCACCCGGTGGGCGCGCGCGATGGGCAGCAGCAGTTCGAGACTGGGTCTACGCAGGCCGGACTCCAGCCGCGAGAGGGTGCTGACGGAGATGCCGGTGGTCTCGGAGAGCGCCGCCAGGGTCACCTCCCGGTCCTTTCGCATCTGCCGCAGCCGGGGGCCGACGCCCGCGAGTACCTCGTCCGTCGTCATGGTCGTATTGCAGGTTCGGCAAAGTCGTTTGTCAATCCCGCAGCGCCGGGGCGACGCTCGGCAGCGGAGGTGGTCACATGACCGAGAAGTACGCGGTGGTCGTCGTCGGCGGGGGCACGGCGGGTCTGTCGG
This sequence comes from Streptomyces sp. NPDC007907, assembly GCF_042959365.1. Taxonomy (NCBI): domain Bacteria; kingdom Bacillati; phylum Actinomycetota; class Actinomycetes; order Kitasatosporales; family Streptomycetaceae; genus Streptomyces; species Streptomyces sp. NPDC007907. The sequence goes on from NZ_JBIBKR010000003.1 coordinate 915,416, forward strand.
CGGCGCTGGTGCTGGGACGGGCCCGGCACCGCACGCTGGTGGTCGACGCCGGTGAGCCGCGCAACGCGCCGGCCGCGCACATGCAGGGCTATCTGACCCGGGACGGCATGCCACCCGCCGAGTTCCTGGCGAAGGGCCGGGAGGAGATCACCCGCTACGGCGTGGAGCTCGTGCGGGACCGGGTGGTGGAGGTGCGGAAGGGGGACGGGGACTTCACCGCGGTGCTGGCCGGGGGCCGGAGCGTGCGGGCCCGGCGGCTGGTCGTCGCGACCGGGCTGAGAGACGAGCTGCCCGCGGTCGCCGGGGTCGCCGAGCGGTTCGGCCGGGACGTGCTCCACTGCCCGTTCTGCCACGGCTGGGAGGTGCGCGACCGGCCGTTCGGGGTGCTGGCCACCGGCCCGGCGAGTGCGCACCAGGCGCTGATGGTGTCCCAGTGGTCGAAGGACGTGCGGTTCTTCCTGCACACGGTCGCCGAGGAGGAGCTGTCCGACGAGGATCTGCGCCGGCTCGCCGCGGCCGGGGTGGAGGTGGTGCCCGGGGAGGTCGCGGGGCTGGTGGTCGAGGACGACCGGCTCACCGGCGTCCGGCTCGCCGACGGTACGACACACGCCCGCTCGGTGCTGTTCCTCGCCCCGCGGGCCGTCCCGCAGACCGGCCTGCTGGAGAGCCTGGGTGCGGAGCTGCACGAGACGCCGTTCGGCGCGTACCCGGTGGTCGATCCGACCGGGCTGACGACCGTGCCGGGCGTGTGGGCGGCGGGCAACGCGATCGGCTTCGCCGAGCAGGTCGTGCACGCGGCGAGCGGCGGCTACCGGGCGGCGTCGGCGATCGTCGGAGACCTGCTGATGACCGACCTCGACGCGACCGCCCGGGTGTAGAGACGTCAAAGACCCGCGCGGTCGCCCGGGAGAGGTACCGGCACGCGGCCGGGGCCCGCGCGGTCGCCCCGCAGGGCATCGACGCGTCGTCGGGCACACCGACGACCGATCCGGCACGACCGCCCAGGTGTAGAGGCACCACCTTCGGTGCACCATGGCTGCATGCTGCTGCACCGGCTGGCCCGAGTGTCCCAGGAGGTCGCCGCCACCTCGGCGCGCTCCCGCAAGACGGCTCTGCTCGCGGAGCTCTTCCGGGACGCCGAGGCGGAGGACGTGCCGATCGTCATCCCGTACCTGGCGGGACGGCTGCCGCAGGGCCGGATCGGCGTCGGCTGGAAGGTGCTGAGCCGCCCGGTCGCCCCGGCGGCGGAGCCGGGCCTGACCGTGCGGGAGGTCGACGCCCGGCTGGCCGAGCTCGCCGAGGTGTCCGGCCCGGGCTCCCAGGCGGAACGGACCAGGCTGGTCGGCGAGTTGATGGGCGCCGCCACCGAGGACGAGCAGCGGTTCCTGCTCGGGCTGCTCACCGGCGAGGTCCGCCAGGGCGCCCTGGACGCGGTCGCGGTGGAAGGGCTGGCCCAGGCGACCGGTGCCCCGTCGGCGGACGTGCGGCGGGCCGTGATGCTCGCGGGCTCCCTCCAGGCGGTGGCCGAGGCGCTGCTCGCCGACGGTCCGGCCGCCCTGGAGCGCTTCCGGCTGACCGTCGGCCGCCCGGTGCTGCCGATGCTGGCGCACAGCGCCTCCTCGGTGGCCGAGGCGGTGGACAAGCTGGGCGCCTGCGCGGTCGAGGAGAAGCTGGACGGCATCCGTGTCCAGGTGCACCGCGACGGCGACACCGTGCGGCTCTACACCCGCACGCTCGACGACATCACCGACCGTCTGCCCGAAGTGACGTCCGCCGTGCTGGAGTTGCGGGGTGAGCGGTTCATCCTGGACGGCGAGGTGATCTCCTTCGACGAGGGCGGGCGCCCGCGCTCGTTCCAGGAGACCGCCGGCCGCGTCGGCTCCCGCACGGACGTGGCGACGGCCGCCCGTGCCGTGCCGGTCTCCCCCGTCTTCTTCGACGCGCTGTCCGTGGACGGCCACGACCTGCTCGACCTGCCGTTCGCCGAGCGGCACGCCGAGCTGGCCCGTCTGGTGCCCGAGCCGATGCGGGTGCGGCGCGCGCTGGTGTCCGGGTCCGTCGACACGCCCACGGCGGAGGACTTCCTCGCCGAGACGCTGAAGCACGGCCACGAGGGCGTCGTCGCCAAGGCGCTCGACGCTCCGTACAGCGCGGGCCGGCGCGGGGCCTCCTGGCTGAAGGTGAAGCCCGTGCACACCCTCGACCTGGTCGTCCTGGCCGCCGAGTGGGGACACGGCCGCCGCACCGGCAAGCTGTCCAATCTCCACCTGGGCGCCCGCACCGCCGACGGCGGCCTCGCCATGCTCGGCAAGACGTTCAAGGGCATGACCGACGCGATGCTCACCTGGCAGACCGAGCGCCTCCAGCAGCTCGCCGTGGAGACCGACGACTACGTGGTGAGGGTCCGCCCGGAACTCGTCGTCGAGATCGCCTACGACGGCCTGCAGCGCTCCACCCGCTACCCGGCCGGTGTCACGCTGCGCTTCGCCCGGGTGATCCGCTACCGGGAGGACAAGCGCCCCGAGGACGCCGACACGGTCGAGACGCTGCTCGCCGCGCACCCGGAGGTGAGGCCGTGAAGCGCAGCGCCGGCCTGCTGCTCTTCCGCCCCGCCGGCGACGGCGTCGAGGTGCTGCTCGGCCATATGGGCGGCCCCTTCTTCGCCCGCCGTGACGCCGGGGCGTGGACGGTGGTCAAGGGTGAGTACGAGCCGGACGAGCCCGCCTGGGAAGCCGCCCGCCGCGAGTTCCAGGAGGAACTGGGTCTGCCCCCGCCCGACGGCGACCCCATCGACCTCGGCGAGGTCCGGCAGACCAACGGCAAGATCGTCACGGCCTGGGCGGTCCGGGCGGACCTGGATCCGGCGACGATCACACCCGGCACGTTCCGGATGGAGTGGCCGCCGAGATCCGGCCGGATGGAGGAGTTCCCCGAACTGGACCGGGTGGCCTGGTTCGGACTCGACCGGGCCCGCGCGATGATCGTGAAGGCACAGGCGGCGTTTCTCGACCGGCTGGCGGAGCACTCGCTCCGGTGAGGAGACATTCCCGCGTTGCGGTCCCCTCCGCCGCGCGGGAAGGTCGAGACACAGCCCGCTCCGAGGGAGGTCGGCCATGCCCATCGCAACGGTGAACCCGGCGAACGGCGAGACGCTCAAGACGTACGAGGCCATGGACGAGCAGGAGATCGAGCGCCGGCTCCAGCTCGCGGAGGCCACGTTCCGCACGTACCGGACGACGACCTTCGACGAGCGGGCCCGGCTGCTGCACCGGGCCGCCGACCTCCTCGATGAGGACCAGCAGGACATCGCCCGCGTGATGACCACCGAGATGGGCAAGCCGATCCAGCAGGCCCGGGCCGAGGCGGCGAAGTGCGCCAAGGCGATGCGCTGGTATGCCGACCACGCGGAGGAGCTGCTCGCCGACGAGGAGCCCGCCGACTCCGACGTGAAGGACTCCGGCGCCTCGCGCGTGCGGGTGCGCTACCGGCCGCTCGGCCCGGTGCTGGCGGTGATGCCGTGGAACTTCCCGCTGTGGCAGGTGGTCCGGTTCGCCGCGCCCGCGCTGATGGCGGGCAACGTGGGCCTGCTCAAGCACGCCTCGAACGTGCCGCAGACCGCCCTCTACCTGGAGGACCTCTTCCACCGGGCGGGCTTCACGGAGGGCACCTTCCAGACCCTGCTGATCGGGTCCGCCGCGGTCGACGAGATCCTGCGCGACGAGCGCGTCAAGGCCGCCACGCTCACCGGCAGCGAGCCCGCGGGCCGCGCGGTCGCCTCCACCGCCGGCGAGATGATCAAGAAGACGGTGCTGGAACTGGGCGGCAGCGACCCGTTCGTCGTCATGCCCTCCGCCGACATCGGCCGGGCCGCCGAGGTGGCGGTGACCGCGCGGGTGCAGAACACCGGGCAGTCCTGCATCGCCGCGAAGCGGTTCATCGTGCACACGGACGTCTACGACGCGTTCGCCGAGCGGTTCGCCGAGGGCATGAAGGCGCTGAAGGTCGGCGACCCCCTGGCCGACGACACCCAGGTCGGGCCGCTCTCCAGCGAGCAGGGACTGCGTGACCTGGAGGAACTGGTCGACGACGCCGTGCGCGGCGGCGCGCAGGTGCTGTGCGGCGGCGAACGGCCGGACGGGCCCGGCTGGTACTACACGCCGACGATCCTCGCCGGCATCACCCGCGAGATGCGGATCCACCGCGAGGAGGCGTTCGGGCCGGTCGCCACGCTCTACCGGGCGGCCGACGTGGACGAGGCCGTGCTGATCGCGAACGACTCGCCGTTCGGACTGAGTTCGAACGTGTGGACGCGGGACGAGGCGGAGGTCGACCGGTTCGTACGGGATCTGGAGGCCGGCGGGGTGTTCTTCAACGGCATGACGGCGTCCCACCCGGCGTTCCCGTTCGGCGGCGTGAAGCGGTCCGGCTACGGGCGTGAGCTGTCCGGGCACGGAATCCGCGAGTTCTGCAACATCACCACTGTTTGGCATGGTGCGTGAGTGTTGCGGGGCTACGATCCCGTCTGTGAACCGCGAAGTGACTCTGCCTCTGATCGTCGACGACCGCGGGACCCTCCAGGTGACTGCGGCGGATGTCAGCAAGCTCTTGCGGACGGTGGGGGGCCGGTGGGTGCGGCTCGTGGAGGGCGGGGAATCGGGACTGGACGAGGACACCGTCGCCGAGTTGGCCATCGAGCTGGCCAAGCTGGCCGATCGGATCGACGTGGCCTGTATCGCGCACAGCAGTGGGACCGCGACCTGAGTCCGGAACACGGCGTCCCCGGTACGGAGTAGCTCCGCGCGAAGTCGGCGTACCGGGGGGTGATCGTAAGTGGACCACCCCTTGAGGTGACCCACTTCTGACCGGGGGGCTCAGGGCCTTCCGGGCGGCGAAAGCAGGCGCGGCTCATGGCGACTTTGTGCAGACCCTCGGTGTCCGTTCCGGAGCACGTGATCACGATGGAGGAGACCCTGGAACTGGCGCGTGAGCGTCACGCCGGGCACCCCCAACTGCCGCTGGCCCTACGTCTGATCGAGAACACCGGGGTGCGCACGCGGCACATCGTGCAGCCCATCGAGGAGACGCTGAGGCACCCCGGGTTCGAGGACCGCAACAAGCGGTACGAGGCCGAGGCGAAGGCCCGGGTGCCCGCCGTCGTCCAGCGGGCGCTCGACGACGCCGAGCTGCTCACCACCGAAGTGGACCTGATCGTCTACGTGTCGTGCACGGGCTTCATGATGCCCTCGCTGACGGCCTGGCTGATCAACGAAATGGGCTTCGAGCCGACGACCCGGCAGTTGCCGATCGCTCAGCTCGGCTGTGCGGGCGGCGGCGCGGCCGTCAACCGGGCCCACGACTTCTGCACGGCCTACCCGGGGGCCAACGTGCTGATCGTGGCGTGCGAGTTCTGCTCGCTGTGCTATCAGCCCACCGACATCGGCGTCGGCTCGTTGCTGTCGAACGGCCTGTTCGGTGACGGCATCGCCGCCGCCGTGGTCCGCGGCCGCGGCGGCGAGGGCATCCGGCTGGAGCGCAACGGCTCGTACCTGGTGCCCAAGACCGAGGACTGGATCACGTACGACGTGAAGGCGACCGGCTTCCACTTCCTGCTGGACAAGCGGGTCCCTGGGACGATGGAGCCGCTCGCGCCGGTGTTGCGGGACCTCACCGGGGATCACGGGTGGGACGCCTCCGACCTGGACTTCTACATCGTCCACGCGGGCGGCCCCCGCATCCTCGACGACCTGAGCACCTTCCTGCGGGTCGAGCCGCACGCCTTCCGGTTCAGCCGGGCCACCCTCACCGAGTACGGCAACATCGCCAGCGCCGTCGTCCTGGACGCGCTGCGCCGGCTGTTCGACGAGGGCGGCGCCGAGCAGGGGGCCCGCGGGCTGCTCGCCGGGTTCGGGCCCGGTATCACCGCCGAGATGGCCCTGGGCCGCTGGCACGGCGCGGACGAGACGATGTGACATGGGCGAAGAGACGATCTGCGAAGGCCCTCCCCCGGTCCGGGACCGGTCCTCGCCGGGCCCGTCCGGCGGCGGTCTCGGACCGGAGCTGCACGGTGTGATGGCCGAGGGCCCGGGCACCGGGCCCGAGGCCCTGCCCGTGACCTGGTGAGGCGTCGATGACCGCGACGGAAGGGCTGTTCGTCCCACCCGGCCACGGCCGGATCATGGAGACCTCCGCCCAGCGTGTCACCTTCAAGGTGACCGGCACGCACTCCCGGACGGCCTCCACGTTCGAGGTGGTCGTGCCCCCGGGCTTCGACGTGGGCGCTCACGTGCACACGCGCAGCGAGGAGTTGTTCTACGTGCTCGAGGGTGAGCTGGACGTCCTCGCCTTCGAGCCCCGCATCCGCACACCCGACAACTGGCGGGAGTGGGAGTCCCCCGCGGGACACCGGGTGGTCCGGGCGACACCGGGGACGGTGATCGCCGTGCCCCCGGGGTGCCCGCACGCGTTCGCCAACCCCACCGACACACCGGCGAAGATGTTCTTCCAGGCGAGCCCGCCGCCCGACCACGAGCGGTACTTCGAGGAACTGCTGGAGCTCCTCGGCAGCGGGGGCCCGCCGGACCAGGCGGCCATCGGGGAACTACGGGCGCGCTACGACATCGAGCAGCTGACGCCGCTCAGGCACCGTTAGCGGAGGGGCACACCGGCGAGGGTGCGGGCGATGACCAGCCGCTGGATCTCGCTCGTGCCCTCGAAGATGGTGTAGATGGCCGCGTCCCGGTGCATCCGCTCCACGGGGTACTCCCGCGTGTAGCCGTTGCCGCCGAGGATCTGGATCGCCTGGGCCGTGACCTTCTTGGCCGTCTCGCTCGCGAACAGTTTGGACATCGAGCCCTCCGCCGCCGTGAACGGCTTGCCGTTGACGGCCATCCAGGAAGCGCGCCACACCAGCAGCCGGGCCGCGTCGATGGAGGTGCGCATGTCAGCTAGCTGGAAGGCGACCCCCTGGTTGTCGATGATCGGCCGGCCGAACTGCTCGCGTGTCTTCGCGTAGTCGAGGGCGACCTCGTAGGCGGCGCGGGCGGTGCCCACCGCCATGGCGCCGACCGCGGGCCGGGACGCCTCGAACGTGGCCATCGCCGCGTTCTTCACCCGCTCCCCGCCCTGCCTGGCCCTCTCCCGCGCCCGGGCCAGCCGCTCGTCCAGCTTCTCCTTGCCGCCGAGCAGGCAGGAGCCGGGAACACGCACGTGGTCGAGGATGACCTCGGCGGTGTGCGAGGCGCGGATGCCGTGCTTCTTGAACTTCTGCCCCTGCGACAGACCCGGCGTCCCCGGCGGGACGATGAAGGAGGCGTGCCCCTTGGAGCCGAGCTCGGCGTCGACGACCGCGACGACGACGTGGACGTTGGCGATGCCGCCGTTGGTCGCCCAGGTCTTGGTGCCGTTGAGCACCCACTCGTCCTTGGCCTCGTCGTACACGGCCCGGGTGCGCATGGAGGCCACGTCGGAGCCGGCGTCGGGCTCGGAGGAGCAGAAGGCGGCGACCTTGACGTCACCCGCGTCGCCGTACATCTGCGGGATCCAGGTGCCGATCTGCTCCTCGGTGCCATTGGCTAGGACGCCGACGGCTGCGAGGCCGGTGCCGACGATGGACAGGGCTATGCCGGCGTCGCCCCAGAACAGTTCCTCCATCGCCATGGGGATGCCGAGACCGGTGGGGTCGAAGTACTGCTGGGCGTAGAAGTCCAGGGAGTAGATGCCGACCTTGGCTGCCTCCTGGATGACCGGCCAGGGAGTCTCCTCACGCTCGTCCCATTCGGCGGCCGCGGGGCGGATGACGTCGGCCGCGAAGCCGTGCAGCCAGTCCCGGACCTCCTTCTGTTCGTCGTTGAGCTCCATGGTGAACTCGGCCATGTCGTCCCCTCCAGCGGCACACGTGCATGTTACTTGCGGTAACAGCAGTCTGTTACCGGCGGGTAGTCGAAGTCAACTCCTACCGACCGGTCGGCACCCGTTCGGTGTCGGGGGCACGCTTCAGTGTTAGTTTTCGCAGGCGTCATGGAAACAGCACGGGTGGGGAGAGACCATGGACACCACGCAGCGGACCGATCAGCAACGGTCCGCCGACCGCCGCCGGCGTGAGCTGCTGGAGGCTGCCGACCGGGTGGTGCTGCGCGACGGACCGCAGGCGTCGATGAACGCGATCGCGGCGGAGGCCGGCATCACCAAGCCGATTCTCTACCGGCACTTCGGCGACAAGGGCGGACTGTACGCCGCTCTCGCCACGCGGCACACGGACGCCCTGCTGGACTCGCTGCGGGCCGCGCTCGACGCGCCGGCGGACCGCCGGGAGCGGGTCGAGGCCACGCTGGACACCTACCTCGCGGCGATCGAGGCGCGGCCCCAGGTGTACCGGTTCCTGATGCACCCGGCGGAGGGCGGCGGGCCCGGGGACCAGGGGTTCGACGTCGGCAAGCACAGCGCGCCGTTGTTGCGGCGGATGGGCGAGGAGCTGGCGCAGGTCATCGAGGAGCGGCTGGATCTCGGGCCGGGCGGGCAGCAGCTGGCGCGGGTCTGGGGGCACGGGATCGTCGGCATGATGCACGCGGCCGGCGACTGGTGGCTGGGGGAACGGCCCTGCTCCCGTGCGGAGTTGGTGCGGAGTCTGGCCGATCTGCTGTGGGGGCGGCTCGCGGCCGTGGCGGACCGGGTCGGCGGTCCGGGGTTCTGACCGTTTGGTGCCGCGTGAGGGCCGGTGGGGGCTGGTCGCGCCCACGCGGCGGAGCCGCATGCTGAAACAGCCCCGCGCCCCTGCGGGCGAGGGCACTCAGGCGTTCCACGAAGCCCGGGCCACCTGGCGCATCAGTCTGCGGCGGCGCCAGCCCGTCAGGTGGTCCGCGAAGATCCGGCCCTCCATGTGGTCGCACTCGTGCTGCAGGCAGCGGGCGAAGAAGCCCGTGCCGTGGACGGTGACGGGTTCTCCCGTCACCGTGAAGCCCTCGACGACCGCGTGGTCGTGGCGTTCGGTGCCCGCTTCCAGGCCCGGAAGGGACAGGCAGCCCTCGGGCCCCCGGATCACGACGCCGTCCGCCTCGGTCAGACGGGGATTGACCACATGGCCCACATGGCGGACGTCCTCGTCGTCCGGGCAGTCGTAGACGAAGACCCGCAGCCGTTCGCCGACCTGGTTGGCGGCGAGGCCGACGCCCTGGACGGCGTACATCGTCGCGAACAAGTCCTCGACGAGCCGGGCCAGTTCGGGGCCGAAGTCGGTGACCTCCGCGCAGGGCGAGTGCAGGAGCGGGTCGCCGTGCAGGGTGAGGGGTCTCACGCGGCCGTGGGCGCCGGGGATGGAGCTGTGTCGCATGGCGGCAAGAGTAAGGTCCTGTCGGTCCGCGTCTCCCACACGAGTTCGCCACAGTGCCATGGTTCGGGAGTGCGAATGGATCTCGATAGGCTGAGGTCCACACCACGTGGCCGTCAGGCTTCAAGGCGCGGCGCGTACGCAAGGAGGATCGAGAACTGATGGCAGGCAACTCGGACCCGCTCTCGCCGCGGGCCAAGCTGGCCGTGACCGCGGGCAAGGCGGTCGCGGCGGCGTCACGCGCCGCAGGGCGCGGCAGCGGTTCGGTGATCGGCGGCCGGGTCGCGCTGAAACTCGACCCCGACCTGCTCGCCCGGCTCGCGCAGAACCTGGACGTGATCCTGGTCTCCGCGACGAACGGCAAGACCACCACCACCCGGCTCATCGCCGAGGCCCTGCGCGCGGCGGGACCGGTCGTCTCCAACGCGCTCGGCGCCAACATGCCGGCCGGCATCACCTCGGCCCTCGCCGGCAGCTCGGACGCCCGCTACGGCGTCATCGAGGTCGACGAGAAGTACCTCGCCGGCGTCGCCCGGGACACCGCCCCGAAGTGCATCGCCCTGCTCAACCTCTCGCGCGACCAGCTCGACCGCGCCGCCGAGACCCGCATGCTCGCCGAGAACTGGCGGGAGGGACTCGCGGGTTCCAAGGCCGTGGTCGTGGCCAACTGCGACGACCCGCTGGTGGTGTGGGCGGCGTCGTCCTCCCCCAACGTGATCTGGGTCGCCGCCGGGCAGATGTGGAAGGACGACGCCTGGTCCTGCCCGTCGTGCGGTGGCGTGATGCAGCGCCCCGGTGACGACTGGTTCTGCGGCGAGTGCGGCTTCCGCCGCCCCACTCCGAGCTGGGCGCTCTCCGGGGACCACGTACTCGACCCGCACGGCTCGGCCTGGCCGATCCACCTCCAGCTGCCCGGCCGCGCCAACAAGGCCAACGCCGCCTCCTCGGCCGCCGTCGCCGCCGTGTTCGGGGTGCCGCCGCAGGTCGCGCTGGAGCGCATGTACCAGGTGCAGGCGGTGGCCGGGCGCTACGACGTCGTCCAGTTCCAGGGCCGCGACCTGCGGCTGCTGCTGGCGAAGAACCCGGCCGGCTGGCTGGAGACGTTCTCCCTGATCGACCCGCCGCCCACCCCGGTCATCCTGTCGGTGAACGCGCGCTCCGCCGACGGCACCGACACCTCCTGGCTGTGGGACGTCGACTACTCGCGCCTGACCGGCCACCCGATCTGTGTCGTCGGCGACCGGCGGCTGGACCTGGCGGTGCGCCTGGAGGTCGCCGACCAGCACTTCCAGGTCTACGAGAACCTCGACCAGGCCGTGGCGGCGTGCCCGCCGGGCCGAATCGAGGTCATCGCCAACTACACGGCGTTCCAGGACCTGCGCCGCCGGGTCGGCAACTGAGCACGAGACGTCAGGGGACTTTTGTGAGCGACAACCAACTGCGGGTCGTCTGGATCTATCCCGACCTGCTCAGCACCTACGGCGACCAGGGCAACGTCCTCGTCGTCGAACGCCGGGCCCAGCAGCGCGGCCTGGACGTGGCCCGGCTGGACGTGCGCAGCGACCAGCCGATCCCGACCTCCGGCGACATCTACCTGATCGGCGGCGGTGAGGACCGGCCGCAGCGGCTCGCCGCCGAGCGCCTGCGCCGGGACGGCGGACTGACCCGGGCCGTGGAGAACGGCGCCATCGTGTTCTCGGTGTGCGCCGGCTACCAGATCCTCGGCCACGAGTTCATCAACGACCTCGGCCAGCGCGAGCCCGGCCTCGGGCTGCTGGACGTGGTGTCGGTGCGCGGCGAGGGCGCACGGTGCGTCGGTGACGTGCTGGGCGACATCGACCAGCGTCTCGGCCTGCCCCCGCTGACGGGCTTCGAGAACCACCAGGGCGTCACCCACCTCGGCCCCACCGCCCGCCCGCTCGCCCGGGTGCGATTCGGCAACGGCAACGGCACGGGCGACGGCACGGAGGGCGCGTACAACGACACCGTCTTCGGCACGTACATGCACGGTCCGGTGCTCGCTCGCAACCCGCTGATCGCGGACCTGCTGCTGAAGCTGGCCCTCGACGTCAACGCGCTGCCGCCGACCGACGACCGCTGGTACGAGGCGCTGCGCAACGAGCGCATCGCCGCTGCTCAGCAGCCCGCCTGAGCACAGCGCCGCAGCGTACGCGCAGCACGCGTCAACCCGCTGGTCAACAGCCCGTATGACGGCCCATCCGCACAGGTGAGCGGGGTCGTCCAGCAGGCGGACGCGTGCTTCGGTCCGGGCCCTCGATGCCGCTAGGGTGGCGGGGATTCCAGCCGGACAACGTGGTCCGGTCCCCGGCCCACGTTGAGAAGGTATTTCGGGCTATGCGCATTGGTGTCCTCACGTCCGGCGGCGACTGCCCCGGCCTGAACGCCGTCATCCGGTCCGTCGTGCACCGTGCCGTCGTCGACCACGGCGACGAGGTCATCGGCTTCCGGGACGGCTGGAAGGGCCTCCTGGAGTGCGACTACCTCAAGCTCGACCTCGACGCGGTGGGCGGCATCCTCGCCCGCGGCGGCACCATCCTCGGCTCCTCCCGGGTCCAGCCCTCCCATCTGCGGGACGGCGTGGAGCGGGCCAAGGGCCATGTCGAGGAGCTCGGCCTCGACGCGATCATCCCCATCGGCGGGGAGGGCACGCTCAAGGCCGCGCGGCTGATGTCGGACAGCGGGCTGCCCGTCGTGGGTGTGCCGAAGACCATCGACAACGACATCGCCGTCACGGACGTCACCTTCGGCTTCGACACGGCCGTGGGCGTGGCGACGGAGGCCCTGGACCGGCTGAAGACCACCGCCGAGTCCCACCAGCGGGTCCTGGTGGTGGAGGTCATGGGCCGGCACACCGGCTGGATCGCCCTGCACTCCGGCATGGCGGCCGGTGCGCACGCCATCGTCGTCCCCGAGCGGCCCTTCGACATAGAGGAGCTGACCAGGAGGGTCGGCGAGCGGTTCGAGGCCGGCAAGCGCTTCGCGATCGTCGTGGCGGCGGAGGGGGCGAAGCCCCGCGCCGGGACCATGGAGTTCGACGAGGGCGGCAAGGACATCTACGGGCACGAGCGGTTCGCCGGGATCGCCCGGCAGCTGTCCGTGGAGCTGGAGGGGCGCCTCGGCAAGGAGGCGCGGCCGGTCATTCTCGGGCACGTGCAGCGTGGGGGGACGCCCACCGCCTACGACCGGGTGCTGGCCACGCGGTTCGGGTGGCATGCGGTGGAGGCGGTGCACCGCGGGGAGTTCGGGCAGATGACGGCGCTGCAGGGGACCGACATAGTGATGGTGTCGTTGGCCGAGGCCGTCAAGACGCTGAAGACCGTGCCGGACGAGCGGTACGCCGAGGCGGAGACTGTTCTCTGAGACCGAGCCGATCTGCCGGGTGCGGGTCGTAGGTGGTTGCTCGCGCAGTTGCCCGCGCCCCTGAGGCGTCGTACCGCCCCCGGTCATCACGCTGACCGGGGGCGGTTCTACTCTTGTGGGCGGACAACTTGCTGCACACCCCCACGAAACAGGAGCCGGCGGAATGGATCACAGCGGGCACGGCATGACCATGGATCTGCCGCCGTTCACGCTGGGCCGAGGTCTGGAGTGGTCGGCGGACCCGTTCTTCCTCGTCGCGTGCCTGGCCGGGCTGGCCCTGTACGGGTGGGGTGTCGTGCGGCTCGTGAGGCGCGGGGACAAGTGGCCCGTGGGCCGTACGGTCGCGTTCGTCCTGGGCGTGCTGAGCATCGTGCTCATGATGTGCACCGGGCTGAACGACTACGGCATGGTCATGTTCAGCGTGCACATGGTGCAGCACATGGTCATCAGCATGGTGTCGCCCATCCTCATCCTGCTCGGGGCGCCGATCACGCTGGCGCTGCGGGCGCTGCCCACGGCGGGGCGGGGCCGCAAGGGGCCGCGTGAGCTGCTGCTGATGTTCCTGCACAGCCGGTACATGCGCATCGTCACGCACCCGGCGTTCACGATCCCGCTGTTCATCGCGAGCCTCTACGGGCTGTACTTCACGCCCCTCTTCGACACCCTGATGGGCTCCAAGGCGGGCCACATCGCGATGATGGTGCACTTCCTCGCCGTCGGCCTGGTGTTCTTCTGGCCGATCATGGGCGTGGACCCGGGTCCGCACCGCCCGGGCTACCTGATGCGGATGCTGGAGCTGTTCGCGGGCATGCCCTTCCACGCGTTCTTCGGGATCGCGCTGATGATGGCGTCCGAGCCGATGGTCGAGACGTTCAAGAACCCGCCCGGCTCGCTCGGCATCGAGGCGCTGTCCGACCAGAACGCGGCGGGCGGCATCGCCTGGGCGTTCAGCGAGATCCCCTCCGTGCTGGTGCTGGTGGCCCTGCTGTTCCAGTGGTACGCCTCGGACCAGCGACAGGCCCGGCGCACCGACCGGGCCGCCGACCGCGACGGGGACAAGGAGCTGGAGGCGTACAACGCCTATCTGGCCTCGCTGAACACACAGGGGCGCTGAGGACCACTTCGGTACGGGCCGTGCGCGCCGGGCGTCCGCCGGGCACCATGGAGGGACCGGACCATGAGGAGGGGTGTTGCGATGCCCGGTTCCACGAACGGTTCCAACGCGACGAAGACCATGGGAGCGCTCACACTGGGCGGGCTGGTCGTGGTGACGGCCTACACGGTGGCGCTCGGGAGCAACGGCTGGCTGTGGTTCGGCTGGGTCGTCCTGGGTCTGATCACCCTGGGACTGGTGGTCACCACGCGCAGCACCTGACGCCTCACTCTCCGGCCGGACGGCCCGCCGAGTGCACACCGGGCTGGTACTTCGGGAGCCGGACGGTGATCTTCATGCCGGCGCCGGTGGCCGTCTCGATGACGAGGCCGTAGTCGTCGCCGTAGACCTGGCGGAGCCGGTCGTCGACGTTGGACAGGCCGATGCCGCCCGAGGGGCTGACCTCGCGGGCCAGGATGCGGCGGAGCAGCCCGGGGTCCATGCCGGCGCCGTCGTCCTCGATGACGACGAGGGCCTCGGCGCCCGCGTCCTGGGCGGTGATCTGGATGTGGCAGCGGCCCGAGGACACGGCCTTGCCCTCCAGGCCGTGCTTGACGGCGTTCTCGACGAGCGGCTGGAGGCAGAGGAACGGCAGGGTCACCGGCAGCACCTCCGGCGCTATCTGGAGGGTGACGGAGAGGCGGTCGCCGAAGCGTGCCCGCACCAGCGCCAGGTAGTGGTCGATGGCGTGGAGCTCCTCGGCGAGGGTGGTGAAGTCGCCGTGCCGGCGGAACGAGTAGCGCGTGAAGTCGGCGAATTCCAGCAGCAGCTCACGGGCGCGCTCGGGATCGGTGCGGACGAAGGAAGCGATCACCGCGAGCGAGTTGAAGATGAAGTGGGGTGAGATCTGGGCCCGCAGCGCCTTGATCTCGGCCTCGATGAGCCGGGTGCGGGAGTGGTCGAGATCGGCCAGCTCCAGCTGGACGGAGACCCAGCGGGCGACCTCGCCCGCGGCCCGCACAAGCACCGCCGACTCGCGGGGCGCGCAGGCGACCAGCGCGCCGTGCACCCGGTCGTCGACGGTGAGCGGGGCGACGACCGCCCAGCGAACCGAACAGTCGAGGCTGTCGCAGGTGAGCCGGAACGCCTCGCCGCGGCCGGTCTCCAGGGCGCCCGCGAGACGGTCCATGATCTCGTCGCGGTGATGGGCGCCGTCGCCGTCCCAGACCAGGACCCCGGTGCGGTCGGTGAGGCACAGGGCGTCCGTGCCGAGCAGGGAGCGCAGTTTACGGGCGGATTTGCGGGCGGTCTCCTCCGTCAGGCCGGCCCGCAGCGGGGGCGCGGCGAGGGACGCCGTGTGCAGGGTCTCGAAGGTGGCGTGCTCGACGGGGGTGCCGAGGCCGGCGAGGCTCTTGGCCCTTGCCGTCCGCCGGCCGAGCCAGACCCCGAGGGCGAGCACCGGGAGCACGCCGACGCACAGACCTGCCAGGAACCCGCTCACGCCGTCACCTCCGAGCGCAGTTCCTCGGGCAGGTGGAACCGGGCCAGGACCGACGCGGTGCCGGGCGGG
Source organism: Streptomyces sp. NPDC007907 (assembly GCF_042959365.1). Taxonomy (NCBI): domain Bacteria; kingdom Bacillati; phylum Actinomycetota; class Actinomycetes; order Kitasatosporales; family Streptomycetaceae; genus Streptomyces; species Streptomyces sp. NPDC007907. The sequence goes on from NZ_JBIBKR010000003.1 coordinate 930,782, forward strand.
ACCCGGCCGGGCGTGGCCAGGGACACCAGGATCATGGTGAGGAAGCCCAGGGGCACCGACCACAACGCGGGCCAGGCGAGCAGGGCGTGCAGGGCGGCGCCCTCGCCCGGGTAGCCGACCATGGTCGCTGCGACGGCGAGCAGGGCGGAGCCGCCGCCGACCAGCATCCCGGCGGCGGCTCCGGGCGGGGTCAGCCGCCGCCACCAGATGCCGAGGACGAGCAGTGGGCAGAACGAGGACGCCGAGACGGCGAAGGCGAGCCCGACGGCGTCGGCGACCGGCAGCCCGCCGACCAGGACGCTCGCCGCGAGGGGCACGGCCATGGCGAGGACCGTGCCGAGCCGGAAGTGCCGTACGCCGCGGGACGGCAGGACGTCCTGGGTGAGGACGCCCGCGACCGCCATGGTCAGGCCCGAGGCCGTGGAGAGGAACGCCGCGAAGGCGCCCCCGGCGACCAGCGCGCCCAGCAGGTCGCCGCCCACTCCCCCGATCATGCGGTCGGGCAGCAGCAGGACGGCGGCGTCCGGGTCGCCGCTGAGGGTGAGTTCGGGGGCGTAGAGACGGCCGAGGGCGCCGTAGACGGGGGGCAGCAGGTAGAAGGCACCGATCAATCCGAGGACGGCGACGGTGGTGCGGCGGGCGGCGACGCCGTGCGGGCTGGTGTAGAAGCGGACCACGACGTGCGGCAGGCCCATGGTGCCGAGGAAGGTGGCGAGGATCAGCCCGTACGTGGCGTACAGCGGCCGTTCCTCGCGGCTCTCGGCCTGCGACGGGGACAGGTCGCCGCCGCCGCTGCGCCGGGCCTCGGGGACGGGGGCGCCCCGGGTGAAGGTGAGCCGGGTGCCGCGCTCGATGTGGTGGGTTCCTGCGGTGAGTTCCAGGCGTGTGCCGGTGTGGGTCCGGCCGTCGACGGTGCCGGTCACCATGACGGTCAGCGGCCGGTCCAGCCTCAGGTCGATCGCGTCGTCGACGCGGACGACGCGCTGCTCGCGGAAGGTGGCCGGTTCGTCGAAGGCGTGCCGGGGCGCTCCGTCGTGCTGCCAGGTGAGGACCAGGAACAGCGCGGGGACGAGCAGTGCGGTGAGCTTCAGCCAGTACTGGAAGGCCTGCACGAAGGTGATGCTGCGCATGCCGCCGGCGGCGACGGTGGCGGTCACGACGACGGCGACGATCACTCCGCCCAGCCAGTCGGGCGCCCGGGTCAGCACGGTCAGGGTCAGCCCGGCGCCCTGGAGCTGGGGCAGCAGGTACAGCCAGCCGACACCGACGACGAAAGCGCCGGCGAGCCGCCGTACGGCCTGGGAGGCGAGGCGCGCCTCCGCGAAGTCGGGGAGCGTGTAGGCGCCGGAGCGGCGCAGCGGGGCGGCCACGAAGATCAGCAGGACCAGGTAGCCGGCGGTGTAGCCGACCGGGTACCAGAGCATGTCGGGCCCCTGGACCAGGACGAGGCCCGCGATGCCCAGGAAGGAGGCGGCGGAGAGGTACTCGCCGCTGATGGCGGCGGCGTTGAGGCGGGGACCGACGGTACGGGAGGCGACGTAGAAGTCGGACGTGGTGCGGGAGATGCGCAGGCCGAAGGCGCCGACCAGGACCGTCGCGACGACGACCAGGGCGACGGCGGGGATGGCGTAGCTGGAGTTCATCGGCGGCCGGGGTTCATCGGTGGGGTGTCAGCGGTCTTCGACGAGGCGTACGAAGTCGCGTTCGTTGCGCTCGGCCCGGCGGACGTACCAGTGGGCGAGCAGCACCAGCGGGACGTAGAGGCCGAAGCCGAGGACGGCCCATTCCAGGCGGCGGGCGTCCGGCAGCGCCGCGAAGAGCAGCGGGAGCGGGCCGACGAGCAGGCCGAGGACGGTGATCACGGTGAGGGCGGCGCGTAGTTGAGTGCGCATCAGGGAGCGGACGTAGGTGTGGCCGAGGGTGGTCTGCTCGTCGATCTCGGTGCGCGGACGGTAGGAGCCGGAGGCCTGCGGGTACCGCCCGCGCGAGCGGAGCCGGGCGTGCGGGACGGTCTGCCGGGACGGGCCGGTGACGACGACACGGCGTTCGGTGTGGTCCTGGGGCACCGTCACGTCCTCCTCATCAGCAGGTCGCGCAGTTCGCGCGTGTGGCGCCGGCTGACCTGGAGCTCCTCGGCGCCGACGAGGACGCTGACGGTGCCGGCGTCGAGGCGGAGTTCGCCGATGTGGCGCAGGGCGACGAGGTGGCGGCGGTGGATGCGGATGAAGCCGCGGGTGCGCCAGCGCTCCTCCAGGGTGGACAGCGGGATGCGCACCAGGTGGCTGCCCTTGTCGGTGTGCAGGCGGGCGTAGTCGCCCTGGGCCTCGACGTGGGTGATGTCGTCGACGGCGACGAAGCGGGTCACGCCGCCGAGCTCGACGGGTATGTGGTCCGGGTCGGGTTCGTGGACGGGGATGCGGGGGGTGGCGCCGCGCAGTTCGGCGGCCCGGCGGACGGCCTCGGCGAGCCGCTCCTTGCGGACCGGTTTGAGGACGTAGTCGACGGCCTTGAGGTCGAAGGCCTGCACGGCGAAGTCCTCGTGGGCGGTGACGAACACGACGAGGGGCGGCCGGGCGAAGCCGGTGAGCAGCCGCGCGAGGTCGAGGCCGTCGAGGCCGGGCATCTGGATGTCCAGGAAGACCACGTCGATGGCCTCGGGCCCGCCCGGGCCGGACTCCAGGGCACGGTTCATGCGGCGCAGCGCCTCGGTCGCGTCGCCCACGCCCTCCGCGCTGCCGATGCGGGGGTCGGCGTGCAGGAGGTAGAGCAGTTCCTCCAGCGAGGGGCGTTCGTCGTCGACAGCCAGGGCACGCAGCATGAACCCGGAGTGTAGGGGTGATCCGAACGGGTGGACATGTGCCGGGGGCGGACGTTCACGCCGGACGCGGTGCACACGTCGGCGGGGCGCGGGCCGGGATGCCGGTGGATACAGTGCCCGCATGAACAGCAGGTCCACGCCGTTCGACGAACTCGACCGGAAGATCATCACCGCGCTGATGGCGAACGCGCGGACGTCGTTCGCCGAGATCGGCACGGCGATCGGGCTGTCGGCCACGGCGGTCAAGCGGCGGGTCGACCGGCTGCGCGAGACGGGCGTGATCACCGGGTTCTCGGCGACGGTGAAGCCGTCGGCGCTGGGCTGGCGCACGGAGGCCTACGTCGAGGTGTACTGCGAGGGCGCCGCCCCGCCGCGGCGGCTGGCCGAGGTGGTACGGGACTACCCGGAGATCGCCGCGGCGATGACCGTGACGGGAGGCGCGGACGCACTGCTGCACGTGCGGGCGCGGGACGTGGAGCACTTCGAGGAGGTGCTGGAACGGATCCGGCAGGAGCCGTTCATCCGCAAGACGATCAGCGTGATGGTGCTGTCCCACCTGCTGCCGGAGAGCCCGGAGGCGGGGGCGAGTCATCCGGCCCCGGAGGAGGTTCCGGGCGGCGCAGCAGACGTGCGCTGAGCGGCTTCAAGACGCAGCGTTCCTGCGCGAACGCGCAATCTTTGTTTCTTGTCGGCCACGGTCACCACTTCCTACCGTTGTGTCAACCCCCAGTCACACACCGTGAGGAAGCGGAGGGACCCCTCTGTGCCCGAATCCCGTGTGCCGCGTCGGCGGCGCTACCTCGTCTGCGAGCCCAGACACTTCGCCGTGCAGTACGCGATCAACCCGTGGATGCATCCCGACGAACCCGTCGACGTCATCCGTGCCCTGGACCAGTGGCAGGCGCTCGTCGACACCTACCGGGCCCACGGCCATACCGTGGACACTGTGAAACCCGTTCCCGGCCTGCCGGACATGGTTTTCGCCGCGAACGCGGCGGTCGTCGTCGACGGCCGCGTCTTCGGGGCGCTCTTCCACGCGCTCGAACGCCGTCCCGAGTCCGTGCCGTACGAGGCGTGGTTCAAGACGGAGGGCTACGACGTGTACCACCCCGAGTCGGTGTGCGAGGGCGAGGGCGACCTCGTGCCGGCCGGCCGCTGGATCCTGGCCGGGACGGGTTTCCGCACGACCCGGGAGGCCCACAGCGAGGTGCAGGAGTACTTCGGGACGCCGGTGATCAGCCTGACGCTGGTGGATCCGTACTTCTACCACCTGGACACGGCGCTGTTCGTCCTCGACGACGAGAACATCGCCTACTACCCCGAGGCGTTCTCGCCGGGCAGCCGCGAGGTGCTGGCCCGGCTGTACCCGGACGCGGTGCTGGCCACCCGCGAGGACGCGATGGCGTTCGGGCTCAACTCCGTCTCCGACGGGCGCCACGTGTTCATCTCACCGGGGGCGACACGTCTGGCCGAGCAGCTGGCCGGCCGCGGCTACGTCCCCGTCCCCGTCGACCTGTCCGAGTTCTACAAGGCCGGTGGCGGCATCAAGTGCTGCACCCAGGAGATCCGGGAGATCCGCTCATGACCGCACCCGTCCGTACCGAGGACCCGCAGGGAGACCGTGACCCGCGTCAGACGCGTGGCTCGCAGGAGCTGATCCGCGCGGAGGAGCCGGTCCTCGCGCACAATTACCACCCGCTGCCGGTGGTCGTCGCCCGCGCCGAGGGCACCTGGGTGGAGGACGTGGAGGGGCGCCGCTACCTCGACATGCTGGCCGGCTACTCGGCTCTCAATTTCGGCCACCGGCACCCGGCGCTGATCGAGGCGGCCCACAAGCAGCTGGACCGGCTGACCCTCACCTCGCGCGCGCTCCACAACGACCGGCTCGCCGAGTTCGCGGAACGGCTGGCCGCGCTGACCGGCATGGACATGGTGCTGCCCATGAACACCGGCGCGGAGGCGGTGGAGAGCGGGGTGAAGGTGGCCCGCAAGTGGGCCTACGACGTCAAGGGCGTGCCGGCCGACCGGGCGACGATCGTGGTCGCGGCGGACAACTTCCACGGCCGGACGACGACGATCGTCAGCTTCTCCACGGACGAGACGGCCCGGGCGGGCTTCGGGCCGTTCACCCCGGGGTTCCGGGTGGTGCCGTACAACGACCTGGCCGCGATGGAGGAGGCGGTCGACGAGACGACGGCGGCGGTGCTGATCGAGCCGATCCAGGGCGAGGCAGGGGTGATCATCCCGGACGCCGGCTATCTGGCGGGCGTGCGGGAGCTGACCCACCGCAAGGGCTGTCTGTTCATCGCGGACGAGATCCAGTCCGGGCTGGGCCGCACGGGCCGCACGCTGGCGGTCGAGCACGAGCCGGTGGTGCCCGACGTGCTGCTGCTGGGCAAGGCGCTGGGCGGCGGCATCGTGCCGGTGTCGGCGGTGGTCGGGCGCCGGGAGGTGCTCGGGGTGCTGCACCCGGGTGAGCACGGCTCGACCTTCGGCGGCAATCCGCTGGCGGCGGCAGTGGGCACGGCGGTGGTGGAGCTGCTGGAGACGGGCGAGTTCCAGCGCCGGGCGGCCGAACTGGGCGAGATCCTGCGGGACGGTCTGACAGGGCTCGTCGGCAAGGGCGTCGTCGGATTCCGTTCGCGCGGCCTGTGGGCGGGCGTCGACATCGACCCGGCGCTGGGAACGGGCCGCGAGATCAGCGAACGCCTCATGCGGCAGGGAGTCCTGGCGAAGGACACCCACGGCTCCACGATCCGCCTGGCCCCGCCGCTCACCATCACGGCCGAGGAACTGACGGGGGCCGTCGGGGCGCTGGAGAAGGCCCTGGGGTAAGCACGGGCCGGGCGGCCGGGGCCGGGCTGCGAGGCGGCGGCGCGCTCCCGACGGCGGGACAGCGGGCCACGCCGGACCGGACCCCGGTCACCGGCGTGGCCCGGCAGCGCGCGGAACAGCGGCGCAGCGGCGCAGCGGGGCGGTCCGGTCACCGGCGTGGCCCCGCAGGGCTCGGAACAGCGGCGCAGCGGCGCAGCGGGGCGGTCCGGTCACCGGCGTGGCCCCGCAGGGCTCGGAACAGCGGCGCAGCGGCGCAGCGAGCCGGGGCCGAGCCGTCACCGGCGTGGCACGGCTGTGCTCGGGGTGCCGGTGGCTGAGGTCGGGTCGGGGCAGGGGCGTGGCTCCGGGTGGGGGCGTGCTCGGTGTGGCGGCCTCTCTGCCGCCGGTGCGACGTCTCCCGCCGTACCCGGTGCGCCGCCCCGACCGGCCCTGCACAAGCCGCCCCTCCTGGCCGAAAGGGTGAAGATTGAGGCAAGAGGTGGTAGACCACTCTCAGCGACAGAGAGGTCGGCCGTGGGCACAGACGAGGTGTACGGCGCTGCCCGGCAACGGTTCGACGTGGCCGACGCGGCGCCCCTGTTGCTCGACACACAGGGCGTGGTGACGGGCTGGACGAGCGATGCCCGGCGGCTGCTGGCGTACCCCGCTTCCGAGGCGGTCGGCAGGAAGCTGGCCGACCTGCTGGTCGCCGAGGACGCCGAGCGTGTGCCCGACCTGGTCGAGCGATGCCGCAGGGACGGCGGCTGGACGGGGCTGCTGACGGCCCGCCGCAGGAACGGGAAGCCGGTGCGGGTCGCGGCCCGGATCGCCTCGGCCGAGGAGGCGCAGGGCGGTGGGCGCTGGCTGATGCTCCTGTCGGAGTTGTCCGACGGGGCCGCCGGCTGGGACATGAGCCGCACGGTCCTGGAACAGATGGCGGCGGCTGCCCCGGTCGGCATCGCGATTGTCGACACGGACCTGCGCTTCGTGTGGTCGAACGCCGCCCTCGATCAGTTCGGCGGCGGCCCCGCGGCGCGCCGGCTCGGACTGCGTTTCGCGGACGTGCAGCCGGGGGTGAACGCCCAGGCGGTCGAGGCGCAGATGCGGCGCGTGCTGGAGACCGGCGAGCCGGTGGTCGGCTACGAGCACGTGGGCCATGTGCACTCGGCTCCGCTGCACGAGACGGCGCACATGCTGTCCTTCACCCGGCTCGAGGACGACCGGGGTCATCCGATCGGCGTGTACTACACGGTCGTGGACATGACCGATCGGCACCGTGCGCGACAGCGGCTGGCGCTGCTCGACCGGGCGGGCGAGAGCATCGGCCGCAGCCTCGACCTCACGCGTACCGCACAGGAACTGGCGGACGTGGCCGTGCCGGGACTGGCCGACTTCGTCACCGTGGACCTGCTGGAGAGGGTGCTGCACGGCGGCGAGCCGGCGCCCGGCCCGCTCGCGGACTCGGAGGAAGCGGTGGAGCTGCGCCGCGCCGGCTACCGGTCCGTGCAGGACGACCTGCTGGATGCCGTCATCGAGATCGGCGAGGGGGTGGCCTTCCGGGCCGATACGCCGCCGTTCCGCTGTCTGGCCACGGGGCGGTCCTGGCGCGCGGAGCGGGTCGACCCGCTGACCCGGGACTGGACGACGAGCACTCCGAGCGGCCGCCGGGCCACGTTCCTGGAACTCGGCCTGCACAGCGTGATGACCGTGCCGATCCGTTCGCGCGGCATCACCCTGGGCATCACGACCTTCTACCGGCGCCGGGAGCGGGAGCCTTTCGACGAGGAGGACCTGCGGCTGGCCGAGGACCTTGTCGCGCGGGCGGCCGTCTGCGTGGACAACGCCCGCCGTTACACCCGTGAGCGGGACGCCGCGCTGGTCCTGCAGCGCAGTCTGCTCCCCCACCGGCTGCCCGAGCAGGACGCCGTCGAGGTGGCCGCGTGCTACCGGCCGGCCGACGAGCTGACCGGTCTCGGGGGCGACTGGTACGACCTCATCCCGTTGTCGGCGGCCCGGGTGGCGCTGGTCGTGGGCGAGGTGCCCGGACACGGGATCGACGCCGCCGCGGCCATGGGGCAGCTGCGGACCGCCGTACGGACCCTGGCGGCTCTGGATCTGCCGCCGGAGGAGGTGCTGGCGCACCTCGACGACCTGGTGGCGCGCTCGGCGCGGGAGGAAGGCGCGGAGCCCGGGACGGTGGGCGCCCCGGGCACGCAGTCCGTGGGCTCCGGCTGCCTGTACGTGATCTATGACCCTGTCGACGGCGGCTGTGTCATGGCGGCGGCGGGCCAGCCCGCCCCGGCCGTGGTCCGGCCCGACGGCTCGGTACTGTTCGTCGAACTGCCGCAGGGGCCGCCGCTCGGGGTGGGCGGACCGCCCTTCGAGGCGGTCGAGCTGTCCCTGGCGGAGGGCAGCACACTGGCGCTGCACACCGACGGGCTGCTCGCGCGGGGCGAGACCTGGGCCGTGGACGCGGGCCGGGACCGGCTGCGCCGGGCGCTGGAACAGGCCGGCCCGCTCGAGACGTACTGCCGGTCCGTGGTCGACGCCCTGGTACCGGCCCACCCGTACGACGACGTGGCCCTGCTGATGGCCCGGACGAAACGTCTCGGCAACGGCCAAGTCGCCGCCTGGGACCTGCCTGCGGATCCGGCCGTGGTCGCCGACGCCCGCCGCACGGCCACCCGGCAGCTCGCGCACTGGGGCCTGGACGAGCTGGCCTTCACCACGGAGCTGGTGGTGAGCGAGCTGGTCACCAACGCCATCCGGTACGCCACCGGGTCCATCCGGCTCCGGCTGATCCGGGAACGTGCCCTGGTCTGCGAAGTCCTCGACGGCGGCGCCACCGCGCCCCATCTGCGCCACCCCCGTACGACCGACGAGGGCGGGCGCGGGCTGCTGCTGGTCTCCCAGCTCACCCAGCGGTGGGGGACGCGTTTCGTCCCCGAGGGGAAGGTCATCTGGGCCGAGCAGTCGCTGACAGATCTTCCCGACTGAGGCTGGTTGAGGTTCGCCCATACCGTGCGAAACTGGTGTGACCCCGGCGGCGGTGAGGCGGCAGCCATGGCGGAGAGCGCGATCGACTACGGTGCGGTGTTCCAGGCTCTGCCCGGCATGGTGGCGCTCCTGACGCCCGACCTCGTGTACGCGGACGTCAACGAGGAGTTCGTCCGGGTCTCCGGCCGCTCACGCGAGCAGCTGATCGGCAAGTACCTGTTCGACGTCTTCCCGGACAATCCCAACGACCCGGCCGCGACGGGCATGCGCAACCTGGAGGCCTCGCTGTACCGCGTCCTGGCCACCGGGGAGCGCGACGCCATGGCCCTGCAGCGCTACGACGTCGAAGACACCGAGCGGCCCGGCGACTGGCAGAAGCGCTACTGGAGCCCGGTGAACGCGCCGCTGCTCGGCCCGGACGGCAAGGTCGTGCTGATCCTGCACCGCGTGGAGGAGGTCACGGAGCTGATCCGGGCCCGGGGCGGCACGGCGGAGAACCCGGGCGGCCGGGCCCGGGTGCTGGAGGCCGAGCTGTACACCCGCGCCCGTGAGCTGCAGGAACTCAACGAGCGGCTGCGCCAGGCGCACTCCCGGGAGCGGGAGGTGGCGCTGGCGTTGCAGGAGGCGATGCTTCCCGCGCCCCGGCAGGTCCGCAATCACCCGGCCGCCGTCCGGTACCGCCCTGCCGTGGGCGCGCTCAACGTGTGCGGCGACTGGTACGACCTGGTCGATCTGGTGGGCGGCGACCGGATCGGCGTGGCCGTGGGCGACGTGGTCGGGCACGGGCTGGAGGCCGCCGGGGTGATGGGGCAGCTGCGCAGTGCGCTCAGCGCCGCCTCCCGGGTCGCCGACGGGCCGGCCCAGGCCCTGGACGTGCTGGGGCGCTACGCCCACGTCATCGACGGGGCCGAGTCGGCGACCGCCGCCACGACCTTCATCGACTGCGACCGCCACCTCATCACGTACAGCAGCGCCGGCCATCCCCCGCCTGTGCTCGTCCACGCCGACGGCGGCACGGAGTTCCTCGACCAGGCGACGGACACCCCGCTCGACGCCCGCCCGGACCCGATCCCGAGACCACAGTCCGAGACCACGTACGCGGCGGGTGCCACGCTCGTGCTCTACACCGACGGCCTGATCGAGCGGCGCCATGAGGACATCGACGAAGGCCTGTACCGGCTCGCCGACGCCCTGCGCGACCATCGGGACCAGGACCCCGAGACGCTCGCCGACACCGTGCTGTCGGAGCTGCTGCCGCCCGGTGGCGTCACCGACGACACCGCGCTGATCATCGTGCGCCTGTGACTACAGCCGGGCCTTGCCGTGGTCGAGCAGCCGGACGCGGTCGACGTTCTGCCGGTCCTCGGCGTCCGCACTGGGCTCTCCGGCGAACCAGGCGTCCAGGATCTCCGTCAGCAGAGGCTGTGAGGTCAGGCGCAGGCTGAGCGCGAGCACGTTCGCGTCGTTCCAGCGGCGCGCCCCGTCGGCCGTGTAGGCGTCCGTGCACAGGGCAGCCCGCACGCCGGGCACCTTGTTCGCCGCGATCGAGGCTCCCGTGCCGGTCCAGCAGCACACCACCGCCTGATCCGCCGTGCCGTCGGCGACCTCTCGGGCCGCGGCCTCGGAGCACACCGCCCACTGCGGATCGTCCCCCGGGCGCAGCGCGCCGTGGAGGCGTACCTCGTGCCCCCGCTCGCGCAGGGCGGCCACCAGGGAGCGGGCGACGGGTTCGTCCATGTCCGAGGAAACAGAGATCCGCATGTCTCGCAGGTTACTCGCCGGGGCGGCCGGAGCCACCGGCGCACAACCGCGGCCCGTCGGCAAGAGCCACCGGCCCGCCACGCACCCCCGGTATCACGCCAGGCCACCCGTTCGGCTTGCCCGTCACCCGGGTGGCGCAGCACGCTGGTCCCGCGGTGCTCCCCAGCCGCATGTGCACCACCGGATGCACCCGCCTGACTGACCATCAGTCAAAAGGCGAAGGATCTGTGCGGTCCGCCCGCACGAGGTGCCCGGTGGACGCGCCTGCACCTACACTGGCACCCCACGACATGCCGGTTGACCTGCTGGAACGCGGCGGCTGAGGCCACCGCGAGAGTCGAGGAGCGCCCGCTTTGTTCTACTACCTGCTGAAATACGTGCTACTGGGCCCCCTGCTGCGACTGGTCTTCCGGCCTCGGATTGAGGGCTTGGAGCACGTGCCGGCGGAGGGCGCCGCCATCATCGCCGGCAATCACCTGTCGTTCTCGGACCACTTCCTGATGCCCGCGATCCTCAAACGGCGCATCACCTTCCTCGCCAAGGCCGAGTACTTCACGGGGCCGGGTGTGAAGGGCAGACTGACGGCCTTCTTCTTCCGCAGCGCGGGGCAGATCCCGGTCGACCGCTCCGGCAAGGACGCCGGGCAGGCCGCCATCCGCGAGGGCCTCGGCGTGCTGGCCAGGAACGAGCTGCTCGGCATCTACCCGGAGGGCACCCGCTCGCACGACGGCCGGCTCTACAAGGGGAAGGTCGGGGTGGCGGTGATGGCCCTCAAGGCCGGCGTCCCGGTGATCCCCTGCGCGATGATCGGCACTTTCGAGGCCCAGCCGCCCGGCAAGGTCATCCCCCACATCCACCCTGTGGTGATCCGCTTCGGTGAGCCCCTCGACTTCTCCCGCTACGAGGGCATGGAGAACGAGAAGGCCGTCCTGCGCGCCATCACGGACGAAATCATGTACGCGATCCTCTCCCTCTCCGAGCAGGAGTACGTCGACCGGTACGCGGCCGTGGTGAAGGCCGAGGAGGCCGCCACCAAGGAGCGGAAGTACCGGCGCATGCCTCTTGGTTGAGCTCTGCTGTCGGCAGAGGCCGGTTCCCCGTCCCGCCCACGGCGATCTACGGTCGCGGCATGAGACGAGCTGTGGTGATCGGGGCGGGCGGACAGATCGGCCGGCCGGCGGTGGAGGCCCTGGCGAAGGACGGCTGGGAGGTGACGGCCGTCTCGCGTGGCGGCGGCCGGGACGAGGGCACGCCCGGCGGGGTGCGGACGCGGCGGCTGGACCGTGAGGACGACGCGGCGCTCACCGCACTGATCGGCGACGGCTGTGACCTCGTGGTCGACCTGGTCGCCTACTCGGCCCGGCACGCACGGCAGCTGACGGGTCTGGCCGACCGGATCGGGGCGGCCGTGGTGATGTCGACGGTGTCGGTGTACGACGACGGCACGGGCCGCGGCTTCGACACCATGAGCGAGCCGGACGGGCTCCCGCGGTACCCCGTGCCGATCACGGAGGACCAGTCGACGGTCCCGCCGGGGGACGCCACGTACAGCACCCGCAAGGCGGCCCTGGAGCGCGAACTGCTCGCGGCGGCCGACCGGTTGCCCACGACCGTGCTGCGCCCGGGCGCGATCCACGGGCCGTACAGCCCGCTCCCCCGCGAGCTGTACTTCGTCAAACGCAACCTCGACGGCCGGAGCAGGCGGGTCCTCGCCTTCCGCGGCGAGAGCCTCTTCCACACCTCGGCCGCGCGCAACGTCGCCGAACTGATCCGGCTGGCCGCGGCCCGGCCGGGCTTCCGGGTGCTCAACGCCTGCGATCCGCGGCCGCCGACCGTGGCGGAGATCGGCGCGGCCGTGGACGCGGTCATGGGAGTGGAGACGCGGACCGTTCTGCTGGACGGAGCGGCGTCGGCGTCCGTGGGCAGGTCGCCCTGGTCGGTGGACGTGCCGGTGGTGTGCGACATGACCGCCGCGGAACGGGAGCTGGGCTACCGGCCGGTGGTGACCTACCGGGACAACCTGCCGGAGACGGTCGAGTGGCTCACCCGCCGGCTGACGGAGCAGGACTGGCGGGAGGCGTTCTGGACCCTTGCCCGCGCCTACCCGGACCTCTTCGACTACGCGGCGGAGGACGCCTGGTTCGCGGCCCGGCGGACATGAGGAAGGGGCGGCCGGTGTCCCGGCCGCCCCTCACCACCGTCGGACGACGGCTACGGCTTCGGCGTGGCGTGCGGCGCGCACGTCACGTCGGCGCCGTCCAGCTTGCCGGTGAGCAGATAGCTGTCCACCCGCGGGTTGATGCACGGGTTCACCAGGCTGGTGACGCCGTGGGAGCCCGCGTCCTTCTCCGTGATCAGACGGGAGCCCTTGAACCGCTTGTGCAGCTCCACGGCGCCCTCGTACGGGGTGGCCGCATCCCGCTCGGACTGGACGATGAGCACGCCGGGCAGACCCTTGCCGGTCTTGACGTGCAGCGGCGTCTGACGCTTGGTCGGCCACGTCGCGCAGGGCAGGTTCATCCAGGCGTTCGCCCAGGTCATGAACGGGTGGTCGCGGTGCAGCCGGGTGTTGTCCCGGTCCCACGTGCGCCAGTTGGTGGGCCAGGGGGCGTCAGCGCACTCCACGGCCGTGTAGACGGCGTTGCTGTTCTCCGAGGCCGCGTTGCCCGCCGTGTCGGACAGGTCCGGGGCGGCGGCGTCGACGAGCGCCTGGGTGTCGCCGGCGACGTACTTGCTGAAGACCGAGGCGGTCGGCGCCCAGGCGGAGTCGTAGTACGGGGCGCTCTGGAAGAAGGAGATGAGCTCGGCCGGGCCGACGACCCCGCCGAGGGGATTCTTCTTCGCGGTGGCGCGCAGCTCCAGCCACTTCGCCTGGACGGCGGCGCGGGTGGTGCCGAGGTGGTAGGTCGCGTCGTTCGCGGCGACCCAGTCCTGCCAGTCCTTCCAGCGGCCCTCGAACGCGACGTCCTGGTTCAGGTTGGCCTGGTACCAGATGTTCTCCCGGGAGGGGTCGACGACGCTGTCGACGACCATGCGGCGCACGTGGCCCGGGAAGAGGGTGCCGTAGACGGCGCCCAGGTAGGTGCCGTAGGAGACGCCGAGGAAGTTGAGCTTCTTCTCGCCGAGGGCCGCGCGGATGACGTCGAGGTCGCGCGCGGTGTTCAGGGTCGTCATGTGCGGCAGCATGGCGCCGCTGCGCTCCTGGCAGCCTTCGGCGTACTCGCGGGCCAGCTTGCGCTGGGCGAGCTTGTCGGCCTCGGAGTCGGGCACCGGGTCGGCCTTGGGCGCCTTGACGAATTCCTGCGGGTCGACGCAGGAGATGGGCGTGGACTTGCCGACGCCCCGTGGGTCGAAGCCCACGAAGTCATAGGCCTTGGCCACGTTGGCCCAGACGGCGTTCTTGTTGGTGACCCGGGCCGGGAAGCGCAGTCCGGAGCCGCCGGGGCCGCCGGGGTTGTACAGGAGCGCGCCCTGCCGCTCGGCCTGGGTGCCGGTGTTGCCGATGCGGTCGACGGCGAGCTTGATCTGCTTGCCGTGGGGCCTCGCGTAGTCGAGCGGCACGGTGACGTACCCGCATTGGATCGGCTTGGCCAGGTTCCAGTCGGCCGGGCAGTCCTGCCAGTCGATGCCGGCCTTCGCGGCCCGGGCGGCGGCGATCGCGGTGCCCCGGGCCTCCCGGTCCTGGCCGTGGCCGCCGGCCGCGCTCGCGCTCGCGTTCGCGGTGGGTGCCACGACGGCGCCGGCTATCAGTGTGGCGGTGACGAACGCGCCGGCCGAACCGAGCACCGCCACCCGCCTCTTCGGTCTCGAACCCCTCAAGGGGGACCTCCCCGTACCTCGTCGAGATCAGTACGGAGGATCCTCCCGGTTGTGAGGTCCCTGACAAAAGGGTCGGGCGTCCTTCTTTGCCAATCCGATAAACGGAGAGGTGGTTCTGCTCTACGGACGCCTACGCCCGCGGGAGCGACGCGAGGGCCTCGTCGAGCAGCCGGCGCAGCCGGAGGGCGTCCGGCGCCACCGCGGTCACCAGCGCGGCTGGCCCGGCGAGCGGCACCAGCGAGGCCCCCTCCCCCAGCACCGCGGCCGTCACCGGTTCGGCGGCGAACTCCGGTCGCACCACGACCAGTTGTCCGATCGCACGATGCCCGGCCAGTACGGCGGGTCCGTCCCAGCCGCCCGGCGCGCCGGGCCCGCAGGCCAGTTCCTGGTCGAGCACGGCCTGTCCGGCGACCCGCACGGTCAGACGGCTCGTGAGGCGGCCGGGTTCCTCACCGACGCGCCCGAGCACCTGTTCCTCGCGCAGCACGAGCCGGGCCGTGGGGGCGAGTTCGACGCGGGTGGCGACCTTCAGGTCACTGCCCTGGGCGGAGATCAACTGCTCCGGAAGCCAGTGCAGTTCGCCCTGGTCGGCGACGTTGAGCCGGACGTCGTACCGGGCGTCGCCCTTGGCCTGTCCGGGCAGTGCGATGGTGGCCGCGGCCGACCCGACGGACAGGCGCGCGCCCTCCTCCACCCGGCCCTCCACGGTGAAGTGGTCACCGCCGAGCGGCCCGCTCATCGCGCCGACCAGCATGACCCGCGCCCCGGCGCCGGCGGAGCGCGTACGTCGCAGTGCCAGGGGCCCATCGCTCTCCAGTACGGGCAGGGAGGTCCCGCCCCGCCCGTCGTCCCGGGCGACGATCCGCGCGACGGACCGCACCCCGGCAGCGGCACCCGCACCGGCACCGGCACCGGCACGGGCACCGGCACCGGTACGCACGCTCACGCGGTCCACTCGGCGAGCCGCGACCGCACCCACGCGGCGACGTCCGCCACCCCGGCCTCGCTGCGCAGCGACTGGAAGACCACCGGCAGTTCGGCCCGTTGCGCCTTGGCGTCGGCGGCCATCCGGGCCAGGTCGGAGCCGACGTACGGGGCGAGGTCGGTCTTGTTGACGACGAGCAGGTGGGCGGTGGTCACGCCCGGCCCGCCCTTGCGCGGGATGTCGTCGCCCCCGGCCACGTCGATCACGAAGATCTGCGCGTCGACGAGCCCCTTGGAGAAGGTCGCGGTGAGGTTGTCCCCGCCGGACTCCACGAGCACCAGGTCCAGCGGCCCCGCCATGTCCTCCAGGTCCTCCACCGCCTCCAGGTTGGCGGAGATGTCGTCCCGGATCGCGGTGTGCGGGCAGGCGCCCGTCTCCACGGCGGTGATCCGCTCGGGCGGGAGCACGGCCTCGCGGAGCAGGAACTCGGCGTCCTCCCGCGTGTAGATGTCGTTGGTGACGACGGCGAGCGACAACTCGTCCCGCAGCATGCGGCAGAGCGCGGCGACGGTGGCGGTCTTCCCGGACCCGACGGGGCCGCCGAGCCCGATGCGGAGCGCCCTGCGGGTGCCGTCGGGGCGGTGGGCGTCCGCACTCACGGTGGTGGGGCCGTCGTGGCTGTGGTCGAGGTGCATGTGCGGCTCCTTGTGGGTGGTGGGCACGGATGCCGGGGTGCGGGTGAGTGGGGGGGCTGGTCGCGCAGTTCCCCGTGCCCGCGAGGGGTTTGGTCTGCTCGGCGTTCGCAGGGCGGCGGGCGGCTACGAGGCGAACAGCCGTACAGGCCACCCCGCGTGCGCCTCCGCTCCGATCTCCAGCAGCGGTGCCGACCCGGCGGGCAACGCGTCGGGCCCCTCGGTGACCGCTTCCCGGGCCGCCTCCACCGCCCGGTCCGCGACCCGGTCCACCTCCGGCGCCAGCCGGGCCAGCACCCGCGTCGCGTCGAACGGATCCAGACTCAGCAACCGCACCGTCGCCGAGGCGGGCCCGCTCACACTCTCGTACGCCGCGCAGTAGGCCGCGTCAACCGGCCCCAGCCCCGCCGCCCGCGCCGCCAGTCCGAGCACCACCGGCTGATGGGCTCCCTTGGGAAACTCGCGCCCCAGTGCGTCCAGTTCGGCCGACGGCCAGGTCGCCCGGGCGGCCCGCAGCAGCTGCCGCCCCAGTTTGCGCGCGGCGACCCGCAGGGCGGGCGAGGGCGTACGGGCGTCCGCGGCACGGTCGAGTGCGACGGGGTCGATCCCGAGGGCGGCAGCCGCCGTGAGGCCGGCCGCCACCAGCCCCGCCGTGTGCAACCGCCCCCGGCAGAACGCCTCCAGGCTCGCCGCCCCACTGATCCGCCCGGCCTTGACCGCCGCCTCGGCACCACCGGAATGCGCATGGCCCCCGGCGGGAAACCGTCCGTCGGCCAGGACGAGCAGCGCTGCACGCGACATCAGACCACCCTCAGAACAGGAAGTACCGCTGGGCCATGGGAAGTTCGGCCGCGGGCGCCGCCTCGACCAGCTCCCCGTCGATGTGCACGGCGAAGCTGTCGGGATCGACGCGCACATCGGGCCGCGCGTCGTTCTCGCGCATGTCGGCCTTGGTGACCCCGCGCGTCGACTCGATCGCCGCGAACCGCTTCCCCAGCCCCAGCCGCTCCGGCAGCCCGGCCTCGACGGCCAGGGGGGCGACGAAGTTGAGGGAGTTGGAGGCCGGAGCCCGCCCGATCGCCCCGTACATCGGGCGCGGCAGGATCGGCTGCGGGGTGGGGATCGAGGCGTTCGCGTCGCCCATCTGCGCGTAGGCGATCTGCCCGCCCTTGATGACGAGCTGCGGCTTGACGCCGAAGAACGCCGGTTCCCAGAGCACCAGGTCGGCCAGCTTGCCGCTCTCCACCGACCCGACTTCCCCGGCGAGGCCCTGGGCGAGTGCGGGGTTGATCGTGTATTTGGCGACATAGCGACGGACCCGGCGGTTGTCGGCCCGTCCGTCTCCGGGCAGTGCCCCCCGCCGCCGCTTCATCACGTGGGCGGTCTGCCAGGTCCGCATGACGACCTCGCCGACACGTCCCATTGCCTGGGAGTCGGAGGAGATGATCGAGATGGCGCCCAGGTCGTGCAGCACGTCCTCCGCCCCGATGGTGGAGGGCCGGATCCGGGACTCGGCGAAGGCCAGGTCCTCCGGCACCGCCGGGTTGAGGTGGTGGCACACCATCAGCATGTCGAGGTGTTCCTCGGCGGTGTTGACGGTGAACGGCCGGGTCGGGTTGGTGGAGCTCGGCAGCACGTACGACTCGGAGACCACGGTCATGATGTCCGGCGCGTGCCCGCCGCCCGCACCCTCGGTGTGGTACGCGTGGATGCCCCGCCCGGCGATCGCGGCCAGTGTGTCGCCCACGAATCCGGCCTCGTTGAGGGTGTCGGTGTGGATGGCGACCTGGATGCCGGTCCGCTCGGCGACGGTCAGCGAGGCGTCGATGACGGCCGGGGTGGAGCCCCAGTCCTCGTGCAGCTTCAGGCCGAGGGCGCCGCCCCTGATCTGCGACAGCATCGCCTCGTGGGAGACGGTGTTGCCCTTGCCGAGCAGGCCGATGTTGAGCGGGTGGGCCTCCATCGCCTCCAGCATCCGGGCGAGGTGCCAGGGGCCGGGCGTCACGGTGGTGGCCTTGGAGCCCTCCGCGGGGCCCGTGCCCCCGCCGACGAGGGTCGTGATGCCCGAGGAGAGCGCCTCGTCGGCGATCTGCGGGCAGATGAAGTGGACGTGCGCGTCGATCGCACCGGCCGTGAGGATGCGCCCGTTGCCGGCAATGATCTCGGTCTCCGGGCCGATGACCAGGTCGGGGTGGACGCCGTCCATGGTGTCGGGGTTGCCGGCCTTGCCGATGCCGGTGATCCGGCCGTCGCGGATGCCGACGTCGGCCTTGACGATCCCCCAGTGGTCGATGATCACCGCACCGGTGATGACGGTGTCCGGGGTGCCCTCCGCGCGGGTGGCCCGGGCCTGGCCCATGGACTCGCGGATGACCTTGCCGCCGCCGAACACGGCCTCGTCACCGGCGAGTCCGGGGCCGCCGGAACGGTCCTCCTCGATCTCGACCAGCAGATCGGTGTCGGCGAGGCGGATCCGGTCGCCGGCCGTGGGGCCGAACAGGTCGGCGTACGCGGCACGCGAGATCTCAGGCATCGAGGGCACCTCCGGTCTCCCCGCGCAGTCCGGGCACCACACGGGCCCCGGCCAGCGGAACGAGCTCCACGTCGACGGGGATCCCGGGCTCGAAGCGCACGGCGGTGCCGGCGGCGACGTTCAGCCGCTTTCCGCGCGCGGCGGCACGGTCGAACTCCAGGCCGGGGTTGGCCTCGGCGAAGTGGTAGTGAGAGCCGACCTGCACGGGCCGGTCGGCGGCGTTGAGGACGGTGAGCCGGGTGACCTCGCGGCCCTCGTTGCAGGCAATCGGGTCGTCGGCGAAGAGGAACTCTCCGGGAATCACGGCGGTCTCCCGTCAGACGATCGGCTCGTGGACGGTGACGAGCTTGGTGCCGTCCGGGAAGGTGGCCTCGACCTGGACGTCGTGGATCATCTCAGGGATACCCTCCATGACGTCGTCCCTGGTGAGCAGTTTGCGTCCGGAGGACATGAGTTCGGCGACGGTACGGCCGTCCCGGGCGCCCTCGAGGATGTGCGAGGTGATGAGCGCGACCGCCTCGGGGTGGTTGAGCTTCAGCCCACGGGCCCGGCGCTTCTCGGCCACGTCCGCCGCCACGTGGATCAGCAGTCGTTCTTGCTCGTGCGGGGTCAGCTGCACGTCCCACCTCACAGTCGTCGCTCCGGGCCGTGCGGGACCCGGTTGCCGCGGCCACGGGGCAAAGTGCCAGGTGGCGTGGACCGGCAGGCTAATTGGACCGCGTTTCGGGCACGTTAACCGCCCTGTGATCCACCGGTGTCCCCGCCCTGCATTGCCCGTGAGGGCCCGCAGGCCGTCCTGGAGGACCTCGACCGGGGCGGGTCCGAAGAGGGACTGCTGCGCGATGAACCCGAGCACGGAGGCGATCATCGTGCGGGCCACGTGGTCCGGAGCCACGTCCGCCCGCATCATGCCCGCCAGCAGGCCGTGGCCCAGCAGGCCGCCGCCGAGGAAACCAGGGTCTGACTTTGACCTGGTGGGCGGCCCTCGGCCTGGGTGCCGTCCTGCTCGGCGGCTCCCTCCGGGCGCGGAAGCGGGACAGTGAGCCCGCGGCCGACCGCCGGGAGCTGTCGCCGGTCGGCTGAGCCCGCCTCGCCGCGCCCCGGCACACAGCGACCGTGCGTCCCCGCCGTAGCGGACGGGGGCGCACGGTCAGCACGTCTGCCCGGGCTTCTCGCCTGCCCGGGGTGGCCGGTCTACGCCGGGCCGGTCCTGCGGTGCTCCGCCGCGATGCCGAACCGCTGTGGTTCACCAGGAGCGGACGCGACCTGACGGACCGTGGACACCGCGCTCACCACCTGCTCCTCCGCGACCTCCGCGAGGTCGTGACCCTCTTCGAGTCGCCGCAGGTCATCGGCCGAGACAAGAGCGACGAGGGGCTTGCCGTGCCGGGTGACGACGACGCGCTCCCCGGCGTACACCACGCGGTTGATCAGGTCGGCGAGCTCAGCCCTGGCTTGCGTCACCGGAATCTCGTAGGCCATGTCCCCATCATAACGTCACGTACGTCCTGTACATTTTTTACAGAGACGGCTGTCGCCGGAGACGGCCGCACCCGCGAGGAGGGGGTTCGCCATGACCCGACCGTCCGCCCGCCATGCGCTGCCCGAGTTCACCGAACGCACGGGGTCCGGGCACCGGACGATGGATCCGTACGCGAAGCTCCTCGAGGAGCGGATCGTCTTCCTCGGGGCGCCGGTGGACGAGACCTCGGCGAACGACGTGATGGCCCAGTTCATGCATCTGGAGCACCGGGCCCCGGAGCGCGACATCTCGCTCTACATCAACTCCCCCGGCGGCTCCTTCCACGCGATGACGGCGATCCACGACACGATGCGGTACGTCTCCTGCGATGTGGAGACCATCCTCCTGGGCCACGCCGGCGCGGTCGCCTCGGTGCTGCTCGCGGCGGGCACGCCGGGCAAGCGGTTCGCTCTGCCCGACGCGCGCCTGGTGATCCATCAGCCCGCCCTGCCCGAGCCGGTCAGGGGTCAGGCGAGCGATCTGGCCCTCCAGGCCACCGAGCTGACGCGCGTCCGGAACCGGATGGAGGAGCTGCTCGCGCTGTACACGGGCCGCACCCGCGAGCAGATGAGCGCGGACATCCAGCGGGACAAGGTCCTGACCGCCCAGGAGGCCGTCGCGTACGGGCTGGTGGACGGCATCATCCCCGGCCGCGAGGCCACCCTCGTCCCGCCGACCGGGCAGTGAGCCCCGATGCTCCCGCCCGAACTGCCGCCGCTGCCCGCCCTGACACGCGCCGAGGCGGAACTGATCGACCGATATCTGGACGTGGTCGACCTGCTCGGCCGGATCAACCCGGCCCGGGACGGCGACACCTACCGCGGGCTGCGCGCCGCCCAGGCCCTGGTCGGCAAGGCGACCGCGCTGCGTGACGCCCTCGCCCTGATGCACCAGCGGGGCGAGACCGAACTGCACGCGCAGACCCTGGCCCGGGCGCTGCGGGTGCTGGACGGCGAGCGGCGCACGGCCCGGCTCAGCCTGCCCCCGGAGTCCGTCAGTTGACGCGGAATCGCCGCCCGCTCGCCCGCCCCGTCGGCGGAGCTCCGGGAGGTGAGTTGAAACGGACCAAAAGACGTACCCCTGTTCGGAGTAGGCGGGAGACCGATTTCAGGACCGTTCCGGTTGCGCAACGCGCGTGAACCCAGGGCGGAATAGGGCATTCCCTCGCTGGTCCGGCGGTCCGCGAACCCGTGGACGGCGGTGCGAACGCACACGTGTCCACCCGAACGGGTGAGTGGTGAGTAACAACACAAATCCCCGGTTCCGTTGGGAAATCCGGACAGGCATGCGCCAAGATCCCTGACTGACGACAAGCCCCCGCCGCTGTGGCGGGGCGATCCGGGCGGACGCCGAGTCCTGCCGCCGCCCGGATGACCGGTCGACAGGAGTGGATCGGCAGGAGTGGAGGACCCAAGCACGACGGGTCGCCGGGACGGTCACGCCATGACCGGACCCGAGCAGCCCTTGGGGTGAAGCCGCGTCAGCGGCCGGGCAACTTTGTCAGCCCGAATCCGACAGGTCATCCTTCACAGGCGGCTGACGAAGGGTTGCGCATGACTGCGCTCAATCGTGTCCCGTCGCTCATGGCCCGGGCCGGCACCGCCTCGGCGCTCACCATCGCTGCGGTGGGCGGCTCGATCGTGGCGCCCGGCTTCGCCTCCGACGCCGCGGCGGCCACGCCGGCGACCAAGGCACTCCAGATCGCGGCCTCGAAAAAGGGTTCACCCTACAAGTACGGGGCCACCGGTCCGCACCGGTTCGACTGCTCCGGTCTCACGCTCTACTCGTTCAAGAAGGCCGGCAAGAAGCTCCCCCGCACGGCTGCCCAGCAGTACAACAAGACCCGCCACATCTCCGCCAAGAACCGCAAGGCCGGAGACCTGGTGTTCTTCCACTCGGGCAGCAACGTGTACCACGTCGGTATCTACGCGGGTAAGAACAAGCTCTGGCACTCCCCGAAGACCGGGGACGTGGTGCGGCTCCAGAAGATCTGGACCAAGAGCGTCTGGTACGGGCGCGTGAAGTGATCCGCCCGGCGTGGGGGGGGGGGCGGGCGCGCCCCCCCCCCCCCGGGGGGGCCCCCCGCCCCGGGGGGTGCCCCCCCCCCCCCGGCCCCGCCCCCGCCCCCCCCCGCCCCCCACCCGA